>JAXHOK010000051.1:0-186598 GCA_034519515.1 Arcicella sp.
CTTCACGGTGCAGGAGAATATTGTGGTGGCTGGCACAACGCCCGCCTCTTGGTGTAAAAATACGGCTTTCAGTATTCCTTTCACCGCTTCGGGGACGTACACGAGTGGGAATATTTTTACGGCACAATTATCGGATGCCTCGGGTAATTTTACTTCGCCCACAACTCTGGGAACGCTCACAGGCACCAATTCAGGAACAATAACGGTAACCATTCCGAATACAATTGCGTTAGGAACAGGCTATAAAATCAGGATAATCTCTTCATTACCAGCCATTACCAACAGTCCCCAAAAGATGATAGATGTTTCAGCCATTTGCCAATGTTTATTGAACATTTCGCTGATGACGGGCAATTGGGGAACTGCCGCTTTATGGTCATGCGGACACGTGCCACTTGTTACCGAACCCGTACAGATTGCTCCTACACATACGGTAAATCTTAACGTAAATGGGGCGGCTAAGAGCTTAGATTTAAGAGGGATTCTGCAGCCCCAGACAGGATTCAGTTTACAAGTGCAAGGAAATTAATATTTTTATGATCCTCAACAAACAAAACGGAAGGCTCTCAAACAGGGCTTTCCGTTTTGTTTTAATCAATAATCTGCAAAATCAGTCAGGCTTATTTTCTCTCTCTCAATAAAATAATCCCGTAAAAATTGGGTAATTTTGGACAATAATTTGCAATTTGACGCAAACTATTAATTGTTCACTATTATTTATTATTTGAGAAAATGTCCGTTATAATTGCCCCCATTGCTGAAAGTTTAGCAGCCTTTTTGAAGGCTAATCCTTACACCAACATACACGTTTTGGTGGATGAAAATACCTTTCGTTATTGCTATCCTATCATCAAGTCCATCTTGCCAAAACACCATTTAGTGAAAATTAAATCGGGTGAATCTCAAAAGAATTTAGATACTTGCCAGACCATCTGGGAGAGCATGACCAACCACGAATTAGACCGTCATGCCTTGATGATAAATTTGGGCGGAGGAGTCATTGGCGATATGGGCGGATTTTGTGCTACAACTTATAAAAGAGGAATTGATTTTATCCAGATTCCAACCACTTTACTCTCACAGGTGGACGCCAGTGTGGGAGGGAAGTTGGGTGTTGATTTTCAAGGACTTAAGAATCATATTGGTGTTTTTCAAATTCCTAAAACCGTCTTGATTGACCCTGCTTTTTTAGGAACTCTATCCTTTGCCGAAAAACGTTCGGGCTTTGCCGAAATTATCAAACATTGCCTAATAATGGATGCTGATAAGTGGAATATTATCCGCAGAAAAGACTTTGAAGAACAAGATTTTAATGATTTAATTACTCATTCTGTTGCCATTAAACAGCAAGTTGTGGAAACCGATCCAACAGAGAAAGGTCTTAGAAAAATACTAAATTTTGGGCATACCCTCGGACACGCCATTGAGACTTATTTCTTGGGTAAACCCAAACTGCATCTCCTACACGGAGAAGCCATTGCCGCAGGGATGATTTGTGAGGCTTTTATTTCCTACAAACGCAATATGATTGATTTAAAAACGCTTTCCAATATTGAAGAATTCATTTATTCCGTTTATGGGAAAGCGACTATATTGGATTCGGACATGGATGAAATCATTGCTCTCACGGCTCAGGATAAGAAAAATAAGGGTAAAGAAATTAGATTTTCATTGTTAGAGGCATCAGGAAAATGCACTTATGATATTCCCGTTTCAAAAGCGGAAATGAAAAAGGCTTTGGAATATTATATGTGAGGAGAAAGTAAAAAGAGGAAAGGAGAGTAGATAATGAAATACATTGTGATATAAGTACCTGTCTATAATTAGTTGGTAGTTCTTGAAAAGTGTTGATGATAAAACTAAGCATTCGATAAATTGTATTTTGCGGTGTCAAATCATAAAAATCAATGAATCAAAAAGTTTAGTATTACAAAATTAGAAAATGTCCTTGTTGTTCAAGTGAAGCAAGAACCAAATCGTATTCCATTTTTAGCGATGCCCAAGGATGCTTATGATGATTTGATACGTGAGCCCATTGTTCAAACATTTTTAGACCGACATAACGTTAAACTGATTATATTTGATGTTCAAAATCCAATCATTCACGCATGGAAAAGATAGCTCAATACCAGAAAATTATCAAGAAGATTTTAGGCGATTATATCCTTACGATGCAGTGTAATTTGGAGGAGGAAATTTATTTAGTAGAAGACCCCAATCAATTAAACTATCTCATTTATCATAATGCCTGGAAACATGACAGTCGGAGTTATGGCTGTATTCTGCACGTCCGTATTAAAAACCAAAAAGTCTATGTTGAATATGATGGTACAGACGAAGGTTTTGCTGATGTATTTGCAGAGTCAGGCATTCCGAGGCAAGATATAGTTTTGGCTTTTCATGCCCCTGCAAAACGATTATATACGGGTTTTGCAGTGGCTTAAAATTATATCACCATGAGAACAGAAAAACCGATTATCAATAAAATCCTCAAAGGCAAGTTTACAAAAGTTGATAGCTTTCCATTTTAGGAAGGTGTAGAAATGTTTACCAAAAGGAATGAAGAAGCAAAAGCGTGTTTGGCGAATGTAAAACTTTCTTTATGGTAAACTATAATTCTCAATTTTTCGACTGTGTAACATAGAAACAGACAATTCAGGATTTAAATTACCTGTTTTTTTTGGTCAATATCTTCTTATCGAGAAGAAATAAGTAGAACATCCATTTCTCTTCTATTTTTGACTAATTCAAGACCAAGTTTAGCCAAACTTTCTCTAATTGATTTTAATTCTTCAATGTTATTCTTTGAAAAATCAATGTCGTAGTATTCCATCAAACCAGTTTCATCAAAGATTGGATAAACTAAGGCATTTTCTATGTAATCAATAAATGATTTCATTGGGACACCTTCACCTTTGAATCCCAATCCATCGAATGAAAATTGATTTTCTTTTTTCGTTGATTTTTTAATGAGTATTTCTTTACCAGAGATTGGTCGAACTACTAAGCAAGTGATAATCTTTTTAGACATTTCTCCTTTTACTGATAAGTGTTTGTTTACTTCATTTTTCAAAACAGATTTTAAGTACAACTTTTCATTCTCAGGAACTATTAAATCAATACACAATGGGCTTTGATTACTTTTTATGCTGTCTTCTTTACTTGCATATACCAATCTCCTTGACGTAGAAATGTCAAATACTTCCCGTAAAATTACTGTTGGAACAAGATTAATTACAGTGGTTCGTCTATTAGCAAAAATGCCTTTATTTGGTCTTCTCATCATTGAAGAAGCACCTTTTAATTCTTGCTGAATTACAAATGAATAAACAGTATTACTATCTAATTTAAAAGGATTTTCGTTTTCCGAAATGCTTTTAGTGCCTCTATTTTCTTCAAGATTAATTTGCTTTGAATCTATCAAGTTTTGTATGGCTATGCTGTCAATTGAATGTGTGGCGGTTATTGAGCGTACTTGATGGTTTTTATCAATCATGGCGGAAAATCCCGCCGTATTGACTCCAAAAATATTCCAAAGATTTTGTGAAGGGTCAGAAGCATACCAAACTTTACTTGGACGTTTTTGAATGAAGTTTTTTATCTTATCTTCACTATCATTCGAGACTCCAATTATTTGAATCTTATCCGCAAATTTTTCTTGTAGTTTACCTAACTCAACCATTTCTGGAACACAAGGACTACACCAAGTTCCCCAAAAAACGAGAATAGTAGGTTTCATTTTTATCTCAGAAATATCAAGTTCGGATTCTGGTGAATTGAGAACTTTAACAAAATTGTACTTTGGAACATTATCTCCAATTTTAACAAGAGTTTGTCCGAAAGAAAAGTTAATTGTTAAAAAGAATAGAATGGACTTTAAGGTTAGTTTCATTTTACAGTTTTTTAGAACACGTTTAAATTTATCTGAACAAACATACAACAAATAAATTCAACCTACAATCCAATTTATCAAACAAAAAAAGGGAGCAAAAGAAGACAAAATCCTCCTTTACTCCCTTTCTCCTTTCCTCCTAAACCCTACCGCATCAAAGTGAAAACAAGTTCTCTTGACCTTTTTTGTTTTAAATACATTTCAAATCAATAATTTGATTTTGAATCAATCTTACTTAATTTTATCAAAAAACCACTCATGAATCAACCCACTTATTCCGTAAGATTTGATGCGGATAACGACTATTATATTTTTGAAAGTATTGGTAAAAATGGCTCAATATTTAAAGTAGTAGCATTTTCTAAAATCCAACATAATGTCTATAACTTCGGATTCGGCGATTATGACCTTGAAACCAAAGCTATTGATGATGAAAATGTTTCAGACAATGGTGATATGATAAAAGTTTTAGCAACTGTTATTGATATTGCGTTAAAGTTTCTGTCAGAAAATCCAATGATTTTTATACTTATTGAGGGAAGTTCTAAAACCAGAACTCAACTTTATCAAAGAATACTAAATACCTATTATGATGATTTAATAGATTCTTATGAAATTTATGGCTCTAATGATGGTAACTTCGAGGAATTTCAAAAAAACACAGACTACGAATCTTTTTTAATTAGAAAATTGTTTTAATTTTAAAAAAAAAATATGAAAACGCTTCAAAAATCATCCATTGATAAATTACCTAAAACTGTCTTCATTGAAAGTGATTTATCTCTACTTTTTCCAGAAGGTTACGAACCTTTTGCAGAAAAAAACGCTCGTGCAAAAGAGACGCTTAAAAAAGCGAAATTCCCAGAAGGTTTTTGGTCAAAATAACATCTAAATACTTTCTATTTTACATAAAAAAACAGGTAATTCTAAATTTGAATTACCTGTTTTTTTTATACACTTTTACCGCATCAAAGTCATACTCCGTACAAATTCCTTACCGTTAGACAGCCTCACCATATAGAAATAAGTACCATCCACCAAGCCAGTTCTTCCTGTTGGATTTATGCCTTGATTAGATGTTCCGTCCCAATTATTTTGGTAGTCTTCTTGGGCGTAAACCAATCCTCCCCAACGGTTATAAATTTGTAGATTTATCGTTAAAGTCTTGTCTTGCAAGTCGATAATGAACAAATCATTGATGCCGTCTCCGTTTGGAGAGAAACCTTCTGGAATGAATATTTCCTTCGGTTCGTCCACAGGTTTTTGTACACTTTGCACTCTAATCGGCGTTGGTTTCGAGTCGTCCGTTGGGTCATTATTGCCGTCTGGATTTACGTCAAAACCATTGTTTGATAAATCTTGTACGACTACTTTTCCAGCTTTGGCTACGGCATTGGCGGAGTTGTAGAAAGTATCAAATTGGGTATTCGTGAAATCAACACTTACCGTAAATTGAAGGCTTTTGACCTTACCAGTCAGTAAACTACTTTGCGTATCAATCAACAACTGATTATTGAGTCGTCCGTCAAATCTTGGATTTATGACTATTCCCGAATCTGCTTTTAAATCTTTGATATTCAAAATCTTAGCTCCGTTATTGGTAAATACATCGTCCAAATTATCCAATACTTGAATTTGCTCAAAGTCGGCATTTCCTACGTTTACTAATCTGAAATCGTAAGTAATATCGTAGGTTTTACCCGTTACCAACACTGGAATTCGTGCTTCTTTACACAATGCCAACATCGGTTTCTGAACAATCTTGATGCTGTCTTTTCCGCAATCCGTTACGATGAAATAAGCGGGTGTCGATGGTTCAGATTTACAAGTCCCTAACTCGCAAATTGCCGTGAATTGGTATTGCGTTTTGGTTGGTTTTACCAAAATTTGCTGTCCAACTTGTCCGTCCGACCACGTCACTTTTCCAGCCTCACAACCAATGGCTTTCAAGACTTCCGACTCGCCTACGCATAGTCTTTCTTTACCACAAATCACTAATGGTTTATCAATACCAGTCTTTATCGTTACTTCATTTGATCGTGGGCTATTGCAAGTTCCCACTCTACAAACGGCTGTGAATGAAGACGTTGAAACAAGTTTCCCGGTAATACTATTGCCCATTTTACCATTTGACCAAACCGTTATTCCTACACAACCCGTTGAGCTTAATGTTACGCTATCGCCTCCGCAAACTTGGGTTTTATTGGTCGAAATTACTGGTGCATTTGGATTCGTAACAGTAATTTTTACTGCTTTTGAAACGTCACTCACACAGGCACTTGAATATACACAAATGGCGGTAATGGTTACATCTGAGGTTGGACTAATCGTGATGGTATTCCCTTTTTGTCCATCCGACCAATTGACTTCGCTCGTGCATCCCAAAGCCGTTAAAATGGCTTTATCCGAACAGTTTAATGCAGTTTTTGAGGCAATAATGCTCGGTGCGGTTTTGTCGCAAGGCAATTTTGCCCTTACTACACAACTGGCTTCATCGTCTTCTTTGCCATCAAATTTGCCATTATTTGGCGTTGAATCTGGGTCTGGTTGGTCAGATTTTGAGACTTGGGCTTTATTAATCAAGTTTCCTTCTTTCGTTACCAAAACTTTATAACCAAACACCGCAATTCCGCCTTTTTCAATGCTTGCGGCTTTGAAAGTAATGAGGTTTCCAACCAAAATTCCGTTGTTAGATTCTACCAGTTGCAAACCATCAGGCAGTAAATCCGATACTTCAACATTGGTCGCTTCCGAAGGTCCAGCGTTGTTCACTTGCACCATGTATAGAAGCGTATCGCCAACGGTTACATCGGTATGATTCACAATCTTGTTCAAACTCAAATCCGCTTCTTGACCGATTAACGTTACAACGCCCACATCGTCCTGCCCGTCTTCCGTGCCTGTATTCGGTTGAGAATCAGGGTCGTACTGACGAGTATCGAAAATTTCTGCTTTATTCGTAATCAATCCACCTTTCAATACTTTGGCTTTGAATGTTAAATCAACGTAAGTATTTGGTTGAATAATTGGAATAGTTCTACTCAAAATTCCTTCGCTCGGATTATAGAAATCTATCTTTTCGCTCAATGCCAATTCAACAGGCAAATAATCTTTTACGATGGTATTTCTCGCTACTTCTGGTCCTGCATTGCGTACACGCAACGTAAAGGTTACTTCTTCACCTACATTTGGTTCGGCAGGCGTTCCTGTATCGTTTGAAACAAACTTCTCTAAACTCAAATCCGCTCCACGACCATTTACCGTAACAGAATCGGTATCATCTTCGCCATCTTCTATGCCTGAATTTGGACAAGAATCTGGGTCGAATTGGTCGGCAGTTGAGATTTCGACTTTGTTGGCTATCGGCTTTCGGCTTCCGGCTTTCGGCAAAATTTTCGCCACAAAAGTTAAAGTTTCTTTTCCACCCACTTTCACCGAATCAAACTTGCCAATCAAGGCTCTTGATGTTTCGTTGTATTCAAAATCATTTGATGAAATGAATTTCAAGCCTTCTGGTAAAATATCTCTCACGTGAACATTAGTAGCGGTATTTGTTCCCGAATTGCTCACTGTAATTGTATAGGTTACATTCTGCCCAACATTGGCATTCCAAGGTTTTACATCTTTTCTGATACTCAAATCTGCTTTTCCTGCATTGATAGTTACACTTGCTTCGTCATCTTCGTCGTTGTCAGTTCCGTTATTAGGCGTTGAATCTGGGTCGAATTGATCAACTTCGATGATTTGGGCGTGGTTGGTAATTGGTAACTTGTTATTAGATACCAGTACCTTGAATGTCCAAACATTTGATTCTCCTGCTTTGATACTATCTGCCGAAAGCGTCAATTTGCCTTTGTTATTGACAATATCATCATTACTTTCTACGAATTTCAAACCCGTTGGCAAAATGTCTTGTACCTTCACATTGGTTGCCGTGAGTGATCCAGCATTTTTAACAATAATGGTATAATTGACGGTTTCGCCTGGTTTTACCTCATATTTATCTACCTTTTTCTTCAAACTCAAATCAGCCGATTGAATACAAACGCTCACCGAATCCATGTCATCTTCAATTTTCAAGATACCATTTCCGACCTTAGAATCTGGGTCAAATTCGGCCGCTTTCCAAATTTCAGCTTTGTTCGTCAACGTACAAGATTGAGCAAAACGAGTAACAACACCCACAAAAGTTAAAGATACGGAGTCATTTGGTGCAATAATTGGTATAGGCAATAAATTACGCAATACGCCTTTTTGCTGAACAAAATCAAAACTTTCTTTAAATTCAAGACCCTCTGGTAAATAATCTTGGACTTGTACGTTGGTCGCTTCGTCTGGTCCTGCATTGCGAACCGTGAGCGTATAAACCAACTCGTCGCCTAAGTTTGGTTTTGTATTATCAACTGTTTTACGCAAACTCAAATCGGCTTGTTTTCCGTTAATCATCACGCTTGCTTCATCATCTTCGCCATTATCAGTTCCGTTTCCGTGCGGCGAATCTGGGTCGAATTGGTCGGCTTTATTGATTTCTGCTTTATTGATAATGGCACTATTTGACGTTACACGAGCGATAAATTCTACCGTTTGCGATGTTCCTGCGGCAATGGCTGGAATTTTTGCAATCAAGGTTGAACCATTTGCTTTGAAATCACTCGAACTCACAAAAGTCAAACCTGTTGGTAATATATCTTTTACCTCCACATTGGTTGCCATTGCTGGCCCAGCGTTGTAAACCGTCATGCCATAAGTAACGGTTTGTCCTTTCAAGGGTGAACGATTCGAGACGTTTTTCTTCAAACTCAAATCCGCAATTTGTGGCATTATCGCAAAATACCCAGCATCATCCTGACCGTCTGCCGTACCTGTATTTGGTTGAGAATCAGGGTCAAATTGGTCGGCTTTCGTAATTTCTGCACGGTTAATAATCGTGTTCACTACTTCTTCGCCACCTACGCCCGTGATTTTTACTTTGAATTTCAGCTTAACGCTGCTTCCAACTTTAATACTATCGACGATTTTCGATGTTAATTGTTCGATGTTCGAAATAGTATTTTTAGTAAGATCGTTGCTACTGATAAACTGAATTCCTTTTGGTAAAACGTCGCTCACTTGTACGTTCGTGGCAATTCCCGGCCCTGCGTTGCGGACTTCCAATACATACGTGATTGTATCGCCCACATTTGGCGTGGTGGCGTAACCGTCCACTCCTTTTATCAAACTTAAATCTGCTTGGTCGCCGTTGAGCATTGCACAGGCTTCGTCGTCTTCTCCGTTATCCGTTCCATTTCCAACTTGTGAGTCAATGTCAGTTTGGTCGGCTTTGAATATTTCAGCACAGTTCATAATCATGCCACTGCTTTTAACTTTGGCAACGAAAATCAAGGTATCTGATTTATTTGGAGCAATTTTTACAATTTTACGAGAAATCAAAGCTGAACCTGTCATTGTGAAATCGGTACTGGCAACAAATCCTAAACTTGCTGACAACACATCACGAACTACTACGTTGGTAGCGGTATCTGCCCCTGTGTTTTTCACGATTAATTTGTACGTTACTTGTTCGCCCAAATTAGCGTTTGGCTTATTCACCAATTTTATCAAACTCAAATCGACTGACGTTCCGCCAATGCTTACTGAATCTTTGTTATTTTTAAGATTTGGGTCGAATTGGTCAGACTTTGTTATCGATGTTCGATTTTCGACTGTCGATGTTTGGGTTAAACTGTTTTGGAGTTTTGTTACTAAGGTCAAAACTTTACTTTCGCCCAATTTAATCGAGTCAATTTTAGCGGTCAGAATTGAACCTGCTACGCTGAAATCTTTACTATTTACAAACGTCAATCCTTCTGGTAAATAATCTTTTACCTCCACATTGGTTGCACGGTTTGGTCCGTTGTTTTTCACCGTAATTGTGTAAGTAAAATTTTCACCTACATTGGGTTCGGTAGGCGTTCCTGTACGGTTTGAAACCGTTTTCTTGATTTCCAAATCAGCCGACTCCCCTCCTATTGTTGCCGTTGCTTCGTCATCTTCGCCTTTGCCTGTACCGTTTCCGTATTCAGAATCAGGGTCAAATTGGTCAGCTTTTGAAATTTCAGCTTTGTTAGCTAACGGCTGTCGGGTATCGGCTGTCGGCAAAATCTTGGCAGTATATACAAATGATTTACTATCTCCTGCATTTAATCTGCTGATTTTCAAACTCAAAGTATCATTCGTTTTTGAAATGGTAAAATCATTTAATTTCACAATTGACAACCCTTTCGGCAAATAATCTTTTACCTCAACATTGGTTGCATTGTCGTTACCATCGTTGGTTACGGTAATGGCATAAGTTACTTCCGAACCAATCGTTGCGGTTGCATTTGAAACGGTTTTCTTCAAACTCAAATCTGCCGTTGGAACAGTGATTGTTGCACGGCTTTGGTCATCTTGACTATCTTCTGTTCCTGTATTTGGTTGAGAATCAGTATCAAATTGGTCAGATTTAGTGATTTCTGCACGGTTCGTTAAAGTATTATTTGGATTCGATTTACCATAAAAACCCTTCGTAACCATCGCTACCATATTTAAGGTAACAGTTTGATTCACCGCAATTTGAGCAATATTTCTACTCACATATACTGAATCTGTAACTTTCAAGAAATCAAGTCCAGAAACGAATACTAAACCTTTCGGCAAGTAATCTTTCACCTGCACATTGGTTGCTACACTTGGTCCTAAGTTATTGATTTTGATAGTAAATGTGGTTGTTTTGCCAACGTTTACAAATTGGTCAGCCACAGTTTTCACCAAACTCAAATCGGCTTGTTCACCCCCAATGATTACTCTTGCGTTATCGTCTTCGCCGTCTTCCGTACCCGAATTTGGTTTAGAGTTCAGGTCAAAAACATCCGATTTAATGATTTCCGCTTTATTCAAAATCATACCTTCTTTTGTAACACGAGCCACAAAATATAAAGTGTCTGCCGTGTTTGGGGCAACTGTTATGGCTTTGCTCGCCAGGATAACGTCATTACTCATGGTAAAGTCGTTACTATTGATAAACTCTAAACCCGATGGCAAAGCGTCCTTCACAACTACGTTCGTTGCAGAATCTGGTCCTGCATTTTTTACCACTAATTTAAAGGTTACGTTTGTACCAATATTAGTCGTTTTTCTATCTGCCAATTTTTGCAAACTCAAATCTGCCATGCGAGGTTTTACCGTAACATTATCCGTATCATCTTGTCCATCTTTTGTGCCTGTATTCGGTTGAGAATCAGGGTCATATTGGTCAGATTTTGAAATTTCAGCGTAGTTTGTGAAAGTGGCAGAACCCGTTACACGAGCTTTGAAAATCAATATTTTCGTTGAATCGGCTCCAATTTTGTTGATAGTTCCAAATAAAGTGCTACCCAAATTATCAAAATCATCGCTTTCAATAAACTCAATTTCTTTTGGTAATTTATCTTTTACCTCTACATTGGTTGCGGCATCTGACCCTGCGTTATGCACTGATATTGAGTACGTTATGGTATCACCAACGTTTGGACGAGCATCTGAAACGGTTTTCACTAAACTCAAATCCGCTTGTTCACCATTCACTAAAACACCCGCTTCGTCATCTTCGCCTTTTCCTGTTCCGTTTCCGTGTTCAGAATCTGGGTCAAATTGGTCGGCTTTCGTAATTTCGGCTTTGTTAATAATGCCGCCTGGCGTTAAGATTTTTACCGTAAATGTTACCGAGCGACTCGTTCCAGCATTGATTAATGGAAGCATATTTCGCAAAGTATCACCCGATTTTATCCAACCTCCGCCAGACACATATTGCAAGCCTTTTGGTAAAATATCCTGCACCTCTACGTTGGTTGCATTGCTCACGCCATCATTCGTAACGGTGATGGTATAATCTATTTCCTCGCCAACTTTTGGTTTACGATTCGAAACTGTTTTTGTCAAACTTAAATCTGAATATTGGATTTTAATTTCACCTTCATCCGTATCATCCTGACCGTCTCCGTAACCTGTATTGGGTTGTGAATCAGGGTCGTACTGGTCTGACTTAATTATTTCGGCAAAGTTTTTCACCGATGAACCACGAGCCATAGACAAGGCAGTAACTCTATTTTTTACAATTAAAGTTACCGTTGTATTTGGCAAAATTTGTGGAATAATTTTACTCACCAACGTACTATCATTAGACATCGTCCAGTCACTGTTTGCCACAAATTGTAAACCTCTCGGCAAATAATCTTGTACCTGTACGTTGGTAGCTGCTGATACACCACTGTTTTTAACTTTGATGATATAAGTAACAATATCACCTATGTTTGGCGTTGGATTATCCACGTCTTTTTGCAAACTCAAATCGGCAGACTGACCACCCACAATCACCGAAGCCTCATCATCTTCACCATTTTGCAAGCCATTGTTTGGCTCAGAATCTGGGTCTAATTGGTCAGATTTTGAGATTTCTGCACGGTTGGTAATCGTTGTTCGAGGTTCGTTATTCGATGTTTGGATTTTAGCGATAAAACGTAGCGTATCTGCTCTTCCATTATCAATTTTGGCAATGTTTTTACTTAATAAAACACCGTTATTATTACTAAAATCATTACTTGAAACAAACTCTAAACCGTCTGGCAAAATATCACGCACTTGGACATTACTTGCGAAGTCGGGGCCATTATTCATTACCACCAATTTATATTCAAACGCTTCTCCGATTTGTGGCGAAGGATTTGACACCAATTTACGCAAGCTCAAATCTGCTACTCGTACCCGAATATCCGCATGGTCAGTGTCGTCTTCTTCGTTACCCGTTCCGTTATTTGGTTGAGAATCAGGGTCTGGCGTGTCAGAATCCGTAATTTCTGCCTTGTTCACAAAATAAACTGGCAATAAATTATTTGAAGATACATTTTCCAAAACCGTCTTTTTGACTTTCGCCGAGAAGGTTAATTTCACGGTTGAATCCTTTTTGACGTTGAAAATAGTTGCCGATAATGTTCCTGCGGTATTGGTAAAATATTTACTCGAAATAAATTCTACGCCCGTTGGCAAGTAATCTTTTACGGTAAATTCGCCAACCGCATCAGGACCTGCATTTCTTACCGAAATTGTGTAAGTAACTGTTTGTAAAGATGTTACAACCGAATCAGAAACCGTTTTGGTTAAACTCAAATCTGCCGAACGTCCAAACGTACTTACTTCCGAACGGTCGTCTTCGGTATTATTTGTACCATTTCCAACCTTAGAATCTGGGTCGAATTGGTCAGATTTAGAAATTTCAGCCGCATTCATCACATTTCCAGCTTGCGTGATTTTCGCCACAAATGAAAGTGTGCGAGAAGTTCCGCCCAATAATGATGGAATGGTAGCCATCAATGTTCCGTTGGTATTGGTAAAATCGGTAGCATTTACCAACTCCAAACCTTGCGGCAATACGTCTTTTACCTCCACATTGGTTGCCGTCGAAGGCCCTGCATTACTTACC
Organism: Arcicella sp.; assembly: GCA_034519515.1. Taxonomy (GTDB): domain Bacteria; phylum Bacteroidota; class Bacteroidia; order Cytophagales; family Spirosomataceae; genus Arcicella. The sequence goes on from JAXHOK010000051.1 coordinate 13,368, forward strand.
GTCAAACGATATGTTACCAATGAACCTTTCGTTACCGAAACTGCTCCATCAATGGTTTTCTTCAAACTTAAATCTGCTTGCTGAATATTGATAACGGCATCATCCGTATCATCTTGACCGTCTTCCGTTCCGCTATTTGGTTGAGAATCAGGGTCATATTGGTCAGCTTTTGTGATTTGAGCTTTGTTTGAAATTGATGTTTGTTGTCCGATGCTCGATGTTGGGCTTAAAACTTTTGCAGTGAAAATTAATGTTTTCGTTTCCTTCACCGCAATCGTTGGGAAACTTGAAGACAATACATTTCCAACTTTATCAAAATCTCCTACCGAAACGAGTTCTAAACCGTTTGGTAAAATATCTTGCACTTCCACATTAGTCGCCACCGAAGGACCAGCATTGGTAACTTTGATGGTATAAGTAACCACATCGCCGATGTTTGGATTAGAGTTATCAACGTCTTTACGCAAACTCAAATCCGCTTGCTGACCGTTTAATACAACTCCTCCGTTATCATCTTGCCCGTCTGACGTGCCTGTATTTGGTTGTGAATCAGGGTCGTAGGTGTCAGATTTAGAAATTTCAGCCTTATTAATTAGCTGCACGGGATTAGAAACCCGTGCTACAAATGCTAACGCTACGCTATCGCCATTTGCTATTGTCGGAATGTTTCTGCTTTGTAGATTTCCATCTCCTAATAAACTAAAACTGTCTGAACTTATGAACTCTAAACCTACTGGCATATAATCTTTTACCTGCACATTTTGAGCGGCATCTGGTCCCGAATTTTTCACATAAATTGTGAACGTTACGTTACTTCCAACACTTGGCGTGCGGTTTGAAACTATTTTGTGTAAACTCAAATCTGCCGCTTTTTGCGTTGAGATTATTACAGAATCACGGTTATTTTTCGTCTCTGGGTCGGCTTGGTCAGCTTTTACGATGATACCCGTATTTTGGATTGAGCCAGATTTTGTAATCTTCGCAATCATTGTCAAAGTCTGCGTGGTGCCAACCGCCAAACTACCGATTCCTGCCGTAATTTTTCCGTTGACATTTAAGAAATTTACGCCCGAGACAAACGCCAGACTATTTGATAATGAATCGGTTAGCACAATATTAGTAGCTAAACTTGGCCCATTATTTTTTACGATAATGGTATAAGTAATATTATCGCCAACGTTGTAAGGCCCTGCTGAAACTAATTTTTTAATCGTTAAATCGGCAGCTTGGGTTACAAAACTTACGCCATCCGTATCATCTTCTCCGTTTTCTGTTCCGTTATTTGGCGAAGAATCTGGGTCAAATTGGTCGGCTTTGGTAATCTCAGCTTTGTTGGTTACTCGTTGTTCGATATTCGATGTTGGGGCTTGGATATTTTTAGCCGTAAATGTTAATGCAACGATTTGCCCAACTTTTACAGTGTCAATATTTCCTGTTAATGTGCCGTTGTTATTTGCAAAGGAAGTACTGCTCACAAATTGTAAACCTGCTGGCAATACGTCTTTTACCTGTACGTCCGTTGCAACATTTGGCCCTGCGTTGCTTAATTTGATGGTATAAGTAACGATTTCACCCAAATTTGGACTGGTATTCGAGATTTGTTTTTGCAAACTCAAATCAGCTTGTTGTCCGTTCAAAATCACTCGTCCAATATCATCTTGACCGTCTTCCGTTCCTGTATTTGGCTGAGAATCAGGGTCAAATTGGTCTGACGAAATAATTTCTGCTTTATTCACAATTGCACCCGCTTTGGTAACTCTTGCTACAAAACTCAATTTAGCCGTTCCATTTGGTGCAATTGCCGTGATGTAGTTAGAAATTAACGCTCCGCTGTTGTCGGTAAAATCAATGGGCGAAACCAATTCTATACCAATCGGCAAAATATCTTTTACTCGCACATTGGTTGCGGTGTCAGGTCCAATATTCGTAACTGTTAGCGTAAACGTTACGGCATCACCCACATTTGCTTCGGCGTTACTTACGGTTTTGGTCAAACTCAAATCGGCAGTTTGCGAACCAATCGTTACTCGGTCTTGGTCGTCTTCGCCATTTTCCGTTCCATTATTTGGACTTGAATCTGGGTCAAATTGGTCGGCTTTTGTGATTTCCGCTTTGTTTGTAAGCTGCACGGGATTGGAAACCCGTGCTACAATGGTCAATTGCTTCGTTTCACCACTGGCAATACTTGGAATTTGAGCTGTTAGAATTGTTCCTTGTTGGATAAAATCAGAACTACTTACAAATTCTAAACCTGCTGGTAAATAATCTTTTACCTCAATATTTGTCGCCGTTGAAGGTCCCGCATTGCTTACGGCTATCGTGTAGGTAATGTTTTCACCTACATTTGGTCGTAAATTGGATACGGTTTTCTTCAAACTTAAATCAATTTGATTGGCTACTACTCGTACCGAATCCGTATCGTCTTCTCCGTTTTGCGTGCCGTTATTTACTTGTGAGTCAATATCAAATTGGTCAGATTTTGAAATTTGAGCCTTGTTTATTTTCTCGCCCGTTTCCGTAATTCTTGCTACGAATGAAACCGATTTAGAACCACCAACTGCAACCGTTCCAACGCTTGCCAAAAGGGTATCTGAATTGAAAACAAAATCCTTAGAACTTACAAAAATGATTCCCGAAGGCAACACGTCTTTCACCTGTACGTTGGTGGCGAGGTCTGGTCCTGCGTTATTTACAGTGATGGTATAAATTACTTCATCACCCACATTTACCACTGGTTTATTAACAGTTTTATCTAAACTTAAATCCGCAGTTTGTGGCGTTAAAGTTGCCTTGTCAGTATCATCCTGGCCGTCTTCCGTACCTGAATTTGGTTTAGAATCTGGGTCAAATTGGTCAGAAGAAGTAATCTGAGCCTTGTTTGTGATGGACACGGGATTGGAAACCCGTGCTACATACGTCAGGCTAACTGTCTGATTTACAGCAATATTTGGAATATTTATTGAAAGTGTATCATTTGATTTTACTAAGTCTGATGAGGACACATAAATCAAACCATTTGGTAAAATATCCCTTACCGAAACATTGGTTGCTACACTTGGTCCTGCATTGTTAATTTGAAGTGTATAAGTAACAATATCTCCCACATTCGGGCGAGTATTTGATACGATTTTCTTCAAACTCAAATCGGCTTGCGAACCACTAATTGTTACCGCACCCACATCATCTTGACCGTCTTCTGTACCTGTATTGGGTTGAGAATCTGGGTCATACGTGTCTGCTTTTACGATTTCAGCTTTGTTGGTAATTCTACCAATTTGCGTAATTCTTGCCTTAAAAGTCAAAACTTCGGGCGTGCCTTTTACAACAATTGGAAGGTTTTTACTTAATAAAATATTGCCTCCTGAAAGTGTAAAATCAGAACCGCTTACAAATTCCAAACCTGCTGGCAAAATGTCTTTTACCTGTACGTTGGTCGCAATATCTGCTCCTGCATTATTTACGGTTAAAGTGAAGGTTACGACATCATTAATATTTGCCGAAGGATTATCAACGGTTTTAATCAAACTCAAATCCGCCGAACGAATTCTTACCGTTGCAGAGTCTTTATCATTGGTCGTAACTAAATCTGGAATTTGTGGATTAATGAGTTGTACCACATTTTTCAGCGTGTTACTAAACACAGTAACTTTTGCTTTGTAAGTCAAAATCTGTTCTGCTCCTACCGCCAAATTCTGCACTTGACTCATTAGCGTATTTCCTTGATTTACAAAGTTTTGACGCTTACTTACAAATTCTACGCCTGCGGGCAAAATATCTTTCACCGTAACATTGCTTTGGGCATCCGTTCCATTGTTTTTTACTTTGATAGTATAAGTAATTACATCGCCCACATTGAAGACCGAATCAGAAGCGACTTTCGTAATTGATAAATCGGCAGAACGCCCATAAACTGCTAAACTATCCGTATCATCTTCGCCATTTTGTGTTCCGTTATTTGGACTTGAATCTAAATCAAATTGGTCGGATTTAGTAATTTCGGCTTTGTTCGTAACAGTCACGGATTGGGCAATCCGTGCTACATATACAAATTCTTTTGTTGAACCAACAGATAAATTTGCAATTGTACCTGTTAAAATTCCTACATTATTTGTCAAATCGCTTGAAGAAACGAAAGTTAAACCGTTTGGTAAAATGTCTTTAATTTCAACATTTGTGGCGGTGTTTGGTCCTGTATTGGTAACTTTCAAACGATAAGTTAAAATATCCGCAATGTTGAAAGTTGCTGCTCCATTTGCAGTAAATGACGTAGCATTATCCACTGATTTCTTGATACTTAAATCCGCAACTTGTGGCGTTACGATGGCATCATCGGTATCATCCTGACCGTCTTCGGTGCCCGTATTTGGTTGAGAATCTGGGTCAAATTGGTCGGCTTTACTAATTTCTGCTTTGTTTGTGATGCTCACGGATTGGGCAATCCGTGCTACAAAAGTCAAAACTCTTGGCGTTCCAACTTGTACGGTTAAAGAATTGGTATTTCTCAACGTATCACCCGATTTTGTAAAATCAGTTGAGTTCAAAAATTCTATACCTGCTGGTAAAATATCTTGTACCTGTACGCCCGTTGCTACATCTGGTCCTGCATTACGCACGGTGATTGAATACGTTACGGTTTCGCCCACGTTTGGATTCACTTTACTCACCAACTTTTCCAAACTTAAATCCGCTTGTTGTCCACCGATAATTACGCCACCCGTATCATCTTGACCGTCTTCCGTTCCTGTATTTGGTTGAGAATCAGGGTCGAATGTATCAGATTTTGAAATTTCAGCTTTGTTGATAATGGCTCCATTCGTTAAAACCCGTGTCACAAAGGTCAATTTTACTGAATCATTTGGAGCAATTTTTTGAATATTATTGCTTGTTAAAGTCGTTAGATTTTGAGAAAAATTCAATGACGAAACATACGACAATCCAGTCGGTAAAACATCTTTCACCTGCACATTTCGGGCGGTATCTGGTCCTGCATTTTTTACGGTAATGGTATAAGTAATTTGGTCGTTTACGTTTGGCAAACGATTACTTACAGCTTTCGTCAAACTCAAATCTGCGGCAGGTTGCGTACTAATTATCTCATTATCAGTATCATCTTCTCCATTTTCTGTTCCGTTATTCGGACTTGAATCTGGGTCGAATTGGTCGGCTTTGGTAATTTGTGCCTTGTTGTCAATCGTGCCTGATTGCGTAATTTTTGCTTGATAACTCAACACAATATCAGTTCCAATTGCCAAACCCGTAATGTTGGCTTTTAACGTTCCTGCATTATTGACAAACGAGTTACTACTTATAAAACTCAACCCCGCTGGCAAAATATCCGTTACTTCAATATTGGTTGCTAAATCATTTCCTGCATTATTAATTTTGATATTATACGTGATAATATCGCCCACATTATAAAAACCAGCCGAAACGGTTTTTTGCAAACTCAAATCCGCTTGTTGCGTCTGAATCGTGATTCCATTTTGGTCATCTTGTCCGTCTTTTGTTCCCGTATTTGGCTGTGAATCAGCATCATATTGGTCTGATTTTAAAACCTCCGCACGGTTTTCAATTGCTCCTGCTTGTACCACTTTCGCTTGAAAAGTCCAACTTATAGAATTTCCAACGGCAATTGAATCTATATTTTTAGAAGTCAATGTGTCGTTTAAATTGGTGAAATCTGCCGATGCTACGAAGTCTAAACCCGTTGGCAAAATGTCTTTTACTTGTACGTTTGTCGCTTTGTTTGGTCCCGCATTAAACACTTTTACGGTGTAAGTAATAACCTCGCCAACGTTTGGTTTTAAGTTAGAAACTAATTTTTCTAAACTTAAATCCGCTTGTTGAGCGTTGATTAATACGCCATCGGTATCATTTTCGTTATTCTCCGTTCCGTTATTTGGCGTTGAATTTGGGTCTGCTTGGTCAGATTTTGTAATTTCTGCTTTGTTCAGAATATCACCCGCCTTCGTAACTTTTGCCGTGAAAGTTAGAGCTACTTCTTGACCGTTCGCAATCAACGGTATATTATTAGAAGTCAATACATTAACTGAGGTTTGAGTAAAATTTGGTGCGGCAGGCGTTCCTGAGTTTACAAACGTCAATCCATCTGGCAAAATATCTTTCACCTGAACGTTAGTCGCATCGTCTAAACCATTATTTTTAATTTTAATCGTGTAAGTAATCGTCTCGCCGACTTGCGGATTTGCCTTACTTACCGTTTTGGTCAAACTCAAATCTGCCGAACGAGGTTTCACACTCACCGAATCCGTATCATCCTGACCGTCAGCAGTACCCGAATCTGGATTGGAATCTGGGTCAAATTGGTCAGATTTACTGATTTCAGCTTTGTTGGTGTAAGAAGTATTATTGGCAGTTTGAGGCAATATTCTTGCTACAAAAGTCAAACTCTTTTTGTCGCCATTGGCAATATTTGGAATTTGAGCTGTGAGAATATTTCCTTGGGCAATAAAATCCGAGCTACTCACAAATTGCAAGCCCGTTGGTAAAATATCTTTCACCTCCACATTGGTTGCCGTTGATGGTCCCGAGTTAGTAACTTCGATGGTATAAGTTACGTTTTCACCCACATTTGGCGAAGTGTTCGAGACTAATTTCTTCAAACTTAAATCCGCTTGTTGTCCACCGATGGTAACATTATCATTATCATCCTGCCCGTCCGTTGTGCCTGTATTTGGTTGAGAATCAGGGTCAAACTGGTCAGATTTTGTAATTTCTGCTGCATTAATGATGGCTCCTGCTTGCGTAACTTTTGCCACAAATGTTATCGTTCTGTTTGTGCCAGAAGCTAAATTGGCAATCGTAGTTTTGAGTGTTCCCGCAGGATTTTCTACAAAATTCAACGAACTCACAAATTGTAATCCTACTGGCAAAACATCAGTAATTTCTACGTTTGTTGCAGGGCTTGTTCCTTCGTTGGTTACGGTAATTGAATAAATAACATTTGAACCCACAATCGGACTCGGATTTGAAACGGTTTTTAATAATTTCAAATCGGCCGTTTGTATCGTCAATAAAGCATCATCCGTATCATCCTGACCATCTGCCGTTCCTGTATTTACTTGTGAATCAGGGTCTTGTTGGTCAGCTTTCGAGATTTCGGCTTTGTTATTAATTGAATATTGGTTGTTAATTGGGGTTAAAACTTTTGCTTTGAATGATACTACTTTTGGCGTTCCAATTTGTACAGTTCCAAGTTGTGCTTTCAAAGTGTCCCCGTTCGCAACAAAATCTGTGCTACTGACAAATTGTAAACCTGTTGGTAAAATATCCTTCACTTCAACGCCCGTGGCAATCGAAGGTCCTGCATTATTTACCGTGATTGAATACGTTACAATATCGCCCACATTTGGTGCGGCAGGCGTTCCTGCGGCAGGCGTTCCTGCTACATTATCAATACTTTTTTGCAAAGATAAATCCGCTTGCTGACCGCCAATTGTTACGGCATCGGTATCGTCTTCGTTGTTATCCGTGCCGTTATTTGGCTGAGAATCAGGGTCAAATTGGTCAGATTTAATGATTTGTGCTTTATTCGTAATACTTCCAGAAGCTGTTACTTTGGCTTGGAAAGTAAGAGTAACTTCGCTATTTACCGCAATTTGAGCGATATTCGTTGAGGTTAAAATTCCACCCGAAGCGGACGTAAAGTCAAGCGAATTTATAAAAGTTAAACCCGCTGGCAACACATCACGCACTTGTACATTGGTAGCAGGGTCTGTTCCCACATTTTTCACGGTAATGGTATAAGTGATTTCGTCGCCCACGTTTGGTTGTTGATTCGAGACAGTTTTTGTCAAACTCAAATCTGCCACTTGTGGTTTCACAACGGTTGAGTCCGTATCATTCTGACCGTCTTCTGTGCCTGTATTTGGTTGAGAATTAGGGTCAAATTGGTCGGCTTTTGAAACCTCCGCTTTGTTCACAATCGTCTGATAACCAATTACTTTGACAACAAAAGTCAATACCTTTTTCGCTCCATTAGAAAGCGTTGGAATCTCTGCCAATAGAATTGAACCTTGCGATGTAAAATCAGAAGAACTGATGAATTGTAAACCCGCTGGCAACACGTCACGCACCTCAACATTGGTGGCATCACTTGGACCATTATTGTTTACCGAAATCGTATAAGTAACGTTATCACCCACATTTGGACGAGCATTATCAACGGTTTTTGTCAATGATAAATCCGATTGTTGTCCACCAATTAATACGCCTCCTGTATCATCCTGACCATCTTCTGTACCAGTATTTGGTTGAGAATCTGGGTCAAACTGGTCAGATTTTGAAACTTCTGCTTTGTTCAAAATTGCCCCTGCTTGCGTTACTTTCGCAACAAAAGTTACGCTACGAGTTACGCCCACAGGAATATTAATAATTGTTCCTGTTAGTGTACCGTTATTGTTGGTTAAGTTGTTGCCGCCAGGCGTTCCTGTCGAAACAAAGTCTAAGCCCGTTGGCAATACGTCTTTTACCTCAACATTGCTGGCAGCATTTGGGCCTTCGTTGGTTACAGAAATCGTATAAGTAACTGATTCCCCAACGGTTGGATTAATTTTAGAAACCGTTTTTTGCAATCTCAAATCTGATTGTTGAATCGTCAAAATCGCATTATCCGTATCATCTTGACCGTCTTCTGTACCTGTATTTGGCTGAGAATCAGCATCAACTTGGTCAGTTTTCGAGATTTCTGCCTTGTTGATTATCGTATAATTTGCTCCCGTTGGCGTTAAAACTTTGGCTTTGAAAGTCAAAATTCTTGGCGTTCCAATGCTCAAAGTCAATGGGGCAGAAGTTATCAGAGTATCACCCGATTTTACAAAATCTACTGAACTCACAAACTGCAAACCAGCGGGCAAAATATCTCTAACTTCAACGCCAGTTCCCACACTCGGACCCGCATTAAGCACCGTGATTGAATAGGTTACCACATCACCCACATTTGGAAGTGGATTATCAACGGTTTTTGTCAATGACAAATCCGCTTGCTGACCGCCAATGGTTACGCCATCGGTATCATCTTCGTTATTATTGACACCATTATTTACCTGAGAATCAGTATCGTACTGGTCAGATTTCGTAATTTCTGCCTGATTCGTTATCAATCCAGAAGTTAAAGGTTTTGCCAAGAAAGTCAAAGCAACCTCACCGCCAGACGTTACAGATGCAATATTGTTAGAAGTCAAAATATTTCCTCCTGTGCTTTGCGTAAAATCTGTACTACTCACAAAACTTAATCCCACTGGTAACACATCTATTACCTGCACATTAGTCGCATTATTTACCCCTGCATTTTTTACTTTTATCGTGTAAGTTATCGTTTCGCCAACGTTTGGATTCACTTTACTTACTGATTTATCCAAACTCAAATCCGCAATTTGGGGTTTCACGCTTACTGAATCTGTATCGTCTTGTCCGTCTTCTGTGCCTGTATTGGGCTGTGAATTTGGGTCGAATTGGTCACTTTTGCTGATTTCTGCTTTGTTTACAATACTTTGATTTCCCGTTACTTTGGCTGTAAATGTTAAAACTTTATTGCCAATCGGTAAACTCAAAATCTGACTCGTTAAAGTGCTTCCTGATAATTGAAAATCACTTGAACTTACGAATTGTAAACCTGCTGGCAATACGTCTTTTACCTCTACATTCGTTGCCGTACTTGGTCCTGCATTGTTTACGGTTATCGTGTAAATAATGTTATCGCCAACGTTGGGGGAAGTATTATTGACAGTTTTCGCTAAACTTAAATCCGCTTGTTGTCCACCAATCAAAACACCACCTGTATCATCCTGACCGTCTTCTGTGCCTGTATTTGGCTGAGAATCTGGGTCAAATTGGTCGGATTTACTTACCTCTGCTTTATTTAAAATCGCTCCTGCTTGCGTTACTCTGGCTTGGAAATTTAGCGTTTTTGTTCCTCCGATTGGGATTACTAAATTACTGGCGGTTAAAATGCCATTAAGATTTGTGAAGTCGGTTGAACTGACAAACTGTAAACCCGTTGGTAAACTATCTTTCACCGCTACGCCCGTGGCAATATTTATCCCTGCATTTGTTACACCAATTGTATAAGTAATGATTTCCCCAACCGTTGGATTGGTTTTAGAAACAGTTTTCAACAAACTCAAATCCGCACTCTGTGGCGTTAAACTCGCTGCTCCTGTATCGTCCTGACCGTCTTCTGTGCCACTGCCCACTTGACTATCTGGGTCGAATTGGTCACTTTTTGAAATCTCTGCTTTGTTCGTAATTAACTGATTACCAGTAACTTTTGCAATAAATGTCAATACTTTTGGCGTACCAACAGCTAAACTCGAAATCGCTCCCGTTAATGTTCCGTTGGTATTTGTAAAGTCTGAACTACTTACAAATTGTAAGCCCGCTGGCAAAATATCTTGAACTTCTACATTCGTTGCCGTACTTGGTCCTGCATTGTTTACCGTGATGGTGTAAGTTACGTTATCGCCTACGTTTGGATTAGCGTTTGAAACTGCTTTCGTTAAACTTAAATCTGCTTGTTGTCCACCAATCAAAACTCCACCTGTATCATCCTGTCCATCTTCCGTGCCTGTATTCACCTGACTATCAGGGTCGTACTGGTCTGATTTACTAATTTCGGCTTTGTTTAAAATCGCTCCGCTTTGCGTTACTCGGGCTTGAAAAGTTAAACTTACTTCGCCCCCTGCGGTTACGTTGGCGATGTTATTTGATAATAATAAACCTGAAGTATTCGTAAAATCACTTGATGATACGAATTGTAAACCCGCTGGCAACACATCTTTCACCTGTACATTAGTCGCATTATTTACCCCTGCATTCTTTACTTTTATCGTGTAAGTTATCGTTTCGCCAACGTTTGGATTCACTTTACTTACTGATTTATCCAAACTCAAATCCGCAATTTGGGGTTTCACGCTTACTGAATCTGTATCGTCTTGTCCGTCTTCTGTGCCTGTATTGGGCTGTGAATTTGGGTCGAATTGGTCACTTTTGCTGATTTCTGCTTTGTTTACAATACTTTGATTTCCCGTTACTTTGGCTGTAAATGTTAAAACTTTATTGCCAATCGGTAAACTCAAAATCTGACTCGTCAAAGTGCTGCCTGATAATTGAAAATCACTTGAACTTACGAATTGTAAACCTGCTGGCAATACGTCTTTTACTTCTACATTGGTTGCCGTACTTGGTCCTGCATTGTTTACGGTTATCGTGTAAATAATGTTATCCCCAACATTTGGGGAAGTATTATTGACAGTTTTCGCTAAACTTAAATCCGCTTGTTGTCCACCAATCAAAACACCGCCTGTATCATCCTGACCGTCTTCTGTGCCTGTATTTGGCTGAGAATCTGGGTCAAATTGGTCAGATTTACTTACTTCGGCTTTATTTAAAATCGCTCCTGCTTGCGTTACTCTGGCTTGGAAATTTAGCGTTTTTGTTCCTCCGATTGGGATTACTAAATTACTGGCTGTTAAAATGCCATTAAGATTTGTGAAGTCGGTTGAACTGACAAACTGTAAACCCGTTGGTAAACTATCTTTCACCGCTACGCCCGTGGCAATATTTATCCCTGCATTTGTTACACCAATTGTATAAGTAATGATTTCCCCAACCGTTGGATTGGTTTTAGAAACAGTTTTCAACAAACTCAAATCCGCACTCTGTGGCGTTAAACTCGCTGCTCCTGTATCGTCCTGACCGTCTTCTGTGCCACTGCCCACTTGACTATCTGGGTCGAATTGGTCACTTTTTGAAATCTCTGCTTTGTTCGTAATTAACTGATTACCAGTAACTTTTGCAATAAATGTCAATACTTTTGGCGTACCAACAGCTAAACTCGAAATCGCTCCCGTTAATGTTCCGTTGGTATTTGTAAAGTCTGAACTACTTACAAATTGTAAACCCGCTGGCAAAATATCTTGAACTTCTACATTCGTTGCCGTACTTGGTCCTGCATTGTTTACCGTGATGGTGTAAGTTACGTTATCGCCTACGTTTGGATTAGCGTTTGAAACTGCTTTCGTTAAACTTAAATCTGCTTGTTGTCCGTTCAATGAAACGGCTCCTACATCGTCCTGAGCGTCTTCTGTGCCTGTATTTACCTGACTGTCAGGGTCAAATTGGTCAGATTTACTGATTTCGGCTTTGTTCGTAATTATTCCCGAGGCAGTAATTATTGCTTTGAATTTTAAAGACGTTGAACCATTTACTGGAATCGTTGCAATATTATTTGACAATAATACACCCGAAGTATTAATAAAATCGGAGCTACTTACAAAAGTCAATCCCGCTGGTAAAATATCTTTTACTTGCACATTGGTTGCCGCATCTGTTCCTGAATTATTGACCAATAACGTAAATTCGACTTCATCGCCTACGTTGGCGTTTGAATTGCTCACAAATTTTTGCAAACTCAAATCGGCCACCCGTACTCGCACGCTTGTGCTGTCGGTATCATCTTCACCATTCAAAATCCCATTATTTGGTGATGAATCTGGGTCTGGAACACTACTCGATGCAATCTCTGCATTATTCGTAATTTTACCCGTTCCCGTTACTTTGGCAATAACTTTAAACACTTGCGTTTGTCCAACGCCCAAATTTGAAATTTGTCCCGTGAGTGTTCCGTTCGTATTTGATAATGTCGAAGAACTCACAAATTGTAATCCCGCTGGCAATACATCTCTCACACTTGCCGAGGTTACGGCATTTGGTCCTGCATTTAATACCGTTATCGTAAATTCTACATTTTCGTTTGGATTAACTACTTGTTTATCAACGGTTTTCAATAAACTTAAATCCGCCAAAACGCCACCGACGGTTATTTTATCGGTATCGTCTTCGTTGTTTGCCGTGCCGTTATTTACCTCAGAATCTGAGTCAAATTGGTCAGATTTCGTGATTTCTGCCGCATTTATAATATTTCCTGCTTGCGTTAATTGTGTTACGAACGTTAAATTTTGAGTTACACCCGCCGCCAAACTTGGAATTGTGGCGGTTAATGTTCCTGCATTATTCGTAAAATTCCCTGCATTTACCAAGGTCAAACCCGTTGGCAAAATATCTTTTACCTCAACATTCGTAGCCGTTGAAGGTCCTGCATTACTTACTTGAATAGTGTAAGTAATATTATCACCCACATTTGCCGACAATGGTGTGGCTAATTTCTTAATACTCAAATCTGCAACCTGGGGCGTAATTAGAGCATTATCGGTATCATCCTGACCGTCTTCCGTACCCGTATCCACCTGAGAATCAGGGTCGAATTGGTCAGATTTACTTATTTCTGCTTTATTTACTACGGACTGGGCAGTCCGTACTACAACTGTAAAAGTTAATATTTTTGGCGTTCCAACAGCAACCGTTAGATTACTCGCCGTTAGCGTTCCCGAAGCATTGGTAAAATCGGTACTTCCGATAAAATCTAAACCAAACGGCAATACGTCTTTTACCTCCACGCCCGTAGCAATTGAAGGTCCTGCATTATTTATCGTAATGGTATAAGTTATCGTTTCGCCTACATTTGGGGTTACGTTTGAAACCACTTTTGTCAAACTTAAATCTGCTTGTTGACCACCAATTAAAACACCTCCCGTATCATCCTGACCGTCTTCTGTTCCTGTATTCGGCTGTGAATCAATATCATAGACATCTGATTTACTTATTTCTGCTTTATTTAAAATTGCTCCTGCTTGCGTAACTTTTGCGGTAAATGTCAAATTAATGATACTATTTGCCGCAATCGTTGGAATATTATTCGAGAATAAAATACCCGATGTATTCGTAAAATCAGTAGAACTTACAAACTGTAATCCCGCTGGTAAAACATCTTTTACCTGAACATTCGTAGCGGCATCTGGACCATCATTTTTTACTGAAATGGTATAAATAATGTTCTCGCCAACGTTTGGATTCGTTTTAGAAACTGTTTTCGTTAAACTTAAATCGGCAGTCTTGGGCGTTAAAGACACATTTTCAGTATCATCTTGTCCATCTTCCGTGCCTGTATTTGGTTGAGAATCTGGATCAAATTGGTCTGATTTACTAATTTCTGCTTTGTTACTAATCAATTGGTTTCCAGTAACTTTTGCTACGAAAGTCAATGTCTTTGAACCAACTGGTAAACTCGCAATTTGTCCAGATAATGTTCCTGAAAGATTCGTAAAATCTGCTGAGCTTACAAACTGTAAACCTACTGGCAATACATCTTTTACCTCCACATTTGTAGCGGTTGAAGGTCCTGCATTTGTTACGACAATCATGTAGGTTACGTTATCACCCACGTTCGGCATAGTGTTTGAAACGGCTTTGGTCAAGCTCAAATCTGCTTGTTGTCCACCAATTAAAACCCCTCCTGTATCGTCGTGTCCGTCATTTGTGCCTGTGTTGGGCTGCGAATCTGGGTCAAACTGGTCAGATTTACTTACTTCGGCTTTATTTAAAATTGCTCCTGTTTGCGTAACTCTCGCCACAAAAGTTAATGATTTTGTAGCCCCAACTGCGATTGCTCCAACTGTTCCCGTGAGCGTTCCCGAGGCGTTCGTTAAATCAGAAGAAGAAACAAATTGTAGTCCTGCTGGCAACACGTCTTTTACCTCAACATTGGTCGCAATATCTGGACCTGCGTTGGTTACATTTATCGTATAAGTTATGGTTGAATTGACATTTGGAGTCGTATTTGAAACCGTTTTAGTCAAACTCAAATCTGATATTTTTGGTGTGATAATAACATTTCCTGTATCATCCTGACCATCTGCCGTTCCCGTATTTGGTTGAGAATCTGGGTCAAATTGATCGGCTTTTGAAATTTCTGCACTATTATTAATGTCTTGATTACCAGTCACTTTCGCTACAAAGGTTAATACTTGCGACCCTCCGACTGGAATTGTCAATAAACCATTATTCGTTAATGTTCCCGATGAATTAGTGAAGTTGCTCGAACTCACAAATTGCAATCCTGCGGGTAAAACGTCTCTCACCTCCACGCCCGTTGCCGTTGAAGGTCCTGCGTTGGTTACGGTGATGCTATACGTGATATTATCGCCAACGTTTGGTGCGGTGTTTGAAACGGCTTTTGTTAAACTTAAATCCGCTTGTTGTCCACCAATCAAAACGCCTCCTGTATCATCCTGACCGTCATTTACACCTGAATTAGGTTGAGAATCTGGGTCGAATTGGTCGGAAGCTGAAACCTCCGCACGATTCAAAATACTGCCTACTTGCGTAACAGTTGCCACGAAAGTAAGCACCACTTGACCACCCGAAGTGATAGATGGAATGTTGTTTGAAATCAATGTTCCCGAAGTATTCACGAAGTTCGCTGAGGATACAAAAGTCAGTCCTTCAGGTAAAATATCTTTTACTTTTACATTGGTTGCGTTGTCCGTTCCTTCGTTCTGAACTGTGATGGTGTAAGTAATATTCTCACCCACATTTGGATTCGTTTTTGAAACCGTTTTGGTTAATTCCAAATCCGCCTGACGTACCCTAATTGTCTCATTTTCAGTATCATCTTCACCATTATCCGTACCGTTATTGGGCGTAGAATCAGGGTCTGGGACATCGCTTGATGATATTTGTGATTTATTCGTAATATTTCCAGTACCAATAACTTTGGCTTGATACGTGAAAGTTGTGTTAGTATTTGGTTGTAAATTTTGGAAACTACCCGTTATAGTTCCTCCATTGTTAATCAAAGATGAACTCGAAATAAACTGCAAACCTGCGGGCAGAGCATCACTGATTGAACCC
Source organism: Arcicella sp. (assembly GCA_034519515.1). GTDB lineage: Bacteria > Bacteroidota > Bacteroidia > Cytophagales > Spirosomataceae > Arcicella. The sequence continues at coordinate 29,136 of JAXHOK010000051.1, forward strand.
AAGGTTACGGCATCTGGTCCTGCGTTAGAAACTGTGATGGTGTAAGTAACGATATCATTCGGATTTACCACCGCTTGGCTAACCGTTTTCACGATACTTAAATCTGCTAATTTACCTGCCACCGTTACGTTATCGGTATCATCTTGTCCGTCTGTTGTACCGCTATTGGGCTGAGAATCAGGGTCATATTGGTCTGATTTCGTTATTTGAGCCGCATTTTTCAAAGCCCCCGAAACCATTACTTTGGCGATGTAAGTCAGCGTTTGCGATGTTCCCGAAGCAACCGTTAAATTACTTGCCGTAAGTGTTTGTCCCGAAGACGTAAAATCCGAAGAACTTACAAATTGCAAACCCGTTGGTAATAAATCTTGAACCTCAACATTAGTCGCAGTGTTCAATCCAGCATTGCTCACGGTAATACTATACGTTACATTATCTCCTACATTCACCGACAAAGGATTTGCCGTTTTTGTTAGCGACAAATCGGCAGTTTGAATCGTTAGCGGAGCATCATCCGTATCATCCTGACCATCTTCCGTGCCTGTATCAGGTTGAGAATCAGGGTCAAATTGAGCCACTTTGATAATTTCTGCCTTATTATTTATCGTTAAACTTCCATCCTTATTATCTGGCGGATACACTTGTGCTTGGAAAGTCAAAGTTTGTGGCGTTCCAACCGCAATTGTTAAAGGATTTATATTAATTAATGTTCCCGAATTATCTTGAAAATCTGCACTACTTACGAATTTCAAGCCCGAAGGTAAAATGTCTTGGATGTAAACATCAGTCGCTACACTTGGTCCTGCATTGGAAACCGTAATGGTATAAGTTACCACATCACCCACATTTGGTTCGGCAGGCGTTCCTGTTGTGTTTGATACCGATTTCTGTAAACTCAAATCCGCTTGCTGTCCCCCAATCAACACGCCACCCGTATCGTCCTGACCGTCTTCTGTTCCCGTATTGGGTTGAGAGTCAGGGTCAAACTGGTCGGATTTTGAAATTTCTGCTTTATTCAAAATTGCTCCTGATTGCGTAACCTGTGCTACAAAAGTTAAAGTCGTTGAAGTATTTGGAGCAATTGAAGCAATATTATTCGATAATAATGTTCCTGATGTATTGATAAAATTACTGCTTGAAACAAAAGTTAATCCTACTGGCAATACATCTTTTACCTGCACATTCGTTGCCGTTGAAGGTCCTGCATTGGTTACTGTAATCGAATAAGTTACGCTTGAACCCACATTTGGATTGGTAGTTGAAACCGTTTTTGTCAAACTCAAATCTGCTTGCTGAGCATTAATATCTACCGAACCTCTATCGTCTTCCGAATTTGCCGTTCCGTTTCCGTGAGGAGAATCCAAATCTGGTTGGTCAGCTTTTGAAACCTCGGCGGCGTTGGTAGTAATTCCTACCGATAATACTTTTGCCACGAAAGTTACTGAGGATGAACCATTTACGGCAATGCTTGGAATCGTTGCCGTTAAAGTTCCCGCTACGTTTGTCAGACTGGCGGAACTTACAAATTGTAAACCCGCTGGCAAAACGTCTTTCACCTCCACATTGGTTGCGGAGTTTGGTCCTGCATTATTTACCGTAATGGTGTAAGTAATATTTTCGCCTACGTTTGGAGCCGCTTTAGAAACTGTTTTTACTAAGCTCAAATCCGCTTGATTTTGAATCGTTACGGGCGTTGGCGTACTTCCTGCGGGCGTTGGGTCATTTCCATTATTAGAAACATCACTCGTTGAACCTCCCGAAGAACCTGTTGCTGAGGCAGTTACGTTGTTCAAAAACGTATTGCTTCCTGTGTAACCGTTCAATTTTATGTTTACCGTAAACTGATAACTATTACTCTGATTAATATTCAAAGTACCATTTCCAGTTAAAAGATTGGCTGCCGATGGCGTTCCCAAAAATCCTGTGTTGAGGTCAGCGTTGCCCGTTTTACTAATTACGGAATAAATAATTGGACTCGGAAAAACCGTTGAAAGGTCTTCCACAATCTGAACATTTTGTAACTGAACATTGCCGAAATTTTTTGCAACTACTTGATAAGTAACATTATAACTTCCGTCTGGCTGCAAAGCAATGGCATTTATCGTAGTTTTCGATGAACCAATCACGGGATTAGCAATTGTTACGGGCGTTGGCGTATTTTCACCGTTATCCCCCGCAAATCCGTTTGAATTGGGGTCGATAGCGGCTTCAACGCCATTATTTGATAAATCCGTAACCACCTGTCCAGTCGGATTTGTCCCTCGGGCGGATACCTGATTATTGAAAATTGATTGCGTTGAACCATTCATCGTAACCCGAACCGTGAAAATAATCGTGCGAGATTGCCCAGGTGTCAAAGTTGATGAATTGGCAGAACTTGCCACCAACAAACGCTGTTCCGTTCCACCATTAAAAGCACTTTCTGCCAACAAAGGGGCAAGCGTTTGTGGACTTTGAGAAATGGTGTAAGTGGTTGGCGATGAGAAAGCTGTCGTTAAATCATCCGTAATTTGTACGCCCGTGAGCGTTACATTTCCAATATTTTTTACCGTAACCGTGTAAGGCACATCATAAACGCCCGCCGAAATTCTCGTGGGTGTTCCTGCGGCTTTTGCCACGCCAATATTGCCATTTACAATCGTTACGGGCGTTGGGGCATCTTCGCCAAAATCTCTTGGATTTCCGTTAGTGTTGGGGTCAATTGCACCCGTTCCACCATTATTTGAAACATCGGCAGGTGAACTTACCGAACCACTCGGATTAGTTGCTCCTGCCGTGGCGGAGTTGTTGAAAAGTGTTTGCGTAGAACCATTCAGATTGACTCTGACTGTAAAAGTAATGGTTTGAGTCGCTCCAATTGGTAAAGTTGAGCTGGTAGAAATTAATAAATTTTGATTCGTATTTCCGTTAAATAGACTATTACTTGTAAGTGGTGAAGTCGCTGAATTTGAGACAATTGAGTAGGTTGCTGGACTTGGAAAAGTGTTATTCAAATTATCCGTAACCTGCACGTTTGACAAAGCCACATTACCCAAATTTTTCACCGTGATTGTATATGGCACATCATAAACGCCATTTGTTACCAAAGTCGCATTGGTGGTTGATTTAGCAATACCAATTACTGGATTATCATTACAATTAACGTTTACCGAAGTTGCATTTACGCAACCCGTTGTTACGTCCCTAATTATAATTGTGTAAGCACCATTGGCTACATTATTAAAAGTATTTGAGGCTTGAAACGCTCCCGAATTTAAGGCATAATTCAAGGTTCCGCCCGTTGGATTGGTTGCTCCCGTAACTGTGATTATGCCCGTTCCTGCACCACCCACACACGTAGGAGTAGCACTCGAAAGCGTTGGTTTTGGTCGAACCGTTACCGTCATTTCATCAAAAGAAGTACAGTTTCCCGATGCTCCAATCGTCCATCTATACCGATAAGTTCCTGCTAATAAACCCGTTACAGTTGTTGTTGGAGAATTTACGTTGGTAATTACCTCTGGCGAACTCGATGGTCCTGCCACTTTCGACCATGTCCCCGTTCCGACTGCTGGCGTATTCCCATTCAAAGTTAAAGTTGAACCTTCGCAAATTACTTGACTCGCTCCTGCCACGGCTGGCGTTGGGGCGGCTACAATATTTACGATTACATCATCAAAAGAAGTTTGGCAATCGTTGGGAGAATTTACACCCGTTGAAACCGTCCAGCGGAAAGTATATTGACCCAAATCCGTTCCAACCACTTGCGAAGTTGGCGAATTGGGCGAAATAAAAGTTACATTCGGGTTAGCCGCAGGTTTTGAAATTTGCGTCCAAGTTCCCGTGCCTGCCGTTGGAATAGTAGCGTTTAAATTGGTTGGCGTAAACTGACAAACGATTTGGTCAACTCCTGCATTGGCAGTGCTTGGCACGGCTAAGTTCCTAACAAAAACAGTATCACGAGAAATACAAGCCCCCGAAGTTATCGTCCAAATATATTTATACGTTCCAGAAGTAAGGCTCAAAGCCGTAGTTGCTGGCGTTGTTCCTGCGGCTGGGGAGAATACTGAAAAAGGCGAATCGGGTGTTTTTGACCACATCCCAGTTCCAACCGTTGGCGTATTGCCAAAAATATTAGTGGCGGTTCCATTACAAATGATTTGGTCAGTTCCAGCATTTGAAGGCGTTGGGGCAGGATCGGGGACGTTTACCGTAACATCATCAAAAGAAACTGCACAAGGTCCATTGGAAATTGTCCATCTGAAAACATAGCTTCCCGAAGCATCAATTCCCGTAATATCCGTTGTGGCAACTTGTGGATTTTGAATCGTTGGGGTGGGTAAAGTTGTGGGCGTTTTTGAAACCAAAGTCCACATTCCCATGCCTACGGTTGGTACATTTCCAGTCATTTTTACCGTGGGCGGACAAACGGTTTTGTCCACGCCCGCATTGGAAACGGTTGGCGTTTGGAAATTTTCAATTCTTACTTCATCGCCAATCACACAGTTTCCGTTCGTGATTGTCCATTTTAATAAATACAAACCGTATTTTGAAGTTGAGCCAATATTTAAAGTAGCACTTGGCGATGTGGCGTTTGATAAAGTGGCATTGGAAGAACCTGTGGGTTGTGATAAAATAGTCCATAATCCCGTTTGACCAACTGGTACTGGGCTTGGCGTAACATTCCCGCTATTCAAAGCAAGAGCAGTACCTTCACAAAATTGTTTATCCAAACCTGCGTAGGGCGTGCTACCCGCCGCCGACACATTTACCGTTACGTTGGAAGCCGTCGGATTTGGGCAAGTGGTAGCGTTTGGATTTTTTATTATCCTATAAGAAAAAACGTACTGCCCAGTCGTCAAACCCGAAACATTGGCGGCATTTGAAGGCGATGCGGTTGGCGTTATTATGGGCGTATTAGGTCCAGAAACCCTCGCCCAAGTTCCCGAGGGACCATTTCCTGTTAGTAAAGTTGAATTACTCAAACATACATTTTGGGTTGTGCCAGCGTTTGAACTTTCTTGAACAAAAACGTCCACATCATCCGTGGTGATGGCACAATTTGCTCCTCCCGAAACCGTCCATCTGAATTTATAATTACCTTGTTTTAAACCACTTACCGTAGTATTAGGATTTGTATTGGAAGAAAAACTAACCGCCGAAGGAGCATTACCCACCACCGACCAAGCACCTTGACTGGTAGCATTTACAGCATCAGCCACTAAATTTACGGATGAATTATTAGGGCAAACCTGCACACTCGAAGCCGCAATATTGGCAGTGCTGATGGGGTCTGAAACTCGCACCGTGACATTGGCAAATGTTGGCGTTCCGCAAGTACCATTTACAATTGTCCACCTGAAAACATAATCCCCTGATACTAAACTATTTATTGCAGTATTGAATAAATTTGGACTCACAATATTGGCTTGCGAAGGTCCCGAAACTTGTGTCCAAGTGCCTACCCCAGATCCTGCATTATTACCATTCAAGGTGGTAGAAGTTCCGCAAATTGCCTGAGTTACCCCTGCCGTGGCGGTTGGTACATTTGAGTTTACCGTTACCTGAACAGTATCGCTCGAAGTACAAGTTCCGTCAGTTATTGTCCATAAAAATTTATAGACACCTGCCTGCAAACCAGTCGCTTGGGCATTTGCCTGAGCCGCATTTGGGCTAAAAGACGGAACGGCACTCCCCGCAGGTCGGCTCACATTTGTCCACGTTCCTGTGTTGGGCGAAGGTGGAGCGGTTGCCCCCAAAGTGGCGGTTGTACTTCCCGTGGCTACACACAAATCTGCCCCTGCGTTGGCATCGCCAGGACCTGGACTTACACCCGTTGTGATCACCACAACATCTGTTGCAGTCAAACATCCACCCGTACCCGATTGAGGTGTGCTGTTCATTGCCCAACGCAAAGTATATGAAGTATTTTGCGTAAGATTTTGAAGTTTTGCTTTGGGATTATTGATATTTGTAAAAGTCGGAGCAGTTCCCGCTGGCGACTGACTCACCACCGACCAAACGCCCTGTTGTCTCCGCAAAGGCGAATTAGCGTTTAACTGGATTGAGGTATTTACACATCTTTCAGGTTGGTCTGCCCCTGCATCTGCGGTGGGTGGCACACGCACAATTACTAAAACATTATCAGAAGTTTTCGGGCAGTTTGGTCCATTATCAATCGTCCACCTGAACGTATAATCTCCTGATAATAAATTAGATATACCCGAGGCATTATTGAATTTATCCGAAAAAGTTGCCAAAGAAGGTCCCGAAACTTGCGACCATGAACCTCTGCCAACGGCAGGTGTATTTCCTGCCAAAGTTGTTCCCATAACTCCACAAGCTAACACTTGGTCTGTACCAGCATTTGAACCCGAAGGAGAAGTAGAAACCGTAATTTTAATATCATCTGTTGCGGTCTGACAAGTTGAACTTGGTGGTGAATTACGAGTAAATCTTACGATATAATCACCCGCAACGCTCAATCCCGAAATCACTCGTGGACTATTGGAAGCATTTACTGCCGCCCCCATCACACCCGTAGGTCCCGAAATGATTTGATATTGCGTAAAAAGTCCTCCTGCTTGGGTATATGGAATAGATGCAGTAGTGGAATTACAAGCCAAAATTTGGTCTGCACCAACATTGATGGAAGGCGTAGTTTGGTTATAAACCTGAACGGTATTAGTAGTCGAACAGCCCGTTGCGGCATTGGCTATAGTATATCTAAATTGATAATAAGCCCCTGATACTAAACCCGTTACGGTAGTTGTGGGCGATGTTGGAGAAGCAACCGTGGGATTTGGATTTCCACTGGTATTAAGAATTGTCCACTGCACGGTTTCACCCGCAAATGAAGGATTTGTTCCATTTAAAACTACGGATGTTCTGCCATCGCAAAAAGTAATATCGGGCATGGCAGCCGCTGACGTAATGGATTGCGAGGGAGCTGGCACAACAATCGTAACCTCATCTGAACCCGTGGCACATGGACCTGCGGCGGTTAATCGGAAAACGTAAGTTCCTTGACGAAGATTACAAACCTGTGGATTACGAATAGTAGCGTTATTGAACGTAGCAATAGTTGGTCCGCTCACCTGCGACCAAGTGGTGGTTTGTCCACCCGTTCCGTTTCCCTCAAATGTACCGTTTAAATTGGCACAAGTCGATACTGAATAACAGGCAATATTGGAAGCAATATTTTGGTCAGGTCCAGCATTTACCGTTTGAACTCCCCCTCGATTGGTAATAATTAAATTATCAAAAGTTGAACATCCGTTAGGATTGGTAATCGTGTATCGTAAGGTTGAAGACCCCGCACTGGTTTGAGGCAACACAATTGAAGTGGTTGCTGCCGTGGGCGTTGAGATTGAAAGTCCTGCATTATTTGAACCAATAATTTGCCATGATACTGTTTCACCCGCATTGATAGGGGTATTTCCTGTAACGCTAAATGTACCAGGACAATATGCCGCATCCGCTCCTGCATTGGCAATTGTAATAGGTCTGACCGTGATTCTGACTTCATCAAAAACGGGTTCTTCGTCTTCACAAAGAGCCGTTAATCGAAAGGTATATATCTGATTGGGCGTTGCTCCCGTGATAAACGGATTTACAATATTCGGATTTGAAATCAATACCGAAGGACCGCCCACCTGCGTCCACGTGATGGGAGGCACATAACCAGCCACCGCCGAAGAGACCGTTCCCGCCAATTGAATGGGCTGGTTGGCACAGTAAGATGCATCAACGTTGGCATTGACGGTACAGTTTTGAGCCTGAACAAAAGTGGGAAAGGCAAACAGAAAAAAAGCAAAAAGCCGAACAGCAAGGACTTTGCGAGAAGACTTTGCGGTATTGATGAAATGACAAAAAAAACAAAATATTCCTTTTGCTAGGTTGGTAGCTACTTGAATCATGGCGGTGATTTTCAGTTTGTTATGAAATTAAGGCATGGCGTTTGTTTATAAAAAACGTATCAGCTATTTACCAACTTAGCTAAAACAATGCCAAAATCAATACTTTTCAATAAATGAGTGAGCGAATGATTGAATGATTGAATACTTTTGTGGTATTATATCGTAAATCCAAAATCCGAATTCCTAAATCCACAATGACCGAATATATCCTCAGAATTGATTGCCCCGATGAAAAAGGGCTTGTCCATAAAATTACGGGCGTACTGTTTTTCAATAACCTCAACATCGAACGAACCGATGAATTTGTGGATGTTGAGAACAATCTTTTCTTTATGCGAGTAGCCTTTTCGGGCGATGCTGACCCTGATAAAATTGAAGACGGTTTGAGAGGAATTTTGCCCGATTCTGCCAATATTGACCTCACCGCAAAACAGATTAAAGACGTAGTAATTTTGGTTACGAAAGAACATCATTGCCTTTCAGATTTATTAATCAGAAATCAGTTTAAAGACTTACCGTTTAACATTTTAGCGGTCATCGGCAACCACGATGTCCTGCGTGAATTAACTAAAAAATTCAATATTCCTTTTCATCATCTCCCTGCCGAAAATATTACTCGGGAAGTTCACGAAAAGCAAATTGAGGAATTAATCAAAAACTACAATCCTGATTATCTGATACTTGCTAAATTTATGAGAATATTAACGGCTGAGTTTACTTCTAAGTTCAGCAAGAAGATTGTCAATATTCACCATTCTTTTTTACCCGCATTCATCGGAGCAAATCCTTACAAACAGGCATATTTAAGGGGTGTAAAAATCATTGGGGCAACGGCACATTTTGTAACCGATGATTTGGACGAAGGACCGATAATTTTCCAAGATATTACCCGAGTAAATCACACAAAAAATGCCCAAGAAATGGCTCAGGCAGGGCGTGATGTTGAGAAGATTGTACTGGCAAAAGCCCTGAAATTAGTGCTGGAAGATAGGGTTTTTATTCATGGGAATAAGACGATTATTTTTGAGTAAAACTTCCCCTATCAATAAATTCTTTAAAGCCCTTTTTATACGTATCACTCACGGGCAAGAATACCTCGCCAATTTGCACTTTTTCTCTATCAATGGCATCAATGGCTTCAAACGATACAATAAATGAATTATGAATACGGATGAATTGGGTTTCGGGCAGTTGGGCTTCCAAGGCTTTCATCGTCAGAAGCGACACTATTTTTTGGGTTTTGGTATAAATCCTGACGTAATCTTTCAAAGATTCTATATACAAAATATCACTCAACCGAACCTTTATTTGCTTGGTGCCGTCTTTTACGAAAATGAAATTTTGCTTGGGTTCAGTTTTTTCAGCAACAAGCATTTCAGTGGGTGCGGCTGTCGAAATATTCATCCGCTGATTGGCTTTTTCAACGGCTTTCAAAAATCTTTCAAACGTGATAGGTTTTAGGAGATAATCCAAAATATCTAATTCATATCCTTCCAAAGCATATTCAGAATATGCCGTTGTGAGGATAACTAAGGGCTTTTTTTGAAGAATTTTCAGTAAAGTTATACCCGTAATTTCGGGCATTTGAACATCCAAAAATAGTAAATCAACCGAATGTTCTCGCAAAAAGTCAATGGCATCCAAAGGATTTGAACAGTCTTTTAACAACTGTAAATACGGTACTTTCTCCACGTAAGCAACCATCAGATTACGAGCCAACGGTTCATCTTCAACAATTAAACAAGTTATTTTCATACCAGATTTATGTTCAATTCAACGGAATATTTATCGTTTTCGTCCTGCACTTTCAACTCATAATTATCGGGATAACTCAACGCTAATCTACGTTGTAAATTCTGCAAACCAATGCCAGATTTTTCTTCGTTATTAGTATTTTTCGGAATTTTAGAATTTTCTACTTTGTAAGTACACTGTTTTCCTTCCACATCAATATAAATATTCACCCAAGCATTTTCGGCATTATTGCTCACTCCGTGTTTAAAAGCATTTTCCAGAAAAGTTATAAAAATTAAAGGTACAATCATTAAGCCATCTGTATGCCCTGTTACCTGAAAATTAATCGGAATCTGATTATTCAACCGCAGTTTTTCCAAACTAATATAGTTTTCCATGTACTCAATTTCCTTGCTCATGGGTACGGTGGCATGGTTGGAGTCGTATATCATATACCGCATCATCTGCGAGAGTTTAGCAATAACCTCCGTAGTATTGGGCGAATTGGTAAAAGCCAGATAGTAGAGGTTATTGAGCGTATTGAACAAAAAATGAGGATTGATTTGGGCTTTCAGAAACCGTAATTCTGCCATGAGTTTTTCATTTTCAATCTCCTTCCGTTTGGCTTCCAGTTCAAACCAGTCTTCAGCAAAACGCAACATTCCTACAAAAATCACAATAAAAAGCGAACCGATATAAGACTGTACCACAAATTTAGTACTGTATAAAAAACCCTTATGGTTAAATTCGCCTTCTTCAAAATAAATATACCGTTTCAAGTAAATTAATGCCGTGATTAATACCACAAAAGGAATGATAAACTCGAAGAAGTATCGCCAAAATTTTTGACTTTTTAAATAGCGGGGCAAAAAGAAAAAATAATTGAGATAACTCAACGATGCCATCGTACCAATCTGGGCAAAAGCATCCCAAAAAGCGGTATCGTAATCGGGTTCTTCACCGTGTCTGGAAAAAGTAATTTGATATAAGAAAAACGAAAAATAAACACACCAGAAGGCAAGGTGGAGAAGTAAAATTCTGTTTCGTTGGATGAAAATATTCATATTTTAATTTGATGAGAGAGAGATAAATATTGTCATTCCAACTGTGCGTCCCAGACGAAGGAGGGAACTGATTTATATATTTAAAAATGTACTTTCGAGTCTTTGAGTTCAGTTCCCTCCTTCGTCTGGGACACACAGTCGGGATGACAGCACTTTCATTTTCTATCCTCAAAGGACCGCAAAAATTATTAATAAATATAATCTCCTGTTCCTACTTAGCCCATTTTACGATGATTTTCTACAATTCGTCCATTCTTACCGATGGTTTAGCCTGAATATTCGACAAGTCGGAAATAGAGAGAACTTCGCCTGATTGTCGAGTGCAACCACCCGGTGGTCTAATATTCAGAATTAATCCAAATTTAAGTCTTTACTTTACACCATTAATCTTATCACTCTGAGATGATTCATCAAAATTTCAATTTACATCAACCCTCAGAACGTTAATCATATTATTAATTGATGACCTATGAATACCGTAATAATCAATATATCAAGAACTTATAATTCATAATTTATCGTTTACTATTTACAAAGTGAACGTAAAATTATGGTTACATTGCCCAAATTTTGATTTCATTTTAAACTATCACAAGAACAAAATAAACAAACATGAAAAAATTACTGTATATCATCGTTTCGATTGCCTTATCCATCATTGCAAATTTAAAGACCTTTGCCAAACCTATTTTAGACGATACCACCAAGGCTTACTCCATGCCATTCTTAGTCAGAACGCCCCAAAATGAGGTTTTACTGACTTGGATGGAGAAAGACAATGCGGGTAAATCGTCCTTCTGTTTGGCTTTTTCAAAAGATAATGGCAAAACTTTTGAAGATAAAAAAGTCATTTATTCGGGCATGGGCGTAAGTAGTAGTCGCTTGATGCGGGCTAAATTATTGACCAAAAAAGACGGTTCATTAGTGGCTGTTTTCTCGAACCGTCCCGAAACTTCAACCCCTGGCGTGGGCAGACGGGCGGCTGAAATCGTTTATTGTGTTTCTAAAGACAAAGGCAATACTTGGACGACTCCGCAAGCCGTTGATAATGACCCCACTAAGGGCATTATGAGAGGTTTTTTTGATGCCGTTTTGATGGCAAATGACGAAGTGGCAGTAGCGTATTTGAAAGATGTAAAAAACAGCACCAAGCACGAAGAGCGTGATTTGCGTTTGGCGATTACCAAAAACGGAATCTTCCAAGACGAAAAATTGATTGACCCCGTAGTCTGCGACTGTTGTAATATCTCGATGCTTTTGGATGCTAATGGAGCCTTGAATATTTATTACCGAGATAATAATAATGACATCCGAGACATTGCCAAAATCATTTCTACTGATAATGCTCAAACTTTCTCGAAACCACAAATTTTGTATAATGATAATTGGCAAATAAACGGTTGTCCTCACAACGGAGCAACGGCGGGTGTATTTGGTAATAGTTCGCTAATTGCCTGGTTTTCAGGCACAACCAATCAACCAGGCATTCGTTTGGTAACACAAGAAGGCAAACAGCTTTTTGTGTTGGATGCTTCGGCAAAAAATGCTTATCTATCAAGTGCCAATCAAGATGCAGCTTTATTTTGGGAGCAAAATCAGGAAGGTAACATTTCTAAAATAGCTTACCGCAAGGTCAGTAAAGATAAAGTTTCGGAGACTTTATTAGTAAATGATTCAGCAAACGGTATCAATCCAACGGGTTTAGTGCTTGATAACCAGATAGTTGTAGCGTATGAAATCAAACAGGCTAATAAAAAGAATACCATTAAAGTAGAATCTTTGAGTTTGTAAGTTGATTTTGCTCACGGAAGGCTTCGGATTGGGCATCCCCCTTTCAAACGAAGCCTTCCTTACTTTCCATCAAATAGTCTAATTTTAAATTATTTTCCAACCAATAAAATAACGGAACTATGTACTATTTGGCGGAGTTATAAAAACCAATTTTAGCGAAATATAACTAACTGATAATCAGATTTTTAATCAATATTTCCGCCAAATAGTACATAATTCCATTAAATAATTAAACAGATGAAAAAATTACCTTTATTTTCGCATTTTTATTCGTGGCAGCCACCAGTTTTGCCCAAAAATGTTCGGTGGACAAAGCTCACTCTAAATTAGTTTTTACGGTAACTCACCTACTAATTTCAGAAGTGGACGGCACTTTCAAAAGTTTCGATGCCAGCGTTACTTCTTCAAAAGAAGATTTCTCAGATGCCGTTTTTGAACTAACTGCCAACATGAAAGGCGTTACCACAAACAACGAAATGCGTGATGGGCACCTTCAAAAGCCAGATATGTTCGATACTGAAAAGTTTGGAACAATGACTTTCAAAAGCACATTTATCAAGCCAGCAGGAGCAAACAAATTTAAAGTAATGAGCGATTTGACCATGAAAGGCGTAACAAAACCCGTAACTCTTGACTTGACCTTAATCGGCAAAGGTAAAAATCGTCAAGGCAAAGATTTGGCAGGTTTCAAAGCTACTGGCACTATCAAACGTACAGATTTTGGCGTAGGTGCTATGCCAGCGGGCGTGGTGAGTGAAGAAGTTGAATTGCGTGCAAGCGGTGAGTTTGTAAAGCAATAAGATTTCGATATAATCAAACAAAAAGAGCCATCCGAAAGGTTGGCTCTTTTTGTTTGAATTATTATTTAAAAGATAACACTTTCTCAACTTCCTCTCTGTACGAAAGTCCCATTGGAATTTTGATATTTTCTAAAATAATTTGCTTAGTGGAAATACCCACAATCTTATTTTTAGCCACCAAATATGACTTATGAATTCGCAAGAAATAATTACTGGGAAACTTATTTTGAAGTTCGGAGATAGATTCGCTAATTAATGTGTATTTTTCAGACGAAGTATAAACCTTTGAAAATGAAGCCAATGCCTCCACATAGAGAATTTCATCAACATTAAATTTTAATAATTCTCGACCAGATTTCAAGAAAATAAACTCTTCAGAAACAGTTGATTTAACATCATATCTCGCCCTCAATTGAACCATCTCCATTGCCCTATTGACGGCTTTTAGAAAACGCTCGAATCCATAGGGTTTTTGTAAATAATCTGTTACTCCAACTTCAAAAGCACCGAGCGAATATTCCGCATGAGCCGATATCAAGATAGTCTGCGGAATTATTTTTAAGGCTTTTAAAAATTCTATTCCAGTCATTTCAGGCATTTCAACATCCAAAAAGAGAATATCAATGGACGCTTCATTCAATACAGTCAGGGCATTAATTGGACTATCGAAAGAGTTTACTAATTCCAGATTTGGAATCTTTTTCAGATGGCTCTTTAAGATTTTTCTGTCCACTTTTTCATCGTCAATAATAACACATCTATAAACTTGTTTCATGGGTCTTTCGGCATTTATAACGATTAAATATCAAACGTTACGAAGAGTTTTAGTTTACGAATTTAATTTATAAAGAAGAAAATATCTTGATGTGAATAACAAAGATAGAAAAAATGGCGTAATGATGGGGGAATAACCAAAGTAAATTTACATTTCAGCAATCATTATCGAAGGTATCGCAGGTTTCATCAATTAATTTCACGTTTAGTGAAAGTTTATTAACTCACAAAATCACATACCCCACAGCTTAGCTATTTTTGTGGTTCAATGTAAAATTAAGTCCTGTTATTTGTGCAAATTAATATAGCAAGCTAATAGGGTTAAAATTTATATTTGGTGTGTTAGTGATATGGAAAAGGTACAGAAAATTTCTGTGCCTTTTTTGTGTTATTTCCTTTTGGGAAGGGTTTGCCAAGATTTAAGGTTTGGAAAGGTTAACTTTGTCTCGCTAACGGAAAAATTAATCAGCTTTAACCGTAAATTTGATTATGTCTATTTCAATGAAATCGTCCATGCTAAAAATTACTTCAAAAAGAATATTTCCTAAGAAAACTTTTAAAATTACTGCCTTCACTATTAGTCTATTGCTCATAGTTAAGCCAGCACTTTTTGCCCAAACTCCATCTAAAGTATTGTCGGGAGGGTTCATCGAAATGCTCATTGAAAGTAATCTGACAAAATTTATTTATACAGTATCATTTGGTTTTTTTGTCGGACTCAGCACCGTTTGTGCCATTTCATACCTTTTCTTTAGACGTTACAACATCATTTTATGGTTCTTCAACTTATCACTTTCTCTCGCAGTAGCCTATATAGGCGGACTGATGCCCTATTATTTTCACAATATTTTTATGGGTCCTTTCTTTTTTGGAATCAATAATATTGTTCACCTCAATGTTATATTTTGCGGATATAGAATTATTCAAGATATTACAGGATACAAAAGTCCTC
The DNA here is from genome assembly GCA_034519515.1 of Arcicella sp. Lineage (GTDB taxonomy): Bacteria > Bacteroidota > Bacteroidia > Cytophagales > Spirosomataceae > Arcicella. Next base: position 44,149 of record JAXHOK010000051.1, read on the forward strand.
CTTATTTTAGTAAATTATCAGCATGGGCAACGTTTGCATTGATATGCTCCATATTGAGTCATTTCATCGAAAAAGGCGACTACATCGTTCCCTTCCAATTTGCTTTTTTACTTGCTTGTTTAGTATTGATGCATGGATGTTATTTAATGCTCAATAGAGCCGCAAATGAGAATATACTGGACAAAATTTTTGTCAAAAATATTATAGTTCTGTCTTTAATTTCTTGCATAAAGGCATTCCCAATCATTGAAGAGTACACAGAGATTTTGTTCGATTTGAGGTTACTAAATGATATACTCTTGCCCTTAGCTATCTCTACGTTTCTTGCTTTGATATTTGTAAAGAACATGAAAAACCATACTTTAAAACAGGAAGAAGTTAGGACCTTAATTCTTGAAAAACAAGCCATTCTCGAAACTCAAAATGAATACTTAGCCAAACAAGTAGCTCAACAAACCTCCGAACTAAAAGCCCTCAATTCCACCAAAGATAGACTGTTTTCCATCATCGGACACGATTTGCGAAGCCCCATTGCATCCCTAAAAGGTATATTATTGTTGCTGGATAATCAGCAACTTAGTCGAGAAGAATTTAATGAATTATTACAACATTTACAAAAAAATGTGGATAACGTACACGGAATGTTAGAAAATCTACTACAATGGTCAATGAGCCAAATGAAAGGAATGAAACCTAATTTGAAATCTTTTGACATAAATGATATTATTGAACAAACGGTAGAACTTTTCAAAGACGTAGCCAAACAAAAACAAATCAATTTGCAGATGGATATTTCAGAAAATTTGATGGTATTTGCTGATGAAAATCATATAAAAGCAATCATTAGAAACCTTGTAAACAACGCCTTGAAATTTACTCCAAAAAATGGGCAAGTATCCATTAGCAGTAAGTTTAAAAATAACTATGTTGTATTACAGATTACCGACTCAGGCATTGGTATAAATAGTGATGAAATGCAGTTGATTTTTACAAATCCAAAACTAAAACAAGGCACATCGGGAGAAAAAGGAACAGGATTGGGCTTGATTCTGTGTAAAGATTTAATCAAACAAAATTACGGAGAAATCACTGTTAAAAGTGAGTTGGAAAAAGGTACAACTTTTAAAATCTTGATACCTCAAAAGGCTGAATATTAAAAGTATCCAGCCTTTGTAAAATTTATTTTAGAATTGCACTTTACAGTGATTTAGCATTTATTTTTCTTCGGAATAAAATCACTTAATGGGTCGTCTTCGGTAGCTTTTCCTCTGAAAGATGTAATCATTAAAAACATTAATAATAAAATTCCTAAGAGAATAATAATCTGTATCATAGTAAAATTTCGAGTTAGTTAGACTTCAAAGTTAATCAAAATACAATTACGGAAGTTTCAGTAGCCTTCCTCAATCATTAAATAGCATAATTATCTAACGAAATCAAAATCTAACCATCAAACACTACTTTTTTGAAATGAAATCAACCACTGCTTTCACCGTATTTTCAGGGTCTTCTTCCATCGGAGTATGTCCCAAATCTTTGAAAACCACCAGCGTATCATTCCGTAAATCTTGATGAAAACGCTCGCCAACTGTCGAAGGAATAAGCCCGTCTTGTTTACCCCAAATAATCAAGGTATAAATCTGTAAAGTCTTTATTTTCAAATATTTATCACTCACAATAGATACTTTCATACGGTCAATAAACGCCTTTCGATTTCCTTCACGCAGAGCCAAATCATAATAACGGTCAATCAATTCATCCGTAATTTTTTCATCATGTACATACACATTATGAATACTTTTCTCAATGATTGAACGAGGCGTAACATACTGAAATACACTACTCAAAACAGGTAATCTTGCCAACTGAAAAGCAATCGGCACGGACGTAGAAACCATAGGATAACCTCCCGCATCCACCAAAATCATCTTGCTTACCCGCTCAGGGTGTGCCAAAGCATAAGCCCAAGTAATGCTTCCACCCAAAGAATTACCACCCAAAATACATTTTTTTACGGATAGCTTCGTCAATAATTTATCTAAAAAACTTACGTAATAATCTTGCGAATAATCACCCGTTGGATTCGGTCCCGTCAGCCCATACGCAGGCAAATCAAATGTAATTATTCTGTGATTGTCTTTCAAAGATTTCACCCATCCTTCCCACGTATGCAGACTTGATCCCGTCCCGTGAATAAGTACTAACGGAATGGAATCTAAGGAATTTCCTTCATCCCGATAATGCACCTGCATCCCATCAATTTCTACAAATTCAGATTCCGAATTTGTATATTTCTGTTTTAATTCATCCACGGACAAATCATTCCGCCAATTGAAAGCACAAAAGCCTATAATTGCAAAAAAAAGAAGCAGAAGAACGTACTTGAAAAATTTAAAGATTACTTTCATGGTCATATTTTATCTTTCTGTAAATAAAGTAAATTTTAGCAAATTACCAAAACCTAACCTCCCTATCCTCTCTATGTGGTTGCAAAAACAAAAAACGGCAAGAAGAAACTCCTTGCCGTTTATGAGTCACTTAAACTCTATATTATGAAAAAACTTAATATGTAAACTCAAAAAATGCGATAACTCACGCCCACACGACCGCCCAAAGCATTGGGAATATTTACATCCGATGCACTGGTAATCTTTGAAATGGGAGACTGATAAAACACCTCACCGCCCACAGCAAAACGCTTGGACAATTGCACATTTAATCCTGCACTTCCACCCAATAGATGCATCATTGTTTGCTGTGATTTAATGATTTGATTACTTGTGTTCGGGTCTTCAAAAGAAAATTTAGTGTCGTAATTAGTAGGTATTTGGAAACTCCAATTTAGCCCAAAATAAGGCTTAATTTTTTCACTAAATAAAAGATTATACCGTAAACCAACACCAATCTGTACAGCCGAAAATTGAGGAATTTCAACTTTTCTTAATGGCTGATTTTGCCCGCCATTTGGTTTAGGACCTGAGCCATTATTTTTATCCTTTTTGTTTCCCAACAAAAAATTATTTTGCTGAACATCCAACACCACACCCCAACGCTCCTGTCCTTTACTGTTATGATACCCCAAAACCGTTCTGAAACCCAAATTAAAGCCTTTTCCATATTCAAATTCATCTCCTTCTAATTGCTGAACACCGCCCAAAGCACTCAAAATTACTGATTTGGGAATTAAAGAAAAACGACTTTCCTCAATTAATGAATCCTCTGGTAGCATTTCTCCTTTATAAGCGAGAAAATCTCTGGGGACACTCATTTTGGTTGAATTCAATATCCCCTTTCCTTCCAACTCACTCAAACCAATAAACTTTTCTCTTTCTAAAACTATTTGATTTTCAGTATTGGTTTTGTCATATTTTTCGTAATAAATATTGTTTAAATTGTTAGTTAAGTCATTGGTATTTTCTGGGTAATTTTCTCGGACTATTTGCCGCACTACAATATGTTTATAAATAGTGTCATGGATAATAATCGGCGGAGAAATCCCTTCCACTTTCAAGTGCTTTTTTTCAAAAGCACTCACCAATTGATTTTCTAAATTTTTCACATGATCCTGCGTTTGTTTTAAATGATAGAACATCATGGCAGAAACCCCCAATAATAAACCACCCAACACAGGTAAAGCCCACATCAATCGGGTAAGTTTCCGTTTGAGGTCATGTCTGTCCAAAGCCCCTTCCATTGCTCGCCAGTCGGAACTGGTGAAATCAGGAAGTTTTGAACTGTAAAGTTTGTCAAAATCTTGCTCGTCCATATTATTCACTAAACAAAATGAGTTCTTGTAATTTTTTTCTTGCCTTATGTAAATTAGAAAGCGAAGTGCCTACTGAAATATTCAACATTTCAGCAATTTCTTTGTGTTCAAAACCTTCAATCACATAAAGGTTGAAAACCGTTCTATACCCGGGAGACAATTGCTGAATCAAATGTCCAATTTCTTCTACTGAAAATTTACCAAATAAATCCATCTCAAAACCAATATTCTGAGCTTCTTCAATCTCAGAGGTTGGTACATTTTGATGTGATTTTCGTAAATGATTAATACAAGTGTTTATCAAAATACGCTTGAACCAACTCACAAACGGATATTCAGGTTTGTATTGTTCAATATTAGTAAAAACTTTCATAAAACCATCATTCAACAATTCTCTGGAAACTTCAATATCAGCTACATACCGTAGGCAGACAGAAAGTCCAAAGCGATAAAAGCCTTCATAAAGCTCTCGCTGTGCATTTCGGTCGTGTTTACGACATTTTTTTAGAGTTTGTATTAAGTCATCTGTCCCCATGTAATAATAAATACATTAATCAGGAATAATGTATTGCTTTCCCCTGTAAAAATAATTAAGATAATCTTGATTCCTATTTTAATAAAAATATTTTTTTAAATAAAATTTGTTTTTATCAAAATAAAAAAACATCTTTGCAGTCGAAAGCATAAGCCGTCAGGAAATAGCCTTCGCTCGCATTTGAAAATTATACATTTCGTATTTATTCCTTCTTTTACCTTAAGTGGTATCCCGTCATCAATTTAGCTCAATTTATTAGGGCTTCATTTGGTACATTTTCCTCTTGTATTTATTAGTTGTTCAGATTTTTATTAAAGTCTGCAGGAAAGTTTTTGGCATAGTTTTCGCTAAATTGATCCAACCTTGTTTTGGACTTGTTCAAAGCACTTTTGGATTGTTTTAACTACGTCGATATTTTTCGGAATACCTTTTTGTTTCAATAAAAAAATGCTTTAAGGAGTTTAATATCAACGATTTAAGGATTTTCAGTATAGTGGTCGGGCTATTCTTGCATTGAGTGTGTCTTTTTGGCACAGTTTTGGAGGTTTATTCAAGTGGCAATAGTTTTAGATGCTATAACTTTATGTACTCTCTAAATTTTAAGTACTATGATAAGGTATTGAATTATTGTGAAAGAATGCTCTAACCTAAATTTAGAAACAGGTTTAGAAAAACTATTAAATAAGCAACAGATGAAAGGAACTTCTACGTTCACTGATGGTGCAAGCAACCAAACGAACCTTACTTCATTATCCCAATCCGACGCAAAGAGGGGAGTTATTCACTTTGCCAAGGATTTATTTAGGAAAGTAAAAACACTATTTGTTCAGAAAGATATTTCTGAAACAGTAGTGGATACTGCATTTAATGATGAATCAGTAGAAATTCAACCAGCCAAGATTGTTTCAAATAAAGCAATTGAACTGGCTATCCCTTCCTTTGTGGTTAGTAACAATAACCAATTTTCGAGTATAAATTATCAATTAAACATACAGCAAATGAATCTTTTTACTTACCTGAGACGAGCGATTACGAGTAGTGAGGAATCGCTTAGTGGGCAGTTTTTGGAGCAATTCAAGAATTTTCTATCGGTAATAGTCGGTACCGCCCCCGATAATAATGCCCCTCTTGGCACTCCCAAGCGGGATTTTGGCATTTTATCGAATTTGGGTGGTCAGCAACTGCTCAGTAGTAAACTATTTAATAGTCCTGCCATGAGGTCTTGGGCGAGTGTAATATTCTTGACGTTGTTTACAGCGTTTGGAGCTTTGGCACAAGTCACGGGTGCAACAACTTCTGCCCCAGATTTATCGGTAAAGAAGACCATCAGTACGCAAAATCCAGTTTTGGGTACGGATATTACTTATATTGTTAAGGTGCAAAATTCAGGTGCAGCTGCCACCGGGGTTGAGCTAACGGATTTGTTACCAGCAGGGGCAACAGTAAAAACTGTTACGGTAAGTGCAGGAACACAAACCCAAAGTCCTTCTTCGATTGTGTGGAATGTTGGTGCTGTTGCTGCGGGAACAGCGTCTGCTCCAACTGAATTGACCATGACGATTGTGGCAACGGCTACGGCTCGTGGGTTACATTTCAACGTTGCAGAGATTACGAAGCAAAACGAACAAGACTTGGATTCTACTCCAAACAACAAAGATTTCAACGAAGACGATATTGATGCTGTATGTTTTTCGATTGAAGACTATTGGTATAAAGGAGATGAGTTTACGATAAATGTTCCAGCAGGTTATACAAACATTGCGTGGACGAAAAAAGTAGGAACGGGTGCGGCAGTTGCTGTAACTGCATCAACACCAGGTGTGATACTTAATAATGATGGAAGTTTAGTGGTAACGAATATTACGGCTTATACAGAATTTGCATTTACGGCTTCTAATAAAAATTGTCCAGTTGGCGGATGTTGCCCCGCAAAGTTTATTCCTGGTCCTTATGGTTCAATTAGTGATTTTGTGTTTACAGATACTAATGGAGACGGAAAGCAGGATTTAGGTGAATTGGGTGTGGCAGGCGTTAAAGTACAATTATATAAAGCAGATGGCATAACATTAGTTGATGAAGTTACGACTAACGCAAATGGTAAATATTTATTTGATTCACTATTCACAGATAATTATAAGGTAAAATTTATACTTCCTTCGGGACAGACTTTCTCTCCTTTAAAATCAACTGGTACTACTGACATAAATGACAGTGATGCTGGAACGGATGGATTTACTTCGGTTATTTCCATTGACGTTGAGAAAACTGGAAAAGATAAAGATAATTTTGATGTTGATGCAGGTTTAATTGGCAATGTGGGTTCAATTGGCGATTTTGTATTTCGTGATGATAATTCAAACGGAATTCAGGATGCGGGCGAGTCTGGTATTGGCGGACTAACTGTTAATTTATACAAAAACAATGTACTGTTTGCTTCAACTACGACTGACCCAATTACAGGAAAATATAATTTCCCGAATTTAGGTTCTGGTACGTATGAAGTAGAATTTATAACTCCTCCACAAAGTAAGTTCACCAAACTTTTAGGAAGCAGTGACCCAACAACGGATAGCGATGCTCAACCAAATGGCAAGAGTGGATTAATCACCATTGATGTAACGAAAGCACCAACTGATATACTTCGCAATAATCCAACGATTGATGCGGGTATTATTCCTTTGGGTTCAATTGGAGATTATGTTTTCAATGATAACAACGGAAACGGTATTCAAGATGCGGGGGATTCTCCCGTGGGAGCAGGTGTGAAAGTTACGCTTACCGATAAAGACGGTAACGTAATCACTTCAACGGTAACTGATGCGAGTGGTAAATATGAATTTATCGTTCCAAGCGGTCAGTATATCATAGTGTTTGATAAGCCAGTAGGTACAACTTTCTCTGGAACAGGAGCGGGTACGCCTTCAACGGATTCAGATGCTAATTCAACCACTGGTAAATCAGGAATTATTACGATTGATGCTACGAAGCCTGTTGGCGACCCAGCACGTAATAACAAAGATGTTGATGCTGGTGTGATTCCGAACAAAGGAACAATTGGTGATTATGTTTGGAATGATGCCAATGGCAACAACAAACAAGATGCTGGTGAAACAGGAATACCTGGTGTAACGGTCGAATTATACGACGGTACAGGTACCACTAAATTGGATACAAAGACTACTGGAGCTAATGGTGAATATTTATTTACCAATTTAGAAACAGGAGCATATAAAGTGAAATTTATTTTACCAGCGGGTAAAACATTCGTAACGCCAAATGTTGGAACTTCTACGGAAGATTCAGATGCTGGAACGGGTGGTTTCTCAGGGGTAATTAATATAGATGTTACAAAACCTTTGGGAGACGTTGGTCGTAATAATTTAACGATTGATGCGGGTATCAAAACGGATTGTAATATTAATGCTGGAACATTGGCAACCACAACGCCTAACTTCTGCCTACCTGCAACGGGTGGAGTGGTATTGACGGCAACTGTGGCAACTGCACCAACCGTACCAACTGCATATTCAGTTAAGTATGTATTGACAAAAGGCTCAGATTTAGTAATTCAGCAAGTAGGCGATGCTCCAACATTTACAGTAACGACCTCGGGCGAGTACAGAATTCATACTTTAGTATTTGATGGAAATTCTGCCAATGCCAATTACTTGAATTTAGGCGTTGTAGTTTTAGGTACTACAAAAGCAGCTGATGTATTAGGAATTGTAACGGCCAATAATTTGTGTGCAGCCTTGGATGTAACGGGTGTTAAGTTCAATATCAATACAGTACCAGATGCACCAGTATTTATTGCAAACACTATTTGTGCGGGAGAAAAAGTAACGATTGGTTTAACAGGACCGATAGTACAGGGAATTTCTTATGCGTGGTTTGATTCACCAACGGCAACAACTCCCTTCGTCACAACTCAATCAATTGAAGTTTCACCTTCAATCACAACTACTTATTATGTAGAAACAACTCTGGTAACTCCAAATGCTTGTACGAGTAAGAGAGGTTCAGTAGTGGTTACGGTAAATCCAAAACCATCTAATCCTGTTGCGGCTTCAACTTTGACCAACGATTGTACGAAGAATCTTCAAACAGTTAATTTGGCAGATGCTATCACAACAACTCCTGCGGGAAGCGTGATTGAATGGTACGTTTCAAATGATGTAGCTTCGGCAATTATTACGAATATTGCTACCGTTGGAGCAGGAACATATTATGCTTTTGCAAAATCAACGGCTGGATGTTATAGTGCGGGTGTGCCAGTAGTAGTTACGATTACTCCTTGTTCTTGCCAAAATCCAGCAACAGTTTCAATAGCACCATTGGCAGCTATTTGTGGAAGCACCACAACGGCAGTACAATTGGCAGCAACTATTGGTGGCGGAGCAACGGGTGGTACTTGGACTTCAACAGGTACTGGTATATTTGATAATGCAACCAACGTATCAGCAAAATACACGCCATCAGCGGCAGATGTCTCAAATGGTTTAGTTGAATTAACTTTCACAACCAATGACCCCGACGGATCAGATACAAAATGTTCAGCGGCAATTGCTAAGACAACTTTATCATTAAAGGCCAAACCAGCAGCACCTTATAATTTGAGATGTGATACGTTGATTTGCTTGGGTGATGGTAATAAATTATTTGCCGTTAGTCCAGGAAATACTGTTAAATGGTATGCAACTGCAACCAGTACAACATCAATCGGTGACGGTTCTGATAACGGATTTATCGTAACGCCAAACGCAGAAGGCATATTTACTTATTTTGCAGAGGCAACAACAGCAGACGGTTGTGTGAGTGAGCGTTCTCCAATTTCATTCAGAGTGAAGAGATGTTTAACAGATTTAGCAGTTATCAAGAAAGTTGTGGATGCACCAGATGCTCAATCTGCTCCATCGTATTTGTTAGGTCAGACAATTTCTTATTCAATTGAAGCTCAGAATATTGGAACAGCTAAGGCAACGGATGTAAAAGTAGATGATATTCTTCCTGCGGGAGCTACCTACGTTAGTTCGACACCATCGGGAGAGTATAGCAATACAACAGGCGTTTGGACAATCGGTGATTTAACCGCTGGTTCAACAAAAGCCTTGTTGATTCAAGTAACATTTAATAGAACGGGGAGTGTCGTCAATACTGCGAAAATTTCAGGTACTAACGAAGACCCAACCAAATTAGGAAATAACACTTCAACTGTTACAACTCCAGTAATTGACATTGCTGATTTGAGTTTAACGAAAGTGGTTAGTAAGTCAGCAGTGAATGTGGGCGAAGATGTTGATTATACCATTACGGTATTGAACTCTGGACCTAACACGGCTACTAATGTTGAAGTAAGAGATATATTGCCAGCAGGTTTGACTTTCGTAAGTTCTGCAACTATGACAAATGCTTCTGGAACCTTAGCTGGAACCGTAGCAAGTCTTGCAAAAGGAGCTTCGACCACGTTTAAATTTACGGCAAAAGTGACAGCAGCTGGTGCGATTAAAAACGTAGCAGAGGTTAGTAAATCAGATCAAAAAGATCCAGATTCGACACCAGGCAATGTTTCGACAAATCCAAATGAAGATGATGATGATAGTGCAGATATTAATTCAACCAAAGCGTGTGATGTAATAGCACCAGTGGCAGATTGTAAGAGAAAAGAAATTTGTATCGGTGAAAGCACATTAATAACTGCAACAGGTTGTACAGACGGAACAGTAGTTTGGAGTACGGGAGCAACAGGAACTTCAATTACGGTAAGTCCAAGAACCAATGCTACTTACACTGCATACTGTAAGAAATCAGAAGATTGCAAGAGTGATCCATCAAATGAGGTAAGAGTAACAGTAATTACTCTTTCTGCTCCATTGTTGTCAGCTTCACCAAGTAAAATTTGTGCAGGTGAGTCAGTAACATTAACCGCAAGAGGATGTGATGGCGTGATTGAGTGGCAAACAAGTCCAGTTCAGACTACTCCTTCAATTACGGTAACGCCACTTACTTCAAATACTTATTCGGCAGTTTGTAAGCAATTTGGATGTGTCAGCCCTGCTGGTTCAGTAGATGTCATTGTTACGCCAAAACCAAAAGCGCCAGAAGTATTGTGTGAGAAAGAAGAGCTTTGCCCAGGTGAGGATATGACTTTAACAGCCATTAATTGCAACGGACAAGTGAAATGGAGTACAGGTCAGGAGACTACAACAATCGTTGTAAAACCAACCATAACTACTTCTTATACAGTTACTTGCACAGTAAATGGTTGTACAAGTGATCCTTCAAAAGCATTTATTATTACAGTTAAGCCAATTGCAGTACCAACTATTTCAGCAACGAATGTGATAATTTGTGCAGGTTCATCAACGAACTTAACTGCCTCAGGATGTACTGGAAAAGTAACTTGGTATTATGATGATAAAACTTTAACGGGTACAACCATTACTGTTACACCAAATACAACAACAACGTACACTGCAACTTGTAGTTCAGTATATTGTATTTCAGAAAAATCGACACCAGTAACAGTTAGAGTTGAAAATCCAGCTCCACCAGTGGTGAGTTCGGGTACTTCTACCATCTGTGCGGGTTCATCGGTTGAATTGACCGCCACAGGATGTTCAGGAACGGTTACATGGTCGCCAGGTGGGTTGACAGGAGACAAAATCACAGTAACACCAACAGTTTCTACTTCATATACTGCCACTTGTACTATCGGTACTTGTGTGAGTCCAGTATCGAACAAGAAGGATATTACAGTTACAGATTTTGCTAAGCCAACTATCACAGCAGATAGATTAACAGTGTGTGCAGGAACGTCAATCACTTTGACTTCTAACGGATGTAATGGAATAGTAACATGGTCGGACGGTATAACGGGTTCGCCAAGAACAATTACGCCAACGGCTGATATTAAATATACAGCAACTTGTGAATCAGCAACTTGCAAGTCTGATAAATCAAATGAATTATCAATTAATGTAAATACCCCTCCTGCTCCACCAGCAATTACTTGCTTGAAAACGGAGATTTGTGCGGGAGAAAGTACAACATTGACTGCAGCAAATTGTGCGGGTACAGTAAAATGGTCTGATGGACAAACAGGAGCATCAATCATTGCTAAGCCAAGCACAACTACTACTTATTCAGCAGTATGTGTGACAAACTCAACGTGTGAGAGTGTTAAATCAAACGAAAAAATCATCACGGTTAATCCTGCGGTGGTTTTGAATTTGACCGCCTCTGCAAGTCCAGCAAATATTTGTTCAGGTTCAGAATCAACTTTGACTTTGGCAGGATGTACAGGAACAGTAACATGGACGGGTGGTTTGACAGGTGCAAGCATCAAAGTTAGACCAACAACAACGACAACATATACAGCTACTTGTTCGGGTGTTGCTTGCGCAACGGATGCTTCGGCAAATGTGAGAGTAACTGTATTGCCAGGAGCAACAACACCAACCATCGCAACATCTGGAACACAGATTTGTGTGGGCGGAGAAGTAACCTTAACGGCTAATAACTGTAACGGAACAGTATTGTGGAGCAATTCAGCAACTACGGCAGCTATCACGGTGAAGCCAACGGTAACAACAACTTATACAGTACAATGTAAAGTAGAAGGTTGTGGTGATGCTAAAACATCTGAGCCAGTTGTAGTGAGAGTAGGTAATCCAGAAGCACCAACGATTTCATCAACTCCAACGAGTGTATGTGCGGGAGGTTCAGTAGTATTGACAGCGGTGGGTTGTACATCGGGGACAGTAATATGGTCGGATGGAAAAACTGGAAACTCAATTACGGAGAATGTAAATGCAACAACAACATACAGTGCTATCTGTAAAGTAGGAACTTGTAATAGTCCAGAATCTAATAAAGTGACGGTATCGGTAATAATACCATCAGTGCCAACCATTTCGTGTGCAACCAATACAATTTGTGCAGGAACGGAAATCACATTCATCGCAACGGGTTGTGAAGGAACTGTTAATTGGTCAGACGGTCAGACGGGAGCAATTGTAAAATCGTCTCCGACAAGAACTACTGATTACACTGCCACTTGTACGGTTGGAACTTGTACTTCTGCTCCATCAAGCGTAGCAACGGTGAACGTTGGTAACCCACCAGCACCAACAATTGTATGTAATGCAACATCAATCTGCCAGGGAATTCAAATTACTTTGACAGGTTCTAATTGTTCAGGAACAATTGTATGGAACGATGGACAAGTAGGAAATGTAATCACGGCGAAACCAAACGCTACTACTAAATACTCAGCAATCTGTAAATTAGATAAGTGCGAATCTGGTAAGTCTAACGAAATAACAGTAACAGTAGGTGCGGGAGGAGTTACTCCAAGAACACGAAACCTAAACAACGTTTGTCCATTCACAACAGTTGATTTGACTGCGGGTGTAACAAGTACAAGTACGGGGGTTTACGAATACCGCACGGGTGTATTACCAAGTTCACCTTTGGTAAGTAATCCAAATGCTGTTGGAACGGGTACTTATTATGTATTCGAGAAAACAGGTTCAGGATGTTATTCTGCCCCAGGTGTAATCAACGTATTTATCAATGCAGATTGTACGCCAGTGGATTGTGCGGCATCGCCAGCAACAGCCAGTGCAGGAGCAGATGCTACAATTTGTGCAGAGAAGACTTATAATTTAGCAGGAACATTCGGAGGTGCAGCGAAATTCGTTACCTGGACAACATCAGGAACGGGTACGTTTGACAATCCAATGTCACCAACGGCTACCTATCGTTCATCATTAGCAGATGTAATTGCAGGAACGGTTAGATTGACTATCACAACGAACGACCCAGACGGAACGGGAACTTGTACGGCAGCTTCATCAAGTATGACTTTGACGATGCAAGGAGTTAAATTCAAGCCAACCGTTGCAGTAGCTGGTAATTTAACCACGTGTGCGGCTGAGAAAGTGGTATTGACAGGTGCAGCAAGCCCATCAGGTACAACTTACGGATATATGTGGTTCAAAGTAGGTACAACTACGGCGATTGCCACAACAAGAAGTATTACAGCAGATGCCTCGGGGTCATATTTCTATAAAATTGTAGATGTCAATAAATGTTGTTCAATTGAATCAGATACGGCGGTAGTTAATTATTTAGTTGCTCCATCTGCTCCAATTGCAAATAACGTGAAAATTGACAGAGGTACAACAGTTGATTTGAGCAAATTGGTAGTAAGCAACACGCCAGCAGGTGCAACGCTAATCTTCAAGATTGGTGCAGCAGTAACTTCGGAAACGGTTGCTAACCCAGGTGCAGTGGGTGCAGGTGTTTATTATGCTTGTTACAAATCAGCACAAGGTTGTTTCTCTGATGTAACTAAAATAATGGTTGAAAATAAAGAAGATATTATTACAACACCAACGAATGCAGATATTCAGATTACAGTAACAACTGAGAATAACATCGCATTGGATAGCACGGTGAAAATCACTATCACGGTGAAAAACAACGGTCCTGCCACAGCGAAAGGTGTAACAGTATCAGCACCAATTCCATCAGGATTGACTTATGTATCATCAACGGGCGGTTTAGTAAAAACTGGAAACTTATTAGGAGGAACAATTGATAGTTTGATTAGCGGTGAAGTTAAGGTTTATACATGGATTGGTAAAATCTCGGGAGGTACTACTTCAGTAACAGTAGGTGCAACGGGAGGCTCAACGAATCCAGATCCAAACCCAAACAATAACAACGGTAGCAATCCAAACGGAAGTGTTGTGGTAACTGTACCGTCGCCAAACTCATCGGATATTGTAGTAACTATCTCAACTGATAAAACAAATTACGCCATCGGTGACACCATAACGACAACGATTGAGGTAACGAATCTTGGCCCTGCAACAGCGAAAAATGTAGTGGTTTCAAGTACGATTCCTTCTCAATTGACCTATGCCTCACAAACGGGTGGTTTAACGAAAACAGGAAATGTATTGACGGGTAGAGTGGATAGCTTGATTAGAAATGAAACGAAGGTTTATACCTACAAATCGGTTCTTACTGGAACAGGTCCAGTAGTGATTGTAGCCACTGGAACATCTAATAATCCAGATCCAAATCCAAACAATAATAACGGCTCGAACAATGGCACAACGCCATCGGGTACGACAACGATTAATCCTTCATTACCAACTGGTGCTGATGTGATTATCTCGGTAACGACAGATAAGACAAACTTCGCCATCGGTGATATAGTAACGGTAACCATCAAGGTTACGAACCTGGGACCACAGACAGCGAAAGGTATAAATGTTAGTTCAACAATTCCATCAAATATCTTGACTTACATTGGTCAAACAGGTGGATTGACGAAAACAGGAAATGTATTGACTGCTTCGATTGATAGTTTAGTGAAAGACGGCATGAAGGTTTATACGTACACAGCCACAGTAATTGGCTCGGGTACAACACCAATCACTGCCACTGGAACGACAACTACCACCGATCCGAACCCAAGTAACAACAACGGAACGGGAACAGGTGCAGTAACTATCACGACAGGAACGACGCCACTGCCACCAGTAGGCGATACTGCCGACGTGGTAATAACAATTACGACTGACAAAACGAATTACGCAGTAGGTGATACCGTAACAACAACCATCAGGGTAACAAACCTTGGACCTGCCACGGCAAAAAATATTAGTGTGTTCTCGGCATTGCCAGGCACATTAACTTATATCGGTCAAACAGGTGGTTTAGTGAAAACTGGAAATATCTTAACCGCAACAATTGCAAGTTTAGATAAAGACGGAGTAGTTACTTATACGTACACAGGTAAATTAACATCTACTGGACAAACAGTTATCGCAGCAGGTGGAACAAGCACTACTCCAGACCCTAATCCAAGTAATAATAATGGAACAGGGGCGGGTACAACAACCATTAATCCAGGTGGAGTTGATTTAACCTTGGCGGATGTGGCAGTAGTAATCACGGCAGATAAGACAACAGCGAATGTTGGAGATAACGTAAACTTCTTATTGACACTTACGAACAATGGACCAGCCACAGCGAGAACTGTAAACTTGTTGAATAACATTCCAGCTGGATTGACCTTCGTATCGAGTTCAACGGGTCAGACTTTGACAAACGGAGCAATCATTGTGAATCTTGATTCCTTAGAGAGAGGACAAACAAGAACGTATGCTTACGTGGCGAGAATGAATGTTACAACGAACGTAGTGAATACAGTTTCGGCAAATTCATTGAACGATGCAATTGCACCAAACAACTTCTCATTCGTAACGATAAACGGAAGTGGAGATACAACAGTTGTAGTACCACCAGTAAGAAGAGGTGCAGAGTTAGCTCTAACATTATCGTCTGATTTCCAATTGATTGCCAAAGATGATGAAGTAACATTCACCATCAAAGTAACCAACAATGGTCCAGAAGTAGCAACGAATGTAGTGGTTGATAATATCTTACCAAAGCAATTATCTTACGTGTCTGGACAAACAACCAAGTTGGGAGATACATTGAGAGCAGCAGTTGCTTCGATTCCAGTGGGTGGAATGGTAACATTCACTTATAAAGCGAAGGTAGAGAAAGATACTATCATCAGCAGTACGGCAAGAATTACGAAATCGACACCAGTAGATTCAATCTTGACCAATAATGTTTCGACAGTAATATTAGTACCAGCGTCTGATACGACAAAAGCTGATTTGGGTGTATTGATTACCGCAAACAAATCGACTTATAAAGTTGGAGAGAACGTAACCTATACCATCACATTGATTAATAATGGTGGTGGCAGAGGTAACGATATTGAATTGTGTAGTGCAGTTCCAACAGGTTTGACTTTTGTGTCAAGCACAAACGGAATCGTGAAAACGGCTGACAGCTTGAAAATTAAGGTTGATACCATCAGCAAAGGCTTGGTTCGTATCTATACCTTCATCACGAAAGCACCAACCGCAGGTTCGTTCACAGGTAGAGTTGAAGTTTGTAAAACAGGTAAGCCAGACTTAATAACGCCAAACAACACAAGTTCAGTGACGATTAGAGTGACCGCAGATACATTACCACCAGTAATTGATAGTTGCAAACTTGGTTTGGCAATGGCAGTGACCGATACTTTGAAAACTTCTGATGGAGTTTACGATGTTACTTATCGTCTGATTGCTAAGAACTTCTGCAGAGATACTTTGAGAAATGTAACCTTAGTAAGCAACTTAGCAAGCACTTTCAGAACGCCAGTAACGTATGTATTGAGAGGTCAGCCAGTAATAAGTGCAGGAACGAGTTTGGTGGTAAATGAATTGTTCAGTGAAACAGATTCAGCCTTAGTGAAAGCGGGAAGTTTGATGCTACCAGGAGCAGTTGATACGATTAGATACACAGTAAGAGTTACTTTAAATGGCAATAAAGGACCATTCTTTAGCCAATCAACCGTAACGGGTGGAAAACCAGATAACACCGTATTGACCGCAAAATCAAGCGATGGAGCGAATGTGAACGGAACACCAAGCAGAACAGTATTACGCTTCGATTTACCAAACACAAGAATTGGTTTAGCGAAAGAAGTAGTAACAACTGGATTGAAAAATGATTCGACAACATTCTGGACAGTACCATATAGAATCCGTGTGGTGAATATGGGATCTAACTTGGTTGCTAAGTTGAGTGTGAAAGATAGTCTTGATGCCGTGTTTACCGCAAAAGGTGCTACAATCGTTGGAATTCCAACTATAATTGCAACACCAGGTTTGACAATTAACAAGAATTATACAGGTAAAGGTGCAAACACTGACTTGTTAGTTCCTGATTCGTCAAGTGTATTGATAGGTGATACCGCCACTATTGATTTGACCGTGAGAGTAAATGTAGCTGGTTCGACTGACCCAGATAACATTTTCAGTAACGTGGCAATTGGTAGAGCGATTGGTTCAGATAGTGCGAGATACACAGATATTTCAACCAATGGTAATAATCCAGATACAAATGGAGACAAAGACCCATCTAATGATAATGTAGCGACACCAGTAACTTTGAAGTCATTGATAAGCAACACTGGTCCATTGGGAATAGCACTGTTTGCAGATACGATTAGCCAAGGTGACAGTACACTTTGTAAAGTAATGTTTACTATGACGGTTAAGAATTATGGAACGGTAGATTTAACGAAAGTGAATCTTTGCCATAACTTCTTAAATACACTTGGTAAAGATGCCAGTTCGGTGGAGTTAGTAGGAATCCCAGTGTTATTGAGAGGTAACGCCAAGATTAATCCAGTGTTCAACGGTGAGACTGACTCATTATTAGTGAAAGTAGATAGTAGTTTCATTGCGGTAGGAGATAGTATTATAATTTCTTATATCGTTGATATCAAAGGTTTAACCAATGATACACTATTCACACACGCAACGGGTAAGGCATTGAGTGGAGCAGATATAGTATCAACCCGTTCGGTAAATGGAACTAATCCTGACCGTAATGGAGATAGAAAACCTGATGAGCCTTCTGATACACCAGTTATTTGCCCAGCAAAAACTGTAGTACCAACAAGTGGAGAGTTGATAGTTGCAGGTGGTCTTTCGCCAAACGGAGATAATATAAATGATGGTCTGAATATCAAAGGTGTTAAAAGTGACGAAGACCTTGAGTTAATTATTTTTAACAGATGGGGTGGTGTAGTGTATGCTACTAAAACTTATATTAATAACTCATGGAAAGGAGAAGCCTACGACGAAAGCGTTAAAGTGATAGGTTCGGGTCAAGGTTTACCAGATGGAACATACTTCTACTGTGCAACTCGTACAAAGAAAGATGGAACAAAGGTTGATTTAAAACCAAAAGTTGGCTCTATTACATTAGTCAGATAGTATCAGTAAAAACCCGACAAGTCCTTAAAACTTGTCGGGTAATATTAAGAAGAGTAAAAAAGGAAAGTCAATTTTCTTATAAAATAATAAAAACATTTAAAACTTTTATCACATGAAACTCCAAGGTTTGCTTTCAAAAGTTCGATACATGACAGCACTGGCTTTTGCTACGTTGGCAGGTGTTCAAACTGTTCACGCCCAGCAAGAAGTTCAGTACTCTCAGTATATGTTCAATATGTTGGCGGTAAACCCTGCTTATGCGGGTAGCAGAGATGTATTGAGTATGACGGGTCTATACCGCCAGCAATGGGTAGGTATTGAAGGGGCTCCCACTACTCAATCTTTCACCATTGATATGCCCATAAGCAAGGAAAAAGTGGGTATTGGTTTTCAAGCCTACAATGACCAAATCGGTGTCTTTAAAAATACGGGAGTTTCTCTTTCGTATGCTTACCGTGTGAAAGTATCGCAAAGAACCACTCTCTCTATGGGTGTTCAAGGTGGTGCTGTTAATCTTGTCGGAAAATTGCAAGAGGTTCAAACCACACTCAACCAAGGAACAGACCCCGCCTTTACTGGGGATGTAAACAGATGGTTACCAAACGTTGGCGCTGGTTTGTATTTAAGCAATGACCGTGGTTATGTAGGATTTTCATGCCCTTCAATTATTCAAAATGCCCTGAGAAGCGGAGTTGCCACAAATGATACAGCTGGTAACAACGTGGCACGTCAAGAACGTCATTATTTCTTGATGATGGGTTTTGTAGTAGGCTTAGGCCGCTCATTAGCTTTGAAACCTTCGATCTTGGCAAAAGCCACTCGTGACGCTGCTGCTTTCGATTTTAACCTAAATCTTTGGATAAAAGACCGTATTGCTATCGGAGGCTCATGGAGAACAAACAACAAAAACTTTTCTTCACCATTCAATAATCAAAATGGTGATGCAGCTATTGGAATGTTAGAAATTCAAGCAACTGACCAGTTTCGCTTAGGATATGCCTATGATTTCGCTCTGAACGGACTTCAAAATAAACAAAGTGGTTCGCACGAAGTAATGCTTCGCTATGAATTTGGTTACAGAAAAGCTAAAATCCTTACACCAAGATATTTCTAATTGGTTATTCGTTATCAGTTAATAATTATTGGTCAATAATTGTTAGTTATCATTTTATACTACCAATAACTTTCTGATAACTAATTACCACTAAGAGAGCATACAAATTTAAACATACCCACTTCTGGTATTTACTTCCCGAAAGTAAAAATAACTTTCGGGAAGTAAATCTCTCAGTAACTTCCCGAAAGTTATTTCTACTTTCGGGAAGTTTAATGGAAGTCATGGGTACTTTATTAATTGGATGCTCCCTAACTAATCACTAAGAAAACAAACCCGCCTTAAATAACGTAGTAAAAACATTTGAAAAACGATGATTAATTTGAAGAAAACTGGACTACTACTCATGCTGGCTTTGCTGGTTGTTGTTGGTAAAACATTCTCGCAGTCTATCAAAGACGCAGAGTATGAGTTTAATAAAATGAGCTACCTCAACGCTGCCGAAATGTTCGAGCAAGTGTTGAAAGGGAAACTCTCCGATTCAGAAAAACAATCGGCTCGTTTGAAATTGGCTTATGCCTATCGCCAAATCCACGATTCACAAAATGCTGAACGAGTTTACAGAGAATTAATCAGCGGAGGTTCACAACTTTCAGGCGATGCCTCGAAAGCCTATCTTTATTACGCTCAATCATTAGCGTCAAACGGCAAGTATAAAGATGCCCAAGAAGCGTATGAAAAATATTCACAAATCGAAACTGCGGACAAACGCAGTGGAGGGTTTCAGAAACTTTACAAAAATGTTGAGTCGTTGAATAAAAATGCCACTTGTTACAAAGTGGATTACCTTTCAATCAATTCAGACAAAGCTGATTTCAGTCCAATGTATTATAAAAACGGTTTAGTTTTCAACTCAGGACGCACCGAAGGCACAGGCTTAAAGCGGGTTTTCTGTTGGGATAATTCCCGTTTTTTGGATATGTATTATTTGACGGATGTTAGTCAATTAACTGCTTCAGCCGCTGGTTTGGGTGGTGCTGATGCCAACAAAACAAAATCAAGAGGAAATGAAAAAGTGGTTGGCAATGATGAATATACTTCGCCAACGGCCAACGACTCACGTACAGTAGGAACTTTCGGAGGAACAAATATTTATCAAGGATATGGTTACACCGAAACGGCTTCCACCAAGACTGGAAAATTTAGCAAGTCATTGAATACCAAATATCACGAAGGATACAATGACCTTTACTAATGATGGTAAAAAAGTTATCTTCACTCGTAATAACTTTAACAATGGTAAATTTAAAACTTCTTCTGATAAAATTAATAAGCTGAAAATTTATACTGCCGATGATAAAGGAGCAGGACAATGGAATAATATTAAAGAAGTTCCATTCAATAGTAATGATTATTCAACGGGACATCCATCGCTCACACGTGATGACAAACTGATGTATTTCGTATCGGATATGCCTGGGGGATTCGGTGGGACTGACCTTTATGTGGTTCAGTACAATGGTGGAGCTTTTGGTACACCCGTAAACTTAGGTCCAGAAATCAACACGGCAGGAAACGAAATGTTCCCGTTTGTGGACGAAAGAGGAAACCTTTATTTTTCATCTGACGGACACGCTGGTTTGGGCGATTTAGATATTTTCTATGCTCAATTGGTTGATGGTTCAAAACTGAAAGGCAAAATCAAAAACATGGGTACACCCGTCAATTCGAGCAAAGACGACTTCGGTTTCATTGCCGACGGTGAACGTAAAATGGGCTACTTGTCTTCAAACCGTAAGCGTGGAGGAACTGATGATGATATTTATCGTTTCACTCGTGAATGTGATGAAAAACCTGATTGCGAGGAAATTCAAGTCATTGTGTATGATGCAGAATCAAAAATGCCATTGGATAATGCTGATGTAGCCGTGACGATTGACGGCAAAACCGAAATGAAGAAAACCGATACCAACGGAACATTCAAAATATGTGTAGAGGAAGGAAAAGGTTGTGAAATGAAGGCAAGCCGTGAAGGTTATATGCCAAACACCGTAAGTTGTAAAGAAGGCGAAAGCACACTGGACATTCCATTATCAAGGGTGAAAGAAGTGGTAGCGGATAGTTCAGCGATTTCACAAGGAACAATCACAACCGATGGTTCTTCAACGGTAGCAACAACCACAACAGACGAAGGTACATCAGTTGATGGAAGCACCTCAGGTTACCAAGGACAAACGACGGGAACAGCCGTTCCATGCCCAGCTACCAAAACCATTCGTGGACGGGTAACTGCCAATAAAGACAAACGTGCTTTGAGTGGCGTAACAGTTACCTTGAGAAATGAATGTGATGGTTCAACCCAAAGCTACGTAACTGGTGCAGATGGACGTTACCAGTTTGAAATCTGTGAAGGGTGTGATTACACCATCGAAGCTATGAAAGATAACTTTGGCTCACGTGGTAACAAAATCAAGAAACTGGGTAAAGGTGGACCAAAAACTATCAATGCTAATTTGAGTATGTTTGAAGAAGGTGACGTCGTGGCAATTGATAATATCTACTATGACTACGGTAAGTGTAATATTCGTCCAGATGCGGCTCGTGAATTGGATAGATTAGCGGTTACGTTGAAGCGTTACAGAAACATGAGAATCGAAATTCGTTCACACACGGACAGTCGTGCTACTACTGAATTTAACCAAAAAGTATCAGAAGGTCGTTCAAAAGCAGTGGCAAAATACTTACAGAAACGTGGAGTATCGTCAAGCAGATTGGAAGCCACAGGATATGGCGAATCTCAATTGTTAAACGAATGTGCCGATGGTGTAGAATGTACCGAAGAACAACATTCAGCCAACCGTAGAACAGAATTTAAAGTAATTCAATTAAAGTAAGGATTAATAATTTGTACAAATTGAAAATGCCCCTTCGAAAGTTGGGGCATTTTTTTGTGGCTTCCCTCCTCCCCCTTTTCAAATAACACAAAAAAGCCCTCACATGATTACGTCCATGCAAGGGCTTTTGAAGCTGTTTAAACTTCCCCTTTCGAGTGAAATCCAGTCTTTCAGAATCTGATATTCTAAAATTTTCTCAACGTAGCGATGCCATGTTTCGTAAATTCCAAAATATCAGCTTCAAAAATACAAGTATTTACAGTCAAAAACGGAAAGTTTAAACAGCTTCTTTGTTTGATGTGTTAATGATAAGCAAAGATAAAGATAGTTTTTTGACATTTCATTAGGTAAAAATACTCGTTTTACGACCGTTTAATAGTATTATGAAAACAGGTATTTTTACGTGTTTTATTTATCCAAAAAATCAATAGCTTTGTAGAAACCTCAGTACTGTTGGCGGATGGTATTGGGGTGGTTTTATCTTTCAACATATTTTAACAAAATTAACCCATGGGAAATTTTAAGTACCCAATCGACGTTGCCAAAAGAGATGTTGCTCGTTGGAGACAAACCTGTAAAATAAACGGTTTTGCCGTAAAAAAAGCCGAATTGCGTGAAATTATGGATGCCAATGATATGGAAGACATGACTTGCTATTTTGGTTTGGACGAAACTGGAGCTATGAAAATGTTCTTAGTAGCGGACAGTTCTGTTAAACCTACTGATACGACAGGGTTACGGGATAGTGCGGATGAGTATGTGTATGATTTTACGAATCCGTGTCCTCCAGTTTGTGACCCAGAAAGCCCTTTAAACTAATGAACATAGTCAATACTGCAAGAATTCTAAATTTATTCTTGCAGTATTCTTAGAATATCACCTAACTATAATTAATATGACTCTTTATGAATTTTCAAGCTTTTTAACTCGTTACGTTGCCTACATAATTCCTATTCCTTTGTTCATTGGAATACAAAAGCGACGAATTCTAATAAAAGAGTTAAAAATCATATTTTTTTTCATTTGTAATAGTGTCGTTTTTGAAGTTATTTCGAAGGTAATGGCTATGAATAAAATCCCCAATTTGTACTTATTCCACCTATATGTTTTAATAGAATTTTTATTTATCTCTTGGTTTTATCAAGAACTTTTTAAGAGATATATTCCCCAAAAAATTATTCCATTTATCTACTTATTTTTCGTTATTTTTTCCTTGATTGATACTTTCGTTTGGCACAACCCTTTTACGTTCAATTCTTACGCCAAAACCTTAGAATGTGTGATTATTGTAAGCTATACCGTTTTTTATTTATATAAAACTTTCAATGAATTTCAAGACCAAGACCCCTCGGATACTCCCGTTTTTTGGATAAATGCAGGCTTTTTATTTTATTTCTCTGGGTGTTTATTTCTCTTTACTTTCAGCAACTTCATCCTCACACAGGGCAAACCTATGGGTATGGTGGTTTGGGCGGTTCATGCCTTTTTTATTATTGTTATGTATTCACTTATTTCTGTTGGATTATGGAAATCTAAGAGCCAATAATACCGTTAGATATAATTCAACTGAAATTCTTTGTTAAATCAGAATATTCTCCTAATTTCAGCTATAATATTGGTTTTCAGTAACCTACAAAATCACTAACACAAAGAATGCCCTCACAAATTGACGTTTACATTCTGTTGTTTGGCGGAACGCTTTTGATGTTCTTGCTGGCGGGAATGTTGTTATTTTTTGTTACTTCCTATCAAAAAAGATTACTCCGCAACAAAGCCGATGTAGAAAAAATGAAAGTACGGCATCAGCTCAACCTTTTCCAAAGTAGTATTGATGCCATGGAAGACGAACGCCGCCGAGTTTCCCGTGACCTCCACGATGAAATTGGGGCGGCACTTTCGGTGCTTCGTTTGCAGGTTGGGCAGATGAATACTGATAAAGATTTCGATTCAGAAAATACTCAAAATCTGATTGTTGCCAGCAAGCAATTGATTGATAATACCATCGAAAACGTCAGGCGGATTTCAAACGATATGTTACCGAGTGGTCTGGAAGAATTTGGATTGAAATATGCCATCGAAATGCTTTGTGATAAAATTGAAAATGCCTCAAAATTGGTGATTAATCTAAACATCGGCCAATTGCAGAGGATGGATAAGCGTTTGGAGTTGAGCCTTTACCGCATATTGCAGGAACTGTTGAACAACACCCTCAAACACGCCAACGCTACGGAAGCAAATATTAATTTCAACACTGATAATCAACAACTTACGGTATATTACCAAGATAACGGACAGGGCTTTGACCTCGAAAAACTAAGTAAAAGAGGCTTAGGATTAAAGAATATCGAAAGCCGAGTCAGTATGATTCATGGGCAATTAGAATATTTGACTAACCTTGAAAAAGGGATGGGCGTTCGGTTAACGGTTCACGGTGAAGGGTGAACGGGTTAGCACAAAATATTACAAATATTTCTTGCTATTCATAAATCTCTAAATTTTAAACAAAATGTATTTCTTAAAAACTAACACTCACTATGAAAACGATTACGATTGCCATTGCCGACGACCAAGTATTATTTCGCCGTGGTATGGCTGCTATTATTAACAGTTTTGAAAGCATGATGGTTGTTTGTCAGGCAGATAATGGTCGTGAATTACTGACATTTTTGACAACAACTACCCAAAGACCCGATGTGGTTTTGATGGATTTATCAATGCCTGAACTCAACGGAATTGATACGATGAAAATCCTCCACGAAAAATATCCCGACCAAAAAGTTATTATTCTTTCCATTCATAACGAAGAAAAATTTGTGATTCACCTCATTGAATTAGGGGCAAATGCTTACCTGTTCAAAAATGCCGAACCCCAAGATGTTGAAAATGCCATAAGAGGTGTGGCAGAAAAGGGTTTTTATTTCAGTGAAAGCCTGATGATGACTTTTCAGAAAAGATTAAATAACAAAAAAACGCACGTTTCCGTACACGATAACATTCCTATAACCCTGACAATCAGAGAAATAGAAGTCCTAAATCTGATTTGTCAGGAACTGACGGCACAAGAAATTGCCGAAAAGCTCTTCATCAGCGTCAGAACAGTGGACGGACATCGGAACAATCTTTTAGAAAAAACAGGAGCCAGAAACACCGCAGGATTAGTGATTTTTGCGATTAAGAATAATCTGGTTAGTCCTTCGGTTTTGCTTTAAGGCGTGTAAAACCAGATAAGATTCTTACGATTGCCCCTGTTCGCTTATTTGGTGGTTGTCGCCAGTGATTCATAAAAGTGGCTTCATCAATTATTCTGAAACCTTCTTTGGGATTAACAATTATTACTTTCCTTTCTGTCTTTATCCAAGGAAGAAATGACCAAAAGTTTTTTTGAGTACCGTAAAACATCACGTAATCATCTTCTTCCCAACCAATAATTACGGGGGGAATCATTTGGTCAATTAATTGATGATACAATATTTCCATGTGGCAACCTATAAAGTCTATTTCATCACCCACATCAACAATGTCTTGCAAAGTCATCGGAAAATTAATGTGGGCAGATTTTTCCTGTAAATATTCCATAGAATAATTTTTACCGTAAAAATCTACTGCCATTTTTAGGCATACAAGTCCCGAATCCAACGAACTGAGTTCTGGATAATACTTGAATTTGGAGTAACGAAAGTGGGTAATTAGTTTTTGTAACATGATAGTTTAATTTTGGTTATCGTTATCAATTATAAATTCCCCTCGCACGAGTATATCCTGCAAAAACGCCAAATCCTCCTTTAATATTTGAGTAAACATTAATAGGTTCGACCAAAGGATTATCTCCCGAAATTTTCAGAATATCTAAATCTTTGTGGTAACGATAAAAATTTACGTCAGTATTCAGTATTTGAACTTCCGTAGCTCTGTATGAACCATCGTTATAGTTTTCTCTCTTTGTCATGTAAAAACTTTTCTTCGTCACCATCTTTCCTTTATCATTACTTTGGTCGGTGATTGAGTTTTCAAAATCCTCTTGATCCACCGAAACGTATTTATTAGTTACACTCACATATTTTGTCAATACATAAACTGCATAATAATTTTGCTCATTTGGAATATCTTGCCAAGTAACTAAGTATTTTTTAGTCTCAAACTTAACATCGCTAACTTCCTTAATCCTAACCTGTTTAATATCCGCTATATTCTGTGGAATCGTGCAAGTGGCTTCGGCTTTTTGTCCGTCATAAGTGGTTACATTTAGTTTATACGTTTTGCCCGCCTCTACTTTAAACTCTTTTGCTTTAATGTTGAATGTTCCAGCTCCGCCCGAAGTCAGTTTTACGGTTTGTGTGCCATCATTGATTGTTACGATAGATTTTGATACATTATTATTCCATTCTCGACTCAAATCCTTTCCCACAACTGGACGAGTATGGCTCAACGTAACTTTATGAACGGTATCTTGTGGACACAAAAAAGCGGTGATGGTTGGGGCAGTGCTAAACGGAATATTTGAAGCATCTTCTTCTACCGAAAGAAAGCCATCATCACTACAACTTGCAAAAAATAGAGTGATGAATAATAAGAACGTATATTGATTTTTCATGGCTTAAAATTTAAAATTGTATGTTACAGAAGGCACAATTGGGAACAATCCTTTTCGGTATAATTTACTGTCAGTATTTTGTTGGGTAGCAAAATCATAGCCTTGTTGGCTCTGGTAATAAAACGGATTTATACGGTTATAAGCATTAAAAACCCCAATTTCCCAAGTGCGTTCGCCTCTCTTCTTTTGTTTATGAAATTTAATTCCTAAATCTAAACGATGATAAGCGGCAGCTTGGAAAGAATTAAACTCTCCGTAATATTGAACTTTGGGACTAAATTGATTGAGACCATTCGAGAATCCTCTACCCTCAGAAGAGGCAATTGGAATGGTCAGATTATTGCCTGTTCCATAGACAAACGTAGCCGACAGTGTGATTTTTGGTTTGAGTTTATAAGTCGTAACGATGGATAAATCATGGCGACGGTCAAATTTTGGGGCAAATTCTCTACCCCCATTTATTTCATCAAATTGGTGTTTTATCCACGATAACGTATAACCCACCCAACCCGTCAATCTGCCCGTTTTGCGTTGAAGCATCATCTCAATCCCATAAGCCTTTCCTTGCCCAGACGTTACGTTATCTTGCCAATCTACTTCGCTGGTTTTTTTGGCATCGGGTCCCAAATCAAGAAGGATAAAACTTGCACCTTCTTTGTAGCCGATGATATTATTCATTTTTTTGTAATAACCTTCCAACGTAAAAGATAGGTTTTTATCAGTAAAATCTTTGGCAATTCCGATGGCAATTTGTTCGGAAGTTTGCGGGGCAATTCTTTCGGTTGTTGGCACCCACAAATCGGTTGGTAAGCCCAATCCAGAGTTTGATAATAGGTGAATATATTGGTTCATTCGGGCGTAGGAGGCTTTTATTGCCAAATCATTATTGATTCTGTACGCTCCCGAAAAACGAGGTTCGAGGTTGAAATAGCTTTTGCCGTTTACGTTAAAATTGCTCAATCTTAAACCAAAATTCATGCTCAATTTATCGTTCAATCGCCAAACATCTTCAGCATAAATGGCAGTTTCAAGTGCATCGGTATAATTAATATTTGTTCCAGAAGTATCAATCCGTGTATCGGTCAAAACTACCGCAGTGGGCGTAAATCTATGAGCAGTTGCCATGATTCCCGCACGAATAGAATGTTGGGTGTTGGGCAAATAATCAAAATCTGTTTTAAAAGTAAAATCTCTGATTCCTGATGAATATCGTAGCGAATAATCCCCTTTGTCGGAGGATTGTTCGTTATAAACTTGAAAATTATAATTGGTAAAAATCAAGGATGTATTATTGAATAATTTTTCGTTAAATAAATGATTCCAACGAAGAGTAGTTGTGGCATTTCCCCAATTGAAACCCGAACTTCCAGTTGTGCTTCTTGATTTACTATTTTCCTCAAAATCAAAGACATCTCTTCCAAAATAACCACTCAAATAAATTTTATTTTTCTGTCCCAAATCATAATTTACTTTCATATTTAAGTCATAAAAATAGAGAGAAGGAGCATCTTTTAACAAAGGTTTCATCACAAAATCAGCATACGACCGCCGAGCCGAAAACAGGTACGAAGAAACGCCATTTTTCAAAGGACCTTCCAAAGTTAGACGGCTTGAAAGAAGTCCAATTCCTGCTTCCCCGTGGAATTTTTCCTTGTTGCCTTCCTTCATTTGCATCTCGACAACGGAAGAAAGTCGTCCGCCAAAACGGGCAGGAAAGCCTCCTTTAATCATTTCTACGCTTTTGAGGGCATCGCCATTGAAGGGTGAAAAGAACCCAAAAAGATGATTGGCATTATAGACTACGGCATCATCCAGAATCAACAAGTTTTGGTCGGGACCGCCGCCTCGTACATACAAACCCGTTGTGCCTTCCCGTCCTTTCTGTACGCCAGGCATCAGTTGGAGGGCTTTCATTACATCCTTTTCTCCCAAGATGGCAGGTATGTCTTTTATCTGATTGATGGATAAAGAAACGGTACTCATTTGCTCGTTTTCACTGACTCGTTCTTGGCGTTCAGATGATACAATTACTTCTTTCAAATCGGTTGATTTTACCGAAATCTCCACCTCAATCCGCTGATTTTCAGTAGCTTTTATCGTTCTTTTTTGAACCTGATACCCCAAAGAAGAGAAAGTAATTTCAACCTCCGTCGATGATGGAATGGTGAGCGAAAAGAACCCGTAATTATTGGTCTGCGTTCCCACTTTCAAAGTAGGAATCATCACCGAAACATTGGATAGTGATTCTTTACTTCCCTGCTCATGCACATACCCGCTGAGGGTTACTTTTTGGGCAAAAGTGCTGAGGCTTATTAGAGTGAATAACAGCGTTTTGAGGAGATTTTTCATGTGATTACTATATCTATTTACTAGCAATTACTTTCATTTTATTACAATTATCCACGCCATTTATTTGAACACAACCATAACTGCGAATGAGAACTAAATTCTTTTCACCTGATTCAATAATTTGATAACTCTTATCCCATTTTTGAAGGGCTTTTTGATAGGCAGGGCTATTTACCAATCCAACATCACTGATAGCGTTAATATTTACTAAATTTCCTTGACCTCTAATCACTTGAACTTGATAAGCAAATCTATTTCTTATTCCCGCCTCGGTGATATAAACATTACAGCCCGAAGTGGTAGTATTATTCTCGTCCGCATTACAAGCATCAAATTCAATAGAAGTTTGAGTAACTTTTACTATGGAATCCTTTTGGGTATATCCGCTAAATTGTAGCTCTGATACATTCCATTTACCTTCCAAACCGTTCAAAATGGCAGTTTCTTTTTTACAAGAAAAGATGGTGAGGCTTAATAAAGCCAATAAAATGATTTGATTTTTCATTGTTTTGTTGATTTTTGGGCTGATTCAAACAATACTTGAATCAGCCCAGATTAATAATTAATACCCTAACCTGAAATACAAACTATTGTTTCCGAAAACTTTGTTATTGCAAAAGTCTTCTCTGTAAACTGGAAATGAGCCAATCCATTCATTATCATCACTTAAATTAATGGTGAAAGTTGAACTAATTTCAACTCCATAAAATTTACCTTTGACCGTAATAGGAAGATTAATAAAAGTTCCATAGTCTTCTTCCCATAAAACGAAGGTCGCCATATCACCATAGGATTGTTGCCAATTAAAAAGATAGTCATTCAAATTCCACCAAGTGTTATTTACCCATGAACGATCTGGATTATGCAGATTACCTTGTGTTTGACCAAAAATATTTACAGAATTTCCGCTTTGATTTGTGTATGCACAAGTCATTCTGATTTCTGGACCACCATTAAACCAAGATTCAATAGCACTAAGGTTTCCAGAGTTGTAACCTTTTAATACTACGCCAGAAAAGTATGGGGCTGTACAAGAACCACCACCATTTCCGCCGCCGCCGCCATTTCCACCACCATCATCAGAGATTATTTCATACTCAACCTGCTTTTGATTTTCTCCATTTTTGGTAAGAACAAGCCCTTTTTTCATCGTAATTTTTCCGTTAACAATTTCGTTACGTTCGTTAAATCCTACCACAACCACAGGAAAATCAGGAGCTTTTTGAGCATCAAGCATATGAACTTTTCCATTTTTGTCATAAGCCTTGATTAATTTTAACTTCGATTCATCTTTGATATTTGGCTGCACCACTACCAAAGGCTCAAAACTCCCCGTATTCCACTTCTCAATATTCACAGGAACAGAAATGTTCAATAGAGGCATCTGAGCAGCGATTTGTGAAATCGAAGCAGTGCGGGCGGCTCCACTTTTACTTCCGTTTTCGTTCAAGACAGCGTTTAGAGTCTTTCCCCCTACGTTTTTGTCGTCAATATTTTGATACAGAATATCAAAATCACCATCAAACTTCTTTAAGGCTTCGGTTTTAATCAAAGTCCTTACTGACTCGTCTCCCATAGATACTGCCAAGGCTTTGGCAATTTCGTCCAATTGAACACTGTTGTCGTTAATAATCTCACCAGGCACTGGATTAAACGCACTCGGTTGGCTTGGTTCAAGATTTTTATTATCACAACTATTCAGTGATAACATTCCTCCTGCCATCATGCAGGCTAACATAGAGCGTTTAGAAAATACGCTCACCATTTTGGTGATTTGTAAACTTTTCATTAGATTTGTTAAGTTTTAATGTGAAAATAATAAGACTATTTGCCCCTTCACTGTCTCCAAACTTTGTCGGGGCATTTTTTTGTTCTTGACAATTTAGGCGGTCAAGATTCACCTCGTTGTTGCAACCAACATTTTTATCTACAAAGAACCCTATCGTCATAGTTTTCCTAACTGTATTCGCACTGAAATTTGTTACTCTTTTCTTAACTCAAATTTATGCTAAATAATAAGCCCTCTACAATACTTTCGTTGAACAACACTAAACATCCGATGAACGACATTGATTAACCGATGAACTGCATTTTAACTCCAAATTTCAGTACAAGACCATGTTGAAATTACTAACTCCTTTGTTCTGATTTCATTAAATGAAACAACTACACTCTTAGCAATAGCTAATTTTGATGATAAATTTTTCATAACAGAAGATTTTAAATTGTTTATTGGTTTGATTTATGGTTCAAATTTGGCAGAAAAATTGAGGCAAAAATTTTAACTTCGATGAACGACATTACAATACCGTTAAACGACATGGTTTAATCGACAAACGACAATACTATTTCTACGTTAGTTGAATTACTAATAAGATTTGATACTTGGAAGGCTCTGGAATGACTTGAAGACTATGACGATTGGGATATAAAGAGACTAAACGGTTTTGAACATTGACGAGACCAATCCCTCCCAACGTTTTTTTGATTTTTTCAGAAGCTGTACGGGGTTTACTATTGACTACACTCAGAAATAAAGTATTTTGTTCTACTTTAACATTTATATTGATAAAACTTGGAATTGTAGAATCTCCGCCGCCGTGCTTGAAAGCATTTTCAATGAAAGCGATTAATAATAGAGGGGCAATATCTCCCACCAATTCTCCTTCTACTTTCATGCTTACCTGCATTTTTGACGAATTTCTAATTTTCTCTAAAGCCACAAAGTCTTGCAAAAAAGAAATTTCTTTTTCCAAAGAAATTGTTGGTAAGGAACTTTCATACAGAACATAATTTAATAGATTTGATAAAGATAAAATAGCTTTCGGACTTCGATGGTCTTCCATTACCACCAAACTGTAAATATTATTGAGCGTATTGACCAAAAAATGCGGATTGATTTGTAGCCGCAAAAAGTCTATTTCCAATTGTTTTTTTTCGGAATAAACTTTGGTGAACATTCTGGTAAATTTTAAGAAAAAAGCGGGTAGGGCAGTAAAAATTAATTGAATCGTATCAGAAAGAATAATATTAATTTGAAAATATGCCCAAAATCCAGATTTATATAAATCGTAATAAATCTTGTACATTCTTTTATTTTGACTCAGAGTTATGAGACGGCTTTCTATCGCAAGTGTTACCCGTCCGTAAGTCTCAAATGCCATAAAAAAATAGAAAGCAGTAATCAATAAACCGATAATTAAACCTTTGATGAACCCATCATATTTCGCAGAACCAAATAAGGCAACAAGTATGCCGTAACATAAAAAAATACACTACTGGTTACTGTGAATGATGTAGAACCTATTAACCGCAAGATGATAGTGTCTGATGGAAACCCAGAACCAATCAAAAGAGAAACAAAAAAAAGTCCCCAAAAAAGCCCATGAAGCATAACCCTCCTTTTCAGAGGTACATGGTCAATGGGGTAAAGACGTAAGATATAATCAACTAACCTGTTCATCTTAATTTATCGATTTAATTTTTGCCAAAAACTCTGATTTATAAGTCCGTCCGAGGGTTATTTCGGTTTTGTTGTTGAGCGTAACCAAGCTATCGGCACTATCAATTGATTTAATTTTGTTGGTGTTGATAATAAAAGATTTATGCACCCTCGCAAAAGATTTTGTGGGTAATGATTTTTCTATCTTACCAAATGTCGAGAGCGTAATGATTGTCCGTTCATTAGTAATAATTTTTACATAATCAGCCAATGCTTCTGCATAAATAATATCACTCAATTCCAATTTGAGCATTTTCCCATTTTCTTTCACGTAAATAAAATTTTGTTCGATGATTTCATCTTTTTGTTCACTAAAATATAAGCGTCTTACTTTTTCAACTGCCCTCTTAAATCGTTCAAATTCAACGGGTTTGACAATATAGTCAACCACATCCAAATCATAAGCTTGATTGGCACGGTCGGGGTATGCCGTGATAATAATTACGGGCGGGCGAGGGACTAACATCCTAATAAAATCCAATCCCGTAAGCCGAGGCATTTCTATGTCGGTGATAATGAAATCTACACTGTTATTTTCCAAAAAATCGGCAACTTCAAGGGCATTATCAAATACCTCCACCAATTCCACATCAGAGAGCTTATTGATATAGTATTTCATTAGGTTTTGCATGGGTTCTTCATCTTCAAGAACAATGCAACGTATGATTTCCATGAACAACTTAGTCTAAATATTAAGTCTATTTATTTTCTTCAAATATAATAAAAAATCTTCATTTGCAATTAAGTTAAATATGATTTTTATATTTATCAAGTCATAAATAATTCGTTGAAACATTTTGTTTATCAAATCTGCCAATTTGACACCCAACCCCACGATGGAATCCTTTTTGCAAACTAACATTTCATTAAAAATAACTCAGTTTTAAGCTAATTAATGACAAAATGACTATGCAAGAGAAAGGTAATATCTCGATTCATACCGAGAACATTTTTCCGATTATTAAAAAATTCCTTTATTCAGACCACGAAATTTTCCTTCGTGAATTGGTCTCAAATGCCGTGGATGCTTCCCAGAAAATCAAGCGTTTGGCTTCCATCGGTGAGTATGCGGGCGAGTTGGGCGAGTTGAAAGTGAAAGTTTCTTTCGATAAAGAAGCAAAAACGATTACTATTTCAGATTCAGGTTTGGGAATGACCGCCGAAGATATTAAGAAATATATCAACCAGATTGCTTTTTCGGGGGCAACTGAATTCGTGGAAAAGTACAAAGACAAGGGCGATGAAAAAGCCATTATCGGACACTTCGGTTTGGGCTTTTATTCTGCCTTTATGGTGGCTGAAAGAGTAGATATTATTTCACAATCTTACCAAGAAAATACCCAAGCAGTCATGTGGACTTGTGATGGTTCAACCGAGTTTGAAATCACCGAAGCCTCTCGTGAAGGACGTGGAACGGATATTATCCTCCACATTGCCGAAGACTCTTTGGAATTTTTGGAAGAGTTCAGAATCAAGCAGGTACTGGATAAATACTGCAAATTCCTTCCCATTGAGATTGAATTTGGCGTGGGTGAAGCGGCTAAAATCATCAATAACCCCGCTCCTATTTGGTCAAAAAATCCGAGTGAATTAACGGATGAAGATTACCTCAAATTCTACGAGGAGTTGTATCCTTTTACGGAGAAACCATTATTTTGGATTCACTTGAACGTAGATTATCCTTTTAACTTAACGGGGATTTTATACTTCCCAAAAGTTAAAAATGAATTACAGCTCCAACGTGAAAAAATACAATTATACAGCCGCCAGGTTTTTATTACTGACGAAGTAAAAGACATCGTTCCTGAGTTCTTGATGTTGTTGCACGGGGTAATTGATTCGCCCGATATTCCGTTAAACGTTTCTCGGAGTTTCTTGCAAGCTGATGGAAATGTGAAGAAAATTAATTCTTACATCACCAAAAAAGTTGCCGATAAATTGGGCGATTTGTTCAAGGCTGACCGTGCTGGTTTTGAGGAGAAATTTGAAAACATTGGTCTTTTCGTGAAATATGGAATGATTTCGGACGATAAATTCTATGATCGTGCCAAGGATTATTGCTTGGTTCAAAGTGTGAACGGTAAGTACTATACGTTGAACGAATACGCAGAATTTGCTCAAGAAAATCAGAAGGATAAAAATGAGGACGTAACCTATCTGTACACCAACGATTCCAAAGGTCAGGACGGTTTTATTCAGTCTGCCCAAAAGCGTGGTTATGATGTGTTGAAATTGGATTCGGTTTTGGATAGTCATTTTATCAACATGATGGAATCTAAATTGGTGAAGACCAATTTGAAACGTGTAGATTCTGACACGATTGAAAAGTTGATTGACAAAGGAATTGCGGTCGATACCATTCTTTCGGATTCTGAGAAAGAAACCGTGAAAAAAGTATTTGAAGAAGCCATCAACGATACTACGAAAGTGGTGAACCTTGAACCGATGCCAGCCGATGAAATGCCAGCCGTAATTACGCAAAATGAGTTTATGCGGAGAATGGCGGATATGTCTCGTTCGGGCGGAGGCGGAATGAATATGTTTGGAAATATGCCCAACAATTATATCGTTTCAGTGAATGCTAATCACCCGACTATCAGCAAAATATTGAAATCAACCGATAATGAGGAACAAAAGCAATTGGCAAAACAGATTTATGATTTGGCTTTGCTTTCGCAGAATATGCTTACGGGAGCAGATTTAACGGCATTTATTCAGCGGACTGCGGTTGGATTATAATTGGCACGCAGATATCGCAGATGCTTCGCAACGCAGATTTACGCAGATTTTTTGTTACTTCCCGAAAGTTCTTTTTACTTTCGGGAAGTTTAATGGAAGTCATGGGTACTTTATTAATTAGATGCTCCCTTACCATTTTCTATTGAAATCGAGTAGGAAGTAAGGAATTAATTTCCTTACTGTCCTCTCACACCACCGTACGTGCCGTTCGGCATACGGCGGTTTGTTAAAAGAATGGAATCTGTGTGCGTGTTCTTTCTTTGTAATAGTTTGAGAATCCTACATATCCTTTTCCCGCAAAGAATTTGTTGTCTAAACTTCGACTTAAAATGGGGCTGTGAGCCACTCGACAGTATTGTTTACTGCTGTGTCCCCATTGGTAAGCCTTCCCTTTTTCTATCCCAAGTTTTATCAAATTCTTAATGCGGGTTTTACCACTTTTCCATTCTTTCCAAATGCCCATTCGTAAACGAGTACGGGTAAAACCGTCCAAATCTTCCATAACTTTACTCGCATTGGATAAACGAAAGTAATTTACCCAGCCTGTGATGATGGGGTTCAATACCTTTATCTTTTGTTCGTAATTCAACCCAGCATTGCGTTGGGTTTTACTCCTGATTTTGGATTTCAACCGTTGGATGGATTCTTTGGTTATACGAATCAACCATTCGCCTTTGCTTTTGTAGAAGGAAAAACCCAATAGTTTACTTCGGGTTGGACGGCTCACTTTACTTTTAGCACGGTTTACTTTTAACAGTAATTTATTCTCTATATACTTCGTGAGATTCGCCAGCACTCGGTTGGCAGATTTATCACTCCGTAAATAAATACTAATGTCATCTGCGTATCGTACAAAGTTGTGTCCTCGATGGGTTAGCTCCCTATCAAGTTCGTCCAAGATAATGTTGGATAATAGTGGACTCAAAGGGCTTCCTTGCGGTGTCCCTTCCGTTCTTTGGCTTATCATACCCCTTCCATTATTCCACTTTTTAAGTACAAACGTATCAGCCGCAGTAGATTTGTATCGGCTATTCGTATGCTCAATGTACTCATTAAACGGTCGTGATTTACCGTATCAAAGAACTTCTCTAAGTCCAATTCTACGATGTATGTATAACCCGAATTGACATACTTTTGTCCTTGCTGTACCGCTTGGTGGGCGTTACGGTGGGGGCGAAATCCATAACTATATTCCGAAAAACCTTCTTCGTATAGTCCAGATAAACGGTGGCTGATTGCCTGTTGAATCAGGCGGTCTATTACAGTCGGGATGCCTAACATCCGTGAACCGCCGTTGGGTTTGGGTATTTCTACCTTCTTCACCGCTTGCGGTCGAAATGTACCATTGAGTATCGTTGTGCGTAATTCGGTGTAATGCCATTGAAGGTAGTCACGAAGTTCATCGGTCTGCATTCCATCAATACCGCACACGCCTTTATTCTGCTCTACTTTCAGTAGGGCTTTTTCTATGTTACGCCAACTTAATATCTCTTCGAGCATATTTCAAAAAAAAACTTCACAGGGTTCTCCTATTACTTCTATTAGATTCAACTAAACTCCTCTTGTTCTTTATTGTCGGATTCCGTCCTATCTTCTAACAAGTAGTTCTCTTACGTGTTTCGGTTTTCAATGTTTTCATCTAACATACTTGTAATGCTAAAACCTTCTCTTAACATTCAGTCCTTCCCTCATAAAAAAACAAGGTACTATGACCTCTGCTGACTTCTGAACATTCCAGATTACATCACTGTATTTGTTTCCCACTTTGCCACTCGCTCGTAACTCTGTCAGGTAAATGTTCAGACCTCTCAGGGTAAGATAATAAACTTTCTGTCCATGTAACCTCTTTATTTACGTCCTGATGTTCCGTGCAGTATTGGGCTTCTGATTCTGTTGCATCATCACCCACATCAATCCGCCTTGTATAAAGTTTCTGTTCGTAGGTTCGGACTTTTGCCGCCAGCTTCTTTCAGATTCCACTTCGCAATGGACACCCTTGCTCTTGACTAACACTTCCTACTGCAAAGCGTGTTCGGGACTTCCACCCTATAGTTTATTGCCATGCCCGATTACCAACAACAAAAAAAGCCTCGCACAACGAGGCATTTTTGTAAACTATTCACCTAACCTAAAAAACTAAAATGAAAATGAGTTTAATTTGATAATTTGATGATTCGTTAATTTGAAAATGACTTTAAGCACAATCATTTTCAAATTACCTCATTTTCAAATTGATATTACTTCACCGACAAAATCCTAAACTCCGTTCTGCGGTTTTCTTGATGTTGTTTTTCGTTGCATTGTACGCCGTCCACACATTCGTTTGATGGCTCACTTTCACCATAACCATTTGATACTAAACGACTTGCATCAATACCTCTTTGTGTTAAATAATCCACAACGGCTCTGGCTCTATTATCCGAAAGTTGCATATTATAAGTATCGCTTGAACGGGCATCCGTGTGTGAGCGTATCTCAACTTTCATCTCTGGATATCTTTTCAACAGTGGTAAAACCGTTCTGTCCAATTCCTTGGCGGCATCTTTACGAATGAAAAATTTATCTAAATCATAATAAATATTATTCAATTTAAAAATATCACCTTCACCATACATTCCTTGCACGTTTTGATATTGTGCAGGATTCTTGCCCGATACTTTTCCGAAGGTTTCATTATTGGTGGCGTATTTATCTTTCTGAGCCGTCAATTTATGTTCCGCCCCAGGTTTTACTTCAAATTCATAACCACCATCTTTACCCGTTACAACAGTCTGCGAGGTCTTATCTTTCTGATTTTCAAGCGTTACTGACACGCCCGAAATTGGCGTTTGGTTCAACTCAGACTTCACAACACCCTTCAAAACCGATGTATTTGATTTCTCTAAATACATTTCCAAGGTAGTTCTTTGTCCTGTTGTGCTTTTTGTCGAATAATTAATTGAGTTCATTTGATAGCCTTCTTTAATGGCTCTGAATTCATATTCCGATTCTGCCTGCAAACAAATTGATGTGGCACCGTCCAGACCTGTAACTTTCAAATCCTGATTTTCACCGTTGATTACGCTTCTAATATCCACGTTTTCCAAAGGCGTTTTCGTTACGGCATCATACACAATCACGTTCAGTGGACGACATTCACGTCTAAAACTGTAAATATTATCGTCATGCACGCCACGCTTACGGTTCGATGAAAAGAAACCTGTGTTTCGTCCTGCATCAGTTATTAAACTAAAATCATCCCTTTCTGAGTTCAACGGAGCTCCCAAGTTTTGCACACCTTTGATGGCTACATCGCCTTTCATTTCTGCGTAAAAAATATCAAGTCCACCCAAACCCTCATGTCCGTCTGATGAAAAATAGAGATTTCCGTTTTCATCCACAAAAGGGAACATTTCGTTGCCCTCGGTATTAACTTCCTTACCCATATTTACGGGTGTTCCCCAGGTTCCGCCGTTGTATTCCACGATGTATAAGTCCGTTCCGCCGTAACCTCCTGGCATATCCGACACAAAATACATTTTTGTATTATCGGGCGTAAGAGCGGGGTGTCCGCAAGAATATTCGTTTGAATTAAAGGGTAACTCTTTTACATTTCCCCAATTATTCTTTTGTAAATCTGCTGAATATAATTTCAAACGATTTGTACCATCTTTTGATTCTCTGGCACGTCCTTTATTGTAATTATTTCTGGTCAAAACTACTTTCTGTTCTTCCTTGAAAAAACTCATCGGACCTTCGTGATATTTTGTATTTAATGTTCTACTAAATTCTTCAATTTTAGTCAATTTCCCTTCCTGCACAACTACTGGAGCATCGGCATTACTGGCGGACATTCCACCCAAAGCGGCTGCCGTTTGCAAACCATTTTTTACACTTAATTGTGAAGTGTCTGACACGTAATATAAATCCAAAAACGGAGTCTGATTCCAAGAAAAAACTCTTTTCACCGCTCCTGATTCGTCACGTGCTGAACAAAATACTAAACCACCTTTGTAGAACATTGGGCTAAAATCTGCCTGACGTGAATTGATGGGAAGAAACTGAACTTTGTAAGAAGATGAATCACGATAAAAACGCCCCATATCCATCAAAGCAATGGTATGACGTTTTCCACGAAGGTCGGCGGTTTGCTTTTCTCCATAAATGGCGTAATATTTTTGAGAATCCTTATACTTTTGGTTAGACTGCAAAGCCTGAGCATAATAGAGATAATTCTCAGATTCCACATCAGGATAATCACGAATTAAATCCGCAAAAGCACGCTCAGCATTGCGAGAATCCTGTACTTTCCGATAACAATATGCTAATTTTTTCAGCCCTTCCTGTCGAGTAGCGGGTTCTTTGGCATCACGCAAAAATTCCTCATACAGACGAATTGCGTCAATATAACTCAGTTGTTCAAACTGGCGATTGGCGGCTTTCAACTTGGCTTGGGCGTGCGTTTTATTACAAATAAGTAAGAAAATCAATGCCACAACCGAGGCTATATGGAAAAGTTTGTTCATATTCTTTTTTGCTTAGGCGAAATAGTTATTATGCTATTCTGTAAGGTTATGAATCGAATGACAAATAACGTGCCAAAGATTGAAAATGTAGTATCGGAAAGCCTTGTCCGATAAGTTAAAACAAAAAAAGATTCAAACGTTTTGCTTGAATCTCTTTTTGTTTAGGGAGCATCTAAAAAATAGCATACCCACTAAAAGCCTCACCCTAAATCCCTCTCCCGTGGAGAGGGACTTTTAAAAGGTATATTATTTCTTAGACGCCCCCTTACTTCAACATTGCCTTCGCCACTTTTGGATCAACGTGGACGGTGTCGTGTTCAAATCGCAACGGCTCTAAAATGTTAAAGTTATAGCAACTATTGGAAGTTGATGATAAGCAAAATTGTTTATCAACACTTTTTTAATAACTACCCAACATTTTTTGAGCTTCTTCCTTCCCTTCCAAGTCATTATCAATCACTTCTTTCAGTAAAATCTCAGCCTGTTCCTCATTTTTGAGCGATTGTTGAAGCAAAGCAATTGCTTGATAGAACT
This sequence comes from Arcicella sp., assembly GCA_034519515.1. Taxonomy (GTDB): domain Bacteria; phylum Bacteroidota; class Bacteroidia; order Cytophagales; family Spirosomataceae; genus Arcicella. The sequence goes on from JAXHOK010000051.1 coordinate 84,483, forward strand.
TACCAGGGTTTGCGAAAAGTTCTTCTTGCGAGGCTAAATTCTGAAAATATTGAACAGCTTTATCATAATCTTTCATTCGCAAATACGTGATTCCCAAATATTTAATCGCTTCACTGTCATTACTATTTCTTGCTAAAACACTTTCAAAAATATTTTGAGCTTCGCCTAATTTTTGTTCGTTAAACAAACGTAAACCCATTTGTAAACTGTCGGCAGAGGCATCCATTTTCACGGGTAAATTCTGAAAATGCTCTTGTATGTATGTATCAGCAATCGCATTCATTGCCAAATCAGGGGTGCGAGAAAACCACCAAAACCCTACTGCCAACACCACCGAAGCCGCCAATCCCGAAAGCCAAATCATTGGTTTTATTCTGCTTGAATTGTCTGATTTTCGGGATAAGTTTTTGCGTAGCTCTTCAAATTCCACTCTGCGTTTGTCGTCAGCTAATTGTTTGGCAGCAGTACGAGAATTTAGGTAGAACGAAATATTTTTTCTAAATTCTTCATTACTAACAAACTCATTATCAAAGTCTTGTCGTTCTGAAAGGCTCAGTTCATTTTTAAAATATTTATCAATTTTTTCTAACATTTTCTTAAGTATTCATGTGGTTGATGGTTTTTTAGTCGTAAGTCATTAGGTTGTATGTCGTAAGTTTTGCAAACCTATCTCATAACTTCATATTTTCTACTTTTTGAATCAAAGTCTTGTCGTTCTGAAAGGCTCAGTTCATTTTTAAAATATTTATCAATTTTTTCTAACATTTTCTTAAGTATTCATGTGGTTAATGGTTTTTTAGTCGTAAGTCATTAGGTTGTATGTCGTAAGTTTTGCAAACCTATCTCATAACTTCATATTTTCTACTTTTTGACTTACGACTTATGACTTAAATACTTACGACCTAAATACTTACGACTTATGACTTAAATACTTACGACCTAAATACTTACGACTTATGACTTAAATACTTACGACCTAAATACTTACGACTTATGACTTAAATACTTACGACCTAAATACTTACGACTTATGACTTAAACACTTACGACTTATTATACAATTCTCTTAATTTCTCCAAACATCTCAAACGGCTGGTCTTGGCTACGTTGGCACTTTGATAACCTAACTCCTGAGCGATTTGGCTATCCGAAAATCCTTCTGACCAAGCCAAAACCATTTGCTGACATTTTTCGCCCAATTGCCCTATTTTTACTTTCAAAACATTCACTTCATTTTCAGAAATTAATTTTTGTAAAATATTTTTGGCATCATCGGGCATCATAAAAACTGAATCATCCAGAGATTGAGTTTCGTGGACGCTCATTTTATTAGTCGCAGTTTTGCGAATAAAGTCAACACATTTATTAGAAAAAATTTGATAAAGATAAGTTTTGATAGCAGAATTTCCCTGAAAACGATTTGAACGCACATTCTCAATGAAAGCCAAAATTGAATCTGTATAGAGACTGGCAACTTCATCTTCTGAAATTTTATGTTTGAAAGTAGCATCTTTGATAAAATAAAAATACTGTTCATAAAGTTTGTTCTCAGTATTTCTTTGCAAAATTCCATCGCTGACAATTCCAGCTAAAATTGCTTCGTCGGATAGAGTGCTACGATTGAAAAAAATCATGAATCCTTAGGTTAAAATTGTTAGATAGGGCAATTAAAGTAATACTGTAAATATAGAAAATTGTGGGGTTTCAATGATATTAAATCTTGATTTATGGCTTATTTTGTAAAATATAAGCAGAGAAAATTATGAAAAGAAAAATCGCTCACATCGCCATCATAGTACGTGATTATGACGAAGCCATCGAATTTTACACCCAAAAATTGGGCTTTACCCTTTTGGACGACACAGTTTTAAGTGAAACAAAAAGGTGGGTTTTAGTCACTCCCGAAAAAGATTCTTCTGGCTGTGCTTTGCCATTAGCAAAAGCCGCCAACGAAACCCAAGAAAACTTTATTGGGTTTCAGTCAGGCGAAAGGTTTTTTTTATTTTTAGATACAGGCAATTTTTATCGAGACTATCACGACTTCATTGCAAAAGGCATCAAAATTATCCGAGAACCAAGCCAAGAAGAATACGGAATTGTAGCGGTTTTTGAAGATTTATATGGTAATCTTTGGAATTTGATTGAATATAATTTCTAATTAACGAAATCGAATAAATTCAAAAACTTCACCACCGTTAAACTCCTGACAATCAGCAGGTAACTCAATAAAACCATCACAATCGGTCAAGTTCGCAAAGTCCGCAGAACCACTACCTTCAAAGGGTTTTGCCATTAATTTCCCATCTTGGGAATAAGTTTTGGCAGGGACAAAATAAGCCAAATTAGGTTTGAAAAATAAGTCTTTATCTAACACTATAAATTCTTTTTTATCTGGCGTTCCTTTGATACTGGGCAAGGCATATTTACAAAAACATAGAAAAGTAGAGACAGGATTTCCTGGTAAGGCAAAAACTGTCTTATTATTATCCGTTTTACCAAACCAAAACGGTTTTCCAGGTTTTTGGGCTACTTTATGAAAAAGTTTTTTTACGCCCAAATTCGTTAATATTTCGGGCAAAAAATCTTTCTTCCCTGCCGATACGCCTCCACTCAAAAGTATAACATCATGATTCTGCAAAATTTGTTTTAAATCATTGAATAACAATACTTTATCGTCTTTCAAATGAAAACGATTTGCTGCAATTCCCACATTTTGCAAAGCCCCCGCCAGCATATACGAATTCGACATTCTGATTTGATAGTATTCGGGTGTTTGGTCAATATCGACCAATTCATCCCCCGTTGAAATTACGGCTACTCGTGGAGGCATTTCAACCAACACATTCACTTTCCCAACTGATGCCATCACGGCAATTTCGGCAGGGCTAATTTTTGTGCCTTTTTTTAATAAAAAATCTCCAATTTGTCGGTCAATTCCTTTTTTATGGATATTTTGTCCTTGCTTTATTTCTTCCAAAGGAATTGTGATAGAGGCTATTTTTTTACCATCAACTTCTTGAATATCAATATCTTCATAACGAATTACAGTATCACAACCCGAAGGTAAAACTGCTCCTGTCATTACTTCCAGACAAGCGTTTGGGTAAAGCAGAGACTTTTGAACTTCACCTGCAAATTGAATATTCTCTATGATAACTTTTGCACTAAGATTTGAAAAGTTTACACATATTCCGTCCATCGCCACTCTATCAAAGGGTGGAAAATATCGGTCTGCGATAATGTCTTCTGCCAAAATTCTACCAAGACTTGCTAGTAATGAAACATTAGAAATAGTTGATACAAAGGTATTTTCTTGAACAATTTTGAGGGCTTCTTTTGTGGAAATCATATTTTCGATGTTTGTTTTTCGATGTTCGATGCTTGGTAAGGAATCTGGAATTAACTTTGTAAAAATACTCAATAATTAAGGGTGTTTGATTTAAGTGTTCCAATAATTTCGAGAAATAAAACAACGCCTCGCAACCCGAACATCGAAAATCGAGCATCGAAAATCGAAAAATGTCATTCTCTCATTTAGATTCCAACAATAATCCATCAATGGTGGATGTGTCCGAAAAAGCCATAACCAAACGCACTGCCACGGCTCAAAGCATCGTGGTTTTAACGGACGAAATTATGGCAAATTTCAAAGACGGCGACCTCCAGACTAAGAAGGGGTCTGTCCTCCAAACTGCCATTATTGCGGGAACAATGGGAGCAAAAAAAACCTCAGATTTGATTCCACTTTGTCATCCCTTGGGACTGGATTCTTGTAAATTTCAGATAGAAGTATTTGGTAATGAAGTGATTATAAAATGTACTTGTTCATTAACTGCCAAAACGGGGGTAGAGATGGAGGCTCTCACGGGGGCGAGTATTGCGGCTCTAACCGTGTATGATATGTGTAAAGTGTTTTCGCACGATATTGTAATTAAAGAAACGAAATTATTGTTAAAAACGGGTGGTAAAAGTGATTATTTGAAATGAAAGAGAACCTCACCCGAAGCGTCGGTCGCCCGCCCCCTCTCCCATGGAGAAGGGAGTTTCTGATAACTGCTGCTCCCCTCTCCACGGGAGAGGGGGCGGGGCGACCGACGCTTCGGGTGAGGTTTATGGACTCATTCTTTCGGGCGGCCTCAGCACTCGTATGGGCGAGGACAAACGGCTAATTCATTATCACGAAAAAAGCCAAGAAGAATACATTTTTGAGTCATTAAGCCCTTATTGTTCAGAGGTTTATGTTTCTTTAAACAAAAATCAAACGACCATTTTACCGCATATTTTTGATACTAATTTACCCATTAAAAGCCCCATCGTGGGCATCCTTTCAGCCTTTGACAAACATCCCGAAATGGCATGGTTGGTGGTGGCTTGCGATATGCCTTTTGTGAATCAAGAAGTCATTAAATATTTAATTAAACATCGAAATCCAGCAAAATTTGCCACAGCCTTTATAAATCCCGAAGAGCAATTCCCCGAACCTTTATTGACAATTTATGAACCTAAAATCTTTCAGAAATTGCAAGAAGCCGTCAAACAAGGCAAAAAATCGCCTATGAAAGTATTACAGCGTTTGGAAGTTGAATTATTGGAAGTGATTGATAATGAAATGCTTATGAGTGTGAATACGGTTTTAGAGAGGGAAAGAATTACAAATAATCCAAAATAAAAAGCCTGTTCATTTTGCTTGAACAGGCTTTTCCCTTTTAAAACTAAAACCAAATTTTAACCTTCCGCTGGTAATTCTGCCTCTTTATTGGCAGCTTCCAACTCGGCGGCTTTCCTATCTTCATTTCTTGTAAATTCTTGATAGGTTGTTAATTGCTCAAACGGACGAGGACCAATCAAACGCTCCAAATCATTTTGAAATAACACTTCTTTTACCAATAATTCCTGAGCTAAAATCTCTAATTTATCTTGCTTATCTGATAACAACGCTCTGGTGCGTTCGTAAGCTGTTCCGATAATTTTTCGAGCCTCTTCATCAATTTCACGAGCGGTTTGTTCTGAATAAGGTTTATTGAAAGTATATTCACTTCCTCCTTTTGAATCATAGAAAGAGACATTACCCAATTTATCATTCATTCCGTAAACCGTAACCATACTATATGCCAATTTGGTGATACGCTCTAAATCATTTTGAGCCCCCGTCGAGATTTTCCCGAAGGTAATATCCTCAGCTACTCTTCCGCCCAGGGTTACACACATTTCATCTATCAGTTGCTCCGTACGATACAAAAATTGCTCTTTTGGTAAATATTGGGCATAACCCAAGGCAGCTACTCCACGGGGTACAATCGTTACTTTTACCAAAGGATTTGCGTGTTCCAAATACCAACCTGCAATGGCGTGACCCGCTTCGTGATAAGCCACAATTTTCTTTTCTTCGGGCGAAATCAATTTATTTTTCTTCTCCAAACCGCCAATCACTCTATCCATTGCTTCCTGAAAATCTTTCATATCGACCGCTGTTTTGCTTCTACGAGCGGCAATCAAAGCGGCTTCGTTACAAACGTTGGCAATTTCAGCTCCTGCAAAACCTGGGGTTTGGGCAGATAATTCTTTGGGGTCAATATCAGCCGCTAATTTCAAAGGCTTTAAGTGTACTTTGAAAATCGCCTCACGACCCACAATGTCTGGCTTATCAATCGAAATTTGTCTGTCAAAACGTCCTGGACGCAATAAAGCCGAATCCAAAACATCGGGACGGTTGGTCGCCGCCATAATAATAATTCCTGAATCGGTTGCGAATCCATCCATTTCCACCAAAAGCGAGTTCAAAGTATTCTCACGCTCATCGTTTGAACCTGGCATTGCACCACGCCCACGAGAACGACCCACGGCATCAATTTCATCAATAAAAATGATGCATGGAGCTTTTTCTTTGGCTTGTTTGAATAAATCACGTACACGGGCAGCACCTACTCCCACAAACATTTCCACAAAATCGGAACCTGACAATGAGAAGAAAGGAACACCAGCTTCGCCCGCAACGGCTTTTGCCAAGAGAGTTTTACCCGTTCCAGGAGGTCCTACTAGCAATGCTCCTTTCGGAATTTTACCCCCCAAATCAGTAAATTTTTTCGGGAACTTCAAAAATTCCACAATTTCTTGGATTTCTTCTTTGGCTTCATCCAAGCCTGCTACATCATTGAAGGTAATTTTCACCTTGGCATCGTTATCGAAAAGGGTAGCTTTTGAACGCCCGATGTTGAAAAGCTGTCCGCCAGGTCCACCTGCTCCACCCATTCGGAAGAACATAAAATAGATGGCTACGAAAAACAAGATAAAAAATCCTGGTCCCATCAAGAACTCAAAAATTCCATAACGTTCTTCAATGGATGCGTGAATTCTTAGGTCACGTGGTACATCTTTTTGAATTTCATTTAATGCCGACACAAAAGAATCCGCAGAAGTGATTTCTGTTTCAAAATGAGGCCCTATGTTTTGATTTACTACTGCATTGGGCTGGTCATTTAATTCATTTTTGTATTTGGCGAAGGCTTCGGGCTTCAGGGTAACTTCCACCAAATCTTTACCTTTCAGAATCGTCAATTTAGAGACTTCTTTATTAACAATCATTTGCTCAGTTCGATTCATATCAACCCGTTTCAAAACACGAGTTTTACTGAGAAAGTAAATGCTAATCAAAGCAATTACGAGACCCACTACTAACCAACCCTGAAAACCATTGCCCGGTGTGCTTGGGCGACGTTTCGGTAGTGGACTTTGAGGTTTGTTATCTTCACTATTATTTTCTGCCATTTTCTGTAATTAGTTTATAATTAAGGTGTTAGGTATTGAGTTTTAGGTTACTGGTTTTTACCCATTATTTAATTAAAACTTATCCTAAACTTTATATTTTTAAAACGTACTGATTATCTATTTTGTTTCTAACATTATTTTTTAAGGAAGAAAGGAATATTTCAGTGAACAGTGGTCAGTTATCAGTAAACAATCAATAGTCAATCGTAAACACGACAAAATATTAGTAAAAAATGAACTTATTTTAAAGAACCGCACTGACTGATAACTGATAACTGTTAATTATCTCCTTCTTCCACATAGGTAAATTCTGCATCGCCCCAAAGTTCTTCTAATTTGTAGAATTCACGGCGATCTTTTTTGAAAACATGGACAATAACGTCATAATAGTCCACTAGAATCCACTCGTGATTAGCTTTTCCTTCCATACTACGTGGATTATTGCGGGTTACTTCCCAAACTTCTTTATCAACTGATTCTGCAATGGCATCTACCTGAGTGTCCGAATTTCCCGAACAAACTACAAAGAAATCAGTGAAAGCATTTTTCACTTTTCTCAAATCCATCACCACAATATTGTTTGCTTTTTTCTCCTGCATCCCCTTCACCACCAACTGACTAAGTTCTTCTGAACTCAACTCTTTTTTTATTTTAGCTTCTGCCATGTATTAATTTTGATTTTTTGATTTAGTTCATCATCTGCCACAAATGCACGAATTTTGCTTAAATTTGACGTGATATTTACGTTATTTTCTTTATCACTGTATTCATAGCAAAATAAATTTCGCTGACGCATCACCTTTATATTGTTGTCCGTTTTGAACAGGACTATAAAATTACGAAATAACCTTGTACAATATTCAACCCAATACACTATTTACTGGCAAAACGCTGGAATATATGCCAACTTGTCATTCTACTAACGACATTGCGGCTCAAATAATTCAGTCGAGTGAAAACGTTTTTGAAGGAACAGTCATTGTTACCGACCACCAAACGGCAGGGCGTGGGCAAAGAGGCAATACTTGGGAGGCTTCTGTGGGCGAAAACCTGACCTTTTCCGTCATTTTTAAACCTAATTTCTTGAAAGCAAGTGAGCAATTTCAGCTCAACGTGGCAATATCATTGGGAGTTCACGATTTTCTAAGTGAATTTATTGATGAAGACTTGACCGTAAAATGGTCTAATGATATTTATTATGAAAACCAAAAAATGGGGGGAATACTGATTGAAAATTCTTTGCAAGGTTATCATATTGGGCATTCAGTGGTGGGGATTGGTTTGAATATTAATCAAACCGAGTTTGAAAATTTGCGAGCTACTTCACTCCGAAATATCACACAAAATCCGCAACGATATGACCTTTCTGAAATGCTAAAAAAGCTTTTGGAAAACTTAGAAAAAAATTATCTAAAAATAAAAAATAATGATTATGAATCTTTGAAAATGAGATATTTATCAAATATGTTTCGATTTGAAGAATATCATTATTTCCGAAAAAATAAGCAGCAGTTTTTAGGAAAAATCATCGGCATTGACGAAACTGGAAAATTAGGAATCGAAACAGAAGGAATGGTTTTGTATTTTGATTTTAAAGAGGTGGAGTTTGTGATATAGTAACTTCCCGAAAGTTCTTTTTACTTTCGGGAAGTTAAACTGGTAGAACTTCCCGAAAGTAAAAAGAACTTTCGGGAAGTGTTAGGTAATTATTTCCGATAATCTAAAGCAGGTTTTCTATCACCCAAAAGAGCCTCATATTTGAAATTTACACCCCGTTTTTGGATAAATTCTGCCTTGGCTTTCTCAATAATTGTTTGATCTTTGAATAAATCTAATGCCGTGCAAGCCAGCGTTTTAGCTGCCACAATCATTCCTTTTTGCCCGATAGACATTCCACTCGCTGCCGTTGATTGCCAACTGTGTGCTGCCGAACCCGAAACCCACGTGGCAGTCTGTAAACCAATGGTTGGCACTGTCCAACTGACATCTCCAACATCCGTAGAACCACCACTGGTGGCACTTTCTGAACCGTTTTTATAATCCTTCACCAAAGCCGCATTTTCGATGGGTTGCTTTTGTTCACCCAAAGTTTCACTGATTTTTTGGGCAAATATTTTTTCTTCTTCCGAATAATTTACACCACCCACCATCGCCAAATTTTGGTGTACAGTTTCTGCCAAAGTCAGATTGGGTAAAAGATTAAAAACACCCCCCAAAACTTCCCATTCAACCTTTGTACCCGTGCCGAGTGCCGCACCCTGAGCCGCATTTTCGATCCGTTTCCACACACTCTGCAAAACATCACGGTCTTTGTGGCGAGCATAATAATAGACCTCAGCGTAGGCAGGAACGACATTTGGAGCATCGCCCCCCTTTGTAATTACATAGTGAATACGAGTGTCTTGCGGAATATGCTCACGCATCATATTGACCATCATGTCCATCGCTTCCACGCCATCCAAAGCCGAGCGACCACGCTCAGGCGAAGCCGCCGCATGAGCCGCAATCCCTTTGAAACGGAATTTAGCGTTTTTGTTTGCCAAAGAAGTTCCCGCATCCGTGGAGTTTTGTGAACCTGGATGCCAATGAAGCACCACATCAACATCGTTAAAAAATCCTTCCCGCACCATATATACCTTGCCCGAACCACCTTCTTCGGCAGGGCAACCGAAGATTTTTATCGTACCTTTTTGTCCAGACGATTTCAACCAATTTTTCACTTCAATTGCTGCCGCCACTGACGCAGTTCCGAAGAGGTTGTGTCCGCAACCGTGTCCTCCTCGTTGATTGGGAATGGGTTTGATTTCGGGCGTAGCTTCTTGGGCGAGTCCTGGTAAGGCATCATATTCCCCCAAAATCCCGATAAAGGGTTTGCCTTCGCCAAAAGTTGCGACAAAAGCCGTGGGAATGCCTGCAATACCTGCTGTTACGTTGAAGCCTTCTTTTTTCAATAAATCTTGTAAAAGCAACGACGATTTTTCTTCCATATAACCCAATTCGGCAAAATTCCAGATCTGTTTGGAAATGCCTGCATATTCATCAAACCGTTTGTCGATGTTTGAGATAATGGTCTGTTTATCAGCATTTTGCGAGGAGACAATAACGGTTTTCTTTTTTTGAGAAATTGCCGTAAAAGTAATGAAAGAAAGGAGAATGAATAGTGATTTTTTCATGGAAAATGCTTTGATGAAATGAATTGATTTATACGAATTTATGGAAGAAATAAAGGTTTTCAAAATTTACTTTTATGATTTTACGCTTTACATTTTAGTATAATTTCATTTCTTTTTACCTTTAACATCAATCAAACAAAACCCAAAATTCAATGAAAAAATCATTTATAATAATAGCCTGTTCAATATTTTCAATTCAATTAAATGCCCAAGTAGGCGTAGGCAAAAAAGCCCCCAAAGGTGCAGAGTTACTTTTTGATGGTTCAAGAAAAATGTTGGATGAAAAATGGACATATTGGGAAGGTCCACGCTTGAAAGCAACCATGCCCATCAAATGGGAAATCAAGAGCGACCCCACCAATGCCAAAGGCACAACCCTCAGCACCAACGACCCCGCAGGAGCAGGCGGATTGTATGGGGCGGCTGACATTGTTACAAAGCAAAAATTCCGTGATTTTAGGTTACACGTGGAATTTTTTATTCCTGAAAAAGGCGGAAACAGCGGTGTTTACCTACAAAATCGTTATGAAATTCAAGTGCTTGATGGTGATACTACTTCGCATGGGATGGGGGCAGTTATCAACGAAACGCCTTCGCCCTATTATGCTTATAATGGCGTGGGTAAATGGAATTCTTATGATGTCAATTTCAGAGCGGCACGTTTCAAAGACGGAAAATTAGTGGAAAAACCAATGGTTTCAATGTATTTTAATGGTAAAAAAGTACACAAAAATCAAATTATCAACCAAGTTTGGGGTGGACCAAATTCGGGTGTTGATGGGGGAAATGATGGCGGAAAAGGCATTACTGACACCGCAGAAGGTATAAAATTACAAGCCGAAGGGCATGATGTTCGATATAGAAATATCTGGATTAAGAAAACGGATTTGAAAACGGCTAATACTGATTTTTAAGTTTTGGGAATAGCATTGTTACTGCGAATATTGCACACTCAAAATCACATCATTTGGGGATAGTTTTTCGTCTAATACTACCCAAAGATGTGATTGCAAGTGTGTAATATGTGGTACAACTTTGTAGCCGTAATTTACGGGTAAGTACCCGACGATAGTTAGTTTATGTTAAACCTGGTTTTAGAAGCCGTTTTAAAATATCTTACGACAAATTCTGATTGTCTTATTCTGACTATCGAAACCATATTTTTTACACAAGATACGCTGTATATTCCTTAAAAAAATATGATTCCGCTACTCAAAAAATACAATCAGACTTTATTCAGAATATATTTTAAAACAGCTTCTTAAAAATCTGTTAGGTTTGATTATCAAGCACTTATGATTTAAGGATAACATAAACTAAAGTCAAACGGGTACTTATCACAATTCTAATTAATGAAAAAAACCTTCTTATTTTGCAGAAAACTGATGTCAGTTTTTTGTACGCAATATAGATATGTACCCATTTTTCTCTTTCTAATTTCGGGATGTAATCAAAGTCCTTTGGAGTTGATTATACCTGAAAAAGAAATTGATATAACGCTCCCAAGATTATCATATCAAGATAAAAGAGAACTTTCTTACGGTACAAATCCGTATCAAAAATATGATTTATTTCTTCCAAATCTACGTAATGCTCGCAACCCTGTGATTGTTTTACTACACGGCGGGGCATGGCGTTTGAGTGATAAAAGTTCGCTGAATTTTGTGGTGGATATTTTGAAAATTAAGCGGGTAAATTGTGCCATCGTTAATGCCAATTATCGTTCGGCTTCTCCTGCTCTTGGCGTTGGCTATCGTCAGCAAGTAGAAGATATTGGAAAATTATTACAAAAAATTAAGGCTGATTCAAAAGAATTGGGTATCAGTTCAGATTTTTATTTGGTGGGCATTAGCTCGGGAGGACATTTGGCTTTGTTATATTCTGTAACTGCCGACCAAGACCGTTTAGTGGGGGGCATCGGAGGAATTGCCGCACCGATTGACCTTACGACCCAGAAAATTAGAGAAGGAATTATTGGGTATGATATTCAACAATTGATAGGGAAAAACTATTTTCAAGCTCCCGAAGATTATAAAAAAGCCAGTCCCATTTATTACGCTACTCGTCGCAAAATTCCGACTATTTTATTTTACGGAGGGAAAGATAATATTGTTACACCCGACCAATCAACGATGGCGAAGTTGGCAATTAGTGCAAGATTAGGCTGTAATGAGCATCATTTTTATCCCGACCAATCTCACGAATGGTCGGCTTGGTCAGAAAGCCTGGACAAGGTGATTTCATTTGCGGAGCGAAATTTGTGATTGTCTGAATTTGGATTGCGAAATGTCGCAATCCAAATTCAGACAATTTTTATAATTTACTCAAACACCACCTGCTCTCTTATCTCCGCCCATTGTTCAATTTTATCCTGATAGTGCTTTTCTACGATATTTCGCTTGATTTTCATGGTAGGCGTAAGCAAATTATTTTCAATCGACCATGCTTCTTTTACTACAATTGCCTTTGAGAGGGCTTCATAACTTTTAAAACTTGGGTTTACCCGTTTTAAGGTTGTTTCTAAACTATCAATCACATTTTGCCTATCCATATTCTTACCAATATCCGACAAAACAACCAAGACAATGGGTTGTGACAAACCCGCTCCAACCACACAAACTTGTTCCAAAATAGGATTAACCGCCAGCATATTTTCAATCGGTGCGGGAACAATATATTCACCTTTTGCCGATTTGAACATATCTTTTACCCGACCCGTAATTTTCAAATATCCTTCCGAATCCACCTCACCCATGTCGCCCGTACATAAGTACCCATCCTTAAATAATCCTTCTGTCAAAATGGGTTCTTTGTAATATCCGAGCGTATTCCACGGGGCTTTCATCTGGATTTCGCCCGTATCGGGGTCAATTCTTGTAATCACTTTTTCATAGGGTTTACCCACCGTTCCGTTCTTCACAGCATCGGCTGGCATCATGCTGTGAGCCCCCACATTTTCGCTCATGCCGTAAGCCTCACGGATGGTGATTCCCAATTTTTTATACCAATCCAACAAAGCAGAGGGCATTGGAGCCGCACCCGTCAGAATCACTTTGGCATCGGCAAGTCCTAAACCTTTTTGAATTTTACCTTTAATTACAGCTTTGATGAAAGGGATTTTCAACAGTAAATCTAAACGACTTTGAGGCATTTTTGCCAGAATCCCTTGTTGAAATTTTGTCCAAATTCGAGGTACTGCCAAAAAGTGCGTAGGCATAGCAGTTTGAAGATTTTTAGAGAAACTCTCTAAGGTGTCAGCAAAGAAAACCCTGCCTCCCGTAGCCATACTTGCCGACTCCACAATATTACGTTCTGCAATGTGACAAAGTGGTAGATAAGAGAAAAAACGGGCATTTTCTGTATTGAGTAATACTTCGTTTCGTGTGTAGTGAAGAGCGGAAACCGTAGCCCCAAAAGTCAGCATTACGCCTTTGGGAACGCCCGTTGTGCCAGAAGTATAAATGATGGTAGCAATATCTTCATCCTTGGGTTCTACGTTCTCTTGCAAAGGTTCATGAGCATTGATAATATTGCTCCATTCATCCATTTCTGTACTGGGACTGCCCTCATAAAAACTTGGATAAGCAATACATTTCACACTCGCTGGAATGCCGTCTTTCATGCCTTTCCAATTATCTAACTTCCCCACAAACAACACTTTACATTCAGAATGAACCAAAACTTGATTCAATTGCTCGGCAACTAAAGTAGCATAAAAAGGCACGGAAATATGCCCCGCCATCATAATAGCCAAATCAGAAATTATCCAATGAGCACAGTTTTTGGAAACGATGCCGATGTGGCTTTTTTCGGGCAAATTCATGGCTCGCAGAGCTGCTGCCATTCTTCGAGCTTGATTGCCAGTTTCCTTGAAAGTAAAATCAATGTATTCATCCCCAACAGGCTGGCTCAAATAAATATTGTTAGGCGTGTTTGCCTCCCAATGATAAAAATTTTCTACCATCGTCTTAAATGCTGTAATCATAATTTGTGGTGGGTAAATAATTTTACAATATTTATCAAATTTAATCGTAATTTAATTATATTTGTTATAGAAAAAATTAAACTTTTATCATTTCTTCCGAACCTAACCCCCAAACACATAAACCATGAAACTACAAGGAGTGCTTCGGCTCCTGTTGATTGGTACTTTGGTACTGATTTTAGGGTACGTCTTTTTGCAAAGTTTTGACTCGTTTGCCACACACGCCTTAAGAAGCCGTTTTAAAATATCTTACGACAAATTCTGATTGTCTTATTCTGACTATCGAAACCATATTTTTTACACAAGATACGCTGTATAGTCCTTAAAAAATATGATTCCGCTACTCAAAAAATACAATCAGACTTTATTCAGAATATATTTTAAAACGGCTTCTTAGGAAACCTTAATTTTGTTTATCAAATTCATCTAACTATTGGCACGCAGATGACGCAGATACTTCGTAAGGCAGATTTTCGCAGATTTTTTTCTTGTTAATTATGGTATTTTATATCTATGCAAAATTCATTATGCCAGAAGTCTTTTACAAATAAAAAATCCTTTTAAAATCTGTGCTACGAAGTATATGCGTCATCTGCGTGCCAAAACTTACTACACTTCCAAAATTAGTTTTCCGAAATTTTTTCCTGTAAACAACATCATTAAGGTTGGCAAGAAGTTTTTGATGCCTTTTTCAATGTGTACTTTCGAGTGTAATTTTCCCTCTTGAATCCAACCAGCCATTTCTTGGGCGGCTGTTCCGTAATTGGCAGCATTATCAAAAACCACGATTCCTTCCATTCTGGCACGATTTACCAATAACGAAAGATAATTTGATGGTCCTTTTACGGGTTCAGTATTGTTATATTGTGAAATAGCTCCGCAGATTACGATTCTGGCTCGGAGGTTGATTTGCCCCAAAACAGTGTCTAAGATTTCCCCGCCCACATTATCAAAATACACATCAATTCCTTGTGGACAGGCTTCTTTGAGGGCTTTTCTGACATTTTCGGTTTTATAATTGATACAGGCATCGAAGCCCAATTCGTTTACGCAATAGTCACATTTTTCTTGATCACCCGCAATTCCCACAACTCTGCAACCTTTGATTTTAGCAATTTGCCCAACTACACTTCCCACCGCACCCGATGCCCCCGAAACCACAACGGTTTCGCCTTCTTTGGGTTGTCCAGTATTTAGAATTCCGAAATATGCCGTCATTCCTGGCATTCCCAAAGTGGCTAAATAAGTGGTTAATGGGGCAATATTAGTATCAACTTTTACCAAATCTTTACCCAACGAAACACCAAATTCCTGCACGCCCCAACCGCCCGTAACGTAATCGCCTACGGCAAAACGTGGATTATTTGATTCCACAACTTCGCCCGCTGTTCCTGCTCTGAAAACTTCTCCGATTTGGATGGGTTTGATGTATGATTTGCCATCATTCATCCACCCACGCATAGCAGGGTCAAGGGAAATATATTTTGTTTTGATTAAAACCTCACCGTCTTGAATGTTTGGGATGGCGGTTTCTTCAATCATTAAATCCGTTTCTTCGGGATTTCCGACGGGACGAGCCGCCAATTTTACTTGCGTATTAGTCATGTTGATGTGATAAAATTTCTTTGAATATTTCTACAAATATCAACCATATTTCAAGGTAAATCAACCATTCTTACAATATTCAATCAAAATGATGTGTTTTAAGCTACATTTGTTTTCAAATTAACCCCAACCCCTCCCTTTGATGGGAGGGGCTTTTGATTCCGTATTTTAATCCCCTCCCATCAAGGGGAGGGGTTGGGAGTGGGGTTAAAACCAAAACAGACATGACAATCATACGCAAAAATTCATTCATCCGTAAGGTAAAAGACATCTCAATCAGTGGCTCATTGGCATTGGCTATTTTGGGCAATTCTGTAATGTTACAAAGTTGTGGCAGTAGCGATTCTTCTAATAACGAAGATTCTGATTATGAAGAAGTTGAAGCCTACACGAAGGGCGTGAAAACCTATATTTCGGAAACAAAAAAAGGGGAATTCAAAATTACGAACGAAGTGGAAGTGCCTGCGGATAGTTCCGTTGCCATCGTAACGTATTTAGACGGAAAACAAGAAACGCTTTCATCACAAGCCGTTAAAGCCTTGATTGATAATGATATAAAAAACAACTCGGCTTCTGTCGGGCAGACCAACACGCTGTCAAATGCCCTTTTATTTGGCGGAATGGGCTATTTATTGGCAAAGACCATTAGCCCAAATTATTCCAATTATCGTCCCGATTTAAATCCCAAAACGAGTAATTCAAAAGATACCACCCATCGCCGCAGACACAGTTCGGGATTTTTCTTTTACCCGATGATGGGGCGTTATTATTCTTCACAAAGTGCTTTCCAAAAATCAAGCGGAATCCACGAAAGCATCGGTAATTCACGCACAATTACATCCCGACCTGTGGGCGGAAGAAGTGGATTTTTCAGAAGCACGGGGAGAGGTGGATTTCGAGGTTGATTTCGGAATAATAGCACACGGATGCCACGGATGCTACGCAACACGGATTTTAAAAGATTAATTTGATACCCTTCTATCTCCTTTAAAAATCCGTGTAAATCCGTGTTGCGTAGCATCCGTGTTATCCGTATGCCATAAAACTTACACAGCATGAATTTCAAAAAACTAAATATCTCCCCAAATATCTCCCTCCAAAATGCAGGTTGGGACTGGATGTTGGGTGAAAATACTCTGCCTTATATTACTGATGAAATGGTGATTATTTCCGAGGAAGAGGCAGAAAATTATTACGAAGCAGGCAATCAGTTATACGAAATGTTTATTGAAGTAGCTCAGTATGTTATTGATAATGAACGATTTGCAGAATTGGGCATTCCCGAAAATTTGATTGATTTAATTAAATATTCTTGGGAAAATGATAAAAATTGGCATCTCTACGGACGTTTCGATTTAAGCGGTGGATTGAACGGAAAACCCATCAAACTCATCGAATTCAATGCCGACACCGCCACTTGTATTCCCGAAACTGCAGTAGTGCAATGGGCATCTTTGAAAGCAAATGGCTTGGATGAAACGGGACAATTTAACACGCTTTACGAAGCCCTGACCGAGCAATTCAAAGAATTGAAAAATCAAAATCCAGAATTTGAATCAACCCTTTTAATTTCCACGATGGAGGGCTATCCCGAGGACGATACCAATATGCAAGTCATTGGTGAAGCCGCCCGTGAGGCTGGTTTTGAAGTGGCTTTTGAACATATCGAAAATGTAGAATTTTCGGAAGAAGGCATTTATAAGCAAAACCCAGAAGACGGTAGTTTTACCAAATTTGATTTCTATTTCAAACTCGTTCCTTGGGAATATATGGGTTGGGATGAACCCGAATTGGTAAAAAGCCTCACCCGAATCGTAAAGAACAAAAAAGCGATTGTGATGAATCCAGCCTACACTTTATTGTTTCAATCGAAAGGCATTTTGAAGATTTTGTGGGATTTATTTCCAAATCATCCGCTTTTATTACAGACTGAAAATCAAGCACTTATCAATAAATCGTGTGTTCAAAAAGTTTTGTTTGGGCGTGAAGGAGCAAATGTAAAAATCCTTTCACCAGTAGGTATCACGCTTGATAAAACCGAAGGTGAATATCTCGAACAAGCCAGTATTTTTCAAGAATATACCGAATTTTTACAAGATAAATCAGGCAATTATTACCAAGCAGGAGTCTTCTTTGCGGGCGAAAGTTGTGGACTGGGATTTAGGAAAGGGGGGAAGATTTTGGATAATACGGCGGGGTTTTGTGGGCATTTGGTGGGGTAAGGCTTCGATGTTCAATTCGGGTGGCGTTCTGCTTCGATATTCGAATGTTCACCTTCCGAGCATCGAAGTACTGACATCGAACTTCGAACTTCATTTATTTGTCGGCTCGCTTACTTTTCATAAACTCCAAAAGATGAATATTTGTAAAATTATTAACCAAAAATATTTCATCAGATGAAAAAAGTATTTACAATTCTCCTGACTTTCAGTGTATTATCTGTTTTTGCCCAAGACAAACCCTTTGCCATGAAAGTGGGCGACAAAGCCCCTAATTTTATGGGAAAAGACCACGCTGGGAATATGGTTAGCCTCAAAAAATTGACTGAAAAAGGAAAGGTTGTCGTGATGTTTTATAGGGGGGCTTGGTGTCCGTTTTGTAATAAATACATGAGCCAATTGGAGCAATCTTTGCCAGACTTCAAGGCTAAAAACACCACAGTTATCGCCATTACGCCTGAAACTGACGAGTCAATCAGCAAGGCGATTGATAAGACAAAAGCCACATTTTCAGTCATTTACGACAAAGACCGCTCAATTATGAAGAATTGGAAAGTGGCGTATTCGATGTCTGACGATATGAAGACAAAATATAAAGGCTACGGACTGGATTTGGAAAAACAACAAGGCGATTGGATGTTGCCCGTACCCGCCACATACATAGTGGGTAAAGATGGCAAAATTGAATATGTCCATTTTGACGAAAACTATCAAAAACGGGCAGAAATTACTGATATTTTGAAGGTTTTGTAGGAACTATTGTGGTACAATTAAAATAAAAAAAATAATTTTATAGCTGGTATAACATTCAATTGCTTAGGAACGGGAAAATAATAAGTGGATGAATTTTTAAATGTTATTTTTTGTGCCAATCAAGGCGATAAAACCGTGCGACGGTCGCCGCAGTTTAGCATCGCTAAATGATGATTTAATCTGGGCGGCATTCCGCAACGTAGAGTAGTGCAAAAAAGGGCATTTAAAAAACGTCTACTTATTGTTTTTCAGTTCCTTAATCACTGCTCTATCAGCCATAAAATTATTCAATCACTATTCATTCAATCATTATTTAACCGCCTTCACCGTAAATCCTTGTTTTTTCAACAACGAAATCACCCCTTTTTCACCGCCTAAATGACCCGCACCTACGGCGAAAAAAGTTGGTTTTTCAGCAACAACTTTTGTAATTACAGGAATCCAGTTATTGTTCCGAGTATCTAATAAATCTTTTTGAAAATCTTTGTCTGAACTTTTTGATTTCGACATATCTTCCAGCAATAGTTCAACGTCTTGCTGTTTATAATCGTTAATCATGTTACGAATTGTCTCTTTGCCTTCATTCCAATCATTCACCATCTTTACAAGCATCATGTCAGCCTGTTTTTTCATACCCATTTTATCCAAAACGTTGAATTGGTCTTGAACGGTCTCCAAGCCCAGTATTTCCTTATTCTCGGTTTTGGCCATTTTCATGAAGGTTTCTTCATAGCTTTGAGTTGGGCATGAAAGCATTTTTGGGATTGACATAGAACTCAAAACAAAGGGCTTCATTTTGTCCATTCCACCAATGTTCATTTTGAGGGTATCTTTAAAAAATTGGCTAACCTTCTGATAATCAGTCTCCGACAATAAACTTTTGATAGTCGAACCATCCGTCATGTACATACTTTTCATCATTTCGGGCATCATTTTTGGGTCGTCCATATCAATCTCTAAATATACTTGTTGTGTTTCCGAAAACTTCTTTTTGGTGGCTTCGGTCATCACAAAATCATCTTTGCAAATGATATGAATCGTTCCGTAGAGATACGAAGGCTGCGTAAGTCCATTGCCCGAAATTTCGTACAAGAGCGATTTGTCTTCCTTTTGGGCGTAGATTTTAGTAAAATAAAGAGAACTAAAAATCACTGAGATTAAAAATAATTTGATGGGGTTTGTCATTTGATTATTAGATTATGTTTAAACAATGTGTCAAGATAGCATTCATTACGATTAAAACAAAAATTTGGCAGATATGACCTACTAATTAGCAGATATGACCTATTCTTCGTTCTCCAACTCTGCCAAATGTTGCTTTAATGTTACGAGATGGTTTCCGTAAAGGCTTTTTATAAAATATCTCATATAAAAATATGCAATTGGCGTTGCAAAAACTACACAAAATAAAAGTTCTTTCAGTGTTAAATCAATCGGATGCTCATAATATTCAGCAACTTCTGCACCTACTATTGAACCATAAAACATCAAAGGAATAATCGTAATATGGTTATACAAAGTCAATCCTTTCACCTGTTTTTCAAATTGCTTTACTGTGAATGCCAAAGTAGTAAGTAAGTCATTTTTAAGTTCAACTTCTCTATATAATTTGACAACTTTAAAATAATAAACCAAGCTAATAACCGTGTAAATCAAGAAAAAAACTGCCACAAATTTGTGATAAATGGCAAAATCAGACCACAAAATCACGTAGAAAAGCGGAGGAAGAAAAAGGATACTAATTATCATATCAATATCCAAATTTCGACGTAATTTATCCGAAATAGCTTTTGATTTTTGCTTAATTATCAACGTAAAGCCTTCATTACCAACACCTTGATGATAAATAGTCTCCTGTTGGGCTTGTTGCCAAATGTTCTTCAGTTCATCTAATTCCATGTTCTCAATGATTGAATGATAGAATGATAGAATGATAGAATAATAAATATTTAATAATGAGTAAGCCAACTCAAATATTCACTCATTCTATCATTCACTAACTCTATCATTGATTAAGAGCCTAAGCTTTTCCCTAATACGAGTCATTTTTACTCTCACATTATTTTGCGTGATACCCACAATTTCAGCAATTTCTTCGTTACTTTTTTCTTCAAAATAGAGCATTACAATCGCCTTTTCTATTTCCGATAATTGAGCAATGGCAAAGTGCATTTGTTGGATTTGTTCTTCGGTGGTCGGGTCGTAGTTTTCATCTGAAATATTCGTAAAAATCTCTAAAAATTCCACCTTTTGTGGGCGACGACTTTCCTTTCTGAAATCCGAAATCGCCACATTCAAGGCAATCTGGTAAATCCAGGTTGAAATTTTAGATTCTTGCCTAAATTTTGGAAATGCTCGCCATAACTGAATTACGATTTCCTGAAACAAATCTTTCCTATCGTCAGGGTCGTGCCGATACATTCCGCACACTTTATGCACGATTCCCTGATGTAGCTTTATCATTTCTACAAATTGATTTTCCGTGGATTGATTCAAATTTGGAGGTTTTTGGGGGATTAGTCGTTGTGGGATTGGTAAAATTACAGGAGATAGAAACTATTTATTTTTATCTAAATATCGTTGCTAATTGTCTGTTTCTCCACAGACAATTTGTAAAAGAGTTGTCTGTGGAGACACAGACAACAGCATAAAAAGCGGTAGAATTACAGGAGGTATAAACTATTTATTTTTATCTAAATATCGTTGTTTAATCGTTTCAATGGATTCGTTTTTATCTTCAATATTTTCTGGTTTAACGGGCAGAATATTCTTAATCCACAAAGGTAAATTCAATGATTCTTCTTGATAAACAATATCCCCTTTTTCCACTTTCAGAAACTCAATTGGAGCATTTGAATTATTAGTAAGTATCAAAGAATCAGGCAGTTCAAAGTAATATTTCAACAGTTTTAATCCATTTTCATACCGCATTTTTACAATATCAGGACGAACAAAATGTCCTCCTTCTTTCACTCGGTTAAAAACTCTTCTAATACAAATCTCTACATCATCAACACAGTAAAAATTTATAATAATTTGATAACCAATTAATTGTATATTTTCAATAAATTTCCAAGTATCATTATCCGCAAGATTAGTTTCAAATCCAAAGTTTTCTCTTTTAGCTATCAACCCATTCATCAGCCTTGTAGCTTCTCCATTCGCAATTTCTTGAATATTTACCTCACCAGATTTTTCTTTCAATTGTTTGGCTATATCGTCGGCATTGATGAAGGTCATATTTTGAGGCACGAAATCGTAAAAACTGGTAGTTTTTCCAATTCCATTTGGTCCAGCCAAAATATAAAGCAAAGGTTTATTTTCCATTTTCTAAATATGGTCTTACAAATTCATCCCCTTCAACTTCAAACTTTCTCCCATCCGCAAATTCAGCGATGATAATTCCGCTTTTGTCATAATAAATGGGCAATCCTCGGCTAAATGCCTTTTCTTTCGCTCTATTTACAACTCTTTGAGCCGCCTCTTTATATTCTTCGGGACTCATCAAATAAGATGGTTTTGCTGCACCACCGTACAATAAGGTTATATCATTTGTATTCATTCCTTTAATTTTTAATTATTTGTCGTGGTGTCAGTTTTGGGAAACTGACACCACGCATGAATTTACTCAATTTTCAACAAAATAACCTTCTCAGTTTTATCCGTAACCTTAAATCTATCATCAATTCTCATGCCCATTACCCACACTATTGACCCGTTTGAAGTCAATAAATAGACATCTTTTTTAAGATTCAAAGGTACTTTTTGGTCAATCAAAAAATCGCTGATTAGCTTCTTTTTATTCATTCCCAAAGGACAAAACCAATCTCCCTCTTTCCACTTACGGAGTTGCAAAGGAAAACGAACTTTATCGGCATCCAAACAAGCAATTTTCCTAAGCGTTGGCACAACAAAATCCTCCGTTTTTTCAAAAGATTCTCCAATGGACAGCTGCTGATTGCCGACTGCCGACTGCCGACTGCCAGCTTCAATCACCTGACTAACAAACGATTGCAAACTCTTTTGGGTAATCACCAACTCAGTGCGGTCTTTCACGAGCGTATGCGTTGGTGACAAAAACGTTTTGCCAGATTCTTTATCAAAAGCCTCAAAAATATCCTGACTTTGTTGGTATGTAAAATGATATGGTTTCAACAATTCTGACAATTTAATCACAGGTTGCGAAAGCGTTTGGATAGCCTTATAATTCACAAAAACTGCCTGTGAATCCGACCACGTAATTTGTTTTCTAAGCATCCCGATTTCTTGCTCAAAAATATCCTCTACCGCCGCAATTCTTTCCACAGTGTGTTGCATGGTATTTTCCAGATTCGGATTGATTTGCTTCAACAATGGTACAACTTCATTCCGAATCAAATTCCGCTGATATTTATTAGATTCATTAGAGGAATCTTCACGCCAAATTATCTGATTTTCAACCACATAATCAAAAATTGATTCTTTTTCGGCAAATAAAAGTGGACGAATAATCCGCCCATTTTTTATCCGTATTCCGTGCAAACCCGCAATACCAGTGCCTTTTGTGAGGTTTAGTAAAACTGTTTCCAAGACATCGTTTTGATGGTGTGCCGTGGCGATATAATCACAGTTTTGCTCTTTCTTGATTTTCTCAAACCATTCATATCTCAAAATACGAGCCGCCATTTGGGTAGAAATTTTTTCAGTTTCCGCAAAATCTGCCGTCTGAAAAGTTGTTACCATAAAAGGCACTTTGTACTTGATGGAAAGTTTTTTGACAAACATTTCATCTTCATTAGATTCCTCGCCCCGAAGTCCGAAATTGCAATGGGCAATCACAAAATTAATTTTTGCCTTCGAGAAAAGGTCGCACATCACTACTGAATCCATACCTCCGCTTACGGCTAAAAGCACTTTTTGAGTAGGTTGAATAAGATTATGTTTGTTAATAAAACTTAAAAACTGGTCAAGCATGGTATTATTTTGGTAATTTTGTAAGACCTCACCCCCAGCCCCTCTCCTTCTGAGAGGGGAGCATTCAACGAAAAATCCCCTCTCAGAAGGAGAGGAGTTGGGGCGACCGACGTTCGGGTAAGGTATATTCAATGAAATATTCCACAAAAATAAGTCAAATAAAACCAATAATAGAATTGAACAGATTTGGAAATAGCGACAATAACCTCTATTCTCTAAAATCCATCCTCTTTACTCTATTTTTATTATTCTCCCTAAAATCATTCGCCCAAGTCCCCACAGCACAACCCATGAATCCCAATCAGGTTGAAATCATCAAAGCGGATAGTTTAGTGGGAATTAATCAAGGCTTTTTTCAACAAAGAAAATTGATTGGAAACGTACTGCTTCGACAGGCTACTACGCTGGTTTATTGTAACTTAGCCATCCTAAATGAAACCACCAATATTTTAGAAGCCTACGGAAAAGTTAAGATTATCCAAGCTGATACCGTAACCATCACGGGAGATACTGCCTATTATTTTGGGAATGAGAGAAAAGCGAAAATTAACGGGCGGGTGAAATTGGATGATAAAACGGTGGTAATCACAACCAATAAGCTGGATTATGATTTGAATTCGAGTGTGGCTTATTACAACACAAACGGCAAAGTTGTAGATAGAAAAAGTACCCTCACGAGTAGGGAAGCGTATTATAACACCACCACCAAACAGGTAAATTTCAAAACTAACGTAAAAGTTATCGATAAAGAAGGAAATCTTACGGCTGATTCTTTGCGGTATAATATGTTGTCCAAAGAAGCCTATTTTGTTGCCCCAACTTTGATTATCAATAATAAAGATACCACCTACGCCAACACGGGTAGTCAGTATAATACGCTCACGAAAATTTCAAATCTGAAAGGACGCTCAACCGTGAAAACGGAGGATTATATCATGACCGCCGATACCATGATTTATGACCCACCCACCGAAATTGGCGTGGCAAATGGTAATATTTTGTTTGTTTCTAAAAAAGATAAAGCCATCTTGACGGGCGACAAAGGGCGATATTCCAAGAAAAATGGTTATACAAGAGTATTTGGACACGCACTGTTGAAGAATATTTTTGAGAATGATACACTTTTTATTACTGCCGACACTCTGGTTTCGCTGGATAACAAAGAGACGAAAGTCAAGAAAATGTATTGCTACAAAAAGGTACAGATTTACAAGTCGGACATGGCAGGGCGATGCGATTCGCTGAGTTATAACGTTTCCGATTCTACGATTTATTTTTATCAAAAACCTATTCTTTGGAACACTAAAAACCAATCTGAGGCTGATTCTATCAATGTTTTATTGAAACACAATAAAATAAAATTGATGAATTTAAAGGGTAAATCTTTTGTCATTTCCATTGATACACTCATCAATTATAACCAAATAAAAGGGCGAAAAATGCAGGTAATGTTTACCGACAGTGCCAAAATGGAAAAAGTAATTGTGGAAGGAAACGGCGAAAGTATCTACTACGCCATTGATGAAAAAAACACTGTTACGGGCATGAACCGTGTACAATGCGGGAAAATGAACCTGAATTTTGCCAAAAGTAAAGTCAGTAGAATTACCTTTATTGGTAAACCCGATGGCAGATTTATTCCACCCAAAGAGATAAAAACCGATGATAAAGAATTAGATGGTTTCCGTTGGAGACTCAACGAACGCCCCACCAAAGAATCAATCATCAAAGCCATTACACCAGTTTTAGAAGTAAAAGCCATACCAATCAACAAAGATTCTCTCACAGTAAAACAGGCTGAATTACCAACAAAAAAAGCACCATTAAATAAGTTGAAGAAAAAAACCAAGTCCAAACTTTGAAAATTGAACATTTTTGATATATTTTTGTTAATCTTAATGCTTGTTATTCAGTACTTTACGTGGTTAAAGATTGGTTTATCATTAGAATTAAAAGAATTAACATTTTTTAAGAATCCAAGATGCAACCTTTTGCGTAATTTTATAGTCTTATGGATAGAATTTAGGGCAATAAAGGCTTGCACGGTTTTTGTAGAGATAAATAAACGCTAATAGTCCTTTACTAAAAGCATAAAATAAAAATATTTGAGCATAACATTTACAATGAAATGAAATCTATACTAAAAAATTCGCTGGTGATATTTGTACTGACTTTCCTATTGTCAGGTACAAGTACATTAGCCCAAACTGATGGTAATCGCAACAAAAGCCGTTTGGAAATTAAACCCAAAAGTAAAGTAGCTGTTGGTTCATCGTTATTATTCAAAAAAAATTCTTTTTCACTTTTCCAAGTGCCATTCATATCCTTGGATAGAAATATTAATTATCAACGTTCGTCGTACATAAATCAATATTTTACAAATTCTTTTTTATTACAAAGCACTAAAAATCAAGCTGTTAAAAATGAAGCTGTCACTCCTCAGCCAGTAGTTGCGGTGGTTGAAAGCAAAACAGACGATTTTATTAATACAGAAGATAGATTATTTTCAAATGATAAATTGACTGTTTCAAACATCTATCCAAACCCTGCCGATGACCACGCTGATATAGATTACGTGATTTCATCGCAAGTGGGTGAGACAAAAATTACTTTTTACAATGTGCTGGGTAGTGAAATGAAAGAAGAAGTTTTGGAAAAAGATCAACGTAAAGTAAGAATCTCAACCAAAGAATGGAACAACGGAACTTATATTTATCAACTTTCATCAGATGGTAAATCGTTGGCTACTAAGAAGTTATTGGTGAGACATCAATAAAATGATTTACGATTAATTGATTTACGAACTACAATTTTGTGGAGATTATTCCCCATTTTATTTAGAAATATTTGATTTGCAAATTCATATATTTATTGAAGCTACATTCGTTAAGGATGTAGCTTTTTTTGTTTTTATTCATTAAAAATGGGTGATACGGCTCGCAGCTTTCGTGCCACCCATAATTCGTACATGAAAATCCTTTTAGCTATCACATTTTTTTTCTTTCAAATACCTACCTTCGGACAAATAAATCCCACTGGAAAAATTGTAGAAACTCGCTTCAATTTACCCGAGAACTACCACCGCCTGAGTACTGAAAAAAACTCTTTTGGGGAATATCTCCGTAACTTTCCCTTGAAAAATGATAAAACAAAAGTCTATTTTTATAACGGTCGAGAGAAAACCAATTCACAACAAATAGCAGTTTTGGATATTGACCGAGGCACGAAAGACCTCCAACAATGTGCCGATGCCGTAATGCGTTTACGAAGTGAATATTTGTACAAACAAAAGCGAATTCAAGATATTTCTTTCAAGACATTTGGTGGCGTTACAATGAATTATGCTCAATATAAACAAGGCTATCGTATTACTAATCAAAGATTTAAAAAGACGAAAGGGGCGGATAATAGTCGAGAGGGATTTAGAAAATATCTGGATATGGTCTTCTCGTACGCCAATACATATACGCTCGAAAAGGAAATGAAAACTGTGAAGAATTTGAAGGATTTACAGATTGGTGATGTCTTTATTGTTTCAAACCCGAAGAGTTA
Organism: Arcicella sp.; assembly: GCA_034519515.1. Lineage (GTDB taxonomy): Bacteria > Bacteroidota > Bacteroidia > Cytophagales > Spirosomataceae > Arcicella. The sequence goes on from JAXHOK010000051.1 coordinate 111,488, forward strand.
TGGACACGCTATGATTGTAATGGATGTAGCCGAAAATCAACAGAACAAGGATAAAGTTTTTCTGTTGGCTCAAAGTTATATGCCTGCCCAAGATATTCACATTGTCAAGAATCCGAAAGGTGGAGTTTGGTATAGTTTGAAGGATTTGGATAACCAGCTTTACACACCCGAATGGACATTTCCCGTGTCGGCTTTGCACCGGTTTTGATTAACCTTACCCCCTGCCCCTCTCCTGCTGAGAGGGGAGAAACTTCCCCCTTGCCTCTCCCCCTCTCAGCAGGAGAGAGGCAAGGGGGTAAGGTTTGCCTAATTCGCCTTCGGAGCTTTATAATTCAATGGTTTCCAAGTATTATTCTTTGAATTAATATCTGGAAAAACATGGTCTGGGTCTATCGTAACCGATTTTAAGGGTAAATTTGTCGTTGATTTAAACGTCCAAGAACCGCCCCTTTGCCAAATCTCAATGGGCAGCGTAACACGTTCTTTTGAGCCACCCACCATTTCCATTTCTACGATGGCAGGCATTGCCATTTTCTCCAGATTTTCAATCGTAATAATCGCTCCATTTTTTGCATCTTGCTCAATATACTGAACATCTTTTACTGACTGGTCAAGTTTCCAAGTTTCATAAAACCAACTTCTCCAAAACCATGATAAATCTTCGCCAGCGGCATCTTCCATCGTTTTGAAAAAGTCATAAGGTGTTGGATGTTTGAATGCCCATCGTTTGATGTATTCACGGAAGGCATAATCAAAACGCTCCTGACCCAAAATTTGCTCACGCAACATTTTTAAGCCCAAACCTGGTTTGAAATACGCCTCATAACCCAAGTTATTGGGCTGAAGTACATCTGGAATATTCATAATGGGTTCGGCAGATTCACGGAATAATTGCTTAGACATTTGGTGCATATCCGTTTTTGAACCTTTATATTCCCCTTTATTAAAATCATCAGTCGAATAAAAGTTGATAAAAGTATTGAAACCTTCGTCCATCCAAGCAAATTTACGCTCATTTGAACCCACAATCATCGGAAACCAGTTATGTCCAAATTCGTGGTCAGTTACGCCCCAAAGGCTTTCTCCTTGACTGTTATTTCCACAAAAAACAATCCCAGGATATTCCATTCCACCCACTACACCTGCCACGTTGGTAGCCACGGGATAAGTATATTCAAACAACCATTTCGAGTAATATTCAATACAACCCTTCACGTATTCTGTCGAACGAGACCAAGCCTTTTCACCCGCCGATTCCACTGGATAAGCCGACATAGCCAACGATTTTTTGCCACTCGGCAAATTGATTCGGGCGGCATCAATCACAAATGATTTTGAAGTAGCAAAAGCCACATCACGAGCCATCATACAACGAAATTTCCAAGTAATTTTCCCGTCTTTTTTAGGTCGTGAAGCATCCGTTCCAACTTCGTCTTTTCCAATAACCATCACCGTTTTATCACTATTAGCGGCATCTGCCAAACGCTTTTGTTGAGCCGATGTCCAACACTCCGTAGGGTTAGTCAATTCGCCCGAACCCACTACAATGTGGCTTGCTGGCACGGTAACGGCATATTCAAAGTTGCCATATTCCAAATAAAACTCGCCCGCACCCAGATATGGGAGCGTATTCCAACCCTCTATATCATCATACACACACATCCGAGGATACCACTGAGCCATCTCGTAAATCGTTCCGTTTTTCGATTCCTGCGTACCCATACGGTCTGATCCATAATGTGGGATATTGAAGGAATACGTTACTTTGATTTTAATGCTCCCAATTTTCTCTGCCAAAGGCGTAGCCAACTTAATTTGCATCCGAGTATCGGTAATGATAAAATCAGCGGGACGACCATCCACGGTTACTGATTTTATTTGATTTCCCCCTTCAAAACTGGTATTTCCAAAACGTCCACCGTTAATTGGTGTTGAAAGTCCACCACGAGATTTTGTACTGAACTGGTTTTGGTCTAATTGCAACCAAAGGAAATTTAATTTATCGGGCGAGGCATTTTTGTAGGTAATTTCCACATCGCCATCCACAATATTTTTAACATCATCCAACGAAACGTTGATTTTATAATCCGCAGAATTTTGCCAATAAGTAGCCCCAGGGGAACCCGTTCCGCTACGGGTAGGCGTTGAAAGCGTGTAATTGAACAGCGGATTAAACAAGTCGTACTGACTATAATTAGACTTTTGCGGAGCTTGTTGGGCAAAACCTACCGAGCTTGTCAATAAGCCAACGGCGGCAAGAATTTTTCTTTTCATTTTTGAATTTTTAGGTTGTTTTAATTCACAATTTAAGAAAATAAACTAAAAAACCCTCCATTTGTTGTGTGAAGGGTTTTTAGGGTGGTGGAATGGTGATGAATTGATAAATTACTTTTTCATACAATTATCGGGTAAAGCACCCGCTAATTTTCGTTTTGCAGTAGATTCAGTTACTTCGGTCATTTCCATTCTGTCGGTAAAAAGTCCCGATTTTATATCACATTGTACGAAATACATCTTTCCGCCTTCTAATTCTATCTCTAACTTCTCTTTATCGGGAATATTCAAACCGCCTGCCACGTTACTAAAAGTGTATTTCTGAGGAGTAGTCTTATAAACCACGTATCTATTATTACTTAATCGACAAAGTTCTGCTCCGTTAGCTCTAATAGTGAAATTTACCAAAGCTCGCCAAAGTTGTCCTCCACGATAAAAAATGACGGTAGCAGAATGGGGTGATGTACTTTTTAAAGTGAATTCTTGTCCGTACATCACGTTTGCCAATAACATTGTGATAAAAAGTGTGACTGTTTTTTTCATTTTTATACGGGGTTTATTTTCAAGGCAAATATACGCTTTTCAGGAAAATATTATACCAAATCCCCATACAAATCAAACTCTTCGGCTCTATTAATTTTGACATTCGCAAAATCGCCCAAACGGACAAATTGCGTTGCTGGAATCAATACTTCATTATCAACTTCGGGCGAATCGTATTGGGTTCTGCCGATAAAATGTCCTCCCTCCTTTCGGTCAAATAACACTTTGTAGGTATTTCCAATTTTGGTTTGGTTCAATTCCATCGAAATATCTTGCTGCATTGCCATAATTTCATCGGCACGTTCTTGTTTTACTTCGGCAGGAATGTCATCCTCAAAACTATACGAATGCGTTTGGTCTTCGTGCGAGTACGTGAACACGCCCAAACGGTCGAAACGCATTTTTTCTACAAACCGATAAGTCTCTTCATAATCCGCTTCGGTTTCGCCTGGATGCCCTGCAATTAGCGTAGTCCGTAAGGCAATATCTGGCACTTTATCACGAATAGCATTGATTAAATCTTCGGTTTTTTCACGGGTAATTCCTCGACGCATTTTTTTCAAAACCTCGGTCGAACCACTTTGCAATGGCATATCCAAATACTTACAAATATTTGATTTTGAGTTCATTACATCCAAAACATCCATCGGAAAACCCGCTGGATAGGCGTATTGCAAACGAATCCAATCCAAGCCTTCAATATCCGAAAAATGCTCTAATAATTCGGAAAGATTACGTTTTTTATAAATATCCAAACCGTAATAAGTGAGATCTTGGGCAATCAAAATCAATTCTTTTGTGCCTCTTCTCACCAACGATTTTGCCTCCACAACCAAGTCTTCAATCGTTCTGGAAACGTGTCCGCCCCGCATCAAAGGAATTGCACAAAACGAACATGGACGATCGCAGCCTTCGGCAATTTTCAAATAGGCGTAATGCATTGGCGTAGTCAGAAGTCGCTCGCCAATCAATTCGTGTTTATAATCAGCTTTTAGAGTTTTCAGTAATCTTGGCAATTCATTTGTACCAAAAAAAGCATCCACTGTTGGAATTTCCGTTTCCAATTCATCTTTATAACGATGTGAAAGACAACCAGTTACATACAATTTATCAATTACTCCCGCTTGCTTAGCATCGGCGTATCGCAAGATTGTATCAATGGATTCTTGTTTGGCATTATCAATAAATCCGCAAGTATTCACAATCACGATGTTGGCATCATCCTTTTTAGATTCATGCGTAACGTTCATGCCATTTCCCCGTAATTGGGTAAAAATCACCTCAGAATCTACTACGTTTTTACTACAACCCAATGTAACGATATTTACTTTATTCTTTCCTAATGTCTTTGTTTTCATGCCTTTATAGTTGTGATTTGTGATTTAGTGATTTGTAACTTTTGAAAAAACTATGTAAAATCTACAAACACAACACTTGTCTAAATATTTTTTACAAAATTACAACAAAAAAGCGTAACGTTTTGGATAATTTTAAGAATATCCCTCAGTTTCAAATGATGATTTCTTGTAGGAATTGCTTAAATTGCGAGATAATTGATTGGCTTGATTAGTGGGTAAATACTAACACCAAATACCTAAGCCCTAAAACCTAACAAAATGGATTTCGATTTCAAAAAATATCACGTGCGTTCTATCAATGCCGCATCTAATGAAGAAAGAGCCGCAATTAGTCAAGAGTTAAAGAATTTTTATGCTTCCTTAAACGTTGAAGAACAAGAGGAGTTTAACAAAGCCTTACAAACCTTTTTGGCTCGTGAAATGGGAAGATTAAAAACTGATTATGAGGCAATTAAAGGAGGAATGAACTAAGCAAGAGTTCCTGAAAATAATAGGTAATTTTCAATAATCAATTTTCAACGCTCAATTTTCATTGAAATGGAACAACAACCATCATCATACAGACCCGTTCATCGTCCACGACCCAAGCTAAAAATGCCACTTTTTGGCAATATGCTTGGTGGAGGTGGTGGCGGACCAAAACCCTCTAACCGGGAAGAAAACAAGTGGGCAGGAAAACTTATGCCCATCATCGTAGCCATTGCGCTGATTGCCATAGGGATTGATTTCTTCAATACCAAGAACGATACAAAAAGAACTTTCACAGGAGCGGATGATGTAAAATCAATGGTTCTGGATGGACAGGTTGTCAAGAAATGGTACAATGTGTTTCCTGCCAAAAATGAGGTAGAATATGTAATTACGATAATGAATAAAAAAGGTGACACCAGAGTAGTAAGTTTTAGAGACGAAAAAACCAATTTTGGCGATTTAGTGCTTCCTTACAATTTTATTCAGAAAAAAGAAGGCAGTCTTGACGTAACTTTAAAACGTTATATCAAAAAAGATACAGTCGTAACCTTGAAAGATACCCTCATTACTTTGAAATACTGATTGAAAGGAAAGAACGAAAGTGTGAATAAATGACGAAAATAACGCAAGTGTAAAATTTCACTATCTAGTCTGATTTTACCTGTAAACTACTGCAAACAAAATCTGTAAAACCTGTTATTTCTTGCATTTTTTTTAATAGATTTGACTCACATATCAAGAGCCTACCGCCATTCGCTTCTGACTCATAATTAAGCGTATCATCTTTGCTGACCTTTCTTTTAACTGGCGGTTGCAAAATACTTAGTAGTCTAAATTAAAATTTTTAATTATGCTTAGCTTGTCTTGGCATAAGATTTGTGTTTATTTAATTGGCTATGTTTCCTATAAATATCCTTACAACCCATGAAAAAGTTATTAATTCTTAGCATTTTGCTATCAATCCTTGGCATATTTTCTTTTGCTCAACCTGCCCCAAAAACTACTTCGGCAAACAGTAAAAAAGACAGTTCAGCCGTTGTTGCTTCCAAGAAATCTTCTGAAAATCAAACGCTTCCGATAACGGGAGCTAATAAATCAGTTTCAGAAAAATCAACAACTACCGACGAAGAAGATTTTGATGAAAAAGAACTCGACGAACTTGAAGCCAGTATTGCCAAAGCTAAAGCAGTATTAGGCTTGAAAAATGTTTTAACAACCACTTCCTCAAAAAGTATTTCTTCAAGAAGTAAAGACACCAATACGAAGGAAAAAGAAATAGCAATAAAAATAGAAGAATCAAGAGTTACTGCTCCGACCACCAACTATGAAGCCCCATCTTTAACCATCGGTGGACGTTCAACAGGAAAGGCTCGTACAGATTTCAAACAAGCCGTTTTGTCTGATGATGAAAAAGCTCTCTATAAAATTGGGGGAATTCAAGTAAATAATATTGATGATGTGGAAACGGATTCAATATATGTAAGCCCCACTGTTCCCCCAAGTTTCTCGGGAGGGGTTGAGGCAATGAAATTATTTTTTGCCCAAAATCTTAAATTACCCGAAACCGTGAAACCAGAGGATATTAAGGGAAGAGTTTTTGTGAGATTTGTCGTTAGGAAAGATGGTAAATTAGACAAAGTACACTTAGTGAAAGGTCCAAATGATGATTGCAATTCAGAAGCCGTTAGAGTAATTAAACTAATGCCAGCTTGGATTCCTGCTACCGACAGAGGGGATGCCGTGAGTGCTTATCATATTTTACCCATTTCATTTGGGGTAAAAAAATAAGATTTCACCAATTTTCTTATAAAAAAGGTTCAAATTTCATAAAATTTGAACCTTTTTTATAAGAAAACTAATCTATTTTTTCTTGTTTTTTTCGTCTTTTTCCTTTCACAATCGCTTTAACATCCTCGGTGGTTTCAGCAATTGAATCTATTAAATCAGGTACAAAATCTTTCATTTTACGTTTTTTGAGTTCTAATAAGCGGTCATGGTCGGGTTCACCCATTAGATAACCATACGGTTGTAAAGATGGCACGCTATCAAATATTACTTTTAGAATGGCAATAGTTGGCAATGAAAGAGCCATTCCCGAAATTCCCCACAGTGCTGAACCTAATAAAAGAGCAATAATTGCAACCAAACCATTGATACTAATCTTTGAACCTACAATTTGAGGCGTAATAAAATTGCCTTCTAAAAATTGTACAAATACAAAAACCCCCGCCACACCCACGGCATACATCGGCGAGTCCTTGGTAATGAGTGCCACAATAATTGGTAAAACTGACCCTATCAGAATACCAATGAAAGGAATAATTAAAAGAGCCGCTGCCAAGAATCCGAAAAAAACTGCATAATCAATGCCCAGAGCTAATAATCCGATGGTATTTAGTGTTCCCACAATGAGCGTTACCGTAACTAAACCCGTGAGATAACCATGTACGGCTATGTATATTTTACCAAGAACAGCATCAATTTTTGAGCGATTTGTACCTTCAAAAACTTTGTAAAAGAACATTTTGAAGAAATCTCGATAATAAAGAAGGAAGAACATATAAATCGGAATCAAGAGGATATCTCCTAAAACGCTCCCCGTGGTTGATAATGCCGTAGTGAAAACCGTTCCTCCCGAACTCAACATTCCTGAACTATATTTTTTCAGTTGTGCAACCTGAGCTTTTTTGGCAATATGAAAATTATCCTCTGCCCATAATTGTAATTTATTGGCTAAATCTAAAAATTTTGTTTGAAGTTGAGGAAGCATTTCACCAAAACTGCCAATTTGTGCAGAAGCCATATACACAATAAGTCCCGCAATGACAGAAAAAAGCGTTAATGTAATTGTTACCGCCCAGATTCTATTTAACCTTTTGTTTTCCAGCCAATTAGCCACTGGATAAACCGACATTGATAAAATAATGGAAATGAAAAGAGGTACTAAAATATCTTGTAAAATTCTTAGCCAATAGACTAAAATGCTAACTGTAATGAGTGCAAAAGCGAATCTTGCGATATATGGTAAACGTTGGGTCATTAATTTCATTAAAATGTGTCGTTTAAAGATGTGGGAGTACTTTATTTCCACATTCCTACCCCGTAATTAATTGTGCCATTGATTGAAGTTAATGAAAGAGTATAGTTTTTAATATTGCCAACCAACAATAAATCCGTACTTTGCTGATAGCCCAAGGTTTGTATTTTTTCTTGAATATCTTTCAATTTTAAATCCGAATTGTTGATTTCCCCTTTCAAACAAGGACAAGGTTTATCCTTCTTATATTTATTTAATTCAACCAGCAATTCCCTCGTATCACCCGCTTTGGCTTCTTTGCCCCAACCAATCATTTTATTCATCCAATTATTATACTGTGGGCGATAAGGTTCAAATTCAAAAATCAAATCGGGATATTTTCTAAGCATTTCTGCTCCGTTTTTAAACAGTTGAATATGTCCTGGGTCAAGAAATCCCACAAAATTTCCGCCCCAAGTCATACCTTGTTGTGCCGTGAGTTCATCTAAGGGCTTGTACAATGATAAATTATTAGAAATTCTATTATTTCGCATGATGGCAAAATCAGCCGCAAAACCAAAATTGTGCATAGAAATGGGCGATGCTGTTTTATTTTTTTGCAAATAACGTTGCTGATTCGCCATCGAACGTAAATCAGAAATAATTTTTACCGAACCACTCAAATTTTTCATTACTGCATGAATAGAATCTCTTTTTGTCAAGAAATTAATTCTTTCATCCATCAATAATTTCTCCCAACGATGGTATAAATAACGAGGCTGGGCAGCCAAAGCCCACAGATATTCTTGTTCCTGCCAAGTAAACTGAATCGAAGAACCACCGATAATTTGTGGTCGTTCATCATTTTGAGCCACAACTCCACCAATCTTTATACTATCTTCTAAATCGACAATCGCCACAAAAACCTTCTTGACTATCAGCTTTTGATGAAGTAAAGTATCGGAATTATAAAAAGGTTGAGCTATATCATAAACCGATAAATTATTGATAGTCTGTGTGGTATCGCAATCAAGATTTTGCCAGCTAATTTCATCTTTATTGAATAGTTTATTAGTCTTATCAATAAAATTACAAGCCCAAAGGGTAATACAAGCAAGGGTGATTTTGAAAAAATGTCTCAAAAGTAAAGTCGTTAAAAACATAATGATTTGATAGTGATTATATTAAGGTGATGCGTTCTGAGTATTAGCATTTACTTATACAAGATAGAAAATTGATTTGGGATAACAAAAAAATCCTCGCCCAAAGGCAAGGATTTTAGTTTGATTGATGTGTTGGTAATTTCAAAAAAGCTATACTGCAAGCTCATATTCTTTATTAATCGTTAAGACCTCAGTATCTAATAAACGAGCCGATAAACTCAAAGTTTTGATTAATTCATAATGGAAAAAGAATTTCATTGTATGAATTTTTGACTCATAAAATGCTAATTCATCGCCTTCAAAGCTATTTGTTACCAAAGCATTTTTAGCCACAGTTCCCTGTTTCAGCCAGATCCAAGCAACCGTAACGATTCCGAACATTTCCATATAGAGGTTAGCATCCGCCAAGAAAACCTCATTATCTCCTTTGGCGGCAATTCCCAAAAGGTGCATCGTTACTTTTTGTAAACGACCCAATTCTTTCTCTAATTTCTCGGCATAAGACTTCAAATCATCGTGAGTTTTTGATTCCTCGATGGTTTTCATGATTTCAGCGAATAACAACTGAGGAGCTTTTCCGCTGTTGGCAGTGATTCCACGACCCAAAAGGTTCAAAGAGTGAATTCCCGTTGTACCTTCATAAATCGACATAATACGAATATCACGAGCCATTTGTTCCAATGGGAAATCTTCGGTATAACCATATCCACCAAAAACTTGCAAGCCTTCGTTTACCGATTTAATACCCATTTCAGCAGGATAAGTTTTGGCAACGGTAGTCATCATATCCAGCATTAAATGATATGGTTTGGCTTCTTCCGAATCACGCCCCAAGGCATTTAGCATATCTTCCCACAAATAACACTCCATCAAAAGCCCTAAAGAACCCTCAACGATGGCTTTTTGGAATAAAAGCATACGCTTTACATCTGGGTGATTGATGATGTATGTTTGCCCCTCTTCTAAATTCTTATTGTTCAAACGTCTTCCCTGTGGACGCTCTTTTGCGTATTCCAAAGAAGCATAATAAGCGGCTGATGCAATATAAGTTCCACCCATACCAACTCCTAAACGAGCCTCATTCATCATTTGGAACATATATTTCAAGCCTTGATTTGGCTGTCCTACTAAATATCCCACAGAATTATCTTTATCCCCGAAAGTCAAGTGCATCGCTGGCGTAGCTTTCTGACCCATTTTGTGATAAATACCCGTCGAAATTACATCATTGTCTTCCGTGTATGAACCACTGCCATTATCTCTAAATTTTGGTACAACTAACAATGAAATCCCCTTCGTTCCCAACGGAGCTCCATCAATTCGAGCCAAAACCAAATGAACAATATTATCGGCAATGTCATGGTCTCCTGCCGATATGAACACTTTTTGACCTTTTATCTTGTACGTTCCATCCGCTTGTGGAGAAGCAGTTGTTACCACGTCAGATAATGAACTTCCCGCTTGTGGTTCTGTCAAACACATTGACCCCGTCCAAGTTCCATCCACCATTTTAGTAGCGAATTTCTCTTTTAATTCTTCCGAACCAAACGATAAAATCAAGTGAGCCGAACCAGCAGTCAAGCCCGTAAACATCACAAAAGCATTATTTGCCGAACCACGAATCATCTCAGCCGCCGCACCTACAGTTGTTGGCAATTGTTGTCCACCATGTTCATATTTAAACATCGAACCAATCATACCCGCACCACCCATTGCCTTCACATAATCCCCTACGGCAGGATGAACCTTCACTTGTCCGTTCACTAATTCAGGCTGATTACGGTCAGAAGAAACGTAAGCTGGGCGTAATATTTTTTCAGCAATATCCTCATTAGCATCCAACACCATATCAAACATATCAAGCGTATAGTCTTGGAAATAAGGGTATTTAGTTAATTCTCCTACGTTGAGAACTTCTTTTAACATAAAGTCGAGATTGCGACGTGAATATTGTTGTGCCATTGTTTGAATAGATTTAATACGATTACTCACAATTTTTAGTAAAAATAGGTACAAAAAAAATAGTATGCAAGCATAACAAATTTATTTTTTGAGCGTAAAAAAACGTTGTCCTTTTGGGACAACGTTTGAAAATAATGCCATCTTTCTGTATCAGCTAAAATATTTATTATTGAAACTATCTAAACTTAGCTTTTAAAGAATAAGATATCAAAATACTTAAAATTCCAAAAAGGAATAAAATTATTAAGGAACTTCGATTTGTCAATAATTTGAAGTTCAACAAGTCTTCTTCCTGAAATAAATGGATGATATAATAAACTATATATTAGTAACCCTACCACAAAACCATTGGAACTAAGCAATTCAATCTTCAATAAAACTATCATAAATGATAGAGGTATGAAAATACAAATGTAAAAGAATAATAGTTTATGTAAGTTCATGTTGATACATTTTAAAATGTTGGAAAAAATGTGCAATTTGTATTCACTTGAAAACATATTTTTGTGCAAAAGTATTGCATTTTCACGTGCATTTCAGCTTTACAATAATATTTATTGAATACAATTACCTACGGCACAAGCTGCTGCAATCGCAACCGCTGTTTGAGGAAGAAAAGCAGTTTGCACAAAAACATAAACAGAAGCCCATCCATGAGCTGAATAAGCATTACTGACGCAATTTGCAACAGCCTGACCACAGTGCAGGGCTACCGCACCAAATTAGGCACTTTTTAGAATTTCCATCATAAAACCATTGTCTCTTGATGCTTTCTTACGTTTTCTTTTCAAACTTATCTTACTTGGTTCGTGTGTGAGTAAAAAAAGTCCAAACTTTCGAAAAATATTTAGGTTCATTGGACCATTATCTTTTCTCACTCTTGAATCATCTTCTCTAAATGTTAAGTCTAAGTGCCAATGTAATCCATTCTCAATTCCCCAATGCCCTCGAATTAGATTCGCATATTTTTCGGGAGAATCATCTGTTAAACTACTGATATAGATACGTTTATGAACACTTTCTTTATTATTTATAATGCGAGTAGATTCTACTAAAACAATCGAATTTAATTTTTTCCAGTCATCACCAGCATCCAAATAATCTACCCTTTTTGTGGCATAAACTACCCTTTTTTCTCCTCTCCCGTGATCTTTACTAATCTGTTCATAACATGGCAAATGTTGTTTATTTTTCTCCAAATACTCATTAATCTGTTGGAAAAGTTCCCCTTGATTTTCTTTCAAGGCAATGATATAATCCGCTTTTTTCTCAATAATCTTTTCAATAATGACTTTTTGACAACCAATTGCGTCAATGCTAACAATGCCTCCCTCACAATCTAAATCCTCTAATAAACGGGGAATAGCCGTTATTTCATTTGATTTTTTATCCACTTGGACTTGCCCAAAACTTATACTTTCCTCTGATAACCAAGCACTTACCACTTGAACAGTAGCGTGTTTTTTTCCGAAAGGTATCGTCCCTCGCATCTCTTTACCATCAATTCTGATATGTTTCTGCTCAACAGTTTCAAGAATCTCTTTGCACGCTGAACGCAAAGATTTTTCTAATTCTGAGGGTTTGAGAAATCGTACAACACGACTCAATGTATCTTCTGAGGGAATCCCGCCAAGCAAGAGTAATCCCAATTCTTCTTTTAAAAATACCTCCTTATCTTTGGCATAATCTTCAATCTCTGGGAAATCGCTACAATCAGCTAATGTTCCAAGAAGGACTATGATTAAAATATCGCTCAATTCGTGTAAACAACGACCTTTTACTCGAAAATCTTTGACTTCTGTGAAATGTTTTTGTAAGTTCATCTGACAAAAGTACAAAAATTAGTAAAATCGCCCGTTTTGGTGCGGTAGCCCTAACCATACATAGTCTTTGAAGATTTATTAGAATAAACGTCAACGACTTTTGAAAACGTTTCATCTTTACCATTTTCAATAATCACTTTCTGTCCATCATTAATTAATCCATAATCAATACTTCTCCCTTGAATACATTTTACTAACATTGGACTCAATAGCTCATTCTTCGAATTCCTAAATACAACCAGTGAATAAATTGTATTGCCATCCAGAGAATTTTTATAGTTTACACTAAATGCCTCTGCCTCAGAACCGCTTTTAACGCTCTTGTAAAGAATATTAAAGTCGAAATCTTGAATATCTACGTTTGATAATCCCTGTGCTACGCCCATTTTTTTCAATGACTTATTTGATTGAGTAAATAAGTCGAGGATTTTTTTTAAAAGTACGCTATCATTAACTTTGGATATGACAACTTCTTGAGATTGACTTAATATTTCTTCCTATGAAGAAGGGGAAAGATTTGCATCATTTTCTAACTTATTGGTACATGAAATTACAATAAATAATGATAAAATGAACAATGATTTTATTGATTTTTTCATTTCGTAAAATTTTTAAAATTAAACTGCCTACTCAATCAAAGGTCTTTTCGACTACCACCTGTCGTTGCAACTAACAATACAAAATTACAAGACAATTAACAGAAAGTAAATACTACCAAAGTACCATTTTAGTACCACGTTTATGTTACTTTGGTAGCATACCATTCTTTAAATTTCATCAAAAATCTATTCATGGCTTGTTTGCCTTTTATACCTAATTTTTTCATGCAATTTTGTCGGTGGCGTTTTACAGTAGTTTCCGCAATATTGAGATTATCTGCAATTTTTTTATTTAAATATCCCTCAGAGGCAAGATAAAGGACTTCTATTTCTCGGCGAGTGAATTCTATCTCACGCCCGTCAGTGTTAGAAGGGTTTAATTCCATAGGGTTTATTAATCGTTTAAAAGGCTTTAATTAAATTTTAGAAGCCGTTTTAAAATATATTCTGAATAAAGTCTGATTGTATTTTTTGAGTAGCGGAATCATATTTTTTTAAGGAATATACAGCGTATCTTGTGTAAAAAATATGGTTTCGATAGTCACAATAAGACAATCAGAATTTGTCGTAAGATATTTTAAAACGGCTTCTTAAGAATATTATGATAAATATAGAAACTTATTTTGTTATTTCAATTGCAATTTTATACGATTATAGAAAAATAAAGCTACGGAGGGGGGGGCTAATATGTTGATAATCAAATAGTTAAAAAGAAAGAAATCCATGAAGACATTTTCATGGATTTTGGCCAATAAATGAAGGAGTTAGTAAACGGTACTTAGTTAGTTTTATGAGTAATTTCATTAAAAATCCAACCCCCCATAAAAGACAAAAGGAGACGTTAAAAACGTCCCCCTGTGCAAATTAATAGTTCTACACCTATTATCTTTAAATATGTACTATATTATATTTTTTTGGTCTGGATTCTAAAAACATGGGGCAACAAGGGTTGCCCCTGTTTCCTAAATACCTAACCACTAATTTCAAATTATTTTGCTAAGTTATAGCAAGATTTTCAATTAAGCTAATTCGGCAAATTCCATGTAATTTCTTGTCTTTTCCAGAAAATCCTTTTTCTTTCTTCTCGAAACTGAAATTTTTTTTCCGTCTTTCAGTTGAACAAACATCTCCTCTTTAACATCGAACTGAATAAGATAGTTCAAGTTAATAGCAAATGATTTGTGAACCCTAACAAACAATTCCGCATCTAATTTAGCTAAAAAATCTTTCATTGTACGAGAAACTAACAATTTTTTTCCATTATTAAAATAAAACATGGTATAGTTGCTGATAGCTTCGAGGTGGCTGATGTCTTTCCATGCCACTGTCATTGTTTTTTTACAGGATATTGGTAGTGAAATACTCCGCTCTTTTAATAAAATATTTTCTTTGCCAAAAGTCGTAAATTCACTTCTAAAATTGTGTGGCACAAAAGTATTGAAATTCGTTAGTGCTGTTACCATGATAGTTTATTAGTTTAGTTTGTTCCATAAATCGTATCTATCAAAGTGGTTAGTAATAATTCTGATGCAAAGTTGCAGTGTTTTAAATTACCTGTCAATCACATGATAGTATGATATTGTTAAACTATACTTTCATGAATTGCTTTCGCAACGGCTTCAGTTTGCGAATGTACGTGCAACTTATCGTATATTTTTTTGATATGAGTACGAACAGTATCAATACTGATGCCACATTTATCGGCAATCATTTTATAACTGTTTCCTTTAACTAATAAATTCAAAATTTCTGTTTCACGCTCCGTCAATTTGTACGAAACATTATCGGCAGTACGTTGCTGAGGAGGCAGCATTTGTAAAACCTTGCGGGCAACACTTGATGTCATGGGTGCTCCTCCATGGTAAGCATCATTAATTGACTCTAAAAGTTTAGCGGGTGGTGTTCTTTTCAAGAGATAACCTACAGCCCCTGAACAAATTGCTTCAAAAATATTTTCGTTATCCTCAAAGACCGTAAACATCAAAACATTAGTTTGCGGGGCAACTTTTTTGATGGCTTTTAATCCCTTCAGACCATTGACCACGGGCATATCAATATCCATCAATACTACGTCGGGGCGAAGTTCTAATACTTGGTCTGCCGCTCGCTCACAATTCACGAAAGTCCCTACTAATTCAAAACCCATTGAACCACGTAATAACACAGAAAGGCTTTCCCGCAAGTCTGGATTGTCTTCATATACTACAATTCTGATGGCTGATGAATTCATGTTATCGAATAAAGTGTTTTATTGTTTTAATTGCAATATTAACTAATTTATTTGTTAATTGGTATCACATAATTAGGTGATATTTGGGGTTCTGAGGTTGGATATTAGGGGTTGGGGTGTTAGAGTTGTACACTACATCCAGTAGCTTTATTTATAAGAATGCTATATTTTTTGTATTTTTGGTTTTCAATTATTCAAAAATAGACATTTCTTTGAAAGTGTTTATTACAAAATCCATTAATCGTGAAAAAATATTACGTTGTCCTTGCTATTGTTATTACGTCTTCCTTATTGATTACTTGCGGACATAAAAAGCAGGAATCTCAAACTGAAACTTCCGCTCCCGCTGATTCATCCGTTAAAAGGGTATCTATTGAAAATTACAGTATGATTTTCAAGCAAATCATGAAATCAGATGCTGGCATGGCTCGTGGTGTGAGCATTGGCGATAAAATAGAAACGCTCCAAGAAACCATTTTACCTTCTGAAATTCAACCTGAAAGTGGTAAAAGTTTTACTGCTTATTTTGATGGTTCAGATTTGAATTTTGCAGATATTATTTACTCGAACAATGCAGAAAATAATATTAGTGCTATTTCGATTGATATCTTTATCGAGAACAAGACGGAAGTTGATAGTTTAATGAATGAATTTGTTGATTTTTTTGATAAAAAATATGGAAAAGGAAAAGGTATTTCTAAAATGAAGACTTGGCAAATATCTGATGGCAATAACTTGATGGTTCAAGATGTCAGTACGGAAAAAGATCCTGGATTGAAGATTATTTTTGCCAAAAATGGAGATAAATTATTGCAGTAAAGTTTATGAGTTTAACGTTCATGGGTTTATTAGCAAAACTTAAAAGAACAAATCGATACGCTTTTCTTATAATCTGATAAACTTTCAACTAAAACTATGCTTACCTGCCAAAAATCACTATTCAATCTTGATGAAGGTGTCCATTATATTTCTTGTGCTACGATGTCGCCCAATCTAAAATCAGTTGAACAAGCTGGTTTTGAGGGGATTATGCGTAAATCTAAGCCTCATCTTATCACACAAGAAACATTTTTTGAGACGACCGAACCCGTTAAAAAACTTTTTGCTCAACTCATTAATTGTCCTGATTCAGACCGCATTGCCTTGATTCCTTCAACTTCCTACGGCATGGCTATCGTGGCTCGTAATTTAGGATTCAAACCAAACTTACAAGCGGGTCAAGAAATCTTGATGGTACATGAAGAATTCCCTTCGGATGTGTATGCGTGGGAAGGAGTTTGCACGGAAAAAGGGTTGATTACCAAAACGATTTCGCCGCCTCAAATACTGGAAAATAGAGGAAAGATTTGGAACGAAACCTTAATAAGTTCCATCAATGCGAATACGTGTATGGTTGTGATTTCACCAACACACTGGGCGGATGGCACACGGTTTGATTTGGAAGTAATTGGTCGTCAATGTAGGTTATACGGAGCATTATTTGTTATTGATGGAACACAATCTACAGGAGCGTTACCCATTGATATTCAGTCATTTAAACCTGATGCTTTGATAAATGTGGGCTATAAATGGTTATTGGGACCATATTCCTCGGGAGTGGCTTATTTTGGGGAATACTTTGATACGGGTTCACCCATTGAACGCAATTGGATAAACCGTGTGGGTTCGGAAGAATTCAAAAATTTGGTCAATTATCAAGACCATTATCGCCCCAAAGCTGACCGTTATAATGTGGGTGAAAGAAGTAATTTTATCTTAAATCCGATGATGGTTGCTGCTATGACCCAAATCTTAGGTTGGGGCGTTGATAATATTCAAAATTATTGCAAAAATCTTTTGGAAGAACCCTTAAAAATACTTCAAGAAAAAGGCTTTTGGGTTGAAGATGAGACATTTAGAAGTAATCATTTGGTGGGTTTACGACTTCCTATGGGTGCGGATGTGAGCAAGATTCAAGCTGAAATGAAAAAACGAAATGTGATACTTTCATTTAGAGGTGAAGCTATCAGAATTTCTCCCAATGTTTATAATGACCAGAATGATATTGATATGATGGTTGATGGACTTTTGGCGGGAATAAAGTCGTAAGTCTTTGAGTTGAATGTCATAAGTAATACTATCTTAATTTATAACTTACGACATTCAACTTGTGACTTTTAAATTACACCAATGCTTCAAACAGAATCTCCACAGCGTGTTTGGCGGTTCGTCCAGTTCCATCGTGAATTTGATGTCTGCAACTTGTACCAGATGCCGCAATAATTACATCCTCTGTTTGCTGGCGGATGGTTGGAAAAAGCACCAATTCCCCAATCTGATTTGAGAGTTCAAAGTGTTCCTTTTCGTAACCAAATGACCCTGCCATTCCACAACATCCACTCGGAATCAATTGTACTTCATAATTCTCTGGAAATGAGAGGGTTTTCTTGGCATTAACGATATTTGTCAAGGCTTTTTGTTGACAATGTCCGTGTAACTTTATCAGTTTTTTCTCGGTTGTAAACGCACTTTTTGAGATACGTTTTGTTTCAATTTCCTGAGCCAAAAACTCCTCAATCATAAACACATTTTCGCTAAGTTTTTGAGCATCTTTCGCTAAATTTTCATCCACTAAATCAGGATATTCATCACGGAAAGTGAGAATAGCCGAAGGTTCAATTCCGAGCAAAGGAGTTTCTGAGGAAATCAAACCTTTTAACATTGAAACATTTTGATTAGCCAACTTTTTAGCATCATTCAACAGCCCCTTTGACAACTGCGGACGACCAGATTCTACGTGATTGGGCACAATAACTTCATATCCCAAACGATTCAATAATTTCACTGTTTTGATACCAATTTCAACATCGTTATAATTGGTAAATTCATCAATAAAAAGGTAAACGGCTTTCAGTTTTCGGCTTTCGGCTTTCAACTCTTCAACGCTAATTGCCGACTGCTGACCGCCGACTGCCGACTGTCGATAGCTTTTCATAAATGTTTTATTTGCCAAATGAGGCATTGTTCTATCGGGATGAAAACCGACCACGGTATTAGCAATTTTTCGCAAAATGGGCGTATCGTAAACCAAATTATAAGCCCAAGGGACATAAGAAGCGATTTTTGAAATGTTGGCAAAATTCCCTACTAAACGACTCCGCAAAGGCACACCATTTTCTTTATAGTATTGGTGCATAAATTCCATCTTCAATTTTGCCACATCCACGTTTGAAGGACAGTCCGACTTACAGCCCTTGCAAGCCAAACATAAATCCATGACTTCCTTAATCTCTGTGTGGTCGAAACGATTTTCTTTTTCAGAATTTGTCAAAAATTCTCTCAAAATATTCGCCCTCGCCCGTGTAGATTCCTTCTCATTGCGTGTAGCCATATAAGACGGACACATCGTGCCACCCGAAAGATGTGTCTTCCGACAATCACCCGAACCGTTGCATTGTTCGGCGTGTTGCAAAATATCTTGGTCAGTGAAGCGGAAAGTCGTTTTGAATTCGGGCGTTTGTTGCCCAGGCGTATAACGCAAGAAAGTATCCATCGGGGGCGTATCAACCACTTTGTTGGGATTGAAAACGTTGTGGGGATCCCAAATGCGTTTAACATCCTTCATCAGTTGGTAATTATGTTCACCAACCATTTGCTTGATGAATTCACCCCTTAAACGCCCATCACCATGTTCGCCCGAAAGAGAACCTTTGTATTTTTTAACCAAAGTCGCAATTTCCTCCGCAATTAATCTGAATTGCTTATTTCCCTCAACCGTTTTGAGGTTAATAATCGGGCGTAAATGTATTTCGCCTGAACCTGCGTGGGCATAATGCACACAATACAAATTATTTTTATCTAAAATTTCATTAAAATCACGAATAAAATCGGGTAAGTCATTGACATCCACCGCAGTATCTTCAATTACGGCAACAGCTTTTTCATCACCAGGAAGATTTGAGAGCAGTCCTAATCCTGCTTTTCGTAAATCCCAAACCCGTTTAGTATCAGCCCCGTAAACCACTGGAAAATGATAACCCAAGTTAGCAGCTCTCATTTCGGCTTCCATATCTTGGGCTTTTTGAGCAATTTCATCGTGAGAATTTCCACGCAATTCAACTACCAAAATCGCTCCTGGGTCGCCCTGAACAAAGAAACGGTTTTGACTATGTTCTTTATTGGCTTTTGTACATTCCAAAATATAATGATCCATCAGTTCAGAAGCCGAAGGGTTATATTTTAAAGCAATCAAGTTCGCCCGTAAAGATTCATCGACCGTGTTGAAATGCCCACAAACCAAACCAATCTCAGACGGAGGCATATCATTTACATGAAGTTTTATTTCCGTCAAAAAGCAAAGCGTACCTTCCGACCCTGCGATTAATTCACAGAAATTAAAAGGTTTTCCCCCTTCGGTAAAAGGCTCACAGTTCAAAAGCATATCCAAGGCATAACCCGTATTTCGCCTTTCGATGGTTGGTTTTGGAAATTCTTTGCGGATTTCGGCTTGATTGAAATTATCCGAAAGAATGGAGTTAGTTTCTCGATAAATTTTTTCAAATAAAGAAGCTGAACCGTTTTTTTGATTAGCAATATCTAATAACTCTTCATACCCTTGTTTCCCTGAACTTTTAAATTCAATTTCTGAACCGTCCGAAAGAATCGCTTTCACCTCCATCAAATGTTCACGGGTAGAACCGTACACTACCGAATTTGAACCGCACGAATTATTTCCAACCATTCCCCCAATCATCGCACGGTTGGCAGTAGAGGTTTCTGGTCCGAAGAAAAGTCCGTGTTTTTTCAATTCCATATTCAACACATCACGCACCACCCCAGGCTGAACCCGCACCCAATGTTCTTCTTTGTTTACTTCTAAAATCTGCGTAAAATTTTTGGACACATCCACCACAATTCCATTGCCCACAACCTGCCCAGCCAACGAAGTTCCAGCCGTTCTTGGGATGATAGAAGTACCATTTTCACGTGCAAAATTTATAAGGATTTTAATATCCTCAATAGTTTTTGGAATTGCTACCGCCGCAGGCATTTCACGGTATGCGGAAGCGTCTGTTGCGTAGAGTGTACGCATAACGGTATCATAGTGAAATTCTCCCTCCAATTGAGTGGCAAGATTGGCAAGTGATTGTGTATCAGTCATTTTTGTATTTTACTAAGAATTATATTGTTTTTCTAAGTTCTATTTTCAGACTTCAAATTTACTACTAAATTCAATTTGAATTAGCTTAAAATATTTTTATGGCACATCTATATTAAAATAATACAATTTGTAAAACATTTTTGTTCGTCATTATTTTAACATCATTTAACGAAAAGTTCTTTGAAATGCTGTTTCTCAAACTTTTGCAAACTTTTGCAAACACTGTTCTAATGTGTGCTAAATATTGCAAGCCAAAATAAGTACAATTCTCTAAGTGATTTTTAGAAAATTAAAATAAAACTTTTTGCCCAAAAAATTGAATTTTAAAAACTTTCTCCCCTATTTTGTGCAACATTTTTATAACAATATCATATTTCATCCATCGAAAGAGCCAAATTTGCCTAAATCTCAAAACTTCACAGACAGGTAAACTAATGAGTATTTCCATCTAATTTTCCGGACAATTTGACATTGTTTAGTTTTTTCATTAACCATTTTCCAATCTTAACAAAACCTTATGAACAATCATTTTTACAAGTGGTTCGGTCGCTCTGAGCGACAAGGTGTAGCATCAAACGCTTTTACGAAAGTAGTATTGATGGCTATTACTATGCTGGTGTCTGTGGGCATTTATGCACAAGACAAAACTGTTACTGGTAAAGTAACTGACGGTGGCGATAATTCAGGACTACCTGGTGTATCGGTTTCGGTAGCGGGAGCTAACAAAGGAACGCAAACAGCGACTGACGGTACATACAAAATTACTGTTCCTGCTAATGCTACTTTGGTTTATTCATTTGTTGGATTCGCTAAGCAATCAATTGCTATTGGAAACAAATCTGTAATTGATGTAGTGTTAGTATCTGACAATAAGGCTTTGGAAGAAGTTGTTGTTGTGGGTTACGGTACTCAGAAAGTTAAAGACGCTACAGGTTCCGTTACGTCGTTAGGTTCAAAGGACTTTAATAGAGGAGTTATTGCATCTCCTGAGCAATTATTACAGGGACGTGCTGCGGGTATTCAAATTACTCCTGCAAGTGGTGAGCCTGGTGCGGGTGTGAATATTCGTATTCGTGGTACAGGTTCTATCCGTGCTGGTAATAATCCTCTGTTTGTAGTTGATGGAGTTCCTTTGGACGGTGGCTCAACCTCTGCGGGGGGACTTGATGCGGGAGGAGGAACATCATCTTCGAGAAACCCACTGGCATTTCTAAATCCTAATGATATTGAAAACATATCTGTTTTGAAAGATGCTTCCGCAGCTGCAATCTATGGTTCAAGAGGAGCTAATGGGGTTGTATTAATTACTACCAAAAAAGGAAGAGCAGGGCAAGGATTTCAATTATCAACAAATTTCAGTGTATCATCTGCCATAAGACGCTTTATGATTTATTAGATGCTTCAACATTTTTATCAGGGGTAACGAAAGCTGGGGGCGATGCTAATGAAGTTAACAGAAAAGCCAATACAAACTGGCAGGATGAAATCTTCAGAACTTCTCTTTCTCAGAATTATGACTTAAGTTATGGAAGTGGAAACGAAAATACTCGCTATCGTGTGGGGGTTGGTTTTTCAGACCAACAAGGAATAATCAAAAAATCTGGGTTAAGCCGCCTAACAGGTCGTATAAATTTAACACAGGAGTTGTTCAATGATAAGTTAATTCTTGATTTAACCCTAACAGGTTCAAGTAATAAAAATACTTATGCTCCAATTTCTGATAATGCAGGATTTCAAGGTAGCTTAGTCGGTGCGGCTATTCAAGCAAACCCTACTTATCCTGTTTTGAACCCTGACGGAACATTTTTCCACCCAGGAGGAGATTTCCGTAATCCTGCCGCTATGCTAGCTTACATTGATGATTCAGACAATATAACCAGATACTTGGCAAATGTAGGTGCTACTTATAAGTTAACACCGGACTTATCATACAAATTCACCTTAGGGCTTGATAATTCATCAAGTGTTAGAAACACATGGATGGATAAAAGATTGTTAGGTTACACAGACAACACAAACTTTGAAGAAGTGAGGGCAGACCAAGTGTCGGGTAACGGGCGTGGAATAATTCAAAACAGAGCTTTAGCATCCACTTTGGTTGAACATACGCTTACTTACGACAAAAAAATGGGTAAAGGTGCATTGAATGCTTTGGTTGGATACTCATATCAAAATTTTACAAACTATGGCTACAACGACATAGGATTTGGTGTCAAAACAGGAGACGTTGCTACATCATTAGATGGATACAGCAAAAAAATCCCAACTTTTGGAGACAGTACCAGACAACAATTACAGTCATACTTTGCCCGTGTAAATTACAGCATTGCTGACAAGTATTTTTTAACAGGTACTGTGCGTGCGGATGGATCTTCTAAATTTGGAGAAAATAACAAATATGGCGTTTTCCCTGCCTTTGCATTTAAGTGGAAATTAATGAATGAAGCGTTTATTCCAAAAGATATATTCAACGATTTAAGTTTCCGTTTAAATTGGGGTAGAACAGGTAATCAAGAGTTCCCAGGCGGGGTTGCGGGTTCCATTTCTCAACGTAAACTAAATGGTAGTAGTGTACCAATAAATGCGGCGAATCCAAATATTAAGTGGGAAACAACAACCCAATATGGTGCAGGTATTGATTTTGCCATATTACAAGGGAAGCTAAGTGGTACAATTGATTACTTCAATAAAAGTACTATTGATCCCATTTTCTTGGCAAACTATGCACAACCTGCCGCAGTATCAAGAAGATGGGTTAATCTTCCAGGTACTATCAAAAATACAGGGTTTGAAGTTGGTTTAACATTGCAAGCGGTTCAGTCAAAATCATTTACTTGGGAGATTTTAGCTAATGCTACATCACTCAAAAATATTATTGAAGATTTTGGTGATGGGAACGTTGTTACGGGTGATATAAATGGACAGGGTTTATCAGGTGCGTATGTACAAACTATCCGTAACGGATACCCTTTGTTCTCATTCTTTTTAC
This sequence comes from Arcicella sp., assembly GCA_034519515.1. Taxonomy (GTDB): domain Bacteria; phylum Bacteroidota; class Bacteroidia; order Cytophagales; family Spirosomataceae; genus Arcicella. The sequence goes on from JAXHOK010000051.1 coordinate 135,056, forward strand.
CAACATTTTCAGGATTTGACCAAAATGGATTTGCTATTTTACCAAATGACAACAGATTTAATGTTGAAGGAAGTGCGATACCAACATTCACTTGGGGCTTGACCAATAATTTTACCTTTGGTAGACTAAATGCAAGTATTTTCATTAATGGTTCAAGCGGAAATTTCTTATATAATAACACTGCTAATGCTTTATTTACAAAAGGTAGTTTGAAGAATGGACGTAACGTGACCACAGCTGTTGCAAACAGTACTGAAAATGCCGTGAATCCTCCAGAAGTTTCAACACGTTTTTTAGAAAAAGGTGACTTCATTCGTTTATCGAACCTTTCATTAGGTTATACATTTAATATGCCAACTTCAAGTAAAATCAAAACGCTAACTGTAAATTTGGCAGGACAAAACCTATTGTTGATTTCAGATTATTCAGGTTTAGATCCAGAAGTTAATACAAACAAAGCGAGAAATGATGTTCCTTCTTTGGGTATTGATTACACTGCTTACCCAAGTGCGAGAACCTTTACATTTGGAGTGAACTTAGGCTTTTAAATAGAAATTGTACATTGATGTTGAAACTACTTAAATTTGTCTAAATAGTTTCAACATCAATTTATGAATCTTTTACAAAAAAATAGCATTTTTTTAAAACCAATAAAGTAAACAAATACTTTATAAATTAAAAAAACATAAACAAAATAATGAAACTTAGAAATAAATTATACCCTTTGGCATTAGGAGCATTGCTCGTTGCTGGGGCAACTACAAGTTGTAGTTTAGAAGAAGAAATATTGGGTCGTAAAACCATTGACACTGGGTCTGGTGGCGGAAGTACCTCAGATTTAGCTGGAGTTTACAATCAACTGAATGCGTTTAATAGTCAGTCTAATATGTATGCTTTACAGGAACACACCTCCGATGAAATGCAAGGCCCAACTCGTGGAACAGATTGGGGTGATTTTGGAACGTGGCGTAAGTTACATCAACATACTTGGGATGCCCAACACAACCAAATCAATGATACTTGGGACATTATGAATATTGGTGTTTTTAGAGCAACACAAGTTATTGCTAAATCTACTGACAACCAATCGAAGGCGGAGGCATCATTTTTAAGAGCCTTTTTTATGTTCAATCTTGTCGATTTCTTTGGACAGGTACCATTTAGAGAAGCTACTGACTCTCCCGATTCAAACCCTAAGGTGTTTTCACGTAAAGATGCTCTAGACTTTGTTGTGAAAGATTTAGAATTTGCTGCAAGTACGCTACCATCTGGTAATGCAGGGAAGGCTACAAAAGAGGCTGCGAACTTTTTATTAGCGAAGGCTATCCTTAATAAAGCCGTTTACGCACAGGATCCAAAAACTCCTTCTGGACCATTCACCTTTGCGAAAGCTGATATGGATAACGTTGTGAAATATGCCGATGCTGTGATTAATTCTGGAAAATACTCAATAGAACCTGCGAGAGAATATTTTGATAACTTTAAGTGGGACAATTCGACAGTTTCAAAAGAATTAATATTTGTTCGTGAAAACAGCAACACAGATCAGCCTGCAAATGTCAGAGAGCGTAGTTATATGACACTACATTACAACCAGAAGCCAAACGGTTGGAATGGGTTTACAACTTTGGCGGATTTTTACAATAGTTTTGAAAAAACAGACGTCCGTTTGGGTGGTCCGCTAACTGGATTTACAGACAAGAGTGGTCTAAATACAGGATTTTTGATTGGACAACAGAAAGACGAGAAAGGAGTTAATTTAAAGGATAGAAGCGGTAATCCTTTAGCATTTACATCCGATGTAAATATACTTTTTGCATCCGAAACCAAGGGAATTCGTGTAATTAAGTATCCCTTAGACCCTGCAAATATTGATAATTCAGCTAACGATTATGTATTTTTTAGATATGCTGATGTTATTTTGATGAAAGCCGAAGCCTTGTTTAGAAGCGGAAATGCTGCTGGTGCTTTGACCTTGGTAAACCAAATTCGTACAAATAGAGGTTTAACTGCTTTGGCAACTCTTACGGAAAAAGCATTATTAGAAGAGCGTGGTCACGAATTATACTGGGAAGGATGGAGACGAAACGACCAGGTTCGTTTCGGAACGTTCTTAAATCCGATGGATAATAAGGCGGCTACTTCTCCAAATCACGTAGTTGTATTTCCAATCCCTCAAAGAGCGGTTGATACAAACCCTAATTTGAAACAGAATTTCGGATATTAATATTGAATATTTATCAAATGAAAAATGCTCGAAATTTCGAGCATTTTTCATTTAACATCATATCGCTTAAAACTATGCTAAAAATAACAATTTTTTCTATTCCGCTTTTATTAGGACTATTTTTGATTAGTTGCAATAAATCAAAAATTACTGAGGAAGAAATTAATAAACAATTGTCACTTTTAAAAAATAATGAGGCAAGGGCAATATTTGAAGTAAATGACACCTTATTTTATGTCTCAAACAGTGTATTTACAGGTGAAGTAGATGTAACACCACAAAAAATATTTACTGAATTAAAAGATCAATATAATAGCCATATTGTATTGAATTTGCCAGTTGAGCGTGGTTTTAAGAACAGTAATTTTAACGTTGCATCGGGAACGATTAATGAGTTCAATACTAATCTTATGATTGGGAAAATTATTGATATAAAAGAAAATTTAGGAAATGGGAACGTATTGACGGCTGGTGTTATCAAAATAAAAGAGATTTCCTTCGAAAAATTAATAATTGAGATTGATGGAAAGGTTGGGAGATATTACTCAGGTATAGAAATCCTAAATTATGGAAAGACTTTAGAGGAGTTTTAATTATCAAAAAGCCAAGGTATAAGTTTATTGATGTTACGGATAAAAAAGTATTTGGAAATTAGTAGAATTTCAAAGAGTCTATTTAATAAACGATGTGTTGATCGCTTGATAAGAGCAATCCGAATATTTTTTAATAAGTTGGTTAAAGGAGGCAGTGTATCCTAATTTTCTAAAATATCGTTATGCAATAAGTTTATTTTTTTCAATAATCGTTCAGTAAGACTGGTATTATCAGTAATAATATTAACTGTACCGCTCATTTGAGGTTTAAACCGAGTTTTTGTTTCTTACTCTTCGCCAAGTATTACACTTAATATTGAAAACAGACCTGTAACCTCAGCAAGAGTTTCTTTTGTTGATGACACGGGAAATACGCAAAGATTATCCGGAATAGCGGATGGAGTTTATGAAACATCAGAAAATTTTAAGGGTATTGTTGGGAATACTTACACTTTGAATATCGTTTTGGGGAATGGGAAAAGCTATTTTTCGAGTCCTGAGAAGCTAATTGCTTCGCCAAAGATTGATAATATTAAAACTGAATTTGCGGTAAAAAACAATTATCCACTCACGGATGTCAGAAGCGTGGGATTTGATGTGAGCCTTGATTTTACAGATTCGCCCAAACCCAATCAGTTCTATCAATGGAAGTGGACACACGTGGAGCGAACGGTTTACTGTGCCAGTTGTTCGAGAGGCTATGATTATTTTTTTAGTGGGTGTAGTTCAAATATTAATTTTCCTGATGGACAAACAGAGGTTGAACTCATCAATTATAAGTGTGATGGAAACTGTTTTGATATTTCCAGTAACTCTACCTACAATCTATTATCAGACAATCTTTTAAATGGGCAGAAGGTTACTAACATTCCAATTACCAGAGTTCCGTTTGAGAGTCAGTCATTGTATTATTTAAAAATAGAACAGAGAGTAATTCCTCAAAAGATATACCAGTATTTTAGAAGTATCAAGGGAGTTACACAAGGCTCTGGAACGTTATTTGACGTGCCTACCGAGACTCAATTTAGCCCAAATATCTTTTCAAAAGAAAATCCAAAAGAAAGAATAATTGGAGCTTTTGAAGTATTTGGTTCACAAGAAAAAACGATTTATGTTGATAGAAATATTGGAACAGGAAATTACACTCCAATCAACAGAGTTTATCCCGGCAGACAAATAATTTTACCTTCGCCACGTATGGGACCGAAAGCAGCTTGTGTAGAAGGAAAATATAGAACTAAAAAAGAACCCGCAGATTTTAAAGAATAAAAATGAATCATAAAACCACTTTATATCTACTTAGTGTGAGCATTTTGTTTTGCTTGTGTCTTGAAGGTTGTAGTAAGAAAGAAAAAACCTTATTCCAAAAAACAGACCCTTCTGTTACGGGAATAACGTTTGCGAATACCTTGCAAGAAAGCGAAGAGGAGAATATTCTAAGCTATGAATATTTTTATAATGGCGGAGGTGTAGCGGTTGGCGATGTCAATAATGATGGAAAAGTTGATATTTTTTTTACGGGAAATCAAGTTGCTAATAAACTGTATTTGAATAAAGGAGATAGAGATTCTTCTTTGAAATTTGAAGATATATCCGCCAAAGCGGGCATTGAGGGCAGAAAAGGGGCTTGGAAAACTGGCGTAACGATGGTGGATATTAATGCCGATGGTTGGCTTGATATTTACGTTTGTTATTCAGGAAAAAAAGAAGATTCACTTCGTAAAAATCAACTTTTTATCAATAATCACAATTTAACTTTCTCTGAAAAAGCTGTAGAATATGGTCTGGATGATTGGGGATATTCGACCCAAGCGGCATTTTTTGATTATGATTTAGACGGTGATTTAGACTGTTTTTTGATAAATCACAACCTCAAAAATTATCAACGCAAGGAGGCTGCCGTCATGCGTGCCGAACGAGATTATAATGCGGGGGATAAATTGTTCAGGAATGATAATCAGAAATTTACCGAAGTAACCGCTGAGGCTGGCATCAAAAGTAATGCTTTGGGGTTTGGATTGGGCTTGGTGATTTCGGATGTGAATAATGATGGTTACCCAGATATTTATGTGGGAAATGACTATGTGGAGGATGATTATTTGTACATTAATCAGAAAAATGGGACCGGTTCGTCGCCACGATACAAAGATGAATTGCGTGAACGCATAGATCACACTTCAAACTTCACGATGGGCGTTGATATTGCCGATATTAATAACGACCAACTGCCCGATATTTTCAGTTTGGATATGCTTCCCGAAGATAATATAAGGCAAAAGTCATTAATTTTCCCTGATAATTGGAATGTTTATCAAGCCCAATTGAACAACGGTTTTTGGCATCAAAATATGCGAAATATGTTGCAGGTCAATGCAAATCCAAAGGAGGCTGGTCATTTTTCCGAAATTAGTCATTTAGCCAATGTTGCCACTTCTGATTGGAGTTGGGGGACAATTATGGCAGATTTTGACTTGGATGGTTACAAAGATATTTTTGTGAGTAATGGCATTTTAAAGGATTTTACCAATTCTGATTTTGTTAAATTTCAAGATGACCTTCTTGAAAATGGCGTGCAAATACCTACTAATGAGGTGATTAAAAGAATGGAGTCATCACAAACCAAAAATTACATTTTCAGAAATAAACATAATCTTACCTTCTCGAACGAACAAGTTAATTGGGGTTTTGACGAACCAACTATTTCGAATGGAACAATGTGTGCCGACTTGGATAATGATGGAGATTTAGACCTTATCACGAATAATAATAACGCAACAGCTTGTATTTATCAGAATACCACGCAAGAAAATTCGCCAGTCAATTACTTGAAAATCAGGCTAAAAGGCTCTCCTTTAAATTCGTTTGGCATTGGGGCAAAGGTCTTTATTCAGACTGATTCTTTGCAACAATCACAAGAATTTTCACCCGTGAGGGGCTTTGAATCTTCCAGTTGTGATGCCCTTTTGTTTGGTATTGGTGAAACAAGAAAACTCACGGTTACAGTTGAATGGGCAAATCACCGCACGCAGACTTTGACGAACGTCAAGCCTAATCAAGTGCTGATTTTAGATTATGCGAAATCATTTGAACAGATAAAACAACCTGTTGGTCAGACTCTTCCATTATTGGCAGAGACAGATAACGGACTTGATTTTATTCATAAAGAAGATTACAAAAACGACTTCGATTATCAGATTCTATTGCCCTATCACCCATCGTATCAAGGTAGTAAAATGGCGGTGGGCGATGTTAATGCTGACGGATTAGAAGATGTGTATGTAGGAGGGGCAAAAGACCAAGGTGGAATGTTATTTTTGCAAAAGACGGATGGTAAATTTACCGCAAAACCTAATTCAGATTTTGCCAAAGATGCTCCTGCCGAAGACCGTGATGCGGTATTTTTGGATGCTGATAAAGATGGGGACTTGGATTTATATGTCGTAAGCGGTAATTATAGCGAAAGACTAAAAAGTGAATGGCAAGCCGACAGGTTATATATCAACGACGGAAATGGTATTTTCAAGAAGGATTTATCAGCAATTCCCACCGAAAATATTAATAGTTCGTGCGTGAAAGCCTTTGATATTGACAGGGACGGTGATAAAGATTTGGTGATTGGCGGCAGTGTATTGCCCAATTCATATCCCTATTGTGAAGAAAGTTATTTACTCATCAACAACGGAAAAGGCAAATTCGGTATGAAATCTTTGGGAAAATTGGGCTTGGTTACGAGTATGGCGGTGGCGGATTTCAATAAAGATAAACAGCCCGATTTGGTGGTGGTGGGCGAGTGGATGCAACCTACTATTTTATTGAATCAGAATGGGAAATTTACGGCTGATGCTTCGGGTTTGATACCTGAGAACCTTCACGGTTGGTGGAATAGTGTGGCGGCTGATGATTTGGACGGAGACGGTGATGAGGATTTAGTGATGGGGAATTTGGGATTAAACTCCATCGTAAAAGCAAATATTAATGAACCAGCAACCCTGAATTATGGTGATTTTGACAATAACATGACCATCGACCCATACTTTTCTTATTATATTCAAGGGAAATCATACCCAGCCATTGGTCGAGACGAAGCCTTGGAGCAAGTGGCTTCATTACGCAAAACTTTTATTGATTATAAATCATACAGCAGCGTCAGTGTTGAAGAGATGTTTACCAAAGAAATTTTGGATAAAAATAATACCTTGACGGCTGAAAATTTAGAAACTTGCTTGCTCGAAAATACGGGTAAAGGTTTTATTATCAAGCCATTACCTTTTCAATCTCAATACGCCCCCGTGTGTGCAATTGCGATTGAGGACATGGATAAAGACGGTAAAAAAGATATTTTACTATGTGGAAATCAAAGTAAATTTCGCCTACGGATTGGAAAAATTGATGCCAATCATGGCGTATTATTGAAAGGAAAAGGAAAATTAAATTACGAATATCAAACGCCAGCCCAGTCAGGTTTGTGGCTCAGAGGCGATGTTCGAGACATAAAACACATCGGAAAATCATGGGTTTTCTCGGTTTGTGATGGGAAGGTTATTAGTTATTGGTAATTTTTACAGTTTTACATCCCCCTGCCCCCTTCAAAGGGGGATTTCCCAAACTCGTAACTAATTTCTAAGAATGAATTTACTGATACTTGACATTCCTGATAATTAAAGATGTGAATTTTCTCAATATTAATTATTAGCACTAAACTATGAATTGGGACATCCCCCTTTGAAGGGGGCAGGGGGATGTAAGCTATGAAAGTAATAGATTTTACTATTATCGAACCAAATTGAGTACCTGATAAAATAAAAAAATTACAAAAATTGAAAAAGATATTATTTCCACTCTGTTTAATCATCTGTTTTTCATGCTCAAAAAAGAACGATACACTTTTTGAGTTGATGGACAAAAGGGATACTGGCATTGATTTTATCAACAAAATTGAAAATACCGAAGACGGAAATATTTTCAACTACCGCAATTTTTATAATGGTGGTGGCGTTGCGGTTGGTGATATAAATAATGACGGTCTGTCCGATGTTTTTTTTACGGCAAACATGGGGTCAAATAAATTATACCTCAACAAAGGAGACTTTCACTTTGACGATATTACCCAAAAAGCGGGCGTTGCCGAAGCCGACAAATGGAATACTGGCGTGGTGATGGTGGACGTAAATGCAGACGGTTGGTTGGACATATACGTGTGCAATGCGGGCTATCGTAAGTTTACGAAAAAGCAAACTAATGCCCTCTTTATCAACAATAAAGACCTGACTTTTACGGAATCAGCCGCCAAATATGGACTTGATGAGGGCGGTTACACAACGCACGCTGCCTTCTTTGATTATGACCTTGATGGCGACCTTGATTGCTATATTCTCAATAATAGTTTTATTCCCGTAAACACACTTGATTACGCCAATGACCGCAATCTAAGGGCAGAAGATTGGTCGGTAATGGATTTTTTAAAGGGCGGAGGAGATAAATTGATGCGAAATGATAAGGGACATTTCACGGATGTTTCCAAAGAATCAGGTATCTATAGTAGTCTCATTGGCTTCGGTTTGGGTGTTACGGTGGGTGATATAAATAACGATAATTACCCCGATATTTATGTATCAAACGATTTTTACGAGAAAGATTATATCTACATAAATCAACAGAACGGTAAATTTTCGGAGGAAGTTGAGCAACGCACCAAACATATCAGTTTGGCTTCGATGGGGGCAGATATGGGCGATATTAATAATGATGGTTTTCCAGAAATTATCACTACCGATATGCTACCACGGTCGGAATATCGCTTGAAAACTACGGCTTCATTTGATAATCATTACGTCTATAAATTAAAAGAAGACCGAGGTTTTTATCATCAATTTCAACAAAATAGTCTTCAACTTAATAATCAAGACGGAACATTTAGTGAAATTGGAAATTTTGCCAATGTTGCCGCCAGTGATTGGTCTTGGGGAGCTTTGATTTTTGATGCCGATAACGATGCTTATAATGATATTTACGTTTGTAATGGTATCTATAATGACGTAATTGACCAAGATTTTATTGATTTTTTTGCGGACGAAGTAAACACAGGAATGCAAATGAATGGTGTAAAAAAGAGTTTTCAATCCATCATTGCAAAAATGCCTTCCACACCCATTCCGAACAACTTTTTTCATAATACAAAGACTTTGAAATTTGATGAAAAAGCCGAAGAATTTGGTTTGGCAACGCCCTCATTTTCAAACGGAGCAACTTACGCAGATTTAGACAATGATGGTGATTTGGACTTGGTGGTCAATAACGTCAATATGGAATGTTTTGTCTATCGAAATAATGCTGAGAAAAGAGGTGAGAAAAATCATTATCTCAAACTAAATCTGAAAGGCGAAGGTCAAAATACCTTCGCCATTGGCTCGAAAGCGGATATTTACATGAACGGAATGATGCAAACTCGTTCCGTAATCCCGTCGAGAGGTTTCCAATCAAGCACGGAATATATGCTTACTTATGGACTGGGAACAAGCACAAAAATTGACTCAGTCCGCATCACTTGGGCAGATTTAAAGGTTTCTGTTATTAAAAATCCCAAGATTGACCAAACGCTGACGGCTTCTGTTAAAGATGCTAAAATGGTAAAAGCCGTTCCGCAGAATAGTATTTCACAAGGAATTTTTGAAGCTACCAATTCAACTTTTGACAAACATCAAGAAGACGAATATTTCGATTTTTATCAAGAAAAAAATCTCCCTGCGTTACTGTCCAAAGAAGGACCAAAAGCCGCAATCGGAGACGTAAATGGCGATGGTTTAGAAGATATTTATATTGGAGGGGTAAAAAATCAGGCGGGACAATTATACCTCCAAACGACCTCGGGTTTCAAGAAATCTGTTCAAAAAGTATTTGAAACTTTTGCCTATTTTGAGGAAACGGCTCTATCTTTCTTTGATGCTGACAAAGACGGAGATTTGGATTTATACGTGGGAAGTGGTGGTAATGAAGTAGAATTCGGCAGTAATGAATTAATTGATAAACTCTATATAAACGATGGAAAGGGCAATTTTTCCTTTGATAATCGAGCCATTCCCCATAATACTACCAACACTGCTGTGGTTGCCCCTTGTGATTTTGATGGAGACGGCGACGTTGATTTATTCGTAGGAAGCCGCAGCCAACCGATGCAATACGGACAAAATCCAGCCAGTTTTATTTATGAAAATGATGGTAAAGGGAAGTTTACCGATGTTACAACAAGAGTAAGTCCCGATTTAGCAACTTTGGGCATGATTCGGGACGCTCAATGGCAAGATGTCAATGGTGATAAAAAGAAGGAATTGATTGTGGCTGGAGACTGGATGTCGTCCGTTATTTTTACCGTAAAAGGGAAAACACTTCAAAAACTCGAAACGGGCTTGGAAGAAATGACAGGTTTTTGGGGAGCTTTGCAAGTGCAAGACGTTGATAATGACGGAGATAACGATTTGATTTTGGGTAATATGGGCGAAAACTTCACCTTGAAAGCATCGCCAGAAACTCCATTAAAAATTTGGGTAAAGGATTTCGATAATAATGGTTCGGTGGATAAAATTATGACCAAAACCATTGAGGGCAAAGACATCCCCGTTTTTTTGAAAAGAGAAATGGCAGAACAATTTCCGTTCCTCAAAAAGCAAATACTGAAACATATCGATTACACCCAAAAATCATTAAGTGATTTATTTCCTACTGATATTTTAGAAGGGGCGTTGGTCAAAAATATCAAATCCTGCAAGTCGATTATTGCCTTAAACGATGGCAAAGGAAAATTCACAACCGTAGATTTACCAGAAACCGTTCAACTGTCTTGCATAAACGCCATTGCTTGTTATGATTTCAACAAAGACGGTTTGAAAGACCTCATTATGGGGGGAAATTATACGGGATTTATCCCCCAATTAGGGGCAATTGATGCCAGCCGAGGAAACGTTTTATTGAACGAAGGCAAAGGTAATTTCAAGGCTCTGACCAATCAAGAGAGTGGTTTTCTGATGAATGGGGAGGTAAAACAGATTAGCCCAATCAATCTTCAAGGCAAACCTAATTTTATTGCTTTAATTAACAATGATGTTCCCAAAATTTTTCGTTTGAGATGATTTGGGAAGTAAACAAGATGCAAAAACACCATAATTTATTCATATTTATCTTTTTTTTCATGTTTCTTTCGTGTAAAAACAAAGAAACAACTGCCTTTGAATTATTAGATTCTGATAAAACTGGACTCACTTTTTCCAATGACTTGAAAGCCACCAAAGACCTTAATATTTTCAGTTATATGTATTTTTATAACGGAGGGGGCGTGGGTTCTGGTGATTTCAACAATGATGGTTTCATAGATTTGTACTTTACGGGAAACCAAAAGGAAAATCGAATATATCTGAACAAAGGAAATAAAGATAATGTAGGAATTAGCTTTGAAGATGTTACGGATATATCTTTAAAGAATTCCCAAAAATGGACGGGCGATTGGTCAAATGGGGTGTCGGTTGTGGATATTAATCAGGATGGGAAACTGGATATATACGTGAGCCAAGTGGGTAACTTTGAGTTACTTAAAGCTCACAACTTGCTTTACATTTGCCAAGAAATCACCAAAGAAGGCATCCCTATTTATGCAGAAAAATCAAAAGAATATGGTTTGGATTTAGTGGGTTTTGGCACGCAAGCAGTCTTTTTTGATGCAGATTTAGACGGCGATTTGGATATGTTTCAGCTCAACCATTCCGTTCATCAAAACGGGACATTTGGAGTAAGGAACCAATTTTTAGGTACACTTCACCCTTTGGCAGGTGATAGATTCTTTGAAAATCGGGAGGGAAAATACTCCGAAATCACCCGCACCGTCGGCATCAATAGTTCTGCTTTGGGTTATGGTTTGGGTATCAGTGTGGGCGATGTAAATTTTGATGGTTATCCAGACATTTATATCGGCAACGATTTTCATGAGAACGATTATCTGTACATCAATCAAAAAAACGAAAAAGGTTCTCCGCCACGATTTAAAGATGAATTGACTAACGCTATCAAACACACCAGTAAGTTTTCAATGGGGGTTGATGTTGCAGATATAAATAATGATATTTTTCCAGAAGTTGTGTCAATGGATATGCTCCCGTTCGACCGTGAAATTTTGAAAAGATCGGAGGGGGAGGATTCTTACAGCATTTCTCAATATAAACTCAAATATGGTTACAACAACCAATTTTCCAGAAATAATTTGCAATTAAATAATGGCGACGGTACATTTTCGGAGATTGGGATGTTCTCGGGAATTCATGCCACGGACTGGTCGTGGTCGCCTTTGTTTGTCGATTTTGATAATGATGGGAGAAAAGATTTGTTCATTTCAAACGGGATTCCCAAACGAATGAACGATACGGATTATATCAATTTTGTGTCAAGTGACGACATTCAACAAAAGATTCAAGAAAAGACTCTTGACGAATCGGATATTTCGTTGGTTGATAAATTACCCGAGATAAAAATTCCTAACAAATTCTTCGTAAATACGCCCGATTTAAAGTTTAAAGATGCTGAAAATCAAATACTTAATAACCAGAACTCATATTCTAATGGAGCTTTGTATGCCGATTTAGACAATGATGGAGATTTGGATATTGTAACGAATAATATCAATCAAAAGGCGTTTGTGTATGAAAATAAAGCCAATGAATACGCTCCTCAAAATGCTCATATCAGAATTGACTTAAAAGGTTCGGAAAAAAATTTGAATGCAATTGGGGCAAAAATTTTGATTTTCAAGAAAAATAATGAGTTGATTTCCTACGAAAAATTTCCCGTCCGTGCGTTTCAATCAAGTGCCGAAGGGGCGTTGAATATTGGACTTGGCAATAAAGCAGATATTGATTCTGCCTACTTGATTTGGACTGACAGAACCTATCAGAAAATTGATTTAAAGAATACAAAAAACTCAATATCAATTACTTATCAGAAAGGATTACCTATTTTTGATTTTGAGAAATTCCATAAAATAAATACTCAAAACCCTGCATTTACAGATATTGCCGATGAGTTAAATTTATCCATCAAGCACGAAGAAAATGATTTTCAGGAGTTTGAAAGAGAAGCCTTGATTCCCCACAAAATGTCTTCGGAAGGTCCAGCTTTGGCTGTGGCTGATATTAATCACGATGGTTTAGAAGATGTTTTTATGGGTTCTACCAAAACTTCCATGCCCCATTTATATATGCAAAATTCATCGGGGAAATTCAGAGAATTGCCACAAATTATCTTTAAAACCGACAGTGTTTATGAAGAAGTTGATGCCATTTGGGTAGATGTCAATGGTGACTCGCATTTGGATTTAGCTATTGCCGAAGGAGGAAACGAGTTTTCGGGTAAATCAAATTATCTACTTCCAAGAGTGTATTTGAATGATGGAAAGGGCAATTTATCCATTAAAGAAAATGCCTTCAATAATATTTTCGTATCCGCTTCCAGTATTTCAACTACCGATTTTAATAAAGATGGTAAAATGGATTTGTTCATCAGCGGGCGTTCTGTACCTTATGCGTATGGAAAAGTACCGCAATCTTATCTTTTACAAAATGATGGAACGGGCAAATTTACGGACGTAACTGACAGATATTCAGCCGATTTGAAAAATATTGGCTTCGTAAAAAATGCTGTTTGGCAAGATTTAGACAAAGACGGCGACCAAGATTTATTGTTGGCATTGGAATGGGACGGCATCTGCGAAATGGAAAATCAGCAAGGCAAATTAGTCAAAAAAATGCTCACAACCGAAAAAGGCTGGTGGAATTTCACCCTTCCGTATGACTTCGACGGCGATGGAGATTTGGATATTTTGGCGGGAAATATGGGTTTGAACACTCGCATGAAGGTATCTCCTGATGAACCTCTGCGAATGTACGTGAGTGACTTTGACGAAAACGGCACAACCGACCAATTGATGACTTATTATTTGGGCGGAACGGAGATTTTGTTTCCCAATAAATTAGAAACCCAAAAGCAATTTCCCTTCACTAAAAAGAAGTTTTTATTGGCAAAAGACTTCGCCAAAGCCAGCATTGAGGATATTGTGGGAAGCGGTCAGTTGGGAAAAGCAACCATTTTTGAAGCTAACAATTTCAGTAATTCCATTTTGGTAAATGACGGTAAAGGTAGTTTTGAATTGAAATCTTTACCCATGAAAGCCCAATATAGCCCATTTTTTGCTTCCGAAATCATTGATGTGAACAGCGATAAATTACCCGATGTGTTGTTGGGAGGCAATTTTTATGAGTGCAATATTGAAATGGGAAGATACGATGCTGATTATGGAACGGTACTGATTAACAAAGGAAACTGTCAGTTTGAAGTTTCAAAATTAAACGGTTTGAAGATTGATGGGCAAGTGAAGAGGATTCGGAAGATTAAAGTTGGGAATAAAGAGGTGTTATTAATTGCTCGGAATAATGATAAATTGATGGCGGTAACTGGCTTTGCTGGAAAGGTAACTTCCCGAAACAATATCCATTGAGGGTAAAATAACTTTCGGGAAATTATCGGACAGAACTTCTTCTCACTTCCCGAAAGTTTTATCTACTTTCGGGAAGTTTTATAATTTCAATGCCCTCCGCCACTCATTACAACCTCTTGATTATCAGCCATTTTTCCTGATTTCATCAACAAAGTTGCTCCTGCGGCAATTAGTAAAAGTACGCCCGCAAAAGTGATGGCTTTTCCTGGGTCATTATCCAAAAATTCTCTGAGAATATACCCAAAAGTAAGCGTCTGAATCAACATTGGAATCACAATCATCATGTTGATAATACCCATATAAACGCCATAACGCTCTTTCGGAATCGACCCCACGACCATCAAATAGGGAATCCCCATCATACTCGCCCAACCAATGCCAAAGCCTGTGATGGCTGGAAATAAGAGATACTTATTTTCAATCATCGGGAAAGCTAAAAAACCTAAACCCGCCAGTACCAAGCAAAACGCATGAACCATTTTTGGCGAATATTTTTTGGCAAAATATACCAAACTAAACGCCACCAAAAACATCACGATATTATACCAACCATTAACCAAACCCGTCCAGCTAACTGCCTCATTATAAAGGGGATTGTCTTGATAAGTGGTAGTTTTATAGACCGATTGAGCAATACTTTTTGAAGAATTTTGCCAATAACAAAACAAGGCATACCACTGAAAAAGATATACCAAAGCCAGTTGCCACATCACCGAAGGCATATCTTTGATGGCTTTTGAAATATCAATAAAAGGTGAAAAAATATTGAGTGGCGTTGCTTTCATTTCTTCCAATTCTTCGTGCGTTGGTGGAATTTCAGCCGTAGTTTTCATACTCCACCACACTGAACCAATCGAACAAACCGCCCCCAAAAAGAAGGAAGCATACACCCATGTAGGCAATGAACCCGTTTTTCCCAAGAAAATTAAAGGAAAAATAAAGAGCGAAAGATTGACCAAAGTTTGCCCCAAACCTGTGAAAAAACTTTGTGCCTGAAAACCCGTGGGCTGTTGCGAAGCATCTAATTTATCAGCAATAAAGGCTCTATAAGGCTCCATAGCGGTATTGTTACCCACATCCAAAATCCACAAAAGACTTGCCGCCATCCATAAAGCACTACTGAACGGGTAAACCAAAAGTGCCAAACTGCACATTAAAGCCCCCACAAAAAAGTAGGGTTTTCTTCTACCAAAACGTGGCGACCAAGTTTTATCAGACATTGCCCCAATGATGGGTTGAATGAGCAGACCAGTCATCGGTCCAGCTAAATTGAGAAGGGGAATTTCATCGGGACTTGCTCCCAAAAAATCATAAATAGGGTTTACGGCACTTTGTTGAAGACCAAAACTATACTGAATCCCAAAAAATCCAACGTTCATATTGATGATTTGGGAGAAGGTCAAACGGGGTTTTATCATTGATTTTGATTATAAAAATGGTTGGTTATGAAGGTTTTAGGTAATAGGTTTTAGGTGTTAGTGAATGCTTCAACTAACACCTAAAACCTATCATCTAAAACCTATTACACAATATTACTTAATTTCTTTAATTTATGAAGAAAAAATGTGATTATAGCTATATAAAAAGATCTTCCAATACTACTTCATTTTGAACCCAGCGTAGTTTATATTCATTCATTTTGAACCCAGCTACACTTATTGCGGTGAAAAATATAGTCTTTTTCGTTTTTGTTTTCTCCTTAAATATCAAGATTTTATGTTGAATAGAGTCAGCATATTTTTTATCAATAATAAATTCAGACTCTGAAAATTTAATCTCGCAAAGATTTATGCAATTATCATTTCGATTAATGAGTAGGTCAATTTGTGTTCCGCCATTATCTTTATCTGTATCTCGCCATGAAGATTCTTCGGTATAAATTCCTGAAATACCGAGTGCTTTTTTAATTTCTTTGGTATGTTTTTGACAGACAGATTCAAACGAAAAGCCACTCCAACTTCTATACGAAGGTGTATTTTGAATGAGACCCCAAGATTGCTTACTTTTTTGGTTTTCTATAAATTTCAAATAGAATAAAGAATACTCATCCACTAATTTATAAAGGGTATTTTTTTGATTCATTCCAAAAGATGAATACCCCGTAATAAACCCCGACTCTTCAAGTTCTTCGATAATTTGCGTGATGGTTCCTCCTGATGATATTTTAAGGTTTTCGATAATTTCATGTCGGGTTAGACCGATTCTTTTTTTCGCTAATTCTCGTACAATTTGAGTATGGATTTCGTAGTTACTAAAAAGAGACATAAACAGATTTTTAAACTCATCAATCAGCAATCCGTCTTTCGTAAAACACACTCTATCAACGAGCTGAACAACACTTTCGCCTTTTTTTACTTCCTTCAAATAGTGTGGAATCCCCCCAAAAGTCATATATAATTGTGTAATCAGGAATTTATCTAAGATGATATTTTTGCTCAATAAATATTGCTCTGTTTCCTTCAAACTAAATGGTAAAAGCCTAATTTTTTTAGTTACTCGATTATGCAAGCCACCCTTATTTCGTATCACTTTACGAATCATCCATGATGCTGCCGAACCGCAAATAACAACTTTTAGATTACTTTTTTTTGAAGCCCAATCATTCCAAAAATATTCAAAACAAGACAGGAAATTAGACTTTGGGTAGTCAATCCAAGGGAATTCATCAAAGAAAATTATACCTTTTTGTTGTTCAATTAGAGGAGTAAGATATACTTTCAATTTGTTGAAGGCTTCTGTCCAATTTAACGGAACTATACTGGGAAAAGTAGATTGAGAAAATTCGTCAATCTTGGTACTAAAATTTTGCAATTGGTCTTTTGTTTTGGTATCGAATTGCCCCGAGAATTCAAAAATCATTTCACGTTCAAAGAATTGCCTGATTAGAAATGTCTTACCTACTCTTCTCCTTCCATAAATAGCAATCAATTCTGGTTCGTCAGAAAAGAGAACTTCCTGAAGAATATTTTTCTCAATTTCTCTACCTATAATTTCTTTCATGTTGGTATTATCTTGAAATTTATGAGGTTTTGGCTGAGTATTAAATTTTATACTCAGCCAAAACCTGAGTAAATATAACACTTTTGGCTGAGTATTTAAATTTATACTCAGCCAAAAATACAAAAATATAATACTTTTGGCTGACAATTAAAATTTATAACCAGCCAAAAACATAGCACGGAAGTCTGTTCCGTGAAGTGAACTCCAACGCACGGGAAAGATTCGGGCTGGGTAAGTCCCGTGGTACGTGAAAAAAAATCCTTAACTTGCAATATGCTACTTTTAACCCTTCTCTTTTCGTTTTTCACACAAAATCAGCCACTTCAAACGGCTGATTCTTTACTGATTATTCAGCAAATCAATATTTCGGGAAATCACAAAACCAAAGAAAATATTATTCTTCGGGAATTGGATTTTGTGCTGGGAGATTCTATCAAAAAAACGGATATTGAAAAACGAATTGACCTAAATAAAAGGAAATTAGTCAATACAAATTTATTTATTACCGTTGAGATGAACTGTATTCAAAATTCTGATAATCAGATAGTTATCAACATAAAACTCTTGGAACAATGGTATATTTTGGGCTATCCGATTTTCCAGATTGCGGATAGAAATTATGCTGAGTGGTTTCAACGAGGGGCAGATTTCAACAGAACTACTTACGGTTTAGACTTAATTCATAGCAATTTCAGAGGGCGAGCCGAGCGAATCATTCTGCGTCTTGAATCGGGTTTTACCCAGCGGATTGATGTGGGTTACAGAGTGCCGTATATTGACAAAGCCATGAAAACGGGTGCGGGTTTCAGTATGTCTTACATTACCAATAAAACGCTGGCTTTCAGGAGTTTGAATGATACTTTAAATTTTATCAGAAATGCTGATGAGATTCTACGCAGACGCTTTTCGGGAGCTATTTTTTTAAGAAAAAGATACCATTTTTACGATAATCATACGCTTGAATTACGGTATAACAATAATTCAATTGCTGATACAATTAGTAAGTTGAATCCTGATTATTTTTTGAATAATCGGACGAGTCAGAAGTTTTTTCAGTTGAGTTATTATTTCAATTATGATTTTAGAGACAACGTTGCCTATCCCCTGCGTGGAAAACGTTACGATCTGTTAATCAACAAGTTAGGAATCTTACCGAACGATGATATAAATCAACTGGAATTCACAGGCGGGGCTTCGTGGTTTAAACCTTTGAGCAAAAAACTATTTTACGCACTGAACCTACGAGCTAAAGTTTCTTTCCCAGAAAAACAACCTTTTAATAATCTTCGAGGCTTGGGATATTTCTCAGATTTAGTGCGAGGATATGAATTATACGTGGTTGATGGTAGTGCATTTATATTGGCAAGAAATACATTGAGGTATCAATTGATAAACAGTAAAATCAATCTTAAATTCTTGAAAATCAAGCAATTCAATCAAATCCCAATTGGTATTTATCCCAATGTTTTTGCGGATTTTGGTTACGCACGAAATATATTTAGTGAAAATAATAAAAGTAAATTAGCCAATAAGTCAATTTTTGGTGGAGGCTTCGGGCTTGATTTTGTAACATACTATAACTTGGTAGTAAGATTTAGTTATGTTGCGAATGACCGAAAAGAAAGGAATATAGTATTTTCAATAGGAAGAGAGTTTTGAACAGTTATCAGTAAGCAGTTATCAGTAAACAGTGAAAAATTGTTTGTAAAAAGGAACTTTCTAAGCAAATTTCTATTTGTTGATAACTGATAAGGGAGCATACAAATTTAAACATACCCACTTGGTATGAACTTCCCGAAAGTAAAAATAACTTTCGGGAAGTAAATCTTTCGGTAACTTCCCGAAAGTTATTTCTACTTTCGGGAAGTTTAATGGAAGTCATGGGTACTTTATTAATTAGATGCTCCCTAACTGATAACTGATAACTGTAATTACCGATAAGAATACGCCCACCAAATCAATAAAAACTGCAAAGGAATCCTTATCCATCTGAATATTTTGGGAATTTTATAGAATTTAGCTTCGTCCGTCAGCATATAAATATGAACGGTAAAAAACGAAATTAACATCAAAATAATGCCCCAAGCACCGACGGAACGGGTTTGTGGAAATAATAACATTACGCCAAAAATAATTTCAGCCACGCCACTCAACGACACCATCAACTTGTGGGCAGGAATATACGAAGGCATCATATAAAGATAAAATTTGGGTTTCACAAAGTGATATACACCCGCTACGATGTAGAGAAACGCCATAAAATATAGCCCGAAATTTTGCATAATTATTATTTTAGATTGACTTATTCGTACTAATTTACAACAATACAAATGAATAGATTACAGTTTAGAAACAATAATTTCAAACGAGGGGTTATGTTGTCAACGTATAGTAACTTTGTGATTAAGTAATTGGGGCTTTTCCTAATCCCTAATTCCCCAATCCCTAAATACCAAAATAATGACCGTTGTCCCTTATAAAGAACAAGACGCATCTAAAAAAGAGCAAGTTGCTCAGATGTTTGATAATGTATCACCCAAATATGATTTTTTGAATCATTTGTTGAGTGGTGGTATTGATATCTTGTGGCGTAAAAAAGCTATTAGATTATTGAAGAAAGCTGCCCCAAAGACCATATTGGACATTGCCACGGGTACGGGTGACTTTGCTATTGAAGCCTTGTCATTAAAACCCGACAGAATTGTGGGTGTGGATATTTCGGAAGGAATGTTGAATTTTGGGCGTGAAAAAATCAAGAAACTTGGCATGGAATCTGTCATTGAAATGCAAAAGGGCGATTCGGAGAAACTGAACTTTTCAGACAATACTTTTGATGCCGTTATCGTTAGTTTTGGAGTACGGAATTTTGAAAACCTCGAAAAAGGATTGACCGATATGTTCCGTGTGATGAAATCGGGAGGTACTTGTGTGGTGCTTGAATTTTCAAAACCACAGGCGTTTCCGATGAAGCAGCTTTATAATTTTTATTTCAAAAATATCCTGCCAACCGTTGGCAAAATCGTCTCTAAGGACACTTCCGCCTATACTTACTTGTATGATTCCGTACAAGCATTTCCAGAAGGGAACGATTTTATGAACGTTTTTCACCGTGCAGGGTTTACTCAGACTCAATGTTTACCACTTACTTTTGGCATCAGTACCATTTATGTCGGCAAAAAGTAATCACTTTTGTGATGTTTTTGGGCGTTTTTTTGTTAGGAATTTCGCAAGAAACCCAAGCACAACGGTATGAATATAAGCGAATTTACGATGAATTTTATGATGATAAAATAGTCCATTTTGGCTTTTTATTTGGCTTCGGTTCATCACGATTCAATGTTTATCACAGTAAAAACTTTGGCTCAGGCACGGCAGCAGACACAGCGGTTACAATTGTTTCACCAGGTAACTTTGCTTTTCAAGTGGGTGGTTTGGTCAATTTCAAACTGAATGATAGATTTGATTTCAAAACAGGAATGAACATTGCTTTGTACGGGCGTGAGGTTAATTATAGATTTGTAAATTCACCCAATTTTCCAGCGGAGTTACGTGAATCAACTTGGTTAGAAATCCCACTTTTGTTGAAATATAAATCACAAAGAAGACAAAACTCAAGGATGTTTGTGGATGCGGGTTTTAAAATTGGAATTGAAGCGAACGTAAGAAAAAATGCCGCTTCCAGCAGAAGATTAGATACTCGAACTGGTGATGTTTCTTTGGAATATGGCGTTGGATTTGAGCAATTTTTTAAGTACTTCAAATTTACGCCTGAACTCAGATTCTCTCATGGAATCACTAATATGTTTGTAACGCCAACCAACAATAATATATACGCCCGTGATATTCAACGACTTAATGCTCATACGGTTACGTTGTATCTGATGTTTGAGTAGATATCAATTTTGAATGATAGAATATCAAAAAAGAGTTGAGATTTCTCTCAGCTCTTTTTTTGTGTAATTTTGTTCTCATCTTCAACATGATGTAAAGGTGTGGCACGGCTCAGAGCCGTGCCACACCCAACTAAACTCCTAATAGTTTTCAACAATTCAAAACTCAACAATTACCCATGCAAACCAATTATTATTTTCTTCGTCAATTGTCTAAACGTCTTGAAAAAGAATTGGTTGGAATGGTCTTGGCCGAGTGTTTTTCGCAAGAGAAAGATGAACTTTTATTGGGTTTTTGTAATGATGGAAAACAATGGCGAGCCAAGCGGGATTTTTACCTTAAAGCCGTCTTGCATCCAGATTTTGCCTGTCTAAATTTTCCTTCTGATTTCAGAAGAGCAGGAAAAAATTCGGTTGATTTATTCAAGGAACTCATTGATTTAAAGGTGGTTAGTGTTCGGCAGTTTTTGAATGAAAGAGCTTTTGGAGTCTATTTTGAGAACAATTTTGTGTTGTTATTCAAAATGTATGGCAATCGCTCAAACGTGATTTTATTACAAGAAAATAACGTTATTGACCTTCTTCATAACAAATTAGTGGGCGATAATAATTTTGACCTCGACACGCTCGACAGACCGCTTGACCAATCCGAAAAAGCCTTTCACGAACACGGTTGGAAAGCCATTTTTCCCACTTTCGGTAAAGAAATCACACAACATTTACAAAGCCTTACCGCCGTTACTTGGCAAGATATTCAAGCGGTCTTGGCTCAGTTAAATTCTCCTAATTTCTATCTAAAAACGCAGGATTTTCAGCCTTCCTTGTCCTTGATAAAAGAGGGCGGAGAAATTCAAAAAACGTTTGATAATCCGATTGAAGCGAGTAATAATTTTTATTATGCTTATACCCGCATCAACGTTTTTGATAAAGAAAAAGGCATTTTGATTAAATCACTTTTGAAGAAAAAAGCTCGTACTTTGGTCTATATTGAAAAGAATAATCAGCAATTTACGGGTTTGGATTCGGGTGTGAAACATGATGAAATTGCCAATATCATCATGGCAAATCTGCATGAGATTCCCGAACGAACTGAGGTGATTGAATTGTACGACTTTTACAGAGATAAACCACTGAAAGTCAGACTAAAAAAAGATTTATCCCCCCAAAAAAATGCTGAAAATTATTACCGAAAATCAAAGAATGAGAAGATAGAAATCCAAAAATTGATGGAAAATATTGAAGCCAAAGAACAAGATTTAGCCGATATTGACCAACAAATTCAGACGATTGAAAAGATTGAAACCTTGAAAGAATTTAGGAAATATCAGAAAGTGAATTCCTTAGAAACCACGCCAAAAGCCTTAGATACGGTTCAAGATTTATTCAAATATTATCGTTTTGAGGGCTACGAAATTCTGGTGGGTAGAAATGCCAAGAATAACGACTTACTCACCCAACGCTATGCCCGAAAGGATGATTTGTGGCTACACGCTCGTGACGTGGCAGGTTCGCACGTGGTGATACGTAAACAAGCAGGT
This sequence comes from Arcicella sp., assembly GCA_034519515.1. Lineage (GTDB taxonomy): Bacteria > Bacteroidota > Bacteroidia > Cytophagales > Spirosomataceae > Arcicella. The sequence goes on from JAXHOK010000051.1 coordinate 157,834, forward strand.
AAAAATTTTCCCGTAACGGTGATTGAACGGGCTGCGAGTTTGGCGGCTTTTTATTCCAAAAGAAAAAATGATACGCTCTGTCCCGTGATTGTTACACCCAAAAAATTTGTCAGAAAAACCCGTGATTTGGGCGATGGGCAAGTGATTGTGGAGAAGGAAGAGGTTATTATGATTGAACCGAGTGCGTAGTATTGATTGTAACTACGATAATAAAAAAGGCTTCTGAATAAACTCAGAAGCCTTTTTTGTATTTCTTTCTCTTAAAACTGAAAAATAAGTTAAATAACTTATAAATTAGTTGTATAACTGAAAAATAAGTTATATATTTGACTCATGGAAGAATTAACAAAAACAGAAGAGCGAATTATGCAGGTTTTTTGGCAATTGCAATTGGCATTTGTCAAAGACGTTATTGAGCATTTGGACGAAGAGCCAAAACCACCTTATAACACAGTTTCGTCGGTAGTCAGGATTTTGGAGAAGAAAGGATATTTAGGTTTCAAGGCTTACGGAAAAACCTATCAATATTTTCCCATTATTCCGAAAGAAGATTACGCCAAAACCTCATTCAAAAAGGTTCTGAATAATTATTTTGATAATTCGGCAATGAGTTTAATGTCTTTTTTGGTGAAAGAAGAACAACTTTCGGAAGAGGAATTGGCAGAATTAAAACGTATTATAAACGGTCAGTAAAACTTCCCGAAAGTTATTTCTACTTTCGGGAAGTTAGTATCGAAGAGAACTTCCCGAAAGTAGAAGAAACTTTCGGGAAGTGAGAATCCAACATATCTAATTTTCAAACTATGAATTATTTATTAGAATCCACCATTTGTATAGCCATTTTTTATGGGCTTTACTTATTGATTTTCAGTCGATTAACTTTTATTCGATTAAATAGAATTTATCTGCTTGCAAGTTTGATATTAAGCCTTTGTATTCCGCTGATTTCGTATCATAAGGAGGAAACTATTTTGATTGATGAACCCATGGAAGAAACCTCGGCAAATAATTTTTCTACACCTTTGTTATTGTCTAAGAATTTATCCCAAACCCATGAGAATTTATCCGCAGAAATGCCTTTTGATTGGATGACATTTTTACAAATTTTGTACGTTTTGGGAATCGTTTTCATGTTTGGGAAACTGCTTATTTTTGTTATTAAAATTCTAAAAATGAGCAGGTTACAAAACGGAAAAGGTTATATTTCTACCAAAGGAAAATGGGCAAATTCTTCATTTCTGCACCTTATTTTTATTGATGATTCTGAACTTTCACACGAAGAAATTGAGCAAATAATTGCCCACGAAAAATGGCATATTCGACTCTTGCATTCTTATGATTTGTTATTTGTTGAAATCTTGAAAGTTGCGTTTTGGTTCAATCCAATTTTGTGGTTTTGGCAACGTTCGCTCTCGCAAGTACATGAGTATGAGGTAGATACTCGTATGATACAAACATACAATCCGCAGACGTATGCGAATTTATTGTTGAAATTAGCCAGCACCACACAAAGGTTTTCGATGGCTCATCAATTCAGTCGGAAACCTTTGACAGCCCGTATTCATTTTTTATTCACTAAACAAAAATCAACTCCTATGAAACGATTAGCGTATTTATCCATCTTGCCCATTTTAGGCGTTTTATTCATGGCTTTTTCTTTTGAGAAAGTAGTAAAATATCAGGTTGTTGAAAAGCCTGATGAGAAGTATTTTAAGATTTATAAGGGAAAAGAACCTTCAAGAAGCTCAAATGTTGAAGTTTTTAACAATAAAGTTGTCTCAAATTTACATCTTGGGAAAAATCGAATTTCATTAGTGATGAATCCGAAAAATATTTCTGACGCAAATATTAATGAAATAGCAAAATATTTTAAAAAATATGGTTTCATGTTTCATTTCTCTATAACTTCTTATGCAAACCCCAAGAAATTAGATAAATATGAGATTAGATTAACTGATAATGAAAAAAATAGGTCGAAAACAAGCAAAGAGACTTTCTCAAATCTTCCCGCAAAATTTAGTTTTTATGTACCAAAAAATCAAGATAGAAAAAGTATAAAAGTAGATACAATAATCACCATTTTTGCCGATAGAAGTACGGGCGAACATTTTGTTGCTCCGTTAGCTCCGCCACCACCACCGCCAGTTCCACCTTTGCCACCACCGCCACCACCTGCACCTGTGAAGGGAAAAACGAGGTTGGGGATGAATAATTTTGAAGGGAAAAGAGGTGTAGAAGATTTATTTTTTCAATCAGAAAAAATGAAAATTCCCGCAAATATGATAGCAATAAAAAGTGGAATTTATATAGAAATGGGAATTGTAAAAAATGCTGATTACAAATCATTTTTAGACTACATAAATCAAGATAAATATTTCTCAAAAAAATACACTAAAAATATGATTCCAGAAAATTGGGGGAATATCAAAAAGATGCAAAATCCTGTAATTTATATGTCCTTTGAGCAAGGATTAGCATTTTGTGAATGGAAAACAGAGATTTTTACTTATCAAATGGCAAGTCAGAAAAAGGCTGATTATGCAACAATTGTAAAGGAAAATAGTAAACTGTCTAAGAAATACAAGTTCAGATTACTTACTGAAAATGAAAGGCAATTGATGGTAAAGAAAGGATTAGAACATAGATGTGGGGTTGCTTGTGTGCTTGATTTAACGTAAAACAATAATTCTTAAAAGCTATTTATCAAGCACCAGATTCAGTAACAACAAAATTAGAAATTACGCAATACCCTTGGAGACAAAATTCAAATCTGAAACTGGAAATTTGACCTGACTTCACAGAACAACCCTTCAATAAAACCTACTGAATTTAGATAATTCAGTAGGTTTTTGTATTTTTGGGTAAATTCCCACGCAGTCACAAAATCACTCAGTAAGAATGTTACAACTCTCAGAAATATACGTTTACCCTGTAAAATCGTTAGGCGGAGTTCGTCTGGAAAGTGCCGAAGTTACTGACCGAGGGCTACAATATGACCGCCGTTGGATGCTTGTTGATGAAAATAATCGGTTTATTTCACAAAGAGAATATCCTCAATTGGCTTTATTTAGGGTTCAATTATATTCTGACTACATGGTTATCACGGATTTAAAGAGAAATTGGGAGTTGATGAACAAACTGAATCGGAATATTTCAGAATTTTTAGGAAAAATTACGGTAACAGTTTGGGATGATGAAGTGGAGGCTTATGAAGTGAGCGAAACGTGTAATAAATTCTTTACCGAAGGCTTGGGTAGAACTGTCCGTTTGGTGTATATGAAAGATGAAAATATCCGTAAAACAGATACTCAATATTCTCTAAAAGGCGATGAAATTACCTCATTTTCAGACGGTTATCCTGTCTTAGTTATTGGTCAGTCTTCATTGAATGATTTGAATAGTAAACTTGATGAACCCGTAAATATTGACCGTTTCAGACCCAATTTTGTCTTTACGGGGGGCAACGAATTTGAGGAAGAAGAATGGCACGAATTTACGGTTGGCGACGTTAGATTTTTTGGCGTAAAACCCTGTGCAAGGTGTACAATGACCACAATTGACCCACAAACGGGTGAGAAAAAAGGCAAAGAACCATTGCTCACTTTAAATAAATACCGAAAAGCAGGAAGCAAGATTTTATTTGGGCAAAACGTATTGATTAGTCAATTGGGAACGGTATCAGTAGGTGATGAAATTGAAGTAATTAGTCGTAAAAAATTAGCCAAATTTGAAGTTGATTAAAGTTATCAAAATATTACACCTTCTCAATTTTGACGTTGTTTTCGGAGCGGTGATTTGCAATATTATGTTCTGGAAATTACCTTCTGGACATGAACACATTTCTAAGCCTTCGGTGATTATTTTAGGGTTTTCGGTCTGGATAATTTATGTGTTAGACAGATTGTTAGACAATCAAAAAAATACTTTAATTTTTACAGAAAGGCATTTTTTTCATCAGCTAAATCAAAGAATTTTGTGGTTTTGTATCATAATATGTATTGCTATTTGTGTGATATTACTATTCTTTATTCCTTTCAATATTATCAAATTCGGAATCGTAATATTCTTAATAACAGCACTTTATCTGTTAATTGTCAATCTAGTTTCTGCCGAGAATTCATTTCAACATTTTAAAGAACCGCTGACAGCATTTGTTTACACTGCCGCTGTGTGGGGAACTGCCATTCTCAATCACTTCAATATTATCGGTGTTTTTTTGGGCTTAGTTTTCTTCTTAATTACCTTCCAAAATCTATTACTTTTCTCTTATTTTGAACTCAAAAGTTTTCCAGAAACCAATAATTTAGCCCAGTTTCTTGGTAAAAAGTCTTCAAAATATATCATTTTGGGGATATTCTTGGTAATCATCATTTTGGGCGGTTTTTCCTTCGTAATTTTAGAAAATTCTTATCAATATCAAATTTTATCAGTAGAAATATTGATGAGTTTTTCTTTGGTATTGATAACATATTTTCAAAGATTTACGCTCCTGCATAACCGTTTTAGGTGGCTGGGCGATGGTATTTTTTTGTTGCCTTTATTGATTATTTTATGATGATTTCAGAACCCAAACAATCGCCTTACGCTGCCCTCAAATATCCCCAATTTGTCGCTTTTATTTTTGCTAATAGTTTCGTGACTATTGCCATTTTAATTCAGGAAGTGGTTTTGGGATATGCTATTTACAAAATGACCCATGACCCATTGGCTTTGGGGTTAATCGGTTTGGCAGAGGCACTTCCCTATATTTCATTAGCTCTTTTTGGCGGACATTTAGCCGACCGAAAGAACAAAAAAACTTTAATGCAAGCCAGTTTAGCGTTTATTATTGTGGGGTCATTAGTATTGATTTGGGCAACCTCTCCCCTATCTCAACTATCTCAATCACAATTACTTATGGTGGTTTATAGCGTAATTATGCTTATTGGTTTTGCCCGAGGATTTTATAGTCCAGCTTCGGGTTCGTTGAACCCTTTTTTGATTCCTAAGGAGGTTTTTGCCAATGCTGCCACGTGGCAAAGTTCCTTTTGGCAAGCAGGAGCAATTTTAGGACCTGGCTTGGCGGGTTTTCTATACGCTTATTTGGGTTTGACCAATACTTTGTGGATTGTCGTGGGGCTTTTTGTGGTGGTAATGATTTTACTTTCCACCATCACCTCCCCTCCTATTCCTCCTCAAAATGAGCAAAAAGTCAATGTTTTTGAGTCTTTGCGGGAAGGAATTGCTTATGTTTTCCGAACGAAAGTAATCTTATATTCCATTTCCTTAGACCTGTTTTCGGTGCTTTTTGGGGGCGTAATTGCCTTATTACCAATTTATTCCGAGGATATTCTTCATGTGGGAGCAGAAGGGTTAGGCATACTTCGGGCGGCTCCGTCCATCGGGGCAGTGCTGACGATGTTGGTTATGGTTTATTATCCACCCATCAACAATGCGTGGCGAAATTTACTGCTGGCAATTGCAGGTTTTGGAATTGCGACTTTGGTTTTTGCGGTATCGACTAACGTTTGGCTTTCAGCAGGGGCTTTGTTCCTCACGGGGGCGTTTGATAGTGTGAGTGTGATTATCCGCCAAACGGTTATTCGTTACTTTACACCCGACGAAATGCGTGGGCGAGTATCATCCGTAAACGGAATTTTTGTGAGTTCTTCCAACGAATTGGGGGCTTTTGAATCGGGTTTTGCTGCTAAATTGATGGGAACAGTTCCATCAGTGATTTTTGGTGGAACAATGACGATGATTATCGTAACGATTGTGTGGTTTCGGTCTAAAGAATTGTTTAAGTTACGATTTGATAAATAGAGATTGGCATCGAATCGTCGAACCGTGCAGATTACGCAAATCTAAAAGGATTTTTTTCAAGATGTTGCCCCGTGATACACTAATCACGGGGCAGAACCCTAACCCCTAAAACCTAATCTCTATATTAATGCCCAATCATTCTGTTCATATCTTCCAATGCCACGCCCTTGGTTTCGGGCATCATAAACCAGACGTATAATAGTTGGCAAAACATCATAATCAGGAAGAAAATGAAGATGGGCGTTCCGCCAAACTGACTGGCGAAATAAGGGAAAATATTGGTAATAATTGCCGCAAAAACCCAGTGTGTTAAACTACCAAAGGCTTGTCCCGAAGCACGAACTTCATTCGGGAAAATCTCTGAGATAAATACCCAAATTACCGCTCCTTGTCCGATGGCGTGGGCAGCGATGAAAGCAAAAACAAAGAAAGTCATGCCCGCAAATTGTTCGGTATAAAAGGCATTGGCAATCAATGATAACGAAATAATATAGCCAATTGAACCGATAAACATGAGCGTTCTTCTGCCAAATTTATCAATCAACGAAACACCTAACATGGTAAAAATCAAATTAGTAAGCCCAATTCCCACCGAAGAAAGCAAAGCCGAAGATTTTGCCAAACCCGACATTTCAAAAACCCTTGGAGCATAATAAATAATAGCATTTATTCCAGAAACTTGATTGAAAAATGCCATCAGAAAAGCTAATAAAATCGGGAAAGTATATGGCTTTGAAAAGAAACTTACTTTTCCCATTTTAATATTGTTTTGTTGGGAATTTAGGATGGATGCTAAGGTTTTATCCGCCGCTTCGGGGTCAATTTCATTCAGCACTTTTTTGGCAGATCCAATGTCATTTTTCTGTAAAATCAGCCATCTTGGACTTTCAGAAATCAACAAAGTTAAAGCCGTAAAAATCAAGGACGGAATTCCCACAATACCCAACATCCAACGCCAATCGCTTTCTCCTCCTGATTTTTGGAAGAAATAATTTGAAACATAAGCAATCATAATTCCGAAAACGATATTGAACTGGAAAAGTGCCACCAAAAATCCACGGCTTTTGGCAGGAGCAATTTCTGAAATATACAAAGGCGAAACCACCGAAGAAGCCCCAATACAAAGCCCACCAATGAAACGAAAGACCATAAAAGTATAAACATCAGGGGCAATAGCCGAACCCACCGAAGACACAAAAAACAAAGCTCCAAGCCAAAACAAGGCTCTTTTTCTTCCTAATCTGTCAGCAAACCAACCGCCAAAAGCAGCCCCGAAAACGGTTCCATAAAGAGCAATGGCAATGGCGAACCCGTGCAGAGCATCGCTCAAATTCCAAAGGGCTTGAATTTTTTGTTCTGCTCCCGAAATTACTGCCGTATCTAATCCAAATAGAAAGCCACTGAGGGCAACGGTCAGCGACCAAAGAATGAGTTTTTGGTTTTTCATGATTTATAAAAATGGTTGGTTACTTCTGAACGAATCTGTCTGAATTTGGGTTACGAAATGTCGCACCGTATCGTGTCAGACACTTTGAGTATGAAATTTCTTCACCTCTAAATACTCTCCATCAAACACCGCAAAATGATTGCTATTTTCATCATCATACGCCCATTGACCGAGGTTTATGTAGCGACTGCTCTCGCCCACGGGTAAATCTAATAATAAATGTCGATGTCCGAAAATGTAGTAATCGTGATGTTTTTGAGCTTCTTGTTCTTTCGCAAAATGCCAAAGCCATTCCCCCTCTCCTCTGAATTGCAATTCTCTCTTTATCCGCTCTTCGTCCTTCCTGCTTCCCGACCACCACGTGGCTAATGATATGCCCACTTGCGGGTGTAACCAGCCAAATGCCCATTGCGAAAGTTTGCTTTCAAATACTTTTTTCAAGTATTTATATCCATAATCGCCTGGACCTAAACCGTCTCCGTGAACGATGTAAAAAGTTGGGGATTGGGGATTGGGGGTTAAAATATTTATGGTTTTTTCTCTGTCCTCTGCACTCTGAAATCTATTCTCTATTCGCTGTTCTATATTCTCTATTATATATTCCTGAGCGTTTCTATACACTTTTATACCTAACTCTTTTGTAAAATAATCAAACATCCAAATATCATGATTGCCCGAAAAAATGATAACTTCTATGCCTGAATCCGTCAATTCAGCTAATTTTCCTAATAATCTGACATAACCTTTTGGGACGACATTTTTATATTCAAACCAAAAATCAAAAATATCTCCTACCAAAAAAATTACTTGTGCATTGGTTTGGATGTTGTCGAGCCAAGAGATAATTTTCTTTTCACGAATAAGGCTGGTTTCAAAATCTGGATAACCCAAATGAAAATCGGAAGCGAAATAGATTTTTTTGTTGGGTTGAAGCTGTATGGTTGTCATGCGTAAAATATTGTACCTATGTTAATTAAATTACCCTCAATCGTTGTTGAAACCCTATTTTACTTCAAATTCATATTCTCAAAAGTCGAAATATCAATAATTTTTTCGAGGTCTTCATCGTAGGTAACTTTTATTTTATCGCCAACCTGAGAAATTGGTAATTGAGTTGAAATATTAGACGAACCCACAAAAACTTTCGGGCTATCTTTCAAGATAAAATAATAAAAGCTATTCCCATTTTTCACATCATTTTGAATGCGAACAATGGTCGAAATCATTTCTTTCTTAACCGTTGGCGTGTTGCCAGAAAGTTTGTTTCCTGTCATATTATAAGTATTTTTGAAAGAAGTCAAAGTTTCTCTCAACGTATTGCCCACCCCCACAACTGTGTAGTCGTTGATGCCCACCATCGCATACATTTTTACTAATCCACCGTTATCTTTCAAAGCCATCACATAAGTTGGAATATTGTTGATATTATACGGAATTGGCGTGGTGGCTCTGTATTCCTTTTCTTGCACTTTTCCTTCGGCTGAATGTTGTGCTGCCACTTCCGTAGCCCCACTTTGTTTGTAATAAGTTGTCTCCTTCGTCCGAGTATCAACCAACATAAAACCCACCGTTGATTCATCTTTCCCCACAGAGGTTAGCCCCGTGTACCAGTATGATTTATTATCTTTTCCATACACCAAAATCATTCCTTCGGTGGTTTGAAGTTTATCGGTATTGGCGAAATTCCAATAACCATTCACATACTCACCCCAATCGTCCAACTGTGCTTGAATAAAATTAGAGGGCTGTACTCTATCCACCCATTTTGGAACATCATTAAGCCCAAACCCTTGAATATCACCACTTTGAGCATCAACTATTACGACTCCATTAGCACTTTTTCCACTAAAACCTATTGACTTTTCAAAGGTTGTAATCACCCAAAAGGGCTTCCCTGAATCGTCAATTTCAAAACTAAAGTCAGTTAATCCAACTGTGCTGTAACCATTAAAATAAACATGACGGCGGAGATAATCCCAAAAAAACGCACCCTCTTGATATTTTATTTTGATAGGTTTATTCTGAATAGATTGTACCAATTTTACATCACGTTCATTCGTTACGGACACCATCACATATCCAGGCGTACCTTCCGAATTATTGAACCATTTGAAAAATCCGCTGTGTTCGAGCGGGGCAACCCAAACCAATTGATTATTGACTTTCTGAATACAAAATTCACCCAATTCGACCTGACTACCGAGGGCGGGCTGACTGCCAAGCACTTTTTCACCCACTAAATTGGCTAAATTTTGATCCACAATCCGCACTTCGTCTAACGAAATAGGAATAATATGGTCGGAAATCTTCTTGCCAATATTCACTTTACCAATCAATTGCTGATATTTCTGAGCATGAAACAGTGGACTCGATGTAATAAATGGCAGCACCACCACATAGACCAGACTTGCCAAGAACAAGTATTTAATCCATACTGGTACAGGTTTTTTCCCTTTATCAAAATTGATATTATTCCCTTCTTGCACAAATTTCATCGAAGAAAACGATGCAAAAAGAATGACCGATATTATTAAAACGATGAAGCCAATTTGTGAAAATCCATACCGCAAAACTGGCATTTGCGTGTAGAACAGCAAAAAAGCGGTAATGAATATTGATACTATTTTGAAGATATTTTTCATTGTTTTGGTATTTTTTTGTAAATCTACATTACTAAATCATTGTTTTTGAATTTAGTACTAATTTAAAATGTATGCTGTTGCAATATGCTAAATATTAGCCTTTAAAAAACACAATAGAGCAAAATCTTCTTGAATTAGTATGTCTCAAATACTCTTTCAAGTGAAATGCCCTCATTTTCGCCCTTGTTAGAGTTTTCTCCAACAAGCTACCGTCCGATTTTTGGAGAAAGCTCCTAAAAGGCAAAAAGCAAAAATACCACTTTTGTTAATTACAATTAAAATATTTCGCCCTTGTTGGAGAAAACTCCAACAAGCTACCGTCCGATTTTTGGAGAAAACTCCTAAAAGGCAAAAAGCAAAAATACCACTTTTGTTAATTACAATTAAAATATTTTAAAATTTTGATATATATTTGAATTATAATTAAAATATAATAGTAATGAAAAATTATATCAAAAGACCGATTTATATGGATAAAATAATGCCATTCCTCGGAAAAAATATTATAAAAGTGCTTACTGGGCAACGGAGAGTGGGAAAAAGCTATTTGATGTACCAAATAATTGAACAACTTAAAGCTACCAATTCTGATATTAACATTATCTATATTGATAAGGAAAAATATGAATTTGATAGCATTAAGAACTATGAAGATTTAATCAATTATTATCAAAATCACTCTATTGAGGGGAAAAACGCCCTTTTCATTGATGAAGTTCAAGACATCAACGAATTTGAGAAGGCTCTCAGAAGTTTATACAGTCGTGAAAATATTGATATTTACATCACGGGTAGTAATGCCAATATGCTTTCGGGCGAATTGGCTACTTTTCTGAGTGGGCGATACATCGAAATTCAGGTCAATAGTCTTTCTTACCCTGAATTTTTAATCTTTCATCAGAAATCAAATAGTCAAGAAACTTTTATGGAATTTCTCAGATTCGGAGGGCTTCCCAATTTGATTCATTTTCCGTTGGAAGAACCCATCGTTTCTGAGTATTTACAAAATATTTATCATACCATATTATACAAAGATGTCATCAGGAGGAACAGTATTCGGAATGTTTCTTTTCTGGAAAATTTGGTCAATTATTTAGCGGATAATTTAGGCAGTATTGTTTCTGCCAAAAAAATATCCGATTTCCTAAAATCTCAACAAGTAAGCATCACGCCCAATACTGTGCTTGATTATTTAGATTTTATTCAAAATTCTTTTTTCATACACCGAGCGAAAAGACAAGAAATAAAAGGGAAAAAGATATTTGAAATCGGGGAGAAATTTTATTTTGAAGATACGGGTTTACGAAACTCTATTGTTGGATTTAGACTCAATGAAATTCAAAAACTATTGGAAAACGTGGTTTATAATCATCTAAGAATCTGTGGCTACAAAGTGAGAGTGGGAGTTTTGGGGCAAAATGAGATTGATTTTGTGGCTGAAAAAAATAATGAAACGGTCTATGTGCAGGTCTGTTACCTCATTCAAGAACAAGCCACGCATGACCGAGAATTTGGAAATTTATTAGCCATCAAAAATCAATTTCCAAAATACGTTTTGAGCATGGATGCTCTCCATAATTCCAATACTTTTATGGGGATTAATCATAAAAGTATTCCTGATTTTTTAATAGAATTTAGTTGATAAAATAACAAACTAACAGAATCCTTCTCCCCAATATTGGGGATTTTTTGTTTAAAATCTTTCGGCAAAATTTGTTGCGTGAAAAGAAATGAATCTTTTTACTGATGTAAAACAAATTTTATCATGAAAAATCTTACCAAAATCTTAGGGTTAATTTATGTGGCAATTATAATGTTTGCAGTGGCTTGTAAAAAGGACGAACCAACGCCCACGCCACCCGTAACAACACCCACGACGACCCCGCCCGTAGTTACCAAAAGCTCCGCCAAAGATATTACCAAATTTAGCTTTACCGCCCTCAGCCCCGTGGTTGATGCCACCATTGATGCCACTGCCAAAACGATTACCGCCACCGTTCCTGCCGCAACGGATTTAACCAAATTAGTACCAACGATTACCTTTTCCGACAAAGCCACTGTTTCGCCCGCTTCGGGTGTGGCTACGGATTTTTCTAAGGAGGTGAGTTATACGGTTACGGCGGAGGATGCGAGTACTGTTGTTTGGAAGGTGAATATTACAAAACCAGTGGTAGCCCAGAGTTGTCAATTGATAGGTTTAACGGTTAATGATATTAATGGAATCCTTAATGAAACCTTTGAATATGATTCAGAGAATAGATTAATTAAACGTACATCAAAAAAACCTAAGTCAGATATAGATACTAAAATAGCCTACACCTATAATAGTGATGGATTTCTGACTGAAATAGCGTGGGAAAGGATGAACGCAAAAACTGCCTATGATAATATCAAAAGAGTGAGTTCATATACCTATAAAAATAGGCGTTTGAGTTTACAAGAGATTAAACAAACCACTGGTGATGGTAAAGTATCAACGGGTAGCAGCACCTACGAATACGAATCAGAAACAAGTGATAAACTTAAAAAAGTGATCTATAATGATATTGTTACTGGAAGTAGCAAACCTGAAACATTTTTGTTTACTAATGGAATATTGACTACTTACACTGACTCATTTAACAAGAAGAATGACATAAATTCAATGGGATTAGTAACGAGATCGACACCTACTGATGGGAAATTTGTCCAAGAATGGAACTATGATGCTAATGGACAACCAATTAAGTATGGTTATGTTCCTGCTAACATTAACATAACTTATACAAACATTAAAATGAAATATGACGATTTTGAATTATTAACTCGTGGACAAGGCTATCCATCTATATTTTGGCTTGGTCAAGATACCGAATCAGTTTTTAATCCAAAAGGGTTTAAAGGGTTTCCTAATTTTAAGATTTACGCATCGCTGTACGATACACGTATTTTTTTAAGAAAAACTTATGAATCTGGTACAGACAAAAGAACCTATGACTACAAAACAGATGCAAATGGAAATGTTACTTCATATACCATCACTTATTCAGACGGTTCAAAAGATACTGGAACATTTACTTACAAATGCAATTAATTTCAACAATTTAAACAAATAAGAAAATGAAAAAGCAAACTTTCAAAATAGTCTTTTTTGCCCTTTTTATTATTCAGCATAATTGTTATTCACAAATAACACCCGACAAAAAAGTGCCTGTATTGAAATACACAAATGCAGTTGGCAACTATATAGAGTCTATCATTCAAGCTGCCAAAAATGCGAATATAGGAATTTCAGAGGGTTCAGTTCAATTTCAAATAAGCGTCAAAACAAGCCTAAATGCTTATAGTCAAAATTGGGTAGCGTATGGAGAAGCACAAACACCTTTGTCTGCGATATCGCAAAATAGAGGAACTTTCAATGTGAGGTACATTTTCAGTGACAGGAAATATACTCAGGAAGATATTTATTCAATTGCTGGATGCAAGCCAACCCCAAACACTAACGGTGAAGTAGTTTTTGGCGAATTCCTTGAGTATAGGTTCAACGAAAAAGCACCAGAAAACGCCAATGTTACTTGGAGTAAAACAGGTTTGAATCTATTTGAAGCATGGAACTGGAAAATAGGTAAATGTTATCAGATTAACAATGTGCTATATGGTGAATGTGGCGATGGACATGTCTTCGCCATCAGTTATACACTTGTGCAAGCATCTAATGTTCGTTAACCCCAAAAGGCACATATATTTATTTACAAGATAAACTCAAACAATTTAAACAAATAAGATAATGGCAAAGCAAACAAATGCTATCGAAAATCTTAAAAAAGGAATCGCAATGGCTGAAATAGCCAGAATCACTGGCGACAAGCAAACAGCGAAATTAATTACTATTAAGGCTATGAATTTGATAAATAGTGCATCAAAAACCTTTATGGATGTCCCTGAAAATTGGTGTCCAACTCCACCAGTTCCTTGGCCCTGGCCTTGGAAAAACCCAAGATTATTAACTGATATTTTCGGGAATGAAATAACTAAATTTTCTAAAATTGATGTGTTAAATTCTATGGATAGATTAAAAATAACTGATTCTATCCAAGTACAAGAGGCTATTTCAAAAATTGAAATGAAAATAGGATAATCAAAATTGCCACCCGATTTTTTGGAGAAAACTCTAAAATTGCATTAGTGTGAGAGGCTCATGCCGTTGCCTGTGTCTCCACAGACGACTTTATCAATCGTCTGTGGAGACACAGGCAACGGCAGAAGAGGAAATTTATTGAATTAAGCCTACAATGTTACTCACTAAAGTTTGGTAAAAAGAAGAAGTAATAGCCGTTGATTTCTTGATAATGAGTGATTCATTCAACAAAAATATTTTGTGCAAACGAACAAAACTCGTTAAAGGCAAAGGATTTTGTTCAAAATCGGTTGTAAGGATAAGAAGCGAAAGCCCATCGTTTTTGATTTGACTCGTTATCTGTACTAAAAGATAATCACCAGTTTGATTAACGGCATCATTTGAGATTACTAATGCAGGGCGTTTTTTAGTTTGGCTTATGTCTGTAAACGGAAAATTTACGACAACAACATCACCTTGTTTATAGGTTGGCATAAGTTATAGGAGTTTGTCCCAGCGTTGGTCTTCGATACTGTCCCATTCTTCAGAAAGAGCAGTTTGAGACAACACCGTAGTTTGGTCGATGTCATTGAGAGGTCGCACAGTTATTTCTATTTCTTGCTTGACAAATAAATTTTTCAATGAATCAAGAAAGGCAACACTCATTTCTTGGCTATTAAGACGATATGTTAATTGCATAGCTTTTTTATTTTTCTTGGCAATATTATCTATCATGGCTTGAGCTTTTTCTTGATATTGAGCCTCGCTCAAAAACTCAATAAATGATGATTTAGTATCCATTTTTGACTATCTTTTTTTCTCAAATATACAATCTTTTTTCAATTTAAACTACATCCGTGGTCAGCATCATACTAACAATCCTCACTCCTTACTCCCCTGCACCTTTCCCGTTTTTTTCTTCTCCAATCCAGGCTGAAAAATCTCGAAATCTTCCTTTTTCTTGGCATCGGCTACAATCTTTTTTACATCTTCCAACAATTTCTTGGCATCAAAAATTACGCCGTCTTTAATCGTGTATTTCACGCCTCCTACTCGCTTAACCTCATTACTTTCAGTCAATTTTATGGCTCCCGTTCCGTAAAGGTTTTTGAGATTTTTCAAAGGATTTTCTTCCAGAATTATCATATCTGCCAACTTTCCAACTTCAACCGAACCAATTTTATCAGCCATTCCCAAAGCCTCCGCCCCTTTCAAACTGGCGGCTCTGATGACTTCCAAAGGATGAAAACCAGCTTCTCGTAACAATTCTAATTCACGGATATAAGCAAAACCATATAACTGAAAAATGAATCCAGAATCTGAACCAGCCGTTACTCTACCCCCACGATTTTTGTATTCATTCACAAAAGCCATCCAGAGTTTATAGTTTTCTTTCCACTGCACTTCTTGCTCCGTTCCCCACTCCTGCCAATACGAACCATGCGAAACTCGTGAGGGCTGATAAAACCGCCAAAGCTGTGGCAAAGTAAATTCTTCATGCCATTCTGAACGACGGGCGAGCATCAATTCTCGGTTGGCTTCGTAAATATTAAAAGTTGGGTCGATAGTGAAATCTAATTTCAATAATTCGTCCATAACCTCATTCCAGCGTTTTGAGCCTGGTTTTGCGGCTTGTTTCCAGAGTTTTCCTGCTTCTTCAAAACGGTTTTGTTCATTAGAATAATTATAATCGGCTGGGTAATCTTGGATGGTTTGACTATCAAAAAGTGCCTCGGGCAGTCCGTACCAATGTTCCATAGAGGTCAATCCTGCACGGGCAGAACTCAACACATTCCAACGAGCCACGTCCACTTGGGCATGATGACAAGCCGAGCGTAACCCCAATTCTTTATTCCTCCGTAAAGCCGCATCCATAACTTCAGGTCTTGCTCCAAAAAATTTAATACCATCAGAACCTTTTTTAGCATTTTCTTCTACCCAAGTTTTGGCTTGCTCAGCCGTGGTGATTGATTCTTTCGACCCCATTCCGAAGGCAGTGTATGCCAAAATCCTCGGAGCAGTGATTTCATTTTTCTGAGATTTATTTTTTTGGTCAAGCGTCCAGTCCAAACCATTTCCTGCGGATGGGTCACGGATGGTTGTGATGCCGTGTCCGAGCCATAATTTATAGACATATTCGGCGGGCGTTCCCTGTTGCTTCCCTCCTATGTGTCCGTGCATATCCACAAAACCTGGGAGCATATACATACCCGTACAATCAAGTTCTTTATCACCGTCATTGAGTTTAGGGCGACTTTTGGGGTCAATCGGTACGCCAGGATAACCCACGACTTTAATTTCAACAATCTTATTTTTCTCCACCACAATATCACAAGGACCTTGCATCGGTGAACCTGTGCCATTGATAAGGTTTACGCCCCTGATAATCATGCGGTTAAATTGCCCTTCGCCTTCCGCACGAGCAGGGGCTTTTTCGATTTGGGCTTGGGAGGTGAATGTGTAAAGGAATGTGAGAAGGATGAGGGAAAGTTTTTTCATGGTTTGCTGATAAAATTTGGAAGGAAGCCTTCGCTTAAAGCGAAGGCTTCCTTAACACGATAAAATGCAATTTACTAAAACAAATTTACTAAAATTGCGTAAATTGCCAAGCCACATCGGAACAATAGACCGTCATTTCGTAAAATTCTATGTTTCCTATGTTAACTATGTGGTTGCAAACATGAACAAATTTATCCGCAATAATTTTTTAGCCATCTGCATTACGCTTTCGGTAATTTTTGCTTTTAGTAAAAAAACCACTATTTTTCAGCAGGACAAACCGCAAACGCCCGCAAACGTAATAGTTCAAGTAAATCAAGAAACTAATCAAGTTTTTCAGAAACATTGGAAAAATCAAGACATAGAAAACACAAAATTTATTTTAATCCAAGATTCTGTAACTATCGGCGAAGCTACTTTATCATACACTTTAAAAGATTTTGGCAAAGACCAGCCCAATGGGGCAATTCCTTCGCTTTCTTCAAATTTTACCCAAAAAATCAGTCAAAAAAACTATCATTATTCTGAGAATTCAACTGTAATTACTCCTTTGAATACGCCCCGATATGCTCATGCTTTATCCATAATTAGTTCCTCACAATCAAACGATGGGACAGATTTTCTAAGCCTTCAACACGAACCTAAAAGTTATCTTTTTGTAGGTAGAAATAGCACAGAACAAGAAAAAGAAATTCACAGAGTTACTGAGAAAGGAAATTTGGAAGATGAAATTTGGACAAAAATAAGGATGAATCCCGATGCTTTACCACAAGGAGAATTTGAGATGATTCCAAGTTTGGGATATTGGAACAAAACCCACGAATCGCCAAATGCACAGGAGGTAAAAGCGGAGTTAAAAAGCGAAGAAGGTAATCCAAAGTTAAAAATCTATTCCCTTGATTACCCCGAAATAAAAAGGAAGTTGGACATTACTTTTGGTGTGAATCCACCTTATCGGATTTATAAATTTGAAGAAACAATTGAAGGAAAAAAAATAATAGCTAATTCAAAACTTATTAGCCTCAATTCGCAAAAATAAGGATCAAGATTAGATAATAATAATAAACTTGGCGGGATTATTGTTCGATAGCTGTTTTAAACAATTTAAAAATACACACTATGAGAACACTATCATTAATTGCCATCGCTATTATCGCCTCGGGCGTGTTGCTGTCATTCAAAAAGAAGTCCTCTGAGGATAGTCTTGGGATTTAATCTATGTTAAAGAGTTTTAGAGTTAGAAAGTTTAAGAAGTTTTTTCTGATGCTTTTTAACTCTTTTTTGTTTTATTAATGGATTATCCATGCCACCGCTCAAATCGGTGGCACGGATTTATTTCTCATCACAACAGTATTCACAAACTCCACTGCACGTTTATCCACCCAGTAAATTCCATCTTTATTGGCTTCATAAAAACCACAATGTCCTCCAAATTTTGGCGTTTCCGAAAAAATATAGTCTGACTTTTCAGCTACTTCTTTCATCGCACAACTTTCAGAAAGCACAGGGTCATTTTGGGCATTCAAAATCAAAGTGGGAACTCTAATTTTATCTACCACGTGCATTGCCGAACATTGGTCGTAATAGTCTTTCGCATCTTTAAATCCATGCAATGGAGCAATGTAAAAATCTGTATAATCGTCTATGTATTGAAATTTTTTAAAACTTGCAAATGCCTCATTACCAATGAGTTGTTGCCTATTTTTTAAAAATTTCATTAATTTTTTATGAAAACGATTGGTATAAAATCCGTCTTTACCCATCGCATCTACACTTCCCTGCAAATCCGTTGGGGTGGAAATTGCCACAATATTTTTAATTTCAGCAGGAATATTTTCACCTTTTTCCCCTGCATATTTCATGGAAATATTACCTCCTTTGCTGTAACCAACCAAAGTGATTTCGTTGTATTGATTTTTGGATAAAACATGATTTAGCACCTCTTCTAATTCATCCGAACTGCCATGCGTGGTGATTCTTTCAAAGCGATTATTTTCTCCGCCCAAGCCCCGATGATTCCAAGCCAAAGCGTCATAACCTACTGAATTAAAGGATTTTACACCACCCAAAAGATACGGGCGAGTTGAATTTCCCAAAAATCCGTGCGTAAAAATGGCGAGTCTATTGTTTTTTTTGAATAAAGTATCAACCTTCAAAATAGCGGCTTGATTGAAAACTGTATTTTCGGCAAAACTCCAATCCAAATCCAAAAAATCACCATCCGATAATTCCATGCGTTCACGGGTATATTCTACACCTTTGACCTGGCGAAAAACACTTGGATAAATCGTTGAAAAATGGGGGTTTTGCCAAATTTTGGAAGGCTGATAAGTTGAGTTGATAATGGGCATGATTTGGTTTAGATTTATTGAGATTTGTAATAATTGACCAAGCATTGAAAGGCTTGTATCTCAAAATTAAAATCTTAATTTACTTCGCCAATTTTCGATAAGACTCCGAATTGGTGGGGTCGAGTGATGAAAGTAATGGAACAATTTTCTTGCGTTCGTCCACGGGTGCATCCCCAAAAATATTTAATAGTTCAGCATATTTTGATTCAAAAAATAATCGAAGCCATACTTGTCCTGGACGGTCTCGGTTTACTTGTTTGATAATATTCAAATATTCCACAATTTGTTTTCTGCTGGCGGCTGAATTGGTGGCATAATTATCCATCGCCAAACGGTGGTATGTATAAAACCCCTCTCTTAAAGGCTGTAATTGCTGATTTAATAGATTTTCGGAAACCCAATACCGATTTCTGATGTCGTTGGAAGCTCCCCAAGCCGCATCCGCATTTCGAGCAATATTAACCACGTTTTGAGCTTTCTGAGCATAATTTGTTCCTCCAAATTTTGCGAATGAATCATAGTCATACGTGAGGGCAACGTAGGCATAAAACGCTAACATTTGCGTGAGATTATCGTTGAAATTGTTGTCATTATAAGTCAAGGGCGAACCTTGTACATATTTAAAATTAAAACTTTTATCAACATAATTCAATAAAACTGTTTCGTAGGATGTGCCGAAGACGGGGCGACGAACTTGGAAATTGGCGGTTGCTTCATAATCCCCTGCTGATGAAGCCTTGATAAGAATTACCGACAAAGAGCAGTTGATTTTCTCTTCATTGGTAAAATTATCAGTAGTCCAACGGCGATTATTCAAAAACTCTTGCATCACGTTCTGGATTTCGGGATAAATATTTGTTCCTCGCTGTTCGTTCACCTGCAACTGGTCGGTACTGATGGTTACTTTGCAGTTAAGTTCCTGAGCGATAGCACAGTTACCAGTTATCAGTAAACAATTAACAGTGAACAGTGAACAGTAAACAGTAAACAGAGTGAATATTTTACCCTTAATAACTTTATATGCTTTCATAATTTAAACGAATAATTTTGCAAATTTTACAACTACTAATGGAAGCAAAGTAAATAGATTACTTAATCTGTTTACTTATAGCGGTTCGCCGCCCGACTGTTTACTGATAATAACTGTTCACTGATGACTGAAATAATATCCTGTGCCACATCTTGTTTAGATTTCAAATCAAAGTCAATCATTGTGCCATCTCTGCGGATAATACTGATTTTGTTGGTATCGTGTCCAAAACCTGCCCCTACGTTTTGCAAAGAATTTAAGACAATCATATCCAGGTTTTTGGATTGAATTTTCCCGATGGCGTTCGCCACTTCGTTGTCAGTTTCTAAAGCAAAACCTACCATTAATTGTTCAGGACGTTTTTGTTGTCCCAAGGTCTTAGCGATGTCGGTCGTCTTGGTCAGTTCTATGGTAAACGTATCTTCTTTCTTTTTTATTTTCTTATCAGCCACCACCAAGGGCGTATAATCTGCCACAGCAGCAGCCAAAATAATAATATCGGCTTCGGCAAAATACCTTTCAGAAGCCTCAAACATTTCCTTTGCCGAACGTACTTTCACCAAATTAATAGTCGCATCGGGCGATTTCAGAGCCACTTGCCCACTCACGAGTGTAACCTCTGCCCCTGCCTTTGCCAATTTATCGGCAATGGCGTAACCCATTTTTCCCGTCGAATGATTACTAATAAACCGCACAGGGTCAATGGCTTCTTGCGTAGGTCCAGCCGTGATTAATACTTTTTTGCCTTTTAAAACTGGATTTTGTGAAAAGTATCTCTTCAAAACTTCTACTAATTCTTCGGGTTCAGCCATTCGCCCTTCGCCCACAAGACCGCTTGCTAATTCACCAAAATTTGACCTAATCACTTGATTACCAAACAATCGCAATTTTCGTAAATTTTCAATCGTACTGGGGTGATGATACATATCCAGATCCATCGCAGGGGCAAACATCACGGGGCAACGAGCCGAAAGATAAACCGCAGTCAGTAAGTCATCACAAATTCCGTTGGCACATTTTGACAGCGTATGAGCTGTGGCGGGGGCAATCAAAATGACATCCGCCCAAAGCCCCAAATCAACGTGATTGTTCCAAGTGCCTGTTGGGTCTTTAATAAACTCAGAAAGCACTGGTTTTTTAGAAAGCGTTGCCAGAGTCAAGGGCGTAATAAAATCCTTGGCTGCCTGGGTCATAATTACTTGAATTTCAACACCTTCTTTTACCAAAAGCCGAACCAACGAAGCAATTTTATAGGCAGCAATACTACCCGAAATTCCAATTAATATTTTTTTGTTTTTAAGCATAAACTGTATCAAGGACTGCCAGTCCGTTTGCTGTAACACGGACAGCCCTGTCCGTTGTAATTATAAAAATATCTATCTACGGACAGGGCTGTCCGTAATACAGTTTATTTCTTCGCCCGTTTTTCCAGAGCAGCCCTTGGAATCATCAATATTCTGCCTGTGGGCTGTCCATTGCGGATTGTTACCACTTTTAAAGTCAAATCAACACCTTTCGGAATTTCAATCGGTTCTGAATATTTTGGTGAAAATTTATCGGGAAAAGAATCATCCCAAGTGTAAAAAATCTCCGTACCTGGTACATCACAAGTCATTTCGCAAATCAGTTTTTCTCCATCTTTTTTAGTTGTAACGATGGCATCATAAACAGCTTTACTAATTTTTAAATTTGCTACATCAAAACGATTAAAATGCACTTCGGTTCTGCCAATAAAACTATCCCAATTTTTCTTCTCCTTCGGACTCCATACCGATTCGCTAATGGCAAATGCCCTTGGGTAAGTCATATACAAAGCATGGCGATAATTTTGGACTTGCTCTGTCCATAAATTTGCCTGCCCTCCCAAGATATATTTGGCATCTGTACTGTCGGGGACTGGTTCAAATTCGTATGCTTTTTTCAAAGATAAACTTGAATAAATGGGTACTTCAATCGTGGCATCACCTTGCATATAATCCAGATAAGCAAAAGTGGTTGGCGACATCACCACATCATGCTTTTGTCGGGCTGCTTCAATACCCCCTTTCATACCTCGCCAACTCATCACAGCAGCATTTGGGGCAAGTCCACCTTCCAAAATTTCATCCCAACCCATCATTGTTTTACCTTTTTTGTTGATAATTTTTTCTACTCTTTTTACAAAATAACTTTGTAATTCATGGGTATTTTTCAAGTTATTTTTTTTCATAAAAGCCTGACAGTTAGGGTCTTTTTCCCAAAAACCATGATAGGCTTCATCCCCTCCCATGTGAATATACTTACTGGGAAAAAGAGCGGCTACTTCCGTAAAAACTTTATCCAAAAACTCATATACTTTTTCATCCGAAGGGTTTAAAGTATTTTCAATAAGCATTTTAAAAGTACCGTCTGGAAACCATTCCGAAAATGTTGTTCCTGGATTAACATAACGTTTTACATCTTTCTGGGTTGATAATTCTGGATAAGCCGCTAAGATTTCCATACTATGACCTGGCACATCAATTTCGGGAACAATTGAAACGTGGCGTTCTGCCGCATATTGGATTACTTCTTTGATTTCTTCTTGGGTATAAAAACCGCCATACGTAGCTGGTTCGCCTTCTTTTGGTTCTTCGTGATTGCCATAATGTCCAAATCTTGCAACTCTTTTTGAACCGATTTCGGTCAATTTTGGCAATGCTTTAATCTCAATTCTCCAACCATTATCATCCACCAAATGCCAATGAAAAATGTTGAATTTATAACGAGCCATCAAATCAATGTAACTTTTTACTTCATCTTTCGTAAAAAAATGACGGCTTACATCTAACATCAAACCACGCCATCCAAAACGGGGATAATCCGTAATTTTACAGCCCATTATCGGGTACATTCCCATCGGAAAATCTTTATTTTCAGCTTGAGCGGGCATCAATTGACGGAGTGTTTGAGTAGCATAAAATAGTCCTGCGGGTTTGTTTGCCACCATTTTAATCGTTGTGCCGTCCACATCCAAAGTATAACCTTCATTGCCTAATTTCGCATCAGCAGCTTTATTTAAGGTAAAAATCATTACCTTATCCTGCATCGTGGGCGTGGGGACTTTCTTAAAAACGGGTTTTTGCCCCGCCATGAAACCCAAAGAATTTACCAAGTTTTCTGCAATTTTCTTAGCTTCGGGATTATCGTCAGTTATTTCCACACTCGTGCGAGCATCCAACATAAACATACTCATGCCCGTTCCCATCACATTTTCATAACTCACGGGGGTGGGAATGATATTATTTTGGGCAAAAACTGAAAATGTACTCAGCAATAATACTATAATTTTTTTCATGGTTTTGTTGATTTTTAGGATTGAAATTTTGAATAGTAAAGATAGTAATGTCTTGAAATAAAACTCATTATAGCACGCAAAACTTACGCAATTAAGTTGGTGTTAGGTCTTAGTTGTTAGGGGTTAGGTCTAAATGGTGCTCTCTGATTCTTCCACAAAAAAACCTCCAAACCCGAAGGTGAGGAGGCTCATAATTTATTTAGTAGCGTAGCGATACAGCAAACAATGGTTAGGAATTTAGTCCTTTATGTTCTTGTAACGCAATGATTATCAGTAAGTCACCATTTTTTTTAATTATTTTTTCCACCAAAATGATAACCTACACCCAGCCAGGCTCTGAAAAAACCAGATTGTCCATCTTGTTCTACGTAAGGACTTAACTCAAAGTTGATACTAACTTTTCGGGCTTCTTTGAAAGGGTAGGCACGAACCCCAAAACTGCCGAAATAGCCATTCACTAATTTTCGATTATCAATGATTGCACCCACAATTCCTAAGTTTGCTCCACCTCCTACATAAAAATTAGCATTGCCCGTATAAGCCAAATTAACCATCAAAGTGGGTTCAGTATTTAAGGAAGCAGTAAAAGAATTCATCTGAAAACGAAAATCCATCCACACAACCTTTGTAGGATTGGTAGCGATGGATAATTGACTGTTGAAAGGGTAATAACTAACTGATTGAGCATTAGTATTTTGAATAGTCTTTACTAAAAGAATAAAGAAGAGTAGATACCAAAATATCCTTTTATAACTTTCAAAATGAGACTTGCGAGGGCTGAAAATCCCCCTTTGAAGGGGGCAGGGGGATGTAAAGGTGAATGAACGAGAAAATGTATTTTTAAAAAAAGAATTTGCTAATAATTGTTTCATAAAATTGGTAGGTTTGTTAAGAATCCTATCCAAAGGTAAAGCAATTATTACGAATTAAAAACGTAAATTTGAACAAAACTGACTGACTCACCCCCGACCCCTCTCCCGTGGAGAGGGGAGTTTTCAGCCCAATTCTCCCCTCTCCACGGGAGAGGGGTCGGGGGTAAGGTTTTAAATTATGCGAATAGACCCACAAACCATTGACCGTATCAAACAAAGTGCCGACGTTGCCGATGTCATCGGCGATTATGTTTCCTTGAAAAAAAAAGGGGCAAATCTTTGGGCGTGTTGTCCGTTTCATGGAGAAAAATCACCCTCGTTTTCGGTGTCACCCGCCAAGGGAATTTATAAATGTTTTGGCTGTGGCAAAGCGGGTGATTCTGTTCGCTTTATCATGGATATTGAAGGCTTGGGTTATGGCGAAGCGTTGCGACATTTGGCAAAAAAATACGGTATCGAAATTCAAGAAACCGTGATGACTGATGAGCAACAACTGGCTCAGAATGAACGAGAAAGCCTTTTGATTGTCTTGAATTATGCCAAAAACTATTACCAAAATAACCTTTTTAAACACGAAGAAGGGCAATCTATTGGTTATCCCTATTTTAAGGAAAGGGGTTTTTCTGATAAAACCATCAACACGTTTGAATTGGGTTACAGCCTCGAATCGTGGGATGCTTTCACAAAAGAAGCCCTTAAAAACGGGTATAGTTTGGAGGCATTGGAAAAGGCTGGATTAACGATTATTAAGGAAAATGAGCAGTCGGCAGGAAACGTAAAATCTTTTGATAGATTCAGAAATCGTGTAACTTTCCCCATCCATAGCGTAGCGGGCAAGGTGATTGCTTTTGGAGCGAGGATTCTGAAAACGGATAAATCACAAGCTAAATATCTGAACTCGCCCGAAACGGAGGTTTACCATAAATCGAATGTGCTTTACGGCATTTTTCAAGCCAAAAATTCCATCCGAACCAAAGACGTTTGTTATTTGGTGGAAGGTTATACAGACGTGATTTCCTTGCATCAGGCAGGTATCGAAAACGTGGTGGCATCGTCAGGAACATCCTTAACAGTTGAGCAGATTCGCCTAATTGGGCGTTTTACCCAAAATGTCACCGTGCTTTATGATGGCGATACGGCAGGAATCAAGGCATCTTTGCGAGGGATGGATATGATTTTGGAAGAAGGACTAAACGTAAAATTAGTCGTTTTTCCCGAAGGCGAAGACCCCGATAGTTACGTCCAAAAGATTGGTTCTGAGGCATTTATCGAACATATTAAAAATCACGCCTCCGATTTTATTACTTTCAAAGCCGAACTTGCCCTCAAAGAAGCGGGCGATGACCCTTTCAAGAGAGCCGAATTAATCAAGGATATGGTGGGGAGTATTTCCAAGATTCCTGATTCGATAAAACGTTCCGTATTTTTTCAGAAAACTGCCAATTTGATGCAGATTGATGAACAATTATTGATTTCGGAAAGCAATAAAATCACAATTGAAAGGGGAAGACAAAAGGAAAAAGACCGAGAAAGAGACCAAAATCGCCAACGATTACAAAATGATTTACCGAAGGGCGTAACGCTGAGTAAACCTAATCAGAATACGCAAAACGTCAATTTTGACGATATGCCAAGTTTTTCGGAAGATGATAATTTTTCGGATTTTGGCGGACAAATGGGCGGAAATACCGTTTATGAAGAAGTGCCGATTGCCCCTGCCGAAGCCCCTCGCACTACGCTCGTGGGAATGGGCTTGCAGGAACAGGAATGTATTAGATTATTGATAAATCACGGTAAAAAAGACGTTGATCCTGGCGTTGCCCCGGGGGTTACATTGACACAATATATCCTCACGGAGATTGATGGAATGAATTTTGCAACACCTATTTATCAGAAAATTTTGACCATTTTTAGGGAACAATTCATGCAAGGAAACGTGCCAGAGGGGGCATTCTTTATTGGACATGAAATTTCAGAAATTCAACAAGAGGCAATTAATTTATCCAGTGAGAGATATAGTATTTCGGAACAATGGGTGAAACACGAAATTTTCGTTCCCAGCGAAATGGATAAATTAGCCGATTTAGCTTTTCAGAATATTTTACGTTTGAAAAAAACTTATAATGAACTGATGATGAAGGATTTAATGAAACAAATTTCCCAAACCAAAGATGCCGAAGAGCAAAATCGACTATTGGAAATGTTTATGCAAGCCAAGGAAGTGGAGAAGCAGATTTCGATGGAATTGGGGACGGTGGTGAAGTAGGATTCTGTTATCAAATTGGCATTTTGGAAGGTTCAATTTTAGTATCGTTCATCATTTTCTTTATTAAAGTTTTCAGACGTGTTTATTTTAAAATTAGTCCCAAAAAAGGATAATTAATTTACCAAAAAAAATAAATATCAGATGATAATGTATCTGAAATTGAGTTAAAATATTATTCAAAATGTTACGTTTATTAACAGTATCTTAAACACTCATTGAAAACATGAAAAAACTAACTATTCTGACAATCCTACTATCTTTCTCTCTTTTTTCTTGGAAAAACCCACAGTCAATTTCTAAAAAACTCAAAAAGATTTTGGGGAATAATTGGGCTTATATACCATCAGGAAATGCTAAATCAGGGGAAATTATGCAAAATGTAAATGACTTCTACATTTTTAAAACTGAAGTTAGTAATTTGGATTACCGAACATTTTTGGAATCCATTAAAGAAAAAAATCCAGCTCAATACAAGTCTGCTCTGCCTGATACTACGGTCTGGAAGAGTGATATTATTGCTTTCAATGATAGTTACATGACTCAATATTTTCGTTATCCAGGTTTTAGTCAATATCCAGTGGTTGGAATAAGTCATGCAAATGCCTTGATTTACTGTAAATGGTTAGAAGAAAGCATAAATTCACAATTGAATGAAACTACAAAGGTCGTTGTCAAGTTACCTACTGAATTAGAATGGATTAGAGCAGCAAGAGGAGATAATTATCAACAATTATATGCTTGGGAAGGCTCAGAGGTGGTGAATAAAAAAGGATGGAATTTAGCTAATTATAAAAAAGAAAAACAAAATAATTCTGCTGGAATGATTATCACAGCGGGTACTAAATCATATCGTCCAAACGAATTTGGTATTTATAACATGAGTGGAAATCTGGCTGAAATGCTTGATGAACCTAAAAAAGTGAAGGGTGGTAGTTGGAATATGCCCGCTAATGCTCTAAAAATAGATGAAATTGAAACTGTTGGGTATCCTTCAAATAATGTAGGTTTTAGACCTGTCTTGATGTTGGTTTCCAAGTAGATACAGAACGTTATGAGAAGGCTTTGAGCAATCACAACGTTCAACTTAAATCTTTTAACTTCCCGAAAGTTCTTTCTACTTTCGGGAAGTTGATTAATTCTCACAAAAAATACTTCCCCGTTTCCGTCTCCAAAAACTTCTCAAAATCTATTTCCTCCTGCTTGATAAAACCCGTTTGGGGCAGTTTTCCATCCGCCACCATTTCAACCACCGCCACTATTGAGGCTGCCGTCGTCCACGAAATGGCTCTCCAATGCTTACCATCAATGTTTTTGGGTGAATAAGCCCGATAAAATTCTTCTCTTTCCAAAGACTGATTTTTCCAACCTTCCACCACTGCATACACATATACCACATCTTCCTGCACGGGCGGTTTTGCTTCCGTCAGGATTTCTTCAATAAGTTCACGCTTGTTTTTTAGGATTAATTCATACAGTAAAAATTTCATCAATTTGCCGTGTCCAGGGTAACGAATGGTTTTGTAATTGAGGGTATCAACTTGTCCCAAATAGGTTTCACACATCGTTCCAAGTCCGCCTGAGGTGCTAAAAGCCTCAAACTCATTGCCTTCGATATTAATCATTTCTAAACCGTCAAGGGCAGAAACTAATTTCAATTCTCCGTTATGAATCGCCTCGCAATCATTCAAATACTCGTTAATCACTCCCGCTGGCGACCACGTGAAAGAATATCCCAACAGTCCATTGGGATATTTTGGCAAAGCTCCAACTCGTAATTCTATATCTCGGAGTTTGGTGAAACGTTTGGCTAAATCTGCACCCACGATGCCAATAAGCCCAGGAGCAAGCCCACATTGCGGAGCCAAAACGCCTTTGCTCCCTTTCGCAGCCATCGCTCTGATAGCAGTTGTGGTGGGAACATCCTCCGTCAAATCAAAGTAATGTTTACCCGACTGATAAGCAATTTCAGCAATGGCAAGGTTTAGGTTGTAAGGCATACAGGACACCACGGCATCAAATTCGGGAATAAGTTTTTCTAATAGAATCCTATCAGATACATCACCTTTGATAACTTCAAAAGGTAATTCTGCGGCAGGTTGATTTTTATCTAACCCTTTGACTATAAATCGTTTAGCGAGTAAAGTTCCTACTAATGAGCCAACTTTACCCATACCAATAACCAATATATTTTTCATTTTGTGTGGGTTATGGCACGCAGATTACGCAGATACCTACGGCAACGCAGATTTTCGCAGATTTTTTTATTTGAATATAATATTACTGAAAATTAAAAAAATCATTTTTAAAATCTGCGAAAATCTGCGTTGCAAAGCATCTGCTTAATCTGCGTGCCAATAATTAACGTTTTGTCATTTCGAAGAGATTTGTGGCTTGTTCACCCAGAAATCCGTCAAACCATATTGGTTTTCCATCAACCTCCAAGT
>JAXHOK010000027.1:0-68337 GCA_034519515.1 Arcicella sp.
CGTTCAGATGCTTGTGCTTCGGAGCAATTCCGAACCAATATTTTAGTCGTAAACACGTCAGCGTGGCACAACCTGTTTTGTCATCACCTTTTTCTTCGCCCAGCAGTTGAAGAAATGGAGAATTTTGAGCCAGAGTGGTTGATTTTGAATGTGCCAGAGTTTGAAGCTGACCCTCTGGTTGATGGAACTCGCCAAGCTAATTTTACCATCATTGATTTTACCAAAAAAATCATTTTGATTGGCGGTACGGGTTATGCTGGCGAAATGAAAAAAGGAATTTTCACAGTCTTGAATTATATCCTGCCCGAAGAAAAAAAGGTACTTTCCATGCACTGTTCGGCAAATATTGGCAAAGATGGCGACACAGCTTTGTTCTTTGGATTATCGGGAACGGGCAAAACAACGCTCTCTGCCGACCCCTACCGAAAACTCATTGGCGACGATGAACACGGCTGGGCAGATGATGAGGTTTTCAATTTTGAAGGTGGCTGTTATGCCAAAGCTATCAACCTCAGCGAAGAACAAGAACCCGAAATTTTCGGAGCAATTCGTTACGGGGCAATTCTGGAAAATACCCGTTTCATAGACGGTACAAGCCATGTAGATTACGCCAATATGTCGGTAACAGAGAATACTCGCACGGCGTACCCTATCAATTATATTCCGAATGTGGCAGTACCGTCGGTTGGCAATTCACCTAAAAATATTTTTTTCCTAACAGCAGATGCTTTTGGAGTTTTGCCTCCGATTTCAAAACTAACCATTGAGCAAGCCATGTACTATTTTTTGGCGGGCTACACGGCAAAGTTAGCAGGAACAGAAATGGGCGTAAAAGAGCCACAGGCCACATTCTCAGCTTGTTTTGGAGCCGCATTTTTACCATTGCACCCCATGAAATACGCAAATTTATTGGGCGAAAAACTCAAAAATGGAGATGTAAATGTGTGGTTAGTCAATACGGGCTGGACGGGCGGAGGTTATGGTGTTGGTTCAAGGATGAAACTTGCATACACCCGTGCTATGATTAGAGCAGCATTATCGGGTGATTTTGAAGGAATTTCGTTTCGCACACACGAAACATTTGGTTTGGCAATACCTAATAAATGCCCCAACGTACCCGAAGAAATTTTGAACCCACGCAATACTTGGGAAAACAAAGCACAATACGATGAAAAAGCCAATGCTTTGGCAAAAGCATTTGAAGAAAATTATCTGAAAATTCGATGTTTGTGATTTGATGTTCGATGATTGGTTTTCGATGTTCGGAAAGGAAACACGTTATTTCGAATCACGAACATCGAAAACCGAACATCAAATATCGAAAACAATTCAGTTAATATTTTGAAAACAGGAGATAGTAGGATGGTTATTATTTTGATTTTTGAGTAATTTGAATGTTGTCTAGACTTTTAAACATCTAATCGGAATCCAATAACAACCCCAAAACCGAGCAACAAAAACCGAAAACCAAACATCGAAACTATGACAACACACGAAACTCTCGCTTTGCCCGTTGGCACAACCCTCGACCGTTTTATTATCAGACAACAAGAGGCTTTCCCGTATGCAACGGGAGAGCTTTCTCAGCTTTTGCGTGATATTGCTCTGGCATCTAAAATCGTCAATCGTGAAATTAACCGAGCGGGATTAATTGACATTACAGGTGGTTTTGGGCAAGACAATGTGCAAGGCGAAGCCCAACAAAAATTGGACATCATCGCCAATATTCGCTTTGTCAGAGCTTTGGTAAATGGTGGCGAAGTAGTAGGGATTTTATCGGAAGAAGACGATGAAATTATCCAAACGGGCAAACTCAATGCTAAATACGTGGTGGCAATGGACCCGTTGGACGGTTCTTCAAACATTGATGTAAACGTGTCTATCGGCACAATTTTTTCAATTTATCGTCGTGTTAGCCCCATTGGTACACCCGCCACTGAAGCCGATTTTTTGCAGGGTGGTAAAAAACAAATTGCTGCGGGGTACATTCTTTACGGTTCGTCCACCATCATGGTTTATACCACGGGTAAGGGCGTAAATGCCTTTACTTATGAAAATTCTTTGGGTGAATTTTTCCTTTCTCATGCCAATATAAAAATGCCTTCAGACGGTAATATTTATTCGGTAAATGAAGCCTATTCCAATGATTTTATGAATCCTGTGAAGGAATTTATTGAAGAAATGCGAAGGAAATCGGGCTGTATGGCTCGGTATATTGGGTCATTGGTCGGAGATTTTCATCGAAATTTATTGAAAGGTGGCATCTATCTTTACCCACCCACCCGCAAGGCAAAAGATGGTAAATTGAGGCTCTTGTATGAATGTTATCCCCTTGCCTACGTCATCGAACAAGCAGGCGGAAAAGCCACCAACGGCGAACAAGATATTTTGGATGTTACGCCCAAAACGGTTCATCAAAGAAGTGTGATTTATTTGGGTTCAGAAAAGTTGATGGAAGGCTTGGATGACAAGATTAGCAACATAACAGCCAATGAATGATTTTACTCAAAAGGGCATTCCCACCAAATAAACCCTCAGTCCAAAATAGAATAAATAACCAACAGGTCCAAACATCAGTGTGAGGAGCAAACAGGGCAATAAAATCCATTGAGAAATATTGTTTTGCAAAGCATCACGCCATTCCCAAGCACCCACAAAAAGGTCAAAAACCAAATAATGAATCCAAGCTGCTAAAAGCACTTCACGCTTTGAAAATAGCTTCTCGACCCCTGCCAAGGTAAAGAAATTCCCTCCCGATTTTCCGAAGGTTTTTATGATGTAAAATCCGTACAGCACCGCCAAAGCCAAAGGAAAGGCATTTGAATTGATCACGGTTTTTGTAATTTCAGCCTGAGGGACAATCATCATCAAAAGCCACGGCAAAAGCACAACAGTATTAGCAATTCGGAATACTTTTTCTGGGTTCATGGTTTTTTTGTTTTGTTGTTGATTTTTAAACGGAATTATGTACTATTTGGCGGAAATACAGATTTTTAATCAATAGCGAGGGGGCGGTTCGCCACTGCGATTAAACCCCTCGCTATTGATTAAAACTCTGATTATCAGTTAGTTACATTTTACTAAAATTCGCTTTTAATAACTCCACCACATAGTACATAGTTCCGTTTTTAAATTAGGGGAAGATAGTTAATATTGTGAATATAAATCATAAGAAAATATTGCAAAAATCTAAATATCAAGCAATTATACTTTTGAAGCTGTTTAAAATATTTATAAATCCGTATGCCATCAATTAAAATTTCTTCTTAAATGTCAAAGGATTTTCACCCGTTATTTTTTTGAAAGTTCGATTGAAATAGGATAAACTTTCAAAGCCACACTCAAAACAAGTTTCAGACACATTCTTATCCAACATCAAAAGGCGTTTTGCTTGATTTATACGGTAGTGATTCAAAAATTCTGTAAAAGTTAGCTTCGTCATCTTCTTGAAATACCGACAAAAAGCGGCATCCGTCAAGTTACTAACCTGAGCAATTTCTTCAATTTCAATCTTACGTTGATAATGTTCGTCAATGAATCCGTAAACTTTTTTCAGGCGCTCCTGTTCTCTCCTATTATACTGATTTTTAGGAACTTCTGAATGTAAAAGTGTAGTATCAGTGGCTTCTGATAGGATTTTCAAGACTTGCAAAACCTCAACAAACTGCTCGAAATGGGGTAATTGATGGATATTTTTAAACTTCTCCCCTACCCTATTTTTAGTATCTATTCCGAAAGAAATACCAAATTTAGAAGCCTCAAAAAGATTTTGAATTTCCTTCAATTCGGGCGTATTCAAGAAGGCGTTTTCTAAGAAATTGGGCTGAATGTGCAAGACTGTTTTTTCATAATTAGTCTTGATGCCATAATCAAAATTAAGATGTGGAATATTTGAACCGATGAAAACCAAATCACTTTCTTCAAAACGGGCAATGTCTTCGCCAACGTGCCTTGTACCCGCCTCGGCTTCGATAAAAACTATCTCAAATTCGGGATGAAAATGCCACATAAAAAAGTCATTCAACTTAGGATTTATCAACCAATTGAAGGATGTATCAGCACTGAGTGGGCTTATTTTTTCTAAGGATATTTTCATGGATTAGGGGTTGGGGGTTGGGTTTTAGGGATTAGGAAGTACCCCAGTCATTTTATGAACGAATGAATTATTTTGTGTAATTTTAGAAAAAAATTCCCTAACCATGAGCAAAAAGAAACGAGACAAAAGCAAAGACAAATTCGAGCAAAATATTACTAATGTTCACGATAAGTTTTTTAAAGAGACTTTTTCTCGCTTAGATGTGGTTCAAAATTTCATTGAAGAGACTTTGCCTATCGAATACAAAAGCAAAATAAATCTTCAAAATCTGGTGCTTTCCAAAGACTCTTTTATTGATGCTGCCCTTGAAGAACATTTGGCTGATTTGGTCTATCAAACCACTTTTGAAGGTCAAGAAGTATTAGTTACTCTGCTCTTTGAACACAAATCTTACACCGATTCTTTTCCCCATTGGCAACTGTTGCGGTACATGACCAATATTTGGCAACAGGAACAAAAACAGAAACAAAAGCCATCTTTGGTAATCTCCATCATCATTCATCATGGAGATTCTGCTTGGAAGAAAGTCCCTATGAAATCGTACTTTGGAGAACTTCAAGCCAGTTTATTGCCATTTTTACCTGAGTTTGATTACATTTTGGTTTCGCTAAATGATTTTTCTGATAAACAGATTACTGAATTTAAAAATGCCTTTCTTCGTACTGCTGCTTTGTTGATGAAACACAGTCGAGACGAAGAAAAGAAATTATTAGCCATAGAATCAATGATTGTGGATTGCCTTAAATCAGTAGAGGCTCTGCAAGATGACAACTATATGGACACCGTAATTTTATACATGAAAAATACTTTAGACTTGACAAGCCAAGAGTTAATGATTATTTTTACCAAAGTTTCAACCATCGTAACACAAAAATATATGACAGTCGATCAACGAATCCGCTTGGAAGCCACAGAAAACACTACTTTCAATCATGTTAAAGGCTTGATTCAAAATGGTATTGCTCCCGAAATTATTGCAAAATCTTTTGGTTTATCTATCCAAAAAATTGAAGAAATTATCAAAAATTTGAAAAGTTCTTCCAATTAATATTGCCCTAAAATTTCAGACCGTATCAGAACGGAAACAATAGCATTTACTCCTCTCAATTTTGCTGCACCCGTGACGAATATTTAATAGAACGTAGATTCTCACCAAATGCAATAGCACAGGTTGTTACTATTTTCAATTTATAAACAATTGAAAATCAATGACTTATTTTTATACATTTTGCTTTCACTAATTGACGGGTGCAACAAGTCACTCTCTATCTCCATATTCCTCCAAAAAATCCTTTATCATAATCTCAATCTTAAACCTAAAATCACCTATTCTTTTAAGATTAATTATCCTTAGTAGAAAAAAGTATGGACTAAAATCTACACCAATTCGAGGGTTAGTATTAATTGCTGGAATATTAAATAATAGGCTTCTTTTATCCTTTAATTCGATTAAGCACTGATAATTTGGTAAATGTTTCATAAACACACTATATACATAGCTTGCTGCACCATCTATATCGAATTTATTACTACCATCACTCAAATCTTCAAGTTCATACTTGCCAGTTAAATACTTTTCTACCTCATCTAATGATTCGATAGAATAATCAAATAACCTCTTTTGCTCTTTGGTCATTTTCATCAGCCAATCAAAGATTCTCTCATCTAAGGTGGCTACCCAAGCTTCAAAATTAGCTTGTTTTTCTTTTATCTCTTTTTTAGTCATTTTACTGTTGATGCCTTACATTTTTATAAATTTCACAAATCTCTTCCATAAATATACCTATAAAAATCAATATAGTTCAAATTCAAGCATTTATTGAGGTAGTTTTCTAAAAAAATCTATCAGAAATTTGGATCATTATTTCAAGCTAAAACATTGAAAATCATGGAACAAACTATAACTATGGCTACCCCAAAAATAGCCAATAAAAATCATTTGGATAAACCTGGCAATCCTTCCACTGCTACCAGCAGTGCTTTGAAACTCAATGACCGTTCCAATGGCGAACCTTTGCGAGTTTTGAGCGAAGACGATTGGGCTTTTTGGATTGAAAATGGTTATGTCATCATCAAAAATGCCGTTCCGAGAGAACAAGCCACTGCAACCTCTCAATTTCTTTGGGAATTTGAAGAAAAAGACCCCAACAATCCAGAAACTTGGTACACCGCCCCACGTGCGGAGATGCAGATGAAAGAGTTGGCTGGCACGGGCATGGTGGAAGTTTATAATAATCAGGCTTTGTGGAATAATCGACAAATGCAACGGGTGCATGATGCCTTTGCGGACATTTGGGGAACGGAAAAATTATGGGTAACTATCGACCGTGCCAATCTCAATTTTCCCATTCGTCCAGGCTTTGAATATAAAGGTTTTATTCATTGGGACTATGACCCCGAAACTCGTCCGCAAAACGTGCAAGGCGTATTGGCATTAGCCGACCAAACTGATGAAAACATGGGCGGATTTCAGTGTATTCCAGAGCTGTATCGAACTTATGATACATGGAAACTAACCCAACCCGAAGACCGAAACCGCTTTAAACCAGACACTTCCGCCTTCGAGGGGATGTACCACAAAGTAAAATTAGAGGCAGGCGATTTATTGATTTTCAACAGCACCACACCCCACGGAATTCGTCCAAACCATTCAACGGATAAGGTCAGAATTGCTCAATATATTTCGATGATGCCCGCCGAAGAAGACAACGAAACCATGCGTGATTGGCGAGTAAATTCTTGGAAAAATCGTATCTCACCCGAAGGTTATGCCTTCCCTGGTGACCCTCGAAATTGGGAACAAACCAAATACGAAACTGCGGAGTTGAACGAGTTAGGAAAGAAATTATTGGGCTTGGAAAAATGGTAATTTCGATGTTCGATGTTCGATGTTGGATATTCGGTTTTCGATATTTGTAAAAACATGACATATCAAACCACTAACATCGAACATCGAATCTATAATATTGAATAACACAAAATACCCCTCCGAACATCGAACACCGAACTACGAACATAGAATTTACCTTTTATCCTATCTCATAATTCCGTAAATTTGTATTCGCTTTTTTAAATGCTTAATCACAATATTACGATTAACTCTTTTTATGGTTTAATTAATTGATTATCAGCAGTTTAAATATCGTAAAAATACAAGAGTGAATTTAAGAAAAAGTTTAGATTTCGAGGTAAATTTCAGATTCGCCTTCATTCCTTCTCCCCTATTACTTCACTCCTTTTCATATTCTGTTAAATTCTGTTAAATCAGTGAAAGAACAATTAGACCCAAACAATCTACCAAAACATATTGCCGTTATCATGGACGGGAACGGACGCTGGGCAAAACAGCAAGGTTTTGTAGATAGAGTTTTTGGACATCGTAACGCCATAAAAGCCGTCAATGAAGTAATTGAAGGTTGCGGAGAACTAAGAATTGAATATCTAACACTCTATGCTTTTTCAACCGAAAACTGGAATCGCCCAAAGGCAGAAGTGGATGCTTTGATGATGTTATTAGTAAAAACCATCAAAGACGAATTGCCCAAAATGCAAAAGAATAATATTCGTTTAAAGACTATCGGAGCAACGCACACCCTGCCCGAAAGTTCTCAAAAGGAATTACGTTCAGCCATTGATGCCACTAAGAATAACACGGGATTAACGCTAATTTTAGCCTTATCATACAGCGGGAGATGGGATATTGTTCAGACCACCAAGCATTTAGCGGAACAAGTTAAAAAGGGTGAATTATCATTGGATAACATTACTGAGCAACTCTTTGAACAATCCTGGAAGACCTTCCAAGGTAGCCCAAATCCAGACTTGATGAGATTCCTTGACCAGCACGGCAACCACGTGTATTTTATGCTTTGGCAATTGGCTTATGCCGAATTATACATTTTTGAAGAATTATTTTGGCCCGATTTCCGCCGTGAGCATCTCCACGAAGCCATTTTGGATTATCAAGACCGTGAACGAAGATTTGGCAAAACATCGGAACAATTATCTCAGTGAACAATTAACAGTTATCAGTAAACAGTTTTTTAGTAAGAACAAGCAGTATTTGTTCAATTCATCCGAACATCGAAAGCCGAAAGCCGAAAGCCGAAAGCTACACAATAATATGAAAAAATATACTTTATTACTTTCGCTTCTTTTTGTTTCATTCCTAACGCAAGCACAGTTACGTGGGGCTTTGGGGCAACGCACAGCAACACCAAGTTCTACTGAACTGAATTATGCCGAACCCAAAGAATACGAAATTGCAGAGATAATCACCACAGGTTCAAAGTTTTATGATGGCAACTCAATGATTTCGTTGTCGGGCTTGCGTATAGGTGATAGAATTAAAGTCCCTGGTGACGCTGTTACCTCTGCTCTCAAAAAATTGATGGAACAGGGTATTTTAGAAGATGTACAAATTGATGCCTCTAAAATTGAAGGGGATAAAATATGGATAAATATTGTCTTGAAAGAACGTCCACGCCTTTTCAAGATGGAATATACGGGCATCAAAAAAGGTGAACAAGAGACGTTGAACGATAAAATCAAATCGTATAAAGGTAAAATCGTTACGGCAACGGTGAAGAAAAATATTGATTTTGCCATTCGCAGATTTTTTCAGGATAAAGGATACTTGAATGTTGATGTTAAAATCAATGAAAAAACTGATACCCTTCGTGGAAATAACGCAACGATGAAAGTTGCCGTGAAGAAAGGGAACAAAGTAAAGGTTTCCAAAATTGAATTAGTAGGCGTAACTGAACTATCAGAAAGGACGGTAAAACGCAAATTAAAAGATACCAAACAGAAAGCGTTTTACAGGTTGTTCAGTCCTTCAAAATATATTCCAAAGAAATTTGAAGATGATAAAGCAAAATTGTTGGATTTTTATAACAAAAAGGGCTATCGTGATGCTCAGATTTTATCAGACTCGGTTTTTAAAGACAGCGATAAAACGGTTAAAATCATCCTAAAAATTGACGAAGGAAAACAATATCATTATCGCAATATTTATTGGGAAGGAAATTACATTTATCCTGATTCAACTTTAGCTGAAATTTTGGGCATCAAAAAAGGTGATGTTTATAATGTTGAAGATTTAGAAAAACGCCTCAATGGTAAACCACAAGAAGACGTAAGCTCAGCTTATATGGATAATGGGTATTTATTTTATCAATGTGAACCCGTTGAAACTGCCGTTGCTGGCGATTCAATCGACATCACTTTCAGAATTGTGGAAGGAAAACAAGCAACCATTAATAAAGTAATTCTAAACGGAAATACCAAAACTTCTGACCATGTGGTGATGCGTGAAATCAGGACTTTGCCTGGTCAAAAATTTAGTAAATCAGCCATTATTCGTACTGTTCGTGAACTTTCGACGATTGGATATTTTAACCCCGAAAAAATTTCGCCAAATCCCATTCCAAAAGCAGACGGAACAGTGGACATTGAATATAACGTAGAGGAAAAACCCTCCGACCAAATTGAGCTTTCAGGCGGTTGGGGTGGATTTATCGGCTTCGTAGGTACGTTGGGGGTAACTTTCAATAACTTTTCGGCAAGAAATATTACTAATTTGAGTGCTTGGAAGCCCCTTCCAGCGGGTGATGGTCAGAAACTTTCAGTGCGTTTTCAAGCCAATGGTGTAGCTTTCCAAAACTATTCATTATCATTTACTGAACCTTGGTTGGGTGGTAAAAAACCTAATTCATTCTCTATTACACTATCTCGGAGTATTTCATACCCTTTTAAGATTCAACAACAACAGCGATTTAATCAACTCCAAAACGGTGGACAATTTGGTGGAGGTGGATTTGGAGGTGGATTTGGAGGTGGATTTGGAGGATTCGGTGGTGGTGGATTTGGTATTGGTGGATTCGGTAGTGGATTTGGCACAACAGCTCAGTCAGATAGTGCTGCTGCCGCCCAAGACGATGCTCACTTCAACAGTACTGCTTTATCATTCAGCCTTGGAAAACGCTTGAAATGGCCCGATGATTATTTTTCATTAAGCAACTCACTATCGTTCTCGTTGATTGATGTGAAAAACTTACCTTTTTATGGATACCCAGAAGGAACATCCTTATCGGCAGCTTTTGTAACTAATTTTTCAAGAAACAGTATTGATAATCCAACCTTTCCTCGTTCGGGGTCAAGTTTTTCATTAACTGCCTCCCTAACACCTCCTTATTCATTATTCGGAGGCGAAAACAGTCAGTTAATCGAATATCATAAGTGGATGTTTGATGCTTCATGGTTTACACCAATTACGAGTAAATTGGTTTTCCACATGAGAACACACTTGGGTTTCTTGGGGTCGTATAATCCTAATAAAGATATTACCAACTTTGAACGTTTCGACTTAGGAGGTTCAGGTATGCAACAAGGATTCAACGTAGTAAGCCGTGACATTATCGCTCTGCGTGGATATAAGGATAGAGTTTTGGGGCAAAACGGAACACTTCCATCAACCAGAAATCCAGACGGCACGTCTTCATCCAGTGGAGTGGCTTACAATAAATTTGTGATGGAAATTCGTTATCCAGTATCTTTGAACCCATCAGCAACCATATTTCTTTTGGGTTTTGCG
Source organism: Arcicella sp. (assembly GCA_034519515.1). Classification (GTDB taxonomy): domain Bacteria; phylum Bacteroidota; class Bacteroidia; order Cytophagales; family Spirosomataceae; genus Arcicella. The sequence continues at coordinate 10,692 of JAXHOK010000027.1, forward strand.
GAAGGTGGCAACAATTTTGGTACTTACAAAGAATATAATCCATTTAATTTGTATAAATCTGCCGGTGTTGGTGCCAGAATATTTATGCCTGCCTTTGGTATGATTGGAATTGATTACGGTTTTGCGTTTGATAAAGTACCAGGTCAATCAGACTTTGGTCGTCAAGCATTCACCTTCTCAATTGGACAGCAGATAAGATAAGTTGTGATTTGGTGATTGAGTGTTTAAATTCACTCAGTTAAAAATCACTCAGGAACTGAAAAACAATAAGTAGACGTTTTTTAAATGCCCTTTTTTGCACCACTCTACGTTGATAAAATCCTCATTTAGCGATGCTAAACTGCGGCGACCGTCGCACGGTTTTATCGCCTTGATCGGCACAAAAAATAACATTTAAAAATTCATCCACTTATTATTTTCCCGTTCCTCAGTCACCAAACCGAAAAATGTTAATATTTTGTTAAAGAATTTCAGATGACAATAAGCCCAAATTAGATACGTTAATACAGCAAATCAATAATTTCAGTATGTTGTAAATACTTTTTCATAAACAAAGAATCTTATTTCCGCCTTATGACTTACGACTTACGACTTTTAACAACTTAAAACTATAAAGCCGTGAAAAAGAAGATATTTTTATTAATTTTGCCATTCTTTTGTTTTGCCCTTTCATTGAAGGCTCAAAAAATTGGGTACATTGATACGGAGTATATTACTTCAAGAATGCCTGAATATAAATCTGCCCAAGCTGAAATTGAAAAATTAACAGCAAAGTGGGTAAAAGAGGTTTCGGATAAAAATGATGAGGTTGCTAAATTAGAAAAGACCTATCGGGCAGAAGAAATCCTTTTAACCGAAGAAATGAAGCAACAACGCCTCAGAGCCATCACAGATAAAGAAAAAGAAGCCAAAGATTTACAAAACAAAGTATTTGGTTTTAATGGCGAATTATTAAAAAAAAAACAGGATATTATGAAACCTGTTTTGGATGAAATAGCCAAAGCGGTTGAAAAAATTGCTCGAAATAAGAAATTAGATTTTCTTTTCGATAAATCATCCGATGGAATCGCAATGCTTTATACCAATCCAATTCATGATTACACGGATTATATTTTGGAAGAATTAGGTATCTCGCCCGATCAAATTAAGGAAAAGGAAAGAGAAGAAAACGATGCCAAAACCAATCCAGACAATAAAGAAAGTGACGTTACCGAAAAACCAAAGTCAAATAGAAAAAACACAACAACCCCCAAAAAAGAGTAAAACCAACCAATTAATAAAAAAATGAGAAACAAATTTTTAATTGCCCTTTTCGCATTCTTCGGCTTAGCGATGTCTAACGTAAATGCACAACAAAAAATCGGTTACATTAGCTTAGATTACATCTTGGCACAAATGCCCGAAGCAAAACAAGTAGAAACAGAATTGACGGCTACCAAAACGCAGTACGACAATATGTATCAGGCAAAAGCCAAGGATTTCCAAGCTAAATTGGCAGATTATGAAAAAAATGCAGCCACAATGGATGCTGTAATCAAAGCCGATAAAGAAAAAGAATTACAAGGTTTGCAAGGTCAGATTCAAGAATTTGGACAAACTTCACAGGCTTCTTTACAAAAGAAACAACAACAATTGTTGGCACCTTTGTTGAAGAAAGTAGAGGATAATATGCACGCTGCTGCTAAAGAAAATGGTTTTGCATTTGTATTTAACTATGATGCAGGACAAGGCACAACGCCAATCGTATTGCACGCACCAGACGATGCAAATATTTCGGACTTGATTTTGAAGCGTATGGGTGTTACTCCCAAGCCATTAGCACCTCCTGCTGCAACGCCAGCCGTAACTTCACCAGCTCCGAAGAAAAACTAATTTTTTTTGAGCATTGAGTAATGAGTATTGAGCAATAAGTTCAACAGTCGATTAAATAGAAAAAGCCTTTCAAATTTTGAATTTGAAAGGCTTTTTCTATTTAATCGACTCACACCTCATTGCTCAAAGCTATATCACATCAGTTTCTTTACAATATCCTCAACCGAAACTCCTTCTGCTTCTGCCTTGAAGTTTCTTACAATTCTGTGACGAAGCACTGCCATTGCCACAGCTTTCACATCTTCAATATCGGGTGAATATTTGCCGTTTAAAAGAGCGTTACATTTTGCGGCTAACACTAAATTCTGAGAAGCTCTTGGTCCTGCCCCCCATTCCAGATATTTGTTAGAAGTAGCATCTGCCATGTCGGTATTAGGTCGGGTTTTATGCACTAATTTTACGGCATATTCTACCACATTATCCGCCACAGGGACTCTTCTGACCAACTGTTGAAATGCCAAAATTTGTTCGCCCGTAACCTGCTGTTTTACTTCGTATCTTTTATCAGAAGTAGTACTTTTCACAATATCCAGTTCTGCCTTATACGATGGATAATCCAAGGTAACCATAAACATAAAACGGTCTAATTGAGCTTCTGGCAAAGGATATGTACCTTCTTGTTCAATCGGATTTTGAGTCGCCAGTACGAAAAACGGCTTTTCCAAAGGATATTTTTTACCCGCCACCGTCACCGAATATTCCTGCATGGCTTCCAAAAGGGCTGACTGCGTTTTGGGAGGAGTACGGTTGATTTCATCGGCAAGGATGATGTTGGCAAAAATTGGTCCTTTTACAAAACGGAAGTTACGCTCGTTATCCAAAGTTTCAGAGCCCACAATGTCCGAAGGCATCAAGTCGGGCGTGAACTGAATACGGTTGAAATCCAAGTCCAAAGCTCCAGCAATGGTTTGAATTAAAAGCGTTTTTGCTAAACCTGGAACGCCCACCAAAAGGCAATGTCCTTGACAAAAAATGGCGGTGAGCAACATTTTGACAGTTTCGTCCTGACCGATAATCACTTTTCCAATTTCGGCGGTAAGTTTTTGATAAGATTCTTTCAAAGCATCAACTGCTTCAACATCTGACTGGTATTGAGCCATATTTATTATTTTAGATTTTAGAATTTATAATATTTTGGATTTGTGATTGCAGAATGCGGATTTATATAAAACCCCAATCAAATCCTTTCACAAATATAAAAAATAAAGTGTCAGGCATTGCTACCTGACACTTTATATTACTAAACAAAATTATTGCCAAAAAACGTTTCACTTTGAAAATATGATAATTTGAAAATGAATGACAGAGACATAATTTCTAAATTAGTTAATCTTCAAATTATCAAATTAATCTATCAATTAGTATTCGTTTTCATCACATTACATTCTTTATATTCATCCACGATATAAATAAACACGTCGTCTTTTGCTTTGGCGAACCACTTTTCAATGGCAGTATTTTTCTTCTTGTTTAGGGTATAGCTTGATAATCTTTGGAAATCATCTTGTAAGTTAGCGAAGTGCGGTGGGTGCTTTGCTTTATAAAAAAGAATTCTCATGGCTGAACGTCCGTCCTCGGTGCGGTATGCCATAGGTGCCGTAAGCGTACCTACTTTCATGGTATCGATTGTGAAGAATAGCCCCGATTCCATCGAACCATCCAAAGGCATTCTGATAGAACGGCTTTGTGGGTCAATCAACATACCTCCACCAAATTGTGTTCCTTTGTCGTCCGAAAACTCCGAAGCCGCTTTCTCAAATTTTAAAGTATCACGTTGAATCAACACTCTGATACTATCCAAAAACCGAGTAGGTTCAACTACATCAAGGCGTTGATAATCAGGACGTAAGAGAATATGAAGAGCATGGTATTCTTGTCCACGAATCTCTAATAATTTAATCAAGTGAAAACCAAATTCTGACTCCACTACGTCCGACATTTGATTAGGTTTCATTTTCAGAGCCGCTGCCTCAAAGGGGGCAACCATCTGTCCACGTTTGGCAAATCCTAAGTCTCCTCCTCTTTTTCCCGAGCCTAAATCTTCCGAATACAATTTGGCTAATTCTTCAAATTTCTCTCCATTTTCAGCTCTTTTTTTATAATCCAACAGTCTTTTATAAAGTTCCTCTTTTTGGGCTTTGGTGGTTTTGGCGTACCTCACGATGTGTCCAACCTCTACTTCCGAAGGCAAATAAGGCAATGAATCTTTGGGGATGGATTCAAAAAAGCGTCTAACTTCTTTGGGCGTAACTTTCACATCTCCCGTGATTTTGGATTGCATTTTTTGGGTAACTAATTGCTCTTTGATAGCAGAACGTAATTCGTCTTTCAAGGAAGCGATGGTTTTACCGTAAGCCTCCACAATATTTTTCTGCGAGCCAAACTGCGATTCCATTTGCTCCATTCGTGATGTCAATTCGGTTTCGACTCTTTTGTCTTCCACCGTAACAGAGTCAATATCAGACTTTGCCAACATCAACTTACCTACTACAAGGCTTTCTAATAATTGACATTTGGGAGGTGCTTGTTGCCCAGATTGGGCATATTGAGCCATCTGAGTTTCTAACTCCGACTTTAATAAATAATAATTATCAACCTTGGCAATAATTTTATCCAAAACCACACTTTGTGAAATTGCCAGTTTTGAAAAAGAACTAATAATTATTGTTATTAAGAAAATATGTTTAAGAAATTTCATTCTACGATTAGATTATTTTAATTCACAAAGATAACGCTTTTTGAGGAGTTGCTTAGTATCCTTAAATCGTTAAAAAATGTTAATGAAGGATATAAATAGAATTTATCCGAAAACCGTTCACCTTTCGTCGTGTACCGTTCATCGAAGAGTTAATTCATTATCCGCCTAATTTCCTCATTGTTCACCACCACAGGATATTTAGATTTTAACTGGTTTATCCACGAATCAAAAAGCATTTTTTGGTAATCAGCAATCACCTTCCCACGTGCCTCACGGAAAGTTTTTGGGCGAGGTTCTTCAACTTTTTGAATATTGATAAAAACCTGTCTGCCTTTACTTTCGGAACTTACTTCGCCAACTGTCCAAGGTATGGCATCAACAAATTCATTATCCCCTTTTTTGAAAAAACGTTCTTCGGCAGTAAGACTCCCTGGTTTCAAGGCATTATATTTTTTAACGACATCTTCCATCGAATTAGAGAAAAACTTGATGCCCACTCGCATATTCTTACTACGATTGGTCTTAGACATTGGTTTATATTTACCATCGTCCTTTTCAATAATTGTAGTAACCGATATTCCTTTGTTAATTAGATAATTAACAATCTTTTTAGCTCTAAATGCTGAAATACTTTCTGATTCTTCGGGGTCTGAATTACCCGTAATTTCTACCGTGAATTCACGATTTTTAATCATGGTAACAAATAATTGGTCGAGAATTTTCTGAGCATCTAATGAAAAATCTGCTTTGTCTTTTTCAAAATAAATCAGTGGAAAAAGACGATTCAGTGGATACGGAGCTTTTGCCAAAATAGGTTTCACTTGCTCCAGGGTTTCACGGCGGTCGGTGGTAATTACCTTCGCCAGCACACGATTGGTGTATTGATAATTGGCAGAATTTTGATTAAAATATCTTACTTGTGCCAACGAATCCAACGATTTCCCTAACACATATTCATTCAAAATATCTTTCTGTAAAATACCTTCTTTATATTCTTGAACCTCAGCACGGAACTCTGGATATTTAATTTCAAGATTAGACTCTTCATAACGCAACAATTGGTCTTCTACAAAAAGGTTAAACCATTCTTTTTCAGATTTATCGTTTAAAGCCCCAATTTTGGCCAATTGACGTTGTTGTTTGGTTACAAAACTATAAAACTCTCGAACCGTTGAAACCGTCTGATTGATGGCAAAAATGGTTTTTGACAAATAAGGTTCATTACCGATTCTGTCTTTATAAAAATTATCAAAAGCCTCCTGCTTCACCGAAACCGATTCTTGAAAATTATTGTCCTTTCTTAATCTTTTCAACAGATTTCCTCTAACTACGAGACTTCTGGAAGCATCAGAAGTGATTTTTTGACGAATATAAGGGGCTAATTCTTCAAACTTCAAAATGGATTTTTTATCCACAATTTTAAAAATATGCCAGCCCAAGGAGGTCTGAATAGGAGTGGTGAATTCGCCTTTATCCTTAGAAAAAACCAAATCCGCCACTTTTTCATCAATGAGTGTTCCCGCTTCATACCATTTCAAAACTCCGCCCTTCGACTTCGTTTTTGTATCATCCGAATACACTCGACAAACACCTTCAAAAGGTTCATTTCTCTTCAAATAATTGTAGGCTTCATCAATTTTGATTTTAGCCATTGGCGTGGTGCCTCCCACCAAAATATGAGCCAATTTTACTTTTCCTCTGGATGAACGTTTCTCCAAGACTTTTATTAAATGGTATCCTTTTTCAGTTTTGATAATGTCCGAAATATCTCCTTTTGAAGTTTTGTAAGCCGTAGATTCAAAAGCATAATTGTTTTCTAACACCGCAATAAAACCCATATCTCCACCTTTTTCAGCACTTTTTGGGTCTTGGGAATAATTTTTAGCAATTTGTTCAAAGGGTTCTCCTTTTGTAATTCTTTGTCTCAATAATTTGATTTCATCATACGCCATCATCGTGTCGGCAGGGCTGGCATTACGAGGAACAGTGATAAAAATTTGGGCAACTCTCACCTCTTCACGCATACGTTCGTAGGTTTCTTGAATCATTTTTTCAAGGAGGATTTTATCCAATAAATATGGGGTTGCCAATTCTTTGCGATAGCCGTTTATTTCATCCCGAAACGCCCGAGTGGTGTCTCTCCCCGTGCGTTGAGCAGCATAAACTTCCAATTTATAATGAATGAAATTATCCAGAAATTCTTTGGTTTTATCTTTCTTGATGCTGTCTGATTGCACAAATTTTCGATAGATTTGCGAAAATTCGGAGGGGCTAATAATTTGATTACCTATTCTAATAGCATAAGGCTCGGTCTGAGCATTGGCAGTATGAATAATGAGTGATAAACAAGTGATTAGGAAATATATTACTTTAATAATTTTATTCATGTTCTCAAATCTTATGGAGGATTCGGCGGATTTCCAACCTATTAATTTGTAACTATTTTGTGTGCTAATTTATTGCGTTGGGGATGCAAATATACGGATAAAAGTTCAGACCAGCACCATCAAAAGAAATGAGGAATTATGCGTTATGAATCTTGATTTTAATCTATTGATTTTCAAAAGCCTGTATGATAAATAAACGACAATTGATTACGAAAAGTAAAAATTTTTGAAAATCTAAAAAATATTTAAAACCCTGATTGTCAATAAATTACCTTTTATTGACAATAATTAATTCATATTTCATTTTATATTGAAAAGTATTTTTAAGGTGTTCGCCCTCGAAGTTTAAATCAATGGGAATAATATTTTTAGGCTTCGAAATAGTGTCCATTTTTATCTCAAAAGTACTTTGTCCGAGTAGATCGTCTTTATCAAAACGTTCTGCCGCTTGCAGTCCAATCCCTGCTGCTTGGAGGCTGGCAAAAACAACTGCCAACGGGGTTTCATACTCTCCCAAGGTCAGAAAAAGAGCGGGTATTTTGGATAAACCTCCAAAAGAATTGATTTTCAAAACCGTATTTTGAGCTTTTTTATAATCTTCGATTTCGGTAAGAATTACCGAAGAAAGCACCTTCGATTTTGAAGGAACAATTAATTCGATGGGCTTAAATCTTTCCTTCAATGCAATCTGTCCTTTTTTCATACTTTCTACGCCCCAAGAACCATTTGCCACTTGAATAACCTTACTATTTTCATCAACGGCAGTGAGCGAATACGTCAAAACTACTTCATCGGCAAAGGTTAAATCTTCTTCTAAATTGATGGCTTCCAAGGATTTAACTTGAAGGGTGACGGTTTTTTCGTCCTTCAAAACCTTATTGGTAGCAATCGGCTTTGTGCTTTTGCAGGAAGTAAAGATCAGGATTATGATAGATATAATGAGTTTATTTTTATTCATTTTGTGTTTTTATTTTCCGAAATATGGGAAAACTCTGAAAGAAACCCTCCCAAGCGTTTTGAACGCTTGGGAGGATCATTAATCAACCTATTCTCTAAAATCTAACATCTTTTCTCTAAACCGATGGTTCTTGCTGAGTCAAACAGTGAAAACTCCCTTGTCCCCAAATAATATCAGTGGCATCCAAGCCAATAACGGGACGGTCTTTGAAACATTGTGCGAGAATACCCAAAGCCACATCATCATTTTTACATTGATACGTTGGCACAATTACGCCCGCATTGCAAATCAAGAAATTGGCATACGAACCAGGCGTTCTGAAATCATCAATAATTACGGCATCTGGCATGGGTAACTCAATGATATTCAATTGCTTACCATTCAGCAAACGCATTTTTTTCATCAGATTAAGATTCTCATTCAGCACCTCATAGTTTTCATCTTGTCTATTATATTCAACCGCCGCCACGATGGTATCTTCGTTTACAAAACGTGCGGTATCGTCAATATGCCCATCGGTATCATCGCCCACAATGCCATCGTTTACCCACAAAACTTGTTCTACTCCGTAGTAATCACAGAGATATTTCTCAATTTGCTCTTGATTCAAATGTGGGTTTCGATTAGGATTCAACAAACATGAGCGACTGGTCAAAACTGCTCCTGCTCCATTAAAATCTACCGAACCACCTTCCATAATAATCGAGGGCGTAACGTATTCTAAACCTCGATATTTTGCAATTTTTACGGGCAGATTATCGTCATCCTCGAAGGGTGGATATTTACCTCCCCAAGCGTTATAACCCCAATTAATAATCATCCGTTTTTGGGTTTCGGGGTTAATCAAAAAAGCGGGTCCGTGGTCTCTGCACCAAGCATCATTAGTGGGGCTTACTAATATTTCAATTTGAGTTTCGTCAATATCATATTTTGGTAACTCATTCAAAATAAACCCTTTAAGTGTGTCATCGTTCACATTCAAGCATACTTTTTCACCTTTGGAAATGGCTTTGATGAACTGAAAATATTGCGGATACATTTTCGCTAACTTGTCGCCTTGCCAAGAGTGGTCGTTGTGCGGAAAAGTGAGCCACGTAGCCACGTGCGGATGCCATTCGGCAGGAAAGAAAAAACCTTGTTGTTTGGGAGTCATGTTTATCGGTGAATGGTGTACTTTTGGTAAACGGTGAACGGTTTTTCCGTAAAATACTTTCCATTAATTTTTATGATTTTTGATTATCAATAGTTTACGTTATGTCTCACAATATACTTCTGGAAATCCGTTCACCGTTTTCCGTGAACCGTTCACCCCAAAAGAACCGTTTGCCCTAAAATGTAATTTTCCCCCGATTCGCCTTTTTCTCGGAATTCTTTTTTTTTGATTCCAATCTTTTGGCAATCATCGTGGCGGTTGGCTGAACTTTTAATCTTTTTTTGGGGATAAATAATACCTTTTTCAGCAACTCTCGGAACTTTTTGATAACGGTATTTTTATTACGTAATTGCGTTCTCTCTTCCTGCGAAACGATGATGAGTTCACCTTCTGAATTAATTTGATTCTTTAATTTTTCTTGAATTAAAGCCTTTTGAAAATCATCTAATAGACTGGAATTCAGCACATTAAACCGTAGTTCTACTTTGGTTGAAACTTTATTGACGTTCTGCCCTCCTGCCCCACCGCTGCGTGAGGCTTGAAATTGAAATTCAGGCGTAAAATCTTGGGCGAGGGTTTCGGTTAAAGTCATTTTAAAAAAGTCGTATGTTGTAAGTCGTAAGATTTATATTTGTGCAAAGTTAAGTTTTAAAAGTCTATAAGTCACAAGTCGTAATTCATAAGTTTGCATAGATTTGTAACTTGCGACTTTTGAACCTGCGACATACGACTTCTGAACTTACGACTCCTAAAATCTTGCGAAAAATCATCCACATAGATATGGACGCATTTTATGCCTCCGTCGAGCAACGAGATAATCCCGATTTGCGTGGAAAACCCGTGGCAGTAGGTGGCTCACGGGAGCGTGGTGTGGTGGCGGCTGCCAGCTATGAGGCTCGTAAATTTGGGGTTCGGTCAGCGATGCCTTCGGTGATTGCGGCTCGTAAATGTCCAAATTTGATTTTCGTAAAACCTCGTTTTGAAAGTTATAAGATGGTTTCTCAACAAATTAGAGAGATTTTTGCCGAATATACACCCCTTATCGAACCACTTTCTTTGGATGAAGCCTATTTGGATGTTACTGAAAATTTGAAAGGTATTTCCTCCGCCACTGAGATTGCGAAAGAGATAAAAATCAAGATAAAAGAACGTACACAATTGACGGCTTCGGCGGGAGTTTCTTACAATAAATTCTTGGCAAAAATCGCTTCCGATTATAACAAACCCGATGGAATATTTGTCATAAAACCCAGTCAAGGCGAAAAATTTGTGGAGGATTTGGACGTGTATCGTTTTCATGGAATCGGGAAAGTTACTGCCGAGAAAATGAATAAAATGCAGATTTTCAACGGCTTAGATTTACGCCAAAAAGATGAAGCCTTTTTAAGAAAACACTTTGGCAAGGCAGGGAGCTATTATTTCAACATTGCCCGTGCCATTGATAATCGCCCCGTAAATCCTGACCGTATCAGAAAGTCGGTGGGTTCTGAAAATACTTTTAATACAGATTTAGAAACTCGTGCCGAATTGGAGGCTGGTTTAAGTCCGTTGATTGAAGATGTCTGGCAATATTGTGAGCGTACTCGTGCTTACGGACGAACAATTAATCTAAAAGTAAAATATGCTGATTTTCAACAAATTACTCGAAGCAGAACGGCTCTTTCGGCAGTAATGGATAAGGCTTTTTTCGAGAAAATATCTTTTGAATTACTATCACATATTCAACCCGTGGAAAAGGGCGTTCGATTGTTGGGAATTTCACTTTCTAATTTGGAATTTGCGGATGAAATGGAGGGGAAGCAATTGACGATTAATTTTTGATGGGAGATTCTGTCTGGGCGACCCCATCTGAATTTGGATTCGTGGGATTAATGGATTTTTTGGATTGATTTCTACGAACTTTACACCCTAAAAATCCATTAATCTGACACGGTGAGACGTTTCGCAATGTAAATTCAGACAAAAATATAACCTAAAAAGCCTTCCGAATTTATTTTCAGAAGGCTTTTGTCTTTTCCCGAACTTCGAACATCAAGCATCGAAAAACAAAACTATTTATACAAAACCGCTTTCACCGCCGCAATAGTTCTCTCAACGCTTGGTAAAATGGCTTCTAAAAGTGTTGCGGCATAAGGCAATGGCAAATCTTTTGAGTTTACACGAATAACGGGGGCATCCATGAAATCAAATGCCCAACGCTGAACATTATAGGCAATTTCAGAAGATAGTGCTGCAATCGGATTTGCTTCCTCAACGACTACGCAACGATTTGTTTTTCTTACCGAAGTCAAAACTGTTTCATAATCAATGGGTTTCACCGTTCTTAAATCAATTACTTCGGCATTGATTCCCATTTTTGTCAATTCTTCAACGGCTGGCATTACTACTCTCGAAAGCATTTTTCCGAAGGTAACAATCGTAACATCAGTGCCTTCTTTCACAACGTTTGCCTTTCCGATTGGGGTCAAATATTCGCCGTCTGGCACAAGACCTTTATCGCCATACATCAATTCAGATTCCATGAAAATAATGGGATCATTATCACGAATAGCAGATTTCAAAAGCCCTTTGGCATCGGCTGGATTGGATGGAACAACCACCTTCAAACCAGGGGTATTGGCAAACCAGTTTTCAAAATTTGAAGAGTGTTGAGACGATAATTGTCCAGCATTCCCCGTTGGTCCACGGAAAACGATTGGACAAGAATACTGCCCGCCCGACATCGACATCATTTTTGAAGCCGAGTTAATAATTTGGTCGATAGCAACTAACGAAAAGTTGAAAGTCATAAATTCAACAATCGGACGCAAACCATTGGCTGCCGAACCCACAGCAATACCCGCAAAACCTAATTCGGCGATTGGTGTATCAATCACACGGTCGGGACCAAATTCGTCCAACATTCCTTGTGAAACTTTATAAGCACCATTATATTCGGCAACTTCCTCGCCCATTAAATAAACCGATGCGTCTCTTCGCATTTCTTCATTCATGGCTTCACGTAGTGCCTCTCTAAATTGTATTTCTCTCATCTTATTAGGTTATCCGTTTAATAATGCAAAAATAGGTAAGAAAATTTATTATGACAACGTGGAGTTAGGGAAATATTGATTGTACTTCTATTCCGCTTCATCAGTAATCACTCAATAGTTTAATGACTAAGATTAATACCCAAATAATACCCCGATAAAAAAGCCCCTTCCACATTCCCAATTCCAAAACCATCGCCTCCTAAAAAAATGTTTTGATTTTCTAATTGATAAAAAGGCTTTTCATAACGCTCTGTGGCATTACTGAATTTCCAACGATGTACTTGAAAAGATTGAATATTATCAGGTTTAATGTATTGATTTACAGAAGCTAATATTTCTTTTGCTACTATTTGAAGGTCATTATCAAAATGTTCAGCACTATATTCGCCATTGGCATGAAGAGTTGCCGTCGGGGTTTGGGTAATACCTTTTTGAAAATTATCCGCAATCCAAGCAACGGGCTGATTTTCCAGCATAATTCCTCCGCCCACGATGTTGGTTGGTTGATTTAATACTGCCATTACGGCGATAGAAGGGGAATAACGGATGCTTTCAAAAACAGATTGGTCTCGGCTTGAAATCTTGATGTGGGATTGATTGAGTAAATCTGTAATCTGCGGAATTGGAATGGTAATTATCAGATTATCGAATAGATAACTATTCCCTGCTTCGGTTTTTACTTCATTTTCTGAAACAAAAATCACCTTTTCATTTACCAACACATTCAGATTTTGGGCTAATCTTTTAGGTATGGTATTCATGCCCCTTGCTCCTACATAACGCACATTGGCACGTTGCGGGATTATCCATTCTGCAATGATATTTTCGGCTTGCAAATCGGCTATAAGTTCTTGAAATTCAGGCGATTTGACGGAAAAATATTGCGCTCCGTGGTCAGCTTTTGCCGTGTCAATAGTTCGGGTGGACATCCTCCCTCCTACTCCACGACCTTTGTCCAAAACCACAACTTCATGCCCTTTTTGTGATAAAATTCTGGCGGCAGAAAGCCCCGCCATTCCTGCACCGATGATGATTGTTTTCAAGATGATTTTTGAGTTGGTTAATGTAGGAGTAACTGGATTTTTTGATTGGTTGTTTTGGGAATTTTAGTCTAAAAAATCTTCGGGTACATATTTCTTAACACAAGAAAGAGAACGAAGCAACATGGTAAAATCAGATTCTCGAGAAAGGATATTTTTAATTTTTCGGCTTGCTCTGATTTCGTCTTCTGAATTGCCTTTTACATTCAACCATTCCATGATTAAATCTTTAACCTCGTCAGATTTTTTATTGATATAATATCTCAGTGTTGCCGTTTTTTGCTTTGATTCAAAATCACTTCCATTATGAATTTTATCTAAGAAGCCGTTTTAAAATATCTTACGACAAATTCTGATTGTCTTATTCTGACTATCGAAACCATATTTTTTGCACAAGATACGCTGTATATTCCTTAAAAAAATATGACTCCGCTACTCAAAAAATACAATCAGACTTTATTCAGAATCTATTTTAAAACGGCTTCTAACAAATGTGCCGTATTGACTGCCTTCTTGTTGATTGAATTTAAGGCATCAAAATTGGCTTCCCCGTCAAATCCCAAAGTATAAATAATTTCTTTTTCCACATCATCATTTGCATCACAAGGGTCTAAATACCCTCCTACTGGCTCATTTCGTGGTTTAAACATATTGGCATCGTGCGAACATGGGTATAGATTTGTCCATTCATATTTCAACTCTGGAAATTGTCCAAAGTTTTTTGATTTAAAATGTTCAATATCCATTGCCCAAGAATTTTGATATTTTTGTTCGGTCAAATAACATTTTGAAAAGAAATCTCTATCAAAAGCCTCCAACACATCTGAATTTCTATAAGCCCCAGCATCTGATTTTTGAGCTTTTCGCTTTTCTTCTTTACTGAGCTGATTATAGGCAATTACTTCATCTAAATAAAGCTTTATCTCGGGTTTATCTAAGGATTCTGGTCTTTCCCCTCTTGAAATATTAATCATAATAATAGTAGATATTCGTGGTTATTCAGATATTTTAGCTTCTAATTCAAAACGCATTGTTGGCGAAATATAGCGTTCATTTTCCTTTAAAATGGCTTTAAGCTGTTGATTTCTTAGAGGAATATTATTTTTATTTTCCTTTAAAACGGTATTCACTTTTTCAAATAAATCATCCGCAAAATCTGAAAATTCATTATCCAAACCAAAATGAGAAACCATTAATTCTGAAAAACTTTTACTAATGGCATCATCCGAAGAAAGTATTTCTTTGGTCGTCAAATCAAAAATTGTAGCATTTTTAATACTCGAAATAACCGCTGGCGAATGTGTTGCCACAATGAACTGAACATTGGGAAAAAGAGTGGTTAATATTGGCAAAACGTGATATTGTAACGAAATATGTAAATGGGTTTCTGGTTCGTCAATTAAGACAATTCCACTGGGATTGTAAGTATTATTTCCAACAGCTTTTCTAATTAAATCTAAACGAAGGAACAAATCCATCAATATTCCTAAAAATGCGGAGAATCCTTCGGGAAGGATGTCAAAAGTTAATTTTCTCCCATCATTTAATTTTATAAAGAATTCATAATTTTCCTTTTCAAAAACTAATTTTAATTGGTCTTCTTCAAAAATTTTACCAAATACACCCTCCATTTTTTTAAAAAAGTCATCAGTTTCTTGTGTTTCTAAATAGTTATTCTCTAATTGAGCAAATACCTGATTGATTTTTTTATTTACTAAATATTGTTTAAAATTTTTCGAGAAGAAATCTCTTGCATTTCTGTTTTGCTCAATTTGGCTTTCAAAAATACTCTGCTTAGTTGGAGATTCTACCTTATTTACTTTACTATTTCTTTGAGGAAGTAAAAAAGAATAAATGTTTTCTTTTTTGGATAATTGAAAGTATCTATTATTTGCTCCGTTTGAAAATACAACATTTAACTCTTTGACAAATGAAAATGAGGGATTCACTCTATTTATAATCTTGTCAATATTCCTTAAAATCGTACTCTTCCCCGAACCATTTTTCCCCGTCAAAATTAGATGACTAAATGGTTGATGTTTTATCAAATCAATATTGAAATTTTTGATAAGTATAACAATCGTTTACATAAATAGAAGTTATGTACGGGAAATCTTCTGGTAAAATCATAAGGCTGTTTTTCTACAAAAATAAATCTAAAACAAATACAATCTGCAAGAGATTAATTAAACTCTAAAAATAAACCCTACCAAGCGTTTTGAAACGCTTTAAAAATAAACCCTACCAAGCGTTCAAAACGCTTGATAGGGTTATTAAAAAATCTGCGAAAATCTGCGTCGTCAATAGGCATCTGCGTCATCTGCACGGTTCGACGCTTCGATGCCAAAACTCCTAATTTAAAGCCGCATTCACATTCACCCTGCCCCATCCAAAATTACCATTCCGACTTGGAAAATAACTTGAATTGGTTTTCATTTTATCAAAAACTTGGCTACGTGTCAATGAAGGCGTTTTGGCGAAAATCAAGGTTGCCATTGCTGCTGTTGAAGCTGTGGCTACTGATGAACCGCCAACGGTTGAGGGTGTATCGCCACTCATGGCTAAACTCAATGGCTTTCTGCCATTCGATGCCTTTTCCATAACCACCACAAAATCTACATCTGAACCTTCATGACAGGCTTCGCAACGTTGGGTTAGATTATCTTTGATACCAGTTACAGCTATTGCCTCAGTCATGCTGGCTGGAAAAATAACACCTGCCCAGCCCGCAGTCCAACCAAAAGATGTACCCGCCGCACAGAAAATCATCTTGCCTTTGCCGTAGGCATAACGCACCCCATCTGCTATTTGACCGCTCGAAATAATATTACCCAATGACATTGAAATCACTCTAACATCACTTCTATTTCCTGCCAACGTAAAAGCATCAGCAACGCCTTTCGACTCACGGCTTTCATTCAAAAATACATCCTTTGCCGCCCGAATTGAGATTAAATTAGCGTTATAAGCAATTCCTACGGTATTTCCATCTGTTCCACGAGGGGCAACTGCTGCTCCTTGCATAGACGTACCGTGTCCACAAGCATCATTAGGAGTTTCCACGGGTCCAGTATTAAAGCCCAAAAATTTATCTCTTGGCAGGGTTACTAATTTCTCAATTGTTCTGCCCGACGATGAACCTTGGTTGAAAGCAGAACCCAAGTTCTCTTGGGTGCCACTACTACCCGTGTCTATAATTACCATTTTCGCCCCAGCTCCTGTGGACTTTGTCCAGGCCTGTGTAACATTATGATAAGCAAAATTCCAAGAGGCTTTGGCATTGGGCGTAACGGTGGTAAAGTCCGAAGAACTCAACCCCGTTTCAGCCGAATTTGAGCCACAGCCACTATTAGAATTTATCTTGGAACGAGCATCTGAACTACTTTTTGCTTCATAACCCATCGGCTCGGCATAGCGTACTAATTTTGAACTTCTGAGGCGTTCAATCGTTCTCAAATTACTGACTTTCAGGTCAATAACAGGTAAAATATTTTCTTCAAAAACTTCTAATTCACTGCGTTTCAAAGAGGGATTTGTTTTACTTTCTTCTTCAAAAACAATGTCCAACACTTTTTCACGAGTGGCCTTCCATTCAGAGGCATTAATGTCAATCAGATGAATTTTGGCATTAATATCTCCTTCATTTTCGGGTTTATAACCCACCGAAAGCACATTATCTGACTGCGTTAAGGCACTCCACACGGTAGCATCTGATACAGAAGACCATTCAAACTTGCCTATTTTCTGTAAACTGGCAAAAATCTGTTGGTCAATTTCAGCTTTCGCAACGGGCGAAGTAGGATTGGGAGAGAGGGCTTGATTGTCGTCATTTTCAGCGGCACAAGCATTTAACATAATTGCCAAGATGGCAAGGGCGGTAATTTTTTTCATGTAATTTAAATTTTTGATTTAGTAATAGTTTTATTTCAATAAAATTATAAATAATATTAGAATAAACATATTTTAAATCAAAATAATATTCAAAAAATTCACTTTGAGGCATTATAGCTACAATATTCTATTTAGCTAATTGTTCATTTAAAATCAATAAACCCCATTTGTCTCAGCGTTTTGGCTTTCAATTTAATAATATTCACATCCATCGTTACAGGCGTAAACGGAGCATCTTGTTTATCACGGGGCAGGTTCACAATTTTGTCCACCACATCCATGCCTTTGATTACTTTTCCATAGGCTGTATATTTATCATCAAGACGGGCTAATCCTTTCTTATTCTGGACAATATAAAACTGACAACGAGCCGACAGCATACCGGGATTATCATCACGTCCAGCCGCAAAAGTGCCGTATTCATGTCTAAGTTTGGGATCAAATTCTGGTTTCAAAAGCATGATTGTATCTTTAAAGCCCTCGGGGGTATCAGGGCAACCACCTTGAATAACAAAATTGGGAACTACCCGATTGAACGTGAAAGAATCCCAATAACCCGCCTTTGCCAATTGAATAAAACTGACTTTATGTTTGGGTGTCTGGTTATACAACCAAATCAGAATTTCGCCTTGTGGCGTTTTGATTTGCCCAATTTCGTATTTTTGAGCGAAAGTACTGGTGGTAATGAAAAGAAAGAAAATAATCAGAGATTTTTTCATAATGTTGGATTTGTTAAGGGGAATTTTCAAAATAAGTTGCGATAACTAATTTGAACATAAAAAATCAAGAAAACAAAATCAATCATCAAATTCTTTAATCAGTAATTTATACCTATTAATTATTACTTAAAAAATGCTTTTCGTAAATTTGATATCCAAATTAAAAACTAACCAATGAAAAAATATTTGTTAATCTTTTTATCAAGTATCTGCCTAATAATCAGTTGTAAAAAGGATGATGGAAAGTGGAAAGCAGCGGCTGAAAATCCAGAATTTTTACGTCGTACACAATTACAGGTAACTGAATCCATTATTCACGATATTTTTGCTCCGCCCGTTTCCAGCCGTATCTATATGTATGCGTCTTTGGCAGCGTATGAAGCAGGTATTGCAGGCAACCCCAAATATAATTCGATGGTGGGGCAATTAAAGGGTTTTCAAAAAGTCTATGCCTTAGATACTGCTAAAAAAATCTGTAACGGATTAGCAGCAACCAGAGCATTTTTGACCATTGGCAAGAACCTCACTTTTGCCCAAGATGTTTATGTAGAATTTGAGAAAACGCTTTGGGAAGATTATAAAAAGACTGGAATACCTGATGAAATTTATGAGAATTCTATCGCTTTCGGAGATTCAGTGGCGGCTTCGATTATGAATTATTCCAAGAAAGATAATTACAAACAAACTCGTGGATTTCGTTTTACCGTAACTAATAAGCCAGGAACATGGGTGCCAACACCCCCCGCATACATGGATGCTGTTGAGCCTAATTGGACGAAAATTAGATCTTTAACACTTGATACTTGCGTACAGTTTGCTCCCCCAACTCCTTCAAAATTTGATGTAACCAAAGGAACACCTTATTACGAAGAAGTAATGGATTCGTACAATACCGTGAAAAATTTAACGGATGAACAGCGAAATATTGCCAATTTTTGGGACTGCAATCCATTCAAAATGAATATTACGGGGCACGCTATGTTTGCCACCAAAAAAGTATCGCCAGGCGGACATTGGATGCTCATAAGCTCACAGGTAACTCGCCAGCAAAAAGCCGATTTAGCCCAAACCGTGGAGGCATATCTATTGACCTCAATATCAATCTTTGATGGTTTTATTTCATGCTGGACAGAAAAATATAACTCCGTAAGAATTCGCCCTGAAAGCATTATCAATGCTAATATTGACAAAGATTGGCAACCCGTTTTGCAAACTCCACCTTTTCCAGAGTACCCATCAGGACATTCAGTAATTTCAGCAGCAGCACAAGTGGCTCTGACTAAGGTTTTAGGAAAAAATGTAGCATTTGCGGATTCTACGGAAATGCCCTATGGTTTGCCCGTCAGAAAATATAACTCATTCTATGACGCAGCCCAAGAAGCCTCAATTAGCAGATTATACGGAGGAATTCACTTTCGCCCTGCATTGGATAACGGATTTTTGCAAGGCGAAAAAATAGGAAATTGGATAACAGAGAAGATTAAAACCAGAAAGTGAACTATTGTGTAGCATTTGGTATTGCTTGGAATTGTGCGTTAAATAAGTAGTCTTGACTATTTATTTAACGTTTTTTTATTGTAAAAGACTTACTATCAGCAAGTTAAATTCCGAACAACTACTTAACTTGCTGCCCCTTTCCATAAAACCATAGATCTATCGTAGTCAATCAAACCGTCTTTACGCAACTCATTGAACAATTGACTCACCGTTTGTCTGGTGCTCGAAATTAAACTGGCAATGTCTTGATGCGTTAGATAATTTCTTACCATCAAGCCATTGTATTTTGTTTTCCCCTCTTTACGGACTAAATCTTCTAAATAATAAATCAGACGAGTTCTAACATCATTAAACCTCAAATTGAGATAACGATTTTGGATTCTCTTCAACCGAGTTCCCAATATTTTTGAATACGCAATTCCTGTAGCTGGATTTTCAATTAAAATCTGCTCAAAATCCTTCATAGTGAAACTACAATAAATCACATTTTCAGAAAGAGCTATCCCAAATTCACAAGGATTTATACTTTGTGATAACGATATTTCTCCAAAAATATCCCCCTTATGGGCCAATTCCTTGATGATTTCGTTACCATCGTCATCAATCTCAATGATTTTCAACATTCCTTGCATCAAAATATAAACGCACTCATCTTCTCCAAAACAAATATCCAACACACTACCCTTACTCATTGATTTGAGGTTAGATTTGATAGCAATTTCTCTGAGTGTTTGGGTCGAAATCAGGTCAAACATTTTATGATTTCTGAGGTACAAATAATTAATTTCAAGGTTCATAATTTAATTTTTGTTAAAGATTCCATTCTTGCATATCTCATTAGTAACATTCGTTTTGAATAATCACCCAAGAATAGAAAATATTTTTTAACAAAAATTAAAATAGGCTTACTTACCTCTTTTCATCCTGCAATTTCACTCTCCGAATCTGCTCAATACACTTGTGTTTTTGATTGATAGCATTGTGCCTCGAAGAATAACCATATTGTTCTTGAATCTGCTCGATTGAGCTATCTTTAAAAAACATATTGTGTATCAAACCCTTGCAATGTTCGGTTATTTTATGAAGATAGCCCTGCAATTTATCTTGATAGGTTTTTTCTTGCTCAATACTCACATCAATATCATCCAGTAAGCGATTAAAATGATTTTCTGTCAATTCGACATCTCTGTATGATGTACGGATTTTATTGAGCCACAAATGTTTGGCAATTGCCATGATGTAGGTTTTCATGGAAGCGGAGATAGTAAAACGCTCTTGCCTTAGTTTTTCCAAGAGTATCAACATCGTATCTTGAAAAATATCATCGGCATCAGCCTTTGTACCTTTATTATTGAGAATAAAGCGTTGTACGGTAGGGAAATACTTTTTGTACAGTTCACCAAAAGCGTTGTCATTCTCACCTTTCAAGTCAGTGATTATGTCCTTTTCAGTAGTCATATTGTATTTTGAAATTTTGGGAAGTCTATTTTATCAACTCAAAAACGATAAGATTGTTGTTCCTCTTTTATCTCTTTCTATTGTTGGGATGCAATAATCGAAAAATATGGACAAAAGTTAAAATTATTTACAAAAAGTAAATAAAGGAATCTCTTGTAACGCATTTGGCATTGGGTTTGCCCCAGCTATCTTGAAGTAAAACAATTTGCTCAAAAATCGTTTTAGTTAAATATATCCGCACGCTTTCAGGATTAAAAAGAATAGATTTATTTTCAAAATACCTTAGTATTATAAATTATTGTTATTTTTGTAGCAAGATAAAATACCACAAACATTAACCGTATGTCCACAAACAAGATTTTTGTAGTTGATAATTAACAAGTAATAATTAATAGTTGAAAAGACAAGACAATCATTTGTTTCACTTAACTATTATCTATTCACTATTACATATCAATTAGAGAGTTTTGTTTTCACATTGTTTATCTCAAATTAACGGTTTTGGAAAATTCCAGCACACCGTCAAAAGAACGCATGATTAACGAAGAAGCAAAAGAAATTCAAGCAGAAGTCGAAGCAGCAGCTATCGAAAACCCTGAGACTGTCGAGCCAACAACAGCAGAAGTCCCTGTTACTGAGACAGTTGAAACCGCAGCCGACGTAGCTGAAACCCCTACACCAGAGCCAGTTGCCGAAGTAGCAGCCATTGTAGAAGAACCAACACCAGAGCCAGTTGCCGAAACAACAACTATCGCAGAAGAAGTGGTTTCTGAACCTGTGGCGGAAGTAGCAACTATTGAAGCGGTTGAAATGCCCGAGCCAGTAGCAGATATAACGCCTGAGCCAGTAGCGGAAACCGCTGTGGAAGAAGCTGCCGAACCTATTGGCGTAATGGTAGCCACCTCTGAAGTAGTTGCACCGAGCGAAGAAACAGAAGTAACTGAAAGTCAAGCAGTTGATTATTCAGGATTTGAGAAAAAGGATTTTGTTGCCACCTTAGAAAAACTCTTGGCAGAAGTAAAAGAAAATCCATCAGTAGGAACTTTCAGACGTTCGGAAGATACTTTGAAAGAAATTCGTCCTTTGTTCGAGCAAATTAAATCTGCCGAAAAAGCCGAAGCCCTTGCCAAGTTCAAAGAAGCAAACGAAGGAGCAGAGGAAGGTTTTGAGTTTAAATTTGATGCCAAAGTAGAATCTTTCGATAAACTTTTCAAGGCATTAAAAGAAGAGCGTTCAAAGTATTTTCAGAGTATTGAAAAAGAAAAGGATAAAAACTTTACGCAAAAAACTGAACTAATAAACCGCCTACGCACCCTTGTGGAAGGTGAAGACAGCAACGACCCCGCTCACATCAAATCGGGCTTCAATGATTTCAAGAAAATTCAGGACGAATGGAAAGCCGCAGGGAATGTAAATTCTCCGCACAACAACACGTTGTGGCAAACTTACCACGCCCTTGTTGATAGATTTTATAGTAACCGTAGTATATATTTTGAGTTATTGGAACTTGACCGCAAACGCAATCTTCAACAGAAAATTGACCTTTGTACCAAGATAGAAAAAATCTCGGAAACGGCTAAAACAGAGAATGTTACGGGTAAAATGCTGGATGAAGCCGTAGCTGCTTTTGAAGAATATAAACACGTTGGACCCGCTCCAAAAGAAGAAAATGAA
Source organism: Arcicella sp. (assembly GCA_034519515.1). GTDB lineage: Bacteria > Bacteroidota > Bacteroidia > Cytophagales > Spirosomataceae > Arcicella. The sequence continues at coordinate 33,071 of JAXHOK010000027.1, forward strand.
CTAATTTGGCAACGAGTAAAAGATGCTCTGGACGTGATTTATGGCAAACGCCGTGAACAAGGAGAAGCCTCAAAAGCCGAAGCTGAACAAGTTTTTGCCTTAAAATTAGCCATCAGCGAATTGATTGAGCCTTACGCAACGTTCAATTCGGGTTCAATTTCAGAATGGAACGACCGCACCAAATCACTCTTGGCTTTGCAAGACCAGTGGAATGAAATCAAAGGATTCATGCCGAAAGAAAAAGGTAAAGAATTGAGTGATAAATTTTGGGCAGATATTAAAACTTTCTTCCGTAATAAAACTGATTTTTTTAAGGTTTTAGAATCGAAAAGAGACAATAATCTCATCGCAAAAACAGCAATTATTCAAGAAGTTGAAGCTTTGTTGGAAAGTGGAGACGAATCTCAAGAAGCAACCAATACGGTTATTCGTTTACAAAAAGAATTTCGTGAAATTGGACACGTTCCCGAGAAAGATAAAGATTCAATTTACGAGAAATTCAAGACCGCTTGTGATGCTTTCTTTAATGCTAAACGTGCGAAAAATCAGACTGTTGAAAAAGATTTTGAAGCTAATTTAGAAAAGAAAAATGCTCTTTGTGCCTTGATTGAAAGTGAGTCAGTGGAAGGAGCAAATACCGCTCGTTTGGCAGAGTTCAAAGCAGAATGGAATGCCATTGGTTTTGTCCCTAAAAAGTATATGCAAACCATCGGTAAGCGTTATATTAACTCTATCAATCAATATGTAAGTGCAATGGGTAAATTGTCAGGTTCGGAGCGTGAGAAATTAACGATGACTGACTCGCCAAGACCACCCCGCCAAGACCGTGGAGACAGAAACGAACGCAATGACCGTGGTGGAGAACGTAATTATGACCGTGGAGAACGTAATTTCGACCGTAACAGAAATGACAGTTACGCCCCAAGAGCCAATGCAGGCGGTGGAGATTCACGCAAGATTCAAACCCTTGAAAACGATATTGCGACATACAGAAACAACTTAGAATTCTTTGCGAAGTCTAAAAACGCTGATAAATTACGTCAGGATGTTGAAGCAAAAATTCAAGCGGCTGAAAAGGAGTTGAAGGCTTTGAAGGATGCGGCTAAAACTGCGTAAAATTATTGAATAAAATAAAAAAGCGTTTGGTTGATGATTCAGCCAAACGCTTTTTTTATTACCCATTATCACTCTTCCGATATTGTTTACCGTATTTCAATTTCATTTCCGCAGCGTGACTTCTTCTTACGTTTACTTTCTGATTCTTTTCTGATTTTTCGTGAAAAGCCTCTCCTGCACCTTCTCTTTTGGGTTTCACTTTAATATCTTTCATATTCACCCTCGGAATTTCTTCCTGTAAAACTTTCTGTGAAATCTGAACTTCTTCGGGCATTTCTAACATCGGAATTTGATAATTCATCAGTTCTTCAATCTTTTCCAATGATTCTGCATCTTTGGGAATAACGAACGAAATAGCAATACCTTTACGTTCTACTCGCCCCGTTCGCCCGATGCGGTGAATGTAGTTTTGGGGAACTTCGGGTAAATCAAAATTGATTACGTGCGTAACCTCCGCCACGTCCAATCCACGAGCAATTACGTCCGTAGCAACCAACACCCGACACGTCCCCGCATGAAAACGATTAACGGCATCAAAACGATGATTTTGGGCTTTGTTGGAATGAATTACCGAGATACTCTCTTGATAATCAGGCTCTAAGGTTTCAAAAAGCACATCAGCTAAATGTTTAGTCGAAACAAAAACTAAGACTTTTGACATCTCAGAATCCGTTTTTAACAGGCGATTTAGAAAATTTACTTTCGTAAAAAAATTAGGAACTTGATAAGCCGTTTGGTTGATATTTTCCAAGGGCGTTCCCACAGGTGTGGACTCAATGCGAGTGGGATGATTGAAATATTGTTCTGTCAATTCTTCCACTTCTTCATTCAAAGTTGCTGAAAAAAGGAGGTTTTGACGTTTATCAGGAATTCTTGAAAAAATAAGTTTCAATTGAGCCCGAAAGCCCAAATTAAGCATTTCATCAAATTCATCAATCACCATGCGTTTGATGTTTTTGGGATTGAGGGCTTGGGTACTCAACAAGTCCACCAATCTACCAGGCGTTGAAACTAATACGTCTAAACCTTGTGCAATTTCTGCTACTTGATTACGAGTATTCACGCCTCCATAAACGCCTATCGTCCTGACAGTCATATACTTAGTCAGTTTCTCAATTTCTTCTACCACCTGCACCACCAACTCACGAGTAGGCACAAGAATCAATAATTGAGGATGTTTTTCTTTGGAAAAAACAAATTGACGAAGGCAAGGAAGTAAGTAGGCAAAGGTTTTACCCGTACCCGTTTGGGCGATTCCACAAACATCTTTACCCGACATCACTACCGAAAAAACTTGTTCTTGAATGGGCGTAGGTGTAGTCAAGCCCAAATCTTCGAGGGCATTGAGCAGTTGTTTATTAAGATTTAATTCTTGGAAAGTCATTTTTCGATGTGTGATGTTCGTTTATCGATGTTCGATGTTCGGGTTTACCAACTCATTGCCTAAACCTCATTTCTCAAACCTTAACACAAAGTTACGGCTTTTTGAGTTTGGAATTTTGAGAAAATGAAAAAGCCTTCTGAAATGTTAGACACTACGATTTTGGATTTTTACGAGTTTGTGAAGGGGGAGTAAATAGTTGAAATTATGGTTGTTTCCCTTAGCTTTGAGCATCTTCACAAATAAATTCGCACGATGCTCAAAGCTAAGGAAAAATGAGAGCATACAAGGGGGATAGATTACCCAACGAACAGGACTTTGTGCAGGTTGGGAAATAGAATTCCGTCTGCCCGGAACCGCTGCTGATTGAAAATATAAAGTTGAAGTTAAGAACTAATGCTCAATGTTGTTTGTCAAGCCCGAACAAAAGCTGAACAGAATTACAAATGCTCATTGTTATTCCGTCTGCCCAACTTGCACAAAACCCCTTGTTATAGGCAGTTTTTATTGGGGTTCTGTAAACACATATAGCAACATATGAGTTTTCTTTTTTGAATTAAGTTCGTCTGGTCCTGTATAAATGTAATTTACTTTTAAATTTGGGTTGTCTTTTTCAAACGCTTTAATGGTATTCTCCACTGTGATTTTGTCGCCCAAAAATGGAATGTCAAATTTATAAACACCTTCTATTACTTTTTCGTTTTTTAGTGGTTTAGTTTTGTTGACAAAAGTGTCGTTTGAAAAACTTAAAAGGGAAACCGAAGTAATTACTGTCAATAAAATACCAACTAACAAACCTACTCTTATGTCTTTTGCTTTTGAAAATTTTATTATTCTTTCATCGGTCAGTGAATTGTATTTGTAAACTACCCACGAAAATATTAGTATCATCCAAAAAATGGTGTGTTCAAGTAATGCAAACCGGTCGCCAAAAACTTGGTCGCCAATGGAAAATAAACTGAATGTAAGAATTGAAAAACCTATTCCACGATAAAACCATTGTTCGGCAGTTTTGTCTTTTACTTTGTATAAGTTTAACAGGGAAAATGCAAAACAAGCAAAAGCAACGATTTCTAAAAACGAAATTCCTGCTAATGCAATTGTGGCAAAAATTGGGTCTTTTAATCCCAATGAAGCAAAGAATTTTATAAATAAAGTATAAAAATCTGCACCAACCCAAAAAGGATAAACGTCTGGAATAATTTTGTCAATGACAGTTGTTGCCGAAAATAATGTCCAATGAATAAGAACTAAATATTGTATTAATTTTTTCTCTTTCATTTTTTTTCGGTTTGAATGTAAATAATTAGTCCGTCAGATTCCCCTAATCTCAAAGCTTGTGGTGCTGTGTATATGTAAGTAATTTTTTCTGCTGGATTGTCTGTTTTGAATTTTGCAATTGAGTTTTCAAATGCTTTACTGCCTGCAAGAAACGGAAATTGAATTTTGTATTTGTTTTCAGTTATTTGTTCAGCATTAACTGCTTGTGTCCTATCAACAAACGATGTATGATTGTGCCAAAAAATTGAGAATGTAGTTATTGCTGTTATTGCAACAACAAAAATGGTTGAAGCAACAAACTGTTTTTTACCAATTGAAAAATTATTAAAGAGTTGAATATTGTCCACTCGTATAAAAATAATCCAAGATAATAATGCTATAAACCAAAATAAACCGTGTTCCAAAAGTTCAAAATGGTCGCCAAATATTTGGTCGCCAACAGTAAAATAGGTGTAAGTAATAAGCGTTAAAGCAATGCCAATAAAAAACCAAGAACGAGTTGCGTCAATATTTTTCTTTGCAAAATGAAACAATGCACCTGCAAAAAACACAAAAGCAAATGTTTCTAAACCTGCTGTAATTATCAAAGCAGTATTTGCAACAATAGGTTCTCCAAGTCCAAGTGAGTCAAAAAAACGTTCTATTTGTGCAAACCTGTCTTTGCCGACAAATAAGAAATGTGCACCGCCAATTACTTTGTCCACAATATTGAGTAACCAAAATAATGTCCAATAAATAAGGATAAAATACTTTATCAGGTCTTTCCCAATTATTCGTTTTGTACCGTTTGAATTTATATTTTCCATTATTTAAAAATTATCGGTTGCAGTCTGTGGTATTTGTTAAGAGGGTGTTTCGGTAAAATTGCCTATAACGTGTGGCGGCTTGGCGAAGTGGCGGATTTAGAAGCACAAATGTTCAATTTTGCACAAAAGTTCAATCGAAGAACTAATGTTGAATTTAGCACTGAACCCGCCATTTTGCCAAACCGTTGTTGGCGGTAGTTTTATCTTTTAGATGCTCTATTTAAAAACAAATTACCTTCCGATGTGAAAGTAATTCCGTCTGATGTCAATTTGTTTTTATTATCGCCTACTATAAGATGATTTAGCACCAAAGTTACTTTTGGATAACTCTCAATATAATTTGCAAGGCTATCTAATGCAGGTAAGTAATTAATATCAGTTTTATCATTTTGATTGCCATATTCAGTAATCCATAATTCTTTATTAGAAGTGTTTGTTGCATTTGCAACTGTTTCAAATTCATTAGTTCTTGCCTTACAATTTCCGCCTACTGGTATATAAATATGATAAGTGTATGCGTCAACTGATGAGTTTGTACCACTAACCACTAAACCATTCCATTGGTTTAATCTTGTATTTGTTGAGTTTGAATTCCTACATTGCAATAAGGCCGCAATTTTTGCATTTGGAAATACTTCTTTTAACTTTATTGCCCAAATTGTCGCTTTTAAAGCATATTCTGTTCCTGTGGGAAATGCAGTAACATATTCATTATCTTGTCCATAAAGCTCATTTCCTAGTTCAATATAATTAATTGGAATTCCAAGGTTTTTGATAGAATTAAGCATTAATATTTGGTCTTCAATGGTTTTATTTACTATGTCGACAACAAAAATAAATTTTGCACTTGTTGCATCTGCCATTGTCTTGATGTCTTGAATTGGATGAGGGATTGTTGAACTACCAATTTTTATTCCATTAACCCAGTCCCAGCTATGCGTAATTGTACCACCTGGATATCGTATCATTTCAGGTTTCAAACTTTTAATATTTTTCAGCATTGTGTTGTTTAATACTGGCAGAAAAGTCCAATTTTGGTTAAACCCAATTGTTGGTCTAGGTGTATTTGTTGTTTGAATTATTATGCTTGTAGTCTCTTTGCTACAACCATAATTAAGTAGGGTTAGGATTAATAAAAATATTATTCTCATTTGTTCATTTTTTAGTGTGTCAGCAAAAATTACCGCCAACGAATATATATATGCAACTTGCAATAATACTGCACCATTTTAAAAATTTGATAATCAACAATTTAAAATACTGCACTATGATTGCGTAAATACAATTTTTGTATTTCACAAAAATATGAATAATTGACTTATTTTTGTGATTTAACAATCAATTTTATTACATGGTAAAACCCAAATGGTTTTTGCAGGGATTTCCTAAATATTTCATTGTCGAAGATAACCAATTGTACCGTCAGGTCAATGGAGAAACTACGCAACTCAAAAAGTTGTGTATGAAGCATTGTTCAAAAGCCTATTATTTTTCTGGAAAATTTATACCCTCAAAAAGTTGAGAACATTGTTGTATCGAGCGTGAAGAATAAATTATTTGAACTTCTTAGGAACGGGAAAATAATAAGTGGATGAATTTTTAAATGTTATTTTTTGTGCCAACCAAGGCGATAAAACCGCAGTTTAGCATCGCTAAATGAGGATTTTATCAACGTAGAGTGGTGCAAAAAAGGGCATTTAAAAAACGTCTACTTATTGTTTTTCAGTTCCTTATTTGATTTCATTACCCCAAAAAAAGGTAAGAATCGAAATCCTTACCTCTATTTTTAATCTATCCAGGAGAATTTATATTCCAATTCTGGAACTTTGATTCTGTCGGTTAATCGAGTTAATCTTTCGGGCAGACGCATTAGATAATCCTGAGCTTTTTGAGCTGAGTCATTCAGCCCTGTCATGGTTGATATTTCCCAATCTTTCAATAAAATATCTAAAATATCAATGTAGTCTTTACCTGTATATACGCCTAAACGCTGGGCAGCATCCGAGAAGTGTCCGTAAATCCCGCCTTTTTCTCCACCTATCTCACGCAAAAAATGAGCTGGCATGACAATTTTTTGCTTCATCATTTCGGCAAAAGCTAACATCATTTCCGAAGGGTCAATTTCAAAAATACTGTTTACAAAGCTCTTATAAGCCTTATGATGACGCATTTCGTCCGCCGCAATCATGGCACACATCTTTGACAATGAGGTGTTTCCATGTTTTTTTGCCAATGCTCCCGTTCTGCGGTGAGAGATATTAGTCGCCAATTCTTGGAAAGAAGTATAGACAAAAGTCTTGTAAGGGTCATCATCGGTTTTAATATCAAAACCATCGGCAATCAAGTATTGCGTAGAAGTTTCAACAGCTTTCATATTCACCCGACCTGCCAAATAGACATATTTATTCAACAAATCACCATGACGATTTTCCTCTGCCGTCCAAGCACGAGTCCATCTTGCCCAGCCTTGTGGTTCATGAACCATATCCACGCCTTTCACCACCATAATTGATGATTCGTAAGTGGGTAAAGCCTCTTCCGTAATCATATCACCAATCAAAACTGCCCAATAATCGTAAGATAATTCTTTGGCTGCCTTTTGAATTTCTTTGACATCATCAAAAAATGATTCCTGAGTTGGGTCGGGCAAAAAATCTGATGGTTGCCAGTTGGTTTCTATCGGAATGAGGTATTTGTCCATAATTCCGTCCATACCGAGGGCAAGATGTTGCATTACTTCAATTCTCTCATGTAATTTTTCCATTATATTCTGTGGTTTTGGGTGGTTTCAGAAAACACCAAAAATCTGTTTAAACTAACATTAACAAGATATTGTGATACCAAATAGTTTACAAAGATAAACATTTAGAGACAAATCACTTCCTGACTTTTGTCATAATATTGAGAATTTATTATGATTTTAGCATTCTCAATCAATAAACCGCTTCGTAATGGGTTGGTAACTATCCACCCGTCTATCCCGCAAATAGGGCCAAGTGGAGCGATAATATTCAGTTTTATCCAAATCAATTTCCTGCACGTAAACTTCCTCTTGGTCATGCGAAGCCAGATATAACAAACTTCCGAAAGGATTTGCCACAAAACTTCCTCCCCAAAATTGTTGGTCAATTTCACGCCCGACACGGTTGACTGAAACCACGTGAACGCCATTCGCCACCGCATGAGAACGCTGAATGGTTTGCCAAGCGGAATATTGTTCACGGTTGATGTTGGGGTCGGTTTCGTTAGTGTCCCAACCGATGGCAGTTGGATAGAAAAGTACCTCTGCACCCATCAGAGCCGTAATTCGAGAGGCTTCGGGATACCATTGATCCCAACAAATCAAGACTCCAATTTTAGCAAATTTGGTTTGAAATATTCTGTAACCTGAATCCTCGGACGAAGCGTCGCCTGGTGTGAAGTAAAACTTCTCATAGTAGCCAGGATCATCAGGAATGTGCATTTTACGATATTTACCCAAATACGTTCCGTCAGCATCCAAAACGGCGGTAGTATTATGGTATAAACCTGCGGTACGTTTTTCAAAAAGTGAAGCAATAATAACTACGCCTAATTCTTTGGCAACCGATGATAATGTCTCCGTAGAAGGTCCTGGGATGGGTTCTGCCAGTTTGAAATTCTCATGGTCTTCCACATCACAGAAATATAAGGATGAAAATAATTCTTGCAAACAAACAATATTTGCCCCTTTTTGAGCCGCCTCACGGATACCTGCAATTGCCTTCTGCATATTTGCCTGTACGTCTGCGGTACAAGACATTTGGACTGTGCCTATACTTATTTTTTTATTCATTTTGAAATTCTATGTCCGTGCATGAGGCGGATGGAAGCCTATCACAACATCTTTTTTATCAATTCCATTAGTAATTAACCTATCCGCAATTCTCAGATCTGTACCATCATGTTGAATCCAAACCTTCCCATCCCGCTTTACGTCCACATGAATAAAATTAGCATAAAACCATTTAGTTATGTTCTTCTCCCAACCCACACCAGAATATATATAATGTCCATGCTCATCATCTGTAATAAGCTGATTTTCAATACCATTGTCTTCATATTCCCCCCCCCAGCTATACACTTCTTCCACAAAATTTCGGACGATTTTCTTGTATAATTCTACTTTATCCATTGTTCAATTTGAGGTTTACTTTCGTTATAAACTATCATTTTTACATCAAAATCTTTGGCAGTTTCTACAAAGAAAGCATCGTCAAAAAATCTTTCATAAAAGCCAGAAGGCACAGCAAGATACAATATTCTTTCAGGGTCTTTCATTTTCAAGGCTTTCCAATAAATCAAAAATTGTCCCAAAGCATCTTCAAAATCATCCAAATCAGAAGAACCTAAAAAACTTTTAATCTCGACAGCTATTTTTTCTGCTTCTTTCTCGGCGGCAATCATTCCTTTTTCTGCTCCTAAATCTATATAACCCCGTCTTTTACCGAGCATAATTTTATAGGGGTCATGCGTAATTGTCCAACCGTCACTGATTAGGGTTTCTTTTACTAAATCGTGGTATTTATCTTTTGCCATTTAATTACAAATTTACGAAAATTTCAACTCATTCATACACTTAAAATGTCCAGCGGGGCATTTGTCGAAACCTATTTTTGAACAGGGGCGGCACTGTGAATTATTATTCTCAATCACCTCATAATCAGTCTGATACGGGTACATTCCGAAGGCTGAAACGGTATTTCCCCAAATAGAAACTACCTTTTTCTTCAAAGCCGCCGCTACGTGCATCATGCCTGTATCATGGGTATAAACAACCCTTGAATTCTTGATAATTGAGGCTGATTGATTCAAATTACATTTACCGCAAGTATCAAAAATAATATTATTTTTACTGACAACTGATAACTGTTCACTGATAACTGAATCCTCCTTCCCTCCAATCAACACCAAAGGCAATTGAATCGTTTGGCAAAGTTCAATCATTTTTGGGAAGGGTAATTTCTTGGTATTGTGTTGTCCACCGATGGCATAAACGGCGTAACCATTTCTAAATTTTTCGGGTAGCCAATCCAAAGGTATTTCGTCTTTTTCGGGTATAAAATAATCCAAGCCTTTATTATCATTTTTCACACCCAAAGATTCTACCGTTTTCATGTATCTGTCCACAATATGAACGTTAGGCATGAGGTTTTTCTTGAATTTTACCAATATCCATTTCTGAAGATTTAATTTATCAAAACTGAAAGATTTTACGCTTAATCTGAGTTTTAAAATTGTTGTTCTCAGGTTATTATGCAAATCAATTATATAATCATAACGCTCTGATTTTAATTGACTTATCAAATCATTCAGACTTTTTTCTAAGACAATTACTTTATCAATATAAGGATTATTTTCTAATAGAGATTGGTAGGATTTCTTAGTGGCAAAGTGTACCTCTGCTTCTGGATATTGCTGTTTCAGACAACGGATTACGGGCGTAGTCAGGACAATATCACCGATGGATGAAAAGCGAAGGATTAGGAATTTGGTCATTAAATGGTTGTGATTTTAAGCGAAGAGTTTTGGGCAATTAAATCAAAATCTGAATCGTTATGACAGATTTCTATATTGAAATGAATGGCATAACTCGCTATGAGACAATCGTTTGGCTTTCGGATAGTTACGCCTTTCTGTCGAAGAGAACTGTGTAACTGAGCTGATTGTATGGCTGCATCAATTGGATTAAGTATCAAACAACGATAGCCCAAAAGTGAATTTTTGAGACGTTCAAATTCTTGGCTATTTCTTGAACCTTGCAATACTTCTTGCAAAATTGTAGGCGTGAGCCAAAGTGATTTATTATTTATGATGTACTCATTAAGCAATAAAGCCCTCTGTGTATTTTTTCGTTGGATTAATTCTACCCAAATGGAGGTATCGAAAATAATTGCTTGATTCATTGCGTTCTCCATTGTTCTAAATCTCCTTCCCAGTCAATCCCTTGGTCGATAATAGTCAATATATCCATTCTTCTCAGATACATTAAGTATTCTTTTAAGGCTATATTTACCAATTCCTTTTTGGAAGCAGAGGGTTTAAAACGACTGATTTCCTTCAAAATATCATCGTTAATATCAATATTTGTTCTCATGTTTCAGTTAAAATTATTGTGTTCTCATTTTATCCAAATTTCCTATCCATAAACCTTTACCTCTTATCGAATCTAAATCTTGCAATAGACTTTGATGATACAATTCTTGAAGAGCTTTTTCAATAACAGCCTTTTTAGTTTTTAGCCCTGTGGCAAGCATAGCTTCTGGTATGAACTTCCCGAAAGTAGAAATAACTTTCGGGAAGTAAATCTCTCAGTAACTTCCCGAAAGTTATTTCTACTTTCGGGAAGTTTAATGGAAGTCATGGGTACTTTATTAATTGGATGCTCCCTAACAGCCTTTTTAGTTTTTAGCCCTGTGGCAAGCATAGCTTTTGCCATTAAATCATCATCAATATCAGTATTTATCCTCATACTTTGAAAATTCATACACAAATATAACAAATTTCATACACATAGAATAATAAAATACAAAAGGCTACGAAATCACTTTCGTAGCCTTTTTGAACAATTTTTATTTTTCAATTATCACCTCATTTAATCAATGAAAGCCATCTCCTCCTGTGCATAAAATATTGCTACTTCCTCTAAAATCTCAATAATTTCCTGATAATTTAAGGAAGTTACCAGCCTCATTCTGAACTCCTTAAAATGAGAAACACCTTTGAAATAATTAGAATAATGACGACGCATTTCCACAATTCCCACGTGATTTCCTTTCCAACGAATACTAAAATCCAAATGCTGACGACATACTTCAATACGGTCTTCAATCGTGGGTGGAGCTAAATGTTCGCCCGTTTTGAAAAAATGTTTTATTTCATTAAAAATCCACGGGTAACCAATGGCAGCCCGTCCAATCATGATGCCGTCAACACCAAAACGATTACGATATTCTAAGGCTTTTTCGGGCGAATCAACGTCTCCGTTCCCAAAAATCGGAATTCTGATTCTTGGATTTTCTCTTACTTTGGCAATCAATCGCCAGTCGGCATCACCTTTGTATAGTTGAGCTCGAGTACGTCCGTGAATCGTAAGTGCTTCAATACCAATATCTTGCAATCGTTCAGCGACTTCTTCAATATTTTTGGTAGTATCATCCCAACCCAAACGAGTTTTTACGGTTACGGGCAGATGCGTAGATTCTACCACGGCTTTGGTCATCAAAACCATTTTGGGAATATCTTGTAAAAGAGCCGCTCCTGCTCCTCGGCAAGCCACCTGTTTCACGGGGCAACCATAATTAATATCCACCAAATCGGGACCTGCGTCTGAGGCAATTTTACCACAAGTTCGCATCGTTTCAATGTCTGAACCAAATAATTGAATACCAATGGGGCGTTCGTATTCAAAAATATCCAATTTCTGAACCGATTTTGCGGCATCACGGATGAGTCCTTCCGAAGAAATAAATTCGGTGTACATCAAATCAGCCCCGTTTGCTTTGCAGACTGCACGGAAAGGAGGGTCAGAAACATCCTCCATCGGAGCTAACAACAAAGGAAAATCTCCTAATTCTATATTTTTTATTTTAACCATAATTTTTTCAGTAAACAGTTATCAGTGAATAGTTATCAGTGAAAATTACTCAGAAACAATTGACAGAACTGATGACTAATTATTCAATTCTACTATTTTTTTTGTTTACTGATAACTGTTTACTGATAACTGCTAACTGTTGCGTAAATTTACAACCATTATGACAGAATTCGACAAAAATAGATTACAATCTGACCGACCGTTTCTCTCAAAATTCATGATTTTGATTGGGCTATCACTCGTTTTTATGTTCATCGGAGGGCTAATTGGCTTTGCTTTTTTTTCCTACATGACGGGGATGCCACTCACGGAAGTTGCTGATTTCCAGAAACATCTGCAAAACTATCCAAATATGTACGATGCCATTATGGCGTTACAGACTTTTTCAACGCCCATTCCGTTTATCGGAGCGGCTTTTTTCTTTTGGATTTTAATTGAGAAACAACCAATTCATACGTTAAGTTTGCGAGAAACTTCTTTGCCAATTCTTTTCTTGGTAGGAATTTTGGTAATCGGTTTTATGCCTTTTAATGCTATTTTTATAGAATTAAATCAAAAAATGTCTCTGCCCGATTCCATGAAGTCCATTCAAGATTGGATGAAAGCCAGTGAAGATAGTGCCGCAGGAATGACTAAATTTCTGACCGATTTTAAAAATCCTTCGCAACTCACTGTGGCATTGGTTGTGGTGGCACTTTTGGCGGGTGTTAGTGAAGAACTATTTTTTAGAGGTGTTTTACAAAGTATTGCCTTGAAAGCATTTAAAAATCCACACGGAGCAATATGGTTTGCGGCGTTTTGGTTTAGTTTTATTCACTTTCAATTCTTCGGTTTCTTGCCCAGAATGTTGCTGGGGGCATTATTTGGCTATTTATACTTTTGGACAAAAAACCTGTGGATTCCCATTGTTGCCCACGTTGTCAATAATGGTTTTACCCTTTCGATGGTGTATCTTTATAAAAGTAAGGTTGTAAAGTTAGACATAGAATCAACCGAATCCGTGCCATTGACAACCGCCTTGGGTTCGTTAGTTTTGACGGTGGTGATATTGAGATTTTTTTATGTGAAATACAATGATAGAATGAGTGAATGATAGAATGAATGAGTATTTTCACAGAATTTGTTTAAACTTTTCGTTTTGATTGGAAATTGAATTCATTTTTAATCTGATAGATTGAAATTTGCGAATAATAGCATCGCTATTTAGACTATCAGGTTAGAAATGAAACTATTTTACAACGAAAGGAATAAGTTTAAACAGCTTCACATTAACCATAAGATAGAAATACCTCACGACTATTATTTATTCACGAAATTGACTGTTGCAATATTCTATCATTCACTCATTCTATCATTCAATCATTAGATATGTCTTGGAAGAAAATTTACGAAACTACGAGTCCAATAAAAGCAGAATTAGCCAAAGCCTATTTGTTGGATGAACACCAAATTGAAGCCGTAGTACTGAACAAACAAGATAGTTCATATTTGATAGGTTTGTGCGAAGTCCACGTGCCGATGCAAGATGCGGTTTTGGCAAAATTTTTATTAGAAAACGAAGGAGGACTTTGTTAGAGAACAGATGATAGAGATTAGAGGATAGTTTGAAAAGAATTAGTTTACAAAATTAGAAATGAGATTAGGTAAATGGATTAAGGAGATAGACAACGCTATTCTCTTTTCTCTATAATCTGTTCTCTAATTAAATATGAACAAAAAATTACAATCAATGACCAACCTGCAACAGCGGGTGATTGCGGCGGTGGTAGCCGTGCCTCTTTTGATATTCTGCATTGTGTATAGCGACTGGACTTTCTACGGATTGTTTGCAGTAATCGCTATTTTGGCACAATTAGAATTCTATAAACTCTTGGGACTCAACGGCAACGAACCCCTCACGTATTACGGAACTTTCTGTGGTTTTGTGTTGGTTTCAGTATCTTTTTTTGTTGAAAAAGGACTCATCCCAGAGTCTAATTATTACGTCCTTTCACCTTTGATGGCATTGATTTTCTTTATCAAATTATATAAATCCAAAGACGATAAACCTTTCCGAAATATTGCTTACACGTTCTTGGGGGTAATCTACGTAGCATTGCCTTTTGCATTGTTAATAATCTTGGCTTTTTTGACTTATAAATACAGCTGGCAACGTCCTCTGGGGTGTTTGTTCCTCTTGTGGGCGAGCGATACGGGAGCATATTTTGCGGGTACGAAGTTTGGAAAAACAAAATTATTTGAACGAGTTTCACCCAAAAAATCATGGGAAGGAAGCGTTGGTGGATTCATTGCTTCCATGGCTGTAGCATTTATTTTATCCAAATATTTTCACGATTTAGCCCCTTGGCAATGGTTGGGTTGTGGTGCGATTATCGTGGTAGCAGGGACGTATGGAGATTTGGTGGAATCACTTTTCAAAAGAAGTATAAAAATTAAAGATTCAGCCTCAACTATTCCAGGACACGGAGGATTTTTGGATAGATTTGATGGATTATTACTATCAATTCCTTTTATTATTACATTTCTGAAATTATTTAGTTAGTGTTGAACAATGAGACGTGAGCAGTAAGTCCTTGTAGATTATTGTTCACAAACGAACTCTTGCACAATGCTCATACCTCATCGCTCAAAGTTAGAATTTCGTTAAAATCTGTTAAACCAACAACCTTTTATTGAATCCAAACGTTAATTTATGTAAGTTTACAATTCATAAATTTCAAAGATGCCATCAGCTACTAAAAATATATATTCATCCATACTCAACAAAGCTGTCTTGTTGCGTTTCAGCATATTCTTGTTGTGCTTTTTGTCGTTTACGGACAGTCCTATTTTTGGACAAGGTCAAGACAAATCAGTCATTTTTTCGGGTAAAGTAGTATCCGATCGTACCTCAGATTTTTTGGCTAATGCTTATGTTTTTAACCCGCAGTCGGGTAGAGGAACATTGACCGATGATTTTGGAAATTTTGCTCTTTATGTTTACCCTGGCGATAGTTTGGTATTTACGTATGTGGGTTACAAGAAAAAATACTACATTATTCCACGCCTCAACGAACAAACTCAAAGTGCCATTATTCACATGGCAGAATCGGTTACGATGTTGGCAGAAGTGAAGGTTTACCCTTACCGTACAGAAGAAGAATTCAAAAAGGCATTTTTGGAAATGAAATTGGAAAACGAGGCAGGACGCAGAGCCTTAGAAAAAAATCTGGAACAATCAAAACTTAACGTATTGGCATTACAAGCAGGTTTGAGTGGCAATGGGAATTTTAGAAATTTCGCCGACCAAATGACCTACAACATGGCAAATCGTACCTTTTTCCAAGACCCCGTTATGGCTTTGACGAACCCTTTTGCATGGGCAAATTTTATTAAATCCGTAAAAAATGGAGATTTAAAGAAAACTGGCTACAAAAAGGCTTATGAAGATGCTCCCTCAGAAGGCGTTTCCCGACAAAAAATTATGGCAGATTTGAAAAGAGGAAATTGATGATAGTCGTAAGGGGTAAGTCTTCAAGTCATAAGAAAAACTTATTGATTGAGTATATTGAAAAAGACTTTTGCTTACGACTTGTGACTTACTACTAAATTTACCTTATTCTTGCATTTCATAACCGAACAATACCGCATCCGCATCACTGAGGTTGATGCCCACAGTCAATTGACTATCCCCGCCCTTAATGGTTTATTTCAAGAAATGGCTTGGCGACATTCCATTGTTGCTAATCTCTCCGTTCACGAACTATCTGCCCAACACAATATTTCTTGGGTGCTTTCAAGACTCAAAATTTGGATTAATCGTTTGCCCAATTACGACGAAACCGTAACGGTAAAAACCTACGTCCAAGAGATTGATAAATACTTCTATCATCGTGATTTTAAGATAATTGATGCTTCTGGAACGGAAATTATCAGAGCAAATTCTGTATGGGGACTGATGGATATTGTAAAAAGAAGAATCACCTCCGTACCCAACTGGATGCGTGCCATTTCGCCTACACACCCAGAGGAAAACCCCGTGCAAAGAGTGTCAGGAAAAATACCGCCCGTGAGTGATGCCCAAACCGAAAAACGTTTCGATATTCGTTGGCACGATATAGATTCTAACCAACATACCAACAATACAAAATATGTAGAATGGCTCATGGAGAGTGTGCCTGTGGAATTATTGAACAACGGCAAAATGCAGTCAATTGATATGATTTTCAAGAACGAGAGTGTTTTGGGCGATAAAATTGTAACGCAAAGTCAAATTACTGAAAATGGTTTTATTCACCGTATTTTAAATCAGAATTTGCAAGAGTTGGTAACTGGGGAAACGGTATGGGAGTAAATTTGAGAGCTTCTTTACTTTAAAGTTTACGGAAGGCTTCCTCTTGAAGGAAGCCTTCTGTTTGACTGATAACCAATTTTAAATAAAAACATGGCATTAGAACAAACATGGCGTTGGTTTGGACCAAACGATAATGTAAGCCTTGCGGATATTCGTCAGGCAGGAGCAACGGGTATTGTATCGGCATTACACCACATTCCAAACGGACAAGTGTGGGCGGTTTCTGAAATTCAGGAAAGAAAAAATATTATCGAAGCCGCTGGGCTAACGTGGTCGGTGGTGGAGAGTGTTCCCGTGCATGAGGACATCAAAAAACGGACGGGTAGTTATCAACAATATATCGAAAATTATAAGCAAAGTATCATCAATTTGGCGGCTTGTGGCATTGATACGGTTTGCTATAATTTTATGCCCGTGCTGGACTGGACACGCACCGATTTAGATTTTGAATTGCCCGATGGCTCAAAAGCCCTTCGGTTTGATGCCACTGAATTTTGTGCTTTTGAACTCTTTATTTTGAAGCGGGAAAATGCTGAAATTTCGTACTCAGAAACACAAATTAAAGCCGCCAAGAACTGGATAAATCAAGCACAAGAATCTGATATTCAGAGACTTGTTAAAAATATTATTGCAGGATTGCCAGGGAGCGAAGAGGCTTTCACGATTGAAGAATTTGCGGAGGTTTTGAAAACTTATGATAATATTGATGATGCCACTTTACGCCAAAATCTATACAAATTTCTCCAAGAAATTACGCCCACAGCGGAACAGGCTGGCGTTTTATTAGCCATTCACCCCGACGACCCACCATTTCCAATATTGGGTTTGCCACGGGTAGTTAGTACAGAAAGTGATGCTAAACAACTATTAGCAGCCT
Organism: Arcicella sp.; assembly: GCA_034519515.1. Classification (GTDB taxonomy): domain Bacteria; phylum Bacteroidota; class Bacteroidia; order Cytophagales; family Spirosomataceae; genus Arcicella. The sequence continues at coordinate 50,480 of JAXHOK010000027.1, forward strand.
ACGAAAGTAAGCACAATGGACTATGTTTCTGCACAGGCAGTTACGGCGTGCGTGAGGATAATGATTTGGCAGGAATGGTGGAAAGAATGGGCGATAGAATCAATTTTATCCACCTCAGAGCCACCAAAAGAGACGAATTAGGTAATTTTTACGAAGCCGACCACCTAACGGGAGACGTAGATATGTATGCCGTAATGAAGGAATTAATCACCGAACAAAAACGAAGAATCTCGGAAGGCAGACCTGACTACCGCCTCCCATTCCGCCCCGATCACGGACACAGAATGTTGGACGATTTGAACCCTGCTAAAAAGACCAATCCAGGCTATACCGCCATTGGCAGATTGAGAGGTTTGGCAGAATTGAGGGGTTTAGAAATGGGGATTGAGCGGAGTTTGTTCATGTAGCATTTCCCCAAAAGCCTATGAACTCTTCATAGGCTTTTGTAATTTTGCCACTATGGCAATCATCAGCACAGACATACAACAAGCAAAAGATTTTTTATCACAATCAAATGTTGTCGGAATTCCTACCGAAACAGTTTACGGTTTGGCGGGCAATGCCTTTGATATTGAGGCAGTTACCAAGATTTTTGAAGTAAAAAATCGCCCTAATTTCGACCCGCTCATTGTGCATACCAACAGCATTGAAAGGCTTTCGGAATTTGTAGAATCTATCCCCGAAAAGGCAATGCTTTTGGCTCAAAAATTCATGCCAGGTCCGCTGACTTTGCTTCTGCCCAAACGCTCATCAATCCCAGATTTGGTTACTTCGGGGCTTGATACCGTTGCCGTCAGAATCCCAAATCATCCGCTTACGTTGGCACTTTTGGCACAATTAAATTTTCCGTTGGCGGCTCCGAGTGCTAATCCTTTTGGGTATATTTCGCCCACATCTGCCCAACACGTAGCACAACAATTGGGTGATAAAATTCCGTATATTCTGGACGGTGGCGAATGTGGCATAGGCATTGAATCCACGATTGTGGGTTTTGAAAATGATGAAGTAATTGTGTATCGAAAAGGCGGGTTGGCGATTGAAGAAATCGAAAAAGTGGTTGGTAAAGTATTGGTAATCAGCCATTCATCCTCCAACCCAAAAGCCCCAGGAATGTTAAAAAGTCATTATGCTCCGAGGAAAGAAATGTTTATTTTGGATGATAATAACTTAGAAAATGAAGTTCAAAAAGATAAAATTGGCTACTTAGGATTTCAGAAATATAATAATTTTTTACCGAAAGAAAATCAATTAATCCTCTCTGAATCAGGAAATTACAGTGAAGCAGCCAAGAATCTTTTTGCTTCCATGAGAGCTTTGGACGGAATGGATATTGAAAAGATTTATGTAGAACTTTTGCCCGAGCAAAATTTAGGAATTGCCATTAATGATAGGTTGAGGCGGGCGGCTGCGAAGTGAATGTTCTATTAAATATCCAATAGAATGTTTTTGTACTGTTTTTCAAATTCAAAAAGAGTCAATAAGTTAATTTTGGGGAAATCTATTCTGAGAAGTGGCTTCAAATCAGAGTCATTTGAAACTAAGCAAATAGCATTACTGGCAACAGCACAATCCACAAATTTATTGTCATCCTCATCATTAATAATGAGATTAAAATTATAATAAATTTCCGCTTTATGAGTGTATGGAGAAACATTAATAAAATTTACAACATTTTCGGCTACTTCATCACCATTTTTTTGTTCCAATATTTCCTGATATTCCAGTAAAATTTCCGTTGATACACAAAGTGCTAATTTTCCATTTATTAAACAATCAAAAATCCATCTGAAAGGAGATTTTTTTCCAATGATGGCAACTAAAATATTAGTATCAACGACTATTTTTAAGGCGGTTGTGTTCATTTGTCCAGTTAATCATATCTTGTTCAGTTAATCCCTTTTCCTCCCAAACTACATCCATTGCTTCTGTAGCTTTTTGGGCAAAATAATTTGCCATCAACAATTTAATGTCAAAAAGATATTTATCTGAAATGTTATTTGAGTAAAGTTTTAGCAATTCAATCTGAACATTACTCAATTGTGTTCTTTGTTGTAACATAGTCTTTAAATTTTATGATGCTAATTTACAAAAACTTTACCTCAATCCTACGATTCAACCTCCGATTTTCATCTGAATTATTCGGTACGAAAGGACGAGTTTTACCATAACCCTCTGATTTTAGAGTCGAAATATTAACTCCCATTTTCGCCAAATATTCTACGACCGATTTGGCTCTTTTTTGGGATAAAATCAAATTATCCGCATCCTTCCCCACATCATCCGTATGCCCCGAAATTTCGATTGGAATATTGGTATTTGCTTTCAGTAAAGCTACCAATTTATCCAATTCCGTAGTAGATTCGGGCTTTAAGTCCCATTTTCCAGTATCAAAAAAGATATTGTTTAAAATCTCTTTTGCCTCTTTTTTGATGGGTTCAAGCGGAATATCCAAGATTTTATCCGAGCCAATTTTATCCGTAAAGTCAAAGTTTAGGCTTTTGAAAAAATAGCCTTTCTTGCTCACAAATACGCCATACGTTCCCCCTCCCGTGAGCAGGACGGTTGTGTAAGAACCCATTTGAGCATCCGAACTAATTTTACCCAAAATTTCACTGTTTTTCAAAGCCACCAATTCAATATCGGCTTGAAGTTTTTGCTTGGTTTGAGCATCATAAACCGTGCCTTTCAAAAATGAAGTTGCCTTAAATTTTGCCTGTAAACTTTCGGGAACATCAATTGCCACGATTTTGGCACGGCGGTATTTATCATCCTGACTTTTCTCCAACGAATAATACGCCTTCTTGCCATCAGCGGTAATAAAAAGAGCTACTTGGTCTTCAAAAGTATTCAAGGGATAACCCAAATTTTCGGGATTTTTCCATGTATTTCCTTGATTTTCAGTAAAATATAAGTCCAGACCACCCATACCTACGTGTCCTTCCGAAGAGAAGAAAAGTGTCTTTCCGTTGGCATGAATGAAGGGAGAGAGGTCGTCTTCGGGTGTATTTACAGGCGTTCCCAAATTGGTAGCCTTTCCCCAGATATTCACAGAATCTAATTTGCTGACCCAAATATCCCGTTGTCCTAAACTACCTTTTCTATCCGAAACAAAATATAAAGTCCGTCCATCAGCAGAAAGTGACGGTTGCGAATCCCACTCGGGCGAGTTGATATTCGTGCCTAAATTTTGGGGAAAAGTCCAGGTTTCACCTTGTTTGTAAGAAATGTATAAATCGCAACTGCCGAGGCTTTTTCTTCCTCCGCAAGAGGTGAAAACCAACGTCCGCCCGTCGGCAGAGATAGTGGCAGTTCCTTCGTTTTCTTTGGTATTGATTTTATCAGAGATTGAAACGGGTTCTGTCCAAATATTATCCTTGACGGAAGCCAAATAAAGGTTTTCTTCGCTATCTTGATTCCCCGTAAAAATCATGGTTTCACGGTCGGCAGTGAGAACGGGAAAATATTGAGAATCAAATTTATTGACTATTTTTGGCAGTTCCAAGGGGTTGATTATTAGAGGTTTATCAATTTCAGCCAAGGCAAATTTACAAGTTTCGATTCGGGCATTGTAGCGTTTCGATTTCAGCGGAGCAACGGCTGGTAAACCTTTTTCCAGAAAGACCAAAGCCAATTTATATTCCCCTTTTTTCAAGTATAATTGCCCTACTTGTTGAGCTGCAATCTCGGTTACAGAGGTTTTTTCTTGGGCGTTTACTGCCTTTTCATAATTCAAAATCGCCGTTCCAAATTGGCGGCTTTGTTCGTATAATCTTCCCAATTGAAAATAAGGTTCGGCAAAGAGTTTATCCCGTTCAATGGCTTCTTCAAATTCAGAAAAAGCCATTTCAATATTACGGTTTTTGAGGGCTTCCAAGCCCTTTTCATAAGCAGAAACGGCTTTTTTGTTAGTGGAAGAAAGGGGAATTTGGGAATAAGATTTGGGCAATAAAAAGGCAAAAATGAGTAGGCTAAAAATGATTTTCATAGTTCTTTTGGGATTGTCTTTGAACTTTGAATTAACGAGTTTTTGGGGTTTGTATTGTGGATTATGTTTGAGCTATATTTTTTCTTTATCTTTGCTTTATTATGGCACGAGATTTTTATCACAATAACGTAAAATTAGCCTTGCAGGATGATGGTTGGCTAATTACTCACGACCCTTATTCAATTAGAATTGATGATGTAGGTTATGAAATAGATTTTGCGGCAGAACCCATCATCGCAGCTGAAAAGGAAGAATCGAAAATAGCCATAGAGGTAAAAAGTTTTATGAATCCCTCTGCAATTAATGAATTTCACAAAGCAGTTGGTCAATTTAATGATTATTCCGTTGCGTTATAATTGATAGATCCCGAAAGGACATTATTCTTAGCTGTACCTGCTGAAATTTGGGATAGATTTTTTCTCAAACCAATTATTCAAAAGTCATTAGAAGCCGTTTTAAAATATCTTACGACAAATTCTGATTGTCTTATTCTGACTATCGAAACCATATTTTTTACACAAGATACGCTGTATATTCCTTAAAAAAATATGATTCCGCTACTCAAAAAATACAATCAGACTTTATTCAGAATATATTTTAAAACGGCTTCTTAGAAAGAGTGAAAGCGAAAGTGGTTATTTACAACCCAGTATCAAACAAAATAGTCAAATGGATAAAATAAAAATACTTCAAAATGCCATTTTACAATTTTTGAATGGCTATTTATCCGATATTGGCACAAATGTCAATTCGGATGTTCAACACAAAATATTGGCAGATTACGAAAACAATAGCTTTCAATTGTTGGCAAATGGCTGGAATGGAAGACATTACGTTTTTGGACCATTATTCCATTTCGACATCATCAACAACAAAATCTGGATGCAGTGTAATAATACTGAAAGAGAGGTTGTGGATGAATTAATGGCTAATGGTGTCTCTGCCCAAGAAATTGTATTGGGTTTTGTGCCTCCTTACGCCCGAACACATACAGGTTTTGCGGCGGCATAATCCATTCACGGAATCTCCATAAACTTATGCACCTGCAAAGAAATTCGCCATTTAGGATTATTTTTGATGTATTCAATAATCTCGGGTAACATCGTTTCCGAACGACTCCACTCGGGTTGTAGATAAAGCATACATTTATCCGACACCAAGCTGGCAAAACTTTCCGCCCACTCAAAATCTGATTGATTATAAACAATTACTTTTAATTCGTTGGCTTTCTGGTAAATTTCTGGATTAGGTTTCTTGAACTTTTTGGGTGAAAAACATATCCAATCCCACTCGCCCGAAACGTATTCACATACGCCCGAAGTTTCGATATTGGTCTCGAATCCTGCTTCGTGGAGGGCGGCGGTCAATACGTTTAAATTATGCATCAAAGGCTCGCCACCCGTAACAACCGCCAAACGTCCTAAGTATTGCGAAGCCTCCGTAACTATCTGATTGATAGATAGTTTAGGATGAGCGTTTACGTCCCAAGACTCTTTCACATCGCACCAATGACAGCCCACATCGCAACCGCCCAAGCGGATAAAATAAGCGGCTCGTCCTTGGTGAAACCCCTCTCCTTGTAATGTATAAAAAGCCTCCATGGTGGGAAGAATTTGGGGCATTGTATTTATATTTTCTAATATCATTACAGAATCAAAACTGGTTTATAAATTTTACTGAAATCTCCGTCTGACTATCGTCTGAGGGAGCATCTAATTAATAAAGTACCCATGACTTCCATTAAACTTCCCGAAAGTAGAAATAACTTTCGGGTGCTGGGCACCTGGATGCTGTCCATTCTCTCCGGGCATCGCCGCTATGCACACGTCACCGCCATTCGCTGCGACGGCGTCAATCCCGGACTGCTGGGCATGAACAAAGTCATCTCCGAAGACGCCCTGCGCCGCGCGCTGGGCGCGATTCCCGAAGCCGAAGGCGTCGCCTGGCTGGATCGCCACCTTAGCGACAGTGTCGCGCCCTTGCTCGATGCGCCGTGGATTCTGGACATCGACACCACCATCAAGCCGCTCTACGGCAAGCAAGAAGGCGCCGTTGTGTCTTACAACCCGCACAAACCGGGTCGCCCCTCGCACAGCTACCACACCTACCTGATGGCCGGGCTGCGCCTGGTGCTGGGTGTCGAAGTCAAAGCCGGCAACGAACACACCGGCAGCCACAGCCTGCCCGGGCTCCTGCAAGATCCTCGATGCCTTACCTGCCGCCGCATCGAAAGCCCAAGATGGTGCGCGGCGACAATGCCTTCGGCAATCGGATGCGCTTGCATGCGCGCACTGGAGGCGCGGGCGCAGCCGCTACCTGTTCAAGCTCAAGCTGACCAAGAACGTCAAACGCCTCATCGAGCGGCTGTTCCGGGAGCGCGACTGGACCGATGCCGGCCAGGGCTGGGAAGGCCGCGACGGCGAACTGCGCACTCACCGGCTGGGCAGGCCAGCGCCGTGTCGTCGTGCTGCGCCGCGCCCTGAAGGGCGAAATGCTGCTCCGCTCAGGAGGACGATAACGGTCAGCAGGTGCTGGCTTCATCGAAGCGGACCGCAAGGCCGGCAAACGACATCACCGGCTACGAATATGCCGTACTGGTCACCAACCTGGACTACGAGGTGCTTGGAGTCTGGGTCAGCTCTATCGCGACCGGGCAGATGCCGAGAATGCCTTTGATGAACTGAAGAACCAATGGGGCTGGGGCGGCTTCACCACGCATGATCTGGACCGCTGCCAACTCTCGGCGCGCGCGGTGGCGCTGATCTACAACTGGTGGAGCCTGTTCGTGCGTCTGGCCAGCCCGGAAGCGCGGCGTGAAGCGATTACCAGCCGTCCGTGGTTGATGTCCTCGGTGGGGCGCAGAACCGAACACGCGGGGCAAACCACGATTACGCTGACCGGATTGCACGCGCATTTCGACAAGGCGCGGGCAGCGCTGATGCGTGTCTCGGCGCAGCTTCAAGCCTGGGTCGCCCAGACTACGGAGCAGTTCAATCCGCAGACTGTCTGGCGCCTGATCTGCGAGCACATCAAACGGACCGTCGCCGGGATCGGATCACCGCAAATACACCCGATCCTCCAAATTCAGGCTGAAGGGGCGGGGTAACTGCGGTTTTTAGGTTTAAACTGCTTTTTCAATGCCCCCGACAAAACTCAGGGCATCCCAATCCGTCGGCCTGCCGACGCTTCGACTCCACTCGCCACGCCCCTACGCTCAGCACGAACGCTTGGTAAGGAAGCCGCAAACGCCCCGCTCACCCCGCCCACGCCTTGCGGCACAGTCCGCGCATTTCGCAATATCGGCACGCGCTTTCCGTGCCGTTGGCGAGCAGGCCAGCACCTTCGTGTAACCCGTCGAAACTGGCGGTGATACAGTCGGCAAGAAGTTCGGCGCGGCGCTCGGGATCGGCGAGCGGTGCGGCGGCGACCTCGTCGTCGTCCAGCGCCACGTAGCCCGCCTCGGCAATGCGCGTGCCGCGCAGCAAGGTGTAGAACGCGAGCTGCACGTCGTCGGGCTCTTTCATTTGCTTGCGCAGCGCTGAAATGGTGCGGGACTTGTAGTCGAGCAGCGCGGTCTCTGCCACGGGCGTCGCGGCGGTCGATGCGGCCGCGAAGCGTGAGGAGCTGGCCGCCGGAGAGTTCGGGCGCTCGCGCGCAACGCCTTTCGCCCGCCGCCCAGCGCCAGCCGGCGTCTTCGCGCTCACGCTGCCAAGTAATGTAGCTGGCGAGGCACGCGCGCCAGCGCAAGCGCCAGGCGTGGTCTTGAAAATTGCGATTTACGGCCTCGGCAAACGCGGCTTCACTAATCGCATCAAGCTCAGCGACCAAGGCTGCGTCGTCTTGCCCCGCGAGCGTTGGAAAGCGGGTGTGGAAGGTGTTCAAGATGTCATGCAGTTGCTCGCCAAAATCGCGTTTTTCCATGCCCTCGACGAGTTCTTCGTTCTCCGCAAGGCGCAGCACGTAGCGTGCGAAATAGCGGTAAGGGCAATCGACGAGCGTCTGGAAAGCGCTGGCGGAGAGCTTGGTCGGAATACGCTCGGTCGGCACGCCGGGGCGCGGGCAAGCTGAGCGGCTGCAAATTGGCACTGGCTGAAGAGCCACGCTGGACGGGCATCTTCACGACCCCGCTCCAACAGCCAAGCGCAGCGCGGCTTCCAGCACGGCCACCTCGGCAGCCGGCATCAGGGCTTCGTCTCGGCGCAGGCTTTGCCAGGCGATCACGCTGGCCTCACTGGCAAGCAGCAGACCGGCGAGGTCTTCCTGCAGCTGCTGGCGCTCAGATTCAAGGCCCGGCAAGCCCAGCTCGCGGCGCACACCGGCGTGGGTGAGCCAGCCGGCGCGCGCGGCGGCGCGAAGTGTTCGGCATCGGCACCGATCACGATGGCGGCTTCGAAGCTGCGCAGGCGCGTGGCGGCCATGTGAGTCATGATCACCGTGCTGTCGATGCGCTCGTCGCGAAACAGGTGGGCGTCCATCTGGCGATTGAACCAGGCGCGCCAGTTGGCGAAGCTGAAGCGCGCTTGATCGGCAGAGAGCTCGGCCAAACGTGTGTCGAGCCAACTGGAGCTACTCGCCGCCGGCCAGATCCTGCTCGAAATGCGATGGCGCCCAGCACTTCGAGGCTTTTTCGCAGGCGCCGCAGCCATTCGACGATGCTGGCCGGCTGACCCGGCGCCATCGCGCTGCGGGCTTCGCGCAGGCGCGTGAGCAAGGCGCGCGCGGGGCCTTCGTCGGTCTCAGCGAGCAGGCGATCAAGGCCGTTGGCGATGCCCTTCGCTTGTATCACTTGCTCGATCTGCTCGACAGCCTGGCCGCGCTGCAGCGCATCAACATCCTCAAAAACCAGCGGCGCACGCAAGAGATCGATCACGGCGCGGTGCCAAGCGTCGGACGCCAGCACTTCGAGCCAGGCGTCGACCACGGCAGCGGCGCGCGTGGTGGACATCTTCCAGCCCGTTTCGTCCTGCACGAGCACGCCAGCGCGCTCCAGCAAGGCACGGGCGCGGCGCGCGGCGAGGCGATCAGCAGCGATCAGGGCGATGTTTCGCTTACCCTCGAGAATCCAGTCCAGCACCTGATCAGCAACGGCCTGCCCGAGCGCCTCCAGACTCTCCGTGGCGACGAGCTGCAGGCGCTGGCTGGCGGCGCGCCACTTCCGCAGACAAAGCGCCGGCACGTTCGCGCAAAGGCCGCGCGTCAGCAGCCTGCGGCCAAGCAGCGGTGAGCGCCTCAGCCAGCGCGCCGCTAGCGCAGCTGCGATCAGGCTGCAGGAGCAAGACCGGCACACGCGCGGCAGCCTGATCCACGATGCCTTGCAAGAGACCTAAGTCGGCGCTCTCGGCCACGACCACCAGCGGGCCGTCAAGCTGCGCCAACCACTGGCTGGTGGCGAGCAAACGTGCAGCGGCGCGCGAGGGCTCGCCCACGGATTCGGCACGCCACAAGGTATTCACGAGCTTGGCTTCGAAGGCCAGCGGCACCGAGGCCTTGAGCTCAAAGGCGGCTTCGAGGCGCGCCAGCAGCTCGGCTTCGTCCTCCGGCAGCTTCAGGGCATGCTCGGTGAGCACGTCAAAAGCTGCACCAGCTCGCCAACCACATCCCACAGCAAGCCGTCGTCAAACCACTCCTTGCCGCGCAGCAGCGCATGCAGGATGAGCTGGCGGCGCGCGTCTGGCATGGCGTTCAGCGCCCGCTGCCAGGGCTCGACCATGCCGGCGAGCGTGTTGCAGGCAGGCAGCACGGGGCCGCCCACAGGTCCGCAAGGCGTGGTTAAGCGCAGGCGCCAACTTGAGATTGGGCAGCAGTACGCGTGTGCGAGATAGGTCTGTGGAGAACGGCGCTGGGCGGGCGTGCGCAAGGATGTGGGCGGGCACAGGCAGGTAGGAAGCCGCTGTCCGGGGCGATGCGGTGGGTGCTAAGGCTCATGCTGCCATCGTGCCAGAAGCGCAAACAAAAAGGCGCGGGCCGTGTGGGCGCTGCGCCTTGTTTTGTCGCGTGCGAACCGGAAACGGCTCGCCGCGAGGAATTACTTTTTCGAGCTGGTCGAGCTTGTCTTTCACCTTGACCCACTCGTCCGCATCCGCCAGCGGATCTTTGCGCTCGACAATCGCAGGCCAAATCTTGACAGCTCGGCGTTCAGACTGATGAAATGCTCCTGATCGGCAGGCAGGTCGTCTTCGGCAAAAATAGCTTCGGCCGGACATTCGGCTACGCACAGGGTGCAGTCGATGCACTCATCCGGATCGATTACGAGGAAATTCGGGCCTTCGGTGAAGCAATCCATGGACAGACGTCCACACAGTCGGTGTATTTGCACTTGATGCAGGCTCTCGGACACTACGTAGGTCATGATCGTTCTCTCTTCAATCGTGGGGAACGCACGGGGGCGAGTATAGCCGATTGTGGCCGCGCGTGCGCCTATAGCGCCGGGAATACCTGACATAACAAAAACGCCCCGGCAAGCGGGGCGTTCAGGTGTAGGCGGGCCGAGAATACTCTCCCGGCAGGCGTCCGCTTAGCGCCCTCTTAGCGTCTTTGCTCGGCCTTCTTTGCAGCCTTTTCGCGTCCTTTTCAGCCGCCTTCTTGCCTCGGCCTTGCTTGCAGCCTTTTCGTCAATTGGCGCACAACCCGCTGCGGAGGGGGGGGGGGGGGGGGGGGGGGGGGGGGGGGGGGGGGGCAGCTTATTAAAAGACCTCAGGGCCTTGGCAGTCGCTTGCTCTCGGCGGCCTTGGCAGGCATCGGCTTTTGCCGTTTCTTGGCAGGCTTCTTGTCTTTCTTAGCCGCGACCGGCGTCGACCGCGGTGGCGCCTCTCACAGAAAGTCTGACGGTTTGAGTGTTATCAAAAGTCTTGTCGCCAATACCTTTAACGTTCTTGACGTCCTCAAGCAGACTTAAAGCATTGCCATTGGCCTTGCGATAATCAACGATGGCCTTTGCCTTGACCGCTAACCCAACACTCGGCAGTGCTATCGAGTTCAGCCTTCGCTGGCTGTGTTGATATTCACAGTGGCGAAAGCCACACCAATAGATGCAACAAAAGGTACCAAGACCAGCAAGAATTTCTTGAGCATTGCAGACTCCCCTTATTCGAATTTGAACTGAGAAGCCTTCAAATCAAAGCTTCCCCATGAGTTTTTGGCAGTATTCCCTGACGCCAGTGGCGACGTCATGGAAGGGCTCAGTGTAGCCGGCAGCACGCAGACGAGAGATATCCGCCCGGGTGAAGCTCTGGTATTTGCCTCCTGAGTACATCGGGAAATGCCATGTACTCGATCAAACCATCGGCAACTATCTGGGCTTGAGCTCAGGGCTGGTTTTCCCGCATGCGTCTGAAAGGCATTCACCACGGCCACCGCGACATCGTTAAAGCTCTGCGCGTTACCCGTGCCGAGATTAAAAATGCCAGATTTATCCGGGTTATCGAGGAAGTAAAGATTGGCTTTGATGATGTCTTCAACATAAATAAAGTCGCGCAACTGCCCACCATCGGGGTAGCCATCGCAGCCAACGAAAAGCTTGACCTTGCCCTCTTGGCGGAACTGGATGAAAGGCGTTGAAAGCCACCGAGGAGCCCGCGCCCGCCTTGTGCGCTTCACGCGGGCCATACACGTTGAAATAACGGAAGCTGATAACCTGCGCGGTGAGCTCGCTCCAGCGCTGACGCAAAACGCGATCGTAACAACACCTTGGAGTAGCTGTATACATTCAGCGGGTCTTCAAACCCAGGTTCTTCACGGAATACGCTGCTCGCGCCGTAAGTGGCGGGCAGACGATTAGCGTAGAGCATCGGTACCTTCTGCGCGATGCAGAATTCGAGCACATCCACGGTGTAACGGAAGTTATTGTCCATCATGTACTGGCCGTTGTGTCTCCATGGTGTTGGAGCACGCGCCTTGGTGCAGGATGGCCTTAACCTCGCCGTTGAATGCGCCAGCGTTCAGCGCATCACGAAAAGCGTGCTTGTCCATGTAATCCGCGATCTGGCAATCGACCAAATTGCGAAACTTATCGCCCTTGGTAATATTGTCGACCGCGAGAATGTTGGTGATGTCACGCGCATTTAGACCGGCGATCAGGTTCGATCCGATCATGCCGGCAGCGCCGGTAACGATATAGTAATGGAAGACATTAACTTACTCCGCGAGCATTTCTTTAAGAGTGACGGTAGCCGTACCCAGCTTGGCCACCACAATACCCGCCGCATGATTGGACAGGCACATCGCATCGAGCATACTGGCAACCGCTCGCCAAGCGTCACCGCCAGAGTAGCAATCACCGTATCGCCAGCGCCTGACACATCGAACACCTCCTGCGCGCGCGTGCGCTTGTGCACGCGAGCCGTTCGGCGCGGAAACAAGGACATCCCTCTTCCGAGCGGGTGACCAGCAAGCGCGTCGAGATTCAACTCGGCTGCGCAGGCGCTGGGCATGTTCAGCCAGATCAGCATCGTCGCTACTCCACTTGCCCACCACCTGAGCGCAACTCGAGCGATTCGGGGTCAGCAGACTGGCGCCGCAATACTTGCTGTAATCGTCGCCCTTGGGGTCAACCAGCACGACTTCGCCGGCGGCACGCGCCAGATTTGATCATCTCCTGCACATGCACAAGCCCGCCCTTGCCGTAATCCGACAACACGATCACATCATGCTCAGGCAGCAAGGTCCTTGAAGGCTTCCAGCGTGTCGAGCAAGCACTTCATGCGTCAGGCGTATTTTCGAAAGTCAATCCGCAGAAGCTGCTGCTGACGCCCAAGCACCCGCAGCTTGATCGTTGTGGCCAGCGCTTGGATCGCGATGCAGGTGCGTTGCTACACCATCAGTCGGCCAGCAGACGTTCCAATGCCTGCGCCGGCTCGTCATCACCAACGACTGACAGGAACGAACACTTGGCACCGAGCGCCGCCGCGTTGCGCGCCACATTGGCCGGCACCGCCCGGGCGCTCTTCGGAGCGCTGAACATGCACCACCGGCACCGGCGCTTCGGGCGAAATGCGGCTGACCTCACCAAACCAGTAACGATCCAGCATCACATCGCCTAACCACCAGCACACGGGCGCGCTGCGGGTGTCAGGCATGACGGGCAAGGGGTGGATGTTCGCTCATTTGCGACCGATCCCGTAGTATTCGAGGCCCGCAGCACGCGGCAAGATCGGTGGCATACATATTGCGCCCGTCAATGATGACTGGGCTCTTGAGTTTGGCTTTGATGGTGGTCGAAATCCGGGCTGCGGAATTCCTTCCATTCGGTCACGATCACCAGTGCGTCGGCACTTATCCAATGCCAGCCATCGGGCGCGCGGCGTAGCTCAGACGAGCTTCATCACCGAACACGCGCTTTGTCTCTTCCATCGCGACCGGATCGTAAGCCGTCACGGTCGCACCACGCTTGAACAACTCAGCAATGATCACGCGGCTCGGTGCTTCACGCATGTCGTCGGTATTGGGCTTGAAGGCCAGGCCCCAGATCGCGAAATGCTTGCCAGTCAGGTCGGCGCCAAAGCGGGCGATGATCTTGTCGACCAAGCACCTGCTTCTGCGCATCATTGGCTTCCTCCACGGCTTGCAGCACCTTTAGAGTGTCTTGACCCGCATCGGCTGCAGTCTTGATCAAGCGCCTTGACATCCTTGGGGAAGCAGGAGCCGCCATAGCCGCAGCCGGCATACAGGAAGTGCCAAACCAATGCGCGGATCAGAGCCAATGCCTTGACGCACCTGTTCGATATCGGCGCCCATCTTCTCGGCAAGAATGGCGAGTTCGTTCATAAAAGCTGATACGCGTAGCCAGCATGGCGTTGGCAGCGTACTTGGTCAGCTCAGCGCTAGCGCACATCCATGATCACGAGCTTTTCGTGATTACGCTGGAAAGGCGCATAGAGGGCGCGCATCAGGTTGATGGCTTGATCATCTTCAGCGCCGACCACGATGCGATCCGGACGCATGGAAGTCTTCAACGGCAGCGCCTTCCTTGAGGAACTCAGGGTTGGAGACAACGCTGTAGGGTATGGCGACGCCCCGCTTGGCAAGCTCCTCGGCAATGGCAGCACGCACCTTGTCGGCGGTGCCGACCGGCACCGTGCTCTTGTCGATGACGACCTTGTAGTCGGTCATCGTGCGGCCAATATTGCGGGCGGCGGCCAGCACGTACTTCAAGTCGGCCGAGCCATCTTCATCGGTGGCGTACCTACGGCAATAAACTGGATGGTGCCGTAAACGCACCGCCTCTTCGACATCGGTCGTAAAGTGCAGACGGCCAGCAGCAACATTGCGCGCCACGACCATTGATCCAGCCCAGGCTCGTGAATAGGAATACCACCTTCTTTGAGAATACGGATTTTTCTGGATCAAGATCCAGACACAGCACGTCATTACCCACTTCAGCCAGACACGCGCCCGACACAAGGCCTACATAACCAGTCCCAACAACGGTAATTTTCATCGATCACTCAGTCCGTAGATATTCAATTCAAAAACTAGGCGTTCAAACAGCCAGGTCAAATTCTTCAGATGCGCTTGGGCGGGTACGTCTCCCAGCCACCGCAAAGCCGGACAGCACCAATAAAACTGGCGAGCCTTAAAGCCGCAATCCTTACAGGCATAGCGCGCAACCCGGCGTGTGTGGCCGTGAATCAAGCCCTTGACCAACTCAACATCGCCTTTGCGCTCAGCATCCACCGTGTGAATGGCTGCCTCGAGCAGCTTTTCAAGCCCCAACATGGTGGGATTGCGCTTCAGCTCATCGCGCACCAAGGCATAAGCGGCCTCGGGGCCTTGCTTCTCGATTTCCCACTTGAAGATGATTTCCAGCAAGTCGAGTGAAGGCGACTGATCAAGGTGCGTCCGCAAAAACTGCGCGCCCCGCTCGCTCTTGCCCAAGCCTGCGCTGCGCGTCCATTAAACGCACGGCAACCAGCGACAAATAGGAAGGATCTTGCAAACCGATTTGCTGCCAAGCTTCCACCGCCTCGGGGATCGCTACCTTCAGCAGCAAAAACATCTCCCAGAAAGCACGTTGGCGCGTACGCATTTTCGATTGGTTTCAAGCGCGAGCTCAATCTGCCGATGTGCCGCATCGAAGTCAGACCGCGCAAGGGCCGTGGTGGCCATTTCACAGTAAAAATTCGCAATATCGGTTTCCCAGCGATGACTGCCGCGCCTAGGCATGTCGCGCGCGATTTCGATCGCTCGCGGCCAATTTTTTTCCTGCTGATATATTTCTAGCAAGGCATCATTCGCAGCCTCACTCTTTGCTGTGCCACGCAAACTCAAATATACATTTTCGGCGCGATCAAGTAAGCCGGCCTTGAGGTAAGTCCTCACCCAGCTCCTTCACCGCTTGCAAGCCTTGCTCTGCGCTCAAGTCTTCACGGTCGACCAAGCTTTTGGTGAATACGGATAGCCCGATCCAACTCGCCACGCCGGCGAAACAGGCTGCCCAAAGCGAAGTGCAGCTCAACCGTTTGTGGATCAATACTGCACCGCCTCGAGAAAAGCATCGATGGCTTTGTCGGGCTGCTCATTCAACAAAAAATTTAAGCCCCTCAAGATAGGAGCGCGGAAGACTGCGAGATTCGCGCACCAAGTGCTGGATATCAACACGTGCGGCAAGCCAGCCCAAGCCGAAAAACAAAGGCCAGCTCAACAACCACCAAAGTTCAAAATCCATAGTGTCAGAAAGAATCGGCTATGTCGTCGGAGCGAGGCCGCAGACGGGTTGAGGGTGAGACCACCGGCGCCAGCTTGCGCAAACGCCCCACTTCACGGCGAAGCACAAATGCAGAAGCCGCGATCGCGCTTACTCCCAGCAACACCCCAGCCACAAGCATCGACAACATTACGACCACGAGAGGCACGCGCCACTCAGCATCAAAAAAAGCATGCACCGTAACGACGCCATCATTTTTTATGGCAAACCCAAGGAGCAGGAGGAAAGAGTGCTGCGCGCAGCAGCCAAGTCAGTATTCGCATGGGCTGATTATCCTTCAGGCAGAGACAAAAAAGAAGGCGGCCCGGAGGCCGCCTTCCACATACTTTTGCGAAAACGAAGAAAATCACTCTAGGTGATCGACACGCTCACGCAATTCCTTGCCTGCTTTGAAATGCGGGACATATTTCTCCGGCACCATTACTTTATCGCCCGACTTGGGGTTGCGGCCCACACGTGGCGGCCGGTAATTAAGCCCAAAGCTGCCGAATCCGCGAATCTCGATGCGCTGGCCGCGTGCTAAGCACGCAGCCATCTCATCGAGAATCATCTTCACCGCGAAATCAGCATCTTTCGCACCAAGCTGCGGAAAGCGCGCCGTTAAGCGCTCGATCAGTTCAGACTTGGTCATGCTATCAGACACGGCAATACTTACTGCTGTTGAGCGTTGTTAAGCTTGGCCTTCAGCAGTGCGCCAAGATTGGTCGTGCCGCTGGCAGCGGAGCTGTCGCGACGACAACTTGTTCATTGACTTCACTTTGCTCAGCGCTGATCCTTAGCTTTGATCGACAAGTTGATCGAACGGGACTTGCGATCCACGTTAATGATCATCGCCTCAACTGCGTCACCAACCTTCAAAACCGTGGTCAGGTCATCGATACGATCACGCGAGAACTCGGAAGCGCGCAGATAGCCTTCTTGACTCACCACCCAGAGTCAACCACAGCACCACGCGCATCAACCGATTTCACGGGTACCGGCGAACAAGTGTGTTCTTGTCATGAGTTGCCACGAAGGACGTGAAAGGATCCCCATCCATCTGCTTGACGCCCAGAGAGATACGCTCTTTCTCAATATCGATGGCCAGCACCAGCGCTTCCAGCTTCATCGCCCTTCTTGAAGTTGCGGATGGCTTCTTCGCCTGTTGCGGACCATGACAGGTCGGACAGGTGAACCAGACCATCGATACCGCCTGGCAAGCCGATGAAGACGCCGAAGTCAGTAATCGACTTGATAGCACCCTTCACACGGTCGCCCTTCTTGTGGTTTATGCGCGAAGTCGTCCCAAGGATTCGCCTTGCACTGCTTCATACCGAGCGAAATGCGGCGACGCTCTTCGTCGATTTCCAGAATCATCACTTCAACTTCGTCGCCCAGCTGGACAACCTTGGTCGGGTGGATGTTCTTGTTAGTCCAGTCCATTTCAGAGACGTGAACCAGACCTTCGATGCCTTGCTCGACTTCAACGAATGTAGCCGTAGTCGGTGATGTTGGTAACCTTGCCGAACAGACGCGTGCTGCTGTAGGATAGCGGCGGGAAATGCCAACCCACGGATCATCGCCGAGTTGCTTCACGCCCAAGGAAACGCGGTTCTTTTCCTGGTCGAACTTCAGAACCTTAGCGGTGACTTCATCGCCGACCGTCGGGCACTTCGGACGGGTGACGAACGCGACGCCATGCCAAATCGGTGATGTGCAGCAGACCATCGATACCGCCCAGATCCACGAATGCACCGTAGTCGGTGATGTTCTTGACCACGCCCTTGACGACGGTGCCTTCCTGCAGATTTTCCAGCAGCTTCTGGCGCTCTTCGCCCATGGAAACTTCGACGACTGCGCGGCGCGAAACAACGACGTTGTTGCGCTTGCGGTCGAGCTTGATAACCTTAAATTCAAATTCTTTGCCTTCGAACGGCGTGGTGTCCTTAACAGGACGCATATCGACCAGCGAACCCGGCAGGAATGCACGGATACCATTAGTCATAACCGTCAAACCACCCTTGACCTTGCCGGTCGCAACCACCCTTGACCAACGCGTGCGCCGTCGGTGAGTGCCTTTGTCGAGGAAGTTCCAAGAAGCGGATGCGCTTCTTAGCTTTGTTGCCGCGCGACAGGCGGGTTTCGCCATATCCATCTTCAAGAGATCAATACGTAACTGGAACGAAGCATACC
>JAXHOK010000039.1:0-13417 GCA_034519515.1 Arcicella sp.
TATTCAGTACGGAAATGTGTGGACGAATATCGATGTGAAAACGACAAATCAGTTAGGTTTAAAAATTGGAGATAAGCTTTTAGTGAAAATATTTGATGGTGAAAGGAAAGTATTTGAAGGACAAATGCCTTATGTGCATACATTTGGCGATGTAAAAGAAGGTGAAAACCTGTGCTATATAAATAGTTTATTGAATCTTTCTTTTGGAATGAATATGGATGATTTTTCTAAGAAATATAAAGTTGGCAGCGGAATTAATTGGAGAGTTGAGTTGAAGAAAATTTAGTTTCGAGAAAATACGAAAGTATTTTCTCGAAACTCGGTTACGGTTCTCTACTACTTAACAATTACGTTGGTAAAATTACTTGTTTTTCCAAATTGGCTTTCTTTTTTCTTTAAACGCCAAAATTCCTTCTTTGGCATCTTCCGATTCTCTGATTTCTTGCAGAATGCCCAAAAGATAATGATGCTGTTCGTTTTCGGGTAGATTTTGGAAATGATTCATCGCCTCAAAACCTTTTTTTATAGCAAAAGGAGAGTTTTCTAAAATGCTGTCTATCAGTTTTTTAGTATCTTGTTCGATACTTTCTTTTGTAGAAAGATGTGTTACGATTCCTAAGTCAAAGGCTTCTTTGGCTGAATAGTTTTTGCCCAAAATTGCCATTTCCATTGCCTTTCGCTGTGGCATTATTTTTAGCAAAGTTGCCATTACTTGCATCGGGAAAATGCCTCTTTTTACTTCGGGTAAACCAAACAAAGCATCATCGACCGAAACCACAAAACTACACCCACCAATTATTAAAAATCCACCCGCAAAAACACTACCTTTAACTTTGGCAATACAAGGTTTTTCGAGATTTTTAAAAGCATCGCCAATTGTAATTTCTTTGATTGGCTTTGGCAAAGTTTCATTTAGAATATCTAAAGCAGGATTTTGAAAAATATTCAAGTCCATTCCTGCACAAAAGACTGAGCCTTCGGCTTCAATCAAAATACACCAAACATCATCAGATTGACGGGCAAATTCTAATGCAAATGCCAGTTCTTTAAGCATAGTAGGAGTGAAGGCATTCCGCTTTTCTGCCCGATTGAGCGTTATTGTAAAAAGATTACCTTCTTGCTGAGTTTTTATTAATACAAACTTAACCTCTGGAAATTCTTGTATGTCAGATTTGGTAAAAAACATTACGAAATTAGTTCTTGAAATGCTGAAATTAAATCATGTGTTTTAGTATCTAAATTTTTATGTTCCCCTTTAGGGCTTAGGGGCAACAAATTTTCCATTGGCATATTTCCGACTAAATCATCAGCCGCCATCGGGCAGCCACCATAACCCAAAATTGCCCCATCAAATCTTCGACAACCTGCATTGTAGGCAGCATCAATTTTTTGTTTCCAAGAATTAGGCGTTGTGTGCAAATGCGACCCAAGTTCAAGATGAGGATATTTAGGAATTAAGTTTCCAAAAAGATAGGAAATTGATTCGGGCGTTGCCACTCCAACTGTATCGGATAAAGAAAAAATCCTGATACCCAATTTTTGTAATTCATCAACCCATTGAATCGCAATTTCAGCATTCCAATTATCACCGTAGGGATTCCCAAATCCCATTGAAATATAGATAACCAGTTGTTTATCAGCTTTTTCTGTAACTTCTTGAATCGCTTTGACTCTTTCCAATGACTCCGCAATAGTCGTATTTGTATTGCGAAGCTGAAAGGTTTCAGAAATCGAAAAAGGATAACCTAAATACGAAATTTGCTCAAATTGACAAGCCTCAGTAGCCCCACGCTCATTAGCGATTATTGCCAGAAGTTTAGTTTTTGTTTGATGTAAATCTAAACTTTGCACAACCTCGGCCGTATCAGCCATTTGTGGAATAGCTTTTGGCGAAACAAAACTTCCAAAGTCGATTGTATCGAAAAGATTACTTTCGAGCAGTAGATTAATGTATTTTATCTTTTTTTCAGTAGGAATAAAGTGTTTTATTCCTTGAATAGCATCCCGTGGGCATTCAATTAGTTTCATATTTTTAATCTACCACGTAGTCACTAAGAACACCAAGCTTCACTAAGTGTTTCTCTGTGTTCTTAGTGACTACGTGGTGAAAAATTATTTACAAATCTCTCTACTAATGACCAATTTCTGAATCTCGCTTGTGCCTTCACCAATCGTGCAAAGTTTGGCATCACGGTAGAATTTTTCGGCTGGAAAATCTTTTGTGTAGCCATATCCACCGTGAATCTGAATACCTTCCGTCGAAACTTCAACTGCCGTTTCTGAGGCAAAAAGTTTTGCCATTGCACCTTCTTTGGTCATTTTTTTGCCTTGCATTTTCAGTGTTCCTGCATTGCGAGTCAATAACTCGGAGGCTTCAATTTTAGTTGCCATTTCGGCCAATTTAAAGCTAATTCCTTGAAAACTGATGATTGCTTTGCCAAATTGTTCTCTTTCTTGGGCGTATTTTAGAGCTGCTTCATAAGCTCCACGAGCAATTCCGAGCGAAAGTGCAGCGATTGAGATTCTGCCACCATCCAAAATTTTCAGTGATTGCACAAAACCATCGCCGATGTGTCCCAATACATTATCCTTGTGCACTCTGCAATTATCGAAAAACAAACATGCCGTTTCGCTGGCACGCATTCCGAGTTTATTTTCTTTTTTACCAGCCGTAAAACCAGGTGTGCCTTTTTCAATAATCAAAGCCGTCATTCCGTGAGAATCGCCTTTGTTGCCAGTTCTGACAATCACAACTGCCACTTCCGAACTAATTGCGTGCGTAATAAAGTTTTTAGAGCCATTCAAAACAAAATAATCACCGTCTTCAATGGCAGTAGTTGACATTCCACCTGCATCTGAACCCGTGCCGGTTTCCGTCAAGCCCCAAGCTCCAATCCATTCGCCTGATGCCAGTTTTGGTAAATATTTTTGTTTTTGCTCTTCGTTTCCGAATGTAAAAATATGATTTGTACAAAGCGAATTATGGGCGGCAACCGAAAGTCCGATTGAGCCACAAACCTTCGAAATTTCGTCGAGAATCGTGATATATTCTTGATAACCAAGCCCCGAACCACCATACATTTCTGGTATAAGGATGCCCATAAAACCATATTCTCCCATTTTATGGAAAAGTTCAACTGGGAAAATTTGTGCTTCGTCCCAGTCCATTAAATGTGGACGGATATAATTTTCTGCAAAGTCTTTTGCACTTTGGCGAATCATTTCAAGCTGTTCGTCGATTTCAAATTCTACGTGTGTCATAGTTAATTGTAGTTTGTTGATAAATTAGTTGCAAAACTAATCATTGTTTTGACAATTATTTAACATATTTGCAGAAAAATTGTTTAGAACTTAGAAAAAATATAATTATTTTGCTTCATCAACGTAATGTAACAAGAATTATGCTAAAAATGGAAGATTTATTGAAGGAATTGACTGAGCGGTATGAAAAATTAAAATTAGGCGGAGGAATTAAGAAAATACAAGCCCATAAAGCAAAAGGGAAGCTGACTGCCAGAGAAAGAATAGAATATTTGGTTGATAAAAATACTGAATTTACAGAATTTGGCGTTTTTGCAGGTGATGGAATGTATGAAGAAGAAGGTGGCTGTCCGAATGGTGGTTGTGTTTGCGGAATTGGCTATGTGAGTGGAAAGATGTGTGTTATAGTGTCAAACGATGCAACTGTGAAAGCAGGAGCATGGTTTCCGATTTCGGCTAAGAAAAATCTTCGAGCCCAAGAAATAGCCATGGAAAATCGTTTGCCAATCATCTATTTAGTTGATTCAGCAGGGGTTTATTTGCCCATGCAGGACGAAGTTTTTCCTGATAAAGAGCATTTTGGACGAATTTTTAGAAATAATGCACACATGTCGTCAATGGGAATTCCGCAAGTGGCGGCTATCATGGGAAGTTGCGTTGCGGGTGGTGCTTATTTACCGATTATGTCTGATTACGCTCTGATTGTTGAAGGAAGTGGTTCTGTATTTTTGGCAGGAAGCTATTTAGTAAAATCTTCGATTGGAGAGGATATTGATAATGAAACACTCGGTGGAGCAACTACGCATTGCGAGATTTCGGGCGTTACTGATAATAAATTTCCGAATGATGAAGCCTGTTTGGACGAAATTCGTAAAATTTTTGATAAAATGGGACATTTCGATAAAGCAGGTTTTGATAGAAAAGAAGCATTTTTACCAACGAAAGACCCAAAAGAAATTTATTCAATTTTACCAACTGACCGAACCAAACCTTACGATATGGTTGAAATTATTGAGCGAATTGTCGATAATTCGGAATTTGACCAATACAAAAAAGGTTATGGGCAAACAATTTTGTGCGGTTTGGCGAGAATCAACGGTTGGGCAGTTGGAATTGTGGCCAATCAAAGAAAAATTGTAAAGTCTAAAAAAGGAAGTCAAGGCGGTGGAGAAATGCAAATGGGCGGAGTAATTTATTCAGACTCGGCCGATAAAGCCGCTCGTTTTATAATGAATTGTAATCAACAAAAAATCCCGTTGGTTTTCTTGCAAGATGTAACGGGTTTTATGGTGGGTAGTCGTTCTGAGCATGGCGGAATTATTAAAGATGGTGCAAAAATGGTGAATGCAATGGCCAATTCGGTTGTGCCAAAGTTTACTTTTATTATTGGAAATTCGTACGGTGCAGGAAATTATGCCATGTGTGGAAAAGCTTATGACCCACGCTTGATTTATTCTTGGGTAACAGGCCAAATGGCGGTAATGAGCGGAGCATCAGCCGCTAAAACCTTGGTTCAGATTCAGACTGCAACACTAAAAGCAAAAGGTGTGGCAATTGGAGAAACCGAAGAAAAAGAGCTTTTGGATAAAATCACCGACCGCTATAATTCTCAGTTAAGTCCATATTATGCGGCATCGAACCTTTGGGTTGATGGTGTAATTGACCCACTCGAAACTCGAAAAATAATTTCGATGGGAATTGAAGCCGCCAATCATGCTCCGATTACGAAGCGATATAATGTAGGGGTGATTCAGACGTAGGTTTGGGTCAATAGAAAATAAAAAACGCTGTCAAAACCAAATTTGACGGCGTTTTTTAGTTAATGCGAATGAATCAATAAATAACTGATGCAGAAGAATTTGCCGAAACAATAACGTATTTCCCATAAACCAAAACCTTAATTTCATCTCCTGAAATATTCTCAATTTCAAGCATATTTCCTTTAATTGAGATATTCAAAGAATTTCCTCTAAAACCAGTTCTGAACGAAAATCCTTGCCATTGTTCGGGCAAAAAGGGCTCGAATGAAAGCGTATCATTTTTAACTCGCATTCCTCCAAAACCTTTTACCACTGAAAGCCAAGTTCCTGCCATTGACGTAATATGTAAACCATCTTCGGTATCATTATTATAATCATCTAAATCAAGGCGAGCCGTGCGAACGTACATTTCGTAAGCTTTTTCTTTTTTATCAAGTCTTGCTGCATGAATCACATGAACACATGGCGAAAGTGAAGACTCATGCACCGTCATTGGTTCGTAGAAATCGAAGTTTCTACGTAATTCTTCCAAAGAAAAATCTTCTTCAAAGAAATACATTCCTTGCAAAACATCAGCTTGTTTGATAAAACACGAACGTAAAATTCTATCCCAAGACCATTTCTGATTGATTGGGCGTTGCTCCGCAATTTCATCAACGCTCAATAATTCTTTATCCAGAAAGCCATCTTGTTGTAAAATTACTTGACGTTCGGCATCAAACGGGAAATACATATTTTCTGCAATATGTTGCCATTTATGCGTTTCTTCGGCGTAGTTTAAGTTAGTTTTTGAAAGAATCTCATCAAATTTTGCTTGATTTTCGTTTTTCAAACCTTCAAAACTCGCCAACGTATATTTCAAGCACCAAACCGCCAAATAATTGGTGTACCAGTTATTGTTTACATTGTTTTCGTATTCGTTTGGCCCTGTTACGCCCAACATGACGTATTTATTGAGATTATTTGACCAATTTACTCGTTGAGCCCAAAATTTTGAAATTCCTGTCAAAACTTCCAATCCGTACTCTGCTAAATATTGAGAATCACCTGTATAACGGATATAATCAAAAATAGCATAAGCAATCGCACCATTTCTGTGAATTTCCTCAAAGGTAATTTCCCATTCATTGTGGCATTCTTCTCCGTTCATTGTTACCATCGGATACAAAGCAGCACCGCCTGAAAAACCAAGTTTCTCGGCATTTTCGATGGCTTTTTGTAGGTGATTGTGGCGGTAAACCAATAAATTACGGGCAACTTTCTGTTCAGAAGTTGATAAATAAAACGGCAAACAATACGCTTCCGTATCCCAGTAAGTTACACCGCCGTATTTTTCGCCAGTAAATCCTTTTGGACCGATATTTAGACGTGCATCTTCGCCAGTATAAGTTTGTTGTAAATGAAAAATATTGAAACGAATCGCTTGCTGAGCCGCCACATCACCTTCAATCTGAATATCGTTGCCTTCCCATTTTTTAGCCCAAGCCGCAATTTGCTCGGTAAGCATGGTATCAAAGCCTTTTTTTGCGACTTTTTCAAGGTAAAGCTTTGTGTTTTTACTTAAATCATCAATCAAATGATTTTCCGAAGAAAGATTTACTGCAAATTTTATAATTGAAATTTCTTCACCTTCCGTAAGCGTGATTTTAAATTCGTTGGCAACGTATTTTTCTTTTTTTATCGGAAAAGTCGGATAATCAACTTTTTTGCCAGACTGATAAACATCAAACTTCATTCCCGTACAAACTTGAAAAGTTGGAACAGTTTCCCAGACAGATTTTTTAGTTTCGAGTGTCAAAAAGCCTTCACCATGACCAGTTTCTTTTGAAATTTCATTCCAAAACTTCTCTCCATGATTAGAATCTTTGTTGGAAACATCGCCATCAAGCGAGACCGTAACTTTTGCCGAACCGAAGAAATTTAAAGGCGTAATTGTGTATTTTATTACGCCCGATTCATCGTCAACCAAACTCAGAAAACGTTGAGAATGGATTTTTAAAACCTTTCCGCTTCTTAGTTCAATCGTGCAGCTACGTTCCAATACGCCCGTCTGCATATTGAGTGTGCGTGTAAAATCATGTATTTTAGCGGTATGCAAATCTACGCTTTCATCTTCAATTTCAATGTCAATTCCTGTCCAATTACAAGCATTTATCACTTTTGCAAAGTAATTTGGGTAGCCATTTTTCCACCAACCCACACGGGTTTTATCAGGAAACCAAACTCCTGCCACGTAGTTTCCTTGTAAGGTTTTTCCTGAGTATTTTTCTTCAAAATTTCCACGTCCGCCCATGCGTCCGTTGCCCAAACTCATCAAACTCTCCGTAATTTCGTTGTGCTCAGCGTGGAAACCATTTTCTACGATGCACCATTCGTTGTGCGATATATAATTTTTCATTTTTGGTTTTAATTTCTGTTGGCAAAAGCCCGTAATTTTATTTTTAGGTAAAGTATTTGTTACTGTAATATTTAGTGGGGTAAATTTTCGAAATAAACGTGGCACACCTCCTTAGCGGCGTTAACCAGGTGTGCCACGTTTAGGCAACCCCACAAAATATTACAGTAGGAAGTATTTTGTTAATCGTATTTTGTATTTTGCAAATTTAAAAATGTTTTGTAAACGTCATTTGAAATTCGGATATCTATTACATCATTGTTGTTTGATTCAAGTTCGATTGCATCTAAAAGTGAGACATGAGCAAGTTTTTGACTATCTTGTTTAGATAAAAGAAGTCCGTAGAGTGCTAATCTTGACGAATTTACTGATAAATTACGTGCTTTTTTTGAATAGTTAAGTGCGAAATTGATTTGACGGTCGTTTTTTGCTACTTCATAGACTTTAAGTGCGATATAGTAATATACCTCAGCTTGATACTCCGTAAAAAAAGTTTTTTGAGACTTTAGAAATACCTTTTTTTCTTCACTCAACGAAGGATTATTGATTATAAAGTTTTGTATCAAACAGTTGAGTATTGAATCTCTATATTGTAAATTTTTAGTTCCTAAGTTATCACTATTCTGCAATTCCCACGCCTTAATCTCCTTCATATATTTACCGATGTTTTCGTTGATAAGATGTGAATTTGCTAAGTAAATGTCTTCAGAAATAATTGGAAAATTGGGAGAAATCTTATTGTATTTTTTTATAATATTTGAGTTTTTTTCTAATATTTTTTTTGTTGAAAATGTTTTTTTAGAATAAGAAAAATCAACTCCAGCAGATACAAGAAACTTAATGATTAATTGTTGATAAAGGTCGTTATGAGCAACTGCTTTTTGCAGATTTTTAAAATATAATTCTTCGTAAAAAGTATTAATTCTTGGTCGGTATTTAAGCAGTAATTTGACTATCTCATCCGAATTTATTTCTTTTTGAGGAATTGCCTTAAAATACTCCTCTAATACCGATTCTACGCATTCTTTTTGGCAGGTGTAATTAAGAAATTCAAGATATTTTTTTAAAACTGATAAATCGTTGGGTGTTTTTTTGAATTGAGTCGCAATTTCTACTTCATTGTTTTCATTTCTAAACCATTGAAAAATACAATTATAAATATTTTCAAGGTCAAAAATATCCCGTTCTATTTTAATTGGAAATCTATGGTTTTGATTAATATCTACAAAAAAAATAGTCGGTTTGCTGAGCGGATAGCCTTCAAAGAATTGTTTTGCATCGTAATCGTTTTTTGAAAAATCCAGTTGATAGAATATTGCTTGTTTGGCCAATCTATTGATTTTTGTAGTATCTGCAAATAAAAACTTAAAGGAATTTTCGCAATTTCTACAATTTGTTTCTGGAGAAATAAATACCATCAAAAGTTGTTCTTTTTCTTTAGCAAGATTGATGGCATCAGCCCATGACGATTTTATAAATAAATCTTTCTGGGCTGAAACAAAAAAAGGTAAGCAGATTATAAAAAAAACTTTTTTTAAAAAACTATTCATAATCTTTATTCACATTCTTTAAAAGTGTTTGCAGATTCATATTTTCAAACCCACTAAATACAATATCAGCCTTAGTCAAAACCTCAGCATGACCAATGCCAACTACTTTCATTCCTGCATTTTTGCCTGCTTCAACGCCCGCAACGGCATCTTCAAAAACAAGACATTCTTCGGGCGTAAGACCTAATTCTGCTGCACCTTTCAGAAATACTTCGGGGTCAGGTTTCCCTTTTGAGATTTTAGTTCCGTCGATAATTGCATCAAATTCATTAATTAGACCAACGCCTTCGAGAATCATTCGGGCATTTTTACTCACCGAACCCAATGCTATTTTTATATCTGTTTGCTTGATTTGAGCAAAAAACTCACGAACACCTGGCAAAATATCGTCAGTTGTCATTTTGCTTACCAAAGTCAAATAATGCTCATTTTTTTTGGCGGCCAGTTCAATTTTTTCTTCCTCGGTCAAAACTACATTTCCGTGAGCAAGAATTAAATTTAATGAATCCATTCGGCTTACGCCTTTGAGTGTTTCATTAAATTCTTCCGAAATATCAAATCCTAAATCATTGGCCATTTTACGCCATGCTTGGTAGTGAAATACGGCAGTTTCGACGATTACGCCATCCAAATCAAATAAAAATCCTTTAATCATTCTTAATCTTCAATTATTAATCCTTAATCTTCAATATTTTACAAAAACCTGTCTTATAATTTACTTTAATTCTAAGATAACGGCCGTCATTGCTGGGATTTTTATGTTTGAAATATCATTCAGAGTTTCGCCTGACATAATATTTTTTGCCGATTTTGCTCCTTTAATTATTTCGGCAAAATTAGCGGTCGGCACTGTTGATTCTGTGTTTTTTGTGTTGCTCACAACCATAACTCTCTGATTATCAGTATATCTGAAATATACATAAATTCCGCCATCAAAAGGCGTAAATTGCATAAATTTTCCTTTGGTGAGTGCTTCCGAAGTTTTGCGATAATTCAAGAGTTTTTTATTAAACTCGAAAGCCTCATTTTCTTGGGCGTTTCGTCCTGTGGCTATAAATTTATTTTCAGAATCACCATTAAAACCTCCAGGGAAATCTTTTCTAACTTCGGCGTCAGTTGGATTTTTGAAGTTTTTCATCAAAAACTCTGTTCCATAATACATTTGCGGAATGCCACGAATGGTGTAAAGCCACGTTAAGCCCAACTTATATTTATTAAAATCTTCGCCAATTACTGAAAAATAACGGTCGTGGTCATGGTTTTCTACAAAAGGCACCAATCGCTCTGGATTTTGATAGATAAGGTCTTGTGCCAATGTTGTGTATAGCTTCATTATGCCATCATTCCAGCCAAAAGGTTCTTTTAAAGCTGAAAAAATAGCACTTTCTACCTGAAAATCACAACTTGATGGAAGATTACATTTGAACGGAATATTCAGATTGTTTTTTGTAAAATACGCTTGGCTAATTACTGTATTAACGGAAGATTCGCCATAAAGTAGCATCGTTGGGTGTTCGTCCAAAATCGCCTTATTGCAACGATTCATAAACTCCATGTCATTATATATATAGGTATCAATTCGCCAAGCATCAATATTAAAATACTCAATCGTCCAGAGAGCATGCTGGATCAAATAAGTTGCTAATAAAGGCTCTTTTTGATTCAAATCGGGCAAAAACGAAGTAAACCAGCCATCTTCGGTTACTTTTTTGTCGTATTTCGAACCGTTTATATCAAACAAAGGTTGGTCTTTGTAGGAAGTATTGGTGTATTTATCCCAATTGTTTAACCAATTTTTTGATGGTAAATCTTTCACTAACCAAGCATCTTCGCCAACGTGATTATAAACGGCATCTTGTATGATTTTAATGCCTCTTTTATGAGCTTCGTTGATGAGTTTTTGATAAGCAGCATTTCCTCCAAAACGACGGTCGATTTGGTAATGGTCAGTAAAATGATAGCCGTGATACGAGCTACGCATCGTATTGTTTTCGTTGGTTTGGTGCGTATTATTTTCGATAATGGGCGTTAGCCAAAGAGCCGTTACGCCCAATTCATTAAAATAATCAAGGTGGTCGATGATTCCTTGTAAATCTCCACCATGACGCAACCACGGGTTTTTTCTATCAACTTGCGTATCGAACATATCATCAAAACTATCATTCGAATCATCGCCATTGGCAAAGCGGTCGGGCATCAATAAATAGACAACATCGGCCTGCGAAACAGGCTGTGGTTGGGCAGTGCGAGTGTGTAATTTGTAATTTACAGTCGAGGACTCATCACCGTTCGAAAAGATTAATTGTAGATTCCCAGCTTTTGCTATCCTTGAAATATCCAAATCAACAAAGATATAATTGGGGTTTTCGACGGTCTGTGTTTTTTTTAGTTTTACACCATTATAAGGCTTTAAACTAACTTTTGTAGAACCGATATTTTTGCCATAAACCAATATTTGAAGGTTCGGATTCTTCATGCCAACCCACCAGTTTGTGGGGTTAATTCGTTGAATATCAGGTTTTTGGGCAAAAGAAATGGTTGCAAGTCCTAAATGTACAAAAACAAGAAGGAATAAGCACTTTATCGTTTTCATAAGTGTTAAAGTATTCGTTTCAATGGCAAAATAACACAAACAAAGTATTTTTTCATAAAAAAATCCTGTTTAGATTTGAAACTAACTTTAACCAGAGTAGTCCATGGTCAATAGACGACAGACCACAGTAGTCGTAAATAGTTGCTTAAAAGCTATTTATCTCTATCAAAATTGTCGCACATTTTACACCCTTTACTTGATGCAAAATGAATAGGATAATTGCGATTGTCTTTTTGGCAATTAGCCAATTTGCAATAGCTCAAAAATCAATAAAAATGACCAAAGAAAAATCTAACTTACCTAAAACTGATAAATTAGTAGTTTATCAAATTTATACCCGCCTTTTCGGAAACCTCACGACAACCAATAAGTTTTACGGTTCAATCGAAGAAAATGGTTGTGGAAAATTTAATGATATTAATGACAAAGCCCTGCTCGAACTCAAAAAGTTTGGCGTTTCGCACGTGTGGTTCACGGGCGTGATTGAACATGCAACCATGACCGATTATTCAAAATTGGGCATTCCGCAAGATAATCCGTTGGTTGTGAAAGGCATTGCGGGTTCGCCCTATGCCATCAAAGATTATTATGATGTTGCCCCCGATTTGGCGGTTGATGTCGAAAATCGAATGAAAGAGTTTGAGGCTTTGGTGAAGCGTAGCCACACAAATGGCTTGAAAGTAATCATTGATTGCGTGCCAAATCACGTGGCAAGAAGTTATCATTCCGACAAAAAGCCCAAAGGAATCAAGGATTTTGGTGAAGACGATGATAAGACCAAAACTTTCGACCCAAACAATAATTTTTACTATATCAAAGACCAAGCATTTACAGTGCCAAGTGGTGTAAATCCGCCCGTGATACCGAAAGAAAATTATACCGAAATTCCAGCAAAAGCGACTGGAAATGATGTTTTTTCGGCAAAACCGAGTATTAATGATTGGTTTGAGACAATTAAACTGAATTATGGGGTAGATTATTTGAATAATCGTACGAAACATTTTGATAATGTGCCAAGCACATGGCTAAAAATGCGTGATATTTTGACCTATTGGACAAAAAAAGGTGTCGATGGTTTCAGATGTGATATGGCCGAAATGGTGCCGTTTGAGTTTTGGGGTTGGGTGATTCCTGAAATTAAAAAAGTAAATCCTGAGGTGATTTTTATTGCCGAAATTTATAATCCGCAAACTTATAAGCAATATCTTTTTGAAGGAAAATTTGATTATTTATACGATAAAGTTGGTCTATATGATGCTCTTCGTAGATTAATGGAAGGACACGGAAATGCCAATGATATTTCTGGTGTTTGGCAAAATGAATCGGGCGATTTTTCTAACCGAATGCTACGTTTCTTAGAAAATCATGACGAACAACGCATCGCATCAAAATATTTTGCCAATGACCCATTCAAAGCAATTCCTGCCATGGTTGTGAGTGCGGCTCTGCATACTGGGCCGGTGATGTTGTATTTTGGACAAGAAGTTGGCGTAAAACCAACCATAGCCGAAGGTTTTAGCGGGGAAGATGGCCGCACGACAATGTTTGATTATTGGGGAGTGCCAGAATTTCAGAATTGGGTAAATAATCATCAATATGATGGTGGAAAACTTTCGTTAGAACAGAAATCTCTACGAAAAATTTATGCCGAAATCTTGAAATTTACGACCGAAAATGAAGCCATAAAAGACGGAAAATTCTATGATTTGCAATACGTAAACGGAAATGGACAAACTGTTAATTATAACGACCAAAAAATATATAGTTATCTGAGATTTACTGAAAATCAAAAGTTGTTGTTTTATTCGCAACTTTGACTTAGAAAAATCGTACGATACAGGTGTTTTTATTCCGCAAG
>JAXHOK010000066.1:0-31352 GCA_034519515.1 Arcicella sp.
GCAACTCACTTTTTGATATTTGTGGTCATCAAACTCAATCGAAAAAACAATCTGTGGTCGTTTTTTACCTTGGCTATAGGCTTAATAATTTGGCTATTTATTAGCTATATTTTTGATTTTTCTGCTCCGCTTCTGGTTGTTCTGCATGGTGTTTATGTAGGCATTTTATGTTTTAATCGTTTTCCCAGATTTCTTTATACTTTTCGTTATCAAACTTCTATCTATCTGTTTTCGGGGGCTTTGCTGTCGGCATTTGTTGGAACGTATGTGATTTATAATCAAGATATTAGAAAAGATTTTACGCAAAAACAACAATTTGGTAAAAAGTTTTTGGCAGAAAATGATGAAATTGGCGAGTTTAAATTGAGCAAGACCAACGTTAATATTGCCAAAGATTCAATGATAAAAGTGTTAATAAAATCGGCACTTTTACCCCGAGAACAAGTCCAAAACTATATTCGTCAAAATCTTTTGGATAGCCATTTTGACTATTACGAAATCCAAGTTTCAGCTTTTGATATTCGGGGGAAATCATTAGATAACGTATCAGATGCACAAGATTTTCAAGCATTTGAACAACAGTATAAAGTGCAAAAATATCAGACGGGATATGCTAATATTTTCTTTATAAATGATGCCTCAAATGCATACCAGAAGCAATATATTGATTTTATTCCTTTGACTGACAAGGATAATAAAGCCATGGGCTACGTCATTTTAGACCTTCAAAAACGTAGTGATGTTGCTTTCACGGAAGTTGCCACTACGGGTGAAGAGCAGTTGGAGGCGGGCAATTATAGTTTTGCTGTTTATGAAAATGGTAAGATTGTGAAAATGGGAGGGAAGAGTTATAACTATGAACGAAAAATGCCTTTGAGCTTAGTAGAGGGCGTTCAGATTTCGCAAGAAGGAATTATTGACAATGGTTTCAATCACGTGGCAACTGTCAATAAGAATGGACGAAAAATTGTAGTTTCGTCTGAAAAAATTAGCTTTAAAACCATTTATTCACACTTTTCATTTTTGTTTCTGATTTTGGTAATCACCATCATTATTATCATTTTGATTTATGCCATCCGTTACGGATTTTCTAAATTGAATGTAAATTTTGCCACAAAAATTCAGATTTATTTGAATGGTGCATTCTTGTTGCCACTCATTTTGGTAGTCGGTATTACGTTGAGTATTATCGGAGCAAAACTTTCCGAAAGTCAAGAACAATCTTATATCAGCCAGACCGAAAATGCAGGTTTCACGCTCATGCCGGCGGTGGATAGATACGTACAGGGCAAAATGAGTAAGCAATTTTTGACCGATACGCTAAAAAGTATGACTGCTAATGCCAAAAATTACGTCAGTGTTTTTGATGTAAACGGGCATTTGATTACGGCAAATAAATTGTTGGGTTACGAAACGGGTGCCGTTTCAACCTACATAAATCCCGAGGCTTACATCAGAATTATTGAAGAAAAAGAACATAAAGCCATCATTCCCGAAACCATCGGCAATCTTAATTTTATGGGTTCGTATATTGGTATGAACTCTGCGGATGGTAAACTGGCGGGTATCGTAAATATTCCTTTTTATGATTCTAATGCCGCTTATGAGCAAGAAGTTAGTGAAGTAATTGGGTCATTACTGAACACTTTTACGACTATTTTCTTAGGTTTATTATTACTTTCCTACTTCGCTTCTAATGTTCTGACCGTTCCTTTACGGCTGATTACCAATAAGTTACGAAAAATAGATTTGAGTAAACCCAACGAACCCCTCACGTGGAGGTCTGATGATGAGATTGGTGTTTTAATTAAGGCTTATAACGATATGTTGGTAAAACTGGAAGAGTCGAAAGTAGCTTTGGCAGATACCACCAAACAATCGGCTTGGCAACAAATGGCAAAACAAGTGGTGCATGAAATCAAGAATCCGCTTACACCCATGAAATTATCGTTACAGTTATTACAACACAAACTGTCCAGAGGGGCAACCATCGATACTGCCCAAATCAAAGACCAAATCGAATCTCTGACGGGGCAGATTGATAACCTTTCTTACATTGCCAATTCATTCTCAGATTTTGCCAGATTACCCATTCCAAAGCGTGAGATTTTTGATTTTGCTTATGAAGTCAATAAAGTAGCGAATTTATTTATGGGTGATAAGAAAATTAATCTTTCAAGAGATGTTCCCCAAAAGTCCATCATGGTTTACGGAGACCGCCAATTGACGGGTAATATTATTAATAATCTTTTGGTAAATGCCATACAATCTGTCCCACCACAACGAAAACCAACCATTAAAATCTACGTAGAGATTGGCATCGAAGCCGTAACTTTTAGTGTAACCGACAACGGAACGGGCGTTTTCAAGGAACATCACAGCAAAATCTTTATGCTTGATTTCTCCACGAAAGCTGAAGGAACGGGCGTGGGTTTAGCCTTAGCGAAGTGGGTGGTTGACAATTCAAAAGGTAGTATTTGGTTTGATACCGAAATGGAAGTGGGCAGTACATTCTATTTTACGTTGCCGTTGGTAGTATAGATTAGTTACTGGTTATTAGTTACTGGCGAATAAATACTTCGATTCAAAAGTTTATTTTTGAGAAAAAGTTTTTGCTTTTTACCAATAAGGGAGCATACAAATTTAAACATACCCACTTCTGGTATGAACTTCCCGAAAGTAGAAATAACTTTCGGGAAGTTTAATGGAAGTCATGGGTATGCTATTTTTTAGATGCTCCCTAACTAATAACAAGTAACCAATAACTGACTTTACGAAAGATAAACTCCACAATTCAAAGTCAAACTATTTTCGCTTTCCAAAATTAGTAGTCCATCACCTGAATTAAAAGCATCCGTATTACCCGTCATTGGTTCGATAGCGATGCGGTCACGAGTGGATGGAATATATATAACTGTATAGAGAAATTGACCTTTCTGAGCATCCTGCCATACATTTAAGGTCAAATTTCTGGCAGGTGAATTTAATTGAGTAATACTCCTTACCGTAGATTCTATTTTGAAAATATTATCTAATTGTTCATTACTAATAGGCTTTACTTCCTTCAAATCAATAATTTCATATCCTTTGGGAATCATCTGTTCATCCGATAGATATTTATGTTTTGTTGGAATGCTAATTT
Source organism: Arcicella sp. (assembly GCA_034519515.1). GTDB lineage: Bacteria > Bacteroidota > Bacteroidia > Cytophagales > Spirosomataceae > Arcicella. The sequence goes on from JAXHOK010000066.1 coordinate 3,143, forward strand.
GCCAATCATCTGCTTTTTCATCGTCAATTTTAAAGTATGGATGCCAGCCTAAAACTATTGGCATATCGGTTTTACCCGTATTTTTGATGGTGTAAGTCATCAAAAGTCCATCATCTGAACTGAAAGTATGCTGAATTTGCAACTCGAAAGGGTAGGGGTAGCCCTGTTCTTCGCCTTTGTAAACGTATTTTATGCCAAGAATGGCAGATTGGGTATTAATTTCTGTTTGAGTAACTTTAAATTCGGAAAAAGCCACCAAGCCATGAATGGCATTATTGAGCGAAATTTCATTGATGGGCAGTTGATAATGTTTTCCTTGAAATTCATATTTTCCATTACGTACACGGTTCGCCCAAGGAAAAAGATGAGCGGAAGGATAGGCTGATTTTTCCCCTAAAACTTGTTCTTCGGTTTCGCCACAGTCAATCACTTTGTGAAGATGCCCATTTTTTTGTAAAGTCATTTTACGGATAATACCTCCATATTTTGGAATGATATAAACGGCATCACCCGTTTCTTGGTTCGTAAGCACGTATTCAGTAAATCGTCCGAAAGCTTCTTGCGTTATTTTCATGAGTCTGAGTAATTTTGAATGGATAATATTATTCCTTTTTGTTTGAAAATCTATCCATTTGCAACAAATAAAAAACTCATTCCAGAGGATGTTGATTCCTAAGAATGAGTTTATGTTATCGTCTAAACGATTATGTCTGAATTTGGATCACGAAATGTCGCACCATGTCAGATTTACGATTCTTTGGATGCTAAAATCCTATAAATCGGACAAATCCCACGAATCCAAATTCAGACAGAATCGTTATCAATCCGAAATTCACTTATTTTTTTCCCCTCACCGCACGAGCAATTACATCCCATTTTTCATCAGAAATCTCACTCAAATCAGAGAATTCACCCGCACCCATCAACCATTCGCCACCGTCAATCGTAATGACATCACCATTGATGTACGAAGAAAAATCTGACATTAAATATGCCGCTAAATTGGCTAACTCTTGATGTTCCCCCACTCTTTTTAAGGGGATTCTACTCTCTGGGGCTAATTTTGTGGCTAATTCTTCGCCCATTGCCTCGGCAGGGAAAAGACGTTCCCATGCTCCTTCTGTTGGGAAAGGTCCTGGGGCAATGGCGTTGAAACGAATACCGTATTTTGCTCCCCATTCCACTGCCAATGATCGTGTGAGAGCCAACACACCCGCTTTTGCCGTGGCAGAAGGCACAACATACCCAGAACCCGTCCAAGCATACGTCGTCACGATTGACATTACCGTTCCCTTAATTTTTTCAGCAATCCAATATTTACCAAAAGCCAAGGAGAAATTATACGTTCCCTTCAAGACTATATCAACCACTACGTCAAAAGCCTTGTGAGATAATTTTTCGGTTGGGCTAATGAAATTACCAGCTGCATTATTCACTAAGCCATGAACCGCCCCAAAATGTTCAATTGCCACTTTCAATACATTTTCTACTTCGTCATAATTACGAGCATCGCAGGCAACGGGAATAATTTTCCCACCCGTTTCTGCCGTTAATTCAGCGGCAGTGGCTTCCAAAACGGGAAATTTGCGGGAACAAATAACCACATTTGCTCCTAATTGTAAAAAATATTTGGTCATCGACCGACCTAAGCCAGTACCTCCGCCCGTTACTACGATAGTTTTTCCTTCTAATGCTCCGTCTCTGAGCATGGGTTCGTTAAAATTCATGTTTTTGTTTCGTTTATAGCTTTGAGCAGTGAGGTTTGAGCATTGAGTAGCGAAATGAACTTACTTCTTCATTGCTCATCGCTCAAACCTCGCCCCTTACAACTTATTTCCCCGCAATTTCGTTTAATAAAAATTGTTATGCAAGCATACCTTTTAGAAATATTACCTCACAAAAAAATCCCGAACCTTTCGATTCGGGATTTTTAATTTTATCAACCATTGGAGTTAGTTAAAGATATAACGAACACCAATTTGTCCTTGCCATACATTATCAACTGTGATACTTTTTACAAATGAATCACGAAGTAAAATTTGTTTCATTCACAACTCAGCTTGCTTCGTTTTCACTACTTGAGTTCCAATACGGTACTTGAGGTACACACCTGAGGTATTTGTACTTACATAATTTAATGGATTTAATCGAAGTAGAAACATTTACCTACTCCCCAAGCATTGCGTTCACATAAGTTACCTACATTTAAAATATCAGCACGGAAACGTAATGTATTTTTCTTGCCTTTGGCAGTTTTTGATATAAATATCTTGCTCAACGGTTAAGTCCTAAAACGAGTTAACCAAGGGGAATAACCCCATTACGTTCAGCATATTGTCCTACGCACGAAGTGCTTAAATATTCGTTTCCATCAATGTAAGTATCAAAAAGCCGTTGCTTGTTCAGCAGCAGTATATACCTTTAGCTGCTGCACCAGAACCTACTGTTAATGGTAAGAAAAGTCAAATCAGAGGCTTCTTATTTGGAACATAGATTAAATCATTTATTTGACCATCCCCGTTTAGATCTCCGCTCAAGAATATAAGATACCTTGAAACCACTGTTAGCAACTGCTCCTAAGGTAATCATTGTAGAACCGCCAAACTGACCAACTAAAGTAATTGACACGATAGTTGTAGCATAACCTACAAAACGGTGACGTAAATCGTTGTTAGAGAAAGAAGTTGTTAAATAATTTTGTCCAGCTGTTGTAGGAATATTTGCCTGTACCGTACTACCAACTTGATTGGATATCATTAGCAACGGCATAAGTATAACCTAACATTCCACCAAAACCTTGTACGGTTGGTTTTTCTAATTTTGCAGTAAATGAATAAGATTCCCCTTTGTCTGTATTAGACAATACAAAAACGTTGGTTGTGGCAGTGTTGAAGAAACGGGCAGGGTTAACTGCAGCGCCAGAAAGACCAAAAGCAGGAAAACGAGTACGAGTATCAGCACCCGAAAATTGAGGGTAGTAGCACTCTTTTAAGTTAGCATCAATATAACGAAGAGCATTGATGTTTTTGTTGTATATAACCTCAATTGTTCCAATAAATCCAAAAGGTAATCTTTGGTCAATAGCAAAGTTTGGATTTCCAAATTAGGGGTTTTTTCAAACCTTCAGTTGAAGCATTCACTGCATAAGCAGGGTTTCGTAATATCAGTAGTTGCTGGTTTGTAAACTGATGGATCTAAAGTGAATGGATATGTTGCCAGTCAGGTTGATTGATTACAGCAGTATTCACACCATTGTTACCCAATTGATTAGAAATCAATACTTGAGGAATGCGAGATACAAAATAACCAGTACCACCTCTGATTTGTGTTGCTTTGTCCCCTTTAACATCGAAATTAAAAACCGATACGTGGAGAAATCCAAACTTTAGCATTTTGGGAAAGCACCTGTATTTACTTTCAAATCGCTATTGGTTTCGTCTGTAAGTCAATCCAGCTACCACTGGGTTAAAAAATGATGCCGAAGTAGCATTGTCATAACCAAATATATCAAAACGAATACCACCTGTTACTTTTAATCTATCATTTACTTGGAATTCATCCTGTAAATAGGCAGAATATGTACTTGCATTTAAAGTTTGCAGGGTTCTTGACCGTTTGGTAATAAAGAATAACGGTAGTTAAAACGAGCCAACGAGACAGGAGAAACAGTAAGGTTTGGATTAGCTTTGAGTGCGCTAAGGCTGCCGTTTTGAAGTCAGCAATTGAGTTGAATACATAAACGCCATTTGAAGAAGGGAAGAAAACATTGTTAGAAACAAAGTATTCATATGCTAAACCAAATGTAAGAGTATGCTTTCCAGCGAAGTAACTTAAATTATTTGTAAGGTTCAACGTTGAATAATTCAATTTGTTATTAGGCGTGAATGGGTCAAAACCTAATGATGTATAAGTGCTACCAGCACTCAATATGTCAATTGTTGGGAATAAAGAAGTTCTGTATTGTCTGTCTTCGATTTGTTTATTGTAAGTAGCAATAAAACTATTAAAAAACTTATTGTTAAAAGTTGAACTTAATTCAGCAACATATGAACGAGTGTTATCAGCAATGATGTAACCAGTATTTTGTGGAGACAATGCCAAGGCAGAGTTAGTGCGGTTTCCGTTACCAGCAGTAGCGCTACTATTACTATTATCATGATAAAGGCTGACTGTGAATCGTGGTGAGAATAACGAACGGTCAATTTGTGCTTTATCATTGATGTTATAATCAAATCTAAGTAAACCTTTTGTACTTTGTACTTCGTTGTTAAAACCATCAATGGCACCAAACTTCATAGCCAAAGTTTGTTCTCATAAAACTTCCTAAGTCCTCCAAGTCAGTAGCTGTTACACGGAGAAACGTTACCAGCTGCACCAGGACGGTTTGCAACCCAGTTTAAGGCAGGGTTTGAACTTGTAAATGTTTCAAAATTAGCAAAGAAGAATAATTTATCTTTGATGATTGGTCCACCTACACGGAAACCATACGTTTTTTCATTGATATTAACAGTAGGTAAGTCTCTACCATCTGCTTTTTACCACAACTAAGCTACTGCTTCTGAAAAATGTGATAAGCAGAACCTTGAAGTCATTCGTTCCAGAACGAGTTACAGCATTAATACCGGCATCTGCAAACCTGATTGACGAACGTCAAAGGAGCGATGTTGATTTGGACTTGTTCAATGGCATCAAGTGATACTGCCGTTGTACCAGTACGACCAATTGCTTGTGCAGAACCACCTAATCCGAAGCCATTATTGAATACTGAACCGTCAATGGTGTTGTTAAAACGAGCATTCCTGACCTGCAAAAGAACGACCATTGCTATAAGCATTATATTTAGTAATATCGTCAATTGTACGACCTATGGTTGGAAGGCTATTAATTGCATTTGTACCGAATGAAGTAGAAGCAACTGTTCTGCTTGGAGCCTAAAGCATCACTTACTTGACTTCACCAATACCCTTTGTAATTGACTACCTTCTTCTACCATTTTGAAGTTTACGTTTGTCGCAGTTCCTAAATTAGTAGCAATGTTTTCTTGTGTTTGTGTTTTGAACCCGACAAAAGAAGCGGTTACTGTATAAGGACCTCCGACACGAACATTTTGAAAAGAGCAATGATTCGATACATTAGTTATGCCACCATAACGTGTTCCAGATGGAACGTGGATAATGATAACTGCTGCACCAGGAAGGTTTTCCCTTTTGGGTCAGTGATACTTCCCACAATTGAGGAAGATGTGACTTGAGCGGAAACTTGTACACTGGAAAAGGATAGTAAAAAGAGCAAACACGGCTCCTAAAACTATCTTAGTAGTAAAGAATTTCTTCATGATTGAAAATTTGGAATTTAATTAGAAATTGAATGAGTGAATTTGAGTACAAAATAACAACATTTTTTTAGCAAGAACAACAAGCTACTATTAAGAAAATGTAAATATCTAAGATAAAAAATGCCTATTTATAGGATTTGTTCAAGAAAAACCTATTAAAACAATATTTTATTTTGCAGGAAGATTATCGAAAATAACAATTTCTTAAATAATATTGGAAGTCTATCAGTTTAGTATTTTTTTAAGAATCGACTGTTTATCTTTGCAATGATTTTTATACGAAAAACCTATTATTTGGTCACTGAATAATTCTGTTTTTTGGCGTAGATTTGGATGTATGATTTATTAACTTCAGAATCGAAATGAAACTATTTTATCGGCAAACGGGGGAAGCAGGAACTCCTATTATTATTCTTCATGGTATTTTTGGATCTTCGGATAATTGGCTAACGATTGGAAAAGTCTTAGGCGAAAATCATCGTGTATATATGCTTGACCAACGCAATCACGGGCAATCACCACGAAGCGATGTGTTTAATTATGAGGTAATGGCGGAGGATTTGAAAGAATTTATTGACGAACATCAATTAAAAGATCCAATCTTAATCGGGCATTCCATGGGTGGGAAAGCGGTTATGCAATTTGCGATGAATTATCCCGATGCTTTCTCAAAAATGATTGTGGTGGATATTGCTCCTAAGTTTTATCCAGTTCATCATTCCATGATTTTGCAGGGTTTGGCTTCTATTGATTTAAAATCGCTCAAAAGCCGTACCGAAGCCAACGAATTGATGAAAAGATTTGAGCAAAGCGAAGGCGTGAGGCAGTTTTTACTGAAAAATTTATGGCGAAATCCTGAAAAAAATAATGAATTTGACTGGCGGATAAACGTATCTGTCATTACGAAAAACATTGATATTGTGGGGCATGAATTATCCAAGGAAAATGTTGTTCAAAAGCCCATTTTGTTTATCAAAGGCTCAGAATCGCATTATATTCAGCCAGAAGACGAACGGAAAATCTGGGAGTTATTCCCTAATTATGAACTCGTTACGATTGAGGGAACAGGGCATTGGGTGCAGGCGGATAAGCCGAAGGAATTTGTGGAGGTTGTTTTGAGTTTTTTGTAACACGGACTGCCAGTCCGTAATGAAAAGTAAAATATCGAAACTACTGACTATCACGTAGTGAAAAGTAAAATATTAAAGCTACGGACTGGCAGTCCGTGATACAGACATGAACGATTTTAAACCATTTTATCGCCGTAATCTCCCTCATTTTCAACAAGATAGAGCTATTTATTTTGTAACAACGAGACTCGATGGCAGTTTGCCGAAAGAAGTTATCTTGAAACTGGCTCATGAAAATGAAGAGGTTATTTCACAAATTAAACTTTCGGATAAATCAGATTATGAAAAAGGAAAACTTATTGACGAACAACAGCGAAGGCATTTTGGCAAATTTGATAAATGTTTAGATGCTGTTACAAATGGAAATCATTGGCTGAAACAGCCTGAGATTGCCAAAGTGGTTATGGATGCCGTCCATTTTAGAGATAGAAAACAATATGAACTAATCTGCTACACAATTATGTCAAATCATATCCATATTGTATTCACTATTTTGAACGAAAACATTAATCTCTATACGGTTCTTCAAAGGCTTAAACAATTTACTGCCACAGAAGCAAACAAGTTACTGAATCGTAGAGGGGCATTTTGGCAGGAGGAAAGTTATGATAGAATTGTGCGTGATGGTAAAGAATTGAAGCGTATAATATTGTACGTTTTGAATAATCCTGTAAAAATTGGATTAGTAGAAGATTGGCGAGATTATCCTTTTTGTTATGTCAATGAAAATTATCTTTGAAACTGTAACACGGCGGTTCGACGATTCGACTACCAGTCCGTAGTGAATTTGTAACACGGACTGCCAGTCCGTAGTAAGCAAATTAAAATATTCACATTACGAACTGGCAGTCCGTGTTATAGTAAGATTAAACAAAAAACTTTTACACAACGGACAAGGCTGTCCGTGTTACAATTATGTTATTTCTCATTCCAACTATACTCGCTCCTGAAACCAGCGAAAGCGTTTTGACTCCTCAAATTAAGGAGGTTATTCAAAAAACGGATTATTATTTTGTAGAAAATATCCGAACCGCTCGGCGATTTATTGCTGATTTGAAATTAGGGAAAGTCATTGAGCAAATACGTTTTTTTGAACTCAATAAAGATACTTCCACTGAGCAAGTTCGTAAATATTTTAGTGAAGTGCCTCGTGGGCTTGATATTGGTGTAATTTCGGAAGCAGGTTGCCCAGGAGTGGCAGATCCAGGCTCATTGGCGGTAAAAGTTGCTCATTCCTTTCACCTTAAAGTTGTGCCTTTGGTGGGACCTTCCTCTATTTTGTTGGCGTTGATGGCATCAGGCTTTTCGGGGCAATCGTTTGTCTTTCATGGTTATTTACCGATTGATAAACAGGAACGTGCCAAGAAGTTAAAAGCCTTAGAAAATGAGTCCAGAAAGCAACAGACCCAGATTTTTATGGAAACGCCATTTAGAAATAATAGTTTTTTGGAAGATTTATTACAAACCTGTCAGCCCAGTACAAATCTGTGTATTGCCGCTAATATCACGGCAACAGACGAGATGATTCAGACAAAAACCATTGCAGAATGGATTAAGAAAAAACCAGATTTGCATAAAATTCCGACCATGTTTTTGATTGGTTGATAGCATTGAGGTTTGAGGGGGCGAGCAATGAGGAGTGGGGTTTGAGATGCACAAAAGCTACTATTTCTCACTGCTCATACCCCACTGCTGATACCTCACTGCTCATCGCTCAAACCTTTCCCCTAAAATCTCACTCCTCATAGCTCAAACCTCACAGCTAAAAGTTATCTTTGCAACATGATACAAGTCCATACATTTACCTTCAATCCATTCTCGGAAAATACTTATATTCTTTCGGATGAAACCAAAGAATGTGTTATTATTGACCCAGGTTGTCATAATTACGAAGAACGTAAAGAACTAAAAGATTTCATTGACAATAATACACTCAAAGTCGTCCATTTGCTCAACACGCACGCTCATATCGATCATGTGTTGGGTAATGAGTATGTAAAAAGGACTTTTGGGGTAAAACTCCACTTGCATCGTAAAGATTTACCCGTTTTACAAAATGCGGCTTCACGGGCAGAGTTTTATGGTTTTCCTAATTATGAAGGTTCGGAGGTTGATGTTTTTATTGAAGAAGGAGATATTGTTAAATTTGGCAATACTGAATTAGAAATCCTCTTTGTGCCAGGGCACGCCCCAGGACACGTAGCGTTCATCAATCGGGAAGAAAATATTTGTGTAAGCGGTGATGTCCTTTTCAAACAAAGTGTTGGCAGAACTGATTTTCCGATGTGTAGTTTTCCAGATTTAGAAAACAGCATCCGAACCAAACTTTATACCTTGGATGATGAAATGGTGGTTTTCCCTGGGCATGGAGGTATTACTACCATTGGTTACGAAAAGAAAAACAATCCGTTTGTAAAAGCGTAGGAGTTTGAGGTATTTAGGGTTAATGGGATTCAAGGTAACAGCACGAAACCTTAAACCCTATCAACCCTTAACCCCCTAATCCCCCAATAAACAGTGTACGAAATAAAAAAGCATATCCCCAACGCCCTTACTTGTGGTAACTTAATTTGCGGTATTTTCGGAATTATGAAAGTTTTTGAGGGCAATCTCGAAACTGCTTCTATTTTGATTGGTATTGCCTTGATTTGCGACTGGCTTGATGGTTTCATCGCCCGTTTGCTTCATGTTTCTTCGCCCATTGGTAAGGAATTAGATTCCTTGGCGGATATGGTTACGTTTGGCGTTTTGCCTGCTTTTATGCTCTTGAAATTAATTGAAAATAGCTGTACGACAGGCATTTGCACGGTTGGAATGTTTGGTTTTTATAAGCCATATATTGCTCTTGCCTTAGCGGTTTTTTCAGCTTTGCGTTTGGCAAAATTCAATGTTGATACTCGCCAAAGTGAATCTTTTATTGGCGTTCCCACACCCGCCAACGGAATGGTGGTGGCTTCGTTGCCCTTCATTTTAAAATTCAATCCAGAACTTTCTCCGTATATTCTTAATTTCAACGTTTTGGTAATTTATGCCATTGTGATGTCTTATTTATTGGTAGCCGAACTTCCTCTCTTTGCTTTGAAGTTTAAAAATTTTACTTGGAAAGACAATCAAATCAAATATATTTTCTTGATTCTTTCGGTAATCCTATTGATTTTGCTGAACTTTGTGGCAATTCCAGTAATCATATTTTTATATATTTTGTTGTCCATTATTAGCCCTGTTGTTACGAAAGGGAATTAAAACAGAAGACTTTTATTATGAAATTTATTGCACAAATTGATGTAATGCCACAAAAAGAAATCCTTGATCCACAGGGAAAAGCCGTAAAATTGGGCTTAAATAACTTGGGAATGGCAACGATTGATAATGTCCGTATCGGCAGACATATCACTTTGGAAGTGGAAGCAGATTCAAAGGAAATGGCTGAAAGCCAAGTAGATACAGCTTGTAAGAAATTATTAGCCAATTTAATTATGGAAGAATATTCATTTTCACTTTCGGAGGCTTAAAGATTATTGTTAAAATTTAGAATTCTTTAATTCGCTATAAAACACATTGCCATTTTTGTAAACGAAACAAGTATAAGTATTCAATCTTAATTATTAATTGTTCCGAAAGGGATATTTTGACATGAAATTTTTTATTGACACTGCCAACCTCGCAGAAATTAAAGAGGCACACGAATTAGGCGTTTTAGATGGCGTAACTACAAATCCATCCTTGATGGCAAAAGAAGGAATTAGCGGTAAAAACAATGTTTTCAGACATTACAAAGCTATTTGCGATATTGTTGAAGGTGATGTTTCTGCGGAAGTTATCTCAACTGATTTGGCAGGAATGATTCGTGAAGGCGAAGAATTGGCGGAATTGGATGACAAAATCGTGGTAAAAATCCCAATGATTAAAGACGGAGTAAAGGCGTTGAAATATTTTTCAGAAAAAGGGATTAAAACCAACTGCACGTTGATTTTCTCGGCGGGACAAGCTCTTTTGGCTGCCAAAGCTGGAGCTTCTTATGTTTCTCCATTTGTAGGTCGTTTGGATGATATTTCGTTTGATGGAATCCAGTTGATTGAGCAAATCCGTACTATTTATGATAACTACGGTTTCGATACAGAAATCCTTGCGGCTTCAATTCGTCACCCTATTCATATTTTAAAATGTGCTGAAATCGGTGCTGACGTTATGACTGGTCCACTTTCATCAATCTTAGCGTTATTGAATCATCCTTTGACGGATAGCGGTTTGGCAAAATTTTTAGCCGACCACGCCAAGGTGAATGGGTAGAAAAAATATGAGTTATCGATAATGAGTTGTTTTCAGCATGATTCATTTTGAGTAATCGTGAATAAAAACTCCGTTAGATATAAATCGACGGAGTTTTTTGCTTTCTAAAGAATGGCACTTTCAAATCTTGACAGATATTCTTAACTTTGAGCATATAGAAGATTACAACAATTCATCATTTATAATTAAAAAATATGTTCGCTTCCCAAACTATCGTTTCCATCCAAAATGCTTTCATTTATCAAAAAGAACGTGTCGTGTTGAGCGATGTGAATTTTTCAATCAATAAAGGCGAGTTTGTTTTCTTGATTGGTCGCACGGGAAGTGGCAAAAGTTCATTACTCAAAACCCTTTATGCCGACCTTTGGCTTCAACAAGGCAAAGCCCAAGTATCGGGGTATGAAATAGAAGTATTGAAACCCTCTGACCGTCCTTTTCTTCGCCGTAAGATTGGCGTGGTCTTTCAGGATTTTCAGTTATTCATGGACAGAAATGTCTATGAGAACCTTTTGTGGGTGTTGGAAGCAACAGGTTGGACAGATTCGGGGAAGATAAAAGCTCGTATTGCAGAGGTTTTGATGCAGGTGGGAATGTCCACCGCAAAGGATAAAATGCCCCATCAATTATCTGGTGGCGAACAACAAAGAGTTGTAATTGCAAGGGCATTATTGAACGAACCACAAATCCTTTTTGCCGACGAACCCACAGGAAATCTCGACCCCGAGGTATCAGAACAAATTATCAAACTTTTTCATGAAATCAACAAAGCGGGAACGTCAATATTGATGGCAACCCACGATTTTGATATGATTAGAAAATTCCCTGCTCGTATCTTGAAGTGTGAAAATGGGTTGGTTGTTGAGGAAAAGGCATAAAATGGATTTATGTTCAAGAGAATTTGTAATTTTATTTAGATTATCCCCAGATTTATGGCAAAACATTCGAGTAAAGAGAAATATTATTCAGAGGCAGAATTAATTTTGACTTTCGGATTAACTCGTGTACCTAACGGAAATACTGATTTAATGCGTGAATGGTTAAATATACCCAATACTGAACTAAGAAGTGATGAACAAATTTTGTTCGATAAAATCTTGCACGAAGCACAGCAAAAAATAGAAGGTTGGCACGAAGAAGCCCTGAAAATGAAATTTATAGCTTTTGTTTTAGCTTTGGGAAAAATGGAGGATGGACAAGATTACAATACTTATTTTGAAGAGACAATATCTGCCACCGTTGAAGGAAATTACCTGAAAACAAAGACTGATTTTATGATTGCTAAGGGAGTTTTAGACTTACCGATAAAACCTTTTTTTCACTTTCAAGAATGGAAAAGGCACAAAGACCCCAACGGAGACCCTGTTGCCCAATTATTAGAAGCCTTTTTAATTGCCCAAGAAATCAACAAAAATAATAAACCTCTTTACGGGTGTACGATTTCTGGAAAATACTGGGATTTTTTCACAATTCAAGACAAAACCTACTGTATATCAAAGACTTATGACTGTACTGATTCAATAGAGTTATTACAAATAATTTCAATCCTTCGTAAATTTAAAGATATTTTACATACTAAATTATTGGATTAATCAGATAAACAGAAGAGGCTCTCAAATGATTGAAAGCCTCTTCTATTTATAATTCTTTCCCGTGGTCAGTAAAGACATTGGCTACAAGTAAAAAATCTGCGTTGCGAAGCATCTGCGTCATCTGTGTGCCAATGTGGAAGCCTATTTCCGATACTGTTCAATAATTCTAAAAATTGCTTTTTGTGTTTCCACATTTTTGAAATATTCAAACATAATTTCGTGTCCCTCATAGTTAAGAACTAAACCCGTTTCTAAATAATTGAACGCTTCCTTATATCGTCCTGATTTGATAAAATAAACCGCAGCACGGTAATATAATTCCGCTTCTTCGGGCATGGCATCAATGGCGGATAACATCAATTCAGCTGCCATTTCAAAATCACCTTGTTCGTGATTAATTGCCGACCATTTTATCCATGCTTCAGGATTTATTGCCTCCAATTCCACCGATTTTTGAAAAGCCTCCATCGCTGAAACAGTGTTGCCTAAACCAAATTCTGCATCACCCATCGTGAGCCAATAGTAGGCATTTTTATCATCAAGCGTAATGGCTTTTTTCAAGAAGTGAGTTGCCTCAAACCAGCGTTCCATTTCACAAAGACAAACACCTACGCCAAAATATCCATCGTCCCAGTTGGGGTCTAATTTAATGGCATCTTTGTAATAATGAATTGCCTCGCCAAAACGTTCCTGTCGTTCAATACTTGCTCCAAAACAACAATAAACCTCAGGCGTAATTTCTTCATATTCAAGACAATGACGATAAGCATCCTCTGCTTTTGCCCAATTACCAAGGTTCATGTAAGAATTGCCGAGGTTGAAATATCCCGAAGCAAACTTATCATTTATTGCTACTGAAAACTCATAGGCTTCTGCCGCATCTTCAAATTTTCCTAATTTAGAATATGCAATTCCGATGTTGTACCAGGCATTTTCTGAATATGGGTCAGTGTCGATAAATTGCTGATAGTAAGGCAATGATTCCTCCAATTTACCAATTTCATCCAGACTGTTTGCCAGTTCATAAAGAGCATTTTCGTTCTTAATATTGATCTCAATAGATTGCTTAAAAGCAGCGACGGCATTGTGATATTTTCCCCAGCTTTGATACGCCAAACCGATGTGAAAATAGACTTCGTCTTTGTCTTCGGCAATGTCTAAAACCTCTGTCAGAAGCTCAATAGCGGTTTGATAATCGCCTTTGAGGTTGTAAACAGTGCTTCGGAGATAGATAATATCAGTATCGGAGGGATTATAAATTTCGGCTTTGTCGATGACTTCGAGAGCTTCATCATGCTTGCCCATATTAGCAAGGAGTTCCGCTTGGCAAAGCATCATTTCCAAAGAATATGGATATTGTTCCAAGGCTATTTCGCAAGCCTTCATGGCATCCTCAATCTTGCCTTCGTCCATATAATGTTCCACGATTGATTCGTAGGTATCAAGGTCGAAAAAAGACGATTCCATACGCTTGAGCATAGTTTCAAAACGCTTCACAGAGTGCAACGTCTCTTCTCGGCGATCTTCAAAATCTTGTTCCATCATTGATATTTTAGGGGGTGATTTTAAGTTATCAATGAACAGTTATCAATAAACAGTTAAAGAGAGTCCGATTCTGAAAATAAAATCCTTTCTGCAATATTTTTTAACTGATAACTGTTTGCTGTTAATTGTTTACTGATATTAAATTTAATAGAAAAAAACTAACTTACCAAATGCCCCATTTTTTCTGTATTTATGAGCAAAAATCGTGCTATTTGTTATTTGTACTTTTCCAATAGCTTCCCACAAATCCTATCCAAACTGTCTTCCAAACTTTTAAATTTAAAGCCAAGTGCTTGTTTGATTTTATCATTCGGATAGTTGAAAAAATGGCTGGATGATAGAGCGGTCTCTTTCGTAATTAGTGGAGCATTTCCTGTAAAAAGGCTTCTGATTGCTTCCAAACGCCATAAAAATGATGTTATCGAGGCTCGTAATAAAGTAGTCGGGGCTTTTTTATAAAACTTGGGAGCAACTTTTTCAAAGAAATCTTTGTAAGTAATTTCACCCGCACTAAGAATGAATTTTTCGCCCGAAATATCGCTAATTGTTAGCTGAAAAATACATTCTGCCACATCCTGAACATCCACATAATTAAGGTTGCCCTGTGGATAAAATTTGTGTTCGTCAAAAACATATTTTAATAATTGAGTACTACTTTTATTCCAATCGGCTTCTCCCAAAATCAACGACGGATTCACTACTACACAATTCAAACCTTCTGCCTCTCCACGCCAAACTTCTAATTCGGCTAAGTATTTGGTTTTGGCGTAGTTAGAGTTCAGGGGGCTTTCTTCCCAAGTAGCTTTTTCATTAATAGTAATAACGGATTCTACTTTCTTTTCGTTCGGAATACTTCGCCCCAGAGCTGCTACGGAACTGACAAAACAGAGTTTTTTAATGTTATTTTCCAAGCAAAGATTCACTACATTTGTCGTGCCTTCGATGTTGGTTTTGAACATTTTATCACGGTCTTTGGGAGCAAACGAAACGATGGCAGCGGTATGGACGACATATTCAATATTAACCATTGATTTTTCAAGAGACATTACGTCTAAAATGTCTCCTTCATGCCAAACTATCTGATTTTCAATGCCTTGTAATAATGATAAATCACTATTTGCTCTTTTTAATCCCGCCACTTTATAGCCCGCTTCTAAAAAACGTCTTGCCGTAAAACTGCCTACTAAACCCGTTATACCTGTTATTAATACCACTTTTTCGATGCTCAATTTTTGTTATTCGATGTTAGGAAAAGGTTTCCTTATCTTTGCCCCACAAAGGTAAATCCAAAACATTACAAACCTGTGATAAAGAAAGCAATTATTGACTTAGGAACGAACACATTTCAACTATTAATCATTGAACAAACGGTTGAAACTTTCCGAACTATCCACGAAGAATCCTACGCTGCCAAGATTGGTAAAGGCGGTATCTCATCAGGAATCATTACCGAAGAAGGAATCCGACGGGGAATTTTAGGCTTAAAGTATTTTCAGCAAGTGTTTGATAAAGAGGGAGTTATGGCTGGAAATGTTTTGGCAACTGCCACCAGTGCCGTGCGAAATGCCAAAAATGGCGAGGAGTTTTGTGAAAGAGTTTTAGCGGAAACAGGAATCAAAATTAACGTTATTTCGGGCGAAGAAGAAGCTACTTTGATTTATGAAGGTGTGAAATTAGGCATGAAAATCGGTTCAGAAACTTCAATGATTATGGATATTGGCGGTGGGTCGGTTGAGTTTATTATTTGTAATGAAAACAAGATTTTCTGGAAACAAAGTTTTGAAATTGGTGGTCAGCGATTGATGGATAAATTTATGACTACTGATCCCATTTCACCACGGTCGGTTCAAGCCCTTAAAAACTATTTGGAGGAACAACTTTTGCCCCTAACGAATGCCGTGCATCAATATGCCCCAGAGTGTGTGATTGGTTCGGCAGGTTCGTTCGAGACCTTGATTGATATGTATTTTATGAAAAGTCAAGGACATTTACCATCACCCGAACAAATTTCTTTCGACCTACCAATTTCAGAATTTTATGATTCATTTTTGAAATTAGTTTCTTCTAATCACGATGAAAGAATGGCTTTGCCAGGCATGATTGAACTGCGGGTGGATATGATTGTGGTGGGAGCGTGTCTGATAGATTTTATTCTAAAACAGTATGATATTCAAGCGATTAAGGTTTCAAATTATGCTTTGAAGGAGGGCGTTCTTGCCAACTTACTATATAGTTAAGATTGGTAAGTAGCTAATTATTTTGGTTCTCCTACGATTTATACGGAAAATCAATTTGACTATCAACGTCGTGGATGTCCAAAACCTCCACGACGTTAGTTCACGTATAAATTATAGTTGAACCGAAATCTCTACCTGAAATCATCCTCCTCTTCATCAAATTTGAAATTATCCAAATCGAACAGAGAAGCGGTCAAATCTTTGAATTGAAGCCCTTTTTCTAAGGTTTTCTTCGAGATAATTGAAAATTCTGAAAGTCCATGCAGTACAAATTCCATCATGAATAATTTTTCACGCCCTTGCATTTGAGGGTAAACTTTTTCGATTAAATCATCCAAACCATCAATCGTTCTCAATCTTGCTGAATAGTCTTTATCGGCACTGTCGTTAAGAATATCCATCGTATTACCGTCCATAAACCAGTTGATTATGGGTTTGTATGGATTCTTTCCTGCCTTATCTTTTGCCGCTTTTTTGATTTTTTCGGGGTCGGGGAAATAATTGAGAAACTGGGTTCTGATGGCTTTTCCAATCAAGTTCTGAGCCACAATTACTGGTCCTTCCACCTCACCCTCATACACCAGTTCCACCTTACCACACACCGCAGGAATTACGCCAACAAGGTCAGCCACTCGCACGTAAGTTTTGTCTTCATCATTCACCAAAGAACGCCTTTCTGCCGCAGAAATGAGGTTTTCGTAAGCCGAAATCGTCATACGTGCCGATACGCCCGACTTGGCATCCACATATTCAGAAGCACGGGCTTCGATGGCGATTTGTTCGATCAAGTCATCCATAATGTGATTGGTCGTAACAATTTCTTCCTGTCCGCCTTTCAATTTGGCTTCCTGTAAGGTAATCTTTTTACCAATTTCCAAAGTCTTTGGATAATGCGTAACTATCTGAGAATCAATGCGGTCTTTCAACGGCGTAACAATTGAACCACGGTTGGTATAATCTTCTGGATTGGCGGTAAAGACAAATTGTAAATCCAAAGGCAAACGGATTTTGAAGCCCCGAATCTGAATATCACCTTCCTGCAAAATATTGAACAATGAAACCTGAATACGAGCCTGTAAATCGGGCAATTCGTTAATCACAAAAATACAACGGTGCGAGCGGGGAATGAGTCCAAAATGCACCACACGTTCATCCGAATAAGGCAATCTCAACGTGGCAGCTTTGATGGGGTCAGCATCACCAATTAGGTCGGCAACGGATACATCGGGCGTGGCAAGTTTTTCGGTATAACGGTCGCTGCGGTGCATCCACGCAACGGGCGTATTATCACCATGTTCAGCAATCAAATCTTTGGCAAAACGAGAGAGTGGTTGCATAGGGTCATCGTTCAATTCTGAACCTTCCACCACGGGTACATATTCATCCAAAAGGTTAATCATCAAGCGAGCAATACGGGTTTTTGCCTGTCCACGAAGTCCCAAAAGATTAATGTGATGTTGCGATAAAATGGCTCGTTCAATATCGGGAATCACGGTATCTTCAAAGCCCCAAATACCTTCAAAAACTTGTTCTTTATTTTTGAGTTTTTGGATAAGATTATCCCGAAGTTCGTCTTTGATGGTTTTAGGTTGATAGCCCGAAGATTTTAAAGCCCCAAGGGTTTGGATTTTTAAAAGAGCGTCTGCGTTTAGGTTTTTATATGACATTATGGAAAGAATAAGTTTGTTTTATATATAGCTAAACAACAATTTGATTTGATAAAAGTTTCTGTTTTAATTACCGTAAAATAAAAAAGCTAATTTATGTGGTGAACGTTTACGCCAAAACCAAAATTCTTCCTTAACATTGCATTATGATTAAATGAAAGAAATCAAACATATTATTAGCGTTTTAGCTTAAAAATTCCTGTCTGTAAAAATTCGACCAAATTAGTACCAGGGAGTAAAGTCAAAACGCTCACGTGATGCGTGGGCGTTACTTTGCTTTGGTACACAGGTTCTTGGTCGAGCCTTTACAGACAAGCAAGTAATGTTCCACGCTATTTTTATGTTCAACCCTTAAACAAACTACCAAGTCGCCATGAAAAAACTGTTACTACTCATTGGATTCTTTTTGCTAAATTTTACGCTATATTCACAAAAGCAAGACTCAACCAAACGAGACACCCTCATTTTAGCACCCCAACCGCCCGTACCGAATACCAATAAATATACGCCCAATCTTACGCTCCCTTCTCCTCATGCAGCTACTTTGGGAAATTATGGGAATATTCCCGTCAATTTAAGTTCTGGATTGCCTTCTCCTGGAATCTCTTTATTCGATTTGAAAGAAGGGGATATTGATTTGAGCGTTAGTGCATCCTATCAATACAAAGGGTTCAAACCCTTTGAATCTCCAAGTTTGTTGGGTAGAGGATGGGCTTTGAATGCAGGAGGCGTTATCATGAGGGTAATTAAGTCAAAACCAGATGAATCCATAAATGCTGGCACCTCTAACGGAACGGGTTACGCATCTGCTCAAAATAGAACAAACCTTGCCAATCTCATTAACAACGATGGTACGATTGCGGGTTCGGGAGGAGGTCAAGCACTATTTTATGCCACTCCTGACGGCGAACCTGATATGTTTATGTTCAATTTCATGGGTATGACGGGTAAATTCTTTTTTGGAGAAGATGGCGTAATTCACGTGGTTTCTGATAGAAAGATTAAGATAGAATATAGAGTTGTTCAAATATCTCAAGCCTTATCTAACAATAACAGTAATAATTTTCATTACTTGGTAGAATTTACTATTACTGATGAAAACGGCACTATTTACAAATTTGGGGATAGCCTAACTAATGGAACATTACCGATTAAAAATGTAGAATTTTCTACATCAGGTTCTGATTTTGATTGTTTAGCAGGAGATATGAACATTACTTCTTGGTTTTTAGCGGAGGCTACGGATAAAAATGGGCGTAAAATTACCTTCAATTATACCAACGATTATATGTTTGCTGCCACTCAGGGCGGTTATTCTTTTGACTATACTTTACGGGGTAGAAGTGTAAGTTCACCCGTTACTCGTGGGCAATATCGAACTGCTACACAGACCTATTCCCATGATAATATGTGGAGTTGTGTGGATTCAGTAGAAAACTTTTTAACCTCCGTCACTGGCACGAATTGGAAGGTTACTTTTGACTACAATAAAGCGGGGAATATTAGTTATTTGACCAAAACAACCCTTTTTGCGAACACCATCCCAGCTAAGGAAATAAAGAAATTTACGTTTAATTATGCTAATTTGAATAATCCTGATGGTTTATTATTGTCCACTTTATCAGAATTATCGCCTGATAATTCCATCTTTAAAAATCATCAATTCACCTATGACAGCCCCTCAAATCTGTTATACAATAATTTCTATTCCATTGATTATTGGGGTTTTGATAATGGAGCAAATACCAATACCTCCCTCATTGCCGATGCTCCTTTTAATGCGAATCGAAACCCCAATTTCGCTACGACTCTGAAAGGTGCATTAACTAAAATCACCTATCCAACTGCTGGTTCAACCGAATTTGTGTATGAACAAAATGAATACTGACAAATCCGAGAATCAGAGTTTGAGAATAGCGTTTTGATTAATAAAAAGCCCTACGGAGGTATTCGAGTGAAGACCATTACTGATAAAGACATTAACGGAACTGTTTTGAGCCAAAGGAATATCAATTACGATTCTTTCACGAATGCCAGCAAATCAAGCGGGGTGATTTCATCTTCGATTGGGCTTACGAAAATAATTGTTAATGGTGCTTTTGTAACTACTCAACCCAATTCCCCCACCTTCGATGTGCTTTCCAACGGAACAATTTACTTCTCGGAAGGGCTACATTCTATTGCTGAAGTTCCCATTTATTATTCCAACGTTACCGAAACATTCAGCGATGGGGCAAATACTAAAACGGCTTTTACTTCGCACAATGATTATAACGATTATTTAGGGATAAATTTTGGACGGGGGAATAATCAAATCGGAAGCACAGCCAGTTATTTATTGATGCGGTCATTGCCTAAATCAATCAAACATTACCGAAATAATGTCTTGGTTAAGGAGAAAATAATTGCCTATAATCTTGTGGATAGGCATAAGGCTCGTTCGCTTTACATAGGTTCAATTACGGCAGGTTCTGTTCCAACCTACGATTTGATGAAAACGTATTATACCTATTCGGGTTGGTTGCAAAAGATTTCGGAAACAGAAAGGCTTTATGATAATGCTAATAATTTTATAGAAACCGTCAGTACCAATGCCTATAATAATTCAACGTATCTGCAAGTCAGTTCCATGACTACCCAAAGCAGCAAGGGCGAAACGCTATTGATGAATTATAAATATCCGTACAATTTCAGCACAGAGCCGTATTTGACGATGGTAAACAAAAATATTATTGCTCCCGTCATTGAAGAAACCAGTTTTTTGAACAGTACCCAAACAGCCTCTAAGATTACGGATTATGCCACTTTTGGCACTTTGCAAATGCCCCAAAAAATCAGAACCAAAATTGGCAATGGAATAGAAATAACGCCCATTAATTTTGACACGTATGATACCCGTGGAAACCTGACAAAATACACCCTGAGAAGTGGACAAATCGCCACGATGCAGTACTATGGGGCAATAGATGCGGGAATAATTGACCTTTTGAAGTCCCAAACCGTAGGCGGGGGAACCACGGGGACGGTGTTAGGCAGAACAATGTATTATGATTATTTGCCATTGATTGGGCTAAGTGCAGAGTTTGACGTTAAGGGTTATGCAACCCATTATCAATACGATGTGTTCAACCGTTTGAAATCTATAAAAGACCCTCAGAACTATCTCTTGAAGGATTTGAACTATCATTATGCCAATCAAACGGCAATTACGGGTTTGGGGGTTTCGCCCACAAATACCCTCAATTATATCATCAGCCGAACTGCCCGAGAAGCCCAAACGGGAACGGCTTTGGATTCGGACGTGGATAAAACCACCACGCAGTTAGAATACATGAATGGTTTGGGTAGAGGAATTCAGTCTTTGGTATGGAAAGGTTCGCCCGATAAATTGAAGGATATTGTTTCGGGAACAACGCTATTTGATTTGAACGGACGACCTTATAAAAGCATTTTGCCCACGCCCTCCGATGCCCTTACGGGTGCGTACAAAAGCAATGCCCAAACGTTGGCGGGTATTTTTTATGGTGATACATACCCATATACAGAAACCGTTTTTGAAGCAAGCCCTTTGAACCGACCGCTCAAACAATTTGGAGCGGGGCAGGCTTGGCGAGTAGCAGGGAATGAGAAGTTTGTCAGTATTCAGTATTTATTGGCGGGGAATTTTATTGTAAAGTTTGAAGTACAAGCAAATGGTACGGTCAATGGGGCGAATGCTTATGGCAATAGTACATTAATTAATAATTGTGTGTTGAGTGAGCGAGGTTTTCAAAGTTACGACCTCAAAGACAAGCAAGGACGAGTAACCCATAAGTTTCAGCAAATGGATGGAAATTCTGTTTTTGCGGTAACGGCTTATGTTTACAACGATTTAGGGCAATTAGCTTACGTAGTTCCTCCTGAAATTTATGAAAAAATAAGGGTAGGAACAATCACAAGTTTCACGGAAAGTGATGTGGTTTTTAAAGAAGGAATTTACGGCTACCATTATGATATTTTGGGCAGACAAAATGAAAAACATATTCCTGGGGCGGGGTGGAGTTATTTTGTATTTGATAAACAGGATAGAATAGTCTATTTTGCCGATGATTATGATAAAGCCAAAGATTATTGGCAATGGGTAAAATACGATGCCTTGGGCAGAAAAATTCAGTCGGGAATTCAAAAAGGTAAAGGAATCATTAACCGTGCGGCTCTGCAAACCGCTTTTGACGGAATGACCACCGAAACTTACGAAGAAAGAGGAACTGCACTTTTGGGTTATACAAATCGTTCATTTCCAACGGGTTATGGAATAGTGGATGCTGATGTTATGCAGGTAATGTATTACGATGATTTTCTTTGGAATACCGATGTCAAATACAATTTTCAAAGTGCCAATGCCTTTCATTCCCAGGGTTTTACCATGGGATTAATGACGGGAATGTTAGTGAGAAACGTAGAGACCAATGCGTGGTATAAATCAGTTAATTATTTTGATTATAAATCAAGACCGATACAAAGTTTTTCACAAAATCACTTGGGTAGTATTGATAGAAGTGAGTACCAATATCGTTTTAATGGCGAGGTTTTGAGAATGCGAATGGTGCATCAGGGTATTACTGAAATCTACGATTATGCCTACAATCACGTTGGGCAAAAAGTCTCTTTCAAGCATACTAAAAATGGCGTAACTCAAAACATTGCCCGATACGATTTAGATGATATTGGACGTTTAAAAACCAAAGTCTTCAAACCTCTGGGGCTGTTCATCGGTAGTAAGCAAACGGGCAACTGGACAGATGCAACCACTTGGTTATCAGGGTTTTTGCCTACGGTTAATGATAATGTAACCATCAACTCAGGGCAAACCGTAACGATTCCAAGCGGTGAATTTGGTTCGATGGGTGTTTTGAATAATAATGGGACTTTAAGAAATTTTGGAATGTTATCCGTCGGTAAAGTTACCACCGCAGATTTGCAAACGGTTGATTATTCTTATCATATTCGTGGCGGTTTACGGGGGATAAATCTGGACAATGCGGGTAATTTGACCAACAAAATGTTTTCCATGAAACTCACTTATGAAGACGATGGAACGTATTTTGATGGCAATATCAGAAATCAATTTTGGAAGAGTAATATTGACGGAGTTCAGCGGGCGTATCAGTATTCGTATGATGCGGCTTCACGGATTACGCAAGGCACTTATGGAAGCACCAAAGCCAATGAAAACTACGCTCTGAACTTTGTAACGTATGATAAAAATGGTAACATTACGGCACTTTCAAGGAATGGTTATAAGGCTAATAATAGTTTTGGTTTGATTGATAATTTGGCTTATACTTATCAGGCAAATTCTAACAAAATACAATCAGTAACGGATATTTCGGGAGAAACCGCCAGTTTTGCGGATGCCGCTGGAAGTATGGATTATTCTTATGCTTTGGATGGTTCTTTGGTTAGTGATGCCAATAAAGGGTTCGGGGGGGGGGGGGGGGGGGGGGGGGGGGGGGAGGGGGGGGGGGGGGGGGGGGGGGGGGGGGGGGGGGGGGGGGGGGGGGGGGGGGGGGGGGGTGGGTTGGGTGGGTGCGGGGGCGGCGGGGGGGGGGGTGGGGGCGGGGGTTGGGGGGGGGGGGGGGTGGATTATTTTGGGGGTTTTGGTGTGATGCGAATAAGGGAATTTCGGTGATTGAGTACAATTATTTGAAACGCCCGAAGAAAATTACCTTTTCAAATAGTCAAACCGTTGAATATCAATATGATGCAATGGATAACAAATTAAGAGAAAAGGATAAATCAGGCATATGGACAGATTATGTAGGCATTAAAATTTACAAAAATAATGTTTTGTATCAAATTGGAATGGACGAAGGACGTATCAATGCACAAGGTGAATATGAATACGGAATCCAAGATCATTTGGGTAATGTCAGGGTAATGTTTAGAGATAGTTTAAGCGTGGCAAAAATCACCCAAACTGAAAATTTTGGCGTTTGGGGGGAGTCACTTTTAAAACTAAATTACTACCGTGCTGCAAACAATAAACAGCAATTCATTTACACAGGACATGAACGAAATGAGGAATTAGGCGTTTACGATGCAAAGGCACGGATTTATGACCCAATTGTGCCGAGATTTTGGCAGATTGATATTTTAAGTGATAAATTTAGAAAATACTCTCCTTATAGTTATTCTCTCAATAATCCTCTAAGATTTATAGATCCAAATGGTATGGAGGTACGTTCTATTGCAGGAGGTATTGAGTTTACAGGTGCTGATGCTGGCGAGGCTTTTTCGGTTTTTACAGGGAGGAAAAATAATGTTTACATAGATATTACTGCTGATTCAAAAGAACAAAATGCAACAGCTAATACAAAATACAACAGTTGGGCAGTATTTGCAATCTCAAATTTTGGTATTGCGAGGGAAGTATTAAATATCTTTAAGGATAAGTCATTAAGCAATTTAGTAATCGAGGCTCACAGTATTAGACACGTAAAAAGTGGGTCTTTTGATGGCTTAAAAATAAAGTCAGATGAAGGAAGAGGATTATCATTCAATAATGAAGACATAAAATCATTCAATACCGATGGCGCAAATTATTCAAATGCTTATGCGAAAAATCAAGTGGAGTCTTTAATGGGGATTATGAATAAAGTCAAAGATGGGGGGAATTGTATTTTTGCAGTTTGTAATCTTGGAACATCTCAATTAGGAATTGGAGATTTATATGCAGAGCAGCTATCGACTTTATCAGGGAATAGGTTAAATTTATTTACAATAAATGGACTTTCATCAGCTTGGATTAATAGTACAAAAGGAAGTTCAAATATTGGAGCTACTGTTGTATCTGGTACCCTAAACTCTTCTTTAAATGGTGCTCAGCCTTATTGGAATAGAATAGGTGCATCAGGCAGTATTATCCAAACTTATAGAGAAATTATTTTGTCTGATTCTAATAATCCAGTAGAATTGAAGTAAATATTAACAACAAACGCCATGAAAAACGTAATTATAATGATATTTTTATTTATTTCATTTAACAGTTTTAGTCAAAAGAAGACAAAAAATATAGTTAGGAATAATCATAATAAAACTAATTGGACAAAAGAAAATATCGCTCATCGTTGTAAAGAGGTTAAGTTATTTTCGGTGAGAATGCGTAATAATATGTATCCTTTTAAAAAAGCTACTAAAATTGAATTAGTAGCTTTTGAAGACATAGATAATTATAGAGATAACTATATTTCTGATACCACCTTTTTTGATAATGGTGATATTAATAATTCATACCCACCGTTACAACTATTCAAGTTTGCCTCTAAATTTCGAGATAAAAAGCATATTAATAAAACTGACGATTTTTCATTACCTCCTTTTAAGAAAAGGGTAGTAGTAAGTTCAGATTCAAGGGATTCTTTATCAAATATCCTATTTAATTTTAAGTTTTTAGGAAAAACCCGTACAGATTATGATGTAAAGTGTTACCAACCTCGAAACGCTATATTGTTCTATGACGCAGAAGGCAATCTACTTGAATATTTAGAAATATGTTTTAGCTGTACTGGAAGAAGGTTGAGTTGGAACAATAATAATATAGATTGGTGCGACTCTAAATATGAAAAATTAGGATTATTGTTCAGACAATCAGGTATAAAATTTGGAACTTATGAAATGATGGATAAAAGGAATTATGAATGACACTAATTATTGCCACAGGCAAGAAATTAAAGGAAACCATTGGTTCAAATGTTACAGATTATAACGGTAATACAATTTATAAAAACGGAGTTTTATATCAAATCTCTAACGATGAATGGCGAATAATTAATGGTGAATATGAGTATAATATCAAAGACCATTTGGGTAATTTGAGAGTTGCATTTCGGGATTCTTTGGGCGTAGCGAAGATAACACAACATAATGCGTATGGCATTTTTGGGGAAGATTTACCCTCAATAAGCTATTTTAAAGCCTTATGGAAGAAAGACGAGTTCAGATTTACAGGACAAGAAAATTTACCCGAAACGGGCTACACGGACTTTGGAGCAAGATTATACGATAATATTGTACCAAGATTTCTTACAATTGACCCGTTATCAGAATTAAATAGAAGATTCAGCCCAACGGTTTACGGGAACAATAACCCACAAAGATTCATTGACCCTGACGGAATGATGGCACGAGGTTTAGTTGATGACCTTTGGGACAAATCAGGGGAAAATACCACTTGGACAAATAATGGTGATGGGTCGTTTAGTATAGCCAATACGCAAACGGGTGGAGGGGATGACAAGGGAAAGGAACACCCAGCCCAAAAAGTACAAAGAGAATTGAGAGAGAGAAACGCAAACGACCCCCAAAATAATGCTTTTGGTAACGGCATGGGAAATGTTACTTTTGGAAGTGTGGGAACTGTTGGTGCCATATTGGCTGTACCCGAAACAATGGGAGTTTCAGCTTTAGCATTATTATTTACAATACCCGAAGTTGGTATTGGTACAGCACAAATGATTGACGCTAAAACCAATTCTAATTTTTCAGCTGATTCATATTTGCATAAAGGGAATAGTATTTTAGGACTTCCTGCATACGCATATGGAAGTGAATATGCACCATATTATGATGCTTTGGGTCAATTTGCACCTGGATTGTTTGGTGGTGGAAATATAGGAGGAATTAGAGATGGATTTTCTTTAATTGTTAATGCAGGAAAGAAAGGAAATTTCATCAATGCGACTTATGAATTGGCTTCTTTGACAGATGCAGTTCTCGATACAAAAGGAGTTTGGGATGCGACACGAAAATTGACAAATAATTCGCAAGCATCATCACCACTTTTTGATAAACAAAAAGTTGAACAAATTAAAAATTTCATTCATAAACTCCCCAAAAAATGAACAAGCAATTTTTCAAAGCAAACTTATCTCTAACGATAGTGAACTTTATTTTCTTTACAGCTATCATATTTTTTATAGCAAGAATAGACTTACTATTTTCAAGCATTTTATTTTTAATAATTGCTTTCACAATTATTAAAAATGATTTAATAAAACAACCATACGCAGTAGAAATAGATGAATTTAACAATAAAATTTATATCACTACAAAAACTTTGTTCATATTTAATGAGGTTGTTGAAGCTAAATTTGATTCAATAACTTTTTCATATAAAGATGAAATAGCTGGTCGTTTTAGTAAATCTAAGAAAATGAGAATATTTATTAATCAAAAACAGATAATTCTTAATCAACTTTATGGAGGATGGGAAGAAGAGAGTTTAGACAAAATAAGTAACATTTTTTTAAGTAATCGTATTTTGTCTAAAGATTAGCTTTCCCAAAAAATGAGCAAACATATTTTTAAAATAAATCAAGGGCAAATTGTAATGAATTTATCGTTTTTCGCCTTGGTTGGTGTTCCGTTTTCGCCCTTGTTGGTCTTAAATTTGAGCAAAAGCCTTAGCCAGCCGTTGTTCGGTCTTTTGACCAACAACAGATGCGGAAGCACCTTGTGGGAAGATTTATGAGCTACTAAAAATCAAAAAAGGTCGTTGAGAGCAAATCTGCGACCTTTTTTGATTTGAAAATATGATATAAGGAATGGTTATAAGGCTAATAATAGTTTTGGCTTGATTGATAATTTGGCTTATACTTATCAGGCAAATTCTAACAAAATACAATCAGTAACGGATATTTCGGGAGAAACCGCCAGTTTTGCGGATGCCGCTGGAAGTACGGATTATTCTTATGCTTTGGATGGTTCTTTGGTTAGTGATGCGAATAAGGGAATTTCGGTGATTGAGTATAATTATTTGAAACGCCCGAAGAAAATCACCTTTTCAAATAGTCAAACCGTTGAATATCAATATGATGCAACGGGTAATAAATTAAAGGAAAAGGATAAATCAGGCATATGGACAGATTATGTAGGCATTAAAATTTACAAAAATAATGTTTTGTATCAAATTGGAATGGACGAAGGACGTATCAATGCACAAGGTGAATATGAATACGGAATCCAAGATCATTTGGGTAATGTCAGGGTAATGTTTAGAGATAGTTTAAGCGTGGCAAAAATCACCCAAACTGAAAATTTTGGCGTTTGGGGGGAGTCACTTTTAAAACTAAATTACTACCGTGCTGCAAACAATAAACAGCAATTCATTTACACAGGACATGAACGAAATGAGGAATTAGGCGTTTACGATGCAAAGGCACGGATTTATGACCCAATTGTGCCGAGATTTTGGCAGATTGATATTTTAAGTGATAAATTTAGAAAATACTCTCCT
Organism: Arcicella sp.; assembly: GCA_034519515.1. Lineage (GTDB taxonomy): Bacteria > Bacteroidota > Bacteroidia > Cytophagales > Spirosomataceae > Arcicella. The sequence continues at coordinate 31,212 of JAXHOK010000066.1, forward strand.
TATAGTTATTCTCTCAATAATCCTCTAAGATTTATGGGGTCCAAATGGTATGGAGGTACGTTCTATTGCAGGAGGTATTGAGTTTACAGGTGCTGATGCTGGCGAGGCTTTTTTCGGTTTTTACAGGGAGGAAAAATAATG
>JAXHOK010000057.1:0-19524 GCA_034519515.1 Arcicella sp.
CTAAAAAATACACCATAGATACCAAAATAAAGGTAGTCAAAGACGACAGCTTCAAGGTTTTATCAAAAAAATCAATACTCAACGAAATATCTAATTGATAATTTGATTTTTCGTAAATATTAATTAGTTGAGCATAAAATCCATGAAATACAGCACAACCCAATACGATAAAAATAATAGAAACAACTTTTTTAGCAGCATCAGGCAAGTGCATAAGCCAAAAATAGCGATTCATTTTGTAGTAATAATTCACTAAATAAATCAGTAAAACAATGACTACCAAAAGGTTAAGCATCAAATCGCCCAGAGAAGGTGCAATGAGAGACGAGTCGTAGTATTTTTTATTGAAAAGGTCAGATTCATAGAAAATGAATGGAATATTGTAAAAAAGCATGGTGGCTCTGAGCAACAAAAAATATCCTAATAATATCAGAAATGCTCGTCCATAACGATGCGTTTTATTCATAAACCAAATAACTACCAAGAGATATGCCACCAAGAAAAACATACTCAACATTCCTAATAAAATAACATTAGCAGGAATTGATTGATTCTTTAATGAATCACCTTTGAGCGGTTTTACCGAAAACAAAAACTCTTTCGTAGTGGAATACATATTCAAATGTGTAGCCGCAGCGGGAGACATATCAACTTGAGCAGGGTCTGAAACGAAAATATTGGCATTATAGCCCGTTTTGAGATGTTCATTTTCTGATTCGTATTGACGGTATAACTCAATGATTGAAAATATTTCAAAATTATCAGGCGAGGCAATCACAACTCTTCTATTCGAGATAAATTTCCCTTCAACCGAAGCTACTGATTTAAGATTATATGTCCCTTCAACTAATTGATAATCAGGTACAAATCGAGAATCTGACCAGAAAATAGGTCTGCCGTTTTTAAAAATAAAATACGGATGAATGGTGGGAATTTTGAGGTGTGAAAAAGTAGTATCTTTTGATTGCGAAACCAGTGTAACAACCTTTGCTAAATCTTTATTGGAAGATTCCACCTCCTCTTGAATTTTATTTTGAACGTCATAAAGGTATTTATCTTCTGTGGCACTCAATGGACCTTTTTCCGTGATGATGTAGAGCAGAAAAGCCAGCCCAAACGTAGCCAAAGCCAAGATTAGGAAAATATTTTTTTTAAAAAAAATCAGTTTCGGTAAGAAAGTAAATCGTTGGTTCATTCAGGAATTAGGAGTTAAGGAATAATTGTTGAGTTGTTGAATTATTGAAATCAACTACTTCACGAAAGCACATGATACCCAACATTTCAATTGCAACTACACTTAGTAAGATAAGAATGAGTCAAAATTCATACCAATTCTATATTTTATTGATAATCAAACACTTATCCGACTATTGATAATGATAATTCAACAAATTAAGTATTTGAATTCAAGTTGCCATTAAACAAAGATAACGTGTTTTATTTACAAAAAAACGGTAAGTATATATAACCTGCCACTCCATTTCTAATGACATGATAGGCACAGCAGATATTAACATAAAATGATTTCTACTAAATTCTAATATCAAGGTTTTGTTGTGTTCATTGCCAAAATTCCTAAATTGCACAAAATATTAACATCCCTAATCTAAGTAGAATTTTTTTTAATCCATCCAAACATGAAAAAATATTACCTCTTTCTCTCACTTTCTATATTTTTTACGAGTTTCATCACCCCTGGTATTAATTTCTATCAGGCTCAACTGCGTTTCCCACGAGTGCGTGAAGCCCTCAAAACCAAAGGTAAAACAGTCGATGAAATACTAAATCAAAATGGCATCAGTACTACCAATTTTGAGGTATTTTTTAGGGCTTTCAAGAAAGAACAGAAATTTGAAGTTTGGGCAAAAAATAAAGGAGAAAGTGCCTATAAACTTTTAAAAATCTACGATTTTTGTGCTACCACGGGCATTTTAGGTCCTAAACGCCGTTCGGGAGACCGCCAAATGCCCGAAGGTTTTTATACTATTGATGCCTTCAATCCAACCAGTAATTACTACCTTTCTTTTCGGGTAAGCTATCCCAATGCTTCTGACAAAAAATTTGCTGACCCACTCAATCCTGGGGATAATATTTTTGTGCATGGCTCATGTATTTCCATCGGTTGCATTCCCGTTGGCGATGATAATATTAAAGAAATTTACCTCTGGGCTGTCCGTGCAAAGGGCGGAGAACAGGAAATTCCAGTACATATTTTTCCAATGAAAATGACTGACCAAAATTATGCTTCCTTGAAATCAGAATATGCTTCTAATCCACAATTATTAGAATTTTGGTCATGGCTAAAACCTGGTTTTGATGCCTTTGAAAAAGGAAATATCGTACCGAATGTAACGGTGGACGATGCAGGGAAATATGTAGTGAACGGTTCACGATGAAACGGTGAACGGCTCAAGATTTTAAATAGTAATTCCTCCCAGAAGGCTTCCTAAAAAAGGAAGCCTTCTGTATTTTAAGACATTATGGCATAATTTACATAGAAAGATATAATTTTAAAGTTAAATACAATATATTGACTATCAGTTATTTAACAACAAAACTTGTTCTCTATAAATTATTCTCTATTCGCTAAATACCGCCATATTGTCTTCTTTTTTCATTGGTATAAGTTTTGATTATTACAATTTATAAAAAATATTCAAAAAACCTGCACAAAATCATGGAGAAGAAAATAGTAATTCCGAGAGAAATTTTAGCTAATATAGATTTCAATAATACCCTCAATGGTGGACGTTCTGAGCCTAAAATTGAGATAAATCAAACCGATAATTCTTATGAAGTTATGATAAGAGTAGCGGGTCTGGAAGGTGACCATTTACGAATGGATATTGATGAAAACCGTTTATGGTTGTATGCACTACAACCCGTTTTGAAAACTGCTGAACAAGAAATTGCCGAAAATTACGTTCCCCAAACCATCGGGCAATTGATGTTACCAAACTTTGTTGATGTAGAAAATATTTCGGCTCGTTATCACAACCATCAATGGAAAATTGTGATGCCTTTTGATGACAATAGAAAAGGATTTAAGAAGCAGATTGAGGTAGAATTTTAAAGCTAACAAATCTGTTCATGGAAGTCTTCGTTTTGAGCGAACACTTCCGTAAATGTAACCCTCCTCAGCGTTTGAAACGTTTGGGAGGGTTTTTGTATTCGGATATATAAAAAAAAGCCCTAAATTGTATAAATTTTAAACACAAGCTTCTTTCCTTATGAAATTAATTACCCAAACTCTTTTCGTTTTTTCAGTATTTTTCATTACTGCTATTTTCGCTCAAAAACCCTCTAAAAAGCCCACAAACAACGATTTTTACCTCTTGGTTGGAACTTATACTTCTGGCAAAAGCGAAGGTATTTATACTTTTAAATTCAATGTTAAAACGGGAGAATTTACCCCTAAAAGCATTGCCAAAAACATCAAAAATCCTTCTTTTTTAGCCATTTCTCCTGATTCAAAATACGTGTATTCAGCGGGCGAAACAGACAAAGAAGGTTCAGTACATTCTTTTGAATTTGATAAAAAAACGGGTATTTTGACCCCCTTAACCACACAATCCGCTCATGGAAATTACCCTTGTTATGTGGCAATTGACAAAACGGGGAAGTGGGTAATTTGTGGAAATTATGGGGCGGGGAATCTCTCTGTCTTCCCCGTAGAAACCGATGGGAGTTTAGGAAAAGCCACTCAAACAATCCAACACGAAGGAAAAAGCATAAACCCAGGCAATCAAGAAAGTCCTCATGTACATTCTATCAATATTGCTTCTAATAATGTGGATGTGTTTGTGGCAGATTTGGGAATGGACAAAATTGTAACTTATTCTTTGGATGCTAAAACCGGTAAATTATCATCAGGAAACCCGCCTTTTACAAAGATAAAGAATGGTTCGGGACCTCGCCATTTCGAGTTTCACCCTAACGGAAAATTTGCTTATTGCATTCAAGAAATATCGGGAGAAGTAGTAGCTTTTGAGTACAAAAAAGGGGCTTTAAACACTATTCAGACCATTTCCACAAAACCTGCCGACTTGAAAGGCGATTTGAATTGTGCTGACCTTCATATCTCGCCAGATGGTAAATTTCTCTACGGTTCAAACCGAGTGCATGACAGTTTAGTAATTTATGCGGTGGATGCCAAAACGGGTAAATTAACTTATGTTGCTCACCAGTCGGTATTGGGTAAAAAACCAAGAAATTTTGTAATTGCCCCCTCTGGAAACTTCGTATTGGTGGCAAACCAAGACAGTGATAATGTCGTGATTTTCAAGCGTGATATAATGAAGGGAACTCTCACACCCACGGGTAAAGAAATTGCTGTCCCTAATCCTGTGTGTTTGAAAATGGTAAGTTTTTAATCTTCCAACTTCACATGACCCCAATTTTCCCCCGAACGAATGCGGTTCAATTGTGTGTGGGTAATACCGAACTGTTTGGCTATCATCTTCAAACGATTTTTCTCTGACCGTAGCATTTTCTTAATCATAATCACCTTACTTTCAGTCAGTTTGTAATTTTTGGTTCGTTTTGGAATCACTCTTTCCAATACCGCAGGATTGTCTCGGTTATGGATAGTCATTTCTTCACGAGTTGCCCAGCGGATATTTTCCCAGTAATTGTTTAGTTTATCGTGGTCGAGGTGCAGTACAAATTTTTGATTATCATTCTCTTTTGTAACAAAAAACTCAGCTACTAATTTATGAATATATCTGTTCAAAGATTTTTTACCTTTCACCCTGATATTCAACGATTTATACCCTTGAATTTTTGAACCGTTGATAATTTCGCCACTCAGCGTATCGTTCTGAAAACTTCTGATTCTACCATAATTAGAAATCTTGTACAGGGGTGGATTTTCTTCAACTTCAGGAAAAGGAATTTCCACCCATTTTTCATTCCAAAAACTTGCATTGTTCTTCTTTAAACCCAGACCTGTTTTTTTCTCCGTCATTTTAATGTAGTAAATGGTTACTTTTCATCACAAAATCATCAACTTTTTGTTTTTTACGATTGTTTTCAAAAATAAGAAAAACTTTCGGTTAGTATATACGTTGAGTTCAATTAACAATTAATGCTCAATCATTAATAATGTAAAGTGTTGATTTTTAGAATTTTAAAATTTTCTCTGAGAACATTTCCGCCTAAAATATTTCATAGATTCTACATTCCCCGCTTGCTAAATTTTCAACTGAAAAATTATTTTCTGAATGACTGGTGTAGTAATTCGAGACATTCTTTTGCTTCAAAATTGTACCCAAATCTGAGTTATAAGCAGGGTTTTCGGTGTCTAAGTTTACCACAAAAATATATTTCGGATTTTCGGTGTGTGTCCAAGCAATGACTTTATTTTGTCCTAAAATATCGGGAGCAATTAGCCATATAACTTTTTGATTTTCAATATTTTGAATGATATTTTCAGAAACATTTTTTAGTACTGTTAGATTATGAAATAGTCCTCCATTTTGTCCCCATTGATATTTTCCATGCGTTGCATTTTTGCCCTCCGATAACTGAAAAACGTAGAGTTTCGTATAATGCTCGTTGGGAGCAGGATGTGGGTGAGCATCTCGCTGTTCAAAACCCAGTGCCATATATGAGGGCATATCGGTCAAAAACATACCCATAAACATTCTAATTTCGTTTCCTTTTAGATAAAACTCATCAAAACGTGGGTCGTCTTTATCGGCAGTCATCATCGTAAAATTCGGAGCAAATTTCCGTATTTTTATCAAAGAATGGTATCTCGCAAAAGAAGCAACAAAAGTCTCCGTTCCAACTATCATTGATTGTAGATCTCCCAAGGTTGTATCAGTATCCGATGCCTCCAAATGGTCTTCTTCCACACCATACGCCATCGTGTTGGGCGGGGCTAAGAAACTCTCAGCAAAATAGCCAAATGATGGTTTTTGTTGTTGAATCATTTTCTTGATATACTTGTGAATATCATAGTAATCATCTGATTGTGAATAGTTTACAGCAGGATTCATTTGTACGTGCGACATATCTCCCCGCATGAAATCAAAACCATAATCGTTAGTAAAACCACGATACTTTTGAGCCATATAATCCCAAACAGCGTGCCGAGGTTTACTGAATTCTATTTCCCAATTACGATTATTATCTTTACAGTCATACAACTTTACCCTTCCCAAAGGACCAAAAACCCTCGACATTGACTCGGGTTTTGTAATAACATAATCACGCCAAATTCTGCCGTCTTCATCCACCGTTTTTGCTTCCTCACGATTATCAACCTCCAAACCTCGGTAAGGCGGTGCCATCGTGGCAGGCACTGGCTCATAACCTTCTGAAAATAAATGATTTATGAGCTGATTCCTGCGTTTATTACGACCTTCAAGGTTAATTTTATCTCCAAAAAGAAATGCCAATCTTTTTTCTTCCGAATAAATATTATTATCGAAAAACTCTTCTTTCCGTCTGGGATAATGCTCAGAAACGGTACCTCCGTATTGATACAAAAAGTCCAAAATCCGCTCTTGAACTTGCTCATGCAGATTTTCAGAATGATTAATAATCTCAAATTCACGGCGTTGCAACCACTCAAAAAACTGCGGATTTGCCAGTGCAATTTCTGAATATCGGTCGGTGTGGGGGATAACATCCATTCCCACGGTTTTTCCCATCAAATGCAAAATATTCGTAACTACTTTCAATTGCTTTTCAACCGTGTTGAGGTGAGGAAAAGCGATGGACAATTCGGGATCAAAAAATTCGGGATTAATATTCCAACTCGCTATGCCATAGAGACTTGCCACCACGCCACACTCCCAAATAGGCAACAAATGAACCGAAGATTGTGCCTTGGGCAAAGTGAGCGTATATTTTATTACGTTCCAAAAACTACCAATCGTCCTAACGTTGATACCGACCATATTGACAGTCTTTATCCACGAAGAATCAGGTTGAGTCTGCACGGGACTTTCGATGGTATGAGCAGGGTTTAATGCCTCAAAAAAAGCGGATTGACCAAACCGTTTTTCTAAGATATACGCCAATTGTACGGCGGGCATCTGAATGGCTTGTTCGGGAAGTAGATTAGGTATAAATGACTGACGTTGAGACACATAGTCATTTATTGCCGTCTGCTGATTGTTCGCCCAATACTGACGAAAACCCTCATACGAATCAGGAATATTCATAAATTGTTATATAAAAATGGCTTATTTGAGTTTATAAGTTGAAAGTTTATGAGTTTAAGGTCATGAAGCAATTACGTTTTTCAAAGATTTACTTCTCTAATTTCAAACTCATCGACTTTATACTCTAAACTTTGTACTCTAAACTCATTTTGAAACTTATTAAGCTCCAAAAATTGTTTAAAAGTATAACAAAATATTGAAATTTTTAAATCTTTTGTATGAAAACATTAATAATCGGGGCATCGACTAACCCAGAACGATATGCCTATAAAGCAGCTAATAGCCTACTAAATCACGGACATAAAATTGAACTGGTAGGACAAAAAGAAGGGGAAATAAAAGAGCATAAAATTCATACGGATTATCCTGATTTTGAAGAAATTGATACCGTTACAATGTATTTGAGTGCCAAAAATCAGCCAAGTTTATATGAATATATTTTGAGACAAAAACCCAAAAGAATTATCTTTAATCCTGGGGCTGAAAACCCTGAATTTGAAGCAATGGCAGAAGCAAAAGGGATTGAAACGCAAGAGGCTTGTACGCTGGTTTTGTTATCAACGGGGCAATATTGAGTGAGTGATTTGTTGACTGAGTAACGGAATGGGCGTTTAGTCACAAAATCACTCACTCAAAACTTAGCCTTATTTATCCATGCTAAATCTTCTTTTACAGAGTCCATAGGCATTTTTCCTTGATATGATTCTTGCTCAATAATGTATTCTGTTGTGCCTCCGTACTTGGCAGCCAATTTCAATACATCCGCTACACCCACGATTCCAGTGCCTAAAATGGTGCTTTCATAATGTTCTTTTTCGCCTTTGATTTCGTCTTTTACGTGCATCAGTTCAAAACGGTTTGGGTATTGTTTCAAAAGTTCAAGCGGACGACCTCCACCGTTATACATATTACCAATATCTAATTGTTGAGCCACTAAATTGGGGTCGGTATTTTGCATAATGATGTCAAAAACTTTCACGCTCGTAAGGCGAAGGCTAAACTCAAAATCGTGGTTGTGATAGCCAAATTTCATACCTGATTTCTTACATAACTCTCCCGATTTATTGAATACTTCCATAAAACGCTTACAGTCGTCAAAACTTTTACGGAGACTCACATCAAGCCAAGGGCTAACCACATATTTCTGCCCCAAAACAGCGGCATCTTCTACTGTTTTCTTCCAAACATCGGTAAAATCATTTTTAGAAGCATCCCAGTGCTGTCCTCCCATAACGGTATGTCCGCTACGCATCACTAATCCTAAATCATCAATAATTTTACGAAATTCTTTGGGTTCAAAACCATAAAATTTACCATCTACATAATTGGCGTGTTCAACGTTTTTATAACCCATTTCTGCTACGGCTTTCATCGTAGCGATAGGGTCTTTTTTCATTTCATCACGAACAGAATATAGCTGTAAGCCAATATTTTTAGCTTTTTTCCCGCTCGCCAAAAGCGAATTTGAAGTCAAAAGAGCCGTTCCTGCCAAAGCAGAAGTTTGGAGGAATGAACGGCGAGAGATTAAATGAGTCATGTTCTGAAGTATTTTTTGCACAATTTAGAGAAAAAATGATAACGAACTATCTTTACCAAATATATTTTAAAATAATAACGACAAACAGCCCCATAAACTATATGATAACCTGTTATTTAAAGTACGTGATTGACCCCTTCAAAACGAAAGAATTTGAGCAATATGGCAAAATGTGGATTCCCTTAGTGAATGAAATGGGAGGAATTCATCACGGGTATTTTTTACCGCACGAAGGAGCAAATAATATTGGTTACGCTCTGTTTAGCTTCCCCAGTTTGGCAACTTATGAAGAATACAGAGCCAAAATTCCAACCTGTGCAAAATGTATGGAAGCGATTAGATTTGCGGAGGAAACAAGGTGTATTTTGAGTTTTGAACGAAGTTTTATGAAGCCTGTTTTTGAATGAGATTTAACCGCAAAGACGCTATGACGCTAAGAACAATTGTAAAAAACTTAGCCGTTGTCTGTGTCTCCACAGACAACAAATTTGCAAGTTGTTTGTGGAGACACAGACAACGGCTAAGCGTCATTGCGTCTTTGCGGTTAAACTTTCTGCGAAAGCCCCATTTTCTCCCCTTCTTTCAACAAAAACGGCATTCCAGATGCTAAGGTATTTTCAATAATTCCCTCCAAAATAGCTTCTCTGACGGTAATTTTGAGTATTCCAACCTCACGAGAAGGTTGTAAATTGAAGATTTCCATAATCATTTCGCCCGTGATAACTGGCTGAAATTGACGGAGTTTATCGCTTGCTTCTACCTCCTTTAATTTCTCTTCAACGATGTCAAAATTACGGAGATAACGTTTTACTTTATCGCCATTTTTGGAAGTAATATCGGCTCGGCACAATATCATCAAGCCTTCCAAATCTTCACCCGCTTCAAACAATAATCGCCTTAAAGCTGATTCAGAAATGGTTTCTTTCGAGAGAGCAATAGGGCGTAAATGCAACCTTACGAGCGAGCGTACAAAACGCATTTTTTCGTTCAGCGGCAAACGCATATTTGTAAAGATGGTTTTCACCCATTTTGCTCCCAATTCCTCATGTCCGTGAAAAGTCCAGCCTTTATTTTTGACAAAACGTTTGGTAGCAGGTTTGGCAATATCGTGCAGAATTGCCGCCCAACGAATCCATAAATCATCGGTTTTCTGAGAAGCATTATCCAACACTTGGAGCGTATGATAAAAATTATCTTTGTGTCCCTTACCTTCCTCAGTTTCTATGCCTTTTAACTTGACAAACTCTGGAAAAATCTTTGCCAATAATCCACAAGAATCCAGTAACAGAAAGCCATAAGAGGGTTTTTTAGCAAGAATAATTTTGTTCAATTCATCCGTAATTCGTTCTTTCGAGATAATATCAATCCGTTCTTTTTCGTGAATTAAAGCGTCAAAAGTATCAGGGTGAATATCAAAATTTAGCTGAGCCGCAAACCGAACTGCCCGCATCATCCGCAAAGGATCATCCGAGAACGTAATGGCAGGTTCGAGGGGCGTTTTGATGATTTTTCTACGAATATCCGCCAAACCATCAAAAGGGTCAATCAATTCGCCAAAGTCGCTGCCATTCAAGGAGATAGCCATTGCATTGATGGTGAAATCTCTACGATTTTGGTCGTCTTCGAGCGTGCCATCTTCAACAATAGGCTTGCGGGAATCTCGTTGGTAAGACTCCTTTCTTGCTCCCACAAACTCCACTTCCCAATCATCAATTTTGAGTTGTGCCGTGCCAAAATTTTTGAATACCGAAAGATAAACTTCGTCCCGACCTGAGTTTTTAGCAACCAATTCTGCCAGCTCCACGCCCGAACCTACGCAGACAATATCAATGTCTTTGGAAGGACGGTTTAAAATCAAATCCCGCACGAAGCCACCCACCACAAAAGCCCTGACATCCAACTGTTTGGCTGAATCAGAAACTAATTTAAAAATGGGATTTGTATGTAATGTATCTGTGAAATTCATGTTTTAGGGACTGGGGATTAGGCAATTAGGGATTGGGTAATTAGGGATAAGGAATCTGGTCTCAAAAATTTTGGGAATCATTTACAAATCCCCAATTACCTAATCCCTAATTACCTATTTCCTAATAAATTCAAATTCGCCGCCCAAGCCCAATTTAACGATTTGTGAGTATTGCGGATTCTTATTTTCTCCTTTGGGATTGTGCAAAATATAGTTTGCCCCATTGATAATTTCGGAAGAAATATCATCAAATTTTGTGGGTGAAACTTGCCCAGAGATATTGGCAGAAACTGAGACAATCCCCCTTTCAAATTTATAAATCAAGCCTTTGCAAAATTCATCTTTCACCAAACGAATGGCGATTGAACCATCCGTTCCCATCAGTTTTGTGGGCAGTGATTTTCCTTTAGGATAAATGACAGTCAGAGGTTTTTCGGCAAATTCTACTAAATTCCAAGCAATTTCTGGTACTTCGACCACGTATTCTGAAAGTTGTTCAATTTTAGAAATCAATATCACAACTAATTCATTATCAGTCTGTTGTTTCAGACTAATCACTTTATCAAAAGCCTTTTCATTACGGGCATCGCAGCCCAAAGCCCATGAAGTATCGGAAGAATAAAGAAGAGTATCGCCTTGGCGAAGATGTTGGAGTGCTTCGTGGTACACGGTGTTTTGTTGATTATTTGAGGTGCAAATTTAAGGCTTTTTTCGGTAACAAGGTAGGTTGTTCTACGATTACTATGGAAGTCGTCCTTTTGAAATATTTGACAAATGAATTTTGCATAGGTTATGAATAAATCACAAATATTATTGACAAAGCTATGCGTACCACAATATTATTTCGCCCCTTGAATCATACCCGTTTTTTCTTTTTGGTAAGATAATTTTCGAACATAAAAAGCCTCTCTGGGAGAATCATCCGATTTTCTATTTTCTATTTTACGTGTTCCCCACGTTACGAAATTTTGGTCATACCAAGCCGCTACTTCTGCCTCTTCATCGGGCTTAGATTTTTCATCCGCTTTCAGTTCAAATTCCTCTTTTTCGCCCACGTGTTCACTGCCTTTTATTTGCTGTAAATTGACTTTTCCTTTCTTCAAAAACGCCAAAAGCCATTTATCGTCCAAGCGTGAAACTTGGATTTGTTCCACAAAATCATCCGTTTCTAAGTTATCCATCACTAAGGCATTATCCCAAAGAATTTTTCCCGTTTTATCAAATTCACAAATCACGGCGTGCGTAAAGTGATATTGCTCTTGAATAGTTTTATTGCTTTGCTTAGAAACAAAAGGAGTACTCAAAACTGCCGAAGAGTTGCGGGGTTGTGAATAATAAATTTCAGCCACCAGCAACGCCCCCTTTTCAGTCTCTATCAAGTTGTGAACCAGCAGTTTATAGCTAAAATTGGGTTCTTTACCCTCCTTCTTTTTTTGTTCGATTTTCTCCTTCATTTTCTCCTGACGTTTGGGCGACATAAAGGCGAAAAAGTTTTTCAAATCTCCAAATTTGATGATACTCGTACCCTTTTCGATGCCTTCTTCCAAACGAGTGAGGTACAAACCTTTTGAAAATTCATTACAATTATTAGAAAAATTACCCACCAAAAGTGTTTCTTTTTCGTTTAAAGGCAGCATTTTTCCACTAATAAAACTAAGACTGTTCCCGTTCTCATCGGGTACGTGTAATGTACGCAGTGATTTTCCTTCCAAAGAATAACTCTGAATTGCTAAACCACAAGTACGATTTCGCCTTTCTTTTACGATTACGTTTATTTCATTGCGTTTATCATCAACTTCTAAGCCGTTAATTTCTAAATGATTATCGTATAATCCGTGCAGAACAGTTCCTTTTTTATGGAAAAACGAAAAAGAAATAACAATCGGTTTATCGTAATAATTTCCACCTAAAAAGGCAGTATTCTCTAAGACTTTAAAGAATTCAATGTCCACATTTCCGAGTAATCCACCTTTGAATTCATCAATTTCGCCATGTTCCAAATTCAGGCGAATAATATTGATTTTGGGCGTTTCGGGTTCTTGAAATAACCAGAATAAATAATTCTCATTTTGGTAAGAAAGTACCGATTCGTAGCCCCTTTCAATCTCAAAAACGGTTTGCCAACGTTCTTTCAGATTTTCATCGTAACGATAGAAAATCCAATTATCGTTTTTGTTGAAATATGCCTCTTTTTCCAAAGTCAATAACATTCCCTTGTTCGCCAAAGGCAAGACCGAGATATTTTCCGTGAATTTGGAATCTTTCATCAATTCCACCTCCGCCACTTGGTTGAGTTGGGCAAAGGTGGTAACCGAAAATAACCCGAAAAACAGTATTTTGAATATATGTTTCATTGGTGAAAATTTCTTTGATTGAACATTTGGAAAATGAATGTTGTCACGAAATAAAATTAGTTAAATTTGTGGGTAAATAAAATAGAAAATTTGAACGTCATGACACAAATAGAAATTTTAAAAAATTTTGAATCATTAAGTCCAAAGCAAAGGCTTATGGTTGCCAAAAAGATTCAGATAAAAATGTCTGATGAACTTTTTGCTGATTTTAATATGGAATTGCCAGATATTGATATGTCAGAATCTGAAATAATGCAAGAAGTTAAAGCGGTGAGGGAGCATACAAAGAGACATTGGGAGCTAAGATATTTGGAGGAAACCGAATGTATATTGATACCTTTGAATCTTTGAGACTTTTTAAACGATATTTTCCCGATGAAAACTAAAATAAATTTCAAAAAACTCCACCAATCAGATTTATCAATCAATAGTTCTGTGGTGAAACTTTCCCAAGAAGAAGAACGTACTTTTAGCGAATTTCTTAAAAGCAAAAAGAAGGGTTTAGTAAATGTATGACATAACATAGAATATTACCCAACAAAAAGTGGTCGCCCATAAACCGACCACTTTTTTGTTTTTATCTTTGTGAATGTAACCACACTTGAAAGCTGATAAAAAAATGGGATTTGATAAAAATGCAAATCTGTTTCCATGTAAAGTAATTGAGACTGGTTTAGAAATATTTGAGCAAGTATTTGTTTTAGATTTCCCATTTTCTACTACTCGAAAACGTATTTTTGAAAACTACTTAATTTATCTGGAAAATCTTAAAAATACCGTTGAATCACCGTTTTGTCAATGGATTGATGGTAGTTTTGTGAGCAACAAAACAAACCCAAAGGACATTGATTTTGTTACGTTCTTAGATTTTGAAATTTATCGAAAAAATGAAAAAGAGATTTCAAAACTCCTAAATTTATGTTTCAATAAACTGAATTTTACTGATGATTATTTTGTGGAAGTATTTCCAGAAGGTCATAAAAATTTCAATAATTTTCAAATGGATAAAATTGAATGGTTGCACACTTTTGGAACGAGTAGAGTTTTTGAAAATAAAGGCATCATTCAACTAAATTTTTAACATCATGGAAGAGAATCAAGAATTTATAAAAAATGGCGAACAAAAGGCATTAATTATTGCCCGTTTATTGCAGTTGATTGAAATGAATACGAACACATTGAAACGCCACCGTGAAGCGGAAAGTCCTTTGTCGATAATTGAGCAATACAAAGAGATTAGAGACAGATATTTGAGTGAATTAGCGGAGGTTATGCGAGGATTTGGCGTAACGGCAAAGTTCATGCCTTTGGATTTGGCTGCATAAACCAAAAGAATTACCCAACAAAAAAGTGGTCGCCCATAAACCGACCACTTTTTTGTTTTTATCTTTGTGGGGGGAATAAAAAACGATAAGAAAAACATAAAAATGGCAAAAGACATCTACCACGATATTGTGAGAGAAGCAATTATAAGAGATGGTTGGACAATCACCAATGACCCTTATCGTTTGGCAGTTTTAGGACGAGATGCCCAGATTGATTTAGGAGCTGAAAGAATGATGATTGCCGCTGACAAAGGCGTTGAAAGAATTGCAATAGAGATTAAAAGTTTCATTAATCCGTCTTTTACTTATGATTTTCATTTAGCTTTGGGGCAGTATCTCAATTACATTCTTTTGTTAGAAGAACAAGACGCTGAACGTGAACTTTATTTAGCGGTTTCGCAGGAAGTTTATGACGCTAATTTTCATCATTTAGCAGTTGAAAAGGCAATTCAACGGTATAATCTAAAAATTGTAGTTTTTGACCCTGAAAATCAAACTATTATATCATGGATAAAATAACAAAATATCAGAACTTGATTATTCAACTTTTAGAAGAATATGCTTCGGTAAAACCTGCTAATTTGGAAGAACATGAATACCAAGTTATTGCCGATACCAAACGTAATCATTATGAATTGGTGAGCATGGGAAGACACAAAAATGCTTTTTTCCATAATACCGTTTTTCATTTGGACATCAAAGAAACTGGCAAAATATGGCTACAAGTCAATAATACTGATTGGGATATTACGGAAGCACTTATCGAAAATGGAATTACGAAACAAGAAATTGTTTTAGGGACACTTAGCCCTACTTTGAGGAAATTTAGTGGGTATGCGGTTGCGTAGAATTACAATTGATGAAAATTACCCAACAAAAAAGTGGTCGCCCATAAACCGACCACTTTTTTGTTTTTATCTTTGTGGGGGAATATTTGAATACCAATGAGCAAAATGAATAAGTCTAAAATAACTGAGATAATTAATTTACTCAAATCTGAATCCAATGAAGAAGTTGCTTATATAGGATTCTTTTTTAGAAAATGAACCCATTCTGGATCTGGAAAAAGAGTCTGTAATAAGAGCTAACAAAGATGGACTTCTATCTTTTGCTCAACTCTTAATATCAAATGCCACTGAATTAGAAAGCATGGACGAAACGGATTCAATAGAACTGATGAATAATTTTCCGAATTGGTTGGATAAAAATAGTGATATCCATTTTGAATATTTACAAAAATCGAATAGAATAAATGAGGAAGAATTGGATTATCAACCAGTAACTTTTAAGGATAAAATTAGTGGGTATTTAATGATGGGACTTATAGTTTTCTTATTTGCAATGATGGTTTATGGATTTGCAACATTTGTATCTTTATTCTTTAAAAATTAGCAAACAAATAACAACATGAGAGGAGTAAGTTTTTTAACCAATGACAGAGGCATCAAAACAGCCGTGATGATAGACCTCAAAACGCATCGTGAAGAAGTCGAAGATTTTTTGGATGCTTTGGAAGCAAAATCTCGTAAAAATGAATCAAAAGAAGATGCTTCTTTGGTTTTTGATAGAATTTTAAAATAGAAATGAACATAGAAAAAACAATACAAAACCACATCACCGCAGCCTTAAAAGCGGAGTTTGATGTTGAAGAAAATAACATTGCTTTGCAGCCCACCCGCAAGGATTTTGAGGGTACTTATACCTTCGTGGTCTTCCCATACGTGAAGGCGTTAAAGAAATCGCCTGTTGAGATTGGTACTGCTATCGGGAATTATCTCGTGGCTCATTCGGGCGTGGTGTCTGCCTTTAATGTGGTGCAAGGTTTCTTGAATCTTTCCCTCACGGATGCTGCCTTTATTGGGCTTTTTGATGGTATTTTTAAGAATAAATCTTTCGGACAACTCCCTGATAAACAAGAAGTTGTGATGGTGGAATATTCCTCACCCAATACCAATAAACCTTTGCATTTGGGGCATTTGCGGAATAATTTTTTGGGCTTTTCAGTGGCTCAAATATTATCAGCCAATGGTTATAAAGTCATCAAAACCAATTTGGTAAACGACCGTGGAATCCATATTTGTAAGTCGATGTTGGCATACCAAAAGTTTGGCAACGGCGAAACACCCGAGAGTTCTGGCTTGAAAGGCGACCATTTGGTGGGGAAATATTATGTGGAATTTGATAAACGTTACAAAGTCGAAATTGAGGCTTTGAAAGCAAAAGGTTTAGCCGAAGAAGATGCTAAAAAACAAGCTCCACTGCTCTTGGAAGCCCAAGAAATGTTGTTGAAATGGGAAAATAACGATGCTGAAACCGTTAATCTTTGGAAACAAATGAACGAATGGGTTTTTGCAGGATTTGGGCAGACGTACCAGAAAATGGGCGTAAGTTTTGATAAAATGTACCGTGAATCTGAAACTTATTTATTGGGTAAAAAATTCGTGGAGGAAGGTTTAAAATCGGGCGTATTTTTCCAGAAGGAAGACAATTCCGTTTGGATAGATTTAACCGATGAAGGACTCGACCAAAAATTAGTCCTCCGCAAAGACGGAACTTCCGTGTATATTACCCAAGATATGGGAACGGCAGAATTGAAATACAACGATTTCAAGATGTCAAAATCGGTCTATGTGGTTGGAAATGAGCAGGATTACCATTTTGAAGTGCTGTTTAAAATCATCAAAAAATTAGGTCGCCCCTACGCAGAAGGCAATTATCATTTGAGTTACGGCATGGTAGATTTACCTTCGGGCAAAATGAAATCTCGTGAAGGAACAGTCGTGGATGCGGACGATTTGATGCAAGAAATGACCGATACCGCCCGTGAACGTACGTATAGAATTGGGCAAAATTGAAGGATTTTTCGAAACAGAAGCCAACGAATTTATCGATGCTTTGGCAATGGGTGCTTTGAAATACTTTTATTGAAAGTCGACCCGAAAAAGAGAATGCTGTTCAATCCAGAAAAGTCAATTGATTTTCCAAGGACATACACGGGGCCGTTCATTCAATACCCCACGCTCAGGTGTGCTCGATTCTCAGAAAAGCTCACGCCCAAGGCATTATTGGTAAAACGACTGACTATCCCGTTTTGCAAGAATCTGAACGTGATGTAATTTTCTTGTTAGGCGATTATCACAAAATTCTTGCCGATGCAGGACGTGAATTTTCACCCGCTTTGATTTCGCAATATGCTTATGATTTGGCGAAGGCGTATAACCGTTTTTATAACGAAGTAAACATCTTCAACGAACCCAATCCACACGCCCAAGCGTTCAGAGTAGCGTTCTCGGGCGTGGTTGGTGAAACAATTAACAAAGCAATGGCGTTATTAGGAATATCAGTGCCATCAAGAATGTAATGAACAAGAAAATAATCATCACAATCATTTTAACTTTCACAATAATCATGTTACTAAAACTCATGAAAATAGGTTCATTATTGGGGGCTTTGGCTGTCCCATTTACGCAAAATAATACAGAAAAGCGTCCAGAAAACTTTACGGTAACGTCCACCAAAAATCTTCATGATTTCAAGATGAAATCTTTGGATGGTAAAGACGTAGATTTATCAATTTACAAAGGTAAAAAAGTAATTATTTTAAACACGGCTTCAAAATGTGGATACACGCCACAGTATGAAGTTTGGGAAAAATATTACGAAAAAAACAAAGATAAAGTAGTTGTTTTAGGATTCCCTGCCAACGAATTTGGCGGACAAGAGCCAGGCACAAACTCTGAAATTGCTTCGTTTTGTCAGAAAAATTATGGCGTAACTTTTCCTATGTTTTCAAAGGTAGTGGTGAAAGGCGAAGGCAAATGTGATTTGTATAAGTTCTTGACAACCAAATCATTAAATGGCTGGAATGACAAAGAACCATCATGGAATTTCTGCAAATATATCATTAACGAAAAAGGTGAATTAACGCATTTCTTTGCATCAGGCGTGAAGCCAGATAGTAAAGAATTTATGGAAGCCATCAAATAAAGTTTAAAAGTTGGAGTAGTTAAAGAGTTAAAAAGTTATGCTGTATTTGGCAATCTAACTTTTTAACTCTTTAATTTTATAACTCTTTAACTAAAAAAATAATGAAACACTGGATTTCTGCGGCTCGTCCACGTACTTTGCCCCTTGCCCTTTCGAGTATTCTGATGGGCAGTTTTTTAGCAGCAGGTTCGCACGCTTTTTCTTGGACAATCTTTGGGTTAGCCGTCCTCACAACCACTTTTTTACAAATCCTATCCAATTTTGCGAATGATTATGGCGATACCGTCAGCGGCGTTGATACCGCAGAAAGAACCGTTGCTACTCGTGCCGTACAGACGGGGGCAATCACTCGCCAACAAATGACACGAGCAATTATTTTGATGTCCGTTTTGTCATTTATCACGGGTTCATTATTAATTTATGAAGGCTTGAAAGGCACTTCCACGCAAACAATCATTACGTTTTTTGGCTTAGGAATTTTGGCGATTATTGCTGCCATCACCTACACCGTTGGCAAAAGACCCTACGGATACATGGGTTTTGGCGATATTTCTGTCTTGATTTTCTTTGGCTGGGTTGGCGTATTGGGTACGTATTTCCTTTTTACGCATGAAGTAAATTTTTTGATGTTTTTACCAGCAACTTCATGCGGACTTTTTGCCGTTGGAGTTTTGAATATCAACAACATACGAGACATTGAATCAGACATTAAAACGGGCAAGAACTCCATTCCAGTACGTTTGGGAAAAGATAAAGCTGTGATTTATCACTGGTTTCTGTTGATTTCGGGGTTTATTTGTGCGGTGATTTATTCTCTAATCAATCCTTCAGAAATCTTAAATTGGATATTCTTAATAACGCTTCCTTTACTAATTAAAATTGGAATTGGCGTTTCAAAGGGACAAACGCCCGCTCAAATTGACCCATTTTTGAAAGTTATGGCTCTGACGACTTTATTGTTTGTGATTACTTTTGGCATCGGACAAGTGTTTTAGAGAATAATTCAAAGAGAATAGAGAATAATTTTTAGCGTTTCAACAAGGAACTTTTAGCGTTTATTTGTAGTTGGAATATAGATTATTGATGAGTCAAAACTCAATTCATCATTCATAACTCATCATTCCTAATTAATTAAAAACATGGTAACAGTAACCGATATAGCGGCAACAATACGTAACTG
>JAXHOK010000046.1:0-150323 GCA_034519515.1 Arcicella sp.
TGCCGCGCAGTCTGAAATTTGAGTGCCTCCTGAAGCGCAAGTCTCCGAAGCTCGCCATGAAATTCGATGGCCTGATGGCTGAAACAAGATCGCGCTCGCAACTGGCCGGCTCACAGGCGCGGCTAGCCGCCAACAGCATAGATAAGGGCCGGCTGGCGGAAACTTTCGACTGCGCCTTTGGCAAGAAGCAGATTGCCGCCAAGACCAGAACCGGCCGACTTCTGCAACTCCGCGCGGACTAGCTTGAACACGGACGTCAGAGTCCGTTGACGCGGAGGGGTTTGCCGATCGTTCCAGCATTGTTGATGCATCTCAGCGCATCCTCTTTCCGCATCGGCCGACCATACAGATAACCCTGGCCTTCCTGGCAGCCGATATCGCGCAAGACGCTTTCTTGTTCGGGGCCCTCGATCCCCTCGGCCACCGTCCGCAAGCCCATTTCCGTGCTCATCGCGACGAGCGCGCGGGTAATTGCCGCGTCCGAGGTGCGCGTGCGAATGTCGCGGATGAAGCCTCGGTCAATCTTCAGGGTGGTCAGCGGGTAGCGCTGCAACGAACTCAGCGATGCAAAACCTGTCCCGAAATCGTCGAAGGCGACGCCGACGCCGATATCGCGGATCGCCTTCAGAGCCTGCACACTCGCGTCCGCATCGTTCAACGCCACCTCTTCGGTGATTTCCAGTTCCAGCCACTCCGGCGCCACCTGGTGGCGTTCCAGCGCATCGCTCACACGGTCGCATAGATGTGGCGACCGGAACTGTTGCGGGAAAAGATTGACGGCGATCCGGTATCGGCCGTCCTGCCGATTGAGGTCTGCCGCCATCTGGCAGGCCTCTTCGATGGTCCACCAGCCGATATCGCTGGCCAATGAGCTTTGCTCCAGGGAAGGCAGGAATGCGCCGGGCAAGAGGAGACCGAGGTCGGGATGGTTCCATCGGATCAGCGCTTCGAAACCGACCACTTTGCGCGTGCTCAGATCCACCTGTGGCTGGTAATAGATTTCGAGTTCATTCTTGTGCAACGCGCGGCGCAGCCGGTCGCGCATGTCGCGTTTGGCCTGGCTCTCGTTGCGCATGGATGTCTCGAAGAACCGATAGGCACGACCGCCGGCCGCCTTGGCGCGGTAGAGGGCAAAATCGGCCGAGGCCAGCAATTCCTCGGCCTCACGTCCATGCGCGGGCGCAAGCGCGATGCCGATGCTCGCCCCCAGTTCCAGCTCCAGACCACCAAGGCTGAAGGGCTTGCGAAAGGCGTCGAGAATTCGCGCTGCCTCTCTTTTTGCAACGACCGGATCACCACTGTCGGGGAAGAGCACTGCAAACTCGTCGCCGCCGAGGCGTCCGATCACCGTCTTGTCGCCGAGCAGATAGGGCAGGCGCACCCCGACCGCTTGCAGGAGGCTGTCACCGACAAGATGGCCATGCATATCGTTGACGTCCTTGAAGCCGTCCAGATCAATCATCAGGAGAGAGCAGGCAGCACCCGACGACAGCTTTTCAGCAAGAACGGTCATGAATTCGTGGCGGTTTCGCAGGCCGGTCAGCGTGTCATGCGAGGCAAGGCGCATCAACCGCGCGTCGCGCTCGCGCCGCTCGGAGATGTCACGAATGGTGGCCCCGGCCCAGAATTCGCCCTCTGAAGTCCACATGGAAAGCGTGATCTCGATCGGAAATTCCGTTCCGTCGCTCTTCAGCGCGGACACTTCCACCGGTTTTCCCGCCAGCCCCGGCTTGGCGCCCGACGCAGCATTGGCCATGCCGGCAGAATGGGCGCCGCGCATGCGCTCTGGGATGATCATCGTGATCTGTCGGCCACGAACCTGCTCGGCTTCGTACCCGAACATGGCGCAGAAGGCGGCATTGGCGAAGCGGATGTTGCCTTGGCTGTCGACCACGATGAGCGCGAGGTTCATTGTCGCAGCAAAGTCATGTGCCAGGCGAGCAGTCGGAGGGAGATCCATTGCAACAGTCCCGCGTTGTTTCGGAAATGCTATCGGATCGATATTAGCAGTTCGTAAAGTGTTCGTCCAAGATCGGCACAGGGTGAGCATCTTGAGACGTGCAGCAGCGCGTCAGATGACGAGCGACGACAATCCGAACAACATCCGGGGCTATGCTCTTTCCAAGTGAGGAACTGACGGCCGTCAGCATCGACCATTTCCTGTGCCCCGTGTCGCAGCAGGGCTGGCATGGGCGCCGCGCCCGTTATAGGACTGCTGTCATCCCCGAAGCGGCACGGAACTTACGCTGTGGCAGTCTATACCGACATCAATGAAATCGACCTCAAGGCCTTTCTGGCGCAATACGACGCCGGCGAACTGCTCTCCTACAAGGGCATCGCCGAAGGCGTGGAGAATTCCAACTTCCTGCTGCACACCTCGAAGTCCCCGCTGATCCTGACGCTCTACGAGAAGCGGGTCGAAAAGTCCGACCTGCCCTTCTTTCTCGGCCTGATGCATCACCTCTCGGAGCGCGGGCTCAACTGCCCGCTGCCCCTGCCGCGCAAGGATGGCGAACTGCTCGGCGAACTCTCGGGCCGCCCGGCAGCGCTGATCTCCTTCCTTGAAGGCATGTGGCTGCGAAAGCCCGAGGCGCAGCACTGCCGCGAAGTGGGCGCCGCCCTTGCCAAGATGCACATCGCCGGCGAAGGCTTTGAGCTTACGCGCCCGAATGCCCTGTCGCTTGAAGGCTGGCAGCTGCTCTGGGCAAAGTCCGAGGCACGGGCCGACGAGGTGGAGGAGGGGCTGGAAGCCGAGATCGGCGCCGAGTTGGATTTCCTCTCCACCCACTGGCCGAAGGACTTGGCCACAGGCGTCATCCATGCCGATCTGTTCCCGGATAACGTCTTCTTCCTCGGCGACACCCTGTCTGGACTGATCGACTTCTATTTCGCCTGCAACGACCTCCTGGTCTACGACCTCTCGATCTGCCTCAATTCCTGGTGCTTCGAGAAAGATGGCGCCTACAACATCACCAAGGGCAAGGCGATGATCGAGGGCTACCAGTCGGTGCGCCCGCTCTCGGCCGCCGAAATCGAGGCCCTGCCGATCCTCTGCCGCGGCTCCGCGCTGCGCTTCTTCCTGACCCGCCTCTATGACTGGCTGACGACGCCCGCCGGAGCGCTGGTGGTCAAGAAGGACCCGCTCGAATATCTGAAGAAGCTGCGCTTCCACCGCGCCGTCACCAATGCCTCGGAATACGGACTGATCGCATGAAACATGTCGAGATCTACACAGACGGTGCCTGTTCCGGCAATCCCGGCCCCGGCGGCTGGGGTGCTGTGCTGCGCTACGGCGAAACCGAGAAGGAACTCTCGGGCGGCGAGGCCGACACCACCAACAACCGCATGGAGCTGCTCGCCACGATCACGGCGCTGAACGCGCTGAAAGACGCCTGCGAAGTCGACCTCTACACCGACAGCAAATATGTCATGGACGGCATCTCCAAGTGGATCTTCGGCTGGAAGAAGAATGGCTGGAAGACGGCCGACAAGAAGCCGGTGAAGAATGGCGAGCTGTGGCAGGCGCTTGACGTCGCCAACCAGCGCCACAAGGTGAAGTGGCACTGGGTCAAGGGCCATGCCGGCCACCCGGAGAACGAACGCGCCGACGAGCTTGCCCGTAAGGGCATGGAGCCGTTCAAGAAGTCGGGCGGCTTTCCCAAGTCCCTGATGGTGAAGTGATTGAAGGGGCGAGGAGGGCGCCACGCATCATCCCCTTGCCCTTTCCCCCGTTGCCCCTATGCTCCCGTCAAAACAACATACGGGAGACATCCATGATCCAGCACTGCGTGTTCCTGCGCTTCAAGGCGGCCGTCCAGGAGGCCGAGAAGCAGGCGATCTATGCGGCCATTGCCGATCTGAAGGACGTGGTACCGGGCATGCTGGAGGTGAAGGCCGGGGCAAATGTCTCGCCGGAAGGGCTGGCAGGCGGCTACAATGACGGCTTCATCGTCACCTTCGAGGACGAGATGGTCCGCGACTACTATCTGAAGCATCCGAAGCATGTCGAAGTCGGCGAACGCATCGTCGGCGCAACCGATGGTGGCCTGGCCGGCATCCTCGTCTTCGATCTGGCGCACTGACGCTTCCCAAAACGAGAAGAGGCCCGGTTTCCCGAGCCTCTCCAGTTCTAAAAAATCTCTTGCTGTCTCAGGCGCTGAGCTGCTCGATCATCGTGGCGGCCGAGGAGACCGTTGCCTGGCCCGGGTTCTCTTCGATGTTGAGGCTCTTCAGCACGCCGTCCTCGACCAGCATCGAATAGCGCTTCGAACGTACGCCGAGCCCGCCGCCCGACAGGTCGATGTCGAGGCCGAGCGCCTTGGTGAAGGAGGCGTCCCAGTCGGCGAGGAAATGGATCTTGCCCTGGCCACCCGAATGCTGCGCCCAGGCGCCCATGACATGCCAGTCGTTGACGGAGACGACGGCGATGTCGTCGACGCCACGCGCGATCAGCGCATCACGGTTTTCCAGGTAGCCCGGCAGGTGGTTCAGCGTGCAGGTGGGGGTAAACGCACCCGGAACGGCGAAGACGACGACCTTCTTGCCCGCAAACAGCTGTTCCGTGGTGATCTCCACCGGACCGTCAGCGGTCTTTTCCTTGAAGGTGGCCTGGGGCAGCTTGTCGCCAATGGCAATGGTCATGAAATCGTCCTCGCTTGGTTGCTCCATCCAGAACCCCTCCGAATGGCAATCGAGGCGAATATAGGAATGGGTCAATCAAAGGCAAGCGTGGTTTCCATGGCGCGGTCGCCGCTGACCACGAGAATTCCCCAGTGCTTGCCGGCAATCTTGTATTTCTTCGGCAGCTTGCCGATCGGCAATGTCAGAACCGTCTCGCCATCGGCGCCTCGGGAGGCGACGGAATCGACGAAGACATGGCCGCTCGGCCCGCTGACAAAGGCCTTCGGACTGTCGGCGCCAGCTGGCATCTTCAGCCGCACGACGAGCTCTCTGTGGCCGGCTCCCAGCTGGTGGTCGATGACGTGAAAGTCGGGAGAGGGACCTGGCGGCACCTGGGCCTGTGCCGAGCGGACGAGGGCGGTTTCGACGGCATTGGCGATCCCGTCTGCGTCTGGCGGCACGCTGAGATCGGCCTGGAAGGGGATGCAGATGTTTTGGCAGACTCCGACAAAGGCACTCAGCGTCACGCCGGTGTCATCAGGCGCATTCTTCAGGCGGAGCGGCAGGGTAACAGGTTGGTCATAGCCGACATCGGTCATCTCGTCGTTTGAGAGGACCTTCGGCACGGGAAAACCGATAAGCTCCACGGTGTAGGACGCGCCCGGCTGAGGCGTGATTGCGGGCGGAATGCCGACATCGCCGGGCTCTTTCCAGTAGGTGATCCAGCCCGGTTTGGGCTCGATCACGAGCGCGCCGTGTCGCGTCCCGTCTGCCTCCTGGGGCAGCAGGATCAGGCGCATCCGTCCGCCTTCGTTCACCGCCCAGTCGCTGCTCGCCGCCAGCGCCGGCATGGCGGACACGAGCGAGAACAGGCCAAGGGCTGCTGCAACTACCGATGCGCGGCTGCTGCGAGAAAAGCCTCGGAGATGGGAACAAGACATCGCTGGGTTCATTTTGGAGATCATGCCTCCGGCTCTAGAAGATCGCTGTCGGCTTGGCCAGTCACGCTTGCTTCATGCCAATCATTTTGGGTTGATCGGAACCCGCTTCTGGCCCATCTTGAATGGGAGACTACATCAGAACCACGCGTGAAGCCGATTGCCGATAAGGCGAACTAAGGAGGCGGGCATGGCATTGTCGTCGAAAACCGATCTGAGAGAACGCGGCTTCCTCGATGGACAGCTGCTGATTGCCATGCCGGGCATGCCCGATGGCAACTTTGCCCGCGCGGTCGTCTATATCTGCGCCCATTCCGATGCCGGTGCCATGGGCTTCATCATCAACCGCTCGCAATCGGTGACCTTCGCGGATCTCCTCCTGCACCTGGAGCTGATCGACCGCAACGACGCGATCATGCTGCCCGATCACGCCCGCCATTTCCCGATCCAGTGCGGCGGCCCGGTCGAGCAGAACCGTGGCTTCGTGCTGCATTCCGACGATTATCTGTCGGACAGCTCCATCCCCGTCAGCGACGACATCTCGCTTACCGCCACGCTCGATATCGTCCGCGCCATTTCGGACGGGCGCGGTCCCCGCCACGCCACCATGCTGCTCGGCTATGCCGGCTGGGGCCCGGGCCAGCTGGAAGAAGAGATCGCCCAGAACGGCTGGCTGCATTGCGCGGCCACCGAAAGCCTGATCTTCGACCGCAGCCTGGAGAACAAATACGACAGGGCACTCGCCTTGATGGGGATCAATCCGGCCATGCTGTCGATGGAGGCGGGGCACGCCTGAGGGCCAGGCGTCCTGGAGTTTTTCCTCCCGTTAGTTGCGAGAGCCTGTGCCTCTCTGCCGATGATAGGTCAAAGCTGCACTCAGGCAGAATAGCAACGGCGTCTGAGGTATTGTGCGGTCGGCAGGGATCACAAGTGCACGGTTTCCCTCGAACTTGAAATCTGCTGGAAATGCGGTGCGAAACATGTCGATGAGGCTTGTCTTGCAGTTGAACAGCACCGCGCTGTCCTGGGGCGCCTCTCGGGTGGCGCCCAGCCGAATGGTGGTTCCGCTTCGGCTGACCTCGGTCAGGTAGGCGGGCTCGCCCCATTTGAGCGTTTCCGTCAGTGGGCCGACATTTCCGATCTCTGCCGCGACCGTGAAGATCAACTGGCGGATCTCGAGGAGACGCCCCCGCACATGTTCCGGGTGGCGAGAGAGTGCGCGGTAAATGGCGTCCGGCACGGGCGGCACAGTCATGGCGCGGCTTTCAGCGGCAGGTGAATGTCTGTGCGCAGTTCCGCTTGCGGCACATGACGCGGGTCGTTGAGATAGGCTTCGAAGATTGGCGCATCATCCGGCTCGTAACCGGAGGCGGGCAACCAAGTGCCAAGCAGCCAGCGATAGGCACCCCGCATGTCGGCATAGGGGCCCTTGTAGCTGAGCTTCGCATAGCATCCGCCGCGCAGAACCGTCTCCACCAGCGGCGCATCAATGGCAACCGGATTGGCTATCGGCATGCAGGCCCGCGACCGCAGGGCGTGCTCTGGCCCGAAATCGGGATCGTCGAAAAACATGCCGATCATGGCAGGCTCCTCCGGTAGAAGAGATCGCTGGACAAGTTCGCCGAACAGTTTGCCCATGGCATGGTCGATGTTCATGTAGGATCCTGTGTGATCGATCCCAGCGCAGCGGCGCTCCGGCAAGGTTTCCACCGTCACGGGAAAACCGCGGCCGTCGCTGGCCATGCTCGCGGCCTTGAACGCGGCGTGCGAGCCCATCTCGCGGTAAGCAGTCGGGCTCGTCCCGAAGGCCTCCTTGAACGCCCGCCCGAAGCTGTCGGCAGAGCTGTAGCGGGCGCGCCGGGTGATGGCCTGAATATCCGCATCGGAGTTCGCGAGTTGATCAGCCGCACGCTGGAGCCTCAGCCGCCGGATCGTGGCAACAATCGTCTCTCCGCGCATGGCTGAATAGATGCGGCTCCAATGATAGGACGAAAGGCAGGCGACTTCCGCCAGACGGTCGAAAGAGAGGTCGTCGTCCAGATGGGTGTAGATGTAGTCGAGGACCCGATCGAGACGGTCGTGATAAGCTTTCTGGCGATGCATGAGAACTCTCTGGCGTGCTTGAAGTCGTCTGAAATCTTGCACGATCCCGACCGATAAATCCTGCGGAACTGGCCCATGCTTTGTCGTCGGCCCCAGTTGCAAGGCTTGCATCTCTCCACCTGAGAGGTCAATGTTCCGAGCGTCTGGCCATCATGCCCAGATCACAGTGAGGCCCATCCATGCCTGCCGTCGAGATCCTCTTCGCTTTCTTCCTCACCACGACCGTCTTCGCCTTCATCCCGGGGCCCGCCATGCTCTATGTCGCGGCCCGCACGCTGGCTGCGGATCGCCGCGCGGGCCTGATGGCGACGCTTGGCATTCATGTCGGATGTTATGTGCATGTGGTGGCCGCCGCCGCAGGCCTGTCCATCCTTTTCCACCTGGTCCCCACGCTCTATCTCGCGGTGAAGCTCGCAGGCGCTGCCTATCTGATCTATCTCGGTGTCCGCATGTTCCGTGCCGCCCGCGCGGCTGGTGGCATGAGCGGCGCACTGCCGCCCGCAAAATCAGCAGGCCGTGCATTCCTGGAGAGCATGCTTGTTGAAGTACTCAACCCGAAGACGGCGATCTTCTTCCTGGCCTTCCTGCCGCAGTTCATCGATGCGACGGCAGGCTTTCCAGTCTGGCTGCAGTTCCTGATCCTCGGCACGCTGGTCAATGCGATGTTCACCATCGCCGATATTGTCTGCGTCCTGGCGGCCGGCGCGATCACCGCGCGTCTATCACGGGTCTCGGCGCTGCAGCGCAATCTGCAAAGGGTAGGGGGCGCGATCCTCGTCGGGCTGGGCCTCCAGGTCGCCTTCCAACGCACGTGAGGCCCTTCCGCCTCACGCCCGCTTCATCAGCGGAAACCGTTCCTTGAGCAACCTGAGCACCGATTCCGAACCCAGCGGCGGGCCGAACAGATAGCTCTGGCCGAAGTCGCAGCCCATCATCGCAAGGTCTGCGGCGTCCTGGTCGGTCTGGATGCCCTCGGCCACCACCTGCATGTCGAGCCCGCGCGCCATCGAGACGACGGAGCGCAACAGCACGGACTTCTTGTCCGACTGGTCGCAGACCAGCGCCTTGTCGAGCTTGATCGTGTCGAAGGGGAAGCGGGTGAGATAGGCAAGCGATGAATAGCCGGTGCCGAAATCGTCGAGCGCCAGGCTGATGCCGGTGTCCTTCAGCTTTTCCAGCATCAGGCGCGCCTGTTCCGGGTTTTCCATCACGACGCTTTCGGTCAGCTCCAGCTTGATCCGCTTCGGATCGCACTGGGTCTTCACCAGCATGGCGCGGATGTCGTTGTAGATCTCGCTCGAGATCAGCTGCGCCGAAGAGAGGTTGACCGAGACGAAGATCGGCAGTTCGCCCGTCTGGCGTTCCCAGTCCATCAGGTCACCCGATGCGCGCTCCAGCGCGAACATGCCGAGCGGCTCGATCAGGTCCGACATTTCCGCGATCGGAATGAACTCCGTCGGCGAGATGTTGCCGCGCTTCGGATGATCCCAGCGCATCAGGGCCTCGAAGCCGGCGATCTCGCCATTCGCAAGCCTGACGATCGGCTGATAGGCCATCGACAGCTCCTTGCGCTCGATGGCGCGGCGGAGATCCGTCTCCAGCTGCAGGCGGTCGGTGCTGACGGTGCGGAAGGCCGGACGGAAGGGCTCGACGCGGTTGCCGCCTGACCGTTTCGCCCGGTACATGGCAAGCTCCGCGTCGGCGAGCAGGCTGGCCGCGCTCTCCTGCTGGTCGACCCAGGACACGAGGCCGATCGAGGCTGTCAGGCTGATCTCGCGATTGGCGAAATTCAGCGGCACCATGATCGCCTTGGAAATGGCATCCGCAAAGTCGGCGATCTTGGCCGGATCCTTTTCCGACACCAGGATCAGCCCGAACTCGTCGCCGGAAAGGCGCGCCAGCGTATCCTGCGGCTTCAGGAGGCGGCGCAGACGCCGCGTGATGGCGATCAGGATATTGTCGCCGGCCGCAATGCCGAGCGCGTCGTTGACCTGCTTGTAGCGGTCGATATCGATCGCGAGCACCGTCGGCCGCACGCTGTCGAAGTCGAGGCAAGCGACAGGATCGCCTGCAGCCGGTCGAGGAAGACCTCGCGGTTCGGCAGGCCCGTCAGATTGTCGTGCATGGCATCGACCAGCAGCCGGTCGATCGAGTTCTTCTGCTCGGTGACGTCGATGATCGTGCCGACGCAGCGGATGACTTCGCCGTTCGAGCCGAGCACCGGCCGGGCGCGGATCTTCAGCCAGTGGAAGTGACCATCTTCGGCACGGATGCGGAATTCGTGGCTGAGCCGGCCCTTGCGATGTTCGAGCAGCACGTCGAGCGTCGCACGGAAGCGGTCCCGGTCGTCGGGATGCAGGCGCGGCAGCCAGTTGCGGGCAGGACCGTGCATGGTGCCGGGCGACAGGCCGAGACGTATCGAAACATCAGGGCTCGTCACCACGCGGTCGCGCGCCACGTCCCAGTCCCAGACTGTGTCGCCGGAACCGGTGAGCGCAAGCGACTGGCGTTCGAGATCGGAGAACAGTCCCTGCTGATAGGCGCCGCCGGCAAAGGCGTGCTGCATGACCGTAAAGCCGATCAGGAGAACGATGAGAACAAGACCACCGCCAAGCGCCGGCTGGATGATGTCGTTGTCGAGCTGTCCGGTCACGGTCAGCCAGCCGGCGAAGAGCCAGACCAGGATCAGGGCCCAGGTCGGCACCAGAAGCACGGCCCGGTCATAGCGATTGAAGCCGAGATAGATGATCAGCCCGATACCGACGACGCCGGTCAGCGCGAAGGAGACGCGCGCGATGCCGGCCGCAATCGATGGGTCGAAGATCGCCACGCCGAAGAGCACGGTAAGGCCGAGCATCCAGGCAAGCGTCGCGTAGCCCAGATGCACATGCCAGCGGTTGAGGTTGAGATAGGTGAAGAGGAAGATGACCAGCGACGAGGCAAGCGCCACTTCCGCTCCGGCGCGCCACATTCGGATGTCGGACGAGGTGAGCGAGATCAGCTTTTCGAGGAAGCCGAAGTCGACGCAGATATAGGCGAGAACCGCCCAGGCAAGCGCCGCCGCGGCCGGCAGCATCGACGTTCCCTTGACCACGAAGAGGATCGTCAGGAACACGGCGAGCAGGCCGGCAATGCCGAGCACGATACCGCGATAGAGCGTGAACGCGTTGACCGTGTCCTTGTAGGCGTCCGGCTCCCAGAGATAGATCTGCGGCAACTCCGGCGTCGCGAGCTCGGCAACAAAGGTGATGACCGTGCCCGGATTGAGCGTAATGCGGAAGACGTCGGCATCGGGGCCCGGCACGCGGTCGAGCGCAAAGCCTTCCGATGGCGTGATCGCCATGATGCGCTGCGAGCCGAGATCCGGCCAGAACATCCTGGAACCGGAAAGACGGAAATGCGGTGCGACGATCACGCGCTCCAGCTGTTCTTCCGAGACATTGGCGAGCGCAAAGACCGCCCAGTCGCCCTGATGCTCCTCGGAGCTCGAACGCACCTCGATGCGCCGGCGAATGCCGTCGGCACCGGCGGCGGTCGAAACCTGGAAGGCCTCGCCCTGGTTCGTGTAGATCTCGGTGGTTGCCGTCAGGTCGAGGGCAGTGTCGTCGCGCGCAATCTTCACCGGCTCGACGGCGAATGCCGCCGATGCGGCGAGGCACAGATATGCTGTCGTAAGCGCAGCAATCCACAGGGCGGCGAGGCGAGGCACGGCGCGCGAAAGGGTTCGGGTATTCGTCATGAGGGCGTCTTGCCGTTCCGCGCCTTATGGCCGCCGATCCGGGAATACAGCAGATGGTCGCGCCATTCCCCGTTGATTTTCAGATAATCGCGCAAAAGACCTTCCCGCTCAAATCCCGCTTTTTCGAGTAGCCTCAGGCTGTTGACGTTGTCCGGAATACAGGCTGCTTCGATACGGTGCAACTCGAGTGGCCCGAAGATGTAGGGAATAGCCAGCTGAAGTGCGGCAAACATGTGTCCCTGGCCGGCATGACGTTCGCCCATCCAGTAGCCAATCATGCAGCTTTGTGCCGCTCCGCGGCGGATGAGACCGATGGTGAGCCCGCCCAGCAAGGTGTCCTCGGCCCGATCGAAGACAAAGAAGGGCACTGCCATGCCGGAGTGAAATTCCTGTTCATTACGCAGCACACGCTGCCGAAACGCGCGCTCGGTCAGCTCGTCGGTGCGCCAGGACGGCTCCCATGGCTGCAGAAAGGCACGGCTCTCTTTGCGCAGCTGGTGCCATTGCTCGAAATCGCGGAAGCGGGGCAGGCGAAGGAGGAGTCGTTCGCTGGTGATTTCCGGCATATCCGGCTGCCGGGACAGAAACCGAAACACCGAGCGCGTCATCGTCAATCCCCAAGCGATGTCCGGCGGGGTCCCTGCCGGTCGTAGTCCAGCCGTGCGGCTCTTAGCCGACGGCCTTGCGGATACCGGCAGGCTGTGTCGTCAGCGCGCCTCTGATATCGTCGAGCGGAACCAGATGATCCACCGGGCCAATGGCCGATAGCGTCGGAACCGTGTCGAAGAACAGCCGACCGGCAAGGTCCGTCAGGCGTTCGGTGGTGATGCCGGCAAGCCGTTCCATCATTTCCTGGTTCGGAATGGTGCGTCCGTAGAGCATCATCTGCCGGGCGATCTGACCGGCGCGGGCAGCCGGGCTCTCCTGGCCCATCAGAAGCTGGGCGCGGATCTGCGCCCGCGAACGCTCGATTTCCTGCTGGTCGATGCGGTCGGAGACCTTGCGCAGCTCATCGATGATCACGGGCACCAGTTCCGGCAGGTTCTCGCCGCCGGTCGCGGCATGGATGCCGAAAATGCCGGTATCCGAAAAGCCCCAGTGGAAGGCGTAGACCGAATAGCACAGACCACGGATCTCGCGCACTTCCTGGAACAGCCGCGAAGACATGCCGCCACCGAGAATGTTGGCGAGGATCTGCGAGCAGTAGAAGTCGCGCATGTGATAGGCCTTGCCCTCGAAGCCGAGCAGGACCTGGGTATCCATCAGGTCGCGTTCTTCACGCGACTCGCCACCGGTGTAGTGGGCGGCATCCATCACCGGCGTCGCAGACGGCTTTGTCGGCAGCGAGGCGAAACGCTGCTCCACCTGCTTGACGAAGGCATCGTGGTCGACCTTGCCGGCGGCCACGACGAACATCCGGTCGGTCGTGTAGTTGCGCGACAGATAGGCGCGGATCTGGTCGCTGGAGAAGGACTGCACCGTCTCGGGCGTGCCGAGAATGCTGCGGCCGATCGTCTGGCCGCGATAGGCTTGTTCGGAGAAACGGTCGAAGACCACGTCGTCTGGTGTGTCGTCGGCTGCGCCGATTTCCTGCAGGATGACGTGTTTCTCGCGCTCCAGTTCCTCCTCGTCGAAGACGCTGTCGGTCAGGATGTCGGCGAGAATATCGACCGCGAGCGGAACATTGTCCTTCAGCACGCGGGCGTAATAGGACGTCGTTTCCGTCGAGGTGGCGGCGTTCACTTCGCCGCCGACATTCTCGATCTGCTCGGCGATCTGCCGGGCCGTGCGCGTATTCGTACCCTTGAACGCCATATGCTCGAGCAGATGCGCAATGCCATGCTCGGCTTCGGTCTCGTTACGCGAGCCGGACTTGATCCAGGTTCCGAGAGCCACGCTTTCCAGATGGGGCATGTTTTCGGTTACGACAGTCAAACCCGATGGAAGCCGGGTGCACTCAACATTCATGGTCCGTCTTTCTGCACTTCCTACCTGACTGCTCGCGCCTGTTTGCTGACAAAGCTTTCGATGGCTTTCAGTTCCGCGGGCAGGACTTCGAAGCGCTCCTCCCTGTCCATCAGATCAGCAAGCCACGCCGGAAGCGCGGGGTCAATACCGGAGGCCGATTTTACTGCCGCCGGGAACTTGGCCGGATGGGCCGTCGCCAGCACAACCATCGGGCTTTGCGGCTTTTCGAACTTGCTTGCCACATGCACGCCGACGGCCGTATGCGGGTCGAGCAGGTAGCCGGTCTCGTCGAGAACGGTGCGGATCGTCTTCGCCACTTCCTTCTGCGTCGCGCGCCCGGCGCGGAAATCCTTGCGGATGAACTTCAGTGCTTCCGGCTGGATCTCGAAGGCGCCGGACTGCTTCAGTCCCTCCATCGCCGAACGGATCGCGGAAGCATCGCGCCCATAGGCCTCGAACAGCAGGCGTTCGAAGTTCGACGAGATCTGGATGTCCATTGACGGCGAGGTGGTCGCCGAGACGCCCTTCATCTCGTAGCGGCCGGTTTTCATCGTGCGCGCCAGGATGTCGTTGTCATTGGTGGCAATGACCAGCTTGTCGATCGGCAGGCCCATCTTCTTGGCGACGTAACCGGCGAAGATGTCGCCGAAATTGCCGGTGGGAACCGTGAACGA
The DNA here is from genome assembly GCA_034519515.1 of Arcicella sp. GTDB lineage: Bacteria > Bacteroidota > Bacteroidia > Cytophagales > Spirosomataceae > Arcicella. The sequence continues at coordinate 14,043 of JAXHOK010000046.1, forward strand.
CACCTTCCGGTCGGGGGCGCCAAGCGCGACTGCAGAGGTGAAGTAGTAGACCACCTGCGCCATGATGCGCGCCCAGTTGATCGAGTTGACGCCGGAAAGACCGACGCGATCGCGGAACGGTACGTCGTTGAACATCGCCTTCACCAGGTTCTGGCAGTCGTCGAAATTGCCTTCGACGGCGATGGCATGCACGTTTTCGTCCTGCGACGAGGTCATCTGGCGCTGCTGCACCGGCGAAACCTTGCCATGCGGGAAAAGGATGAAGATGTCGGTGCGCGCACGACCCGCAAAGGCGTCGATCGCAGCCCCACCGGTGTCGCCTGAGGTCGCGCCGACGATGGTTGCCCGCTCGCCGCGTTTTTCGAGAACATGGTCCATCAGGCGGGCGAGCAGCTGCATCGCCACGTCCTTGAAGGCGAGCGTGGTGCCATGGAAGAGCTCAAGCACGAAGGAGTTCGGCCCCGTCTGCACCAGCGGTGCGACGGCCGGATGCTTGAAGGTCGAATAAGCCTCGTCGATCATCGCGCGGAAGGTGTCGGGCTCGATCTCCCCGTTCGTAAAGGGCAGGAGCACCTCGAAGGCGACCTCTTCATAGGACTTGCCGCGCAACCCGCGGATCGCCTTTTTCGACATCTGCGGCCATTCGCGCGGCACATAGAGCCCGCCGTCCCGGGCAAGGCCTGCCAGAAGTGCGTCACAAAAGCCGAGGCTCGGAGCCTCGCCGCGGGTCGAAACATATTCCACGTCGCTCATCCCTAAAGTTCAAGAATTTGGAGCCGAAGCCGCCGTCAAACCTATGGCGTTTCGGATAAAGAGGTTTGCCCGTTTGCGCCAGTGCACCGGCCAGGATTTCGCAAGCCCGGCAGTCGTGCATTCACGCGCTGATACCGAGACTCCTGCCGGCTCTCGAAGGTCCATCGAAAATTGAAGCAAATTGCCGGCTACCCAATCGATTTTTGTCGTGGCCGCTGGTATAGACCATCCGCGAGGGCGCTGAAAAGCCTCAAGTTTGACTGTTTTTCGGCCTTGGGCCGAGCATGCGGAAGGTGAAGTCTCGTGTCTGTAAACGTGTCGCGCGGTGTGATCGCCGTTTCGCTGATGATGGTTCTTTCGGGTTGCAACGCCGGCGGTCTCGGCAGTGGCCTCGGCCTTTCGCCGTCGGAGCCAGGCAACGCGGCTGCAGCCGCAACTCAGCAGGCTTTCGTGCAGGGCTTCTGCCCACAGATTTCACTGCGTGACGGAACCGCCGCCTATCGCACCTATGCGCGCGGCAAGGACGGCGATGCCGAGCAGGTCATCTTCCAGGCCTCGCTCGCCGACACCACGCGCTCCTGCGCTCGCACCGAAACATCACTGACGATCAACGCGCTTGTTCAGGGCCGCCTCGTCGCAGGCCCGCAGGGCAAGGCCGGCACGATCAATCTGCCGGTGCGCGTCACCGTCGTGGATGGCGGTCAGGAAGTCTTCAACGAAGTCGAGCAGTATGCCGTCACACTTGCCGATGTGAACCAGCCGACGCAGTTCATCTACAGCAAGGTGGCAACCGTTCCCGGCAATATCTCCAGCACGGCCCGCGTCTTCATCGGCTTCGAACAGCCGAAGAAGAAGTAAGTTCCCGAGCAGGGCGCCGGATCTGAAGATCGGCGCCTAGCCCCGCCGCGTCAGGGCCACCAGATAGCGGGTTGCTTGGTCGCTGGCGTTGACGAACACGCAATCGCTGGGCGCGCCGAGTTGCAGGCAGTCACCCGTCGATAGCTGATGGCTGCGTGTGCCTTCCATAAAGTCGAGGCGACCTTCGAGCACGTAGATCTGCTGGTGCTGGAAGCTGAAGGCAGAGGCCGGGTAGGGCACTCGGACGCCAGGCGGCAAGACCACTTCCAGCAATTCGAGCTGGCCTCCGTTTCCAGGGGAAAGCGTCCGCCGCGTATAGCCCGTATCCGGATCGATCCAGAGCGGCTGCTCGTCCCGGCGCGCCAGTCGATCCCCCTCGCGTTCGGCGAGCGCGAGAAGAACCGAGAGCGGCAGGCCGAAGGCGCCGGAGAGGCGGCCGAGCACGGTCGCCGTCGGGCTCGCCTCGCAGCGCTCCACCTTGCTGATCATTGCCTTGGAGACGCCCGAACGCGCCGCAAGCTCGGCAAGCGACCAGCCGCGTGTTTCCCGCTCCAGCCGGATCCGCTCGGCGATCGCCCGCGCCTGACGGTCCTCGTCGTGAACATCGTTTCTCTGCACCGTGTTTTTCATCTCGACCCTTGCCAAATTCTCCGGCTGCGTCTTCTATAGTGGACGGGAACATACGATAGATGACGGCGCATCCACAAGTCGCCGCCTGTCGAACACTGGAAGGGACAAACCCAGCATGGCACGCGAAATCCGTTTCAACGCCTTCGACATGAATTGCGTCGGGCATATCCAGCAGGGTCTTTGGAGCCATCCGCGCGATCGCTCGATGGAATACACGAGCCTCGCCTACTGGACCGACTACGCGAAGCGTCTGGAAGCGGGCCTCTTCGACGGCATCTTCCTCGCCGACGTCGTCGGCATCTACGACGTGCTGAGCGGCAGTCCGGCGCCAGCACTTCGCGGTGCCGTGCAGGTGCCGGTCAACGATCCGATGATGCTGGTTCCGGCCATGGCCGCGGCCACCCGCCATCTCGGCTTCGGCGTCACGGCCAACCTCACTTACGAACAGCCCTTCCTCTTTGCCCGCCGCATGGCGACGCTCGATCATCTGACCGGTGGCCGCATCGGCTGGAACATCGTGACCGGCTATCTCGACAGTGCCGCACGCGCCATCGGCCTCGACGGCCAGATGGCCCATGACGATCGCTACGACCTCGCAGATGAATACATGGAGGTGATCTACAAGCTCCTTGAAGGAAGCTGGGAAGACGGAGCCGTGGTGGCCGACAAGGCTGCAAAGGTCTATGCCGAACCGCAGCGTGTCCATCCCGTCCATCATCATGGACGCCAATACAAGGTCGATGCCTATCACCTCTCAGAACCCTCGCCCCAGCGCACGCCGGTGCTGTATCAGGCCGGTTCCTCGCCGCGTGGCCGACAGTTCGCCGCAACCCACGCTGAATGCGTCTTCGTCAACGGCCAGAAGAAGGAGGGCGTGCGCGAAATCGTCTCCGACATCCGGGCACGTGCCGAGGGACTGGGGCGTCAAGGCGATGACATCAAGGTCTTCCTTGGTGCCACCATCGTCACCGGCCGCACCGAAAAGGAGGCCCGCGAAAAGTTCGAGGACTACCGCCAGTACGTGAGCTCCGAGGCCGCGCTCACCCATGCTGCCGCCTCGATGGGCATCGACTTCGACAAATTCGACATGGACGAACCGGTCGAGACGGGCAAGAGCCAGGCGATCACCTCCAACATCAAGGCCATGGACCGCGCGGCCGGGCCGCAATGGACGAAGCGCAAACTGATCGAACAGATGGTGCTCGGCAGCCGCCAGCCGCCACTCGTCGCCTCCGCAGATCAGGTCGTCGACTGGCTGGTGGACTGGGTGGAAGACACCGGCGTCGACGGCTTTAACCTGTCGCGCACGGTCGTGCCGGAATGCTTCGACGACATCATCGAGTTGGTCGTTCCCCGCCTGCAGGAGAAAGGTCTCTACAAGACCGAATACCGCGAAGGGCCGCTGCGGGAAAAGCTCTTCGGCAACGCCCGTCTGACCGATCGCCACATTGCCTCCACCCACCGGCATCAGCGGGGCTGATCACGTCTTTCTCATGTTGTGCAAGGCATCGGTCCGGGCCGGTGCCTCGCCTTGCTCTCTCTGCTCGGCGGATGCTAGCGTGCAAGCCACATGGCGGAGCATGCCTGCCCCTCGGGATGCACGCGCTGGCATTGAGAGGGAGTGGGCCACCAAGGCGGTGTCCCCAGGGAGGCCTTGTTGAAAATTGCTGTCGTGAGAAATCCCATTGCGGGCGGCCGAGCAGGCCAGAAGCAATGGGCTCCCCTGCTTGCCGCCTTCCGCCATCGTTTCCCGGATCTGGAAATCCATGAAAGCCGCTCCAGCGGGGACGCGAGAAGGCTCGCCCGCGAGCTGGCAGTGGGGCCTTACGACGTTGTTGTGGTCGCCGGCGGTGACGGCACGATCAGCGATGTCGTCGATGGTGTGCTGACCTCGTCGCGCCCCGAGATGCCGCTCGCCTTTCTGCCGATCGGCACAGGCTGCGATTTCATCCGAAACTTCAAGCTACCGAGCGATCCGGCAGCCCTCGCAGAACACATCGCAAACGCCCCTGTCCGCAAGATTGACGCCGGGTTGCTCGTCAGCCGCGATGCTGCCGGCAACGAGCAGCGTCGCCACTTTGCCAATATCGCCAGTGTCGGCATTTCCGGCGAAATCGTCGATGCTGTGAATGCGCCTGGACGCAGACGCATCTTGAACGGCCCCCTCCGCTTCCTTGTCCATGCGGCACGCGCGATCCTGCGCTATCGTCCCTATGATTTCGAAGTGCTGATCGATGGCATGCAGGTGCATCAGGGGCGGCTGGCGATCGCAGCGATTGCCAATGGTGGCTGGTTTGGCGGCGGCATGCACATCACGCCGGATGCCGATGTCGCCGATGGCCTGTTCGACATTGCCGTGATGCGCGAGGAGAAGATCCTCGGCCTTCTGAATTTACTGGGACGCCTGCATTCCGCCGGCCATGTCGGCCATCCGCTCTTAAGTTTTCATAAAGGACGTCGCGTCGAGGTGCGGCCGCGTGATCCCCAGCGTTTCCCGGTGGAAATCGACGGCGAAATGCCAATCCGGGGCGGTTTCGTCGCAGAAATCCTGCCCTTGGCGTTGACCATCAAGACCTGAACAGGTCGCTCTTCGGACGATTAAAACGCGCCTTCCCACTCGGCCATGGCGGCGATCACGCCCGGCAGATCCTGCATGCGGGCAATCACGGTTTCGGCGCCGGCATCCGTCAGCCGGTCTGCATGCGAGGGATAGGTGTGCGAGGCGCCGGTAAAGCCGATGACGCGCATGCCGGCTTCGCGTGCCGCATGTACGCCATGCACGGAATCCTCGATGACGATGCACTTGGATGGGCTGACATTGAACTGCTTGGCACCATGCAGGAAGATATCCGGCTTCGGCTTGACCCTGTCAGCACCGAGATCCTTGGCCGAATAGATATGCGGCGCGAAGAACTCCTTGAGGCCGACCTTGGTCAGCATCATGTCCAGACGATGCGAGGACGAGTTCGAGCAGATGCAGCGCGGACCGGCGAGACGCGCCAGGGCATACTGCACGCCTTCGATCGCCTTCACCTCGCGGGCCAGCTTCTGGTCGAGCAGCTGTTCCGACTTGTCGATCAGGCTGGCTGAGAGCGGGATATCGATCTCCTTCTCGATCGACAGCAGAATGTTCTTCCAGGTCATGCCGGCGAAGCGCTCGCCCATCTCCTCGACCGAAATCGGATAACCCGCTTCCGTCAGAAGCTTCGATTCGACCTTGGCCGCGATGATCTCGGAATCGACGAGCACGCCGTCGCAATCGAAAAGGGTGAGGTCGAAGCCGCTCATGGAAACATCCGTCATGTGGTCCAGGGAAAGTCGCTCCCTACACGATCGGGAGGGCGAGGACAATCACGCGTCATGCACGGCTGCCGTGCCGAACATCGCATGGCCGTCTAGTTTCAAGCCTCAGCCATCGCGAGCAGCACGACCTCGAAATCCTGCGGATAACGTTTGAGCCCGCCCGCCTTTTCCATCATGTCAGCGAGCCAGACGCCGTCGGCTGCAAGCCGCACGGCAACCAGCCTTGGATCGCCGTCGGTCTCGGCATGCCGCGCCATGCGCCCGTCGAGCCAGGCCGACCAGAGCGCGCGCAGCGCCGGTTCCGAGACGATTGCGACCGACAGTGCACCCCAGAGGCTGCGGTCGCCCAGCAGGCGGTCGGAGAAGCAGGCACGCACATAGGCCCGCGTGAAGCGTCCGCGCGACGCGGGATCATCCGCCAGAGTCCGGTCGATTTCCTGATCCATCTTGTCGAGAAGATCCTCAAAGACGGCGGCCAGCAGCGCCTGCTTGCTGTCGAAATGATGCAGCAGCCCGCCCTTTGTCACGCCGGCCCGTTCGGCGACCGCCTGGATCGTGATGGCCGACGCACCCTGTTCGGCGGCAATCTGGGCGGCGCAGTCCAGCAAAGCCCGGCGCACCTGCTCCGGCTGTTTCTTGCGGTGATGCGCGGAAAGCGTTTTGTCTCCGCGCGAGGGAGAGGCCGCCATCAGTGCGACACCGTGCTCGACAGCGTGTTCATCACGATGACGCCGGCAACGATCAGGGCGATACCCACAAGCGCGGCCAGATCGAGGCTCTGCTTGAGGTAGAACACACTGATCAGAGCGGTCAGCACGATACCGAGCCCTCCCCACATGGCATAGGCGATGCCAAGCGGCATGCCCTTCAGCGCCTGTGACAGAAGGTAGAAGGAGGCGACATAAAACATCACCATGCCAGCCGTCGGCAGAAGCTTGGTGAACTGCGCCGATTTCTGCAGCAACGTCGTGCCGATGACTTCGAGCACGATGGCGGCAGCCAGCGCGCCATAGGCGGTCAGTGTGGGGTTCATGGACGGGGCTCCGGAAAAGAGAATGTTAAAACATACCGTATGGTTGGTTTCTTTTCAAGGTGCCTGTGACGCATGCATGTCGAACTCAGTCGGGCAGGGGAAACCACTTGAGAAAATGCCGCTCGCCCTCGGGTGAGAACCGGATGATCCGGCTCTCCTCCACCCGCCGCGCCAGTCCCCGATCGAGGAAATGTGTGAGCAGCGCCGCCCCCAGCGCGCCCGCGAGATGCGTCCGCCGCTCGCTCCAGTCGAGGCATGCGCGGCAGAGCGGGCGTCGCTTGGCTCTAAGGCTGCCGATATCGAGGCCGCGACCTTCGAGCAGGCTCTCGCCCACAGTTGTCAGCGTCAGCGCCTCGTCCTCCGCCCGGATTGCGCCCTGCCCAACCAGGCTGTCCAGCATCCGTACGCCAAAATCGCCGGCCAGATGGTCGTAGCAGATCCGCGCCTTGCGCAGCTCCGGCTCCTTCGGCCCGGTGCGGTGGCGCAGGTGCCCGCGCGTCGCTGAAAAGCTCATCAGGCTCTCGATCATCGTCCCGACATGACCGTCGGCCAGTGCAAAATAGCGATGCCGCCCCTGTTTGCGCTGGGAGAGGAGGCCACCCTCTTCGAGCTTCGACAGATGCGAACTCGCCGTCTGCAGCGTCACGCCTGCCGCGCCCGCAAGTTCCGTCGCGGTCAACGCCTTGCCGCCGATCAGCGCCAAGAGCATGTTCGAGCGCGCCGGATCGCCGATCAGTGAAGCGATGCGCGCGATGTCAGGTCCTTCCGCCATATGATGTTCTCCCCGTTAGAAAGCGCAGTCTGCATCGCAAGTGTAGCCAATGCTTCGATCCGGGTCGAACTGTTGAAGGAAAGGGTTGGGCAAAACTTCGACCCCGATCGAAGCATCAGGCGTCGGTGCCGTGGCAAACCCACCTCGCAAACCACGAGGAACAACCCATGATCACCTGCATCATCCGTTACCGCATTGACCCCTTCGGTCGCGACGACTTCGCCACTTACGCTCGCAACTGGGGCGAGGCGATCCCCCGCTGCGGCGCCGATCTGGTCGGCTACTTCGCCCCGCACGAGGGCTCGGCAACCACGGCCTACGGCATCTACCACATCGAAAATCTGGCGGCCTATGAAGCCTATCGCGCGAAGCTTGCTGCCGATCCGCTCGGCAAGGCCAATTATGAATTCGCCAGGAACGCCCGCTTCATCCTGGAGGAGGACCGCCTCTTCCTGAAGAATGTCTCCAGCTCGCCATCGTCGAAAGTCCAGCCATGATCGCCGTCATCTTCGAGGTGGTGCCATTTGTCGGAGAGCGCCACCGCTATCTCGATTTGGCCGGTGAACTGCGCGCCCAACTGGAGGCGGCCGACGGCTTCCTCTCCGTCGAGCGCTTCGAAAGCCTGTCGACCCGTGGCAAGCTCCTGTCGCTCTCCTTCTGGCGCGACGAAGAGGCCGTCCGCCGCTGGCGCGAAACGGAAGAACACCGCGCCGCGCAAGCGGCCGGCAGGGGCGGCGTCTTCGCCGCCTATCGCCTGCGCGTCGCCCAAGTGCTGCGCGACTACGGTCTCGAAGACCGGGCCGAGGCGCCGGAGGATAGCCGCGCAAGGCATGGGTGAGGGTGGGGTTTTGACAAACTTTGCCATCCGCGCCATCTTTGGCGCATGACTGGAGGCAGACCATGGCAACGATGAACGTATCCCTTCCCGATCCGATGAAGGCCTGGGTCGAGCGTCAGGCCGAGAGCGGCCGCTACGGCAATGCCAGCGACTATATCCGCGACCTGATCCGCAAGGATCAGGAGCGTCTCGCAGCCTTCGACCAGCTTCAGGCCGCCATCACCAAGGGGATCGAAAGCGGCCCGCCGGAGCCCTTCGATCCCGAGGCCTTCAAGCGGCGGATGCGCGAGAGCCATGGCGCCCGCTAGCGCCCGCTACACCCTTGCGCCTGAAGGCTCTGCGTGACCTCGAAACCGTCTGGGCCTATGGTGCGGAAACCTGGTCCGCCGATCAGGCCGATCGCTATCTCGACGAACTCGTGCAGGCCTTCGACCGGGTTGCTCGGTCTCCAACGCTGTTTCGCGAACGTCTCGAGTTCATGCCGCCGGTCCGGATCTATCCCTATCGCAGTCATCTCATCGTCTATGTGGGTCTGGAAGGGCAGGTGACCATCCTGCGTATTCTCGGCGGTCGGCAGGATTGGCAGGCGATCCTAAGGGCGCTCGACTGACGCGCGTCCTGCCACTCCCTCGACAAGCCATGCCCCGCTGACTATGCATGACCGCATGCCCAAGACCCGCGACGATTCCTTGAAGGACACGGTGGCGAGCCGCATCAGCCGCGCGCTTGCGGAGCGTATCATCCATGGCGAACTCGTGCCCGGTTCGCGTCTGGGGCAGGACCATATTGCCGAGGAATTCGGCGCAAGCCATGTGCCCGTGCGCGAGGCCTTCCGCCGGCTGGAGGCGCAAGGCCTGGTCGTCTCGCTGCCCCGTCGGGGCGTGCGGGTCGCCAGCTTTGATCTCAAACAGGTGCGCGAAGTCGCCGAGATGCGCGCAGCACTTGAAGTGCTGGCCCTTCGCCACGCCGCCCCCAATCTGACGCCGGAGGTGCTGGCCGCTGCCGAACAGGCCGCAGCCGACGCGGATGACGCCAAGGATGTTCGCACCTGGGAGGAGGCCAACCGCCGCTTCCACCGGCTGATCGTCTCCACCTGCGGCATGCCGCGCCTGCTGTCCGTCATCGACGATCTCCACGCCGTCTCCGCCCGCTTCCTCTTCGTCGCCTGGCGCGCCACCTGGGAAGCCCGCACCGACCACGACCACCGCGCCATCCTCGAAGCCCTGAAATCAGGCGACGCATCGGAAGCCGCCCGCATCCTGGAGCGCCACGTCCAATGGATCGGCCGCGCGCCGATGCCGGTGCCGGGTCGCGCCGAGACGGAAGGCTTTGCGATCGTCGGGTGAGCGTCGCCGAGCCGTTCCGCCGCACTCCACCTCCCCCTTGAGGGGGGGGTCGCCGCAAAGCGGCGGGTGGGGGTGAAGCCCGCCGACCTGTCCGACTTCCGCCACGGGCCGCTTTGTGGGGCGAAAACCACCTCCGCCATCGATCCCGGCCAGCGTCGCTGTCACCCCACCCCGGACCTGCGGTCCGACCCTCCCCCTCAAGGGGAGGGTGTTGGCGGCGCCGCCTCAGGCAAGCCCTCATCCAGGCAGAAGGGTGCCGCTCTCTGCTGGCCAGCCACCGCCCTGTGATGGACGCGCCCTCTCTGGTGGCAAGCCCTCATCCTGAGGCGGGAGCGAGCGCTCCCCTCGAAGGACGAGGGCGGGTGGCTCTTCCGTGGCCTCGCCCTTCGAGGCCTGCAGGCGCAGGCACCTCAGGGTGAGGGGTGATCCTTTGCCCCTCATCCGCCTCCTGAGCCCGCCGAAGGGCGGCACCTTCTCCTTGGCTGCAGGGGAGAAGGCCAAAACGCTGACCGCGCGCACCTCCCTCTCCCCGCTTGCGGGCAGAGGGTAGGGTGAGGGGCGCGGCCTCGTTCTAAAATTATAGATAAAAAGAGAGAAGAGGCGCAAAGCTACGTCATGCTCAGCAATCTTGATCCCCACACCGGCGACCTTCCCCGAGATTCCTGCAACCTTCATCTTGGCATCCGCCAATTCCATAGATAAAAGATTCTTCGCCACTTAAAATTATCTATAAAATGGAGATTGCCCATGACGACCATTCTTGCGCCCGCCGGCCGCGGTTTCGATCCGCTTGGCATATCGGGCCGTTCGCTTCCCGTGCAGGCCGCTCTTCTCCTCTTCGGCACGGGCGTGCTGGCCCTTGCCTCGCAGATCTCCGTGCCCATGGTGCCGGTGCCGATCACCATGCAGACCTTTGCGCTGACCATGATCGGCGTGCTCTATGGCTGGCGTCTGGGCGCGCTCACCGTGCTTGCCTGGCTCGGCGAGGCGATGATGGGCCTGCCGGTTCTTGCCAATGGCGGCGGCGGTCTTGCGCCCTTCGTCGGCCCGACCGCCGGCTACCTCGTCTCTTTCCCGATCATCGCAGCACTTGCCGGTTACCTTGCCGAAAAGGGCTGGACGGGCAGCCACGTGGTCAAGAGCTTCCTCGCCCATCTCTCCGCTAATATCCTGTGCCTCGCCATCGGCGGCGCCTGGCTTGGCTATCTGATCGGTGCCGAAAAGGGCTTGGCTCTCGGCGTCACGCCCTTCATCCTGGGTGCCGTGCTGAAATCCGCACTCGCCGCCACCCTGCTGATGGCGCTGGCCCGCCGCAAGGCAAAGCCGCTCGACCTCTGAATGCATAACAACCGACTGCAGCAAGAATGACCGTCCGGCTCCGCGCCCACCACCTGCTCTGCATGCTGACCTATGTCGGCAAGGGCTATTCGCCCGCCTTCGTCGAGAACTACGAGGTGATCGCCTCAAGGCTCTCGGCCGGCGAGGAGATCGAGCTGGTGGCGGGGCCGGACGATATCTGCGGCCCGCTGACCGCAGACCCCGAGGCCCATTGCCATGGGTCAGGTGTCGTCGAGCGGGACCGGGCAGCGGCAGACGCCGTCGCCCGCCTGATCGGCAGCCCGCTTCCACCGGGCGCTCGCATCACCCCGACGTCCGCTCTGCTTACGCGTCTCAGAAAAACCTTCGCCACCGGTGAGATCCGCACCGCCTGTTCGGGCTGCGAATGGTCGGAGCTTTGCGACAGCGTCGCGGACGGCGGATATCTGAGTGTGCGTGTTGCCCCCTGAGGCTGGCGGCGTCTCCTTCTCCCCGCTCGCGGGGAGAAGGTGCCCGAAGGGCGGATGAGGGGGCGTATCTGGACCTGATGACACGTCCTAAAGCCTCTGGCAGACTGACCTCCGGAGGCCCCGCCATGATCACCCTCGATACCCTGCGCCAGATTATCCTTGCTCTCCCGACCACGGAGGAAACCACCTCCTGGGGGCATCCCTCCTTCAAGGTCAACGGCAAGGCCATGCTGTTCTGGAACCCGACCCATGACTGCCCGGTCTTCAAGGTCCCTTTCGAGGAGCGCGACCACCTGATTGAGATCGACCCCGACACCTTTTTCACCACCGATCATCACCGACCCCATAGGCTGGTGCTCGCCCGTCCGGACCGGCTCGACCTCGAATGGGCGCGGGAAAACCTGACGCGTGTCTGGCGGACGCAGGCGAAGAAGGCCGTGGTGAAGGCCTGGGATGCCCGCGACTAGCGCGTGATACAGTCTCTGACGATGTTTCGCATCCGCTCCTCGGCCTCGCGCGCCATGCGTTCGATGACGAGGGAGGCAGGTTCCAGGGACCGCACAAGGTCGACAGCCTCGCCGACGATGACCGGCAACTGCTCGGTATCGCCGGTCGCCTGAGCGTCAAGATAGCGATGGCGAACTTGATCGATACTGTCTTTCAGCATTGCGAGACGGTCGTGCCATGCGCGGTACAAGCCGTTGTCGAGTGTCCGCAATTGCCATTGCGTTGGCCAATCATGGCCGCGTATCAGATCGAAGACCGTGCCCTTGACGGTCTCGTCCCCGGAGCCGGTGATCGCGGCGTTCTTTGCCGGGATGTTGGCAAGCGATTCCCGTGTCGCGTAGAGTGCCGTGCCGCACAGCACGCCGTCTGCTCCGAGCATGAGCGCAGCAGCCAGGCCCCGGCCGTCTGCAATGCCGCCTGCAGCGATGACGGGCGTTCCGGGGACGGCATCGACGACAGCCGGGACGAGCGGAAGCGTCGCGCGGCTGCCGCCATGACCACCGGCCTCGGTGCCCTGTGCGACGATCACCTGCGCCCCTTCGGCGACGGCAATCTTCGCCGCCTTTACCGTTTGAACCTGCGCGATGAGAGCGATGCCCGCGCGCGCGATTGCCGGTGCAAACTGCCCGACATCGCCGAACGAAAGGAAGATCGCTCTTGGAGATCGATCGAGGGCGATATCAAGCAGGCCGGGATCCCTGGCGAGTGCCCAGCTGATGAAGCCGACGCCGACCTTGGTATTGCCGGCGCGTTCGAATTCCTGCTCCAGCCAGCGCCGGTCGCCATAGCCGCCGCCGATCAGCCCCAGGCCTCCGGAATGACCGACCGCCGCCGCGAGGGCGCCGCCTGCGATGCCAGCCATCGGCGCCGACAGGATCGGCACCGAGAGACCAAAGTTTTCGGTAATGCGGGTTCTGAGAGCCATGAAGCTTCAGGCGCCCCGCTTCGAAGCCTGTCGATACGCCTCGACAGGCAGGCCACCGATACCCCAGTCCTCCATCGCGACCTCATCGATGACGACAAAGGTTGTCGCAGGGGTCTTGTTCAGCACGTCCACGAGCAGTTTCGTCACTCCCTGGATGAGTTCGGCCTTCTGTGCAGCTGTTGCGCCCTCGCGGGTAATCTTGATGTTCACATAAGGCATCGCTTCAATGCTCCTGGGGCGGTCGCTCGATGATCTGGAAAACCTTGGCAATAATCTGCCACACTCCATCGACTTTCACGAATGTCAGGAAATCGACAAAGTCACGTGCGCCGATTGAGCACCGAACCCGGGCAAAGGCGGTGTTTTCGCCGGCGAATTCGATGGAGTCGATGTAGTCGTGCCGCGGTTCCTTGCGCGAGGCGGGGGACTGGCGTGCGGCAACGATCGGAAAATACTCCTCCATCGTGCGATGCAGGAACGGTGTTTCGTCGGCCGTCGCATAGATGGCGCGTGGGTGAAAGACACTTTAAACGTTTTGCAGAAATGGAAAAACAATATCCAGAGATAGCCACGGCACAGTACCATATTGACATTCTTTGTGCTCATTTTATCACACGCCCCAGTAGCTTTGATGTAGTAGTCGCCTCTAATTTATTTGGTGATATTCTTTCAGACATTGGACCAGCCGTTGTGGGCGGTATGGGTATAGCCCCAGGTGCCAACATCAATCCAGAACGCTTATTCCCGAGTATGTTTGAGCCTGTGCATGGCAGTGCACCTGATATTGCAGGTAAAAACATAGCCAATCCGATTGCCTCTATATGGACAGCCTCCATGATGCTCGACCACCTTGGTGAAAAAGAAGGAGCTGCTCTCATCTTAAAAGCCATCGAAGCCGTTGTGCTGGAAGGGACTGCACTTACGCCTGACTTAGGTGGTAAAGCTCAAACAAAAGACGTAACTCAGGCAATTATCAAAAAGTTGAAATAAGAAAAGCCATGAAATACATTGCTTCAAAACTCATTTATTTTGTCTTGTTTTCTATTGTATTAGGCATATTCATCGGGCATTTTTTTCCAGAAATAGCCCTCAAACAAGTCATGGATAATAGTTGGAAAGCAAATTTTTTTGGTCATGAGCTCAAAGTAGGAAATACATTAAGCGAGTGGTGTAGTGGCGTTTTTATTTCAACCATGAAACTTTTTATCAATCCAATCATTTTTCTTACAACTGCACTGGGGGTAATACAAATGGGCGATGTGAAAAAAGTAGGCAAATTGGGAGCAAAAGCACTACTCTATTTTGAAGTGATTACAACGGGTGCTTTACTAATTGGCGTTTTCGTTGCTTGGATTATTCAGCCGGGTAAAGGTGTTTTGAGAAATATAAGTCAAGCGAATGTGTCAAATTATGTAAATGATGCAAAAGGGTTTACGTGGGTCGAAATGCTTTCTACTAATACTACCTTACAAATCATCATAGGTGCAATCCTTATTGGTATTCTCGTTACAAAAAGTAAGGCTTTAAGCCCACTTACAGGCATAATGACCAAGGTTTCAAATACCCTTTTTAAATGGTTATTTTTCCTGATGCTCTTTGCACCTTTGGGGGCATTTGGCGGCATGGCCTACACGATAGCTAAATATGGTTTAGGCTCGATTGTACTTTTGGCAAAACTGATGGCCACCGTTTATATAACGATGGGTTTATTCATATTTGTGGTACTGGGCTTGATGTTGAGACAATACAAGATAAGCATTTTCAAGGTTTTGGCCTATTTCAAAGAAGAACTTCTCATCGTATTGGGTACGTCAAGTTCAGAACCTGTTTTACCACAACTGATGGTAAAATTGGAGCGTATGGGTTGTGCTAAATCCGTAGTCGGGCTTGTAGTACCCACGGGCTATTCGTTCAATACAGATGGTTCAACGATTTATATGTCGATGGCGGTTATCTTTTTGGCACAAGTCTTTGAAATTCATTTGAGTTTTGAACAAATAATAACGATTATTGGCGTTTTGATGATTACAACCAAAGGCTCGGCGGGCGTAACAGGTCTCGGCTTTATCGCTTTGGCATCAACACTGGCAGCTATTAAAATAATTCCAATAGAAGGCCTGGCGATACTTTTGGGCGTAGATAGGTTTATGTCCGAAGCACGAGCCATAACTAATTTTACGGGTAATGCCGTGGCTGCTATTTGGCTGGCGAATAACGAAAATGCATTTGACCGAGACGCAATGAACCAAGCCTTAAACGTATAATAAATGTGTAGGTAATCAAAAATCTAAAGACCAATATTTCCAGTAAAATACTCCTACGGACAAGGGCATTGCCAGTTTACAGACTCTCAAACGGCGAAGGCATTTGATGAATTAAGGAGTTGGGTAAAAACTGGTGTTAAGGCGAAGGATGGGTATATAGCCCCTTGACCCCCAATGGAGGAATTAAATTATTACCTAAAAAAAACTTACTAAAAAATATGAAAATAGAAGAATCTAAGCAATCAAATAACTCTCCCATTGGGGGTCGGGGGACGGCTTGGGGGGCTTGGTATGCCGTTGGAATATTAACCCTCGCCAATATATCTTCCTTCATCGACCGACAAGTTTTGAGTTTATTGGTAAAACCCATCAAACGAGACTTGCACCTTAGCGATACCGAAATGAGTTTGCTCATGGGTTTAAGCTTTGCTATTTTTTACACTATTTTTGGCATTTTTATTGGCCGATTGGCCGATAGAAAAAGCCGAAGAAATATCATTATTGCTGGCATTTCTATTTGGTCGTTTATGACAACCCTCTGTGCAGGAGTTGGAACATATATTCAGTTTTTCTTTGCCCGCATGGGTGTGGGTGTGGGTGAATCTACACTTTCACCTTCTGCCTACTCAATGATTTCGGACTTATTTCCTAAAAATAAATTGGCAACCGCCATGAGTATTTTTTCACTTGGCGTATTCTTGGGTTCAGGAATCGCCATGCTGATTGGCTCTGGAATTGTGGCTAAATTGCCTACCGAAGGCATGATAACAATTCCCTTTTTAGGTGAAATTTTCCCTTGGCAATTAATCTTTCTATACGTCGGTTTGCCAGGATTAGTGATTGCTGGTTTACTTTTTACTGTCACGGAACCTTCCCGCACAAATTCCCTCAAAAAAGATGGCGAAACCGTCAAATTATCTTTGTCAGAATCATTCGCCATTATTTTCAAACACCGCACCGCTTATTTATTAATTTGCTTCGCAACGGCTTTCCAAGCATTTATCAACTACGGCTCAAACGCTTGGATTCCCACTTTTGTGGCACGAACTTATGGTTGGGAAGCACCACGAGCAGGGGCATTTTATGGAGTTGTTTTGGTAACTTCGTCTGTTTTAGGAGTATTATTCGGAGGCTGGTATGCCGATAAATTAGTAAAAAAAGGTGTAATAGATGGTCGGTTAAGAATAAGTTTGATGGCAGGAATATTATGTATTTTTTCTTGCGTTTTACCACTTTCACCAAAACCCGAATGGGCATTATTGGCAATTTTTATTCCCAATTTTGCCTTAGCCGCACCCTTCGGAGCTATCACAGCGGCGATTCAAGAAATCATGCCAAACCAAGTTAGAGCTTTGGCATCTTCTATATTTTTGTTTATTCTTAACTTAATAGGTATTGGTTTAGGACCATTGGCAGTCGCTTTTTTTACTGATTCTATTTTTAAAGACGAAAATATGATTCGATACTCATTGGTGTTGATGTATTTGATTGGTGGAATTATGATTACTGTTCTAACGGCTCTTGCCTTAAAACCATACCGAAAAGCCGTTGAAGAAACCAAAATACATACGATTTAGTGAATTGATTAGTAAGTTTCTTGAACTTCCCGAAAGCAGAAAGAACTTTCGGGAAGTAGTCGAGAAATTCACTTCCGAAGGGGAACTTTCGGGAAGTTCCCAAATCAATGATTTTAGTCTGAGAAATTATTCAGAAATTACCCCAAATTAAGCATCCAATAAAAAAATAGAAACGTGCAAGATAAAATGCAAGAGAGTGATATGCTTCAAACAGAAGTAAGAAATGAGATTTTAATAGTAAAACTCAATCGCCCCGAAAAACGAAATGCCATCAATGATTCCATTGTTTTGGGCATTGAAGAAATATTTTCAAATATTCCAGCGGGTGTAAAATGTGCCATAATTTATGGTGAAGGCAAGCACTTTTCGGCAGGACTTGACCTTTCGGCACTCACCGAGCGTGATGCCGTTGAAGGAATGCACCATTCCAGAATGTGGCACAGGGCTTTGGAAAAAGTACAATTTGGCAAAGTTCCAGTTGTTGCCGTTCTGCATGGGGCGTGCGTCGGTGGTGGGCTTGAATTGGCTTCCGCTTGTCATATCAGAGTTGCCGAATCAAGCACTTTTTATGCACTTCCAGAAGGACAACGAGGTATTTTTGTGGGTGGTGGGGCTTCGGTACGTTTGCCGAAATTAATCGGAATAGCTCGTATGACCGACATGATGCTTACGGGCAGAGTTTACAAAGCCGATGAAGGTGAGCGAGTTGGTTTTTCACAATATTTGGTTGAGGAAGGGCAGGGAATGGAAAAAGCGAATGAACTGGCACAGAAAATTTCGTCTAACGCTGGTATGACCAATTACGCTTTGATGCACATTCTGCCAAGAATCGTTGATTCGCCACAAGACCAAGGACTTTTGATGGAAAGTTTGACGGCGGCAATAGCTCAAAACGCCCCCGAAGCCAAAGAAAGATTAAAAGACTTCCTGGAGGGACGAGCAAAGAAAGTGGGAGAATAATGTAACATGGAAATCCTTTTCCATGAAGTTAAATAGACGGCTTATTTACCGTTAAATAAAATCTTAAAATGAATTTTAAAGAATCACCATTCCTCGAAATAAAAACCCAAACGATTGATATTCAGAAGAAGGAAAACCCCAATGGCGTTATTTATCTGAAATCATCGACTGAACTTGAAAATCGCCCTTTCAAAATGACTGAAAGGCTAATTCATTGGGCAAAACATAAACCCCAAACCGTTTTTTTAGGTCAAAAAAATGAGTCTGATACTTGGGAAACCATCACATTTGAAGAAACCTACAAAAAGGTTAGAAGTATAGCTCAATTTCTTATTAGTCAAGGGGTTACTCCAGAATCACCCATCGCTATTCTGTCAGAAAACAGCATCGAACATGGGCTTTTGGCACTGGCGTCTCTGCATATTGGTGTGCCTTACTCATCTATCACGCCCGCCTATTCAACCAATAAATCCAATGATTTTTCTAAATTAAAGCATACGCTCAATCTGCTTACGCCCAGTATTTTAATGGTATCAGGAGGAAGTTCTTTTGAAAATGCCTTGGCAGAAATTGCTCAGAATAGATTGATAATTTACACTAAAACGTGTCCCAAAGGCGATTTTAAAGCAATTTCTTTTGAGGAAATTTGTAAAACCGAAGCCACCGAAGCAGTAGAAAATGCCTACAATTTGATTTTACCAGAGACCGTTGCCAAAGTTTTGTTTACATCGGGTTCAACGGGTTTGCCAAAGGGCGTTGTTAATACTCATCATAATATTTCAACCAATTGGCAACAAATCACCCAGACGTTTCCTTTCATGCAAGAAGGTTTTGAATTGATTGATTGGTTGCCGTGGAATCATACATTTGGCGGAAATCATAATTTTGGATTAACGGTTTTCAACGGTGGTTCTTTGTATATTGATAACGGAAATCCAACACCACAAGGCATCAAAAAAACAGTTGAAAATTTGAGAGAAATCACCCCAACGATTTACTTCAATGTGCCAAAAGGTTTTGAAGAATTAATCCCATATTTGAGAGCGGACGAAGATTTGAGAAAACGCTTTTTTAGTAAATTGAAAATGCTCTTTTACGCAGGAGCAGGAATGCCACAACACATTTGGGACGCTTTGGAAGAACTTTCTTTTGAAACTACGGGTAAAAGATTGCTGATTGCCACGGGTTTGGGATGCACAGAATCAAGTCCATCGGCACTTTTTAATACTACTTTGGGGAGCTTTGCGGGAATGTTGGGCGTACCAGTATCGGGTTTAGAATTGAAACTGGTTCCTAATGCAGGAAAATTAGAAGTTAGATTTAAGGGCGAAAACGTTATGCCTAATTATTGGCGAAACGAAGAGGCAAGCACCAAGGCATTTGACGAAGAAGGTTTTTATATTACGGGCGATGCCTTGAAGTTTGTTAACTCTGAAAATCCCAATGAAGGAATGGTTTTCGATGGCAGAATTGCGGAAGATTTCAAATTAGATACGGGTACGTGGGTAAGTGTGGGTACGTTACGAGCAAAATTTATTGAAGCAGGCAAAGGGTTTATTCAAGATGTAGTTATTACGGGACATGATAAATCGTTTATCGGAGCAATCGTTTTCTTGGAAATGGACTATTTGAAAACTCATTTTGGCATAGAAAACACCCCTCACGAAGAAATAGCCCTGATTTCAGAAGTTTCCGTCCACCTTAATAAAATTGTAGCAGAGTTTAAAACACAAAGTACGGGAAGTTCAACGTCCATCAAAAAAGCCATCGTTTCACCGTTCACCTTATCGGCTGAGAAAGGAGAATTAACCGATAAAGGTTCAATAAATCAACGAGCAGTCTTAGAAAACAGGAAAGGAATCGTAGAGGCAATATACCAATAATTATTTATGAATATTAAAAACAATACATTCATTATCACAGGTGGGGCTTCTGGCTTAGGACTTGCAACCGCCCAAATGATTGTCGATAATGGCGGGAATGCCGTTATTCTGGACATCAACGAAGAAGCTGGGAAAAGTGCGGAATCGGATAAAATTTTATTCGTAAAAACTGATGTTAGTAACGAAGAGCAAGTACAAAATGCTATTGATTTAGCGATAAAAACTTTTGGTGGTTTACACGGTATTTGCAACTGTGCGGGCATTGGTCCTGCCCAAAGAGTGGTGGGTAAAAACGGAGTTCATTCCTTAGATTTTTTCTCAAAAGTGGTCAGTATCAATCTAATTGGCACTTTCAATGTCATCCGTTTGGCAACTAATGTGATGCAAAATAACCTTCCCTACTCGGGGGAGATTGAGGGGGGCTTTGAAGGTGGTGAACGAGGTATCATCATTAACACAGCCTCAGTTGCGGCTTTTGATGGGCAAATTGGACAAGCTGCCTATGCTGCCTCAAAAGGTGGAATTGTTGCCATGACTTTGCCCATAGCCCGTGAATTGGCACGTATGGGAATCCGAGTAATGACCATTGCCCCAGGTATTTTTGAAACGCCACTTTTGGCATCATTGCCCCAAGAAGCCCAAGATTCTTTGGGAAAACAAGTTCCTTTTCCGCCACGTTTGGGCAGACCCTCCGAATACGCTAATTTAGTTAAGCATATCATTGAAAATCAAATGCTAAATGGTGAAGTAATTCGTTTGGATGGTGCAATTAGAATGGGGGCAAAATAATTTCACCACATAGTCTAATTAAAATTAAAATGATTGATATAAAAAAAATAACCGCAATAGACGTACACACGCACGCTGAGGTGTCTTGCTGTCAGCCGCACGACGATTTCCGTCCTGAATTTGATGTGGCTTTTGCCAAATATTTCAAATCAGATAAACGCCCAACCATGCAAGAAACCGCCGATTTTTATCGGGATTCAAATATGGCGTTGGTCATGTTTACGATTGATTCTGAACATGAAGTCGGCAAAAAACGCATTCCCAATATTGAGGTGGCGGAATGTGCCTTGAAAAACGATGACGTGATGATTGCCTTTGGGAGCATCGACCCCCATAAAGGACGAATGGGTGCGAGAGAAGCCCGTGATTTAATTGAAAATTATGGCGTAAAAGGCTTTAAATTTCACCCAACTGTTCAGGGTTTTTACCCCAATGATAGAATGGCGTATCACCTCTACGAAGTGATTGCCGAGTATAAATTACCAATGTTGTTTCATTCGGGGCATTCGGGTTTTGGCTCTGGTGTCCGTGGTGGTGGCGGTTTGCGGTTGGAATATTCCAACCCAATGCACTTAGATGATGTAGCGATTGATTTTCCAGATTGCCCCATCATTATTGCCCATCCAAGCTGGCCCTGGCAAGATGAAGCCCTTTCGGTGGCAATGCACAAACCCAATGTGTATATTGATTTAAGTGGCTGGTCGCCCAAATATTTTCCGAAGCAACTGATTCAATACGCCAACACAATGTTGAAAAACCGAATGTTATTTGGCACTGATTTTCCATTAATCACGCCTGAAAGATGGATGAAAGACTTTGAAGAAGCTGGTTTTAAAGACGAAGTGAAACCATTGATTTTGAAAGAAAATGCGATTAAAATGTTAGGTTTGAAGTAATTGTACTATTTACGATGTGAGAATTACGATTTACGGTTCGGTTTACCTATTTTCGGGCACAACTATTTGGTATTAAGCATATTATCTCAAAAAACCTCCGAAAATGCAAGAACTTTGCAACTTTCGGAGGTTTTATATTTTGAATGTAACAACAAAATGGTTTATGCTTCTCCCCAAACTTTAATGGCAGTATTTACTACCAATTCCATCTTTCTCCATTGGTCGTCGTGGGTCATATCGTTACCGTGATGGGTTGATGAAAATCCACATTGCGGACTCACACACATTTGTTCAAGCGGCATATATTTGGCGGCTTCATCAATTCGTTTAGCCAAATCGTCTATATTTTCTAATTCTTTTAATTTAGAGGATACAATCCCCAAAACTACCATTTTGTCTTTTGGAACAAATCGTAAAGGTGCAAAATCACCCGAACGTTCGTCGTCATATTCCAAGAAATAAGCGTCCACGTTGATGCTATTAAACAAAATTTCAGCTACGGGTTCATATCCACCCTCGGCAAACCAAGTGCTACGATAATTACCACGGCAAAGGTGAACGCCAACGGTTAAATCCGATGGACGGTTATCAATTACGGAGTTAATTAAAGCCGCATAAGTTCTGGGTAATTCGTTGGGGTCTTCGCCACGTTCTACGGCGGCTGCTCTCATTTTTGGGTCGCAAAGATAGGCCAAGTTTGTATCGTCTAATTGCAAATATCGCAGTCCACCTTTGTATAAGTGATCAATTTCTTGTTTATAGGCATTCGCCAAATCATGAAAAAATTCGTCCATATCTGGATATGAATTTATATCAATTGATTTTCTGCCACCCCTAAAATGCACCATCGTTGGGGAAGGAATTGATACTTTTGGAGTTTGAGTTGTAACGGATTTAAGAAATTCATAATCAGCCATTTGAATGTCTTTTACGTGTTGTAATTTTCCCGTAACACTCAATTTTGGAGGCGTAAATCCGTCTTCTGCGGCTTTGGCATTGGGGTTCGCATCAATGCCCCCTGTTACAGTTACGCCCGCTAATTCTTTCAAGAAATCCAAGTGAAAATAATCTCTACGAAACTCGCCATCGGTGATGGATTTCATGCCCGTGGCTTCTAATTTTTTGACGGTTTCAGCAATACCAATATTTTCAATTTCACGTAGTTCTTCGGCAGAGATTAATCCATTTTTCCACTTCAAACGGTTCTCTTTAACGGCTGATGTCCTTAATAAACTGCCAACGTGGTCGGCTCTGAATGGTGGTTTCATATTTTGTTAATTTGGATATTTCTAACATTATTAATTTACTCAATAATGGCAACTGCCCGAGTCCAACCCGCACTTGCCCCTTTGATTTTAGCAGGAAAACAAGCCACCTTGAAGCCATAAGGTGGTAATTGATCAAGATTTGCGAGTTTTTCTATCTGGCAATATTCCTTTTCAATACCCACATAATGTGCTTGCCAAATAACTCCTGGACGTGGATTTGCCTTATAATCTGCCGCTTGAATATGAAGCGGAATATCCCAACCCCAACCATCGGTTCCCATCACTTTTATGCCTTGATCAATGAGCCAGTGCGTAGCCTTTGCCGATGCTCCTACGTGGATTTTCACAAACTCAGGGTCATGAATCCGCTTGTCGGCATCGCAGCGAATTAGCACAATATCGAATGGTTTAAGCGTGTAATTTATTGCTGCTAATTTTTCGATTAAATCCTCAGCTTCAAACATATAGCCATCGGGTTTATCGGTAAAATCAAGCACAACGCCATCATGAAAAAACCAATCCAAAGGCATTTCATCAATCGTTCTTGATGGTTTGCCTTCGCAAGTTGGATAGTAATGATAAGGGGCATCTACGTGCGTACCACAATGAGACGTAACAGTGAGGGTTTCACCAGCAGGACCATTATCGTTGATAAAACAGTCGGTCATGCCCCCAAAGAGCATTGCACCGATTTTTTTTGCCCCGTCTTTGTGTCCCTCATACTCAATTTTGGTTGTCATCGGTTCTTTGATTTCTTCCGAAATTGTTACTGAAATATCTATGATTTTCATACTGTTGTTGTTAAAAAAAATGATTTAAATTTTTCCATTGCTAATATTACAGCTTATAAACAGGATTGATTTTCTACTTCTTATATTTCAAAACTCGGGCGTCTTTAATTACGCCCTTGAAGTTCAAGCCGAAACCGAAATCGTAGGTATTGCCTTCGGTATCTTTGTGGCAAGCCATGTCATAAGGCAAGTCTTCGGCTTGTTTTTCCACGATGCTCATATTGAGTGGCATTTGCATGGGTAAAAGTGCCGATGGCTCCGATTTACCCGCAATGGTTTCAATGATGGCTTGGTCTTGCACGCCAAAACTCAATAAAATTGCCGATGCCGAGGGTTCGATTTCAGAAAAAATCATTGGGTTTGTTGTGTTTATCACCACCACAACTGGCTTGTTTTTCATCTTGGCTTTTGTATCAACCACCAATTTCATATCGGTAATATTGGGGGTTTTGGCGGTTTTACCTTTGTAAGTTCGATTAGTAAAACTTTCCAAAATATCTCCCCCCGCAATACTTACCTCACGGGCATCGGTAGCCGTATAATCGTTGTATTGTAAACTGATTGGCACATAACCATTTCCACCATTTTTAGTATATTCCTTATCATAACCAATCGAAGCCTTGGGGTTTTCGATGAAAACTATCGCAAAATCTGCTTCATCGGCGTTGTCAGTTACGTTAAATTGCTTCTTCACGATTTCCATGTTTACTGGATAATCTTCCGAAGCGGGCGTTTCCATTCCCAAGAAATTTCGACTGGCTGGCACAAAACGTTTTGGCACATAAACCGTCTTTTTAGTATTAACTGGCAAGGCATTTGCCTGATTTTTAAGCATCACGATAGATTTCAACTGGGCTTCGTACCCCGCTTTCATATATTCGGGTTTACCCACGATAGTTTTTGTTTCTTCGGTATTCAAGTATGGGTTTTCAAAAACGCCAACCCTGAAAATATTTTTCAATAATCTGACCGCTGATTGCTCCATTCTGGCTCTCATTTTGGCTTCGCCAAATTCTTTAACACCCATTTGATAAGCTTCCACAACAGGCTGCACAAGGTTATTACCTCCATATTGGTCCACTCCCGCCATCAGGGCTTTGTAATGAAGCTCAGGTATCGAAAGATTTTCGACCCCCCAAGATTTTCCATCCAAAAAAGAATCCATCACTTTATGCTGGCCAACCACCGACCAATCGGTACAAACAACTCCATCATAGCCATATTTTTTGCGAAGTAGGTCAGTGATGATGTATTTGTTGTAATTATTGGCTACGTTTTCATTGTTTTTCTTGTCCTGATTCCACGAAATGGTGTAATAAGGCATAATTGCCGAAGCCATTTTGGTTTTTCCTCTTAGCTTGAATGCCCCCTGCGTGAAGGGAATCATGTGAGCATCAAAGTTATTACCTGGATAAACCGCAAATTTTCCGTTGGCGTAATGGGCATCTCGTCCCGCTTCACCAGCACCACCACCAGGCCAATGTTTCACCATGGCGTTCACACTTTTTGCCCCCCAAACGCTCGACTGAAAACCATCGCAATAGGCTTGCCCCATTGCTGCCGAAAGCCAAGGACTTTCGCCAAATGTGCCATTGAAACGTCCCCAACGTGGTTCTGTGGCAATATCTACTTGTGGTGAAAGAGCCGTTGTGATGCCCAAAGCACGGTATTCGGCGGCAGCAATTTTACCAAATTTTTCGGTTAAGGCTGGGTTAAAAGTAGCTGCCATGCCCAATGAACTGGGCCACATCGAGATTTCTCCCCCTGCGGCAGCATCAAATTCGGCTTTTGCTTTTGTACCATGACGTGGGTCGGAACTATTATTAGCAGGAATCCCCAAAGCTATTCCCTCGCAAAAAGCCTGCAATTTATTGTTCCATTTGGCGGCAATTTCGGGTGTTTGTACGGTGGTGAGCAACACGTGGCGAAGGTTATCTTCTGCCAAAAATTTCTTCTGTTGGTCAGTTAAATCTGATGGGTCTGTTTCGCCAGCTTTAAAAGGTTTACCACCATAAGTTCCAGCAAAATAACCACCCGCACGAGCAGGAATTGATTGATGCGAAGAGTAAAGCATCAATCCCGCAATTTGTTCAATGCTTAGTTTTGACGCTAAATCTTTGGCACGAATATTATCAGCCAATCGCCAATCTTCGTATTTATCCAATTTGCCATTTTTGTTAAGGTCTTTGAAGGATAAACCGTTGATTGTCAATATTTTTATGCCAGAATTTGGGGTATAAACAATGGTTTTCCCTCCTTTATTTTGAAGGGTTTTAACATCCTGGGCTTGCAAAACGGTTGCCAAAAGCATTAAACTCAATATTAATAAATTTCTCATTTATTGTTTTTTAGATAACCGTATTTCTTAAAATTCCAATTCCTTCAATTTCCAATTCTACTACATCACCAGGTTCTAAGGGACGATGCACTGAAAAGTTATTTTCGATTAAACTTCCCCAACCCACTGTGCCAGAACCCAATATATCGCCAGGCATGATGTTTACGCCATTTTCGGAGGCTCTTTCGAGCATTTGACCGAAGGTGTGATGAACTGTTTTGTAATTACCTTCACAAATGGTTACGCCGTTAATTCTTGAAGTCATTTTTACGTCAAATCTTACATCCTGCACTGTCGGAACTTTTAATGGAGTTTCAAAATAACTTTCCGAAAAAGGTACCTCATATTGTTCAAATTCATCGGCAGTAACGATACAAGGACCAAAAGCATTAGCAAAATCTTTGCCTTTGTGCGGTCCAAGTGGAATGGTCATTTCTACTTTTTGGGTTGCTCGTGCCGTCCAATCATTGAAAACGGTATAACCAAAGATGTAATTTTTGGCATCTTCTTTTTTTATATCAGAGCCTTTTTTACCAATGATACAAGCGATTTCAAGCTCAATATCGAGCTTGGTTTCGTTGGCTGGTCTTTTGATTTCATCATTTGGACCAAACACATTGTGGTGATTGGTGAAATAGAAAATCGGCATTTCATACCACGCTTCGCCAACGGTATGCCCAAACGAACGAGAAGCATTGAGCATGTGCATTTCAAAACCAATATAATCACGAATGCTTCGAGGGTTTGGTAGCGGTGCCAAAAGTTGGATTTCTGCCAACTTATAATGTGGCTGAACATTGCCCAAGGCTTTAATAACATCGAAATATTCTTCGTGATTATCAATAAAAGAAAGCATATCAGTCGGTAGTTTTTCGCTTGCCAATTGCATATCCACTACGCTATCTCCTTGAAGCCAACCGATTCGGCTTTGTTTTTCTTTATTTAAAAATGTTATTAATTTCATTCTTTTGATTTACGATTTATTCGATTTACAATTTACGGATTCAACTGCTCGAGGATTCGAATTCGTAATCCGTAAATCATAATTAAAATCCCAAATTGACCCTTATATTTCCTCCGTCAATCTCATGCCCGTTTTGCCCATGAGCATACCCGCATTGGCACCTTCTGGTAGTGGCTGGTCGGTGTATTCCAATAATTCCCACGCACCCAAGGTTTCAGAAACGTCCACCACCATTTTACAACGGTCGTAGCGGCGTGCCATATATCGTTCAAAACTCTCCGTTATTGAACCTTCCTTTTGTAATTCTTCCACCAAAACAACGGCATCTTCTATTGCCAAGGCAGCTCCCGAACCCAACTGTGGAATGGTTGTGTGAGCAGCATCACCCAAAACTACTACGCTATTTTTATACCAAGGTGCTGGCATATTGAGGGTTTCAAGGCTACGATAGTTGACTAATTTAGCATCAACAACTTGCGGAATTAGCTCCTGCACCATCGGAATTGGATACTGAGACATATATCCTTTTAGTTTTTCAACCAATTGGTCTTCGGGAATAGTTGGATCGTCGCCTTCGGCAGAATTTAAGAAAATATAACACAAATCAGCGGTCATTGGAATGATGCCAATTTTATGCTTTTTATTGAAGTAAATATAGCCCGTGTCTAAATCAGCGGGACGCTTAAAGGCATACCGCCAAACCGAAAGCCCTACATATTTTGATTTGAAATCACCAAAGATAAGTTTCCGTACCTTCGAGTTTGTACCATCAGCCGCAACCACAACATCATAACTGCCCGATGTGCCATCGCTAAATTTAACATGTGCTACATCAGGCTGATTATCAATAGTATTCCACTGTTACACCCATACGGTAACTCAATGCCTATTTTTTGTGCTTCTGCCAATAAAACTTCGTGCAAAATTCTGCGTGAAATACCGTTGTGACTCGGAAAACGGCCAATTGGTGGAGTTCCTGCCTCGCCGATTTGAACACCGTGGGGCAAGCATAATTTCACTTTTCCATAGGGCGAACCTCTCCGCATGGCTTCGTCGGCTACACCAATGGCATCCAAGGCTCTTAGGGCATTAGCTTGTTGAATAATTCCTACACCATAAACGTTAAATGTGTTGTGTAATTCGATAACATCGACTTCAAAACCTGCTTTTTTTAAGCCAATAGCAACTGATTGTCCGCCGATTCCAGCACCGACAACTAATATTTTTTTCATACAGTTTTTAGTTTACGAATTACGATTTTATGATTTACGATTAATCTAAAACGATTAGCACACATTCGTAAATCGTCATTCGTAAATCACATATCATTTTATTCCTTTATCTTCTTGGCAATCCAATCGTACATATCCAAAGTTGGCATAAAGTCATCAACTTGGCAATGTTGAGAGCCACTTTCGCCTGCGGGTACGATTTTCATTTCGTGTTCACAAGTTAAATGTTTTTCGAGATTGATGGCGTGTTCCACAAAATTTTGTTGGTCGCCCCCCCCGTGCATGATGAAAGTAGGCATTGAAATTTGTTCGGCCACACCGTTTTCGAGTGTAAATCCTTTCAGTTTTTCTAACACTTCCTCATACGAATTGGCATCCATGATGTGCATCACAATTTCTGCCAGAGGGTGCTTGGCAGTTCGTCCAGCCCAAACCGAATAATAAGAATATACTGCTCCAAAAATCATACAAACCTTGAAACGAGGCTCAAAAGCGGCACAACGAGCCGCCATATAACCACCCATCGAAACACCCGCTATGCCGATGCGTGTGGTATCAACTTCGTCTTGTAGGTTTGCCACCACATATTCATAAACTGCCGTTCCTGCCACATTATAATCATGGCGAGAATGAATGTGATTTAAACGCAAAGCCGCTCCTTGACCTGGTCCATCAACTGCCAAAAGGGCAATTCCTCTTTCGTTAAGGTGATTGCCGATACCAAAATAAAGCTCTTCGGCAAGGCTATCAAGCCCACCAAACATCACCATTACAGGTGGATTTTTTACCCCAGCTGGCTTAAACAAATAAGCTGGCAGGAATGAACCCTCGAAGGGTACTTCGATTTGAAGCGGTTTTTCGTCAAAATATTTTAATGACCTGATAAACGCTTCTCGTGCTTTTGTGTAGGTTGGTAATTTCGCTTCATTTTGAAGATTCATGAAAAATTCTGCCGTACGCAAATAATTGAATGCTCTCAAATAAGTGCGTCTGGCAGATACTGGGGCATCTTTTTGCTCAAAATCCTCAGCCAAAGCAAAAACCTCATCGCCTTTTTTAAGCCATTCTAAATTAAAAGAATCCCGATTGTCAGGGTCGATTTTACTGGCAACTTCTATGATTTCAGCAAATTCACCACCGCCATAATGGGCTTGGGTCAATGCTCTATTTACTTGATAGGAGGGCATATATTTGCCCGGATAAAAATGCCACATTTTGATTTTCGATTTACGAATGACGATTTACGAATTGTTTCTAAATTGATAAGTTACGATATCAGTCGAATTTAATTGTAAATAAATAATCAGATTAAACTTTAAGATTTTAAAAATCACGGGGTACATTCGACGAGGAGAAACAAAAATTCGTAAATCGTCATTCGTAAATCCGCAATCGTTAAACGTCTGCTGGTTTTACTACGCCGTCGGTTAAGCCGAGTTTTTTACCTTTTGCCATTTCAGCAAATGGATTAGCGGTTCCCCATGCATCATTTGGATTATCTTTTAGGTAATGAACATCTAAATGATCAGGTGCAAAAACCAGTCTTGCACAAGCATAATATTCAAACAATACTCCGCTACCTGGGTCGATGATATAAATAAAGAAACCTTCATCAGCTTTGTGGCGAGTTGGGGCTCCCATTACACTTTTGTAACCTTTTTCTATGAAATAATCTAAGGCAATCAAGACTTCTTCACGGCTATCTACATTCCAACAAATGTGGTTTAAAACGCCTTCGTTTTCACCAATATTTGGGTCGGTAAATATGGCAATATCGTGCGAAAGATTCCCGATGGTATGCAAGTCCACCAATTGGTGGTATATCGTCAGCAATTCTGATTTCATCGGGATTTTTAAATCCCATATTTTTCCAGAATTCTTTTTCATTAGCATACTTTCCTTTGGCAACCATATATGTTACGTGGTCGAAACGACGAGGGTTGGCTCCTAATTTACGATTACTTGCGTAGCGGTCGGCATAAATACTG
This sequence comes from Arcicella sp., assembly GCA_034519515.1. Classification (GTDB taxonomy): domain Bacteria; phylum Bacteroidota; class Bacteroidia; order Cytophagales; family Spirosomataceae; genus Arcicella. Next base: position 43,745 of record JAXHOK010000046.1, read on the forward strand.
CCACGCTCGCCAGTTTCACGCAACCAAACAACATCCCAAAAAACTTCATGAGTATGACCATCGGGTGATTGAAAACGGTAGGCTTTCCCATGACCTAAATCACCTTCTACCCATCCACGACCTGCACCAATACTTTCTAAATAGGCTACACACTCTTCTAAGGCTTCAGGGCTATCTGCTCTCCAACCTATGTGTCCGAGTCCAGATTTTTCACTTTTGGTAAGCTTAAGCGTATGATGAAAATAATCACCCCAAGCTCTAAGATATACAGAATTTTCGTCGGTACCAGTTTCGTCCAGACCAACTACGTCTCTGAAAAATTCTACTGATTTAGCCAAATCGGTCGTCAATACTTCAACGTGGGCCATTTGGGAAAGAAAATGCGGGTTTTTTGCCATAATATATTTAGTAAAATTCTTTTATTTAGTAATACAAAACTAATACACAGATTGCATGTTTTATTAATCCATTTTAATCCAAAAATATTCTTTATCAATCATAAATTTTAGATAAGACTAATAAAATACTTTTTTATATTCTAATTAAATGCTATTTGTAATTGCATTTTCAAATTTTAAAATACGTAATTATTTAAAAAGATAAATCTATTTAGAAAGCCGATATTCACTCGGAGATATACCCGTTTGAGCCTTAAAAAAACGAGTAAAATCACTTATCTCACTTTTACCAATTTTAAAAGCAATTTCGGTGATATTTAGATTGGTTTGCTTTAATAATACTTTGGCTTCCAGCAAAAGCATTTCATTGAGTAAATCGTGGGCAGATTTGCCAACGGTGTTTTTCACGCACTTATTTAGGTGATTAGGCGATACGTTGAGTAGTTCGGCATAATCAGTTATCTTATTTTTACTCAGAATATGAACGCTTAATGCTTTTTTAAATTCCTCGGTAATGAGCGATGCCGCATTTTGATTTTTTGGCTTTGATGCCTCAATGAAGGGTTTTAGTTCACTAAATAGTGCCATTAAATATGTTCTCAGAATATCGTTTCTGCAGTTTTTGTCAGCATGATATTCTCTACAAAGTCGTTCTAAGATAATAATGATATTTTCTCTTGTTTCGTTACTAACATTGACTAACGGATAAGAATTTAGTTCAAAAAAGGGAAACTCCTTAATTAATTCTTGCAGATTAGTTTTTTGAGAAATCAAGTCAAGATTAAAATGGCAATAATAGCCCGATACTGATGTTCTCACAAAATGCCCCGTTGTTATTTGATGGGCTGGTGTAAAAAAGAATGAATTTTCACCAAACTCATAGGTGTCAATGCCATTGCTTTTGATGCTTGTGCCTTGCTTTAAAAAGAAAAACGAAAATACTTTGAGTCGGCGTGGCATTAATTCTGATGGTGGCGGAGCATCAACAACCTTGAAATAATCTTCTATCCGATTGATATGAAAATAGTTGTGGGCATGATAAGAAATAATGTTCAAGGGCATACCTGTATTGTCCGTCAATTCTTGTCTTAAATCGTCGGAATCGAGAATTGGAATTTTGGCAGTATTGATTTTTTTACTGTTCATTTTAATCATTCATATCTCATAATTCACATTTACAGCTTAAAGCAATTCAATAACTTTCTCAGCCGACCGTACCGCCAAAGCCACACTCGTAAGCGTTGGGTTGGAAGTTGTTGCCACAGGAATTACGCCATTCCCACCCACAAAAAGGTTATCAAATCCCCAAACTTTTGAATAGGTATCGCAAACTGATGTACCATCGTTTGTTTCACCCATACGAATTGTACCACTGTAATGTAATGAAGTTCCTGTGGGCATTGTGGTTTGTTCACCTTCTTTAATCACTTTTCCGAAAGCACTTGCCACTTTGGCTTGCATTATTTTTGCCGCTTCGATTTGGGCTAAATCTTTGGGGGTAAATTCATACTTAAAATTCATTTTTGGCATTCCCAAATAATCTTTTTCGGTTTCTGAAAAAACGATATGGTCTTCAAAACGAGATTCTTTCAAACAGCCGTAACCTAAACCTACGATGTGTTTAGGATTACCATTTGTTTCAATTTTCAATGGCGAAACGTCCATGTGCATTATTTGGCAATGAAACGGATGATTTGGGGCATCAAAAGGCACCCAAAATACGCCAATGGTTGGCTCACTTCTTTTGGTTTGGTCATACATGGGTGCGATTGATTTATCCACCAAGTTTTCATGCAATTCCACAAACGTAAATATAAAAGGGTGTTCATTTAAATAATGACCCAAGGCTTTTGGACGAATTTTTGAAGCCCATAATAATTGGGGCGTTCGCAATGCGTCTGCCGCTACAATCACAATTTTAGCTGTAATTTCTTCTTGTTTTTTATCGGGTAAATGTTCAATTAATGCACCACAAACTTTACCATTTTCGTATATTAGTTTTCTACAAATGGTATCTGAAAGTATAGTAAAGTTTTTCTTTTCATGGACTAAATCACCTAAAATTACATCTGAACCTACCCAATATTGCCCAGCATTGTCATCAGGCACACAAGCCAAGGGCATGGGTTGCACTTGTCGATTAGCCGAAAGTTTATCTCTAAAGATATCTCCCACAATATTCAAAATAGCATTACCTTCTGCCGATTCTGGAAAGGCTTTTTGAGTTACACAAAGTAATTCTTCGGCTTTTGAAAATATTCGTTCATAGTCATCTTCTGGAATAAAGTTGATGCGTTCTTCGTTTCCCGGGCGTGGGCAAGCACAAGTCCAATGAGCCCCCATTCCGCCTACATTACTTGACAATGAGGCAGCGGGCATTTCGTTGATGGATAAATCTTCAATGTTTGATGTTACCAAATGAGTGCCAGGGCGAGCCAATAAGTCTGCACTAATTGTTCCTTTTTGGGCAGCCATCGCACGTTCATTAATTGTTATGAGCGGATAGGCTTTTCGAGAATCACCCTGTGAAGCAATTTGTGCACTTTCCCTTTCTTGCTCATTTTCAATATTTTTAATATGCTGACCAGCAATTTTTGTTAGCCTCGGTCCCAAATCAATCATTAAGATTTTGGCATTGGGTTTTTGTTCCGAAATTAATCTGGCATAAGTTGCCCCAATTGGTCCGCTACCAATTATTAGTACGTCTGTATTCATTAGTATTTTTAAATTGTAATTTTTTGCTCTGCCACCCTGATACTTGGGAAAGGCATATATCCAATTCGTAGATTAATTTTCAAACCAATGCTATGCTCCCCTGCCGATAAACCTCCATCTTTTTGGATTGATAAAATAGCTTCTTCTCCCATTTCCCAACGGTCTTCTACTTCGCTTTCTCGTTTTTCGAGGTCATAAGTATTACCATGGACGGTAATGTTTACGGCGTTTTGTGGCAAAATTTCACCATCAACACTCACTTCGATTTCTTCTACCATCGACAATGAAACGCCACGATAATAGGGCAATCTTGCACCAATTTCAAAGCCCGTTTTTTTGTTATTTTTCTCGATATTTTTTGCCTTTTCTGGCAATATCATATATTTTTCAAACATGGTTTTATTAATGTTTAATGGTGAATGTTTAATGATAAATAAAGATTTGATGCCTGTAATAAAACATCATAATCAATTATTTATCATTCTCCTTAGCATTTCTTGATGTCTCCTTACTTGCTCTACGCTATCGACTTCATGAATATCTTGAATGTGGCGATTGCCTTCATATTCGCTGGCTATGTAGCCATTGAAGCCACCTATTTTCAAAACATCAATCACTTCTTTGTACGGAATACTGTATTCGGTGTAGTCTTCCAACATTTCAAGGAATTTACCGTGAATATGAATGATTCTATCCATGTGGGGCAATAAACTCAATGGATTTACGCAAGTATTATGGCGTGAAAGTTCGGCTACTGCCATATCTATTCGGCGGTTACTCATTTTAGAAACTTCATAAATGGTATATTCTGCCATTACGCCTTTTTCGTGCTGACTGCATACATATTCGGCTATTTTTGGGTCGGCACCATTACGAATCATTCTATCAATTTGTACCCGAGGAAGGCGTGCCGTAAAGCCACCCATATCTGGGATAAATCCAAAATGTTTTGTGCCTGTTTTTTCCATAACTTCCCAGTGTTTATACATCCAAGCACTGTTGATGTTCCACGGGGCGTGTACTTCAATGCCTAATTTTACATCATGGTCTTCGGCAAATGGAATCACCTTTTCCATGATTTGGGGCGTTGTATTTACAATTACCCTAATTACCTTAAATCCTAATTTATGGGCAAAAACAATATCTCTCTTAAACGACTCAACCGCTTCATCATCAGACATATAATGCCCTTTTTTCTTATTATAATCTAAGAACATATCGTGGGCAACGGGCGTAACTTGGTATTTATCCATCCAACCAAACCACTGGTCGATAAAGGCATCCGTCAGTTTCGGAAAACCAACAATACTCTGCTCACCCAGCATTTCGATACCCGTGGCACCCGTTGCTGCCGCAGCGGCAATACAATCTTCAAGGTTCATTTTTCTGAGAAAAAATTCTTCTTGGTAGCTGTATAGACTTACGGCTCGTTTGATATTTGAAACTTCGCTCATTTGATAATTCCAATAAGGATATTTAAGGTCTTTGGTATTTCAGTCCATAAAATTCATTGCTATATCCTTGGAAAGAAAATCAAACGATATCTTATTATGATGAGGGAATAAGAAATGATATTTATACAGGGAAAAATAGAAAAAATTTGAACAAAAATATACCGGATATAATAAGGTTATATTTAACTGCTTTTTTGAAAAATTAAAGATTAATTGCTCCCCTCTAGGGGGGCCCCCACAGTAACCACCGCACAGATAATACCTACTACCAAAAAAGTAGGTTGCACACCGCCCGAAAAATTAGTTATTCCTGATACAAAAACTGGGTTTAGAAATTGCCCCAAGAAAAACGCACTGGTCCAGAAACCCATGCCACGCCCACGAAATTGAACTGGAAATGTGTTCAGTCCCCAAGCCACTAAAACGGGGATTGTCATACCACAACCCAATTGCTGAATCCAGCCTACTGCCATGGCGGTAGTTGGGTCTTTGGCTATTCCGATACCCACGAGGCCGATGGCAAAAAGTAGGAACATCAGTGCCATTTGTTGCCAAAAAGGGCGTTTTGACATCATACCGAATATCAAAGCTCCCAAAGGCACCGCCGTACTTGTGATGGCACTCATATTGCCCAACTGTATTCTGTCCTTAATTCCCATGGCATCTAAGGCTCTTGAAAAATGGATTGTATAAACAAAATATAATATTGATACACAAAACGTTATTAAAAACACCCAAATGGTACTTTTAATAGGAAATTTTGCATCGCTTGATACTTCATCTATTGCACTTGTGAATTTTTCTTCGGGTTCAAATATGAATAACAAAGAAAGAACAGTGATTAAAAAAGAAATGGCATATACCAAAAAAGGATAGTTCCAGCCCATGTTAGCGAGGTGTCCGCTCAATGAAAGCAGTAAAGCTGCCGCAATCGACCCAAAGAAAATCTGTACGGTCAGCCATTTTGAACGGTCTTTTGGTGCAAAATAATCACCCAAAAGTGTGTTGCCAATCACCAAAACGAATGCTTCGCCAACGCCCAAAAGCAAACGACCCGTGATAACGGTATTGAAACCGTCCAAGAAAAAGGGTAATATTCCGCCCAAACCATAAACCGCCGTAAAAATTATCACTAATTTTCTTCTACCATATTTATCTACCAAAACTCCCGCAAATGGGGCGATAAGAGCAATACAAATCCCAGGTGCGGTTAAAATCATTGGCACGAGTAGGTCTTTGTTTGGCACATCTTTAAAATGCTCCATGAGGGTTGGCACTGCGGGCATCAAAGCCACGATTGCCATCATCGGTAGTTGATTCAAAAGAATAACCACGAGTGCTTGCCAATAGCCAGCTTTACGGGTAGATAGGGTTGGAATAGTCATAAAGGGTCTTTTTGTATTTTACGCTAATATTATTTTTACAGTTGAATAATGCAATACTTATGGTAATTTTATAAAAAGCCAGTATTATATATACTGGCTTTTTAATTGAGAGCCTAAAATCTGATTATTTTTTAAAACGATAACCTAATTGCATTCCAACTAATCGTGGTGAACCAAAAATCCAGCTAAATCCGTTGATGTTGGCACCATTAAAAGAAGTATTTGTTATGATGCGATTGTCTTCTAAATTTTGGGCAAAAAGACCAATATCCCAGTTGCTTTTCTTGGCTGTGTAAGTAATAAATACGTCAGTTTTGGTAAAGGCGGGTTGTCTTTCCATTGCCATATTAAACGGCGACATGAAGTAATCTGACTTATACATAGTTTGAACACCAACATTCAAATTTCCACCACCTATTGCAAAATCATGGTCATAACCAGCAATTAGCGTCCATTTTGGAGCTTGAATCGGGCTATTCCCTTTTACATTTACCTTTTCGGTAGTGGTACCAATACGCTGACGGTCTAAGGTGAAATCGCCAAATTTAGCGTCTAAATAATTAACCGTAAACTTTACATGGTCTCTTTTGGTCAAAGCCAATTCACCATCAAATTCTATACCCGTGTAATTTGAATTACCCGCATTTTTGATTGCCGAACCAACCTCTGATGAAATAAAGACCGATACTTGCTGACCTTGGTAGGCATAGTTGAAAATCGATGCATTTAGGCGTAATTTGTTTTCAAAAAATGTATTTTTTGTGCCTATTTCAATAGCTCTCAGGTTTTCAGCATCATAATTTCCGATGTTATCAAAACCACCTGCTTTATAGCCTGTACTGAGTTTAGCAAATACCATTTTTGTCGCATCAATTTTATAATCAAAATTGAGCAAATAAGTCAATTGACTCCAACTACCCGAATTTGGTAATGTTGCAAGCGATGGCCTCATGCCTTCTTGTGTCATACTTGTTGGCACGTCGGGATAGAAAAAACGAGTCCGAACTGCATTTGGGGGCATTGGGCCTGCCGCCAAGTCAGATGCTGTTCGATTTTTATCGTCCCAACTATTTCTTAATCCAACTGTGATTCCTAATTTTTCGGTGGCGTTATAGGTTGCTTGACCAAAAAGTCCCGTTGTTTTTGAGTCAATTTCTCTAATGAAAAAGTTATTAAACGGAGATTTTCCTCCGAAGGCTCCTTTTACGGCTGCCAATATCAATCCTCTTGCTACGTTTTGCTGTTCAGAACCATAAAATCCACCTGCTTGCCATATCAATTTTTTAGATTCACCATTGATACGTAATTCGTGGCTTTGGGTTTGATATTTTAAATCATTGTGAAAACTAAACGTTTCAGGAATAAATCCGTTTAAGGGCTGATAACTTAATAGCTTTACATCACGATAACCACCTGAATAAGTGATTATTGCTTTTCCCAAATCATAGGCAATTCTTGAACGAATAGCTCCTTGGTCTGCTTTCATAAAACCTGCAACGGCCACTGGCCAATCGTTGGGAAGTGGGGTTGTCCATGATACAGGGGCTTTACCTGTAAGTGAGGGGTCTTTTACGGCCTCGGCAGTCATACTCACACCATAAGCCGCAGGTCCTAATTGGTCAGTTTTGTTGTATTCTCCTGCTACATAAATTGATAATTTATTGGTAGGATTAACCGCCAAACCCGCACGGGCTGCCCAAACATTGCCATTATCCAAGCCACCAACGTATGCTCCTGTGCCACTACTTTGGCGGTAGCCATCGTGCTTTGAGAGCATTCCTGCCACCCTAAATGCTGCTATTTTACCCAATGGTATGTTTACCGCAGCGTTGGCTTTTATTGAATTGTAATTGCCGTAAGACATCGTCGCTTCTGCTTCAGTACGCCCAATAACAGGCTTTCGAGCAATCAGATTGATGGCACCTGCTGTGGCATTTCGACCGTATAATGTACCTTGTGGGCCTTTTAAAACTTCTACTCTTTCTAAGTCAAACATGGCCGCATTGAGTGCCACGGGTCTATTGATATACTCACCATCAATACCCACCGTAACGGCTTGGTCTGAAAGTTCGGCAGCTCCATCGTGGCTACCCACTCCACGCACAACAATTTGATTAAAAACAGTATTGGTAACAATCGAAAGACTGGGTGCCAAATTTTGAAGTGATGCCAAATCTGTTACGCCTTGACGCACAAGTGTTTTGCCGCTCACTAAGTCCATTGAGATAGGCACTCGCTGGGCTGAAACTGCACGATTTTCCGCCGTTACTACAACTTCTTCCAGACTTCCTGCGGCTTCATTTAAAGAAACATCAATTGTTTTTTGGTCTGCAATAGTAACTTCTTGTAACTCATAACCCACAAATGAAAAAGTGAGTGATTGACCTTTACGAGCATCAATGCTGTACTGACCGTTTTTGTCAGTTGAAGTACCTTTGGTAGTTCCTTTGATGACAACATTTACACCTGGTAGTTTCTCGCCGGTATTAGAGCTAACCGTTCCTGAAATTTGTTGGGCAAAGCCAACATAACTAATCAGGACGAAAAAATAAATAAGGAAATTTCTCTTTTTGGAAATCATACCTAATAATAATTTTTTGTTCATGAGTTTGGATATTTTTGATATTTTAATAAAACCAATAACATATTCAAAAGACTTAGCAATTTTTACCTTCAGTAAAAGAGACTTAGTTATTGACTTTTAATGATATTTTTTTATACAAAACTAATATTAGGATTATTTAATTATTTATCAATAATATTCCAATACTTGACAATTTCAATCCATAATTAGAGTTATGGCAATTTTTTGGGGCAAAATGGGGCAATAAGTGGCAAAAAAAACCTCGCTCTAAAATTTAGGCGAGGCTTTACAAAAACAACTTGAATAGTTTAATTTATCGAACAGTACGACATCAGCACAATGCTCCTCCATCCGCCGCTATGGCAGAACCCGTGATAAAACTGGATTCGTCTGAACAAAGCCACAGCACTACATCAGCGATTTCTTGGGGCGTTCCCATGCGTTTCATGGCTTGAAAATTGATGGCTGCCTGTTTGGCTTCGGGATTGTGGGCTAATTTCCTGCGACCTTCCATTAACATCGGCGTTTCGATGGCGGTTGGGCAAATGCAATTTACTCGGATATTATCGGTTGCGTATTCTCGGGCGGCAGTTTTTGTTAAACCCACAACGCCATGTTTTGAAGCGGCATAAGGCGAGTTTTCGGGTTGGGCAATCAAACCAGCCGCCGATGATAAATTAACGATATTTCCACCACCATTTTTCAGCATTTCGGTCAGTTGAAATTTCATGCAATACCACGTTCCTGTTAGGTTAATATTGATTTGTTGGTGCCAAAATTCATCGGGATATTCATGAATTTTCATGGAAACGGGACCCGCAATTCCCGCAATGTTTGCGGCACAGTCGAGCCTGCCAAAATGGGCTTTGGTTTGTGAAATTGAGTTTTCAACTTCCTCACGATTGGCGATGTTTACTGCCAAAGCAAGGGCTTCTCCGCCAGCCGTAATTATCTCATTGGCAGTGGTTTGTGCGTTGGTTTCGTTAATATCACACACCACAACTTTGCCACCTTCACGGGCAAAAGAGAGAGCCGTTGCTTTTCCAATTCCCGAGCCTGCACCCGTCACGTAACATACTTTGTTTTCAAATCTTTTCATTGTATTTTCTTTAATTTCCATCACTAATTGTTGTTCCACCATCCACAATAATATTTTGTCCCGTTATGAATCCGCCCGCTTTTGAGGCAAGCATTACGGCAACTCCCGCAATTTCTTCGGGTATTCCCATTCTTCGGAGGGGCGTTAATGACAACCGTCTTTCCATAAACTCCTGATTTGCTTTTAAACTTTCAGAAAAAGGCGTGTCAATCAATCCTGGCGAAATGGTATTTACCCGAATATTGTCTGAGCCAAATTCCACGGCAAGGTTGCGTGCTAATTGAATAAGTCCCGCTTTTGAAATGCCATAAAGTCCTAAGTTTTTATTACCTCGCACGCCCGCAATACTTGCCATGTATATAACCACACCATCTTTGCGGGTTTGCATTTGCGGTACCAATTTTTTTGTAAGATAGATGGCAGCTTGTAAATTGAGCCCAATTGTTTTTGGAAAAGTATCGTGATTGATAGTAGATAGCCCTCCTGTTTCTCCAATTCCTACACAATTCATCAGAATATCAACTTTTCCAAAGTGTTTCAACGATTCTTCTACGATATTATCAATATCCGTTTTTTGGGTCATATCACACACAACGCCCAAAACTTCGATGCCCTGATTTTTAAATTCCTCAACAGTAATTTTTACGGCTTCGGGTTCATGGCTTGAAACGATTATGGTTGCTCCGTGGCTGCCCATTGCTTCGGCAATGGCTTTTCCCATGCCCGACGTTGAACCTGTGATTAAGGCAATTTTTCCAGTTAGGTCAAAAAGGTCTTTCATGCTGGTTCCAATTTTGGTTTTTTAGAAATTATGTATTGGGCAACACTACTCGTCACTGCCAAAATAAACATAATCATCACCATGGGCATGGCCGTACCATCATACATCCATCCCAAAACCCCAGTAACCAAAGCCCCCATGGTCATAGTAAAAGTTCCTAATATGGCATTGGCACTTCCGATATTCTTTGTGAAATTATTGACAGATAATGCCATAGCGTTGGGCGTAATTAGGTGAAGGCTAAACATAAACAAATATAATCCACCCAAAACGATGGGTAATTTGAAGGCAAATAAAACAATAAAAATCAAGGCCAAAGTAATGGCTACCTGCATTTTTGCAGCAAAAAATGCGATGGTTTGGGGTGAATATCTTTTTAATAAAATCCGATTAGTCTGATTACTAATTAACAAACAAGAAGCTGTGGACGCAAATACCCAACCAAATTGACGTGTACTAAGCCCGAAAATACCCATAAAAATGAGCGAAGAACTGGAAATCCAAGCAAATAAACTACCACTGCTCAGTGAGGTAACAAAAGCGTAAGAAAAAAAGGAGGGAGTTCTTAACACTTCCCCATAATTGGCCAAAATGGTTCTCGGGCGGAGTGAATATTTGGTAGAATCAGTCATGGATTCTGGCAATCGAATGTAAACCACCACAATAAGCAGAAAAGACAAAACTGCTAAAAGATGAAAAATAGAACGCCAATTTCCGAACTCCAACACCAATCCCCCCACTATGGGTGCTATGATAGGTGCAACGCCCATAATTAGGGCAAGGGTTGAAAAAATCAAAGCTGTTTTTTCTTTTGGGAAAATATCTCTCACTACCGTTTTACTCCCCACCGCACACAAACTTATACCCAATGCCTGTATGAACCGCAAAGTTAGAAGTGTGGGTAGTGAATTGGCCATAGCACAGCCCAAAGAAGTGAGGCTAAACAACGCAAGCCCGATTAAAATAGGTCTTTTGCGACCAAATCTATCCAGCAAAGGCCCATTAAAGAGCTGCCCAATGCACGAGCCAGCAAAAAAAGTAGTCATGGTGAGTGCTACGGAGCCAAGACTAATATTTAAGTCGGAAGAGATATTGTTAAAAGCAGGAAGATACAGATCCGTAGAAAAAGGCATAAGGCCGTTCAGTAAACCCAAGACCCAAATGATTTGTCTTTCGCTAATCTGCCCGCTTTGGGTTTCATTTTTATTATTCATGAATCATTACTTCGGGTAAGGGTTCGTTGTTTACTTCAAACGGTTTGGCTTCGGTTAGTACAAAAACAATCCTGCAAATTTCTTCTGAACTCGGGTTTCTCCATTTGTGAACAGTGCCACGTTGTACTATGATTTCTCCCGCTTCAATTGTTTTAAATACTTGATTATCAAGCTCTAATTCAATTTTTCCAGAAATCACAATGCCATAATCAATGCTGTTGGTGCGGTGAAGTGGCGACGAGGCATTGGGCAACATATCCACGATGCGAATCACAGAACCTCCCTTTAAAGTCGTGCCTGCATCTCGAATTCTGCCATCGGTTTCATCGTTGCAATCGGCTGGTACGGTGGCGGTTGTCCAGATGGTTGCCATGGCGGCATCGCCCGATGGAATGACGGTTGTTTCAAAGGAATCATCCATTAAGAAGGTGGCGATTCCTTGTTTTGTATGCCCCGTTACGACTCTTCTGATTGAGTTATTCATTGAATTTTAATTTTAAAGTTTCATTTCAGGAATATCTCCTTCGATAATTAATTTCCCTTCGGTGGCTTTTTTTACATCTTCAACGGTGATACCTGGGGCAGTTTCCACTAATTTAAAACCACCTTGGGGCAGCACTTCCAAAACTGCTAATTCAGTTACAATTTTCTTGACGCAATTGATGCCCGTAATGGGTAACGTACAGGTTTTGAGTAATTTAGACTTTCCGTCCTTACTGATGTGTTGCATCGCCACGATAATATTTTTGGCCGATGCCACCAAATCCATTGCTCCTCCCATGCCCTTCACCATTTTATTCGGGATTTTCCAGTTAGCAATGTCACCGTTTTCAGACACTTCCATTGCTCCCAAAATGGTCAAATCAACGTGTTCACCCCGAATCATGGCAAAACTTTCGGCCGAACTAAACAGCGATGAACCAGTTTGCATGGTTACGGTTTGCTTGCCTGCATTTATCAAATCAGCATCAACGTTTTCTGGGGTTGGGAACGCTCCAATTCCTAATAAACCATTTTCGGATTGCAATACTACATTGATATTTTCGGGTATGTAATTAGCCACCAAAGTTGGGATTCCGATACCTAAGTTTACATAAATGCCATCTTTCAATTCTTGTGAAATTCTTTTGGCGATTCCAAATTTTGTGAGTCCTTTTCCGTTTTCAAAATACTGATTATCAGATATTTCTGTATTTTGGGGTAAACTAATTGTTCTCTGTTCAATTCGTTTTTCGTAATTTTTTCCTTCAAAAATACGTTGAACATAAATCCCTGGCACATGAACATCGTTAGGATTCAATGTTCCCACTTCCACTAACTCTTCTACTTCTGCAATGCAGATTCTACCCGCAGCAGCCATCATTGGGTTGAAATTTTGAGAAGTTCCTTTGAAAACTAAATTACCAGCCGTATCGCCTTTCCAAGCCTTCACGATTGAAAAATCAGCCCGAAGCCAACTTTCAAGTAGATATTTTTTACCTTCAATTTCTCTCATTTCTTTGCCTGCTGCCACTTCCGTTCCCACGCCTGCGGGAGTGAAAAAAGCAGGAATACCAGCACCACCCGCCCGAATACGCTCGGCGAGTGTGCCTTGTGGGATAAGTTCAACCGCTAATTCTCCTGATAATAGTTGTCGCTCAAATTCCTTGTTTTCACCCACATACGATGAAATCATTTTCTTGACCTGACGAGTTTTTAACATCAAACCAATGCCAAAATCATCCACGCCTGCATTATTAGAAATGCAGGTTAAATCTTTTATGCCCGCTTCAACGAGGGCTGAAATTGAATTTTCGGGAATTCCACAAAGCCCAAAACCACCCAACATCAAAGTTGAGCCGTTTTTTATATCAGCGATTGCCTCTGTGGCGTTGTTTACTACTTTTGAAATCATACAACTGGATTAGATAAAAGTGTGATTCACGATTTAGTGAATCACGGTTGATGAATAATCATATTTTGTTCTTTACGCATCGAAAACCCGTATGACAAGAACTGGTTTTGGGCGTGGACGATGAAACACACCCTGTTTTGAAACCATGACAAACCTTGGGGTCGCAAAGAAAATAACCACTTTATTACACTGTTTAATAAGTTATTTCAACTTCCCGAAAGTAGAAGTAACTTTCGGGAAGTGAATTCCTAAGCTACTTCCCGAAAGTTGTTTCTACTTTCGGGAAGTTCTCCAATCGAAGATTTTAGGGTAAAAATTATCCAAAAAACTTATTAAACGGTGTATTTATCAGACAACAACAAAACAACGGGTATTTCAATCGTCTGACTGTGACACCTATCGTTAATTATTTTAGGACAGCCACTCGTTTATTTTCTTGCAATTTACTCACAAAAAACAAAGATAACACGGCCAAAAATGCCGAAACCCAAAGAAAAGCCGAAGGGTCAATTTTATCAGAAAGTACGCCCGCAATCGCTGGCACAATCACACCGCCGACGATTTCGCCGATGGCAGTAATCAAACCGATTGCTTTGGCTTTTAAGTGTTCGGGGACGGCCTCAGAAGGCACAACGGCTGCCGCCAAAGGAATTGCTCCCATCAAGAAATAGGTAAAAAACATTGCGGGTAAATGCACCACCGAACCAGCCAAGAAATGTACGGCAAATGGGTATAATACACCCACACACGAAAAGATTAACAATACTTTTTTACGGCCAATTCTATCCGATAGTGCGGGAACGAGTATCGAAGAAACCAAGCCTGCTACCCCCAAAACCCCCATAGTCTTGCCCATTTCATCGGGAGACATTCCTTGTGAATTTACGAAATAATTGGAAATAAACGGGAGTGAAGCAAACCACCAACCAAAAATACAACAAGCCAACCCTATGCCCCACTTTACGTTGTTGTATTGCAATAATTCGGCAATGTTGAGGGTCGATTTTTCTTTGGTTGCTGCACTTTCTGCCGTTGATTGCTTTACAAATTTCCAAGCCAATAGGCCCAATAATAAACCTGGGGCTCCTGCCACAAAAAACGCATTTCGCCAACCGATATTTTCAGCAATTTTCACCAATAATACTGGGGCTAAAATAGACCCGAACAAAGCAGAACCAACGCCCTGCAAAATGCCCGCATTCATGCCCAATCGGTGCGGAGAAGATTCCCTCTCAACGAAGTTTTGTGCCAACGGAATCACTGGACCTTCGGCAAAACCCATGAGCATTCGGGCAAGCAATAACGTAATAAATGAAGTGGCCAAACCCGAACCAAACGAGCAAACAGAAAACAAGAAAACGGATACAACAAAAACAATTTTTTTCTTGTTGTTACTTTCCGCCCAAGCGGTTGAAAAAAAACTCGAAACCGCCCAAGCCAACGATAATGCCCCAGCTAAAAGCCCAATTTGGGTGTTGTTCAAGTTCAAGTCTTTTGCCACGTAAGGCATTAAGAAATTGAGTGCGAGGCGGTCGAAAAATAAACAACCGAAAGTGAGTGCCATCAAGGCAACGATGCCGTTTTCGTAGGAAAAAAGTCCTTTTTTCATTTATGTATGGGATTAAGTTTTTTTGCTTTGATAATTCACCTTAGGCGATTTGCTCCTAAATTTCTCACAAAATCAAAGAATTGCTTGGTTTTGGCGTTTTCTGTGAACTATTTTTGAATGCCACGAACACACAAACAAATATAAATCCGTGTCAATACTATTCATAATTAACACAGCGCTAAATATTCTTTTGGCGTTATGCCAGTTTGGCTCTTGGAAAAGCGAGCAAGGTTACTCGCTGTTTGGTTGCAAGGTTTAATGGCAATTTCTGCAACTGGCAAATCAGAGTATTTCAAGAGGGTTTCTGGTTCTACAATAAGCATTTCGTTCAATAAATCCTGTAATGTTTTATTCAAACATTTTTTAACACATTTATTCAAATAGTTGGTTGAAACATTCAATATTTGTGCATACTCAGGAGTGCTTTGAGTTGTGTAAATGTATTTGACTAAGGTATTTTTATATGACTCCGTTAGCTGAAAAGAAATATCTTTGGATTTCTTGGGTAAAAGGGATAACTCTTTTTTCAGTTCTTCGCAGAGTACAAAAAGATAGTTAGCAATCAAACTAATAGCTCGCTCATTTTCATACAAAAACAATAACCTTTCTAAAATTGATATAAGGTGAGACCGCAATTCCTTTCTTACTTTAATGATTGGATTAGATTGAAATTGAAAAAAAGTGTATGTATCGTTGAAGTAGTTTTTAGGTAAAAATGAAAACATAATTTCATCAAAACGACAAAAAAATCCTTTGACATCATCAGTCATTGACGCATCTTCGGTAATTTGATTAGCGGATGAACAAAAAATTTCAGAATTGCCAAACTCATATTGACTCAGTCTTTTGCTGTGTTTTGATGAATCTTGCAAAATAAAAGTGAAATCATAAATTGTTGTCCGATAAGGGGAATATGGCATTTGAAGACAATTAATGTGTTCCTCAAATTGATTGATATGAAAATGGGGATGGGAATTTTTGGTCAGGATTACTGATTTCCAATCAGCCGTAAAATGATGGAAATTATTTAAGCCTGTTGGTTTGGGTACAGGATTTTTTTTGAAACTTTCCATGTGCAAGGATTAAGTGGACATAAACCTAAAAGACAATAGCGTGTTTTATCTGATTAAGGAACTGAAAAACAATAAGTAGACGTTTTTTAAATGCCCTTTTTTGCACCACTCTACGTTGCGGAATGCCGCCCAGATTAAATCCTCATTTAGCGATGCTAAACTGCGGCGACCGTCGCACGGTTTTATCGCCTTGATTGGCACAAAAAATAACATTTAAAAATTCATCCACTTATTATTTTCCCGTTCCTAAGAGTCACATTTTCAAATTAAAATGTTGCACAAGCGGTGGGTTTTCAAAAAATGGTCCAATCAAGGCCCGCCATTTCGTAAAAAGTTCGGAGTTTCTAAATCCTTCGGTATGGTCTTCCAGCGTGTTCCAATAAATAAAGAGTACATACCGATTTTCTGCTTCAATACAGTGCTGAACTTCAATGCTTTGGAAACCTTTTGCTTGGCTTATTACCGCTTTTGCTTGGACTAAATTTGATTCAAATTCAAAATTTTGCCCTTTTTTAATGTCAATTGTTGCGAGTTCTAAAATCATATTTTTAAAGTAATAGCCTTCCACCATCAACCGAAATAATTGAACCCGTGGTAAATGTTACATGCGTTGCCAATGCCAAAACAGTGCTGGCGACATCATCGGCATTTGCCAGACGTCCCAGAGGTGTTTTGTCAATTTGCGTTTGTATATAGTTGGGGTCGATATTTTGGGTATAATCACCCAAGACCCAACCTGGCGAAACCGAAACCACTCTAATTTTGGGGGCTAATGCCCTTGCCAACGAGCGGGTAATACTATCGACGGCAGCTTTGGAGGCACAATAAGCAACATTACTCCCGATTCCAGAAACAGCGGCAACCGAAGAAATATTAACAATTAATGGTGAATAAAAAGTATTATTCACCATTAAATCTTTCATTGCCCTAATCATTGCAAATGTACCTCTGACGTTGGTTTGCAGGATTTTATCAATCCATTCATCAGTCAAACCTTCCAAATCATCATGTTTTACGGGCGTGGTGATGCCCGCATTATTCACCAAAACGTCCAATTTCCCGTATTTCTCTTCAATAAATTCTTTCAAGGCTTGTAACTTTTCGGGGTTTGTGGTGGGAGCGTGAAAAATGGAGTGATTGGTTATGAATGTTGAGTTATGAATCTTATTCAACTCCATCAATAACTCCTCGGCCTTTTCGATATTTGAATTATAGGTAATAATTACGGAGTAACCCGATTCGGCAAATTTTCTACAAATTGCCGAACCGATGCCTCCCGCACCACCTGTAATGAGTGCGGATTTGGAATTTGGGATTTCAGATTTATTGATTTGAATGTTATCCATGTTGATTAATCCGTAATTTTTAAAATAGCATTAGCTCGATTGGATATTAAAAATCCCTGATTCTAACGGATTTTGTGGCGGCTTACTTTTGAAAAATATAACTTATTGAAAATCAGCATATTAATAATTTGAAAAATTCATTTTGTGGTAGCTATTTTATTTGTAACTCATTGATTATCAGAGTACCTTGTTATACCCGCCACAAAATCCGTTAGAATGAGAAAAATCCAAATTCCGAAATCGTAAATCCAAAATCAACTATATCTTCTCACTCTCAAATCGGCTTGTTCTTTGTGTCCCGAAAAGTTTTCGATGGCACATAATCTTGAACAATATTCACCAATCATGGCACTGGCTTCGTTGGTCTTGATTTCTTGGTAGGTACAAGTTTTCAGGAACTTACCAACCCAAAGGCCTCCCGTATAACGTGATGCTTCTTTGGTGGGTAAAGTATGATTAGTACCAATAACTTTATCACCAAAGGCAACGTTGGTTCTTGGTCCCAAGAATAAACCACCGTAGTTGGTCATTTTTGCTAAAAATTCTCTTGGGTTTTCGGTCATCACCTGCACGTGTTCGCAAGCAATTCGGTCGGCTTCTGAAATTAATTCTTCAACGGTATCAACCAAAATCACTTGTCCGTAATCTCGCCACGAAACGCTGGCAACATCGGCCGTTGGTAATACTTTTAGTTGTTTTTGAATTTCATCTTCGATACCGTCAGCAATTGTTTTACTGGAAGTTAATAATATCACGGGCGAAGTTGGACCGTGTTCTGCTTGCCCCAAAAGGTCAGTTGCACACATTTCAGCGTCGCAAGTATCATCAGCAATGACCAAGGTTTCAGTTGGTCCTGCGAATAAATCAATACCCACTTTTCCAAATAATTGTCTTTTAGCTTCTGCCACGTAGGCGTTTCCAGGTCCAACTAACATATCACACCCCTGAACTGTTTCGGTTCCAATCGCCATCATGGCAATGGCTTGAACACCGCCTAATAGATACATTTCATCGGCACCTGCCAAATACATGGCTGCGATGGTAGCCTTCGGAATTTCACCATTGATGGGTGGTGTACAAGCAATGACTCGTTTCACACCCGCCACTTTTGCCGTCAGGACGCTCATGTGTGCCGATGCCACCATCGGATAACGCCCCCCTGGCACATAACATCCAACCGAATTGACAGGAATATTTTTATGTCCCAAAAAAACACCTGGTAAAGTTTCAACTTCCACATCTTTGATTGATTCCCGTTGAATTTGGGCAAATCTTCGGATTTGAGTTTGGGCGAATTTGATGTCGTCAATCACCTGCTGGGGCAAACTTTCCACAATTTCTTGGGCTTGCTCCGAAGTAATTCTGAAATTTTCGGGCGACCATTTATCTAATTTTGCCGAATATTCTCTGACTGCACTATCTCCTTTTTGAGCAACATTTTCTAACATTTCTTCCACTAAAGCACGGACTTTTAAATCGGCTTCTTTGCTTTCGGCGTATGTAATGCCTTTTTTTATTTGCTGTATCATTTTTTTATTTTTTTCTTACAAAAGTATCACCAAATCAAAATAGTTATGAATCAATTTAAGGGTATTTATATTCATTATCAATCTAATTAATACACTATCATCATATTTTCACCAATATATAAATCAAAAAAGGTTTTTACAATAATAGATTTTCTTGGGTTTTTATGCCTAATCATGTATGTTTTTCGTATCGTCTGTTTCTATAATCAAAATCACAGCATCATTGGTCAATGCTTCAAATTCTATATTTTCAATATTCCATAACAGCAAACTATCGTGAGCCTTTAAAAGACGGTCTTCTACCTCAAATGCCCCCGAAAGTACATATATGAAAACCTGTTTATTGTTATTTGATAAATTAAAAAATCCCTCTATTCTACTGTCATATTGACCCATTCTTATTGTTTCGTGGATGGATAATAATTGATTTTTTTGGGTTTGAACATCCAGATTGATTATATTTTTGTTTGGCAAAAATAGTTCTTGACCTATTAAAACTTCATAAAAATTAATGGTATCATTTTCGTAGGGATTGCAGATTTTATACGTTGTTTCGTCTTTTGAAAAGAAAGAAATAATTTGGTTTTCTTCAATTATCTGTTTTTCATTTTCTGATTCAAATTCTATATCTCCTATATATGGTATTATTAAAACGGAAATATTTTCAACCTTCTGGGATTGGTACGACAAACCCCCTTCTAAATAATTATCATTAATTACTATGGAGGGGGTTTGAGTTTTTGCACCAATCAAAGTCCTTTCTCTTTGTTCCGAAATAAAAATTATTCCTTCGGCTTGATGTATCATGTGTTTTTTAATTATGCACTTACTACAATGGTGTGTGTAAGTGTATATCCAGCCGCTATGCTACCCTCCAGCGTTCCAAGCTCATTTGTAAATCCGTCACTAAATACGTTGTCTCTTTCGTTGGTAGTATCTTGTGTGCCTTTGCTTTTATAGTCGCTTGCCGTAGTATATACGGTATCACAAACTGCTTTGGGAAACGCAATTTGAGTAACCAATAATGATTTTCCTGCTGCTGTATAAATATGAGCATGAACGTGGGGGGCTCTGCCGCCGTACCAACCAGGAAATATACTTCCAAAAGTTACCAAGCCATTGGCATCGGTTGTTTGTCTTCCTCTTAACCAATTCACTGATGTATAATTAGTCGATTGCATATTAGTTCCGCCATATTGAGAGTAGTTACCCGCAGCATCGCAGTGCCATAAGTCAACCAAAACACCTTGCAGAGCCGCACAGCTCCCATTTTTATTTTTAATGATAACTTTCATTGTCATTGCAACGCCCGCTCGGTCGCCTTTGATGTTTGTCAATATCACCTTTGTTGGGTCCTTGATAGGGAAAGGACCTGCCGTTTCCGAATTTGTTATGGCACAATCTGCCGATGAACTGCCATTTGTTGAGCCAGTGGTGGTGGTTGTATCGGTAGTAACTTCGTCAGTTTTGCAGGCGGCTAATACTGCACTCGAAACGACTCCTAAACCTAATTGCCTTAAAAAATCAATTCTTTTCATTCTGATATGTTTAAATTATACGACTATTTTTTATGTAAAAAATTTCAAATACACCATAACTATCACAATTTCAGTCTATTTCGGCAATATTGTAACAATAATCCTTTTGTATCTTGATATCTGAGGAGTTCCTTTATCGGTTATTTTCAAAATAATATGTATGGTTTCTTTTTTCTCAACTGTGGGTGCTGTTACCCACACATTATTATAATTTTCTGGTGAAACTTTTACAGGTTTTTTATGCGTTCCTGCTTCGGGATAGTCAAACCATAAATAACTAAAACTATCTCCGTCGGGGTCATAAGTGTCCGAGGCATCAAGTCCAAATCCTTGACCAGATTTTACAGTAATTTCATCGGGTTGCTTTAAAACGGGTACGGGTGCATGATTTGCATTTTTGTATTCAGTTACACACCAATTCATACGGGCAGCAAAATCATTTTGAAAATCTTGTCGCCAACGCCATAAACTGGCTTTGTTGTTGTTATATTGGGTAGTGTCCAATTTAACGACTCTTCCAAAATTGTTGGGTATGAAGTGGCGGTAGTTGTCTGAGGCATTTGTCCAAATGGCTCTTGTTTCTGCTTCAAACGGAACACCCGAACTTCCTTTCTTTTGTTTTGAAAAGTCGGGTTTGTATAATTCATACCGACCGCCCCAGCCGCCCCATTCTGGATGCTCTGCATTGTTCAAGCCATTTTCAATGAGGTTTAAATAGGCTGGTGTATCGCCTTCCATTCCCCATGAAACATCTGGATAAGCTGCTCCCAATAATCCATGACCTTGTTGGATATTTTGTGATAGCCATTTGTTACTAATCTCTTCGTTGCTGATTCCTTTAATTTGGCTATTGATAGCTATCCATGTGGCACTTCCGTAATCATCGCCTGGACTTACTACGTAGTGTAATTCAGGAAAAGTATTTCTCATCCAAATACCACTATCGTCCTGGTCGGATATGGTATAAACTCTTAATTTAGAAACAAGCCGCCTCGTTTCACTTTCTGTTTTTGTTTCTTTTATTTTAAACAATGCCTGTGCCAAGGTGTTTGCACCGCCCCATACAGATATGTGCAGTGGTCTGGGGTCGTTGTCTTCAAGAATTTTTATTATCCAGTCTGAGCCTTCCGAGTCTTGACCCTTGCCCACGCCTAACATACCATATTTTGCTAATCCTTGTTTTGTGGTCAGTAAAAGCTCTTTTTCAGTAGGAAAGCCAGCTTCATGTTTATTCAGATTGGGTTGCACAAAACCATAGGCCTTTACGATTTTTTTGATGGATTCTGGGGCTACCCTTGTTTTTTGCCAACATGAGGTCGTCGCAATCATGCCTTTTATGTCAATCTGATTGGCATACAACAGCAACCGAACAAAAGATTGTGCATCGTCGGGGTCTGCTTCAATGTCAGAAAGAATAATGACCCTGTTTTTAGAGTTCGTTTGGGAGAATGCTTTTTGAAAATTAAATAATGATAAAAAAGCGAGTAGTAAAATTGATATTGGTTTCATTTTTAAATCGTTTTGTCCATCTTGGTTTCTATATTTTTTAAATCAAACAAACAGGTATTACTATTTAACCAATAAAATCTTAACCTCTCCCATCATTCCGGCTGGTAATAATTGCTCTTGTCCACGATAAAACGGCATTGTTGTAAAAGTCGTTTTCATTGCATTTGGCTGAGCATCACCAATCAGACGGTTTACCCAAGTATTCGTTACCTTTATTTGTATCGCATTATTTCCTGCTTTTAAAGCCGATGTGATATCAAGTTTAAAAGGTTTTTTCCATGCAGTTCCAACATTTTTTCCATTAATGATAACTTCTGCAATGTTTTGAACATTGCCTAAATCGAGCATAAAGCCTCCCAGCTCCTGATGGGAGATCTAATATTGAATGTATTTTCGTAAATGGCCGTTCCTGAAAAATATTTAATATCATTATCAGTGTTTTCTGTCCAAGAAGTCAGAGTGTTGAATGTTGCTTTTTTGTCATTAAAACTCACTTCCCACGGTGTCGAGATTGTAGTCAACGTAGTTTCTTTTTTAGCTGCAATGGCTAGACTATTGATTGTGGTTTTGTCTTTGAAAACAATAAAAAGGGCATCCCAAGATTCAAAATGTATCGGTATTATAGTTCTTCCTCCCGAAATTTCGTATGATATTTTTTCAGTTTTTCCTGTTTGAGCATTCCATAATTCTGGTACTTTACCCGTAATTCTGAAACTCACTTTGGCATCGGTGGCGTTATCATTTCTATTATTTAACCAATAAATATCATGTTCGCTTGATTTTCTATGTCTGAATAAAATTTTATGTTCAGTGCCTGAAATATCCACGTCAGGATTTAATTTTACACTATTGATATCAAGCATTTTCGCCCCAACTTCTTTTGCCAATTCATTAAATTCACCGACATTATCACTCCTACTTGGCGAAGATTCTGGTTTTGTTCCCGCAATTTTTACACCTTCATCTTGTAAAGTTTTGATTTTTTTCAAAACTGATAAGGTCATTTCTTTCGCTGATTTATCAAGCACTAATACTTTATATGTATTTCCACTTGGTGCAAGCAATTCGCCATTTTGGGCTTTAAAATCTTCTTTTAATATGGTTGCATTTACAAAATCAAATTCAAATCCCTTTGGAAATGTTGGAAGTGTTTCTCTACAAATCCATGTAATGTTTGAGTTTTCGCCATAATAATATAAAATATCAGCTACATTTTTGCCTTGCTGAAACATGTAAGAGCTACGACCCAAATAATCCATCCAAGCTTTTGCACCCGCACCAGACCAAGTTTCTAATCTTGAAAAATATTGACCAAATGGCCCTAATGAAAACCCTGGTGCTTTGTCGAGTGGTTGATGAACAGACGTGTGAATGACAAATCTGTTTAAGCCCGAAGCCATTTCCAAATCAGCCGTTCTTTTCAATTTTTCTGGGTATTCGGTAAAAGCTTTTCCAACGGAAGTCATCGACTCAGCAGCCACGAAAGGCTTACCATAAATATTGGCTACCGAAGCAGCTTCACGAATATCAGCCTCACTTCTTACTTCCTCATCGGCTCCACCTGCCAAACTTCCTGGTGTCCACATAGCAGCCATCGGAATTTCGGCATTACGTTTCACATCCATTCCGTCAGCCAAAAAAATACGTTTATTTTCGTGCGATTCGGTATAGCGTTTCATACCTCTTTTGTTCAATTCTTGTCCAATTACATCATAATGGTTCTCAGCAATCATTTCGCCAATGGTTTTTCTGAAATCCCACAAGAATTTTTCCGATTGCTCTGTACTTTCAACAACTCGTCCAGTAAGCACAGGCAACCATTTTATCAAACTGTATCCTCTTTTTTGTTCAAACTCTTGTGGCATTTGCCGTGTCCAATTCATGTGTCCTGCCTCATAGCTATCCAAAATCATAAATTTCAAACCTTTTTCACCCATCAATCCACCCGTAGCGTCTTTGTACATATCAAGGTAAGTATTGATGTATTTTCTAACGGCATCTTTATCCAATTTATCTACTTCAAAACCCGTTGCTTCTGGCGAAGCAGGGTGATTTTGACGACCCGTAAGCGAGTAACCAAAGCGTAAAATTAGCCAATCGCCAGCAGGGACTTGCCAATCCAAATGACCATCGGATTTCATTTTTGAAGTTAAATCAATGACCCCCTCAGTATTTATGATGTCGGTTGTCGCTTGTACAAGTGTTTTTATATCTTCTTTCCACGGTGAAAAACCCGCTTTGTCTTCCACTTGGTCAATTCGAGAAGTATTGAAAAGAACAAATTCAGCTACTTCTACGCCATCGGGGTCTTTTTTAGGCGGCATACCCATCATGGCAAGCATCGGATTGAAAGCAGGTGGCAAGGTTTCAAAACACATTCTCCAATACTTTGCGGTTGTTGCAGGAATTGAAACGGTATTAAATGGAACGGTACTACCCGAAACTTTGGCTATTGTTCTGAAATCAACGCCATCATCACTCACTTTTAATGAACGATTGAGAGGTCCACCGTTAAATTCCGCCAAAGCATCGTGTGAAGCCCCAGAAATAGCAAAAGCTTTGAAAGTTTGCGGTTGTTCAAAAGCATATTGTACCCACATATCTTCTCCAACACTCATTGGAGGAATCAAGTATGATTTGCTCAAATCATGGTCAAGAAGCAGTTTTGTGTCAAAATCTCCGCCACTTTTAGTCATAATTGGATTCAAATCGGTTAAGTGTTTTTCATTATCGGTCAGTTTATAGGCTATAACAAAAGCATCGCTAAAAAAACGAGGCTTTTCACCTACAAAACTTCCATTAATGCCACCCTCTTCAAGAGGTACATCTTGAAATTTTCCAATATTATCTGGTGGATTTGGCAATTTTCCATTAAATGATTGGCCACCTTTCACTAAGGTTTCAGACCATGCTATTTTTTTCATAGCATCTTTTGGTTCAACCCACGGTCCGCCCGTTACGCTCCAACCTGGTGAACCCGCTATGGCCATTTCAAGACCGTTTTTAACAGCCAAATCGGTTGTGAATTTGAAGGCATCTTTCCAGTCAGGTTGCATAAAAACCAATTTCTTTGGCACAACTACGGGCGTAAAAAGATTGGCATCGAAGTTGTGAAAACCTCCGATTCCGACTCGGCTCATCCAATCTAAATCTTTTTGAATACCGTCTTTGGTGATATTTCCATTCATCCAATGCCACCAAACTCGTGGTTTTGCCGAATTAGGCGGTGTCCGAAACTGCGTTTTGTTTTGTGAGTAAGCTCCCAAACTTGACATTACAAGTAGGGCGAACAAAGATTTCATCTTCTTATTCACGGGAAAAAATTTTTTTTTACTTTGCATTTTATAAACTTTCCTACCAAGCCCTAAATCTGACATTTACGTTAACTAACAAAAACAGTACGTTCAATCAGTTTTCAGCAATTTTTTGAAGTAATTTAACCAATTCCTCTGGAATAGACCTTTGAGGATTATGGTCAGCTTCTAAATTAATAATCGGCCATCCCTTTTGTTTGGCACGTTCGGATTGGACATAAAATTCATCCTCTTTTGCTTCTTTCCCTTTGTCAATAGTATGAATATAAGTTGTTGGAAGTTTGAGCCTCAAAGGGTTTTTGAGCACACTCTTGTCCGAAAGTGTTTTGTAAGGATGCGGCACATCTTTGGGAGGCATTTGTCCGCTTCGTACCCAAGGTGGTATCACATATCCATTTTTAATTTCAAAACGTGTAATGTTATTATTGGTAATATCATTTAGACTTTCATTGTCTTCTGGCACAAATGCGTCGAGATATATCATTTTTTTGATTCTGTCAGGAATACTATCGGCCACACCCGTAACCACCATGCCACCGTAACTGTGTCCAACCAGAATAACATCATGTAGGTCTTCATAAAGAATTGTGTTTACAACGTCCTTAATGTGAGTATCCAAGCCTACGTCTAAGGTTGCTAAATGTGCTCGCTCCCCCTGCCCAGTTAGGTTGGGGCGATAAACTATGTTTCCTGCATCTGTTAAGAGATAATCCACTTTTTTGAAAGACCATGCACCTCCCCATGCACCATGTACGATTACATAAACTGGTTTAGCCGTTGCTTGTGAAAATACTGGCTGAAATGAAAGCACGGCGGCTATCAAAATCAAAAATCCTTTAAAAAGTCTCATAAAATTTGTTTGATTTTAAGTTTATAATCAGTTGTACTTTCTAAATCTCAAAATCAATTTCTATACAATCTGATTTTCAAAGTAGTTATCTGATTACCAGATAAACTGGCTTTTTGCTCGTCGCCATTTAAACGTTTAGTGGCTACGAATTTATCATTTTCAAAATAGCCTTCATCAATTGATAAAAAGCCCAAATGCTCAAATTTAACGCCTTCTTTTAGTTCAAAATGCAACTTTACACCGTAGCCCACTACATAAAATTCATCGGCTGAGTTTTGAATAATAATGGCCGAACTTATGTCTTCGGGCAGTGGAGCAAACGGACCCGCAGGCATTTTTTTTGCTTTGTCTTCCTTAGTTTCGTTGCTCGGTGGGCCAAACGACATCTTGGCTTTTCCTTCCATTTCTAATGATTTGCCAAAATCAATACTAAAACCACCTTGTCGTGAGCTGGTAGCGGTTAGTTTATAATCGCCCATCATTAGGTCTTGGCTTTCTTTTACAGGATTTAAGTACACAGCTTTCATTTTTTCGCTGCCGTAGTTTTGCGTAATTGTACCCGTCATTCCTGAAATAGCCTTATAACTACCTTTCAAGAGATTCAAATTATTAGCACTTTCTTTACTCTTTGTCTTTTCGCCATCAATACCAAACGGAGCAAAACCTATGGCATTAAATCCACCAATGGCATATAATGCACCCGCAGGAAGCAATAAACTTTCTGGAACGAAAAGCGTATTTCCAGCCAAGGTATAGTTTGAGTAAAGTTCGTCATATTCGATGGTATAAACATTGGGCGAATAAAAATCTAAGGCAGAGCCCCCTGCACGATAAGCATCCAAAACGTGCGGATTAATAGTTCCGTGTGGATAAAAGCCTCGGTTATTATAGAGCCAACCATTACAAAATGCAGGAAGATTATGCACTTTTCGGCCTTGTTCGGCCACATGATTGATGTATTTTGAGTAATTATAAGCCATAAAAAGCTCCTCGGTGTAGAATTTATATTCGCCTTGGTCGGTACTTTTGCCTAAAATTTCTTCCCAAGTGCCGCTGGTTTTGTTGCCGTTGGCTGCCCATGCTTTTTCGAGAGCAGGAAAAAGTTTTCCTTTGTTTTTCTGCAAATAGTTAATCATATCGGCAGACATCGGGCTTTGCCATGCTTTTTGGGCTGCGGGCGAAAAATCTCGGTAATTATCAAAACAACCAGGTTCGTTTTGCACCTGCGTCATGATTACGGTATGTTGTTTGTCAAAATCTTTGAGGTGTTTCATCAATGCCACATAAGCCTTGGTGTCGGCATTGCGGTTTTCTACATTAAATGCCGATAACATTTCGAGGGTTTTGCCGTTTTCGAGGTGGTATCTTTCAAAACGCTTTGGATTGGTTTTTATCCATTCTGGCACATAAGCCGAGGCCGTACTTTTCCAAGCACCAAACCAAACCAAAATCACCTTTAAGTTTTCTTGCTTGGCTTCGGTCAGTAAATAATCAATCAATTCAAAATTATATTTACCTTCGGTTGGCTCCATCAATTCCCAGTAAGCGTAGGCCAAAACAGTGTTCAGATTATATGATTTGGCTTCCTTTAAAGCACTTTTGAGAGCTACTTTGTCAGTTCCCGTAGAATTATGGAGTTCTCCGCCCAGAATTATAAATGGTTTGCCATCAACCATCATTTTAGTTGTGGTTGATGACTTTTGGAGGTAAGGTAATTGTGCATTTGCAATTTGACAAATTGCTGTGCTTAAAAGACCAACGATGGATAATGAAAAAAACAGTTTTTTCATAAAATATTGATTTTTAAAGGTCATATCTTGAAATAATTAGGTTGAAATAATTTGTAAACAAGTAATTAAATGGGAACAATCGACAAATATAATTTCATAAAATATTGACTATCTATGATTTATTCGCAAATCGTCATTCGAGTTATTCGTCAATTCTATTTAGCTTACTCTGGTGACTTTATTTTTTTCATCAAATCTCCAAAAGCAGGTCTAAAATCTTCAAACAATGGATTGTCTTTATTTTTTAACATTACTTCACTAAACAATTTTAATCCAATGGCAAATTCAACGGAGTCTTGTTCTGTATTGAAGCGATTTCGCTTTTTCATTCTATCAATAATCATGAAAATATTATCATGATTGCCAAACTCAATTTCAATGGGTTCGTAAACATTTTCATCGGGCTTTAAGAGTTCCAAAAGCTCAAGTCTTAATTTATATGTATTTGCTTTTTTTGTCATTTTTTTAAAGTTAATGTATCAATATTTTGGATGAACCGAGGTTGGAATTGCTAATCAAACCTGTAAATTTAGAAAAGTTTTATGTAATTGATATTTTTTTAAATTGGTGATGTTAATGCTCCCAAAGCTTTACCATAAAGCATTCCTATATTTGCACCCTCAGGCAAAGGCAAGTTTTCCCATTCCATTTTTTCCCATGCTGCTAAAGTGAGGGAAGCGTCACATGTCATTTTACACCTTTCAAAACGGCGTTTCATATAAGTTTCTAAAGCGGTTTCTATACTTTGTTCTTTCGCCAATTCTTCAGCTAACACCACGGCATCTTCAACAGCCAAAGCCGCACCTGAGCCTAATTGGGGGATTGTGGCATGAGCGGCATCTCCAATCAAAACCACTCGATTTTTGTACCAAGGGTCAGGCAATAATAAAGATTCCAAAGGGCGATAAACTACTTTTTCGGGGTCGGTAACTTGTTCAACCAGATCTGCAACCATTTTGGCGGGATATTCCGATAAATGTGCTTTTAATCGGGGTACTAATTCATGGTCAGGAATATGGGGATTATCATTTCCCTCGGCCGCAACAACGAATATATACATCATATCGGCGTTCATGGCCACAATGCCCGCTTTGGTTTTTTTGCCGTAAAAAATATAACCAGTGTCCAAATCAGGTGAACGCTTGAAAGCATAACGCCAAACAGACATACCGATATACTCAGGCTTCAAGTTGCCGAAAACGAGTGAACGCACCTTAGACCGCACCCCGTCAGCACCCACTACTAATTGATAATCTCCCTCGCTACCATCTGTAAATTTTACATTAACCGATTCTTCTTCATTTTTGAGTTCGCTTACCGTTAAACCCATGCGAAATGTAACACCTATTGAAACTGCCTTTTCGTACAGTATTTCGTGGTAAACTTTGCGTGAAATACCATTATTTTTGTCGAATCTGCCAACGGGAGGAACGCCGCTTTTACCAAACTCTTGTCCCGAATCAGTACACATTTTTATAAGGCCATACAGCGAACCACGCTCCATACAAGCATCTGCAAGCCCAAGGGTATCTAAGGCTCTCAAATGATTGGGTTGTTGAAGTATGCCTACACCATAAACGTTGAACTCCTTGTTTATTTCAGCAATTTCTACTTCAATACCAATCTGTCGCAATGCTATGCCCAAGGACATTCCACCAAGCCCGCTTCCTACGATAAGCACTTTTTTTATTGAGGACATATTTTTCGAGTTAAAAACATACAGAGTAAAACTAAACAATCACAGGTATTTATAGAAATACGATTTACGAATAATTCAACTTGCTTATTATCAGTATTTTACGTTTTAATTTTTTAGGTAATTATTCGCAAAAAATACTACAAAATAGCCAGTGTACTCCAAAATATTGATGGTATAAAGTCGATATTCGCTTTTCATGCAATCCGTAAGGGTACTGAAAGTCTAAAACTCACAGATCTATTTTTCCATAAAATACTCAAAAACTACTTTTGCCATATTAATATCTCGAATAAAATTACCCAATTTAGCAGGCGGATTCGGGACTGTTGGAACGGTAAAAGCATGACCGCCATTGGTTACTTTTACTAATCGAACATCAAACTTTTTCCTTTTTGCTTTGTAGAGCGTTGCTGTGCAGTTGTCTTCCTTATTAATGTCTGGATATTCAAAAGCGACTTGCTGTTGCGAAGTTAATTTTGGCTAAACCTGCCCAATAATTCATGGTTTCGTTGGTTGAAATAACGTTTCCACGCTTGGCA
Organism: Arcicella sp.; assembly: GCA_034519515.1. Lineage (GTDB taxonomy): Bacteria > Bacteroidota > Bacteroidia > Cytophagales > Spirosomataceae > Arcicella. The sequence goes on from JAXHOK010000046.1 coordinate 74,065, forward strand.
TCGCCAGGTAAAACTACTTCACCTCCATTATAAGGGTTTATAGCATCACCCGTTCCGTTAATTACCAACATAGAAACAGGTTTTCCAGTGGCAAAGCAATCTTCGTTTGATGGCGTGGGAAGATTAGCACTCACTGCAGCGAATTTTCGGAAATATTGCGGCATTTCTTTGGCCAATTTGAATACTTGATGGCCTCCATTTGAATGCCCTGCCGCAAAAACTTGTTTGGTATCTACACCATAATTTTTAACAAAGTAATTGATGACTTCCTTGAAAAAAGTATTGTCATCAATATTCTCCAAGTTTGCGTCAAAATTCGCTTCTTTTCTACAATCGTTCCAGTGCTTTTTGTATCCATTTGGATATACCACGATAACATCGCCCCGTTCATCGGCCAATTTCCCAAACCAACCATCCGTAAACTTTACCATCAGTTCGCCAGTTCCATCCGAGCCGTGAATGACAAATAGTAACTTTGGTTTTTTAGTAATATTTGAAGGTATGTGGAATAAAAATGAACGAGTATGTTCACCAATTTTTAAGGAATCTCGTTGGTTGATTTTGGCGGCATCTTGTCCAAATGCGTTTAAGCTTAGGGTAGCTACGATAAAAAAGAGTATTGTTTTTTTCATTGCGAGTGGTTTAAATGAGAAAGCAACCGAATTATTTGTTTAGAAATACGATTCTTTGAAGTTTTATATGATTAGCGTCTAAGTGCTTTATAAATATCTAAAAAATCTTGATAATCAATTAATTAAAGGTTGTATTTTTATAGAATTCGTATTTTTACACAAGCCAAAAAAAAATAAAACTTCGCGTATTTATGGGTTTAATATGCCAATAAATGCACGAAGTAGTATGATTGTGAAACGAATTTCTTACAATTTATAACTAAAAGTTACAAACAAAGATCTCGGCATGATTGATCGGGTTGAGTAAACCGCATTTCTGTTTGCTTCAAGCATAGCTGTTGTAAACCCTTGCGTATCTAACGAAGCTGGGAAACCTCCTGGGGCAGCCCAGTCCATTATACCGTATGTATCCAAGATATTGTTGACTGCCACGGACAAGTTCATGTGCTTGTTGATGTTATAGCCAAGGTGCAAATCAAATGAATTGAACGATGGAAGCTGAAAGGCGTTTCCAACGTTGGCCCAACGCTTACCCATGTACTGCCAGTCTATTGCCGCTGTAAATTTTCCTTTGTTGTAACTTGGTGTTACAGTGAACATATTACCTACATTGCTATTTGTACCGCCATCGAATACTACTAATTCGTCATCTTGTGGGCCATTAGTTTTGGCTAAATAAACTTTAAAATCTTCCGCCACCGAGTTTTGTATAACCCCAACGGCTCTTAAATTAAAGTTATCGTTAAATTTCACGTTACCTTCTAATTCTATACCCGTTGTTGCAATTTTTTGGTACACTCTTGGAGGAGCATAGTAGGTAACATCAGGATTTTGAAAGGTCTGAAGGTTGGGAATATTGGCGGCAAGTGAGTAAAAAGGAGTTGCAAATAAGTTAAAGTTCCCTTTCTTGAGCTTAATACCAATTTCAGCCATTCTAATATCCTGAGCCTCAATTGAAAGATTAGAGGTAAGTTCTTGGTTTGCGATACTCGCAAAATAACTTAAATCAGGTGTTTTACGACCATTTGAGTAACGACCATAAATAGCCAAACTTTGGCTTACTCGGTAATTTAATCCCGCTGAGTAAGAAATTACGTCTTTTAAACCTAAACTTTTCTCAAAACTTTTCGCTGGATTTGAAGCAAACTGTCTTACGTCATATAGTGTGCTGGCATTTCCATCTAAACCCGTTGGGCTGTCTGCCAATCTTCTGGGCGTAGTAAAACTCGACTTGATGCTAAAATTCTCCGCACGAATACCCCAATCAAAATTTAATTTAGAATTAATATCCCAATTATGACCAATAAATATAGCCGCTTGGTTGATAGTTGCGTCGTTATTGTAAGCTCCACTGCCACCAACATTAGAAATTCCTTCTGGTGTGGTTAAGTCAAAAGCCTGTCCGCCAAGATTGGTATATTTAATTCTAACTGTTTGCGGTTTGTCTTCAATAGTTGCAAATGTCTGAGCCGCTGGTATTAATCTGTAAGCGTTTATTTTAGAATTTGAGTAATAAAATCCACCAGTAAATGTCATATTTTTCAAACGCTTCGTTACTGTAGCTTGATTGATTATATCATCCAAGTTAAACTCACTGTATGGGTTTGGATTGTATAATAATCCATTTGGTAGTACTTCTCCGCCAGGAAGGCTCAAATTTCCAGGTACAATGGGTGCACCAGGTCGTCGTACAACTGTTCCGTAGCTTTGACCAGTGTTGGCATTGATAAACTCGAAAGTTCCAAATCGACCGCCATTGCCGCCCACGCCGTAGAATGTTCCCTGATCTACTCTAAAAGGGAAAACTACTGCTGTTGTTTGCTGGATGTTTTCTTTGTTAGAAAGTCGGAAACTATTGGCAAACTGCCAGCCAGCACCCAAATCATGCGAGAGACTTAAACCAAAGGCAACTTCATTGAATGATAAACCTTGACGTGTATCGTAGTTTATATCACGACCCGCAAAGTTTACTGCCGCAGGGACATTGAATTGCAACGACTGCACTAAAGTCGAACTTGTATTTGTGAAATTTCCAGCAGGTCTTGGGTTGGCAAAATCAACTGATGGGGTAAACTCAAAAGGTGAAGTATTATCGTTTAGGTACTTAGCGTATAGTTTGATAAAACCTTTCTTGTATTTTTTAACAACATTACCCTTTACTTGCCCACCAAAACTTAGTGTATAACCAGGATACTTAGCTCCATCAGCATTACGATAGAATCCGCCTACATTGTAAGTAATGGTTTTATCCTTAGAAAGTGGCCCTCCTATATTAACTTCTGTTCTGTAAAAAGGATTTTTAACATTACCTTCTAAACCAAAACGACCTCTAATCTCTGCTTCAAACTCTTCGCCACCTTCTTTTGAAATGTAGTTAAAAATACCTCCTGGAGCATTTGGACCCAAAATAGATGCAGTACCACCACGCACTGCTTCTACTTTTGCTACATTAATATCTGCTCTTAAATAACCGTCTGGACTAACAAGACCAGAAACACCCATTACTGGCAAACCGTCCTCTTGCATTGATACGTAATAAAAACTGCCGTTGAAGTTTAGTCCACGAGTGTAAACCTCGTTGTTTACTTCGCCTCTTGAAGAGTTAACGTAAACACCTGGCAAGTTCTTTAATAAGTCGGCCGCACTGTTGGGTACAATTCTGGCTAATTGTTTTGTACTTAAAGATGAAATGGCCACCGAAGCATTCATTCTTGTTCTGGGGTCAAAATTTCCGGTAACGATAACCTCTTCCAAATCAGCCGTATTTTCATCAAGCGAAACGTTGATGGTACTGCGGTTCTCTACTTTGACTTCCTTAGTGGTGAATCCAATAAAAGAAAACGAGAGTGTTTGATTTGAGGATACCTCAATAGCATAATTACCCGAACCGTCAGTAGTAGTACCTTTACTTGTTCCCTTAATGGCTACCGATACGCCCACGAGGGATGCACCTTTAACATCCACAACTTTGCCCGTAACTTTTGTACTTTGAGCGAAAATCGAAAAGTTAATCAAAGTCAGCACTAAGATTAACCAAATTTTCTGAGTAAGTATTCTATTCATTTTTGTTTGAATTTTATTTTTGTGATATTTTAATAATAAACATTACAAAATTGATATTTTTTAAACAGATTATGTGAATCAAAAACAAGCCAATACTATTCATAATCAATACATTGATAAATATTCTTTAGGTGTGATGCCCGTTTGATTTTTGAAAAATCGGGAAAAATTACTGGGAGTTTGGTTGCAAAGCTTAACAGCGATTTCAGCAACTTGTAGGTCTGAGAATTTAAGGAGGGTTTTTGCCTCTAAAATCAACATTTCATTTAACAAATCTTGGGCAGTTCTGTTAATGGTGTTTTTAACACATTTATTTAAATAATTTGGGGAAATATTCAATAGTTCGGCATATTCAAAAACACTTTGTTTTTGATAGATGTGGAGTGATAAAGCATTTTTAAATTGTTCGGTAACTTGTGAAAAAGCATTTTTTGTGTTCTTGCGTTGCACCTGCACATCTTTTTTGATTTCTTCAAAAAGCGATAAAAGATACATCGCTACTAAATTGATGTCGGTTTGGCGTTCTTCTTCGTAAAGTGAAAGGATACGTTCTAAAATTGGCTCAATAGCATTTTGCGTTTCCTGACTTAATAATATGATTGGTTCTGACTGAATTTGAAAGAAGAAATAAGCGTCAACCAGAAAGTTTTTGGGTAAAAAATGAAATATACTTTCATCAAAATGAACATAAAAGCCCTCCGTACCTTTGTCCATTGCTTCGTGTTGCGTGAGCTGGAAAGCGGGTAAAAAGAAAAGTTCAGATTCCTTGAAATTAAATCTGTCTAATCCTTTGCTTCGAGTGGAGTTTCCTTTTTTTAAGAAGATAAAATCGTGAACTGTCTTTCGATGTGGCGGTAAGGGAAAAGTGAAATTTTGAATATAACTTTCTATGCGATTGATGTGATAATATTGATGTTTTGTTTGGGAAATTGTGGGATACCACTTGATACTTTTGTAATGAAAATCATCCAAATCGGCTGGTTTCAAAACAGGTATTTTCTCTGGATTATTTATCATATATTTTTATTTTGAAAAATGGTTTCAACATAGTTTAATTTTCAAATCATCCTTTTACTATTTCAGCATTCAAACATCAATCATCACAACCCAGTAGCCATTTTCGCTTCTTTTAGACAACGAGTTCCCAAGATTATAATTTGAGCAAATGATCTTTCAATTTCTGTTAGAAGCAGTTTTAAAATATATTCTGAACAAAGTCTGATTGTATTTTTTGAGTAGCGGAATCATATTTTTTTAAGGAATATACAGCGTATCTTGTGCAAAAAATATGGTTTCGATAGTCAGAATAAGACAATCAGAATTTGTCGCAAGATATTTTAAAACGGCTTCTTAATTTTTCTATGTAAAATTGATATCTACAGCTCCAAATATTTTCTCTTGAACAACGTATTCTGGTTGTGTCATCAATGAGTACACGGCTTTCTTTTTGTGCAAAATGCAAATTCCTTGTTAAAATCAAAGTAAACAAAATAACATAACTTACTGACAAAAAAGCATAAGGTTCATTTTGAACCTTATGCTTTTTTGTCAAAATACAGATTCATTTTTGAGATAATCATTTGCAATTCTTTTAGGTAAATTTTATCTTTTGATTTATAAAATTTCTTGGCAGTTTGCAATAAAATGGTAGCATCTTTTTCAATAATATCCAAAGATGTCTTTATGGGTAGCTCAATTACAATAGAAGTATTTTCTAAAATTGTATTCAACTCCTGTAAACTCTCAATCGGTTTTTCGACAGTGTCATTTTTTGAAATGGTCTGAATTAAAGTTTTAGAAACCTTTTGTTTTCCTGTTAAAATATCGTCTCGAAAAGATTTATCCAATTTTGAAATACCCTTGGCATATTCAGCATCTCTTTTTATCGTAGAACGACCCACTTTATACTCTTCTGCCAATTTTTCGGCAGTATCAATTCCTTCATTTAGACCATAAGGTTCATTTTGAACCTTATGGTTTTCACGATCGTATTTTCCCCTTTCAGATTTCTCATTCAAGAACCGTAAACCTCTAAAATAAGATATTTGTTCAGGTCGTAAATTTCTCCTACCAAGCTGTAAATCAATCATGTAGTCTTTAACTTTCTGTAAATCTTCAAAAGAAAACAGCTGTATATTGAAAGAAATATTGTTTTTTTGACAGATGTCAAAACGGTTATGACCATCAATTAAAACGTAAATTGTTTGAGTAGAATTTTCACTATTTGGAGTAATTTTTTCTTGGGTAGTTTCCCAAATTGACAAAGCATCACGGCAACCATTCTTTATGATATTTGCCTCTAATTGTGTGAATTCATCAGTACCCAAAGGAGGGATTAAATCTTTTAATTCTTCTATAATGACAATATTATTTTTAACATTTTCATTATTTATCAGCAAATTATTTGCAAAAGTTTCTTTGGTTTTACTGGCAATCATAGCCCCAATATTCATTTTAGCCATCGGTATTTTATTTTAAAAATTGGAGATAATCAATATATTCTGCACAAAATGCACTATATAAACTGGCGGCTTCGGAAGCGTTTGAAAATTTAGAAATTGTGTTGCCCGCCACTTGGGCTTTCTGAAAATCCACTAAATGTTTTATCTCGGTTTTGAAAATACGAAGTGGCAAATTCTGTCTAATGGCTTCTTTAATCCCTTCATGAACGCTATTCTTTTTTACCATTGTAAAAACTAAGCCGTCAATTGTCAGCATGGGGTTCAGGTTCTTTTTGATGTCATGAATTTTCTCCAATAAGGAATTCACGCCTTTCATAGCTGCCATTTCTGGTTGCATCGTTATCAAACATGAATCTGAGGCAAAAAGAGCAGAAACCGTCAGTTTCCCCAAGGAAGGTGGGCAGTCGATTAATACATAATCATATAGACTCAGTAAAGGAACAATCCTATTCTTTAATCGTAAATCTCCTCCTGGCATCAAGATTAATTGATATTCTGCATTACCCAAATCAATATCACTCGGTGAAATGTCTAAATTCGTATCTAATGAAATTACAGGAAATTCTATATCTCCGATGAGTGCATCAGCCACTTGAACCTCAGGCTGTTCAATTCCCAAAATTTGGCTTAAATTGCCTTGTGGGTCAAGGTCAATCATTAAAACTTTAAATCCTTTGTTGGCTAATGCTTCTCCCAACGAGCAAACGGTGGTAGTTTTTCCAACACCCCCTTTGTGATTTATCACAGAAACAACTCGAGCTTTTTGATATAATTCATCAGAATAACCATATTCTCTTAGCACTTTATCCAGTGCCACCAAATGTTTTTCAGCCAATTGTCGTCCTTGCGAAAGTGATTGTTGTAGTGTTCCCGAGGGAATTATTGCTTGTTTTTCAACCGCAGAAACCGATATGGCTGGTCGGTGTCTTAAAAATTTTAAAGCATTTTCTTGTGTAATCATATATCCTGTAATAATATTCATACAAACTTACTATATTTGTAACAACTTTATTACAAATAAGTGTTATAATTTAATTCAAAATGCCGTCTATTAGGTTAAAGGGAGTTTTTAGACACTATTTATTTAGAAAGCTAATCTGTTAAAAGTTGGGGCAAAATATCCCTAAAATTGTCTAAGATGAAGACTAAACAGCATAAATCTATGAATTTTAATACCAATAAAGTTAAAAAAATGTCCATAAGGGGAGTTTTTGGACACTTAGCAATAGTCAATTTCATTTGTCAAAAAGTTTTTATTTTTGTTATGGGAGTTTTTAGACATTTGCTCTTGAAAATAAGTAATAATGGTAATGCGTGGGTCCGTTTTTAGCAATAAAAGACCCCAATACTTTTATTTTTAGTAATTTTTCCCTTGATTTATATATTTCTCAATATTATTTGATTGATTTAGGAGCTTATAACGTACTGACAATCAAGCTGTTACAAGCTGTAAGGGGAGTTTTTAGACACTACAAGGGGAGTTTTTAGACACTTAAAAACCTTCTAAGGGGAGTTTTTAGACACCGTAAGGGGAGTTTTTAGACACTCAAAATCTTGCTAATCCGCACAATTGTGGATAACTTTAAAATTAATTACCAAACACTTTAAAATCCGCAGAAATCGACCATAATTTATGGAAAATGACCAAGAATTATCTCAAGTCCAAGAATATAGTTTTGAAGAACAAACTTTTATTGAAAGGAGAGCAAATAATTATTTACCCAACAACTTAGTGGTAAGCCACGCCAAGTATGGAAGAATTGAACAAAAAATTTTTGAATTTTTTATTAATCAAATAGATTTTGAAAAATCAAGAGATATTTCTTCAACAACTGGTCTGATTATTAAAATTCCGTTGAAATATATCTCCAAACACATCAAGTATGCCGATTTAAAGACCCATTCCGCCACGCTGGGAGCAAAACCTATTACAATCGAGGAAATATCCATTGAAACAAAAAAGGAGAAGTTTACGCACCTTTTCCCGTTTATTAAAATTGAGTATAACCCTGACAAAGGATTTTTAGAGTTTTATACAAATCCACAGATTTCACCGTACTTATTTTTCCTTGAAAAACAATACGCAAAATATAAGTTTGAGAACGTTCTGAGTTTTAAATCAATTTACACAACCCCTATGTATCGGTTGTTGCGAATGCACATCGGGCAAAATAGAAATATGTTTGTGTATAGTATCGAAGAGATCAGGAAAATTTTAGGCGTTGATGCCGATAAATATACCAATTTCAAGGATTTCAAAAAATATGTGATTGAACCAGCGAAAAGAGAAATGGCGGAAAGCCCTTTCGAATCCATCAATTTTGAATATGAAAGTACAGGCAAAAAATTGAGAAATGTATCTCATTTAACTTTCACGATTTTGGATGCCATTGCGGTTAGTCATCGAGAAAAAGAAGAATTAACCGCCGCTTTGAACAGAATCTCAGATCCAGATTATTTATCAAAAGCAGCTTCCGTAATTTTAGCCCGTGATTATAATATGTCTAACCAATTCATGAGCAAAATTTTAATGGATGGTGAACTTTTAACCAGATTTGTTACCTTGGATATTGAACTAAATAATGGAGTACATCCAAAAGTGAAAAATAGAACCGCTTGGATATTAGCTTGTTTGAATTTAGTTAAGAAAAAAACGAAACCAACGGAATATAAGACACTATTTTAAGAAAATACCTCAAATATATTAGGCAAAAACCGCCCCTCGGAATACAGACATTTTCAAAAATCCGAGGACAATATTGGTTGCAACTCCCTTATTGGGCCTAAAATTACATAGAGTGACATAACTCACTTAAAATCAACTATTTACGTTCATTAATTTTAGTTTTTCAAAAAATACAACTCGCTGACTATCAAATACTTGACTTTTCAGGGCCGTTTTGATGAACATAACTCCCAATTTCGACTTTTCGATACCTGAGATATTTGTAAAGTGTCATTTTTGAAACACCTATCTCCGAGGCAATTTTATTAACTGGCATATCCCCTTGTTTGTAGTAAGATTCTGCCAAAATTGCTTTTTTCTCGGCTTCTTTGGTCATTCCTTGCCTTCGACCACCTTTTCTGCCTCTGGCACGAGCTGCTGCCAAACCAGCATTTGTTCTTTCTCTAATTAAATCTCGCTCAAACTCTGCAAAGCAAGCGGAAATGTTAAAAAATAACCGCCCTTGTGGTGTGGTGGTGTCAATAGCATCGCTGATACTTTGAAGTCCAATCTGTCTTTCATTAAATTGGGTAACTAATTCCAAGAGGTGTTTTAGAGGTTCTCATAACATTTGTGCGAAAATTTACGGTTTTTAACTAATAAATTAGTTAAATTTTGCCCTGATTTGACAACAAACCCCCTCTATTCTCATTACAATTGGACGAAAAGTAGCGGTTTCAACCTAAGAAAATAGTTATACTATCTCTGTTTCACTTGTTATTGAACGATAATTGTAAACTGTTCCATAAGCAATCCCCAAAGTCTTCGATATTTTATTCATTGATACCCCTTCTCGCTGTAATTCTATAATTTTCTGTTGTAATTCTTTTGCAATCGGTGGACGTGCAATGTGTTTTCCTTGTGCTTTGGCTCTTGCCATACCCGCTTTAACCCTCTGACTAATCAAAGAACTTTCAAATTGAGCCAGTGATGCCATCACATGAAATATCAATTCTCCCGTGGGCGTAGTCGTGTCAATATTTTCTTGATAAGAAATGAAATCTATTCCTAAACTTTGAAATTCTTTCAAGGCATTTACCAACGCCTGAGTCGAACGAGCGAAACGGTCATATCTCCAAACCAATACCACATCAATTTTTCTTTTCTTGGCGGCTGCCATCATCAGCTTATACTGCGTTCTGTCTTCACTTGTTCCAGAAGCGTAGTCAATGAATTCCGTAATCACTTCAAAATTTCGAGCTTGGGCATATTGTCGCAATTGGACTAATTGTGTTTCAGGGTCTTGTCCTTTGTCAAGGGTTGAAACTCTTGCGTATAAAGCGACCCGTTTTGGGGTACTCTGTTGATTTTTCATTTATTTTGTCTATCAAAAAGGAACTCCTTTACAAAGATACTTTTTTGCTCTGAAAAACACGCTTTAAACCCATTTAAAGAGGGGTGAATTTTTATACCCTTTTTGATAACCCGATTAGTGTTTGATTTAGCTCCTCATTTTTCTGTAAGGCTTTAAATTAAGATTGTTTCTCTAAACCCCAGAACATGGCATATCTATTTTTAACCAATAAAGAAAGAGACCTCTATCTGAGAGTCCCTCAAAAGATTGAAGAAGAAGCCTTATGGAAAAACTTTCTTCTCAGTAAAGAGGACAAAATATTCATTCATTTTTTTCACGGTAATCAATCCAAAGTGGCTATTGCTTTGCAGATTGGAATTATTCGACTATTGGGTTTTTTGCCCGAAGGCTGGAATATGCAGATCAATAATGATTGGATTAGCTTTATAATGGAACAACTGAAAATAGAGATAAATCCTAATCTGTTGGAATATGGTAATAGACCAGCCACCAGAACAGACCACCTGCAACAAATTTTGAAGCACCTTGATTATCGAAGATGGCAACCACGAACCCATCATTGAAAAATGGCTCATTGAGCGTGGAATGGAACACGACAATGAGCGTTGGTTATTAGGAAAACTTTGTCAAAAATTACATCACGAAAAAATATTACGTCCTGCCATCAGTGCTTTGGAACGAATAGTTGCCAGTATCAATGAGCGTTTGCATGAAGAAACTCACAGACGTTTAGCATTTATGTGGACAGATGAAATATTCCAGCAATTGGATAAAATCCTTGAATTTGATGAAGAACAAAAACAAAGTTTGCATCGCTGGCTCTGCCAAACGCCCAATTCCAACTCTGCTCGTTCTATAAATCAAACGCTTGAAAAAATTGCTTTTTTGAAAGATTTTAAGGTAGATAGTTGGGATTTATCCGTGATTCCTGCCAACCGTAAGAAACGATTGGCGAGCATTGTTCGGCAAAATACAAATAGTTATTTGCAAAGAATGAACCCTCAAAAGCGATACCCTTTGTTGATTTGCTTTCTGTATGAAACACTTTTGGACACTACTGATATGGTTTTGGCAATGTACAGTGAATTTTGGCAACACGCTGTCAATGAAGCGAAAAAGACCTTAGAAGAGTATCAAATGGGTATCGTAAAAACGCAAGGCTTTGCCGTGTGGACATTGGTAAAAACGGCTCAAATGGTCGTGGATGATAGCATTGAAAGTCCGAATTTGAGGACTATTATTTATGAACATCTAACGAAAGAAGACCTTGATGCAGCTCTTGATTTCTTTTTGAAAAATTCTAATCAAGATACTTATTCTTACCAAACGTTTTTACTAAATCAATACGCCAGGTTCAAACAATTCACCATCAATCTACTCAAAACCTTATCCTTTGAGATTGCCTTCGTAAAAGATAATTTTGGACCAGGCTTATCATTGGTTACAGACCTACAAACAGGAAAGAAAAGAAAGTTTCCTGTTGATGCTCCCAGTAATTTTATTGTTAATTCTTGGCAAAAGGTTATTGATAATCAGGAGATTAACCAAAGCCATGCCTACGAGCTTTGCGTATTATCGGTACTGAAAGATAGGCTTCAGTCGGGGGATGTATTCGTTAAAAATTCTCGCAAGTTTGCCGATTTTAACAGCTTTTTGATTCCCAAATCTCGCTGGGAGGTGGATTCAGTGCATATTTGCCAGTCTTTGGGCAGTATTGATATTATTGCTAAGATTGATGAAATGGCTTCGGAATTAACTTCTCTGCTTCAACCACTATCAGACTTATTAGCCAAGGGTACGGATATTCGATTGGAAAATGGAGAGTTAGTTTTGCCACCCATCAAAGCCGATGAACTAAGCGATTCTGCCAAACGGCTTAGGGAGCAAGTCAATTTGAGACTTCCCAAAGTTGGGTTAGTGGAAATCATACGAGAAGTGGACGCTTGGGTGAACTACACCAATGAACTTCGAGACGGAGATTCTTCTCAAAATATTGAACGAGATTCTTTACTGTATGCAGCTCTGATGAGTAATGGTTGTAATATTCCCTTGGCAGATTTAGCCCGTTCTTCTGATTTGGATTATCAAGCTCTGTGGTGGGTTGCCAACAATCATTTTAACGATGAGAATGTTAAAAAATCCAATAATATTGTAGTGAATTTTCTTCATAAACAGTGGCTCAGTGAATATTGGGGAGATGGAACATTATCATCTTCCGATGGACAGAGATTTCCAACCAGCGGTAAAATACGCAATGCAACTTCTATTGTGAAGTATTTTGGTTTCGGAAAAGGGGTTACATTTTATACCCATACCTCAGACCAATATTCTCAATACGGTTCAAAAGTGATTGCTTCCACCGAACGGGATGCCACATACGTCTTAGATGAAATCTTAGCCAACGAAACAGATTTAGAAATTTTAGAACACGCAACTGATACCAATGGCTATACTGATTTACTCTTTGCGTTCTTTAACTTAGTGAATAAAAAACTTATCTCACGGCTCAGAGACCTCAAAGGGCAAAGACTTTGCAAAATCAAATCAAGTATGAATCCTGAGTACAATGATTTAGAATACCCACCCCTAAAATTCACGGGAATGGTCAATATTGACTACCTCAAAAGGAATGCCCACGAGTTGCAGAGAGTTTCAGCATCATTACAAACTGGAACGGTAACTGCCTCATTATTAATGAATAAGCTACAAGCATACCCGAGACAAAACAACCTAATGTACGTGCTTCACGCCTACGGACAGTTAGAAAAAACTGTTTTCATCTGTAATTATTTGCTGATACCTCCCATGAGAAAGCGAATTAATCGGCAGCTCAATAAAGGAGAACAGTTACATAATTTGAGGTCGTACTTGTGGTTTGGTAGTGATGGTTTCATTCGTAAACAACAAGAGTTAGAACAACAAATCACCGCATTCAGCCTGACGTTATTGACCAATGTCGTGATGGCTTGGAATACGGTTTACATTCAAGAAATTCTCAAAGAACTCAAAGAAGAAGGCTATGAAATCAATGAAGAAGATTTAGACCATATTTCCCCAGCATCCTTTGAACACATTAATCGTTTGGGTAAATACAATTTTAAGGACGAAATCAAACTGGAAGAAAATGGACTAAGGGAATTGAGAAAGCCAAAGAATGGAAGGTTTAACTTTAAATCAGGGAAATAAAACTAATGAATTAGTTGAAAACCGTAAATTTTCGCACAAATGTTATGAGAACCTCGTTTCCACTTGCATTCTTTGGTCGAATCCGTTGGGTTTTGAAGATGGATTATCAAAAATAGAATCCTTTTTTTCGGAGCCACGAATGAAATAATCGTAGAAGAAAAAAATTGCCCACGTTACTGCCGTGATGATTCCAACTCCTTTACCGTAAGCCGTCCAGTTGAATAATAAAATTGAACAATGATTCATAAGTGTTAAATTTGGGTTGAATAAATGATGGGCAAAGCTAATAAATAATTAGATAAATATACATTAAACTAATAAAAATATGAAAGAAAATATTTTGCACTACCTTTTTGTCTTCTGTACAAAGTATAAAAAAACGCTTTTGATTGAGAGCTTACACCCTGATTTACTGAACTTTACCTATAAATATTGTTACGAAAATTCCTTGGAAATGGTATCGTTGAAAATAAGAGACCAACACACGGTAATTTTGGAAATTAAGACCGCCAATGTGGTGGATTCTCCCCAGGCGATGATTGCCAACCTTAAAAACTACGTGGCTTCGGAGCTAAGAAACAAGCATCCATTCTTGAAATCTAAATCACCCAGTTTGTGGACCAGGCAAAATTTTATTCAAACCTTGGGGGCAATTCAAGAGGCAGATTTTGAAGAATTTATCTCGGTGCAAAAAGGCGTTAATGAGTAATGTTTACCATTAATTTTAAAGTAAAAATTTGCAAAAGATATTAATATTTAATACTTTTCGCAAAAAAATACTTTTATGAATTCGCTCAATACTTCTTCTTGGATAGAAAACCTTGCATCAAAGGGAAGGCATTCGTTCCCCTTGAAGGAGTTGAAAAGTGCATTGCCCGATAGTTCTGTGGCAGCCATTAAATTATCCTTAAATCGTCTTACTCATAAAAGAAAAATCCTATCCTTACATCAAGGTTATTACCTTATCATTCCGCCCGAATATCGTTCAAGAGGGATTGTTTCACCCTACACTTTTATTGATGGACTAATGGCGTTCATGGAACGTCCTTATTATTTATCCCTGCTCAATGCAGCCGCTTTTCATGGAGCCAGTCATCAACAGCCACAAACGGTATCGATTATGACTAATTTTCCAACCCTTCGTCCAACCCAAAAAAAGGATGTTAAAATTGACTACATCAGCTCTAAGGAAATTCCAGAAAATTTTTTAGAAAAGCGGAAGACCCAAAGTGGTTACATCACTATTTCATCTCCCGAATTAACCGTGGCAGATTTAATCCATTTTCAGAAAAGAGTGGGAGGATTTAGCCGAGTTGCTACTATTTTAAATGAGTTACAAGAGGCAATCAAGGTTGAAAATATCAATGAAAATTTCTTGAAAATTTTGAGTGTATCAACCATCCAAAGAATGGGATATTTATTTGATGTGGTGTTAGAAAATAAAGAAATTGCAAATAAAATTTATCAGTTAAGTGAACAAATACCCCTTCAATTTTTTAGAATCCCGTTGAGTACCTCGTATCCAATGAAGGGTTTTGATTGTAATGAGAGATGGAAAATTATTGAAAATACACAGATAGAAATAGACGAATGATTCCACAAGCATACATTATCGAATGGCAACAAATAGTACCTTGGAAAGTACAAGAACAAGTCGAACAGGACTTGATAATTTCACGAGCATTGGTCGCTATTTATTCCTCTGATTTCCTACGGGAACGTCTGGCATTTCGGGGTGGAACTGCCCTTCATAAACTATTTTTACAGCCACAAGCTCGTTATTCAGAAGATATTGATTTAGTACAAATTCTTGCTGAGTCCGTGGGAAATACGATTGACGTTTTGCGAGAAGTGCTTGAATTTATGGGTAAACCAATCCTTAAACAAAAGGCGAATAATACAACGCTCATTTTTAAATTTGAAACCGAAAATGAGCCTAAAATTATCTTAAAACTAAAAGTTGAAATTAATTGTCGGGAACATTTTACCGTTTTTGGATTGCAAGATTTACCCTTTGAAGTTGATTCCCCTTGGTTTAAAGGAAAAGCTAATATCGTAACATTCAGTTTAGAAGAATTATTGAGTACGAAATTAAGAGCTTTATACCAAAGACGAAAAGGAAGAGATTTGTTTGATCTATGGTGTGCTTTGGAACAGAAACAAATTGATATTGATAAAGTAATTTTGTCGTGGCAAGCCTATATGAAAGCAGAAGGAAACCATATTTCACGAAGCGATTTTATTAACAATTTGGAAACCAAACTGAAAGATTTAGATTTTAAAGGCGATGTCTTTGGATTGCTAAGACCCGAGATTGAAAAACGGTATACTATTGACAAGGCTTATCAAATTGTTCACGATAAAATATTGGGTCGACTACTTTAATGCTGGTAAGTCAAGATAAACTCAATTAGTTTAATGGTGGTCTATTAAACAATCTTCGGTTAAATGTTGTAAATTGCCAAACAACTACCACTCGTTTAAATCGAAATACCATGATACAACAAGACTTACTCGCAGGTCTAAAAGAGCGTTTTGCCATCGGTGAAGCACTCATGGAAGATGCCCAAAATAAGGCTTTTACAGAACTCATTGAAGGCAAGCAAGCCGTTGAAAATCCTCAATTGGTAATCATTGGCGGACAAGTGGGCAGTAAGAAAGAGGACATCAAAGACCTCATTTTGCAGGAATTTCAAGGAAATGCCGTGGTAATTTCTTTGAATGATTTAAGAAAATATCATCCCCATACCGAGGCGATCAAAACGGAATATCCTGACATGATGCAGCCGCTAACGGCTGATTTTGTCAGAAGTTTACTAACCCATTTAGAAAATGTAGCCATTCAACAAAAGCTAAATGTTATCTTAGAAATGACATTGAGTAACATTGACTCAGTAGCGGCAAAAATCAATAAATTCAAAAGTAATCAATACGAAATAGGGCTTTCGTTGCTGTCATTGAATAAAATGTTTAGTTATCTAAATGCCGAAGAAACTTACGAAAAAACGCTTTTGATTGAGAAAAATGGCAATTTAGTTTCCAAGCAACATCATGACCAACATTATGAAGAAATAGCGGTAACGCTTCAAAAATTGGAAGCTAAAAACCTACTGGACAACGTAATGATTTATCGAAATGAACTCCAAGAAAAGGAAGGAAAAATAGTCTGTAATCTCACCGTTTTGGAGCGAAATACATCCGCTTTTGTGGACACATATCTAAGAGAAAGAAACCGTGATTTTACGGATATTGAATTGGTTTATTTAAAAGAAAAAGCCCTGAGTATCAAAGCCCTCAAAGCAAATAGAGATGCTTATTTCTTAGAAAAAATACGGTTTGATTTGAATGTAAAATTATTAGTGGATGATAGAATGGGTACTGTCAAAGTTCCTAAGTTAAAAAATCAGTAGATAAAATACTTGATAGTTGCAACCAGAAATTTAATCGGTGGAAGGAAAAATATCAAAGAATTAGTATATTTGAACATAAAAAATATTGATATGGTACAAGCAATAGAGACAAATCGAAAACTTAGCAATGCACAAGTATTGCTACTTCAACTTTTTGAAAGAGATCTACCAGAAGACGACCTTAAAGAAGTAAAAAACCTCTTGACGAGGTTTTGGTTCAAAAAAGCGGAGCAAGAAGCTGAAAAATCCATGAAAAATAAAGGTATGACTAATCAACAGCTCAATAAAGAAATTGATGAACTAAACGAAGGTAGTCGAACTGAATATTTGAATAAAATAAGAAAATGAAAGCAGTGATTGATACCAACGGCTTTCTGTCCGCTATTCCACAAAGAGGCAAGAATAAATGGCTTTATCATGCTTTCATGGATGAAAAATTTACTTGGGTAATCAGTAACGAAATCGTTTCAGAGTATTCGGAAATCATTGGTGAAAAATTTAGTGAGAATACCGCTAACTTTGTGCTAAGTTCACTTTTGAGTGCCATTAATCATCAACGATTCGAGCCAAGTTATAAATGGCAATTGGTAGAAAAAGACCCAGACGACAACAAGTTCGTTGATTGTACGGTAGGCGTAAATGCAGATTATTTGGTGAGTGATGATAAGCATATCAGAGACTTATTGAAAATCCCAAATTTATTCCCTCCCGTCCCAATCGTTACTTTCCGAGAGTTTAAACGCATTTTAAGTATGCTTTAAAATCATTCTAAACCCTCATTTTAGACGCTTTCGGCTGATTATCAATTACCTCACCTTCTGTTAAACCGAAACTAACCTCAACGTTTTTCTCCTTCTTCTCTATCGTGCCATCAATCTGAAGTTTCAACAGTTCGACTTCATTTTTAAGTCCGATTAACTCACTCTCACTTTTAAAATCTTCCTGAATAAATTTTTTCAAATCTCTAATATTCTTTTGGAGATTACTGATATTTTCTTCCACACTCGTTATCAAAGTCGGAATTTTTAGTAACGCTCTCTGCGGATAATGCACAGCAATATCGGGCGTATTTGCTAGTAAACCACCATTGAAAGTATATTTTTCGTTACCAACTCCTTGCAGAAAAAGGCTACTTTCCAAAGAAATTCTATTGTCGTAATCTCGCAATTTCAAGGTTTCAAAATACAGCTTAAAACCGCAATAATTTCCAATTTCTATGATGCCAGCCCCTTCAATTCCTTTTTTCAGTTGTACTAAATAATTTCCAATTTCTTTTTCCGTTTTTACTTCAACATCCTTTATATCAAATATTATGGCGACATTTTTACTTAAATAATCCTCCAAGGTTTTGGGATTTAACTGATACTTTGTCGCATCCACTTTCTCCGTATTCAAGTCAAATTTATTACTCTGCAAAAGCGTATAATCATTTAAGAGTGACACCTTTCTGCGTTCATTGGCTCCCAAGGACACTTCCAAGCCCGAAATTTTATCTTCGGCTTGTCTTTGGTCTTTCAAAAACATAAACTTCTCTGATTCAACTTTGGCTAATTCTCGTTCTAATTTTGCCAAATCCAATAGGGTGGTATTGCCCGAAAGAATCGCACAATATTCGGCATAATTCATGCCGTTGGCTTCATCCATACCGTCTTCATCAATTTTCCTCGAACCCAATTGGTTTGATTTTATCTGATTAATGAAAATACTTTTATTGAGCAACAAATTAAATTTATAAGCATCCAACGTTTGCTCAACAGCATAGACAAAATTATGTACTTCGTTGTTATTGAAGCGTTTAACGTATTCATTTCCTTGTCTGGCACCTCTTCCAATCCGCTGTTCAAATTCCGAAGGTTTCCAAGGAATATCCAAATGGTGCATGGCAATCATCCGTCTTTGGGCATTCACGCCTGTCCCAAGCGTACTTGTTGAACCTAATAATACCCTGATTTCTCCATTATTCATTTTATCGAATAACTTTTCCCGCTGTTTATCCGATTTATATAATTGAATAAAGGCAATTTCATCAGATTTCAAACCCTTTTCTATCAAAACCGATTTGATGGAATCATAGACATTGAAATCCGTATTTTTGGAGGCGGGTGTACTCAAATCACAAAAAATCATTAGCGTTGCCTTGAAATGACTGCCCTCCTGATAGTATTCAAGCACTTTTTGACAACATTGATTAATTTTGTTATTGACATCGTCCTTAAAATTGGGCTTAATCAAACGCATATCCAACGCCATTTTCTTGCTCTCGTTGGTGGCAATCAACATCTTAGCTTTCTCTTCACTTTCACTCAACACGCCCCGATAAATGAGCGTACCATCGCCCGTTTTAGCAAATTCTTGTAATCGTTGGGAGAAATCGGCTTGTTGTTTGGTTTGGGGCAGCACCACCAATTCCGTTTTGGCTTTGGCGGGGAAAATGCCCACCATATCACTGGTTTTATAATCCGTGATTTGGCTGTAAAAAATGGCTAATTCGGGTACTTTAATGTACTCTCGAAAACGCTCTTTTTGAATGATACTGTTGGTAATGGATATTTCGTATTCCGTTGATTTAACGCCATACGTCGCAATCCAAGAATCGAAATTAAAGATTTGTTGTTTCTTCAATTCATTAGGTCTCAAATACTTGAACAGTAAATATAGTTCATTTAAGGAATTAGAAATGGGCGTACCCGAAAGAAACGTTACGCATAAATCTTTGCCTTTTTTCTCCTGCAAAGTTCTGATGGCAACCAACATATTCAAGGCTCGGTCGCTGCCTTCCATGCTTCCCAAACCCGCTACATTATTATGGCGGGTCGTGTACGTTAGATTCTTATAAATATGCGATTCATCCACGAAAATATGGTCAATTCCCATGGCGTTAAAATTCAACACATCGTCCCGATGCTCCTTGATGGCTTCCATTTTTGTTTTGAGCTTACTTTCTAAGTTTGCCTTTCGTTTCAATAAACCCTTTTGCTGCATTTTAGTATCAGGAGACTGATTCATCGAATTCATAGCCGCTAAATCTTTGTTAAGATTATTCAAGAATGCCCCCGTCTTGCTGAAGCGGCTGGTGTTGTCCAAAGACCATCTTCTCAGAGCCAACGCACAAAGCCTACGAAGACCATCTTTGGAAGTGATGACGAGCATACTCCCTCAAAATGCTGCCACTCATGCCCCGCTGAACCCACGCAGGATGATGTCTGCTTTTTGAGTGAGAAAGCTCGTTGCCCACGCTGTTGCTCCGTTTTTGGTGGCTTTGTCCATTGTTTTATTATTAGATGTTCAATCATCATCCAGAGTGTATGTAAAAGGGTAACTAAGTGTGCAACATATTTTCAAATTATCACGAAAGGACATGTAGATATTTTTTTAAAGGTAAAATTTCTATTATTTGTGTAGAATATTATCAAACGGTAGTAAGAAGCGGAAAAATTATGATAGATTTAGTGAATTTTCATATTTACATCACTATGGGTAAAATAACAAGTTCTGAAACAAGCCAGACAGAAAGAATATTACAGACTTATACACCTATTGAGAGAACCAAAATATTCAGTATTAGGTCTCGCTAAAATCTGTAAAGTTGGAAGACAAACTATCTATCGAGATTTTAATGTACATGAAAATGTAGGCTATTTTGTATAGACCAAAAAAGAGAAAAAATATTTCATTTTTGAGATAAACCCTAAAACAGTTTTCACAGAAGAAGAAACCTATCTTATTCAAGAAAGTATATCGTTACTCTTCTGATAATAGTCCACTCAAAGTCAGTATTCAAAAAAAGCTGTCCTCAACTTCTTACATATTTCCTCAGTCTGATGAATTGAAAGAACAAGCACTTGGGGATGATTATCCAAAAACTTCGTGTAGCCATTAAGGAGGGTTATCAAATAAGATTGATCAATTACCATTCTTTGAACAGTGATATGATTAAAAATAGGTTAATTATCCCTCTGAAACTGAGCAGTGATTTTGCTATGCTTTCGGCTGTTGAAGAAGGGAAAGAAAAAACATTTAAGATAAAGCGAATGACAGACGTGGAGATTTTATATGAAGAAAAAGCTGGAATTGGTGAAGCAATGAATGTTGATATTTTTGGGTGTTCTTCAACAGAAGCTTTGCCGATTCAATTATATCTGAGCAAACGAGCCTTTCAATTATTTTACGAAGAATATCCATCGGCAAGAATGTACTTGAATAAACGTAAAAATTTTACGGTCTTTCCCTATGAGTTGCGTTTAGAAGTACAGAATTATGCAGGTATTGGGCGATGGTGTTTAGGCTTAATAGGCGAGTTGAAAGTGGTGGGTGATGAAGGGTTTAGAGTTTATTTGAATGAGAAGTTGAAGGCTGGTGGGGAGTATTAATGATTTTTTATAATTTTTACTTGCAAAGAGCGAAAATAACATTTACCTTCATCGAAGTATTATTAACCGAATCAATTTCTAAATACAAACATATAAATTTTGTTAAAAAGAGAATTGAAACTATTTGGAAATTAGATTTCGGTGCTTTAATTTGCTTCCGTATTTATAAATGGACTGAAAAAACCCTAAAAATCGCAAGGTCTCAAACTCAGATTTTTAGGGTTCAAAAAAATCTTAAAAACAATTTAAATGCTTTTAATTATGTCAAAATTACCAAATTCTTCAAACAATAGCAAGTACAAATGCTTGCATTGTTTCTTATTGTCGTCCGACATTCTCTTTTTCAAAGACTGCGAAACCTGTATTGGTTGTTGCTTTTTGGAGAAACAAAGAAATTAGGATTTTTAATTTTTCTGGGATTATAGACTCAATCCCAGAAAAATTAAAAATTTTAAGCATCTAAAAATGTCTCATCACATGGGACATCCCTCTCTTTTATCTTTACAAAAAACAAATAAATCCGATGATGACTTCATTAGAACGGTTGGAAATTCCATATTTCCACGATGTAATGTTAGATAATGGAACGGTAGCTCTTTATCTCTACTTAAAGCGTAGAAAAAAAGAATTATTATTTGATTATGAAATTCAAATATCTGACAATCAGTTGATTATTGAATGCGAGCAACTTTTCGATTTACTTGAAGATGTGTATTATCTCATGGGTGAAGAAGTCTATGACACATATACAGATAAGCAGAATAAAGAAAAAGGTAATTTGTATTTTATTGAGCATGAAAGTGGCGTAGTAAATTACGATCGTTTTCCAAAAATGAATACTTATGGATTGACTGAGTTATTGACAAACAACGCACAAGGTGTTACACGAAATGAAAAAGATACCGTCAAAATTGCTGACATTGAAAAGAGTAGTCCCGAAAAAGCTGCGATAATTAGAGGAGTCTTTAAATCTCTCGAAACTGAAAAGATAAAACTCTTGAGCAAAATCTACTTTAACGAACCCTACACTAAAAATTACCAGATTAGTCAAACCCGAAATTGGCTATTTTACGGAAGGTAAGTATTGTTGTAGTTTAACGGGAGGGAGTTACAAAAAAGTAGTAAATGACCAATGTATATCGCCTTTTGTGTCAGGGATAACCAATTTCAACTCACAATTGAGTACATCTGATAAACGTATCAGTTGGTTAGCTATGTATCTCTGTCGCTTTGCTCCCGCTGCTTGCTTTTATGCCTATGAAAAATAAGTTGAGAGAACGGTTAATGGTCTATCTTTTCATCATTCTACGCTCACTGGCTTGGCTGAATTATGGGAATCATCAAAATTGCCAATAGTAAAAAGTATAGATGAATTAAGACACGCTGACAATGAGTTTACCAGAAATTTCAAAGTATTAAGTTCACTTAATAAATACAACGGTGATTTTCAATTGACTAACGATAACCTATTTGCTATTCTCTACACTTTTGATAGAATGGCTATATCAATCAATCAACTGAGTTTGAAGATGATCCGTTGGCTGAGTATAATTACGAAATGACTATTCTGTCATTAGCATCAAAGTAGATCAATATGCTTCTACGATGCGACCAAATCGTATGGAGATTGTAGATAATATTGATCCACTCATTGGGTTGATTAAAGCTATGGAAGCACCAGTGGACGGTAAGCAAATTTTTTGGACAGATGTTTTAAAAGATTTACTGTTTATCAAATCATCACTGGCTACCAACAAAAATCAAGAAGAATAGAACGGGAATTTAGAAGAATTGATTTTAGTGAAAAAATATTTAAGTTTAAGCCAATTCTTAATGATATGGCAGACTTTATGGTTGATTGCTATGCCCAAACACTCGACGGGGATGGGCGTTTTAGGAAATATTCAAACTTAATAGAATTTGTTAAACGATACGAAAACTTAATTACAAAAATGGGCGAAGAAAAACAAAAAATCCGAGATGCTTCCATCAATTTGGGAACTCAAATTGGCATCAATATTCTAAATTGGTCAAAGTCAGATGGTGGTAAAGCAGACCAAAAACTTAATGCCCGACAGGGACGAAAGTATATCGTTCTTTTGCGTAAGGCACGCACTTACGAAAAGTTTATAGAAGCAATCACTCGTATTCAAGGGCGTTTCCAGTTTCCAATCAAAAAAGATGGGTTTATAGAAACGGTCGATGAGAGCAACTTTACAGAGTTTAGAGATTTTGCCATCTTACAAGCCACCAATATTTTAGTTTCAGAATTCAGTAAAAAACCAGATACTCAAAACAATACCAACAATGAACAAAAAAGCTAATTCCATCACCATTACCTACCTTACAAAAGTATCATTGGCAAGCCTTAATGGAGGCGATAGTGATGCCGATAATATCAATGCTATTAAAAAAGTAACCCTGCCTAATGGCGATCAATTGCCATATATGTCTTCACAAGCTATTAGACACGGATTAAGGGATAAGTTTGCCGAGTTCGGCGAAACCCTAAGTCCCATTTCATTAGGGGAAGATAAAAAAGGAACAGCCAAGGGAAGCCTCGAACCCGAAAAATATATTGATGATGACCTTATGGGATTCATGTCACGCAGTTTCAGGGGGGACAAAAACCCGTACTTCGCCAATACGAGTAGATGCCTTAGTGGCTCTATCAAAATACCAAGATGATTTAGATTTTGGAACAAATTTTCGCAAGAAAGAAGCTGATAAAGAAGGCGGGAATGCCAATATTTTTGAAACCGAAATTCATTCGGGAGTCTATCGGGGTACAATCATGATAGAATTAGATAGAGTTGGCAAAGGTGAAGATGATGGCTTTAAAATGGAAATAAGTAATGCAGAGAAAAAACGTAGAATATTGTTATTTATCGACTCACTCAGAATGTTGTGGAGTGCTGGTCGGCAGACTCGTTTTTTATCAGACATTTCGCCCAAGTTTGTAGCAGCAGCCTTGATGAACTCAAAAACGCCCGTGTTCTTAGAATCTGTGAAAGTCGATGCTAAAACCCAAACCAAGGTAGATATGCCGCTTTTGAATAGCGTTGTGAACGACTATAAAAAGTATATTCAAGCACACACGTTTGCAGTACAGGATTCCATTTTTGAAAAACAAGAGGGAATGGTAAGTCTGGCAGATGGTTTTGCTGAAATTGAAAAATGGGTAGAAGGCTACTACAAAGACTAATATGATGCACTATATATCATTTCAAATGGTCAGTGTTACGGCGTCGTATCGTAATCCTGACTTTCAAAATTTTCATAAATCGTACCTTTTACCCCCTCCAACCACTATCATCGGCATGGTTGGAGCGGGGATAGGGCTTAGTCCAGTAGCTTCTCAACAATTCTTCATAGATAATGAAGTTTATGTGAGTATCAATGGAAAATCTACTGGAAAAGCCAATGATTTGTGGAAGTACAACGACTTCAAAAACGGCTCTGTGATTATCAGAAAGATATTCTTTTGACAATTGTTATCAATTAGTTTTTGCTTCTGAAAATCAGCCTGTTCTTCAGCAAATTAAAGAGGCGTTTGAATATCCAGTTTTTGCTTTAACAACTGGACAGAGCGATCTCTTTGGTGAAAGTATTTTTGCCAACTATAAAGGAGGGTTTTGCAGAAATTATAGAAGTGAGTGCTTTGAAAATTGCTTGGTTGAAGGTGATATTTTGGCTGAAACCTTTGAGGAAAAGCTAAAAAATTCAAGGGGTAATTTTTCATTTGAAGTTCACCAACGCCAGCCCATCCCGCAAAACTTAGTACGAGGTTTGAGTATGAAACAGGTTCTTCAACACGAAAAGCAGTTGAAAGGAAAACATTTTCCTTTGTTTCTCAGAAAGTGAACACAAAGGAACCAAAACGAGGAATTAGAATTGAGAATCAAAATTTTCATCTTTTTAAATTGTAAGAAAATATGTTAGAAAATATTTTAGCTAAGCCAATTACGGAAGAAAATCCAGAGGGAGAAACTTTGGCTCAACATACAGATGGACTCATTGAGTTTTGGCAAATTTTCAAAACGAGATATAATAGTGTAGAGACTCTTTCTAATGATTTTTGGTATGAAAGTTTCATTGCTATTCTCTTCCATGACCTTGGAAAAGCATCAGATAATTTTGCTTATTTGATGGATTGTGTAAAAAATAAGAAAGTTCCAGATTTTACAAGATTGGTTCGTCATGAGTTTTTATCAGGAATGTACTTGGTGAATTTACGACCAGATTATATTAAAAACCCACATTCATTGTTTGCCGTTTTTTCACATCATAAATCGTTGACTTCTGATTATTTTGCTGGACAAGTTGGAATGTGGGAGATTCAAAAAGAAAATCTTGAAGCATTTTTTGATTATGCAAGAATTAGACTTGAAGACCAATATCCAAAAGACCCTCGAAATAAAGATTTTTTTGGCAGAGAGCAAACGGATAAAGTAATTGCTTTTTTTGAGAAGAATTCAGAACTCAAAAATCTTGCTGATTTATCGGCAAGGGCTTCAAATATTGTATTTACGAAGGGAATACTGAATATTTCAGAAGAAGACCGCAAAACCTTATATCTGGCATAAAGCTCTTTTGGTAGCATCGGACTGGTCGGCTTCACAAGACAAGAAGGAGGACAAAAGAAAACTTGAAAATGATTTAGTATTTGATAGAAACGCTTTGGAACAAAAAGTTAAAGAGAAGCTTATCAGAGAAGGTAAAAAAGATAAGGCTACAAAGTTTGCATTCAGAGACTTTCAGATAGATGCCCACAAAACAGGAAATATCTTGGCTATTGCCCCTACTGGGAGTGGCAAAACAGAGGCATCATTACTGTGGGCTTCTTTGAAAGGCAACCATGATAAAATTATTTACCTTTTACCAACCCGGAATACTTCAAATGCTCTTTTTACAAGATTCAACAACTATTTTCCAAAAGAAAGTGCTGCATTGGTACATTCTTCGGCAAAACTCTATCGCTTAAACGAAGCTGAAAATGCTAAGAAAGATGATAAAGAAAAAGGAGAAATTAGCGATGGTTCAAACACATATAATCAATTGATGTATTTGAGAGAAAAGGCATTTTTCAAACCATTAACTGTTGCCACACTTGATCAATTATTGACACTCGGTTTCAATGTTGGCGATTGGGAGCTGAGAACATTTCACCTTTATAATGCCAAAGTTATCATTGATGAAGTTCATGCTTACGCACCTTACACTTTGGGACTTTTGATAGCAACAATTAGGTATTTAAAAGAAAATTTTAACACTCAGTTTTTTGTGATGTCGGCTACTATGCCAAGACGTTTACAAGCGTTGTTTGAAAGAGAATTATTGATTACATCTGGAAATAAGATTGTGGACGATGAACTATTGAACGAATCTCGAAACGTGGTCAGAGTTGAAAATATGACTTTTGAGAAAGTTAAGCCCGAGATTATTGAGAAGACTTAAAGCGGGTAGGAAAGTCCTGGTGGTGATGAATACCGTTGATGAGGTAATTCGAGTTTACAACGAATTAAAACAAGAACTTCCCGAAAATCAATCTTTGTGTTATCATTCAAGATTTATTGTGAGAGATAGACAATTAAAAGAAAAAAAGATCTTAGACAATGAGATAAATTGTGATTTTAAGTTGCTGGTTTCCAGCCAAGTATGTGAAATGTCGCTTGATATTGACTACGATTATTTGTTCACTGAAAATGCCCCGATTGATGCTATCGTGCAACGTGCAGGACGTGTAAATCGTGGTCGGGATAAGAAAAAACAATCGGAAGTTGTGATTTTCAAGCATTCGGAAATATCAGAGAAAATTTATGATGTCCCTAACATTTTGAAAAAGTACTTTTGATAAATTAACTGAGAAAAATGGGGAAAGATTAACCGAAAGAGATTGGATTGAATTAGTTGATGAAGTGTATGAGAGATTGGGATTTTGAAGACATCGGATAGCTACCAGCAAGGCTTAAATAAATATGAAAAAATCCAGCGGGATTCCTTGAACTACATCACAGATTATAAAAGTGATTTGGTTGATGATAAAATCTTTACACGTGAAGGATTAGATACCGAAAGTATTATTCCTCTTGATTATTTGGATGAATGCAAAGAATTAGTAAATCAAAAACAGAGATATAAGTTAGAAGAATTTACTGTGTCAATTAGAAAAAGAAAACTTCGATTTTATTTGAATAACTGGCAAAATACGGCACTTTCTAATCGTCCCAAAGAGGTTTATTTTGAAGGTTTTAGATTTGTAGAAATTAATTACAGTTTTGAATTAGGAATTATTTTCCCAGAATTGAAGAAACAAGAAGAGAAAGATTTAACCTATTTTGACTGATGAACTTACAAATCCCCCAAACAACCATTACTTTCCCAGAAATACGCCTGCAAACTCGTGATGCTCATAAGTTGAGGGGCTTTTTTGGAAATTTATTCAGAGAGCATTCTGTGTTGCTCCACAACCATTTTCAGGAAACTGATAAATTTCGGCAGGGTTATACGCTGGTACAATACAAGGTACTCGACCATTTGCCTACGCTCATGGGTTTAGGTGAAGGAGCCGATTTGTTGGTTGATTTGTTTATGAAAATGAAACACCTCGAAATTGACGGACAGTTTTATGAGCTAATGGCTAAAAATATCAAACATCAACAGGTTGAAATCGGGCTATCCAATACTTTGTATGAATATCGCTTTGAAAACCTCTGGATGGCTTTGAACCAAAATAATTACCGTGAATTTATGAAGGCTTCGGCTGATGAACAAAACAAAATGTTTGATAGAATCTTAAAAAATAATTTATTAGCTTTCTTAAACGGTATGGGCTGTCAACTGGCTATTGATGAACCAATTATGTGTAAGTTTTCTTTGAAAAAACTCGTGATACCAACTTCAAAAACAATAAAATGATGGCATTTGGTGGTACGTTTATGACCAATGCTTTGTTGCCCGATTATATTGGTTTGGGTAAATCGGTTTCTCGGGGATTTGGAAGTATTGTTAAACTGTAAATGATGATGGAATTAGAAAATAATTTTTATCAACAGATTAGAGAATTAATCGCTCAAGCTCGTAGCCGTGTGAGAGTGGCGGTTAATGCCTCAATGGTTGATTTGTATTGGTCAATTGGCGAGCGAATTGTGCAAGAAGAACAAGCGGGTCAAAGCCGTGCAGCTTACGGAAAAGCTCTTTTGAAGCAGTTATCAGTACAACTTTCTGAGGAGTTTGGAAACGCATTTGAAGAAAGAGAATTACGTAAAATCAGACAACTGTTTTTGACATTTCCAATTCGGGACACACTGCGTCCCGAATTGTCGTGGTCTCATTACAGAATTTTGATGAGGGTCCAAAATGAAAATGCTCGTATCTGGTATATGACCGAAGCCGCTAATAATGCCTGGGCAACCCGTGCATTGGAACGCCAAATTGGGGTTTTGTATTATGAACGGTTATTGTCGAGTCGGTTTGATGAAGGTATTAGGCAGGAGGGAATTGAAAAGGTAAACGCTTTACCACCTTCACCCTTGGATTTTATTCGTGACCCATACGTTTTAGACTTTATGCAACTGTCTGATAATCATAAACTTTATGAGGAAGATTTGGAGCAAGGGTTACTGGATAACATTCAAAAATTTTTACTCGAATTGGGTAAAGGGTTTGCATTTGTAGCACGCCAACAACTGATAAAAGCGGAAGATGAAAATTTCAAAATTGATTTGGTATTCTACAATTATCTGCTCAAATGCTTTGTGTTGATAGATTTGAAGATTGGTAAACTTACTCACAAAGACATCGGTCAGATGGATATGTACGTGCGGATGTATGAAGATTTGAAAAGACAAGAAGGTGATAATCCTACGATTGGGATTGTGCTTTGTTCTGAGAAAAACGAAGCGGTAGTGAAATATTCGGTCTTGAAAGATAGCCAACAGTTATTCGCTTCAAAATATTTGACGTATTTACCCACGGAGGAAGAATTGAGAGCAGAAATTGAAAAAGACCGAGAAATCATTGAAAGAAGTAAAAGATTGAATCGCTAACAATAATCATTTAAACGATGCAGCTACACATTAACAAGTACGGGACGTATCTTCATGTGAAGGAAGAAATGTTCGATATTCGTAGGAAGGAAGAAGACGGTTCGTTGTATTCAAAACAGTTTTCGCCTTTAAAAGTGACGCATATATTGTTGGCTACTGGTACGTCGTTAAGTACGGATGCGGTCAAACTGGCGATGATTCATAACGTGGATATTGTGTTTTCGGAACAGAGTGGTTCACCGATTGGTCGGGTATGGCATAGTAAACTGGGGAGTACGACAAAAATCAGGAAACGTCAATTGGAACACAGCATGAATCATGAAGGACTCCGTTGGACGAAGACTTGGTTAGTCAGTAAGTTAGAAAATCAATTGAATTTTATCAAAGATTTGAAGAAACATCGTCCGCAACACGCTGATTTCTTGAACGATAAGATTACGAAGATTGAGAATTTAATCGTCTCGGTTTCGCTCCAAGAAGGGAAAGCGACTTCGGATGTTGCTGATACGCTCAGGGGTTTGGAGGGGACGGCTGGGAGGTTATATTTTGAAACGTTGAGTTACGTTTTGCCCCCTGAATATCAGTTTAAGGGGCGTTCGTCTCGCCCTGCACAAGATGCTTTCAATGCTTTTTTGAATTATGGCTACGGAATGTTGTACAGCAAAGTTGAAAAGGCGTTAATTATTGCGGGCGTTGATCCTTATCTGGGTTTTATGCACCGTGATGATTACAACCAACTTTCGATGGTTTATGACTTTATTGAACCGTATCGAGGCTTTGTGGATGAAGTAGTATTCAGGCTTTTTTCGGGTAAAAAAGTTAATAAATCTCA
Organism: Arcicella sp.; assembly: GCA_034519515.1. Classification (GTDB taxonomy): domain Bacteria; phylum Bacteroidota; class Bacteroidia; order Cytophagales; family Spirosomataceae; genus Arcicella. The sequence continues at coordinate 104,108 of JAXHOK010000046.1, forward strand.
TGCAGATGAACACCTAAAAGGGGTGTCATTGAATGCCGCAGGGAAGGAGTTGTTAGTAACGGCATACAACAAATTTTTTGATGATGATGCCATTCGACATCGTGGTAGAAATCAGATGAGGTCAAATATTATTCAGTCGGATGCTCATGTTTTTGCCAATACGATGTTGGATAATCCGCAAAGAGTTGAAGCTCCTGAGCAAGTAAATTTCTAACGATTTAAACACAAATAGGTATGATTGTTTGGGTATTGTATGACATAGAAAATGATAAAAGTAGGACTAAAATTGCTAAAATCTGTAAGCAATCGGGGCTTTACAGGGTGCAATTTTCGTGTTTTTTGGGAACGTTAGATGCTCATCAAAAGGATAGTCTAACGCTTCAAATTGAGGAATTAATCAATCCAGAGGTGGACAAAGTATATATTTTCCCGATGAATCAAACTGAATTAAAACAAACTACTTTGCTTGGTCAAGCCTTTGATAAGGATTTAGTGAACGACCAAGTTAGAGCTTTATTTTTTTGAATTATGTTGTCATTAACGCCATCCCATATTATTCAGTTTTTATACTGTCCGAGATTCACATTTTTTGAATATGTGTTGGGAATTGCTCAACACGAAGAAAAAAATTATAAAGTGATGCGGGGGCGGGAAGTCCACGACCAAAAGTTGGAACAGAATAAAAATTATCTACGCAAACGTGTAGGGGCAACCGATAAGTTTTTGGATCAATACTTGACTAACGATTTGATAAGAGGGCAAGTTGATGAGGTCTTACTTTTGGCGGATGATACGATGGCACCGTTGGATTATAAATTTGCCATGTATGAAGATAAAATTTATGAGACTTACAGAACTCAACTATATTGTTATGCTTGGTTGATAGAAGAGAATTTTGGCAAAAAAGTAGAGAAAGGATTTTTGGTTTATACCAGGAGTCAGCACAAATTAATTGAAGTTCCAATAATGGATTCTGACAAGTCGGATGTGAAAAACGCAGCCGCAGAAATACAGAGAATAATTGAACAAAATTTTTATCCAAAGGCAACAAAATACAAGAATCGTTGCTTAAATTGCACATACAGAAACATCTGTGATAAATAAATAGGTATTCCAAGGATTAACTTATTTCATAATTAGCAAAAATAGCCAATAAGTAATTCATTATCAGAGACTTATGTTTACGGAAAGTAGTAAAAAAATACATATAAAACGCTCTTTGACATCATGTTTTTATGAAAAAAGAGCAGAGCAAAACAATAGTAAAACAACTGAAAGTCAGCGGTTTACGCTAACCGACGGATTCCAATGCTCCTTGCGGGCGAAGATGGATTGAAACTACCATGACGACTCTGAACAGGCTTCCAGATTGAATTCCAATGCTCCTTGCGGGCGAAGATGGATTGAAACAAATCAATTGTACGGAACGATATACATGATACGCCAATTCCAATGCTCCTTGCGGGCGAAGATGGATTGAAACTCATGTAATCAGCGCAGCTAATGCTTCGTGAATCCTGACATTCCAATGCTCCTTGCGGGCGAAGATGGATTGAAACATACTGCAATTTAGTTTGTAGTGAATTTAATCATTCATATTCCAATGCTCCTTGCGGGCGAAGATGGATTGAAACCAGTCTTCAATATAGTCACGCAAAAACCAGATTGACTATTCCAATGCTCCTTGCGGGCGAAGATGGATTGAAACAAACTGATAATGAATACTTTACTGTACAATATTGAGTTATTCCAATGCTCCTTGCGGGCGAAGATGGATTGAAACTCTATCATGCGAAACTGTGGCAAATTTCCATCGCGAAAATTCCAATGCTCCTTGCGGGCGAAGATGGATTGAAACTGATTCACGATGACTCAGAACTGTGAACCAGTATAGTATTCCAATGCTCCTTGCGGGCGAAGATGGATTGAAACATCTTTATTCAGTTGCAGAATCTAAACTTGAAATGCTTTTCATTCCAATGCTCCTTGCGGGCGAAGATGGATTGAAACGTAAAGCTTAAAATACACTAATTGCCGTTAAGTAATATTCCAATGCTCCTTGCGGGCGAAGATGGATTGAAACAGCCATCAATAACTTATGTTGCATACAACAGAGTTTTAATATTCCAATGCTCCTTGCGGGCGAAGATGGATTGAAACATCACACACGATTTTAACCAATGTCAGAAGAAGACACTCATTCCAATGCTCCTTGCGGGCGAAGATGGATTGAAACCCATAATCAATTCCATGCGAATCTGACTAAAATTATGGCATTCCAATGCTCCTTGCGGGCGAAGATGGATTGAAACATACCAGAATCCCTACGAACACAAATAGATTCAGAATCGATTCCAATGCTCCTTGCGGGCGAAGATGGATTGAAACATAATAAATGACCATTTAACGATCAATACCTAGAAGTAAATTCCAATGCTCCTTGCGGGCGAAGATGGATTGAAACGCATAACTAATTGAATATCAATCAGTGTTAACTCGTGATTCCAATGCTCCTTGCGGGCGAAGATGGATTGAAACTAATCTGATAATCTGGAATTCTGTAATTCAATACCCGTAGTATTCCAATGCTCCTTGCGGGCGAAGATGGATTGAAACATTAGCTAGCTCATTGGATATGCAAATCTTCATTGCAGATGAATTCCAATGCTCCTTGCGGGCGAAGATGGATTGAAACACAGAATGTTAAGGCTAAGCCAAGCAAGCGGGTAAACCTCTTGTATTCCAATGCTCCTTGCGGGCGAAGATGGATTGAAACGCACCATAGCCATTGTACAATACATTTTCGGGAAAGGATACTATTCCAATGCTCCTTGCGGGCGAAGATGGATTGAAACCAGAGTATAAGCATATAGTAAGAAGTCCATTTTGGGGGGATATTCCAATGCTCCTTGCGGGCGAAGATGGATTGAAACGCATCAACTATTTACCAAAAATACTCTTCAAACCTATGATTCCAATGCTCCTTGCGGGCGAAGATGGATTGAAACATCATATGACATTATACACATAAACGTTGAAATGCATATTCCAATGCTCCTTGCGGGCGAAGATGGATTGAAACAGCATTCAGTTCGGTTTGGTGCCAATAACATAAAACTATTCCAATGCTCCTTGCGGGCGAAGATGGATTGAAACTTGAATATAGTGTTGTCGAAAATTTGACCGTATATGCTATTCCAATGCTCCTTGCGGGCGAAGATGGATTGAAACCACACAAGCAACAAGAAGGATTACCCGAGGAAATAACAATTCCAATGCTCCTTGCGGGCGAAGATGGATTGAAACCTCTGTCGATTGTCAATGCTTTCCAACACTTCGATAATAATTCCAATGCTCCTTGCGGGCGAAGATGGATTGAAACTCGGTATACTGCTGATGTGCACACCTAAATTAGGTACCGCATTCCAATGCTCCTTGCGGGCGAAGATGGATTGAAACAATTCGCCGTTGTAATGGGAGATTCGTGAACAGAAACTTTATTCCAATGCTCCTTGCGGGCGAAGATGGATTGAAACTCTAACTCACGCTGAATTGTTTAGATGGTTAATCCAAAACCATTCCAATGCTCCTTGCGGGCGAAGATGGATTGAAACAATATAGTGAATATTGAACAGAACTCAGAAATAATCATATTCCAATGCTCCTTGCGGGCGAAGATGGATTGAAACTTGATAAAAGAATAATGCACGGTGCATGTCAAAGGGTAAATCTATTCCAATGCTCCTTGCGGGCGAAGATGGATTGAAACATCACATCATACTTACATTAATATGCAAAAGTTAAAATTCCAATGCTCCTTGCGGGCGAAGATGGATTGAAACTTGAATTAAATGAGCAACGCCCATTCGTTCATAAATTATTCCAATGCTCCTTGCGGGCGAAGATGGATTGAAACATGCTGCCTGTTTCTAAGCTAGGTTGTCCCTTTATTCGCAATTAATGCTCCTTGCGGGCGAAGATGGATTGAAACCTAAGCATGGCAAATCATTAGGAGACTCCAAGCCCAAGAAATTCCAATGCTCCTTGCGGGCGAAGATGGATTGAAACCCCCTCTTTTCTGTTGTCTGAATAAATTCACTTAAGCTATTCCAATGCTCCTTGCGGGCGAAGATGGATTGAAACGGCATTAATGCTGACCATGAATCTTCTCGATACACACTGGATTCCAATGCTCCTTGCGGGCGAAGATGGATTGAAACTGTAGGCAGTTTGTCTAACACCACTGGTTACATTGACAATATTCCAATGCTCCTTGCGGGCGAAGATGGATTGAAACCATATTCAATTAGTGTAATAATGGATTTGCTTATTTGATAATTCCAATGCTCCTTGCGGGCGAAGATGGATTGAAACATGCATCATATTTTTGCTCGTGTGATTGCCGACGGTGTTAATTCCAATGCTCCTTGCGGGCGAAGATGGATTGAAACAGCAGGAGTATACCACACGATAACCCGATACCAACCGGAATTCCAATGCTCCTTGCGGGCGAAGATGGATTGAAACCCCGCTGAACCCGATTAATTTGTCGCATAGGAAAACTAGAACTTGGCGAAGATTATTCCAATGCTCCTTGCGGGCGAAGATGGATTGAAACTCGCATTCCTGCAATTCGTCTTGAAAACTTCAATGAGTAATTCCAATGCTCCTTGCGGGCGAAGATGGATTGAAACCGGGATTTTGAACGGATTTGATAAGGTTCCACTATGTCCAAGAATTCCAATGCTCCTTGCGGGCGAAGATGGATTGAAACTACAAACTAGGTCTTGATTCTTCAAGCTGACACTAATTCCAATGCTCCTTGCGGGCGAAGATGGATTGAAACAGTTATGCAAATAGTTTACGGCTTTGCATATTCTATTCAAATTCCAATGCTCCTTGCGGGCGAAGATGGATTGAAACAGAAGGCGATTATTTACTTCGTACGTGGAATCAGATGTATTCCAATGCTCCTTGCGGGCGAAGATGGATTGAAACTAATAGGTCAACAGATTGAATTGTTAAATCAGTTGATAGATTCCAATGCTCCTTGCGGGCGAAGATGGATTGAAACTTCAATAAATGGCCGATCGTTACGGTACCTGTCCAGTATTCCAATGCTCCTTGCGGGCGAAGATGGATTGAAACGAAGCACTCAGTGCCACTCCGACACTTATTTTCGATTCCAATGCTCCTTGCGGGCGAAGATGGATTGAAACCCCCTGCCACTGAACCTTCATAAATTAGGTAGTAATAATTCCAATGCTCCTTGCGGGCGAAGATGGATTGAAACTATAGTGTAAACTCCAGAAACCATTTTCGAGCCAAACAGATTCCAATGCTCCTTGCGGGCGAAGATGGATTGAAACTTGACCTAACTTCATAATTCTCTCGTATGAAATACATCCATGATTCCAATGCTCCTTGCGGGCGAAGATGGATTGAAACAGAATGATACTGACTGCAAGAAACAAACCATACAGTAATTCCAATGCTCCTTGCGGGCGAAGATGGATTGAAACCGCACTGAATATCAGGTGGACTGGGTGGTAATGCCGAGAGTTATTCCAATGCTCCTTGCGGGCGAAGATGGATTGAAACCGCCACTGCTGTAGGATCTCGATGAACTTTGACCTTAATATTCCAATGCTCCTTGCGGGCGAAGATGGATTGAAACACTTGTATTGATGTCCCATACATCACGTCACCAAATATTCCAATGCTCCTTGCGGGCGAAGATGGATTGAAACAGCCGATTCCAGGGGCATTCTGAGCTTGGATAATGAAATTCCAATGCTCCTTGCGGGCGAAGATGGATTGAAACTTTCATTTCTACACTTGATGAAATGCTTACCAACCAATATAATTCCAACTGCTCCTTGCGGGCGAAGATGGATTGAAACTTGATTCAGTTGAAGGATTCAGCGTTCCAAAGGTCGGAATTCCAATGCTCCTTGCGGGCGAAGATGGATTGAAACCTTACTATACATGATTAGAGGATCTTAGGTTATAGCATTCCAATGCTCCTTGCGGGCGAAGATGGATTGAAACTTAACATGGATAAGTGACGAAGTGGCACCTAAGCAGGATTCCAATGCTCCTTGCGGGCGAAGATGGATTGAAACTGATATTGCAAATGGTTGCTGAATAGTGGTAAGTACCTATTCCAATGCTCCTTGCGGGCGAAGATGGATTGAAACTCCCACAATTTGTACGGGCGGGATAATTGTTCTTCTGAAATAGTTCCAATGCTCCTTGCGGGCGAAGATGGATTGAAACTCAAATTGTAATTGAAACTTGTCAAAACCGTAGCTAATTCCAATGCTCCTTGCGGGCGAAGATGGATTGAAACTGACGGATTACGCGCTGTTTCAAACCCTTGTGAATCATCATTCCAATGCTCCTTGCGGGCAAAGATGGATTGAAACACAATACGTCGCACGTGTGATTGGGTATATCAAACCATATTCCAATGCTCCTTGCGGGCGAAGATGGATTGAAACTCAAACTAAATCGTGATATTCGGACAGCTCGAACCATGGCATATTCCAATGCTCCTTGCGGGCGAAGATGGATTGAAACAGTTACATTTCAGTCAAACGTCTACGTGGGCTGCAAATATTCCAATGCTCCTTGCGGGCGAAGATGGATTGAAACTGTCGGCCGATTTGAAATCACAAATCGTTTACTAATAATTCCAATGCTCCTTGCGGGCGAAGATGGATTGAAACGATTATAATGTTTTAACAGGATGCTTGGAATTGTTCAAGATTCCAATGCTCCTTGCGGGCGAAGATGGATTGAAACTCAGTAATCCTCAGTGAATCCGCGACGAATCTTCAACATAATTCCAATGCTCCTTGCGGGCGAAGATGGATTGAAACCAAACTGTATAGCTTTAAAGATAATTCTTCGTATATGAAAATTCCAATGCTCCTTGCGGGCGAAGATGGATTGAAACCAGAGTTGAATGCATTAATGCCAAATGTCGTAAAAATTCCAATGCTCCTTGCGGGCGAAGATGGATTGAAACAATCTACAGTCAACTTCATGCCAATGCAAAACCCACATTTATTCCAATGCTCCTTGCGGGCGAAGATGGATTGAAACATCTATTTACAGACTTTGCATTAGCAAAGTCCTATTCGAAATTCCAATGCTCCTTGCGGGCGAAGATGGATTGAAACGATGCAATGTTCCCTAAGTTTGGCCTGACTATAATTGAAGATTCCAATGCTCCTTGCGGGCGAAGATGGATTGAAACATACTTATTTATGTGGCTTTTAGATTATCGACGCTGATTAGGAATTCCAATGCTCCTTGCGGGCGAAGATGGATTGAAACGGCAATAATGGTATTTCTGGGAACTGCAATACTGTAGGATTCCAATGCTCCTTGCGGGCGAAGATGGATTGAAACCCCCCTACTGAATTCAACTGATACTTACTCACATCATTCACCAATGCTCCTTGCGGGCGAAGATGGATTGAAACTGAAAATGGAATTCTATTCCTAGGGCAATACAGCTTTGCATTCCAATGCTCCTTGCGGGCGAAGATGGATTGAAACTTCTCTAGGAGTATCCATGCAACGTACCTACACACCTTTATATTCCAATGCTCCTTGCGGGCGAAGATGGATTGAAACCCGAATTCTAGCAATCTATTCCTGTGGTTTTCAGCATTCCAATGCTCCTTGCGGGCGAAGATGGATTGAAACAGAATGAGCCCAATGGAATTCAACGCACAAATCAACTGATTCCAATGCTCCTTGCGGGCGAAGATGGATTGAAACACAAATGATCATACCGGAATGACAACCGAAGCGTTCATTCCAATGCTCCTTGCGGGCGAAGATGGATTGAAACACCTAAACGACAAATCAGATATGAATTTCAACAGGTCGAGATTCCAATGCTCCTTGCGGGCGAAGATGGATTGAAACCATCAAAAATGGTTTTGAAAAAGAATACTAGCAGCTCAGATTCCAATGCTCCTTGCGGGCGAAGATGGATTGAAACTTAGTTGACACCTTGGGAATAGCGAAGGCGTTGAGAAATTCCAATGCTCCTTGCGGGCGAAGATGGATTGAAACTTGCACAAGGTTACAACGATTGGCATTAGAGCGGTCAAATTCCAATGCTCCTTGCGGGCGAAGATGGATTGAAACGCAATCACGTTTGTAGAGGTAACAGACTATAATGGCATATTCCAATGCTCCTTGCGGGCGAAGATGGATTGAAACTCACGTCAATCACGAACAAATAAAATTTAGCTACTGATAATTCCAATGCTCCTTGCGGGCGAAGATGGATTGAAACTCAATATGAATCTATTGAGAATTGTTCAGCGGCACCTGTGCAATTCCAATGCTCCTTGCGGGCGAAGATGGATTGAAACGGACACTAGAACCACGTTATTAGAGGATGCTTGGATTCAATTCCAATGCTCCTTGCGGGCGAAGATGGATTGACAACACAATAGTGAATCTATTGATCAATTTCCGAAAAAAAGACAATTCCAATGCTCCTTGCGGGCGAAGATGGATTGAAACAAAATTTTACTTAGTTAATTCGTAGTTCAATGGTATCATATTCCAATGCTCCTTGCGGGCGAAGATGGATTGAAACGAATTTCAACATAGATTGTAAATTATGGAGTTCTTTCAAAATTCCAATGCTCCTTGCGGGCGAAGATGGATTGAAACCATTGTTTTTGTGAGAATGATTGCAGATGAGTTCAAGGTAATCCCAATGCTCCTTGCGGGCGAAGATGGATTGAAACTAGATTCTGATGTTGTTCAATCATATCCAAAATTGTACTATTCCAATGCTCCTTGCGGGCGAAGATGGATTGAAACAGGATAATTTGCGTAAGTTAACAGTTTCAAAATATTGATCATTCCAATGCTCCTTGCGGGCGAAGATGGATTGAAACTCTACGTTGCCGACTGGACTTGCCACTGCCATTCTTCCGATATTCCAATGCTCCTTGCGGGCGAAGATGGATTGAAACTGAAAATAAGGCGATGTAGCCTGAGGCGAAATCAAAAATGATTCCAATGCTCCTTGCGGGCGAAGATGGATTGAAACAAATTATCCCAGAGTTTTTGAAAACTTTTCAGTATAAATTCCAATGCTCCTTGCGGGCGAAGATGGATTGAAACACTTTCCAATGGGACTTTTACACCGATGATTTTGGGGATTCCAATGCTCCTTGCGGGCGAAGATGGATTGAAACAGACACAAATTCCCGTAGTCTTACCATTGGGAGTTGGCATATTCCAATGCTCCTTGCGGGCGAAGATGGATTGAAACCGGATCCAGTATTTGTGGTGAATGATGCTGTCGTCCGATTCCAATGCTCCTTGCGGGCGAAGATGGATTGAAACTCTGTTGGCTCAACGGTTATGGAAGCAATCATAAAGATTCCAATGCTCCTTGCGGGCGAAGATGGATTGAAACTGTTTTGGGGTTTACTGCTCCTGGCAATATCCATTATATTCCAATGCTCCTTGCGGGCGAAGATGGATTGAAACAGACTTTATTAAAATCTTATTGTTAGCAATTACTCGAATTCCAATGCTCCTTGCGGGCGAAGATGGATTGAAACATGGAGCATCCATCTACGGCATGTATAGAACGAGACTATTCCAATGCTCCTTGGGGGGCGAAGATGGATTGAAACCGATGGTGCTCTTTCAGCTATAAGAGCTAGATAAGTATTCCATTGCTCCTTGCGGGCGAAGATGGATTGAAACGACCAATGAAGACTCCACGTGGCAATCTGCTTTTTAATTCCAATGCTCCTTGCGGGCGAAGATGGATTGAAACTCGCAATTATTGAACGAAAGCTTGATTCCAGCAAGGTTATTCCAACGCTCCTTGCGGGCGAAGATGGATTGAAAAGGGTGGCGACCCCAGTACACATTAAGTGGCCGTTATTCCAATGCTCCTTGCGGGCGAAGATGGATTGAAACGCAAGGGGCCATTGGCGTTGATAATTCCAATGCTCCTTGCGGGCGAAGATGGATTGAAACACCTTACCTTGATTGGCCCGATAAACTTAGGGAGAAAATTTCGGGGAATTCCAATGCTCCTTGCGGGCGAAGATGGATTGAAACGCAGAATGACTGATTGCGTTTATGATTCCGCCCGTTGAATGTTCCAATGCTCCTTGCGGGCGAAGATGGATTGAAACGTTATTTTTCGAATGGCAATTGATATGCATAACTCCAAGATTCCAATGCTCCTTGCGGGCGAAGATGGATTGAAACCGGCAATTACATAAACACAGAAGTGACGTTGTGCAAACGTATTCCAATGCTCCTTGCGGGCGAAGATGGATTGAAACATTCGAAATAAATTACAGAAGAACCAGAAGGCAGTAGAATTCCAATGCTCCTTGCGGGCGAAGATGGATTGAAACAAACTACACATCTGAACTAACGAATGATTTCCATGAATATTCCAATGCTCCTTGCGGGCGAAGATGGATTGAAACTAATGTCCATAATTCTTCACATTCTGCTTCGGGTTTCATATTCCAATGCTCCTTGCGGGCGAAGATGGATTGAAACTTGCTATGGTGTGTCTATGCCGAATATACGTATGAGATTCCAATGCTCCTTGCGGGCGAAGATGGATTGAAACAATGATTGGACATTAGATTTTGCACAACTTGCTATTATCAAATTCCAATGCTCCTTGCGGGCGAAGATGGATTGAAACAATCATTTAAGCGGATAGATTAGATTACCAAATTCCAATGCTCCTTGCGGGCGAAGATGGATTGAAACCTTAATATAAACCTCCTGTGATATTTGATATTCCAATGCTCCTTGCGGGCGAAGATGGATTGAAACCAGGTATTTCTGACTCCACTCCATAAAGTAATCATAAATCGATTCCAATGCTCCTTGCGGGCGAAGATGGATTGAAACTTTTAGGGCTTGATTGAGCTTCACTAACTTCGAATTTATTCCAATGCTCCTTGCGGGCGAAGATGGATTGAAACTGACATCATACAGGAACGGCAAAGAGAATACTGAATATTCCAATGCTCCTTGCGGGCGAAGATGGATTGAAACGAGATTGTAATATGGCCATGCAATGGATCTTACGCAGTATCGATTCCAATGCTCCTTGCGGGCGAAGATGGATTGAAACTACACATTGCGATTACAAAAGGTCAAGGTTATAGACAATTCCAATGCTCCTTGCGGGCGAAGATGGATTGAAACAATAGGGAAACAGAGACTAAGTCCTGACTAGCTGAATATTCCAATGCTCCTTGCGGGCGAAGATGGATTGAAACCTGTATAGTTTGAGGGTGATTATGGTGTAGAGGATTAGATTCCAATGCTCCTTGCGGGCGAAGATGGATTGAAACCTATTTCCTTTACGGATAATGAAGGGGGGCTATCATTCCAATGCTCCTTGCGGGCGAAGATGGATTGAAACTTAACATGCACTGCAGTTTCTGATAGTTTCTGTTTGAATTCCAATGCTCCTTGCGGGCGAAGATGGATTGAAACTTTCTGAAGGATTAACAATGGCTTACTACATGGGGCGTAATTCCAATGCTCCTTGCGGGCGAAGATGGATTGAAACTTTGCCATTCCAGAACATATGTTTTCTCATCGAATAAATTGCAAATTCCAATGCTCCTTGCGGGCGAAGATGGATTGAAACTCGATGCTTTTCGCAGTCATAACATATCGAAAACTCTGATTCCAATGCTCCTTGCGGGCGAAGATGGATTGAAACAAGTCTCTAATATCATGTTGAATGAAGATATTTTACGGAATTCCAATGCTCCTTGCGGGCGAAGATGGATTGAAACATGTACCATTGGTGATTAAAGACTCTATGAATATGTAAGCGAATTCCAATGCTCCTTGCGGGCGAAGATGGATTGAAACTAATTACATTCTATTGATCAAAAAACCGTCCAACAGGAGAAATTCCAATGCTCCTTGCGGGCGAAGATGGATTGAAACGACGTGTTGGGAATTCTATACAATACAGATAGATGCAATGCATTCCAATGCTCCTTGCGGGCGAAGATGGATTGAAACGTACATTTTCGTTGAACTTCCTGCAGCGAATGTAGCGTATTCCAATGCTCCTTGCGGGCGAAGATGGATTGAAACCTCCTTCAGTGTCTTGAGCATAGACTAATGTATGGATTCGGATTCCAATGCTCCTTGCGGGCGAAGATGGATTGAAACGCCTCGAAGGAATGTAAACGTTCAATTGAACTGAAAAAGGTATTCCAATGCTCCCTTGCGGGCGAAGATGGATTGAAACACGGGATATCATAACTAGTCATATGCCAGCAAAGACCAATCTCCAATAATGCTCCTTGCGGGCGAAGATGGATTGAAACAGTCAAAAATGTAATTGGGCAAAAGTTTGTTGCAATGGCATTCCAATGCTCCTTGCGGGCGAAGATGGATTGAAACAGCTATACATATCTCTACCAATGCTTACTGCATGATGAATTCCAATGCTCCTTGCGGGCGAAGATGGATTGAAACTCAATACCTTTCTTAGCAATGCTATCTATCCACAGACACATTCCAATGCTCCTTGCGGGCGAAGATGGATTGAAACCAAACTATTATAAACTTAGCAATAACCGCTCAATGATAATTCCAATGCTCCTTGCGGGCGAAGATGGATTGAAACACAAACTCTGACATATTTCACAATACAAAAACATAAATATTCCAATGCTCCTTGCGGGCGAAGATGGATTGAAACGAGTTGTTCTTCCAAGTATTGCATTTGCAATTTTATTCCAATGCTCCTTGCGGGCGAAGATGGATTGAAACGGAATTTCGGCATTCAAATCGGACTGCTCCAGATTCAGCATTCCAATGCTCCTTGCGGGCGAAGATGGATTGAAACAAAGCAGTAACCCACCCATTAAAAAGTTGTAACCCTAATTCCAATGCTCCTTGCGGGCGAAGATGGATTGAAACTTCTAGTTCTTGATTGTGGCGGACTTAATGCCGTTGTGAAATTCCAATGCTCCTTGCGGGCGAAGATGGATTGAAACTCACAAAACAGTACAACGACCATATTGAGCGGAAAGATTCCAATGCTCCTTGCGGGCGAAGATGGATTGAAACTCCTTAGGAACTAACGAGTGTAAATCTTGCAAAAAATTCCAATGCTCCTTGCGGGCGAAGATGGATTGAAACACTCAACCAGCCTTAGCAATTGAGTTAAGATTGATAATATTCCAATGCTCCTTGCGGGCGAAGATGGATTGAAACTAATTGATATTGAACTGGAAAAGCAGCAAAAAGAAATTCCAATGCTCCTTGCGGGCGAAGATGGATTGAAACTGTCTTCGTGAAGTGTCGGGTTTCCTTTGCCTTGTCATTCCAATGCTCCTTGCGGGCGAAGATGGATTGAAACTTAGGGTCGAGTTCCAGTAAAATATCCACCAAAATAAATTCCAATGCTCCTTGCGGGCGAAGATGGATTGAAACTAAACAAGATGTTGTCACAAGTGAATTGAAACCGCTGGATTCCAATGCTCCTTGCGGGCGAAGATGGATTGAAACATTAATTTTCTGCTCCTTCCCAAACAGATTGGTCATAGGAAATTCCAATGCTCCTTGCGGGCGAAGATGGATTGAAACTCCAATATATTGACTCTATGATGACAAGATATTGACTTAATTCCAATGCTCCTTGCGGGCGAAGATGGATTGAAACTTACACCGTAAGGATTCTGCCAATCATTACTCGGTCTATTCCAATGCTCCTTGCGGGCGAAGATGGATTGAAACAGACCGTCAAATAAAATGGCAAAAAGTAAACTAAATTCCAATGCTCCTTGCGGGCGAAGATGGATTGAAACATCTTGTCCATTCAAGTTTCCCAAGATTGAAACGTTCAATAATTCCAATGCTCCTTGCGGGCGAAGATGGATTGAAACTACTATTGATTTTCTTTGCCCCATATAGATAATTTTATTCCAATGCTCCTTGCGGGCGAAGATGGATTGAAACAGTAATGGCTTCTTAATGTCGCCAACCATGCTCTCTAAATTCCAATGCTCCTTGCGGGCGAAGATGGATTGAAACTCTCATACCTGAATGCACCTCCCAAGTTCCCTTACAAGTTATTCCAATGCTCCTTGCGGGCGAAGATGGATTGAAACAGGGACGTGAATTTTCATCCTAAAATTGACTTACAATATTCCAATGCTCCTTGCGGGCGAAGATGGATTGAAACTAGGTACTTTTCGAAGTCATTATAGAGTGCTATTCAAACCATTCCAATGCTCCTTGCGGGCGAAGATGGATTGAAACTAATGGTTTCAAAGTGCAGTTAGATAAATATTTTGGAATTCCAATGCTCCTTGCGGGCGAAGATGGATTGAAACACTGCATTATTCATTAGCAATACTCTAACTTTTATACGACTATTCCAATGCTCCTTGCGGGCGAAGATGGATTGAAACTATAGTATCAATTTATTGACCATAAAAACCGTCAGGGATTCCAATGCTCCTTGCGGGCGAAGATGGATTGAAACGACGGTTCAATTACTACACAATACGATAATTATTTCATTCCAATGCTCCTTGCGGGCGAAGATGGATTGAAACACATTCCCGATTTGCTTCGCTAAACGATTTCGCATAAATTCCAATGCTCCTTGCGGGCGAAGATGGATTGAAACTGTAAGTGTCTTGAGCTAACCTAATGAGTGGATTCATATTCCAATGCTCCTTGCGGGCGAAGATGGATTGAAACGTCGAAGGAATGCAACGCTTCATTGAATGAACAAGGTATTCCAATGCTCCTTGCGGGCGAAGATGGATTGAAACTGGAATCCACTGTCATATCCAGAAAGGGAAGATTCCCCATTCCAATGCTCCTTGCGGGCGAAGATGGATTGAAACTTCAAATTAGACAAGTAATTCAATCTTTGAGCTTGAGCTATTCCAATGCTCCTTGCGGGCGAAGATGGATTGAAACAAGCTATCGGGTACTTATAAATTGCTTCTGCATTTATTCCAATGCTCCTTGCGGGCGAAGATGGATTGAAACTTTTTTAAAAGCATATGTGGCAATCTACAACGGATAGATTCCAATGCTCCTTGCGGGCGAAGATGGATTGAAACATGCAAAATATTTCAACTGAGCAAGGAGCGATAAATTCAATGCTCCTTGCGGGCGAAGATGGATTGAAACTTTACTTCTTCCATATGCCGCTTGCCATCCTCTTATTCCAATGCTCCTTGCGGGCGAAGATGGATTGAAACTCGCACTCGCCATGTCCGATATTTCTGCCGAACCTTCATTCCAATGCTCCTTGCGGGCGAAGATGGATTGAAACAGCGTAATCCGTTTTAAATTAATCAATTCTGGGTTTATTCCAATGCTCCTTGCGGGCGAAGATGGATTGAAACACTTCAAATTTTCCAAATGGCTATTCTAAATCTACCTTAAAATTCCAATGCTCCTTGCGGGCGAAGATGGATTGAAACTTTACTTCGTGCAAACTATCCATCAACGATGTCAGTATTCCAATGCTCCTTGCGGGCGAAGATGGATTGAAACTTGCCCACGATAAAGAGCATAAGGAGTCATGAGCATAATTCCAATGCTCCTTGCGGGCGAAGATGGATTGAAACAGAGATGCTGATAAGTACGAACTTGGGATTGAGGTGTTATTCCAATGCTCCTTGCGGGCGAAGATGGATTGAAACTCAAGAATTTTCAGCCCTTCTGAAGATTTCTCCGTACTATTCCAATGCTCCTTGCGGGCGAAGATGGATTGAAACCTGTATAACTTGTTTGTGTTTGTAATGGTGTTACTATATTCCAATGCTCCTTGCGGGCGAAGATGGATTGAAACAATTCATCAGCATTTAGAACCTTGCTAAACTCATGATGATTCCAATGCTCCTTGCGGGCGAAGATGGATTGAAACCCTTAATCCACTGACCAAACCGATTTTTCCACCTGTAATATTCCAATGCTCCTTGCGGGCGAAGATGGATTGAAACTACTCTACTTTGGTAATAACTTGTATCGATAAGTTTCATTCCAATGCTCCTTGCGGGCGAAGATGGATTGAAACATCATAATGGCATTAATGCTTACGTACTCAAATCGATAATTCCAATGCTCCTTGCGGGCGAAGATGGATTGAAACTGTTTAATCAGTATCCGTAATGCAATCTTCTGATGTCATATTCCAATGCTCCTTGCGGGCGAAGATGGATTGAAACGTAGATATTGCTAAGATAATGACTCATTCTGATATAGTAATTCCAATGCTCCTTGCGGGCGAAGATGGATTGAAACATTACAAGTTTGCAGTAATAACGTGATTACTTGGCAGTATTCCAATGCTCCTTGCGGGCGAAGATGGATTGAAACATCATTTAAGATTACCATGAATTTCATATCAATGCTATTCCAATGCTCCTTGCGGGCGAAGATGGATTGAAACATAATCAAATGATTAATACCCTTTTGTTAATAAATAATATTCCAATGCTCCTTGCGGGCGAAGATGGATTGAAACCAAAATTCAAGCAACTGAGCAAAATCAGCTCAATACGATATTCCAATGCTCCTTGCGGGCGAAGATGGATTGAAACTGGTATCACTGTCAATCACTGCAACTATCTTGTCAGCGAATTCCAATGCTCCTTGCGGGCGAAGATGGATTGAAACATCATAATGGCATAAATGATCTGTACTATAAAATCGACAATTCCAATGCTCCTTGCGGGCGAAGATGGATTGAAACTCATAAATAGTGCGGAATTTTGATACTCATACGAGCAAATATTCCAATGCTCCTTGCGGGCGAAGATGGATTGAAACTGAATTAATTCCACGAACCAACGCATACGCTCAGCAAATTCCAATGCTCCTTGCGGGCGAAGATGGATTGAAACTCTGTAATCTGCATCATTGTTAACATGTTAATTCTTTAATTCCAATGCTCCTTGCGGGCGAAGATGGATTGAAACTTAATCCTATCATATTATCTTTTGACGAACAATTCGATATTCCAATGCTCCTTGCGGGCGAAGATGGATTGAAACATGCAACCTTTGGCATTTATCGAAGTCTTGTCATATTTATTCCAATGCTCCTTGCGGGCGAAGATGGATTGAAACCTAATATGCAATATAATCTTAAAATACACTCGTGAATAATTCCAATGCTCCTTGCGGGCGAAGATGGATTGAAACTCTGCCAATATCTTGGAATAACTCTTCAACATTGATATTCCAATGCTCCTTGCGGGCGAAGATGGATTGAAACTGAATATGAAGTTTCGTTCGACTTTGAACGAAGCTTGATTCCAATGCTCCTTGCGGGCGAAGATGGATTGAAACACGAATGCAATAAAATTTATCAATTTCTGCAAAATGTATTCCAATGCTCCTTGCGGGCGAAGATGGATTGAAACATCAATGTCGCAATCTGACCAAACGCTCGACATGTACTTATTCCAATGCTCCTTGCGGGCGAAGATGGATTGAAACTTCAAATTCGACACTGTTATAGTAATCCGAATATCAAAAATTCCAATGCTCCTTGCGGGCGAAGATGGATTGAAACTCTACGTGCTGAAACTGTTGCAAGGTTATGCAAAAATTCCAATGCTCCTTGCGGGCGAAGATGGATTGAAACTTGGACAATCCAACCTACGACACGATAGAACAGACTATTCCAATGCTCCTTGCGGGCGAAGATGGATTGAAACAGCACGTTCGGAAGATCGTCATTTCAATGCCATAGTATTCCAATGCTCCTTGCGGGCGAAGATGGATTGAAACATAATTTATTCGTGATCGAGAATTTACGCAAGAATTCATTCCAATGCTCCTTGCGGGCGAAGATGGATTGAAACATAGTTATAGTCTAGGTACTCAATTGGAAGTATGAAATATTCCAATGCTCCTTGCGGGCGAAGATGGATTGAAACTCGATTCTTGACGTACTTATGACATTGATTCAAGTTCCATATTCCAATGCTCCTTGCGGGCGAAGATGGATTGAAACTGATACTGAATCATTTTTAAGCGTAAAAGTTGTTGATAAATTCCAATGCTCCTTGCGGGCGAAGATGGATTGAAACTGCACTTCATGAAATTGCTAGAATGTTTATCGATTAGTCCAATTCCAATGCTCCTTGCGGGCGAAGATGGATTGAAACTGATTCATCGTCAATATTTAGACAGATACATTGACGTATTCCAATGCTCCTTGCGGGCGAAGATGGATTGAAACATCAATTTCGAGAATAACAATGTCGTATCTGAAATTGCATTCCAATGCTCCTTGCGGGCGAAGATGGATTGAAACACAATGTTAGATTGCATTATTTAGTGAAAACGATTACGATTCCAATGCTCCTTGCGGGCGAAGATGGATTGAAACATGCATTATTGCATCAAGTGAATATGCATGCTAATAGATATTCCAATGCTCCTTGCGGGCGAAGATGGATTGAAACTACCGTAATACTTCAATACTGACTACATGCAAAAATACATTCCAATGCTCCTTGCGGGCGAAGATGGATTGAAACATACTCATTGATTGAATGATTCTCAAACCATTAGATAGATTCCAATGCTCCTTGCGGGCGAAGATGGATTGAAACAACTATCAAGTAAGCTCATACCATTCGGTTATGCATTTATTCCAATGCTCCTTGCGGGCGAAGATGGATTGAAACCAAGTATCATTTGAGTAATTGTTAACTAGTTGACATATTCCAATGCTCCTTGCGGGCGAAGATGGATTGAAACTGATCAGGTTCATTTCAGCTCTTATACAAGTGTATTAATTCCAATGCTCCTTGCGGGCGAAGATGGATTGAAACTAGTCAAGCTGGCGTAATCCAGCTTTTCATTTATAAACTTATTCCAATGCTCCTTGCGGGCGAAGATGGATTGAAACACAACTTTGCCACTGATACTTCAAAGTTGCTGGAAAGTATTCCAATGCTCCTTGCGGGCGAAGATGGATTGAAACATACATATGAATACTGATATTCAATTTGCAAAAATCTATTCCAATGCTCCTTGCGGGCGAAGATGGATTGAAACAGTATACGAAGCTTTAAGACAGTCTGGACTTGTCGCATTCCAATGCTCCTTGCGGGCGAAGATGGATTGAAACTACGATTCGTTCCATAACGTAGGTATTGAGGGTGGTTTAATTCCAATGCTCCTTGCGGGCGAAGATGGATTGAAACCTAACTATGAGAAAATTTGCAATCTGCTCTTGGGCATTCCAATGCTCCTTGCGGGCGAAGATGGATTGAAACAATATTCATAATCGTACAATGTATGTGTGTCGTTTCTCTATATTCCAATGCTCCTTGCGGGCGAAGATGGATTGAAACATCAAAATTTATTGGTAGGATTAGTGGTTTTCGATTTGAATTCCAATGCTCCTTGCGGGCGAAGATGGATTGAAACGTTAGAAGATACAGCTGAACCACTAACTCATTGTACAATTCCAATGCTCCTTGCGGGCGAAGATGGATTGAAACCGATTGCACGACTTAGAGGATTAGCGTTGAGAAATTGGATTCCAATGCTCCTTGCGGGCGAAGATGGATTGAAACAGCAGTCTTCAGAGCTTCGTCATTTGCTGCCGTGGTATTCCAATGCTCCTTGCGGGCGAAGATGGATTGAAACATTAATCAGCAATTTCTTTTTTGACAAAATAGGGGTCATATCTTATATTTGTTGAATGAGACCCAGCTATCAAATATTACAAGAATCCGTGAATGTTGATTCTTTAATTTCAAATCTTCGAGCCTGTTTCGATACCTTTACGGACAAACGTGCGAAGAATTCAAGTATTTCATTGACTGATATTTTAATGAGTGGTTATGCGATGTTCTCTTTAAAATATCCGTCACTCTTACAATTTGAGTCCTTAAATCCAATTGAAAAGCAGAATTTACAACAACTATTTTCTATCAAAAAGACTTGTAACGATTCTCAAATGCGAGTGGTTCTTGATGAAATTAATCCTGCTGATTTACGTTTAATTTATCCTGAAAAATTCAAAGAATTAGAAAGTTTAGGGATTGCTAAATCATACGAATACTGGAAAAAATACCTCATTGTTGCCATTGATGGCGTTACTCATTTTGAATCCAAAAAGATTCATTGTAATTGTTGTTTAGAGAAAAAATATAAAGACGGCACTGTTTCATATAGTCATTCGATGTTGTGTGCCATGTTAGTAAACCCTTCGCAAAGAGAAGTTTTTGTGATGGGTACAGAACCTGTCGTTTGCCAAGATGGTGTACTTAAAAATGATTGCGAACTCAACGCATCAAAAAGGTTATTAGCTTGGATGTCAGAGTATTACAAAGATAAAAAACTCCTAATTACCGAAGATGCTCTATACTCTGATGCTCCTAATATCAGACAAATCACCCAAAATGGTTGGTCGTATGTATTAGGAATCAAACCTGATGGAAACAAAAGCCTTTTCAAATCTTTTGATGAAAAGAATCCTCATCCACGGCTAAAACATTTTTCCTATACCGAAGATAGGATAAAATATCAGTTTAGTTATCTAAATAATGTGGCATTAAATAACTCACATTCGGACGTCAGAGTAAACGTTTTGGTTTGTAAAATCACCAATAAAAAAGGAGAAATCACTCAATTTTCATGGGTAACAGACATCGACCTCAATCATAACTCTATTAAAGAAGTAATGAAAATTGGACGTAGCCGATGGAAGATAGAAAACGAAACTTTTAATACGCTAAAAAATCAGGGGTACCATTTTGAACATAATTACGGACATGGTAAAAAACACCTCTCCACGGTACTACGTTATTTGATGGTAAACTTAGCTTTTCACAACGACCAACTAAAATTCAACGATCCAGCAAGGTATTCAACAGTATTTGGCAGATGACTAAAACTAAATCAAGACTTTGGTTCACGCTCAAATCTTTATTTACCGTAAAACTTTTCAAAAATTTTAGAGAATTATATGATTACATGGCATTTATCTATCAAGTAAAACTGGAATAAATTGTCAAAAAAGAAATTGCTGTTTTGGGTGCTTAATTTGCCATTAATTTTTTTGCATATCGAAGCGTAAATCCTTGTTATTTAGCAACTTAGTGAAATCATATTCTCCTAACAACTGGAATTTCTTTTGATACAAATAGGGGTCATATCTTATATTTGTTGAATGAGACCCAGCTATCAAATATGACAAGAATCCGTGAATGTTGATTCTTTAATTTCGAATCTTCGAGCCTGGTTTCGATACCTTTACGGACAAACGTGCGAAGAATTCAAGTATTTTAGTGACTGATATTTTAATGAGTGGTTATGCGATGTTCTCTTTAAAATATCCGTCACTCTTACAATTTTGAGTCCTTAAATCCAATTGAAAAGCAGAATTTACAACAACTATTTTCTATCAAAAAGACTTGTAACGATTCTCAAATGCGAGTGGTTCTTGATGAAATTAATCCTGCTGATTTACGTTTAATTTATCCTGAAAAATTCAAAGAATTAGAAAGTTTAGGGATTGCTAAATCATACGAATACTGGAAAAAATACCTCATTGTTGCCATTGATGGCGTTACTCATTTTGAATCCAAAAAGATTCATTGTAATTGTTGTTTAGAGAAAAAATATAAAGACGGCACTGTTTCATATAGTCATTCGATGTTGTGTGCCATGTTAGTAAACCCTTCGCAGAGAAGTTTTTGTGATGGGTACAGAACCTGTCGTTTGCCAAGATGGTGTACTTAAAAATGATTGCGAACTCAACGCATCAAAAAGGTTATTAGCTTGGATGTCAGAGTATTACAAAGATAAAAAACTCCTAATTACCGAAGATGCTCTATACTCTGATGCTCCTAATATCAGACAAATCACCCAAAATGGTTGGTCGTATGTATTAGGAATCAAACCTGATGGAAACAAAAGCCTTTTCAAATCTTTTGATGAAAAGAATCCTCATCCACGGCTAAAACATTTTCCTATACCGAAGATAGGATAAAATATCAGTTTAGTTATCTAAATAATGTGGCATTAAATAACTCACATTCGGACGTCAGAGTAAACGTTTTGGTTTTGTAAAATCACCAATAAAAAAGGAGAAATCACTCAATTTTCATGGGTAACAGACATCGACCTCAATCATAACTCTATTAAAGAAGTAATGAAAATTGGACGTAGCCGATGGAAGATAGAAAACGAAACTTTTAATACGCTAAAAAATCAGGGGTACCATTTTGAACATAATTACGGACATGGTAAAAAACACCTCTCCACGGTACTAAGTTATTTGATGCTCTTAGCTTTTCACAACGACCAACTAATTCAACGATGTAGCAAGGTATTCAACAGTATTTGGCAGATGACTAAAACTAAATCAAGACTTTGGTTCACGCTCAAATCTTTATTTACCGTAAAACTTTTCAAAAATTTTAGAGAATTATATGATTACATGGCATTTATCTATCAAGTAAAACTGGAATAAATTGTCAAAAAAGAAATTGCTGGTACCCAAAGGCAGCCTAAAAATAAAACCCTGTAAGGTGCTGTTTTTCAACGACTTACAGGGTTCTATCTTACTTTGGCCCGAATCCCGACTTGCAACCATACTCCCGCAAACTGCATCCGACAAACTTTCCTTTCTCAACCTACCGCACGTTTTGAATGGCAGCATTTTGCGGGAGTAAGCTCGTTGCCTACGCACAAATAAAAAAATGGAAAAAACGATTTTTTATTGGCAAAATCAAAGAGAAATTAAATTTTACTAAAAATTTTAGTTTAAAATTGGATAACAAGGATTTTTAAACTCCACGAGAATCGTTCAATCATATATCTATCAAAGAAAAAAAATCTTAGAAGAAATCGTGCGAAACTTGTAATATTCTGTAATTCAAGATAAAATTAACCATTTTTGAATTAGGCTTCTTTTGAAGTCTTAAAATGGGGATTTGATGAACTTAAATTCAATTTTCCGTGGAACACTTGCAAAATTTATTTTATTTATGGCAGAATGGCAGTAAAACGGAAATTACAAACTCAATACTTTATAGTTTCATTTTGCTATACACTGATAAGAATTTTTAAATTTAAATAAAGATGCATAGTTTAAAATTCTAAACGATTCTAAGAAGCTGTTTTAAAATACTAATCAAGCCTTTTGAGCATTATACTAATCATGGCAATATAAATCATACTTTCACTGTTTTTAGTGTGTTTTTCATAATCTTTGGATAGTCTTCTATTGAATGATAGCCAAGCAAAAGTCCTTTCAACTACCCATCTTTTAGGGATAACAACAAAGCCTTTTATCTTATCACTTCTTTTAACAACTTCCCAAGACCACCCCAATAACTTAGTTACCCAATTGGCTAAATCTTCTCCTTGATAACCTCCATCTGGCCACACCAACTTAATTCTTCGACAAAGTTTAATCAAGTATTTTGTTGATGCTATTCTTGTTAATAATAATTGTGCACCCGCTTTTTCAGAGATAGACCCTGCCACTACTTTGACCGCAACAAGAAGCCCCAAAGTATCTACTAGAATAAATCTTTTACGACCTTTAATATACATTTTCCTGCATCGAATCCTCGCTCATCGCCACCTACTTGAATAGTCTTAACACTCTGAGAATCAATACTTCCTGCGGAAGGGTTTTTCTTTCTGTACTTTTTCTTTTTATTGGGTTTGAGCGTCTTGGCTCTGAGTTGTTTAACCAATACTACGTTAATTTTTCCCCAGAAATGTGGTCTTACTCCACCGATTAAAATAACCGTAAACAGTTTGCCATTTTGGATAATCATTAGGTAACATCACTCAAGCGGTACCACCTTTAACAACATATAAAATACCATTAACCACTTCCCGTAGGTCCTCGGGGGGTCTGCCAATTTTACCTTCCTTCTTTATGGGTTTAGGAAGTAATTTTGATAACCGTTTCCAAGATTTTGAACTTAATTCGCTTGGATATTTCTTTTTTAAAGTATTTTTGCTCGACATCCGATTTGGTTGAAAATAGTAGTGAGATGACCCATATCAACTTCTATTTTTCGGATGTTTTTTTTGTCTCAATGATATTTTAAAACGGCTACAAAAGCGAACTCAAAAATATTAATTGAGCTCCAAATAGGGTATTTACATTTACTAATTATTTGATTATTAGTGTATTATGATTTTATTTTCAGCCTTTTAACAGAATTATTATAGTAGGTTGCTGAAATTAAAAGAAATGGTATGAATTGCAGTGAGTCCGAAGACCATCTTCTCAGAACCCTTGCTTTTACCAACGAAGACAGTCTTCAGACAAAAAGCAAAAGTAAGCACCTTGAAATGTACGCTCAATCCCACGCCTGATTTACAAGGTGTATCCCTTTGCTTGCCTAACGCATGGCTTTGCTCTCAAATGATGTCTTGTACAAGTGAATAAAAGTTATATTTTAAATTTTGAAAATAGTTACTTTTCTTATACCCAACTAATTTTTAAATGATGATTTAAGGTCGTTCTGTAAGTAATCTCAAAAGTCTTTAATATTCTCTCTAATAATATTTTTCTGCCGTGTAATTAGAATATGAATGATTGCATAATCCAAAAAGAGAAATACGATAAAATTAATAAAAGTTGATTTGTGCTATTTTTCCATTGATTTGTTTGACTTTTACGAAAACCTTAGTCAATTATTTAATGCAATTTGATGTTTTGTTCTTAAAAGAAAAATATAGATGAAATTAGATATACAGTCATTGCATGAAAGATTTGGTAATATGTTCGAAGTAGAACTATTGCAAGAATTAATAGAATGTGGAAACTACATGGAGGTAGATGAAGGATTTACGCTCATGAAACCTGGTGGATATATCAGAAATGTACCCATTTTGTTAAGTGGGTCGGTAAAAATAATGAGGTCAGACTCAGAAGGTCGAGAAGCGTTATTGTATTATTTGGGAGGAATGGACTCTTGTGCCATGTCGCTGAGTTGTTGCCTCGACCGCCGTCAGAGCGAAATCACTGCAATTGCCGATGAAAAAACTAAATTAATTGCTGTACCTGTTGAAAAAATTGAAGAATGGATAACAAAGTATTCCACTTGGAAACAGTTTGTGTTTATGACTTATCAAAAAAGGTTTGAAGATTTGCTCGGAGCAATTGATCAAATTGCTTTTCAAAAATTAGATGAAAGACTTTTGGGGTTACTCAATCGCAAATCGAAACAATGCGGTTGTAGTGTTTTTAACATAACTCACGAAGAATTGGGCAACGAACTCGCCACATCCAGAGAAGTCGTTTCTCGTTTATTGAAACAGTTGGAAAGAATAGGTCGTGTAAAACTTTCTCGTAATAGAATTGAGCTAATGAATACTCCTAAACTTTAATTTATTCTTAGTTATGTAACATTTATCACTTTATAACTTTTTTTAGATTCATAGTTTTGTAGGACAAAAATAAAATGTCTTTAAAATTATGAGTTCGATTCAAATATTTGGCTATTCGGCTTCAATCCTTATTGGGGTCAGTTTAGGTTTAATTGGTGGTGGCGGTAGTATTCTCACGCTCCCCGTATTGGTTTATCTTCTCGGTTTCAGTCCCGTTCTCTCCACTGCATATTCGCTTTTTATCGTTGGTACAACCTCCCTTGTTGGTTCAGTTAATTATATGCGAAAAGGCTTGGTCAATTATCAAGCCGCCCTTGTTTTTGCAATTCCTTCTTTTATTTCTGTTTTTCTGACTCGAAAATATTTAGTCCACGCCATTCCTGATTCTCTTTTTACTGTTGCAGGCTTTGAAGTTACCAAAAACATTGGGATTATGTTGTTTTTTGCCTTGGTGATGTTGGCAGCTTCCTATTCGATGATTACCAATAAAAACAAAGAAAGTGATGGTTCAGAAAAGTTAAAATTTAATTACCCGCTCATTGCTCTTGAAGGGGCATTAGTGGGAATGTTAACGGGAATTGTGGGAGCTGGTGGGGGTTTTTTAATCATTCCAGCGTTGGTATTATTAGCCCGCCTACCTATGAAAATGGCAGTGGGAACTTCATTATTAATTATTGCCGCAAAATCACTTATCGGCTTCTTGGGCGATGTATCGAATATTGCAGTAGATTGGACATTCCTGATGCAGTTTACAGCACTTTCAGTAATAGGAATTTTCTTGGGAAGTTATTTTTCCAAATTTATTGAAGGCGAAAAACTCAAAAAATCTTTCGGTTGGTTCGTTTTAGTGATGGGTATTTACATCATCACCAAAGAAATATTCTTCAAGTAAGCTAAAAAAAAATGAGCTGTGTAATAAAAGTCACCAACTTAATTTTTTCAAAATACTAATTTTATATCATAAAAATTAAACAAGAAAGATTATGTTTTTTCAACACGTATATGATAAGAGTTTAGCTCAGGCGAGCTATTTTATTGGATGTCAGAAAAAGGGCGTTGCCATCGTGATAGATGCAAAAAGAGATGTTGATACTTATCTCGAAATTGCCAAACAAAATAACATGACCATCACTCATGTAACCGAGACCCATATTCACGCCGATTTTCTTTCGGGAACCCGAGAGTTAGCCGCCATAACTGGTGCTGAAATGTTCCTCTCTGATGAAGGCGGAGAGGGTTGGTTATACGAATTTAATCATACTGGCGTAAAAAATGGAAGCGTAATAACCGTAGGGAATTTAACTTTGGAAGTGATTCATACGCC
The DNA here is from genome assembly GCA_034519515.1 of Arcicella sp. GTDB lineage: Bacteria > Bacteroidota > Bacteroidia > Cytophagales > Spirosomataceae > Arcicella. The sequence continues at coordinate 130,856 of JAXHOK010000046.1, forward strand.
TGGGCATACGCCCGAAAGTATCAGTTTTTTGCTGACCGACAAACCCGCAAGCCTTGAACCTGTGATGTTGTTCACGGGAGATTTCGTTTTCGTTGGAGATATTGGTCGTCCCGATTTATTAGAAAAAGCCGCAGGTTTTGCAGGAACAAAAGAGGCAGGAGCAATTCAAATGTTTGATTCCATCCAGAAATTTGATGCAATGCCCGACTATCTTCAAGTTTGGCCCGGTCATGGGGCTGGCTCTGCTTGTGGAAAAGCCTTGGGTGCTGTGCCAAGTACAACCGTGGGTTACGAAAAAATCAGGAATTGGGCTTTGCAACACGAAAACGACCAAGAAGGATTTTTGAAATATTTATTGGAAGACCAACCAGAGCCACCCAAGTATTTTGCCATGATGAAACACCTCAATAAAGTAGAACGACCATTGGTTACGGCTGTTCCGAAAGTAGCAAAGCTAACGGGTGAAGAAGTGAAAGCTGCGATGTCGCAGGGAGTGAAATTAATTGATGCTCGAAATAAAGTCGATTTTGCGGCTGGATTTGTGCCTGACAGTATCAATATTCAAGGCAACAACGCTTTTGCAACTTGGATGGGATGGTTCACTGATTATCAAGAATCTTTTATGTTAGTGGCAAGCGATGAACAAATTGAAGACCTCACTCGTAAACTGATGCGAATTGGTTTGGATAACGTCTTGGGATATATTTCTGATGTAAATTCAGTGGGAGTTGAGTTACAAAAGGCGGATATTATTGGGGTTGATGAGTTCAAAACTTATTTAAATCGTGATGATATACAAGTAATTGATTTGAGAAATTCGACTGAATATAAGGAAGGACACATTGACGGCGTTCCGCAGGTTTTCATCGGGACTTTACCTCAAAATTTAGATAAAATCAGTAAAGACAAACCATTGGTAATTCATTGTCAAAGTGGTGATAGAGCCACAATTGGGTATTCTTTGTTAAAGAAATTTGGATTTAAAAACGTTAAAAATTATTCAGGCAGTATGAATGAATGGGTTAAGTTAGGAAACCCTGTGGTAACGGAGTCTGAACTTGTTTTGGCGTAGAAAAACTGTAAGTATCATTGGGAAGGAATTGCGGTAATTGGGGATTTTAATTTAAACAACATCATGAAAGTAGCTCAAATATTAAAATGTAAAGATGGAGAATGTTTAATAACAGTTTCGCCCAACGATACCGTACTAAAAGCCCTTAATTTAATGTCAGAACATAACATTGGGGCAGTTGTTGTGATTGAAAAAGGGAACTTGGCGGGTATATTTTCAGAGAGAGATTATGCCAGAAAAGGGATATTAACAGGTAGAACCGCCGTTGAAACGCTAATCAGTGAGGTAATGACTGAAAAAGTTTTAACAGTTTCCCCTCAATTCAAAATAGAAGATTGTATCGAAATCATGTCAGAAAAGCATATCAGGCATCTTCCCGTTGTGGAAAATAATAGAGCAATGGGAATGGTGTCGGCAAGTGATATTCTTACCGCTGTTTTGGGTGAACACAAAAATAGGATAGCTTCATTGGAACATTATATTACTGGGCAGCCAACCTATGCGTAAACAAAAATCAAATGAAAACATCAGAAATATTAATTGAAAACTTAAAATGTGGTGGCTGTGCCAATAGCATAAAGACCCGTCTACAAAATCTTACGGGGGTATTTTCTGTTGAAATAGACCAAGAAAATTCATTGGTAAAAGTTGAACATAATACTTCTATCAAACGTACTGGAATAATTTCACAATTGGAAAGTTTGGGTTATCCAGAGCAAAATAGTAACAACACGGTCATACATAAAGCCAAGTCTTTTGTGAGCTGTGCGGTGGGCAGAATGACTGCCGAAGCATAATGGGTTTAACAGTTTATTGATTAGTTTAAAGTCACGGGTTTAATTTTCCGTGATTTTTTTGTTTATGTAACTTTTGTCACCATGTGCCACTTTCGGGGTGTTTAATTTCGTGAAACATAAAATAAATATCATGTCAGAACAAATAAATTCAATGCCACGCATCGGCGATATAGCTCCCGATTTTGAGGCAGTTACAACCACAGGAAAATTAAAATTTTCAGATTATAACAAAGATAGTTGGGTTATATTCTTTTCGCATCCAGCCGATTTTACGCCAGTTTGTACGACCGAAATGACGGGTTTTGCCAATGAGCAAGAAAGTTTTTTCGACCAACATAATTGCAAATTGATGGGATTGAGTATTGATAGTATTCACTCGCACATTGCTTGGGTTGATAATGTACGCAAAAATTCGGGCGTACTTTTCAAATTCCCGATTGTGGCGGATATTGATATGAGCGTTTCAAAATTATGGGGAATGTTACAATCTGGCGAAAGCGAAACAGCCGCCGTGAGAGCGGTGTTTTTCATTGACCCAACGGGCAAAATCAGATTGATTATGTATTATCCACTCAACGTAGGGCGTAATATGGAAGAAATCAAAAGATGTCTTTTGGCACTTCAAACTTCTGATGAACACAAGGTAGCGATGCCCCTTAATTGGGAACCTGGCGAGAAAGTAATTATTCCAGCCCCAAAAACAGTTGAAGCACTTTTGGAACGAAATGACAGTGATTTGGAAAGAATGGATTTCTATTTGGCTAAGAAGTCATTATAATTTTCAAATTTGTTTGAGTTTAGATTAACCCAAAATTTTACAGATTTTTTTGTGAAATTTTGGGTTTTTTCGTAAAAAGTTACACGAGTGTAACATATATCACTGTATTAACCTCACACTTTTTAGACCTTTACTTATCATAAAATTTAACAAGTAAAAATATGTTTAGCTTTTTTAAAACAAAGAAAAATTATCAGAACGTAGATTCCATCACGTTCAATAAACTATTGGGAGAAACCCCAAATGCTGTACTTATTGATGTGCGAACTTCTGCGGAGTTCAAAGAAAAATCAATTGATGGTGCTATCAACATTGATGTAATGAAGAGTGAATTTTCTGAAAAAATCGCACTGTTAGATACCGATAAAACCTATTTTATGTATTGCCGCAGTGGAAACCGCAGTGGAAATGCTTGTAATATGATGGATGCGTTAGGTTTTTCAAATCTTTATAATTTGTCAGGAGGACTGATGAAATGGACTTTCTAAATGACAGTTGCATTGAAATAATAACAAAAATATGAAATCGAAATTTTTAATTCCCCTCTTTTTAATGGCTTTCATGTTCCATAATTGTTCTGATGGACAGACAAAAAGACAAAATCTTTCGGCGGTAGATTTTGCAAATAAAGCAAATGAAATTCCTGCTGCACCGATTATTGATGTGCGAACGCCCGATGAATTTTCGAAAGGGCATATACCAAAAGCAAAAAATATAAACTGGAATGGCGATGATTTTGATAAGCAAATTGCCACACTTGATAAATCTAAGCCCGTTTTTGTGTATTGTTTGAGCGGTGGCAGAAGCTCATCGGCAGCAAATAAAATGCGTAGTGATGGTTTCAAAGAAGTTTATGAACTCGATGGTGGAATCATGAAATGGCGAGGGGCTAATTTGCCCGAAAATAATGAAAACAAACCCGTAGGAATGAATCGAAAGGCTTATGATGATTTGATAAAATCGGACAAAATAGTGTTGGTTGATTTTTATGCTGATTGGTGCGGACCTTGCAAATTGATGAAACCATATTTGGAAGAAATTTCAAAAGAAATGGCGGATAAAGTAGTGGTTATTCGTATCAATGCCGATGATAATCAGGCACTTTGTAAAGAATTAAAAATAGATGCTTTACCCGTTTTGCAAGTCTTTAAAAATCAAAAACTCACGTGGTCACACGTAGGATTTATTGATAAAAAAGGGGTAGAGAAAGAATTGTAAACCCAAAAAACAACTAAAATCATGACCAAAAACATGGGCGGCACCGACCGCATTATCCGCATTATTGTTGCCATTATTGCTGCAGCACTTTATTATACTGGTACTATTTCAGGCACATTAGGAATCGTAGGCTTGGTGGTGGCTGGCGTTTTTTTATTGACAAGTTTTATAAACTTCTGTCCGATTTATGCTACCCTTGGAATGAACACCTGTAAAGTGAAATAGCAAAACTGAAATTATCAGCTCATCAAATATTGGAATTAGTAATAATGACATAAGTCATCCATCAAACGATATTTATTTTTCAAAAATCCGTTTCACAATCCGTGAACGGATTTTTTTATATGTGATATATATTACAAAATGTTAGAATATAAATACTTAAATATCTGTAAATCAATATTTTAATTAAAATATGGTATTTGATAAATAGTTGATTTGTGCTTTAAATGCGTTGTTTCGTTTTGCCATGTTTTCTTTGGATAAAGTAATTTTACATATAAATTAATTATCGAAAAGAAGATGAAAAAATTGATAAAAAATCAAGTAAGATTGTTGCTAACAATTGTGCTTTTTTGCTTTTCTGAGGCAGTTTTTGCCCAATCAAAAAATGATGGAGTACCATTTAAAGGCACAAATTTGGGTTTGTTTTTATTGCTTGCGTTGGTTTTCGTTCCCATTGTTGTCTATGTTTTGAAATTGTCTTTCAATATCAACAAAATTGGAAATAATTACGCTGAAAAAGATAACATTTTGCTGAGAAATCAAACGGTTGAAAACTTTGATAATGAGCAAGTTGATATTTTGATTAGTGCCGTTAATCAAAAATCGAAAAATAAGATTGCAACATTGGTGGTTTTGGCACTTAGTTTTCTTTCACCTTTGCTTACAATGGCACAATCAGCGGTTGCACCTGCCAAACGGGAAACGCTCATGAGCCAACCAGGGGTATTGATTACCTTGGCTTTGCTATTCATCCCCTTACTGGTTGCTTTCTTTATTTTGGTCGGTAAAATAAAAAATCTGTTGAATCAGGCAAGGGACAAAAAGATAATTGAAAAAGCCAGAAGTATTGTAGAGCGAATCAAAAATACGGATAGTTTGCCTGAGTTAGCTATATTAGAAGAACGAAAAAAAGCACTTTCATTCCAACTAAAAAATAGTGAATTATCGGGTGAAAATAGTCCTTTGGATGAAAAAGGTTTATTGAATAATATTCGGAGTGAGGAAGAAATCCATTTGTTTTCAACCAAAAAGAAACCCGTTGCTCGTCCTAAAATTGACCCTAAATTAACGCAATTGATTTTAGCTTTTTTAGGTTCAGCCGTATTTTGGTTGGTATTAGGAACAACCGTGGGGGAATATTTGGGTATTAAGTTCGTTGCCCCAGATGCCGATTCGATAAGTTGGTTAAGTTTTGGGCGACTTCGACCCGTGCATACCAATTTAGTTTTTTGGGGTTGGGCATCGCTTGGAATGTTAGGTTTGGGGTATTACGTTGTGCCAACAGTTGGGAACAATAGCCTTGCCAGTGTTAAGTTGGGTTGGTATTCTTTGATTGCTATCAATACTTCCCATTTTTTAGGAACAATATCTTTAATGGCAGGTATCAACAATGGCGGTGGCGAATATCGAGAATATGTTTGGCCCATCATGGTATTTTTTGCGATTGGTTTGGTGTTAAGCATGATTAATTATTTAATGACCATTGCTCAGCGTAAAACCAAAGAGATTTATATTTCAAACTGGTACATTACTTCTGCCGTGATATTTTTACCCATTATTGCTACGGTTTCTTACCTACCTTTTTGGCAAAATGGAATTGGCGAAACCATTTTACAAGGCTTTTATATGCACCAAGCCGTGGGACTTTGGTTTATGATGTTTTGTTTGGGACTACTCTATTATTTTCTGCCACAACAATTCAATAAACCCATTTATTCGTACAGTTTGGGGGTTTTAGCTTTTTGGACGCAGATTCTATTTTACACTCTTATCGGAACTCACCACTTTGTTTTTAGTGCTTTGCCTTGGTGGTTACAAACAACCGCCATTGTGGGAAGCGTTGGAATGTTGATTCCTGTTACCTCTGGAACAATCAATTTTTTGATGACTTTTAAAGGAGGTTGGAACAAAGTTTCGAGTAGTTATTCCTTGCCTTTTTTCTTGGTAGGCGTTATCTATTATTTCACGGGTTCGTTTCAAGGTACTGCCGAAGCCTTCCGTTCCACCAATCTACTTTGGCACTTTACTGATTTCACCATTGCCCATTCGCACATTACCATGTATGGGATTATTACCTTCATCATTTTTGCAGGTATTTATGCTATTGTGCCACGCATCACTGGCAATGAACCCCCTCAACTGATGGTTGGTGCACATTTTTGGTTTGCCTTGATTGGTTTGCAGTTTTATACCATCCCCTTAATGATAGGCGGAACACTCAAAGGATTATCCTGGGCAGAGGGAAAACCCTTTATTGATAGTGTTACTTTGATGGCTCCGTATTGGCTTTGGCGAGCCATTGGAGGCTCAATGATGTGGCTTTCCCATTTATTTTTAGCCTACAATATGTACAAAATGATGTACCAATCCAAGCCTAAAAATATAGAAGATGAAGTATTTAAAATGCTAAATTCAGAAACAGTTTAATCAATAAAATCATGGATTTTTTCAATAATCATAAAAAATTATTTTTGGCAGCAACGGTATTATTTACGTTTCTAATGCTTTTCGTTGCTCTTTTTCCTGCCCTTGAAAATCAGAATAACAATGCCCCATTACCCAATTTTGTGGAACTGACTGCCGACGAAATGACGGGTAAAAAAGTATTTATCAGTGAAGGTTGTGTGGGTTGTCATTCACAACAAGTGCGTAATGTAGATATGGATAAAATGTGGGGAACTCGCCCAAATATTGCAGCCGATTATGCTGGAATAACCCGAACAAGTTTTTGGCAAAATACGGCAACGTTGATGGGTACGGAAAGAACTGGACCCGATTTAACAAATATTGGCGTTCGACAACCCAGTATAGATTGGCATTTACTTCACCTTTATAATCCTCGGTCGGTTGAATCACGGTCGGTGATGGCTGCTTATCCTTGGCTTTTTGAGATAAAAGAAAATCCCAATCCTGCCGATGTGATAGTGAATGTTCCTGCCGAATTTATGCAAGGTAGAACAGGGAAAGTAGTTGCAACTGAAAAAGCACTTCAATTAGTTTCATATTTACAATCGTTGAAACAAGTTGATCTTCCAGATGGAACAGCAAGCCCTGAATTTTTATACAAAAGAGAAAAGAAAGTAGTCGAAGGCGGCACTACCGTTGAAGATACTGGTTTGGATGGTGCAAATTTGTATGCAGCCAATTGTCAAAGTTGCCATCAAGCCAATGGCGAAGGTTTAAAAGGAGCTTTCCCGCCCTTGAAAGGCAGTAAAGTTGTGTTGGACGATAATCCAGAATTGATGGTAAATATCATCATGAACGGCTACAATGCTCGGGAAGAATATGCTGTAATGCCAGCGGTTGGCACAAATAATAAGCTGAAACCAGAAGAAATTGCCGTCATTATGAACCACGAAAGAAGTAGCTGGGGTAATAATGCTCGTAAAGTAACCGCCGACGAGGTAAAGAAATTAATGGAAGTTGTAAAATTGGCAAAACCCGTTCAATAATTAAAAAATCAGAAAATGAAAAAAATCATTCTTTTTATCGTGATATTCCTTGTTAGTCACATCGGCTTTGCCTGTCCTGCTTGCGAAAAACAACAACCCAAAATATTAAGGGGAATTGCTCATGGGGCTGGTCCAGAAGGAAATATGGATTATGTAATTGTTTGGGCAACCGTTATCATAACCGTATTGACGCTCATATTTGCGGTAAAATGGCTAATAAAGCCAGGCGAAACCGAAGAAAATCATATCAAGAGAACTTTTCTAACTTTTGAATAACATGGAACACAGAAGCAAAGTATTTCTTTTTATTGATAACGACAGTTCACCAATCGGTGAATTTGAAGCACCCGTAAAGTTTGAGTTAGATACTCGAAAACTCACTGATGGTGAGCATATTCTTAAAGTTGTGAGCAAAGACCCAACGGGAAAAGAAGGTATTAGACTCATAAACTTCACCGTGAGAAATGGACCAGCCATAGCCATTGAAGGGCTAAAAAACAATGATGTGATTGACGGCGTACAACCCATCATGATAAATGCTTATGGAAAAGGAAATCAAAAACAGTTTTTAATTGATGGTAGTGAGTCGCCTACCAGTATTCCATCGTGGCTTTGGGCGGGGTTGATTGTATTTTTTGGTTGGGCTGTTTTTTATGCACTCACGTCTTGAAAGTAAATCAACCAATATTTTACTCATTTGTATTTTACTATTAAATTCGTATATTTACGAACTGAATATTGTAAAATTAAATAGAAAATGCCAAAAATAAAGCAGACATTTACCGACAAACAAGAACTTGTAGCCAAGTTTTCAAACGCATTAGCAAATCCTATTCGTGTAGCTATTTTAGAGTTGCTTTCTACTCAATCTTGCTGTTATCATGGAGACCTTTCAGAAGAATTTCATATTGCAAACAGTACTTTATCGCAACATTTAAAGGTTTTGAAAGAAGCAGGACTTATTCAAGGAGAAATAAATCCACCTAAAACAAAATACTGTATCAACAAGGAAAACTGGGCATTAGCCAAAGGAATTTTGATAGGATTTTTTAATTAACAAAATATTTTTTCAATATTATTCGTTTATTTACGAAATGTTCGTATATTTGCGAACTAAATTAATTTAAAAATTTAAAAAAATGAAAAGTATAAAAATTCTCGGAACAGGTTGCAGTAAATGTAAAACCACTTACAACAATGTTTTAGAAGCATTGAAACAAACAGGCATAGAAGCCAATGTTGAAAAAATTGAAGACATTGAAGAAATTATGAAATACAATGTACTGACAACACCTGTGTTGATGATAGACGAAGTGATGAAAATAAAAGGACGAGTGGCTGATGTAAATGAAATCAAAGAATTATTAAACGCCTAATTTTAATACAATGGAAAATCAAACATTAGTAAAAGAAATTTGCCCAACTACAACGCAAGAATGGGTAAAAAACGGAGCATTATTAGTTGATGTTCGTGAAAAAGACGAAGTAGAAGCCTTGGCTTACGATGTGCCAAATATTATCAACATTCCTTTAAGCGAATTTGAAGACCGTTTTGCAGAAGTGCCAAAAGATAAAGAGGTTGTAATGGTTTGCAAAGGTGGTGGAAGAAGTTTGAGAGCCGCAGGCTTTTTGGTAAATCACGGTTACACTAATGTAGTAAATATGCAACACGGCATAACTCGTTGGGCAGAAAAAGGATTTCCCACCAAAGGCGATGCTACTATTGTAACTGACGGTGGTTCTTGTTGTACAACTTCTGGATGCTGTTAAAATAAATTATCATGTTCGACGGGATACAAAGCCTTGCTGATTGGCTAATTTACAGCGTTTTTCACATTGCAAAAGGAAGTAAATTGGGCGATGCTCTCAACTTTTTTGTGTTTGATACTTTGAAAATTTTGATTTTATTATTTCTCATTACTTCAATAATGGGTGTTGTAAATTCCTATTTTCCTGTGGAAAAAGTCCGTAATTTTTTATCAAGAAATAAACTCTACGGATTAGAATATTTGTTTGCCTCAACCTTTGGAGCAGTTACACCTTTTTGTTCTTGCAGTTCTGTTCCTTTGTTTATTGGTTTTGTAAAAGGCGGTATTCCATTGGGTGTAACTTTCGCTTTTTTGATTACTTCGCCATTGGTAAATGAAGTTGCCATTGCAATGTTTGTTGGAATGTTTGGACTAAAAGCAACAATTATTTATGTAAGTAGTGGTATTATTTTAGGAATGATAGGCGGTGCAGTTTTAGGAAAATTAAAACTCGAAAAACACTTAACGCCTTGGGTACAAGGTGTAATTGCAAATGCAGAAAGAGAAGGCGAATTTGAAGATGAAAAACAAAATTTTATTCAGCGATTACCCAATATTTTCAAAGAAGCTTATGCCATAATTAAAGGTGTATTTTGGTACATTATTATTGGTATTGCCATTGGTGGACTAATGCACGGATTTATTCCAACAGGTTTTTTTGAGCAATATATTTCCAAAGACAATCCTTTGGCTGTACCATTGGCTGTAATATTGGGCGTGCCAATGTATAGCAATGCAGCAGGCGTTTTGCCCATTATTCAAGTATTTGTAGCAAAAGGAATTCCTATCGGAACGGCAATCGCTTTTATGATGGCAGTTGTGGGGCTTTCTATCCCCGAAGCGATGTTACTCAAAAAAGTAATGACCCTAAAACTAATTGCTATTTTCTTTGGAGTAGTTACCTTTTTCATTATCATTTCTGGATATATTTTCAACGTAATTTTATAAAACAAGAAACGAATTAAATCAATCATGAAAAAAATCTTCGCAATAATTCTTGCAACAATTGTGTGTAATTGGGCAACGGCACGAGCGTTCTACCGTGAATTTTGTAGGCTCAATGTCTGAAATGGGAAAAGATAACTTTGCTCCTCATATCTCGTTGGATTCCATCAAAAACAAAAAACATCTTTACGCATTAGGACCTTTGGGTAAAATGCAGGGTGAAATTACTGTGGTAGATGGTAAACCTTTCGGGGTAAAAGTAAATGCAGATGGAGATGGAATAGTGAAAAAGAATTGGAAGATTAAAGCCCCTTTTTTTGTGAGTAGCAACGTGAAGTCGTGGCAAACTTTTGAGATTGAAACCGCAATTGGTTCATTGGACGAATTACAGAAAAAAATAGAAGAAATAGCACAACAAAACAACATTGATTTAGCAACTCCATTTGCTTTCAAAATAAATGGGAAATTCGATAATCTTACCACCCACGTTGTTATGCCCCGTAGTTCAGATGTTGAAGGTTATCAGACTGATAAGAAACAAGCCAATTTTGAACTTTCAAATCAAGAGGGCGAATTAATCGGTTTTTATTCCCAAAATCACGGTGGCATTTACACTCATAAAGATAGTCGTGTTCATGTTCATTTTATCAGTTCGGATAAAACTCAAATGGGTCATTTAGATAAAATAATGATTACAAAAAAAGTAAAAGTACAATTTCCAGCTTTATAACATTCTAAATAAACAATCAAATGACAAAATCACTTTTTACTTCGATTATTGCAGTAGTAATGCTTTTTTCGGCTTCTCACAGTAAGGGACAAAATACCAACAAAGCAATTGCAAAAACAGAAACGGCAACTATACAAGTAATACAATTTCACTCGGAACATCGTTGTATGACTTGCAATTTAATTGAGAAACTTACCAAAGAAACATTGCAAAAATATCCAATAATCACTTTTTCATTAGTGAATGTTGATGACAAGAAAAACGCAAAAATAGCAGAGCAATTTGAAGCAACGGGAACAGCTTTGTTTTTATACAACCCCAAAACAGGCAAGAAAAAAGAATTGACCGATTTTGCTTTTATGAATGCAAAAAGTGAGGGCAAAAATTTTAAAGACGGACTTGAAAAAGAAATTAACGCTTTTAAATAATGATGGAATGGTTAGAAAATATTGCACAAAATAGCAATATTCCCTTGCTCACAGCATTAGCTTTGGGCTTGCTCACTGCCATTGCACCTTGTCCGTTGGCTACCAATATTACGGCTACTGCCTACATTGCAAAAACCATTGAAAGCAAAAAGAAAGTATTGTTGAGTGGTTTGTTTTATACTTTGGGCAGAATGTTTTCCTATACTTTAATTGGTGCAATTATTTATTTTGGAGCAAGCAAATTTCAAGTAGCTAAATTATTTCAAGGAAATGGCGAGAAATATATTGGTTTTGTAATGGTGCTTTTAGGATTGACAATGTTGGATATTATTAAACTCAATTTTATAAAAGGCGTAAGTTTTACGGACAAACTTTCAGAAAAATTCAAAGATAAAGGATTGTTAGGTTCATCTCTTTTAGGAGCATTATTTGCCTTGGCTTTTTGCCCTTACAGTGGAGCTTTGTTTTTCGGAATGTTGATGCCAATGACCATAAAATCAGGGCTATTTTTGCCAATTGTATTTTCTATTGGTACAGGTTTTCCAGTCATTTTATTCGCTTTCATCATTGCATTTAGTATTGAAAAGTTGGGTAGATATTTTAAAGCTATCACACAAGTAGAAAAAATTATGCGAATCTTGGCAGGTGTTACTTTTATCATTACTGGAATTTATTATATCAATATTTACTTCAAAATAATATGAAATTTTTTATCGCAATTTTTATTTCAGTTGTATTTGTCTCTTGTCAATCTTCAAAACAAATTTCATTTTCAACCATTGATACCGCTTTTTCAAAAGGAAGATTAACCCACCAACAAAAAATAAACTTAACCGACCTCGAAAAATTTCACGGACATTTGTGTGATGGATTAATTGTAGGAAGTTTGGCAATGCAACAAGCAATGACCGTTTTATATCCAAATCAACCCATTGATAGAACCAACATAAGAATTGTCAGTAAACCTTCGCCTTGCCTTACAGATGTTGCCATTTATTTAACTGGTGGACGTTATCAATTCAATACTTTCTATGTGGAATCAGCATTTGACGGACTCTATATTGTACAACGAATTGACAATAATAAAACGGTTTCCGTTTCTCTAAATAAAGGCGTAAAACCAACAGCAATAGACAGTTTGGGTAATCTGGCAGTTGAAAATAAACTTTCGCCTTGCGACTTGGATAATCTAAAAAAATTAGAAGACGATTTTTCAAAATTCCTTCTGCAAAACAAAGCAGACAAATTATTTACCGTTAAAAATATGGACAATTTTATTTGGACTCCAAAACTTTCAAACCAATTTATCAAGACTGACATCACCAACAAAGACAAGGCAAAATGTAATTGAGAATAATAACGCCGATTAAGAAAATAACCAATAAATGAAAGCAACAATCACTATTTTTCTCTTGGGAATATATTTTTCAATATTTGCCCAAAACACAATAAAATTTTCCAGTCCTGATGATGCTTTACTATATGCAACTCAAAATAGTATTACGCTCAAAACGGGTAATGCACAAATAGCCCTGACAAAAGTCCAAACGTATTACACCAAAATAAATCGCTTTAATCCAAAAGCTAATGTTGGTTATTCATTAACTGACAACTTTCAATTACCCGTAAATTTTCTTCCTGCCGAAGTTTTTGGGGGAGTTCCAGGGACTTTTAAAGAGGCAAAATTAGGACAGCAATATATTCAAAACCTAAACATAACACCCCAAATTGACTTGATTAATCATGCCGCTTGGGCAAAACTACAATCTGCCAAAACTAATGAACAGTTGAGCGAAATCAGTAATGTTTTTGTTCGTAAAACCTTATCAGAATCGGTAGTTGCCGTTTATTTCTCAATCGTTTCAAATCAACAGCAATTAGATTTATTGGTTAAAACTCGCCAAAATGCTGATTCTATTTTGAAGATTGTAGAGAATAAATTTATTCAAGGAATTATTCGTGGTCAAGATGTGAATAATGCTAAGGTGTCTATTTTGATGATTCAGGATAAAATTCAGCAAGTTCAAAACAGCATTGAACAACAATATAATTTGTTGAAATCATTGTGTGATATGCCAACTGAAACGAGTCTTTTGGTGGAGCATGAGTCAATTTCGCCGAAACAAGAAAATGGAGTGGTACTGTCTAATACACTGAAAACTCAACAAGCTGAATTACAGATAAAATATGCCCAAAATGAACTGAATGTTAGTCAACTGGGCTATTACCCAACGCTTTCATTAATAGGAGGTTGGGCTTTGCAAGAAAACTCAAACAACCATTTTTTTGATGGAAATGCTCGCTGGATTCCGATAAGTTACTTGGGCTTGAAACTGAATTATGGTATTCCAGATGCTTCTAAAATTGCTCAAAATAGGGTTGTAAAAACTAACCTAATCGTTGCTCAGTTCAATGCCCAAAAGCAAAAAAACCAACAAGAATTTGAGCAAAAACAATTGGCGTTAGAATATCAAAAAGCGATTGATAATGAGAAAGTTACCAGAGAAATTTTGAAGTTAAGAAGCGATACCTATCAAAAAAATCTTAATTTATACGAACAGAATATTTATCCAACCGAAAATCTAATTCTTTCCTTTACCGATGAACTAAACGCAATATTGGCTCAAACAGTGGCAAAGGTGAACGTTGAATTTCAGAATGCAAAAATCAATATTAACAATACGATAAAATAATGAAAAACATATTTCTATCACTTCTCAGTTTGATTGTGGCAATATTTCTCAATGCTTGCGGCAAAAAAACCGAAACCACAACCGCCCAACGAAAAGACATTACCGAAATGGTTTTTGCCACGGGGTCGCTCAAAGCTGATGATGAATATTTGGTTGCTGCCCAAGCCGATGGTTATCTAAAAAGTATCAATTTTAAGGAAGGCGACATGATTAATGCGGGAAAAGTTTTGGCAGTAATTGATAATAAACAAAGCCTCGTGAATGTCAACCAAACCAGTAAATTACTGGCAGTTGCCAAAGCCAATGCTTCCGAAAATGCCCCGTTGATTCAACAAATTAGAATCAATATTAATTTTGCCAAAGAAAAACTTAAACAAGATGAACTGCAAGCCGAACGTTTTCGTAAACTATTAGAAACCAATAGTATAGCTAAATTAGAATATGAAAATGCTACGTTGGCAGTGCTGAGTTCCAAGGCAAATATTAGGGCTTTGGAGGAACAAATCGCCAATTTACAGGTCAATGCCAATCAACAGGTAATTCTGCAACAACAACAAAACGAAGTGAGCAATGCCGTGGCTGATTACAACCAAATCATCGCTTATGTAAGCGGAAAAATTTATAAAAAACGCAAGCAATTAGGTGATTACGTGAAGAAAGGCGATGTGATAGCGGTGGTTGGAAATCCGAATAAAATTTACGCCAATTTGAGCATTGACGAAAGCAATATGTCGAAAATAAAATTGGGACAAAGCCTTATCATTCAGCTTAATACCAACGCCCAGAAAAATTATAAAGCCCAGATTAGCGAGATTTTACCCGCTTTTGATGATGCCACACAATCGTTTTTTGTGAAGGCTTTTTTTACGGATAATCTGGATTTTGGTATCGTCGGGACGCAATTACAGGCTAATATCATTTTGGGAGAAAAGAAAAATGCGTTGGTGATTCCCCGAAGTTATTTGGGCTATGGAAATAAAGTTTTGATTGAAAAGAAAAAATCTGTGTTAGTAAAAACTGGTATCGTTTCAACCGATTGGGTGGAAATAGTAAGCGGTTTAACACAGAATGAGCCAATATTAAAAGAATTATTATGAAAAAATACAAGCATAATATCAATTCCGAAATTGCCTACACGCATTTGTTCACCAAGAAAAAACAAACGTTTATTGCAGCTTTGGGTGTAACGGTGGGCATTGCCATTTTTATTTTTATGAACTCACTGATGAACGGTTTTGAGGTGGCTTCCATCGAAAGTTTGTTCAAATCAACGCCCCATTTACGGATTTATAAAAATGATGCGTTGAGTGAATCTTTGGTTGGTTCGCTTGATAGTTCCAAAATTAATTTAATCAGTAATCCTAAAATTACCTCCGAAAGTAAGAAAATAATTAACCCAATCGCCTTATTGAAAACACTAAAAAATGAGCCAGAAGTTACAGGCGTAACGCCCAATGTAAGTGGCAATGTTTTTTACAAAAATGGCGATTCAGAAGTGAGTGGGCGGGTTTCGGGGGTAATTATCGAAGAACAAAATGCCATGTTCAACTTGCAATCGTACATTGTGGATGGTAATTATGCCAATCTTTCGGGGTATCAAAATGGTATAATTTTGGGCGTAGGCATTGCCGAAAAACTCAACCTAAAAATGAACGATAACGTAACGGTGACTTCGGCACTGGGCGTGAATAAATTGATGAAAATTGTGGCACTTTTAGAAACAGGAAACAAAGCCATTGATAAAACGCTGTCCTACATCAATTTGCCCGTGGCTCAACAATTACAAAAACAAAGCCCTTCCTATATTACCGATATATATTTGAACATCAATGATTTTGAAAAAGCCGAAGCCTCAATTGATAAATACAAAGACTTGACGGGCTATGATGTGGAAGATTGGGAAACCGCCAACGCATCGGCGGCAGCGGCAAATAAAATGCGTAAAATGATGGCAATGGTCATATCACTTTCAATTATGCTGGTGGCTGCCTTCGGTATTTATAACATATTGAATATGACCATTATGGAAAAACTCAACGACATTGCCATCCTGAAAGCCATTGGTTTTTCGGGGAAAGATATTGTAAGAATTTTCGTTTCAGAAGCGATAATCATTGGAATCATCGGAATACTTTTTGGGCTAATTTTAGCTTTTATTCTGATTAATTTGATGGGTAATATGTGGGTTGGGGGCGATATTGGCTTCTTTCCGATTCGGGTTTTTCCTAAATATTTTGGCGTAGGTATCATCTTTGGCTTGGTCATTACTTTTTTTGCTGGGTATATTCCCGCCCGTAAAGCGGCAGGACTTGATCCTATTTCAATATTCAGAAAATGAAAAATTCAGATATAATTTTAAGTACAGAAGGCATCGGCAAATATTTTTATGAACCCGAAAAATTCAAGGTTTTAACCGACATTAATTTTGATATTAAAAAGGGTGAATTCGTTACGATGGTGGGCAAATCGGGAAGTGGAAAATCAACCCTACTTTATTTACTTTCAACAATGGATACTGAATATGAAGGCACTTTGACTTTGGATGGTGAAAACTTAACAAAGCAAAAAAAAGAACGCCTTGCCGAAATCAGAAACGAAAAAATTGGATTCGTGTTTCAGTTTCATTATTTATTACCAGAGTTCAGTAGCCTAAAAAATGTGATGATTCCAGCCTTAAAATTGGGAAAATATTCACGGGAAGAAATAGAAGCAAAAGCCTATAAAACGCTTGAAATGTTAGGTTTAAAAGACCAGGCTCTTAAAAATACGTCAAAATTATCGGGTGGTCAGCAACAACGAGTAGCTATTGCCAGAGCGTTAATCAACGACCCAAAAATAATCATGGGTGATGAACCAACGGGTAATTTGGACAGTAAAAACACGAGTATTGTTTTTGAGATTTTCAAACAACTAACCGCTGAATTTAATCAAACAGTAATAGCGGTAACCCACGATAATGATTTTGCCAAAGCCTCCGATAGAATTATTGAAATGGCAGATGGGAGGATAATCTTGTAAAGGATTACGTTTATGGTAACATTAAGACGAAAAGGAATGTAGCGTTTTCTACATTCTTTTTCGTCTTTTTTAGTTGAATAGTACAGTTTTTTCGTTGATATGTGATAAATATCACAAACTTGTCATCGGTAAATCTACTAAATTTGTTAAAATCAGTTACTAATCGAATTTTGTTATGTTAGAACCAGAATACGAAAAAAATACAAAAAACATCCGTCGTTCACTTCAAATGATGATGGGTTTGCTTGGTGTTGCATTTTTATTAATGTTTAGTCTCATTTATTTTTTCATCTTTGGAATACCAGACTTAAAATCCGATGAAACTACCGAAAATAAAAAAACGTATGTTCAACCTGATTCAAATTTTGTGCATCTTTGGAACGCTCCTTCCGACTGGCGAATGATGAAACTTGAACCCCAAGAACAAGAAAAAGTAAAATATGGGCGTGAATTAATTGCTCACACTGCCGATTATTTGGGACCCAATGGCTCGGTAAAACACATTTCCAATGGCATGAATTGCCAAAATTGCCATTTGAAAGCTGGTACACAACCGTGGGGGAATAATTACGCCGCCGTGCAAGCCACATACCCAAAATTCAGAGAGCGTTCTGGCAGTAAGGAAGACCAAATAAAGCGAGTGAATGATTGCTTTCAAAGAAGTTTAAACGGTGTGGCTCTTGATTCAAATAGTAGAGAAATGCAATCAATTGTAGCTTACATTAAATGGCTTGGAGTAGATGTAGCGAAGAAAAAAGTGCCACGAGGTTCAGGGATTTTTAAAATGAAAGGCTTGAAACGTGCCTGTGACCCCATTTTAGGCAAAGTAGTTTATGAACAAAAATGTCAAAGTTGTCATCAAAAAGAGGGGCAAGGCGTAATGGCAGAAAACGGTAAAAATTATACTTACCCACCACTTTGGGGCAAAAATAGTTATAATATCGGGGCAGGTTTATTCAGAATCTCAAACTTGGCGGGTTATGTCAAATATAATATGCCCTATGGCGTTACTTACGAAAAAACGCAACTTTCCGACCAAGATGCTTGGGACGTTGCCGCTTACATTAATTCAATGCCACGCCCAAGTAAAGATTTAATAAAGGATTGGCCCAACTTAGCAGGAAAGCCGTTCGACCATCCTTTTGGTCCTTATGCCGACCCCTTTTCTGAAAATCAGCATAAATTTGGACCTTACAAACCCATCAAGGAGTGGAAAGAAAAACACAAAGATTTAAAAGTTAAAAACCCAACAATTGCAAAACTATGAGAAAATTTATCTTCATTCTGTTCGTAATGGCAACAGGAATTATCAATAATGCAAATGCCCAAATCAAAGAAAAGGAGCATAAAATTGTGTTTCATTTGGCATCAGGCGATACGCTCGTTCACAAAGCCTTGGTCAAACAAATTGCCAACGTTCTGGATTATTGGCAAACCGCTAAAATTGAAGTTGTGGTGCATAACAACGGAATTGGTTTTATGAAAATTGAAGAAGCCAAAACTGCCAAGGAAATCCAAGCACTTAATACAAAAGGGGTAGTTTTTGCGGTATGCGAAAACACGCTCAAACAACGTAAAATCGAAAAATCTCAAATTTTAACCAATGCGACTTTTGTCCCCGTCGGTATTGCCGAAATTGTACTGAAAGAAGAAGACGGTTGGTCGTATATCAAAGCAGGATTTTAACAAAAATGAAAATGCAATCAAGAAGAAATTTTCTGCAAAAGAGCCTCTTGGCTTCTGCGGTGGTGAGTAGTCCCGTTACGTTATTAGCCAATAATACGGTTGAAGATGTAGCAAAAAATAAGTCAAACGTAGAAATTGGTAAGAAAAAAAGTGGGAAAATCACTTTTCTGCAAACCACCGATGTTCATTGCCAGCTCCATGCTCATGATGAATTGTTTTGGGAAAACGATAAAGTAACTTTTCGTAAGGCAGGTGGATATGCTCATTTGGCTACGGCATTGGATGTTTTGAAAAAAGAAAATCCTGCAAATACCATAACGCTCGATACGGGAGATATGTTTCAGGGCAGTATGCTTGCCGTCAAAACGACTGGACAGGCGTTTGTACCGCTTTTGAATGCACTAAATTACGATATGTATTTGCCAGGAAACTGGGAGGTTGTGTACTATAAAAAGAATATGCAAAAATTGATGGGCGGTTTACTTGCCCCCAAAATTTGCACCAATATGTACCATGATTTAGGGGATGGCAAAAAGGGTGAACTCATTTTTCAACCCTATCAAATTGTGAATCGTTTGGGGGTAAAAATTGGGTTTTTGGGCGAAATTAATCATATTT
>JAXHOK010000028.1:0-11738 GCA_034519515.1 Arcicella sp.
GGCGGAGGTTCGGCATACATGATCGAGCACGTCTTGGACGACCAAAATGCCTATCGTTATCTTGATTCAAAACCCGTATGTATGTCGGCAGTCCCCCACCGCCCAGCGTACAGTTCAGACGGTGATTATTTCTCAAAACCCAATGCTGAGAATGTTTTTGATACGGCTTATGCGATGATGAATGAATTTAATCCAGAGAGGTTTCCGAGGATTTATTAGCGGTTTTATGCGGTGTCAATTTGGTATTGGATAGCTAAAATTAATAACATTCGTAAGGATGCGAGGGGTGTGTAAAAAGACTATAAATCAGAAATATAAGCGAAAATTCTGTACTTTAGGAACGGGAAAATAATAAGTGGATGAATTTTTAAATGTTATTTTTTGTGCCAATCAAGGTGATAAAACCGTGCGACGGTCAGCCGCAGTTTAGCATCGCTAGATGAGGATTTAATCTGGGCGGCATTCCGCAACGTAGAGTGGTGCAAAAAAGGGCATTTAAAAAACGTCTACTTATTGTTTTTCAGTTCCTTATACTTGCAGACGCAAAAATCAAAATATGAGGGAAAATTTTGTACTTCATATTTGCAGACATAAAAATCAAAATGATCGTTCAATTTTCTAAATTGAAGCAAAATACCTGACAGGTTTTCAAAACCTGTCAGGTATGATATTCAGAATAGAGTCTGCGACACAGGGGGGATAATTCCGAAGACTTTTAACACAACCCCCTCATCATACTCCTAAATCAGTGCATATAGCCAGCCGTGTCGCTTTGTTTTTCTAAATCGAACACCATTCACTAATTACATCTACCAATTGGTCGGCATCACCACGTTGCAGGCGGCTTTTGAGGTTCAACACGGGCGATTTCATGATTTTCTGAACAATCGACATCGTGATTTTTTTCAATCTTTTCTGATTCTTCGGGCGAGAGGGTTTTTTCAAATATGGCGAGCCACTTCAACTCTACTTCCTGATTTGCTCCAAAGCATTTTTCAACTTATTTATTGTGGGCGAAACCAACCATGCCACTCGACCAATCATTGAACCCAACGATGGCTTCTTCAATCACTTGTTCCACGTGTGGGATAGCCGCTAAACGAGTTCGCAAGGCTTCGTCTGCCCGTACACGGAGGGTGTCAATATTATAAACCAATGCGCCCGCAATATCTTCAACATCATCCGCCACGCTACGAGGCACTGATAAATCAATAAAATATTTGAAGGTTAGAACGCCAATTTTATCCATTAATTGCTTCGTAATCAATGGTTTATCAATCATTACCGAAGAAATAATTACATCGGCTTTTTTCAGTTCCTCTTCTAAATTCTCAAAATCTGCCAAACGAAATGCTCGTCCCGAAGCCACTTTTTCTGCTTTCTCACGGCTACGATTCATGATTGTTATATCAGCAAATTCCTTGTCAGCAATGTTATCACAAACATCCGCTCCAATTTCTCCCAAACCTAAAATTAATACTTTGGGTTGATTGATGTTTTGGGTTAACTCTTCAGTTAAAGCCACGGCGGCGTAAGACGTTGAAGCCGCACCATCACGGAAAGAAGTTTCTTGAGCCACACGTTTATTGGCAAAGAAAATTGTGTGCATCAAACGGTGCAAGAAAGGACCTGCCAAGTTTAAATCTGCCGCAATTTGATATGAATGTTTTACCTGATTGGGGATTTGCAAATCACCAATCACTGTTGAGTGTAAGCCCGTGGCTACTTCAAAAAGATGTTTTAGGGCATCTGCTTGAACAGCAAATTGTTGGAAATGTGCAAAATATGATTGGGTATCAACAATCCCTTTTTGAATCAAAAGGGCTTTAATAATTTGTTCGTTTAGATTTTGGCTTGAGGTATAATAAACCTCAGTACGGTTGCAGGTTGAAACCACCAAAACCTCTTGAATATTGAATAAATCTCTAATTTTTAAGGAAAAGTCTTTTGCTTCTGCTTCAATCAGAGCCACCTGTTCACGTACTACCAAAGGGGCAGATTTATGAGAAAGACTAATTGCTTTGAATATATTTTCCATGATGTTGTACAGTTCCGACCTAAAAATAATCAATTGGATGCAAAATGATTAAGTTAACTACTTGAAATGTAGCAAATTATCTATCAAACGGTATTGAATATAACTTTGATTATTTCGGGCTACAAAATTACGATACGATTACATAAAATAAGTGCTTGTATAGTCTAAATGTTGAAGTAAAATATAATTTAGAATGGTTGTAAATAGTGATTTTATTAATACTTCCATTCTTAGCAAAGTACAATTTGAGTAATGGATAAAAATAAAGCGAATCAAAGAAATCTGAATTCCTTCAATTCGCTTTTTATTTGTTGCTGAAAGCCGATTGCCAAAAGCTAACCGCCGTATTAAAACTTCAAATTCATCCCAAGCATAAAGTTTGTCCCCGCTTGTGGATAATAGAAATTTTCGGTAACTACTTGTTTTTCATAGATATAGCTATATGTATATCCGTTTGATTCATACAGAGTATTGAAAAGATTATTAACTAAAAACGTAAAATTAACTTCTTTCAAAGTTTTTACTTTCAGCGTATAAATCCCTCTTAAATCATTGGTAAAATAGGCATTTAGTTTACGATTTTCGTTAGTTGTATTATCCAAATATTGTTTTCCCACGTATTTTGAAAGCCATGAAAACTCTAAATTTTTGAGCGGATTATAAATAATTTGCGAACCCAAAATGGTACTCGGCGAAAAGGCAATATTGGTTTCTGGAAACTTATTTAGTTGGTTTTCACCACCATCATAATTAGGAATTAACTCTTCAAAATTCTTGATTTTATTATTCGATAACGTTAAATTAGTATTGATTTTCAGGGAATTAGATACTTTTATGCCCGCTTCAATTTCTACCCCCATGCGGTAACTATCCGATACGTTGGTTCTAATTGCTTCCCCTACATCGTTCAACTTTCCCGTCAAAACCAGCTGATTGGTGTAATTCATCAAATAACCATTTACAGAAAAAGCCACATTAGATTTTTGAGTTTTATAACCTACCTCCAAATCTTCCAAATGTTCCGAAAGTGGGGCTTTGGGGGCGTTATCGACAAAATCTGAGCGATTAGGTTCTTTGTTGCCTACGCTGTATGAGGCATAAAGATTAGAATTGTCGGATAATTGATAAGTTAAGCCCAATTTGGGGTTGAAAAAGGCAAAATCTGTGGCTTGGGTAATATCTTGACGTTTATCGGCAATGCCTTTCATAGAATAATTGATGGTACGAACTTGTAAATCAGCAAAAACTCCCATTTTTTCAGTTAATGAATAATTGATTTTTCCATAAAGGTTAAAATCTTTTTTTATTGCATTATTCTCATACCAACGATAACCTACGGGAACATTTGGAGCATCTTTTGCAGAAGTAACTTCGCCAAAATGGTCACCATCATATTGGTTAAATCCGCCCCCAATATTGGCAGAAATTTTATTATTTCCTTGATAATCTAAGGAGAAAGTTGTGCCATAAAAATCATTATCCAACCATTTTCTACGGATAAAGTCAGTCTTTTTTAAAGTATTATTCCCATTGATAACATTTGGTAAACCGTATCTTTCAAACTTATCGGCTTCTTTGAATTGTTCATAATATCCAGCTCCTTTGGTATAATGCAAATTGAAATTAAGAGTCCAATTTGCACTTAAATTGTGCGAAGAGAGCAATTGATAATGGTCTTGACGATAATTATCAGTTTGGTTTTCGTAAGTATAAAGATTGAAAGTACGGTTGGTTTCCAACAAGTTTTCGGGTACGCCTTCCCATGCTTGATAGGTTTTTTCTTTGCCCGAAAGCACATTGAAACGCACAAAAGACTTTTTACCAAAATATGCTCCCGATAAATAAATTGATTTCAAATCAGAAGTAGCTCTGTCCACATAACCATCTGATGAAATTCTGGATAGTCGCCCGTCGATGGTGAATTTATTTTTCAATAAACCCGAACCAACCATAATAGTATTTTTCCAAGTATTGAATGAGCCGAAAGAGTTGTTTAATTCAAGATATGCCTTCTTTCTAAATTCATTGGTTGAAAGATTGACCGTTGCCCCGAAAGCCCCTGCTCCGTTGGTGGAAGTTCCCACGCCCCGCTGGATTTGTACGGAATTGGTCGAACTCGCCAAATCGGGCATATTGACCCAAAATGTTCCTTGCGATTCAGAATCGTTGATGGGAATTCCGTTTACGGTTACGTTGATGCGGGTTGCGTCCGTGCCTCTGATACGAATACCCGTGTAGCCCACGCCCGCCCCAGCGTCGGAGGTGGTAACGAGCGATGGTGTGAAGTTCAACAACTGCGGAATGTCCTGCCCCAAATTCTGTTTTTGGAGATATTCTTTGCTGATATCCGAATACGCCATCGCTGATTTTGCATTGGCACGAGTGGCACTCACGATGACTTCATCCGCCACAAAAGTTGATTTTTGTAGTTTAAAATCAAACGTTTCATCTTTCTTTAAATCAATGATTTGCTCAATTTTTTCAAAACCTAAATAGCTGATTTTCAAAATATAAGAACCTTTTTGAAGATTCTTAATACTGTAAAATCCTTGCTGATTGGTGATTGTTCCTCGGGTGGAATTTTCCAACGTTACGGTTGTGCCTGAAAGGGTTTTTCCAGATTCGGAGTCGGTAATTTTGCCTGAGATGCTTTGAGCAGTGAGCAGTGAGCAATGAGCAATGAGCAGAAAAGTAGCGATGGCTAAAACCTCACCCCCACTTCTCCTGCTGAGAGGGGGGTGTTCCGCCCCGTGGCTGGTGTCCACACCCGCCAAACGTGCGAAAGCAAAATTTCTTGAAAATAAATAATGAAGTAAACTCTTAAAATTTTTCATGGTTGAAAATTTTTAAGACAGACAAAGGAGTCAAATCCTGTCAGATTTAACAATAAATGAAAGCCATTAAACTTTGTGATAAACAAAATTCCCTTCGACAGCATTATACTGCATCAGGTTCAATGGGTATAATCTCAGCCCGTTGTTATGAGGCACCCCTTTTTGTGATTGTGTGGCAAAGGTATAGTTTTAAATTTAAGTAAAAAAATTAATTTTCAATTTTCGTGGTGATACTGTAATGGAGCATACAAATTTAAACATACCCACTTCTGGCATGAACTTCCCGAAAGTAAAAATAACTTTCGGGAAGTAAATCTCTCGGTAACTTCCCGAAAGTTATTTCTACTTTCGGGAAGTTTAATGGAAGTCATGGGTACTTTATTAATTGGATGCTCCCTAACACGGCGGTTCGACGATTCGACAGCCTTGCCCGTTGCGTAAAATATTCAGCTACGGACAAGACTGTTGAATCGTCGAACCACCGTATTAAAAAACTAATTTAAACCCTTCTCCGTGTACATTAACTATCTGAATATCAGGGTCTTCTTTTAGAAATTTGCGAAGTTTAGTAATATAAACGTCCATGCTTCGGGCGTTGAAATAAGTATCGTCTCCCCAAACCATTTTAAGGGCGTAGCTGCGGCTTACGGAGTTGCCCATGTTCTCGCAGAGGAGCGTGAGCAATTTGGATTCTTTGACGGTCAATTTTTGAATATCGCCTTCACGGGTGAGGGTTTGTTTGTCGGAATCGAAAGTAAAATCCTTGATTTGAAAACTCGTAATTTTCTTGTTTTGGTCTTCTACTTTTTGGCTTCTTCTTAAAATGGCTTGCAAACGAGCCAATAATTCTTCCATCGAAAAAGGTTTGGTCATATAATCATCTGCCCCCAATTTGAAACCTTGAAGTGTGTCTTCTTTCATGGCTTTTGCTGTCAGAAAAATGATAGGCGTATTTCTGTCGGTCATCCGTACTTCTTTTGCGAGGGTAAAACCATCTTTTTTTGGCATCATCACGTCAAAAATACAGAGGTCGAACGACTGCTGGACAAACTTGTTGAGGGCATCATCGCCATCTTTTGCCAAAGTAGTTTCGTAGCCCTTGATGGTCAGGTATTCCTGTAAAAGTGTGCCTAAATTGGGGTCATCTTCGGCGAGTAGAATCTTGGTCATTTTGTTAAATTGGTTTGATTGATATTTAGCTTTGTTTTTGTTTATGGAAAACCTAACTACCCGATTAATTCATTTGAAAACGGACTTTTATATTTCTTTGAAAGTATTGGTAATGAAATAGTTACGACAAAAGTTGTTATATTTTCACCATCCCCCGAGGATAGTAATATCTATCGTTTAGTTTTAGGTGATTTACTTGATGATGGTAATATTGATGTTTACAGTACAAGTCAAAATAATGATATGGAACTTATTTTGATGACAGTTATCAAAACTATCGAACTGTTTTTCAACCATTACCCTGATAAAACTGTTACTTTTACTGGTAGTACGCCTTCCAGAACACGTTTGTACAGAGCTGTTATTTCAAAATTTGTTGATAATCCAAACAGTTCTGAGAAGCCGTTTTAAAATATCTTACGACAAATTCTGATTGTCTTATTCTGACAATCGAAACCATATTTTTTACACAAGATACGCT
Organism: Arcicella sp.; assembly: GCA_034519515.1. Taxonomy (GTDB): domain Bacteria; phylum Bacteroidota; class Bacteroidia; order Cytophagales; family Spirosomataceae; genus Arcicella. The sequence continues at coordinate 6,524 of JAXHOK010000028.1, forward strand.
GTATATTCCTTAAAAAAATATGATTCCGCTACTCAAAAAATACAATCAGACTTTATTCAGAATATATTTTAAAACGGCTTCTTATGAAATTTGTGGAATTACAAATGAAAATGAGGTTCAATCATTTCAAAAAAATGTTCAATATATCGGTTATTTAATCAACAGACAACATGGAAAAAACTAAGAATACGTCCCCTAAAAAAATGCCTTATGTGAATATGGACAGTCCCGATTTGAAAAGAGAATTACAGAAAATGGATGAAATTATTAAGAAAATAAAATTTCCAATTACTTCTGTTGGTAAGTGATTTCTACCGCACTAAAAACCACCTTAATCTGCAATTCATAAGCCTTTCTGTTCAATCTAATCGATTTTTTTGTGGGTAATATTTTCTTTAATATCTGAAAAATACTGATGGCTAAATCTCTACCCATTTTCAGCCATTTGGGGTATTGAACTGTACTCACAATCGAAGCATTTATAAATAACGTTTCTCCGATTTTAGTCTGCCCGTGTGCATCGTGCAAATGCCCGAATACGTGAAGGCGTGGCTTAATTTTCTGTTGTACGATGGTCAATAATTCTTCGCAACCTTCGGGTTTTCCTTCGGAATCAAAATCTAAAATACCAAAAGGCGGACAGTGCGTTATCAGAATATCAGTATCGTGGGGAATCAAATCCCAATGCTTTTTGATTGCTTCCCCACGTTCACGATTGAAAGCCCAGTTTTGATAATTTGGCGAAATGGGCGAACCCCAAATCTTTAATCCTTCAAGGGTTATTCCGCTGTCTTCTAAATATATAGCATTGGTAATCAATAATTTAGCTTTCGTAGGTTCTCCTTCAAAATAAATATCATGATTCCCTGCAATGATAATTTTATGACGATGGGGCAATGTGCCTAACCATTCGTTGAACTCCTTAATTTCATCAATTCCACCCACGCAAGTCATGTCTCCTGCATGAATTAAAATATCGCCATCGGGGACTTTTAGGTTATTGTGCAAATTGTGCGTGTCTGAGATGCAGATGAGTTTCATGGGGTTATTGTTTAATTAACCATGCAATTTGAACATTTTTAATACACGATTACATGGTTAATTTGAAAATTAAGGCAAAACCACCTCAAACTCACTCCCCTCCCCCAACTTACTTATCACATTAATACGTCCGTGATGTTCTTCCACCATCTTTTTTACATAACTCAATCCCAAACCAAAGCCCTTCACATCATGCACATTGCCCGTAGGCACACGGTAGAATTTCTCAAAAATACTTTTGATGGAATCCTTCGTCATACCGATTCCTTGGTCTGAAACTTTAACGGAAAGTCCCTTTTCGGTGTTTTCAGTAGTGATTTTGATGATTGGTTTTTCGGGTGAATATTTGTTGGCATTGTCCAAAAGATTGAAAAGAATATTTGTCAAATGCACTTCATCTGCTTGAATTTCGGGGTTTTCTGCCTTCAAATCGGTTTCAATGATTCCTTCCCGCAATTCAATTTGTGGGCTGATATTTTCCAAGACTCTTTCAATAATTTGATGAACGTTCACCGTACCGAGATTCAAACGTAATTCACCACGTTCCATTTGGGCGGTTTGTAAAACCTTTTCTACTTGCGAACCAAGTCGTTTATTTTCATCTCTGATAATTCCCAAATATCGCTTAAATATCGTCGGACTTGCCGCAACTGCTTCGTCTCCAAGCATTTGTGTGGCTAATGAAATTGTAGAAATGGGCGTTTTAAACTCATGAGTCATATTATTGATGAAATCGTTTTTGATGTCTGCCAATTGTTTTTGCTTCACAATGGTGCTTACTGCCACGTAAAAACAACCCAAAACTACCAAAATCAGTAGGAGGGAAGTGGCGTACATCATCCAAATATTGCGAATAATATAACGGTCTTGATTGGGGAAGTAAACCCGTAAATAGTTTTCAGAACTGTTATAATCATTCGGGAAGAGATTGACGGTGTAAGTGTCTTTATTATTCTTCAAACCTGTCATTTTATACTTCATCGAAGAGGCATAATGCAGAAATCCTGGGTTTTCTACACTGCTAATTCCGTATTCAAAGGGGGTTTCGATACCTTTATTTTTGATGGCATTTTTCAGTAAAGAATCCAAAATCTGGTAATTGATTCGGTCATAGATACTCCGTTTGGTGGTTAAGAAATCACCGATAACTTCCTTCGCTAATTCAGCTTTGTTCTTTATCTTTTGAGTGGTTTTAGCAAATTGTGTACTGCGGTCGATATGGGTTTTTCGGTCTTTTTTCTTTTTGGAAATCAGCGACTTAGCCTTTTTTAATGAATCTTGCATCATCAAATCGTTATGTCTCAAAAACGCCTCCTCAACAATATCACCCAACTGTTTCTGACCGCTCATCAAACTTAATACGTCCTCATCTTTCAAATCAATTGAATATTCCTGATGCTCTCTGATTTCTCCGTTGGGTAACACTTCCACACCTTTTGAAACTAAAATATCCGATGGAAAAGATTGCGAACTCATTTTATCCAGATTCATTGCCAACGAAGGCGTATTATTGATCACTGGATTGGCAGGTTTTTTTTGAGGTACTATTTTTTTTTTTTTTTTTTTTTTTTTTTTTTTTTTTTTTTTTTTTTTTTTTTTTTTTTTTTTTCTTTTCCGAAGGCTTTGCAATAGCTAAAAGTTGCTTGTTATTTTCTTCGGAAACAATTTTCCGTTGCATCAAATAATACATCTCTTGCTGGGATAATCTTCTGACTACCTGTTGCATAGCATCCCGAACATCGCTCCCAAACTGTTCATTTTTTGTCCGCACCGTGAAGCCAAGCCAATACATCTGAAAGACAATTAAGCCCAACAAAGCAAAAGCCATTAGTGTGATTATATATCTAATTTTACGCTGAGTCATTTATTTTTTGGGTAAACGTTAAAAGGTGAACGGTACACGGTTTTATTTTCAGCGAACCGTTCACCCCTTTACCGTTCACCTTTTCTATGCAACATTTTTAAAATTCTTACGTCTATACTCCGAAGCACAAATTTAACGCAAAACTCTCTGCGTGTATTTCCTTTAACATCTTTTAACAAGAGACAAAGATTTGATATTGAGAGGCTTCGCTAAATTTGTGAACACATATATTGGCACGCAGATTACGCAGACGGTTCGCCGCAGCGATACTTCGCAACGCAGATTTTAAAAAAGGATGTTTATTTGTCGAAAAAATCCTAATAAATTGTAGAATAAATAGAAACTCAGTAGAAAAAATCTGCGTTGCAAAGCATCGCTACGGCGAACCGTCTGCGTGATCTGCGTGCCATTTATAATCAAACAAAACAACAATGAAAAACATCATCACAACCGCCCTTATGCTGATCGTAGGAATGTCGGCAATGGCACAGAAAAGTATTTCTCAGAATATTAACGAAAATAATGGCAAAATGACCATTCACATTGAATCTTCTGAAAAAGGCAAAAAAGAGGTTTTTGAAAAATCTTACAATGTTGAAGGCATGAGTGATGCCGAAAAAGAAAACCTGATTTCTCGGGTAACGGATTCGCTTTGGACGGCTTCGGGCGATGGCGACCGTAAGCAATTTAAAATTAAAATTGATAGAAACGAAGATAGACATATTGATTCAGACGATGACCGTCCTTCTTCATTTAATTCACCCAAAGGGAAAACCAAGAAGAGAGTTGAAATTTATAAAGATGGAAAGAAAATTGAAAAGGATTTAGACGGCGATGGCGACAATGACATCACGATGTTCTTCAAAGATTTTGGGAACGATATGGAAAAGAAATTTAAGAATTTCGACCACAAAGAAATGTTCAGCTCGCTTGAACCCATGATGAAAGATTTTAAATTTAAGATGGATGGGGATATGAAAGATTTTGATTTTATGAACGAATCAAAAACCGTAAAAGCCCTCAAAATCTATCCAAATAAGCCTTTTGATAATAAATTGAACCTCAAATTTTATGCTCCCGAAAAAGGGGATGTCTCAGTAATCGTTACCGATATTAGCGGAAAAGAAGTAGGTTCACAAAAATTCAAAGACTTTCAAGGCGATTTTATGGGACAGGTTGATTTGAAGAAAAACGTAAAAGGAACACTTTTCGTAACCGTTACGCAAGGGCAAGACGGCACGGCTAAGCGTGTAGTGGTGGAGTAAGCTAACACTACTACACCTTTCCGATGAGTCTCCGAAATGTTTTTTCACTTCTGTCACCAATAACATAGGCTACAATTTGTCTTGTATTTCGACTGAGAGCCGCCCATAGCCACTGTTTATTTTTCTTTTTTTGACAAAATCTGCACAGTTCGTCAAACTATAGTATGTCACCAACTTACTGTTATCAGATACTTGTGTCTTAAAATTTGGCAATAACAAAAAACAAAAATTCAATTCCTTATACACTTGATAATAGCTGATTAAAAATACTCTTGAAACGCCACATAAACTCATTCGTTCTAAAAATGAACGCCTAACAGCTTCAAAATCATGTGAAAACTTTCGATGAAGAACACGACTTTTCAAGCAATCATGACACAGAACACGCTGATTACCCTGTTTGGTAAATCCATTTTTAACCGCATGGGCGGTCCTAGATATTTTCACTTGAGCAACAAGAACATTTTTCTATTTTTGTAATACTAAGGAATGGGTAAACAACAACTTGTAAGGGTTTATATGATTCTTTTACTGATATTTAAGAGCTATTTGTCGTTAAAGAGCAAGTGCTATTCGCCTTAAAATACCCCTTAACTATCAAAAAATAATTCACCTAAACCATTACAAGTTATTATTTACCCATTCCTAAGCATTTTGATTCATTGGTTTTTATGATTTGAGACCACAAAAATACAATTTATTGAATGCTTAGTTTTTATCCATCAACACTTTTCAAGAACTACCGAAACAGGTTTCTGTAAAACAATGATTCGTTTTACGAGGAATACCTGCTGGGTATTCCTGACTCTTATTTTTAGGAATACCTTGATTATCAAGGTATTCTTTTGGTATTCCTTCGGTATTCTTTTGGTATTTCTAAAAAGTTTACAATGAGAAGTCAGCCGCACAAAGGCACTTTTCTGTTTTACAAAATCATTTCAAAACTATTTGTTGAGCAAGATAAGGGAGGTCGTCATTTAAAGGTACGAGGAAGGATAATTGAAAGGTACGAACCGAACTTTTTAGCAACAAAAAAGCCTTAAAT
>JAXHOK010000068.1:0-314763 GCA_034519515.1 Arcicella sp.
ACTCCGACCACACAATATTAGATGGTAACGAACCCACCGTAAACTTAGGGTCTTGCATAATATGTTCAACCGAAAGTTGAGCGGAGACTTTAAAAATTAGGGCGGAGAGAATCAGGGTTAGTATTGTTTTTTTCATTTTATTGATTAATTAAAAAAAGGCAAATTCGAGTGAATTTGCCTTTAAATTTAGTGAATTTTATACCATTTCAATTATCCTTCACTTGTTCATCAATAATTGCTTTCATGGTGTCCAAAATATTGATGGATTGAATCAATCGGGCGATTTCTAAATGTGTGATAAAAATGACTTTATTTCCCTTGCCCGATGTGCGTATGGCTTCTGTGTATGCGGTGTTTTTAATAGTATTTGACGTTATCAAAAAACCTAAATTAGCCATGCCGTTGGTATGTTCCAATTTACTGTAAAATAGCTTGAAATCATTTATATCAACTTTTTCAGCAGTATTTTTACATTCAATCAAAATATAGGGCTTAAATTTTTGGAAGAAAATATCATTCAATTCATTTCTCACAATCAAATCTACTTCGCCCAGACTTTGGTCTTTTACTCTTTTATTGATGTGGTTAAAACCTAACTGAGAGAATAATAAGCTCACAAAATGCTCAAATTTTGTTCCTTTCAAATACTTGTCAGGCTCATTTTTCGCATTCGCATAAAGAGATTCCAAAGTTCTTTGATGAAGTGAAGATTTTTCAGATGCTTCGATGATGTTATCAACTGCCTTCAAAATTTTTTCTGTAAAAATATCTATGGATGTTTTCTCAATAACTGTTTCAATTTTTCCTGATTTAGAAATTTCAGCAATTTGAGCATCATAGCTTGGCAAATACCCACTGACAATAATGACTCTCGCAAATGGATTCACTTCTAATATTTTACGAATAATAATGATTCCATCTACCTCAAAATCATTCATTTGTAAATCAACAATAGCAACATCAAAGTACAGATTTTCAATTTTCTCTAAAATGTCTTGTTCCTTGAATGCTGATTCGACAAAGATATGTGGGCGTTCTTTTTTCAAGAACTTTTTCATTCCTTCCGCCTGTTGTTGTTCGTCGTCTATTACTAAAATTGAATGATTCATTGTAAATTGATAGGGATTTTTACTTCAAAAATAGTGGAAAATTGTTCATTTGATTCTAAAAGGGTAATTTCTCCTTCCATTTTCTTTAATTCATCACGAATATACATTAACCCAATTCCAGTACCACCAGTAGTTGAAAAACTCTCTTTGAAGACTTTATTTCAATATTCTTTACTGATTCCTACGCCTGTATCTCGCACATAGAAATATAAATTAGAGCCATCGAAATCACCTACTAAGATATTCAATTCTTTAATTAGAGTTGTCTCCATTGCCTTTTCGGCATTGATAATTAGGTTATTGAAAATCTGAAATACATCGTAAAAATTTTGCTCAATATTCCAATTACTGAAATCTGTATTTTGATAAGTAAAACTAAATTTTATCTCTTTTATCTTGACTGATGGACGAATTAACTTATTGCAAATATCTGCTAATTCTTGAACCTTAAACTCTTTTTGGTCTCTAATATTGTTGAGTTTGTTAAAGTCGTCCAAGGTATCATAAATGCGTTTAATATTGTTGTTAAGGTCTTCCAAGTCTTGTGGTGTAAAATTCTGAATATCAAGACTTTTTAGAGTCCAATCCATGTTTTTAGTAGCATTTTTGATGTTGTGTAACGTAGCTTGTATAAACCCTGCTAAAAAGTTCGGACAGTTTTAAGCCATTTTATATTTTTTCAGGTCTTTTATTTTGATACTTTCCAATGCCTTTTGAAGTTCATTTTCATTAAAATTACCGGAGAAATTAGCTATTGTGAACATAAATTCAGTCAGTTTGTGTGGGCAATTTGGATTAATTTTTTGCTTAAACTTACCAAAGAAACTTTCAATGATGTCTGACGAACAAAGGATTGACTTTTCTCCTACATCTATACTCTTTCGAGTTAAATTGTCTAAATATTCCAAGATATTTTCTGTAAAAACGCTAACATTTTTATGGGCTGTTTGAATAGATAATTCTTTGAAAATAGTGCTTCTTTCTACTTCGCTAAATCCCTTATTTTTCAACACAGAACAGACCATTTTAAAAATCTTACTTTGCTCTACTAACTCCTCAATAAACGCTTCCTGCTCTTTCAAAAAAACTAAAAAATCGGTAATAGATTCATCTAAGTTACTCCAATTATCTAATTGCTTTTTTGCCCAATCAACACAAGGAAAGATATTGGCAAAGCGCATTTTTCCTCGCATACTCGGAGGCATGTATTGGCTATTTTCTTTGTTGAGAAACCACTTTTTACGAGCCTCTCCGATTAATTTTCTGAATGTTTCAAATAGAGGATACCTTTCATATATTTTCTTTAATAAATTAGCTAAAATATGCGTACAATCCTCAATATGGGTGTATTGGCAAAGATTATATGCCTTCGTTAGGTTCGTCCCTTGATCGCTGACTATATAAGAAATACCGCCATTTCTTCCTATTTTTGTTAAGATAGGGACGATGGATTCTGCCTTCCATTCTTTCTGGCTTGATACATGTAAAACTTCTACGTCTTGATGCTTAACACTACCTTCAAAGGATATTTTATCAACTGGAATCCCCAAAATTAATAGTATTTTCTCTCCCCCTAAAACAATACTCTCATCCACGTAAAGTACTCTCTTTTTAGGGCTATTGTACGAGTCTTGAAGTCGATAAATCCCATGTTTACACAACCAATTGCGGATGCTCCCATGGCTTGGAACTCTGCCTGATAAATTCAAAATAAGATACAAGCTACTTACACAATGACGGCAACTCCGTAAGCTCATTACACCATAGTTCTGCATCTGCATAATCCACAAAATAACCAACAGTGGATATTGATGATGCTTAGCCTTGTTGGAATCAAAATGTAAACAATCTCCCAAAGGCTTCGCTTTGTACTTGCTTTTCCATAAGTCACGACTATGCTCTAATTCCAAGATTCGTTTCTTTTGTTGGCTGATAATTTTAGCTCGTTCAATTGCCTTTGTTTTCCAACTATTTTCCGTATTTTTGACCTGTCCTTTGGACTTAGTTCTCTTTTGTTTTTGATGTTTCACACCACAAAAATAGGGAGAACTTTTTTTATGTGTTTATACAGCCTATGTGTAACGAATAGTGAACTCCTAAATTTACGAATTCTTGAAAATTTTCACTTTCTAATTCGTTCTTACTGTTTATTGTTGAAATTTTATCATCCAATAAATAGTACGCACCAAAAGATTCAGCAACTATTTTGATTTGTTCATAATTTAGTTTTGCGTTTGGACTATTCTCTATTTTATAACCTCGTACTGAAAGGTTTTGAACTATTGTTTGTATTCCTACTCCTGTTTGCTTTGCAACAAGACTTAGACGCATCAACTTAGATGAATTATTAGATATTTCTAAATCATATTTCTTGTTTTTTTTCATTTTATGGGTTAATCAAAAAAGGCAAATTCGTGTGAACCTGCCTCTAAATTTACTCAAAATCATCTAAAAATATCTATAATGTATCTACAACGTATCTATAAATTCACAAATTATACCCTCAATAATTAACATTCTGGATAGAAATATGGACTACGGAACTAATCCCCAATCCCTAAATCCTAACCCCTAATTATCAATTCCCACCAACCACCAAAGGCACAACCTTAACCTCATTATCGGTAGTAATTCTTACAAAAAACTTCCCTTGATTTTGTTTGGAAACGTCAAAATCTGCGGAGTAAACTCCATTGGCTTGTCGGCTTAGATTTTTGCTGGTTATGGTCATTCCCAAGAGGTTGATGATTTCGGCTTGTATGCTTTTGGGGCGTTCGGGTGTTCTGTATTCTACTCTGAATTTATCGGTGGCGGGGTTCGGGAAAATCTTGGCGGATGTTTCTGTGGAAATTTCTTCTTCTATTGCCGTTATGGTTAAAGTATAACCAAAAGAAGTAGCCAAACATCCATTTACATCCGTTGATTTTACGGTATAAGTTCCTGATTTTGTGGGGGATAGCGTAATTGAATTTGCTCCTGCAATCAATGTTCCGTCCACAAACCAAGTAGGATTTGTACCCGATGTAATGCTTAATACACTGCCATTAAATGAAATTGGAGCAGAAATTGGTAATAAAACACTGGCTGTCACTGCGGATGAAGTGGCATTGCAAAGTCCGTTATCACTCACCAACACGCTATAAACGCCACTTTGATTCACTCTGTAAGTTGCTGCATTTGCTCCCGTAATTGCCACGCCATCTTTCAGCCACTGATACGCATAATTTGTACCTGCGTTGGCGGTCAGGTCGGTGGGCGTTCCTTCACAAATGCTGATTCGGTCTCCCGTCGGTGTTATGCTTGCTCTGGGTGCTGCTTGCGTGGTGATGGGTACTTCCACTCTCGCACTCGGACAACCCAGTGATTTTATTTTCATGTCATAAGTATAATAATACCCCGTTTTGATAATATTACCTTGAAATAATGCTCCCGTAATACTCATCACGTTTGGAATCGTGAAGGGATGCCCTTTGATTTCTTGTCCCGTTGTGGTTGAACCCGCATTCAAATTACTTCGATAAATGGTTGCTCCTTCCGTACATGATTGAGTCAATTTATACGTTCCAGCGGCTGGAATCACCAAATTTAGGGGTAAAACAATGCCTTGGTCGGTGGGGTCTTCGATAAGTTGATTACCAGTATTTCGAGTTAAATTAGCAGAAGTACGACTCGCTGCCACCGTAAGCGTTACCGAAGAAATGGGTGTTAAATCTGAAACTCTGCTGATGCTAAAAGTGATTTTGCCTGCCGTCCCCACATAGACTCTGGCACTTTCAATTACCAGTGGATTTTGGGTTACGATGATGGGTTCTGGTCCAAAATTTTCGGAGTATGTTCCTCCGCCCAATTCATATTTTGTTTTGTAACCAATAGTTCCCGAAAAGTCGTTTACGCCCGCAAATAATTTTGTAGTATTAGCAGGACGAACAAATGAGCCACTGTTTCCCGTAAAAAGTAAATTGCCGTCCGTTGGGGCATCATACCACAAAACAGGATTAGTTTCGGCTGATTTTACGTTTAAAGTAGTCGTTCCCTCACATATTGCCACTTGGGCAGAAACAGGACTGGGCGTTGTGGTGATGCTCCTTGAAATGGTTTTTAAGTTGTTGGTCGGGTCTTGGTCGCTGGCTAAATTTAGGTTTATTTCAAAGGTATAATTCACTCCCGCAACGGCATTGAAAGTTCCATCTAATGTTAAATTTGCTTCGGCAAAAGGAGCTAATATATCTTTGTAAGTACCTGTCAATGTGGCAATTACGGTTGTTTTATCCAATACTTTTACCGTAACGGGAATATTTTGTTGAGCCACACTTCCCACATTTTTCAAAGAAATGGTAACACTACGAGTCGCCCCCGCACAGAAAGCAACAGCATCAGGTGAAACTAAATTTGAAACACTCAAATCAACCTCGGGGCGGACAAATTGAATAGCATAATCTCTGGTTGTGCCTTTATCAAAAATACCGCAGCTTTTGATAGCAACCGCTGAAGCATCTTCCACTGTTACGACTCGCATGAGCGTTCCATTACCCGCTTGCAATCCCGTTGGAGCTTTGAACGATTCAGTAAAAGTTGCTCCTATTTTGGCATTAGCGGTAATTATTTTCTCCGTATTTTCATCAAAAACCCCATCCCCGTTCCAGTCAATAAATACGCTGGTGGTCTTGGCATTAGCATTTTTGAACCCCAATTCCAAAGCCAACGTTTGTCCTGACGAAACGGTAAAATTAGTAGTTTTCCTCCCCAGCGTTAAGGTATTGATATTATCTTGGACAATAGTTGGCGTTGAAGCACAATACGCCGTTCCGCCTATACCGCTGATAATGAGGGCATAATCTTGTGGAGTATTATTTTTCAAAGTGCCTTTATTACTCACCGTGATGGTATAAGAACGCCCAGGGACGGCATCGGGAATGAGAATTTGCTCAATATTATCCCTAATATTATCGCCCCGAGTTGCCACATCTGCGGGTCGGTCAGGGTTCAGAATAAAGGGTAAATAATTATTCGTTCCGTCTGAAACTCTGATGTCTAAATCATTCACCAATCTGGGCGAACGACTGTTTAAATTATCTGGCGTAACGGGCAGAACGTCTCCTTCGGGGTCTGTCCAGCAGATGGTTGCCGTTAAAGCTCCTTTGCCCGAAGCCGTTACTCTTTGGGTATAAGTTGCACCCGTTTGTAAGGTTCTTTCCGTTAATGAGTGAGTTTTATCGGTATTTAAAATCACTTTGGCGGCTTTTTCCATATCCAATAATCCCCAACCGTAAATATAATCGGGACCAGCGTTTCCTGCATCAAAAGCCGTGTGTAGAGCCAAGCCTTTCAGCGTTGAAGAGAGCATTAATTGCCCCCCGTTTTGTTTAGAATAGGCTTCCTGCAATAATAAAAGGCTTCCCGAAGTTTGGGGTGATGACATCGAAGTACCACTTTGAACCGCATAAGCCGTGGTGGAGGCATTGGAAGTTGAAAATAAACTTACGCCCACAGCCACCAAATCGGGCTTGATTCGTCCATCGTCGGTGGGTCCCCAGCTACTAAAACTCGAAATTCTCACATCCGAGGCCTGGGCGGGAGGATTGCCATTAGTACCTGCCACTGCCCCAACAGTAAGGATATTTTTAGCATTTGAGGTTGTTGAAAGTATATCATATCCATTACTTGCTTTGCGAGCCACATTGCTTGAATCGGTGGTGGAAGTGCCTAAAAAGTAATATCTACCCTCGCCAGGACCATTATCTCCACGGCTATTTCCCGCAGATTTTACAATCAAATAAAAAGGAGCTGCATAAGCGATTCTGTCGTAAGACTGAGCGTTACCATCATAAAAACCAAATTTATAATCCTCCGTTGCACTAACTGAAAGAACACCATACCAAGCCCAGCGACCAGTATTTGAATTAAAAACCCAACCCGCAGGAAATCCATAAGAGTGGTTGGAAATAGATAAATCTTTGGCAGCCACTGACATTTCAGCATCATCATTTGTGAAATCCCAGGACTTTAAATTTGCCCCAAATGCCATGCCTCGGGCTTGTGTGGAAATTCCTGCGGCAATCATTGTTCCTGCCACGTGGGTGGGGTGTGAGGATGATGCAGAAACATTATCCTGTTGCGTAACCCGACCGACCATTTCAACGTGGGTACTGGCAACTCCGCCACCGTCCCAAATACCTAAGCGATTTTTTACGGCATCACTACTTCCGTTTAAAGACAAACCTAATGAACCGCCCATATATAATTGATTAGTTCGAGTGGTGGCGGAGGCATTGGCATTGCTTTCAGTCATTAAATATGACGGTTGCCCTGTTTCGTCCAGTCCCTTCAAACGCATAATTCTACCGTTTCCTAAATCAGTTTCCACAGCCCAACCTTTTGATTGAGCGATTTTGAGGGCTTTTTGATAGTTTGTGTTGTATTTTGTATCTAATTCTTGAGAAAGGGATGTCAATTTTTTCTGTTGAGCATTGTCGTATAATTCCTTTTGCTGAGCCAAAGAAAATACAGTCGTAAACAATATTGTGACAAGCGTAAGTAGTGATTTCATAAATTTTGTAATACGTTGATAAAATTGGACTATAAAGGTAACGAAAAATGTATTGGGAATTTTTTGGAGTTGAGTTTTCAGAGAGAAGGTTTTTGAATATAGATACGAGTAAAATGTATGAAATGTTGCTTTGGATGTGAAATAATTGCACAAAAAAACTCGAAAATTATCAGTTTTAGATAAAACTTCGAGTTTTTCAATTGACCTTAATGAGCGTTACTTAATGCTGCATTCTTTCATTTATCACGATTTTTAACTTACGTAATATGTTGATAATCTGTTTTGCTTCATCTACTTCGGAAGAATCAAAACCCTTGCTGACAATGTATTTTTTATCTTCCAATATACTGAAATACCAGTTTCTGCCTTGTACATAACAGCCGTAAATGGGTTGGACGGCATTCCGTCGGTCGGCGTTCTGATGGTTATCATTATTTTTTGCCTGTCCAATCAACATTCCACCCAGCATTTGTCCAACAGGGTCGCCTGAGTATTTCTTTTCTCTCTTGTATTCATGCAGGAAAAAGTAAGGGGTTTTTATGAGTTCGCCAATACCTTTTGAAAGCATCATATCAACTTTCGAACTCACATAAATTCCATTAATTTCTACCGAAATTTCACGGTCATAATAAGTACGAATGGGTTTATCAAAACGTGCTAAAAATATTACAAAACTGATAAACTGCATTTTTAGCTCTTCCTCATTCCACGAATCAACGTTTTCGAGAAGTTTGAGACGGCTTTCTTCAAGCAAACACATATCCATTTCATTGATTTCTCCATCAGCAGAAAGCCACTCCACAAGCAATGGCGTAGGCTGAAAAAGCCGTTCCAAGTCGAAAGTTTCAATCAAGATGGGTTCTAAAAGTTCTATTGATTTTTGCTTTGCCATTTCTCTTTTTTCAATGAAGCTGTTTAAACTATCCGTTTCTGGGCGGTTCGCCGTTGCAATGTAAATACTTGTATTTTTGAAGCTGATAAATTAGGCATCCCCTTTTGAAATTTACGAAGCATAGCATAGCTACGTTGAGAAAATTTCAGAAGGGGATGCCTAATCTATCAGCTTCAAAAAGACTGAATTTCAGTCGAAAGGGAAAGTTTAAACAGCTTCAATACAAAAATAATTAAAAAAACTTTCGGGAAGCTACAACTGTACCACTAATCCCTAACCCCTAAAACCCAACCAAGCGACGGTTACCCCCTAACATCAATTCTTCAAAATTTCAAATTCCACTCTACGGTTAATTGCCTGATTTTCAGGCGTATCATTAGCTACTTTTGGTTTGTTTTTCCCGTACCCTTTTGCGGTAATACGTTCGGTGGGTACGCCTTGGGCGAGGAGGTAATTACGCACCACATCGGCTCGTTCTTGCGATAGTTTATTATTCACTTCATCCGAACCCACATTATCGGTATGTCCACTGATTTCAGAAACAATCCTCTTATTTGTCTTAAAAAACTCTGCAATACGGTTCAATTCTGGATAAGATTCGGTTTTAAGGGCGGCTTTGCCAAATTCAAAGAAAATATTGTTCATCTGCACTTTTGCTCCCACTTCCACGGGCGTAACGGTCATGTCTTTTCCTTCTACTTCCAAATATTTACCCGTGATTTTGCTTAAATCAAGGTTTTGGGAAGTACCAACGTACCCATCAATTTTAGTAGTGATTCCGTAGTTTTTTCCATAAGGCAAAACGATTTTATATATGCCCGAAACAGGGTCTGGTGTGGCTACTCCCAACTCTTTTCCATTGGTTAAATCTTCATAAATAATTTTGGCATTAACAGGTACTTTGCCCGTTTTTCCATCAATCACTTTGCCCGAAACCAACACCACAGGGTCAGATTTTGTGGGTTCGGTTTTCGGAGGTTCAACTTTTTTAGTGGGTTCTCCTCCTCCAATGGGCGAAGTGGTTGAAACGGGCGGTTCAACGGGTTTTGGTTGGTCTAATTTCAAACGGAAAATATCTTTTTTCCCTACTGAATTATTACCCGAAACAAAATAGGCATAATCTCCCGCCGCCGAAATCGTGTAATAGGCATCGTATTGGTCGGTATTGATGGGTTCGCCAATGTTTACGGGTTCTGTCCATTTTATCCAGCTTTCGTCTTTTCTTTTACAAACCCAAATGTCATTACTCCCCTTTCCGCCCCCACGATTACTTGAAAAATAAAGCGTTTTGCCGTCTGCCGCTAAGAAAGGTGTGGTTTCTGTAAAATCTGTATTGACATCATCACCCAAATTCATGGGTTCAGACCATGAGCCGTCTTTTTCCAGAAATGAAGCATAAATATCATCTTCGTCCGAGTTTTTCTTTTCTGAAAAAGCCATCAAAAGCGTTTTTCCATCGCTGGAAAGATAGCCCACTTCGTTTTTACCTTTACTCAATTTTTCATATTTGGGAATATTCAATTTTTTAGGTACGTCCCAACCCGAACCATTCTTTTTAGTAATTGAAAAGCCACGAGTTTCGTACTGTCCGTTTACATAAGAGCCTTTCACTAAGATAGTTTGCCCGTCGGGTGAAACGCTGAAAATAGTGTTATATTGGTCACGGTTGAGGCTTTCGGGCATTCTTCGGGCGGTTGTCCATGCACCCATGAGGCTTTCGGAAAACCAAATATCCTGCGAACCTGCCACTTGCTCCGTTCCCGCCATTCCAAATTTATTACTGGGATGATTTTTACGTCCAAAATACAAAATTCGTCCATCAGGAGCCATTACAGGGTTGAGTTCAGAATATTCAGAATTGACGGCAGAACCAATGCTTTCGGGCTTATTTTGAGGCATAGCCATAATCAATTGAGCCGTGAGCTGTGAGCTATAAGCAATGAGCAGTGAGGAAAAAAGAAGCGTAAATTTTGTGGTTTTCATTGGTAAATGTTTTAATTGGCGGCATTTTTACCACATTGTTTAAGATGAGAAATGTATGGGTTTTGTGTTTTGAAACGATTTCTTTGGGTAAAAATTGTTTGTTCAAATCTGTCTGAATCTGGATTCATTGGATTAATGGATTTTTAGGATTTTCCGTATAACTGAATCCTAAAAATCCTTAAATCTGGCGAATCTAAATTCGGACAGGGTTGCACAAGAGAACTACCAAATTCTCAGAGCAAATTTTAAGAATACTATGGCACATATAACCCCACCTAATAAATTCATAAAACCACCTACAAAATGTCTTAAATCTATTTGGTCTTACGTGTAAACTCGGTTAATATTTAGGGAGCATCTAATTAATAAAGTACCCATGACTTCCATTAAACTTCCCGAAAGTAGAAATAACTTTCGGGAAGTTACCGAGAGATTTACTTCCCGAAAGTTATTTTTACTTTCGGGAAGTTCATACCAGAAGTGGGTATGTTTAAATTTGTATGCTCCCTAACATTAGTCATTGATACCCCTGACTTCCTGTATTTTCCTTTATATTTTTCATTCAAAGGGTATTTTAAACACATCATTCCATCGTAAAAGAAATAGATTCCCAATGGTAAGCAAAGCCAGTTTTCCATATCAATCTCATAGGGTTATTTACTTTGATTGATGCTCTCTAAATATAATTCAATGGCCTCTTTTATGTTTACTTTAGGAATAGGAATTAAATAAGTTGTTCAAGTTTTAGGAAGGTATTTTTGAATCAATCAAGGCGGAAAAACCGCAATCTAACAGCGTTAAGGAACTGAAAAACAATAAGTAGACGTTTTTTAAATGCCCTTTTTTGCACCACTCTACGTTGCGGAATGCCGCCCAGATTAAATCCTCATTTAGCGATGCTAAACTGCGGCGACCGTCGCACGGTTTTATCGCCTTGATTAGCACAAAAAATAACATTTAAATAACATCCACTTATTATTTTCCCGTCCCTAAATGAGGATTTTTCTAACGAAGAATGATTCAAAAAGAGCAAGTAGAGATGGACAAATTATTTAATTCCAGTTCCTTAGCTTCTGACAGAGTATTTCCAACTGAAAAACATAAGGGTAAATCAGGTAGATATGCAACATATCCGCCATCATTACACTTTTCAAAAATGATTGATTTTTTCATGTAAATTCCTGATTATAAATATTTTAATTAATAGTTATTCTCTATAATCTATTCTCTAATTTATGCCCGTCCAATCCATTTCCCCACCAATTCACCCTCAGATACATCATTTCGCAATTTTTCCAACAACGACTCAATATTATCGTCTATAATCAGCATTTTCAGGTTAGCTTCCTTTACGAAACCTTCTGAAACCATCTTTTTCAACATCACCAATAAATCATCATAAAAACCATTAATATTCAAAATTCCGATGGGCATTTTATGCAAGCCTAATTGTCGCCAAGTCAAGATTTCAAAGAGTTCATCCAGCGTTCCCCAACCGCCTGGTAGGGCAATAACGGCATCAGATTTTTCTGCCATTAGTTGCTTACGGGTATGCATAGAGTCCGTAACGATACATTCAGTTAGTCCTTTGTGTTGCACTTCCCAAGGCTCCATGAATGATGGAATTACGCCAATTGCCTCGCCCCCATTCGCTAAAATAGCATCGGCAACTGTCCCCATTAATCCAACGCTCCCACCGCCATAAACTAAGATAAGCCCCTGATTAGCAAGCGTTTCACCAACCTGTGTGGCAGTATTTTTATAAACTTCGTTGTGTCCTGCTGATGAACCGCAGTAGATTAAAATATTTTTCAAAATATGATTTTTGTTTTGTTAATTTGTAAAAATAAGAAATGATTATGTATTATCCAGAAACTATATCCGACATGGGCATCAATGCACCCAAAGCACATCAACGAATTATTAGTAAATTGACGGCAAGTTTGGGACATTTGTTTTATCACGAACATGAAATTTCATTAGAGCCACTGCCCGAAACGCAGATTGACGAAGGACAGGCAAGCCCCGTGCCTGATATTTTATTATATGATAATGAAACCTACAAAACACCCATCATTATTGAAGTTTGCCACCCCAACGGTTTGAATAATGATATGAAGAAAATCATTCGCCTAATTGAGGAGAATGACTACGGTATTGAAGAAGGGTTTATATACGATTATGTACGTGGGATGTGGTCAAAATATATAAAAGGGGTCGGGCAAGTGTTTGAGAATCAGTCTTATTCAGACGTTTTGGATATGGATTTAGCAGGATTACTGTAGCTTGTACCACAGAAACGCCTGCCGAAGGTTTTAACCTGTAATTGAGAATATGATTACAGGTTAAAACCTGTTGTTGTACATTATAACAAATCCTTCAAAGCCATTTTCACCTCCGTAAATTTATATTGAAAATCAGTCTCTAACTGTATTCTTTTGTTCAAGATATAATTTCCTCCCAGAACAATTATTGCCATTTCTCCAAAAACTAATTTCAAGGCGAATGCTGGTACGTTGGGCATCCAAAAAGGACGTTTCAAGACTTCGGCAGATATTTTGGTAAGTTCATAATTTGTTACAGGATTTGGGGCTACGGCATTATAAAAACCCGTCATACGCTCATCCGTGATGGCTTTTATATATAGTTCACACAAATCATCCACGTGAATCCACGACTGCCACTGCTTGCCCGTGCCGAGTGCCGCCCCCACGCCAAAACGCACGGGTTGCGTAAGTTTTGGCAATGCTCCACCTTTTTGGCTCAACACAATTCCTGTTCTGAGTTTTACGGTTCGGATGCCCAAATTTTGAATTTCATCGGCGGCGGCTTCCCACTGTACACAACAATCTGCTACGAAATCCACACCTGCCGTATGTTGTTCTGAAATATGTTCATCGCCAGTATCGGCTCCGTAAAAACCAATTCCAGAGGCTGAAATGAATGATTTTATTTTGTGAGAAATATCTTTTAAAGTATTAGTAATCAAATCAATAGATTTAGTACGACTTTCAATAATTTCCTTTTTACGAGCCTCTGACCAGTTTTCATCGGCAATGCCCGCCCCCGCCAAATGAATGAGATAATCAGCTTCGAAGAGAGCTTTTTCGTCAATAATTCCTTTATTGATGTCCCAATGATAAGTTTTGACTGAGGAAGTCTTTACATTGGAATTAATTGGTTGAGATTCTATTTTTACTCCGTAGCTGGTGTCCCCACCCGCTACTCTCCGACCAAGATGCGAAACCGAAAAACCTCTTTCCAATAATATTTCTGTTAGGCGAGTTCCTACCAAACCTGAGCCTCCTGTTATTAATACGTTCATAAAATTTAATGTTTATTGTCAAATATTACTCCCATTTTTCAATCCTAATTTCTTTACGCCTTTTCTTAGTTTAATCATAAAATCTGTGCCTGGGTCAGTTTTTCCCGTTCTGTAATTGGGGTCAGTTTCTTTCCAGAGTGGTGTATTTTGAAACAAAGTATATTCATGATGTCCAATCAAATATTCGATGCTGGCGTATTTATTTTTCAAATATTTCACAAGCCAAATGTTTGCTTGCAATTGGGCTTCGGTTAGGGGAAATTTATTGCCATCGCCCACATTTTCAATCCCCAAAGCACACCAGTTCAAACCGATTACGTGGCGAGCCATTAGGTTTTCAGGCATAAGTCGGTAAATTGTTCCGTCTCTATCGACCAAAAAATGAATGGAAACATTTAAAGGACTTGCCCCAACTAATTCTTTTCGACCTTTCAACATCACAGGATTAAAGGCATTGAATGAACTTTCAAGTGTGGGAATTGCCGTCCAATGCGAGACAATCATTTTGGGCGAAAGCGTTGGTTCAGCTTGAATTAAGCCATGCCTTTCTTTGAGATATTGTAAAGAAAGGGTTTTTCTGACGGAATCATAAACGATGGGTCGGTCAATAATTTTTTGAGATAAGGCTCTGAAAATCAATAAGTTTAATAATAAAAATGGAAGTATTTTTTTCATCTTAAATAGATTTGGACGGATAAAATATCTGACAATTTAGTAAAAAAATAATGATAGATTGATAGAATGATAGAATGATAGAGTATTTTTGGTAAACGGTGTGTCAATATTTATACCACAGATCAGAGTATTCAATTAGATTACGTATCCCGTTCACATTCACTCATTCTATCATTGAAAAAAATGACCCCCATATTGAAGAAACTACTTTCCATGACCGATGTTTTCGGTTTTTTCGAGCGTGACCCTTTCGGTAATTCTGTATTTCTGAAGAGAATTATCGTAATGATTTTGGGAGTGATTACGTACAGTCGGATGCGAGGTGTGAATAAAACGCAAATCAGAGGAACGGAACATTTGGAAGGATTGCCACGAACTGGTGTACTTTTTTTATCTAATCATCAGACCTATTTTATGGATGTGATTGCTCTTTATCACATCTTTTTTAGTGTAAAATGGGGATTTCGGAACTCCGTTAATTTTCCGATTTATCTCTTGGCACCACGTTCGAGGGTTTTTTATGTGGCAGCTTCCGAAACGATGAAAGAGGGCGGATTGTTACCGAGGATTTTCTCGCAAGCGGGGGCAATTTTGGTCAATCGTTCTTGGCGAGCCGAGGGTAAAGATATTAAGCGAGCGGTTGATACTTCGGCGGATGATAAAGTGGGAAAAGGGTTAGATTATGGCTGGGTCGTAAGTTTCCCGCAAGGCACTACAACGCCCTACGCACCTCTACGTAAGGGAACGGCACATTTGATAAAAGGGCATAACCCAATTGTGGTTCCTGTGGTGATAAACGGTTTCAGAAGGGCGTTTGATAAGAAAGGATTACGGTTCAGAAAAGTCAATACGACGCTTTCGGTAACCTTTAAAGAACCGATAAGATTTGACCCAGAAATGCCCGTAGAAGAAATAATTGAGCTTTTAAGAGAAAAAATAGAACAAAATATCCCTGTTGAGAAATTGACTTGGAAAAGGTAATTTCGATGTTCGGTTTCCGAGATATCGAAAACCGAACATCGAGCATCGGAAAAATGCTTTTTAAAACCAGAGGAATCGTTATTAATTACATTCGTTATCGGGAAACTTCGGTAATCGTGAAAATCTATACCGAAGAATTTGGGATTCAAACTTACATCGAAAATGGCGTTCGGAGTGCCAAATCTAAGAACAAAATCGCTCTCTTTCAGCCACTTACGTTGTTGGATTTAGTAATTTATCATAAGGCAGGAAAAAATATTCAGCGGATTTCAGAAATGAAATGTAGCCATCCTTTTCAATCTTTACCTTTTGATATTTATAAATCTTCAATTGCTCTTTTTATTACTGAAATTTTGGGTAAATGTCTTCACGAAGAATCTAACAATTCGCCACTGTTTCTGTTCTTGAACAATTCAATATTATGGTTGGATGGTATAACCGAAAACTACGAGAATTTCCATTTACAGTTTCTTCTCCAATTAGGGACATACTTAGGATTTTCACCCGAAAATGCACACGAAATCTCTCATGAATTAAGCCTTCATAATCTTCAAAAACCAACCAAAGAGCTTGAAAATCAATTAGATATACTTTTGAATACTCAATATGATAAAGCCCCCAAGATTGACCGTTTTTCTAGAAATCAGTTATTGGATTTTATTATTTTGTTCTATCGTTTGCACATAGATACCTTGGCGGAAGTAAAATCATTGGCAGTTTTGTATGAGGTGATGCGGTAGATTATGTTTTACTTACTTGGCTACTAACGTCGAGGAGGTTTTGAACCTCCTCGACGTTAATTTTCGTAAATCGCAACAGGAACAAAATTCTATTTCAAAAACCCTTTCAAAATCCCAATCTCCGCCAATGGATTGGCTCTTTCGTAGAGAATTCTATACACCGCATCAATGATTGGCATTTCTACATCGTGAATTTCGTTGATTTTATGAATACTTTTCACGGCATAATACCCTTCTGCCACCATATTCATTTCTATCTGGGCTGACTTTACGGAATATCCTCTGCCAATCATATTTCCGAAAGTTCTGTTTCTGGAAAATTGTGAATAAGCGGTCACCAATAAATCTCCTAAATAGCCCGAACTGTGCAAATCTCGGTTGGCTTGTGGATAAACAATATCCAAAAATCGTTTGATTTCTTGCATCGCATTGGAAACCATGACGGCTTGAAAATTATCGCCAAAACCTAATCCGTGCGTGATTCCGCACGCCATTGCCACAATATTTTTGATAACGGCACAGTATTCAACTCCGTATAAATCTGCCACAGGATTTGCCTGAATGTAACGGCAAGTCATCAGATTTGAAAACTCTTGGGCTAAATTTATATTGGGCGAACCGATGGTGAGGTACGACTGTTTTTCCTGAGCAACTTCCTCGGCGTGGCAAGGTCCCGCAATGACACACATCTGGGTAATGGGTACGCCAAAGACCTTTTCCATCCAATCAGTTACCAGCATATTTTCGTCGGGAATCATTCCTTTGATGGCAGAAACGACTTTTTTGCCCGCAAAATGATTTCGAGTGAGGTTCTTCAAAGCATCAGGCACGAAGGCGGCTGGCACGGCAAGTATCACATAATCAACGCCTTGAAGGGCATCGTACATCTTGTAATATGCCTTTACTTTCCGTGGATTTAGGGGTGCATCCGTAAGATAACTTGGATTATGATTGTATTTTTTGATAAAATCAACATCGGTTTTACGGCGTAACCACCACTTAATTTTAACGTTATTTTCGGTTAAAATCTTAATAATTGCCGTAGCCCAACTACCGCCACCCAATACTGCGATTTGGACGGGGAGATTCTTTTTGAATGCTGGAATTTCTGTCATGGTGCAAAGGTAATGAATAACAAAAAAACTCCGTGATTTTAGACCACGGAGTTTTAAGAATCTAATGTTGCCTAACCTTTGTACGGAAACCTTCGTTCAGAACGAAGACTTCCGTTTTTATTTCCTACTTCACCACCTTCATCACCCCATTCATAATACTCCAATGCCCTGGAAACGTGCATACATAAGGGTAATCTCCAACTGTTTCGGGGGCAGTGAAAGTTAAACGGTAATTTGATTCTGCATTTACCAAAGGCGTTGAAGCGATGATTTGGGGAATATTCGGCACATAATTTTTCTGAATCGCATCTTTTTGCGTAATCATTTTATTGGCAGCTTTTCCGATGATTTCCAATGATTTAGGCTTACCAATTACCAAATTATGTTGCATTGCATCGGGGTTTTCAAAGATTAATTCTACCGTTTTTCCTGCCGTTACGGTGAATTCTTTTAGGTCATAACGCATCTCTTCTTTCACTGATTTGATAACGATTGTAATTTTATTGGGGTCTGCTTTTTCTTCCGTTTTCACTTGCCAAGATTCCAGCAAACGCTTCATTTTATCTTTGGAATCTGACGAAATATTTTTATTCATATTCACCAAAAAATCTCTATCAGAATCCTTCAAAGCAATTTTTCGTTTGTAATTCCATCCGTCTGAAATAGCTTTTACCATCGAAAATTCAGCGGCTTCATCCAATTTTGAATATGTCTTCAATAAAGCAATAATTGAATCAACAGGGGCAGCAACGGCATAACTTCTGAGGGCTTTTTCCAAAGCAAAATTGCTCACACTTTGCGGGGCAGCAAAGGTTATTTTCTGAACTAAACGGTTATTCTTTTCATCATCTTCCGAAATCGTATTGGCTTTGTCCACATCCATCGTGAGCGTATATTCACCCGCCACATCCGAACCAAAACGGATATCACCCGACCATGGTCCATTGGTATTTTTGGAAATAATGATGGTTTCGCCCACCCCAATTCCGTCTTGATAAGTACGACTTACGCCATCAATTTTCAGAGATTTACCTTCAAATCGAAAATCCAGCGGAATCGTTTGTCCTTTTGGAATAGCAATTCCACCTTGATTTTTTACTTCAACCGTAACTGTAATAGACTCTCTGACGGCAGGGTTTTTGGGTGAAACATTGATTTTGGTAATCACTAAATCGGGCTTAGTAGAATTGCTTTTTACCACTTCTTTCTTGGCTTCGTGCATCATTGCCGAATGGTCGTGGGGTCTATTAACCTCACCCCCAGCCCCTCTCCCATTGAGAGGGGAGTTTTGACGATTAAATTCTCCCCTCTCAATGGGAGAGGGGCTGGGGGTGAGGTTGCGTATCTGTGCATTTTTTGCCAATAATTTTTTCATCAAAACCTGATTGTGACTCGTCAAAACACTGGCGAAAGCATCGGGCAACCAACGGTCATTTATATCGGTTGATTGTTCTAAATGACGCATCAAGGCTTTTTCAGATTCAGCCGTCAAAGGCATTTCTGAAAGTGCCAAGAGCGTGTTCAACACCACAATGGGTTCTTTATCATTCAATAAATTTTTTTCCAATAAAACCTTTACCGAACCTTCATTGCGAGCCAATAATTGCACCGCATTTTTACGAACCCCCGCACAAGGATGCGTAAGGGCATTATTTAGGGCTTGCTGAACGCTGGGTTCATTCAAAACTCCTAAACCTTCAAGCGTATGTAAGGCATGAATTACGGTTGGATTTATCCCAATTTCATCTACCGATTGGTCTCTACACAGTGCTAAAAGTGCTGGTACAACGTCTTTTTGTCCACGCTCTACCAAAAGCCTTTGAGCCGTTGTTCTCCAAAATTGATTGTTATTTTTGAGCGTTGCCACCAGTTCTTGCGGACGGTCTTTGCTCAGTGCAATGGGCGAATAATTAGGAGCATTTTTATAACTTACTCGGTAAATTCTGCCGTGCGTATAATCTCTTAAATCCGTCTCATACGCATTGCCACTACCCGTTGTGAAGCCTTTGGGTTGGGGATTATGTTGAATAATGTAGCTGTACCAATCCGCAATCCAAACCGCTCCATCGGGACCTGTTTCGGCAAAAACGGGTGATACCCATTCATCAGCACCAGCCAATAAATTAAAGCCTTCGACATCGTTATAATCGGTACCCGTTTTGGTCATAATATTTTGGTGAACCACGTGTCCAGTTGGCTCACAAACGAAGGCGATTTTGTTCCAATATTGCTTTGGAAATGCCCTTGCTCCGTAAAAATTCTGCCCAGAAGCGGCAGTATATCCCCCAAAAACATCCACCTGACGTACCTTTTGAGTATTGGTTTTCATGTCTTTGTGCGTGTCTGTGCCTTTACTTCCATTGTTATTGTTGGAAGGATTGAGAATATTGCGGTGCGGAATTGCCATATACCAACCGTGAGAATTATTGGCAGTTGAGCCAAAAACATCACCCGTTTCGTTGAAAGCCATGCCCCAAGTATTGTTGGAAGTTGAGGTAATATGCTCAAAATCAGAACCATCCGCTTTGAATCTAAACAAACCTTGTCCAAACTGAACGGAATCTTTTTGAGCAAATTTTCCCTTGAAACCCGAATATCCTAAGCATCCCCAAATCCAATTATCAAAACCATAATGCAAGTTTGAAGGTCCTGCGTGGGTATCGCCAGTGCCAAAGCCCGAGAAGAGAATTTTCTTTTCGTCAGCCTTATCATCGCCATTAGTATCTTTCAAAAAAATCATGTGAGGGGCTTGCGAAACGATGAGTCCGCCATTGGCAAAAACCATCCCCGTTGGAATACTCAAACCATCGGCAAAGGTGCTGAATTTGTCGGCTTTACCATCTTTATTAGTGTCTTCGCAAAGCAGAATATAGTCGCTACCGCCCATTTCTTTTCGCTCGTTGGGATAATCTTTCGTAATCAATACATACAACCTTCCTTTCTCATCCCAAGCCATCGCAATGGGGTGCATTACGTTGGGTTCGTGGGCAAAAATTTCCAAATTAAAATCAACGGGAACTTGAATATGTTTTATGGATTCCTCTGGTGAAAGTGGCAATTGTTGCACCTGCGGATTTGGTCGCTTTTCGTAGTTAGGAAGATTCGCCAACTTAAATTCAAAAGGCTTCATGTTTAACCCTGCATGAGCTTTCTGAGCATTATCGTCCACCACCCAAACGATAGCATTTTCGATAAGTTTCTGAAAATCAGCATTTTGCCAAGTGTTTTCATCGTGTCCGTAAGCAGTATAAAAAACCTTTCCTTTTCCGTATTGGCGTGTCCATGAGTAAGGCTCCGTCTTGGTTTCGGGGCGGTCTTTGGTTTGGTCAGCCTTGATTTCACGGGTCATCAATACGTTATTATCCGCCTGTAATTGACTATGTAAATAAGTTTCGTCAAACGATTTTATACCCGATAAACCCTTCATCGTGGGGTGATTTGCCTGGGTAATGTTAACCGAAATCGTGTCCATCGTATGTCGCCAAAACTGCCCCCCAACCATCTTAACAAATTCGGATGAGTTTCTGAAACAATATGATGCACAGTGAATGGGCAAAAGTCCTTTTCCAGAAGCCACGTAAGCCAAAAGTGCCTTCTCGGCATCGGGTGTGATATTATCCCAATTGGCATAAATCATCAAGGCATCAAACTTATTGAGATAATTGAGATTGAGGTCTTCCAATTTATCGGTATAAGTAAAATTTATGCCTTTATTGCCCAAGGCGGGCATTATTTCCGAAAATCTCTCAATCGGTTTATGATGTCCGTTATCACCCAAAAAGAGAACTTCTAAGCGGCGAGGCGTAGGATTATTTTGGGCAAACGTTGCAATAGAAAAGAGAGTTAGAATTAGGATGACAATGGAATTTTTCATATTTTTTATATCTTTATGCCTTAATTATTTATTTTAAAATTATGAATGCAACAGCTCAAAAATTAGAGTTAATCCAATGGATTAGTAATCTTGATGATATTCGTTTATTGAAAGAAGTGGCGGCATTTCGTAAAAGCAATCAATCTAAAACACAATCACCAAAACGTTTTTTTGGTTGTGGAAAAGGCATTTTTGGAGAGATTGCAGAGGATTTCAATGAACCACTTGATATTTTTGACGATTGTAAACCATGAATTCTTACCTGATTGATACTCATGTACTTCTTTGGTACATTGAGGGTAATCCACGATTATTCTCAAAAATAATTTCACTTCTTGATAATCCTACCAATACTGTTTACGTGAGTAAGGTGAGTTTATGGGAAATCACTATTAAGATTTCTATTGGTAAACTTTCTATCAATCTTCCATTTGAAACACTGGAAGATTTTTTAGAAGAAAAAGATTTTATATCCTTAGAATTTGACATAGGAACGGGAAAATAATAAGTGGATGAATTTTTAAATGTTATTTTTTGTGCCAATCAAGGCGATAAAACCGTGCGACGGTCGCCGCAGTTTAGCATCGCTAAATGAGGATTTAATCTGGGCGGCATTCCGCAACGCAGAGTGGTGCAAAAAAGGGCATTTAAAAAACGTCTACTTATTGTTTTTCAGTTCCTAATCAAATTTGACGATTTTAAAGAACCTTCCTTTCCATCATTCTGACCCTTTCGACCGATTAATCATCTCACAAGCCATCAATAACGATTTCTGTTTAATTTCAGATAATTCAAAATTTGCCCCTTACTCTGTTCAATTAATTGAAGCAAAATAAGGAGATAACCCCCTAAAATTCAGGCAAATAAATAATCTCTCCACCCTTCATCGCTGATTCATGGGCTAAAATTCCTACTGATGTCCAATTGGCTGACTGTGCGGCATTTGGAAATGGGTCTCGGTCTTCAATCAATGCCATCACAAATTCATGAGCAAGGTGCGGATGCGAACCACCATGACCGCCACCTTGGGCAAAACTCAAATGGGTATTATCCTCAGAATCATAAACTCCTTTTCCCGTAAAAGATTGAATTTCTTTGGGCAATAAATGGGCATAATCTGGCACTTTTACCTTCTCTGGAATTTCTGGTTCAGACTTTTTGGCGGTATGAATTACGTGTTCTTCGTCTTCAATCAATGCCCATTCAAAGGATTTTTTTGAACCATAAACCTCAAAACTTTCACGGTACTGGCGAGCTACGTCAAACAGTGAACGATAGACATACGCACTTAAATCTGAATCTTTAAATTTGATATGGGCAGATTCTACGGCAAAAGGGGAATTATGAATCTTTACCAAATCCTCACTAATTCTGCCTGACCCAAAACAAGACACATATTCCGCCTGTAATTTCAACAAACCCGCCACTGGACCTACGCAATGCGTGGCGTAGTGCATCGGTGGAAGCCCAGGCCAATAGTCGGGCCAACCTTCCATATCTTGTTGGTGCGATGCCTTCAAGAATTGTACTTTGCCAAGTTCGCCTTTTTCGTATAATTCTTTTACAAATAGAAACTCTCGAGCATACACCACGGTTTCCATCATCATATATTTTTTGCCAGTTTCACGGCAAGCATCCACAATTTTCTGGCAATCCTCCACACTGGTAGCCATTGGCACGGTACACGCCACGTGTTTACCCGCATACAAGGCTTTCAAAGTCTGCTCAGCGTGATTGGGTATCGGTGAATTGATGTGAACCGCATCAATATTGGGGTCTTTCAGTAATTCGTCATAGTCAGAATATCGCTTTTCGATGTTGAAAGTATCACCGATGGCGTTAAGTTTTTCCACATTTCGCTGACAAATAGCGTACATATTTACGTGGGGATGACGTTGATAAATGGGGATGAATTCAGCCCCAAATCCTAAGCCTACAATGGCGATGTTTATTTTGTTCATGGTTTATTTTGTTAAACTACGCTTTACATCCCCCCTGCCCCCCTTCAAAGGGGGATAAGACCTTCGCAATTTCTAAACTGATGCAAGAATCTTTATTACGAGTTTTGCAGAGGTTTATAAAATGCAGAGGCGTAATCCCCCTTTGAAGGGGGCAGGGGGATGTAAAGCGTATTACAATTTTTTATTACAAATTATTTCTCAAAAACGCCAACCCTTCCCGCATCAAAACCTCCTCACTTTCGAACATTTGTCGCCAAATATTTGCAGCAGGGAGTTTTTGACTGAACGCTTCTATTGATATAACTCCCTGATAATCAATATTTTTAATAGCTTTAAATGTGCCTTCCCAATCCACATTTCCTTTGCCTGGGGTACTTCGGTCGTTTTCGGATAATTGGATAAACGCAATCTTTTCGCCCATTTTTCGGATGGCATCACCGATGTTCTTTTCTTCAATATTGGCATGAAAAGTATCAAACATAATTTTGCAATTTGGACGATTCACTTCATCCACAAAACTGATTACTTCATCACTGCAAGAGGTCAAATACATTTCAAAACGATTCAAATATTCCAAACAAATCATCACGCCCATATCATCAGCGTATTCAGATAATTGTTGGATGCCTTCCACACCCCAAGCCCATTCTTGGGCGGTAGCGGGTTGTCCCGTAAAAATTCCCAAAGCCGAGTGAAATGGTCCCATCAGTTTATCCGAACCCAAGACTACGGCACAATCCACGCAAGATTTCAAAAATTCCAAGCCAGCTTGTCGGACGGCGGGGTCTGGACTAATCAGATTGGTTTCTGCTCCGCAAAATGTATCGCAAACTCTTTCCAAACCCAAATCATCTAATTTTTTTCGCCATGCGTACCAATGTTCAGGATTTGGATTAAAAATGGGTACTTCAACACCATCAAAACCGATAGATTTAATGAGTTCCAAGGTTGGGAAAAGACTTTCATCTACTTGTGTTCCCCATAAAAGGAGGTTCATATATTTTTTCATAATACAAATTTATCATAAAAAAATACTATTAAATACCGATATTTTAATTAATTTTGACTGTATTTTAACATTTTTATAACGTATATACATTATTCACGTAAAGAAATAGGTTTTGAAGAATCCCTTAAATAAAAATATAGATTCGCCAAATCAGTCGTATATCGTGCGAGAATTGAAAGAGCCTCATTTCGATCCAAATTGGCATTTTCATCCTCATTATCAATTATTTGTGGTTTTGGAGGGTTCGGGTACACGATTCATTGGCGATAATATTCAGCACTTTGAAGCGGGTGATATGGTCTTTCTCAGCCCCGATTTACCCCATCTTTGGCGAAGTGATGAAGTCTATTTTCGACCAGATTCAGGTTTGCAAACGCACGGTATCGTTTTGTATTTTACCGAAGATTTTTTGGGGAAAGAATTCTTTGAAAAAAATGAAATGCTAAAGTTGAGAACTTTATTGCTCAACGCAAGCAGGGGTTTGGAGATTAAAGGAGATTTGAGGACAAAAATTTTGCAAATATTATCACAACTGATTCATTTACAAGGGTTTGACGGAATTCTAAAAGTATTAGAAATGCTTAATCTTTTGGCAAATTTCAATGATTTTGAATACATCAGTAGCATCGGTTACACAAATCCCTACAAATCATCAGAGACCGAACGGATGCGGAAAGTACACGATTATACCTTAGCAAATTACCGCACATCTATGAATTTAGACGAAGTAGCGTCTTTGGCTGGTATGGCAACATCGGCATTTTGTAGATATTTCAAGGCTCGAACCAACAAAACATTTTTTGATTTTGTAAGCGAATTACGAATTGGTTTTGCTTGTAAGTTACTGATGGACAACCAATTAAGTATAACACAAATTTGTTATGAAAGTGGTTTTAATACGCTTTCTAATTTCAATAAACAATTTAAGCACCTAAAAGGACAAACGCCTTCTGAGTACCGTGAGGCATTTAGGAATTAGTAACCACTTTTTACGTGGTTACTAATCGAAAATTATTTTAAAAAAGGCATTTTTGTTACGACCGCCTTCAAATATTTATTTCTAATATTGATATAAACTTCTGAACCATTTTTACTGAATTCTTTTGCAACATAACCCATCCCGATTCCTTTGCTCATCGAAGGCGATTGCGTTCCCGAAGTTACTTCACCGATGATATTTCCTGCGGCATCCATGATTTCGTAGTGTTGGCGGGGAATTCCTCGGTCAATCATTTCAAAGCCCACTAATTTTTTAGTCGCTCCGTTTTCTTTGATTTTTTGATGTAAATCTGAACAAATAAATTCTTTGTTGAATTTAGTAATCCAACCCAAACCCGCTTCAATTGGCGAGGTGGTGTCGTCAATATCATTTCCGTATAAGCAATAGCCCATTTCTGTTCTCAAAGTGTCTCTTGCTCCCAAGCCCACGGGGACGATTCCGAACTCTGCTCCTGCCTCGAAAATGGCTTTCCACATCGCTTCGGCGTATTCATTGGGAACATAAACTTCCATACCACCCGCACCCGTATATCCCGTTGTCGAAATCAAAACGTTCTCAATTCCTGCCACAGTGCCTTCTTTGAAAGTGTAGTATTCCATTGAGCTTACATCCAAATCAGTTAATTTTTGCATCGTTGCTACCCCCTTCGGACCTTGCACGGCAAAAAGACTCATGCCCTCGCTGATGTCTTGCATTTCTACGCCAAACGAATTTTGCGAACTCATCCAATTCCAATCTTTTTCAATATTGGAAGCATTTACGACCAAAAAATATTCATTATCGTTACGTTTGTAAACCAATAAATCATCCACAATACCGCCCCTATCGTTCGGAAGACACGAATATTGAACTTTGCCATCGTATAGTGCCGAGACATCATTGGAAGTAACATATTGCAAAAACTCCGTAGCCCGTTCGCCCTTCACCGTGAACTCACCCATGTGTGAGACATCAAAAACGCCCACGGCATCACGAACCGCCAAATGTTCTTGAATCAGATTTGTGTATAAAACGGGCATCGAATACCCCGCAAAAGGCACCATTTTCGCCCCAAGGGAAACGTGAAGGTGGTTGAGGTGTACGAATTTTAATTGTTCAGTTTGTTCCATTGGATGATTTGTTAATTTTTTATTCACAAAAATACAATAAAAAACCTGATAGTCGGAAATGGCTATCAGGTTCTATTAATGATTTTAGTAAACGTATATTAAAGTTTTAAGATAATGCCTATTCTGCGAAACTTATGACAAGCTAAAATCTCATATTTAAAAGAACCTACTCCTGATAAATCGCTGTCAAAACCGTTTGTCCAACCGCTTTCAAGGTATTTTTGTCAATCACGCTCATGTTATCTGCCTTGGTATGATGATAATAGCCAAATGTTTTGGGGTCGTTGGGATGAAGCTCAATAATATCAATCATTTGGATTTTAGCAACGTCATTTACCGCCACATGGTCATCAGTCAGACCGCCACCTTCGGCATCAATAAATGTGGTTGAATACCCCAAACGGCTGGCAATATCCCAGATGTTTCTCACAATCATTGGGGCATATTGCATAGACCCGCCCTCATGCGGAAACATCGCACCTTTTGCCCCAACCATATCCAATAAAATACCATAATAAGCCGTGTAATTAGGTTTGTGTTTGTTGGCAGCCCAATATTGCGAACCTTGACACCATGAGTTTTCGGGTTCTTTTCCTGTAAATCCCTCGGGGGCACCAAATTCTTCGGCATCAAAGAAAATGATGTCGATTCCTACGTTTGGCTTTTGGGTAGCTTGTTGAATAGAACGAGCCAATTCCAACAAAACACCAACGCCACTACCGCCATCATTTGCTCCATCAAAGGTTGATTTTGGGTCTTTTGGGTCTTTGTCGGCAATCCAACGAGTGTCCCAGTGGGCAGTCAATAAGATACGTTTTGCCACATTTGGATTAATGCTTCCAATGATATTTCGAGCCTCGAATTTCTGACCATCAAAACGAGTAGCTACAAAGGTTTGTGAAATCACTTCGCATCCATATTGCTTTAACTTTGCCGCTAAATAATCCCCACAGGCTTTGTGAGCCGCAGTATTTGGAATCCGTGGACCAAAATCTACTTGTGCCTTTACATACGAATATGCAGAATCCGCCTGGAAATCTGGGGCAGGAATGAGGGCATCAGAAACTTCTTGTGGAGGTGTTTCATTAGAAGTAGTTTTCTCGCAAGATTTAAAATAAACCGCCACACCCGAAAGGGCAAAAATGGCTAAGAGAATGAGGGCTGTGTTTTTTGTTTTCATTTATTTGTCTTCTTCAATTCCACTAATTAATTCATCAAACGCTTCAATAATTTCATCTTGATAAAAATTATTATCTTTTATTATCAATGAGTTGTAATAAGTTATGTTGAATTTTTCATCAAAAAATGTGCGGTCAATTTTGATGAAGGTTTCGTGAATGTTAAACTGTTTGAACCATCTATCAAACTTTCTAAATCTTGCTAAATGCCTTCGGTCGGATGTATCGCACATATAAAGAATGACTTTCTCTTTACCTTGACAAAAATGCTGGAAAATTTCAGCAATAGTTGGGGAAATTAGGCTATCAGAAGGAGGGTTTTGAGGTGATTTCTCTGATAGTTTAATAGAAAATTCAAAACAATTTTGAGACCAAGCATATTCATCTCCGAATATATAACCCGTTGGTTTGAATTCTACTACATAAAAGATATTATGGCTGGTTTTGAAGAAATAGCTCGCAACCTCATCGTTAACAAGGTCATAATCATAATATTGCATTATCTGACGGTGTTTTTAGACGAATTATCATCTATAATATCAGGCAAAATTGCATCAAGAATACGATTGGTTTCTCTATACCTTTCTGCTGATTTTCTAACAATATTTAAAATTCGCTCACGTTCTTGCGGAGACATTTTTTTCTTTGTTTCCATGTCATTAATTATTTTGTACTCAAATGTATGAATAAATGACGATTTTGTGAAATATTCCGTGCGGATTTCACTCCATCGCTCTATAAACCACATCCATCACTTTTCGCCTGATTTTCAGCGTGTTAATCTTATTATTGGCTGCCGAAGGGTTTACTCGGTTGGAAAGAAATACGAAGACTAATTCCTTTTCGGGGTCAATCCATACGAGCGTACCTGTGTAGCCCGAGTGTCCATACGAACTTGGGGAAACTTTGTTAGAAACGAAATTACTCTCGCCATCCGAGGGCAATTTATCCCAACCCAAGGCTCTGTGACTTTTGTTGGTTCGGCTGTTGGTGAATTGGTTTATAGTTGCTTCGGTCAAGTATTGTTTTCCTCCTGCTGTGCCTTTATTGAGGTTCATTTGTAAGAGTTTTGCCAAATCATTTGCATTACTGAACAACCCCGCATGACCCGAAACTCCGCCCAACATCGCAGCCGTTTGGTCTTGTACTGTGCCTTGTAAAAGTCTCTCTCTGAACAAGTTATCGTTTTCGGTAGGGGCAATTTGGGTTTTGCTAATCTTCCGCAAAGGATTAAAACCTGTACTGTTCATACCCATCGGTTCGTAAAAATATTTACTCGCAAAACTATCCAGCGTCTGGTTATTTACTCTTTCCACCAAATGATGTAAAATCATTAAGCCCAAATCGCTGTACACGTAGGGATATGAACCGTCCCGTTCTTTTTTGTTGATTAAAGGCGATTTAATGACCCAACGCCAAACCGAATCACGAATGGTGGGTTTGGCATACATTCCCTCGGCAACCGTCAGCGGATATTCGTCCGATTGTTTGGAATTGTAATATTCCGTTTTCCAACCCAAAGAAATTCTGGTTTTTTCCCAAAAAGGAATGTAGGCAACTAAGCCCGCTTGATGCCAAAGAATATCTCGAATATACAGGTTTTCTTTATTCGTTCCCCTTAATTCTGGGAGATAAAAAGAGGCTTTCTCGTCTAAACTAATTTTCTTTTGGTCATAGAGATACATTAACGTTTGAAGCGTTGCAGTTACTTTCGTTACCGATGCCAAATCATAAACTGTGCTGGATTCAACTGGCTGACTATTAACATCATAAGACACTTTTCCGTAGTTTTTTTCGTAAACAATTTTACCTCTGCGGGCTACTAAAACATTACAACCTGGAAATATTCTTTGTGAAATCGAAGACTCAATAATGGCATCCATTGCCGACAGTTCAACGCTTTTCATACCTACGCTTTCGGGTGAGGCTTTGCTTAAAATTATTCCTGCTTTTGAAACGTTCAAACCTTCGCCAGCCTTGAAATAATTTTCTACTGAAACTGGTAATTTTCCAAGAGCGGGCAATTCGCCAAACAACACTTTTGCCATTGACGTATATGCCGCAGGGTCATCTTCATAACCACAAACTAAGGCTGACGATTCGGGGAAATATTTGAGACTATATGGGTTTCCAAAAATGCAAACGACCACCTTTTTGGCTTTCTGTTCCAAACGTTTTACGAATGATTGGACGTTGTAACTTACCTCTAATTTATTAGCAGATTTTTTATTGATGTCATGCACACTCAAAATGACCGTTGAAGTGGAATCAATACTTTGTAAAACATTGGTAAAAAAGCCTTCATCGGTTTTGGTGGCACTCGCAAAATGGCGGAATGGAGCAATCTGACTTAGGTTTTGTTGAAAACGATTGCCAATCGGAATATCCAAACCTATAGAAACGTATTTCTCATTATTGTCCGCTTCAAGGGGCAAATTATTCTGCGAATTTTTGACAACCGTAATGGCATTGTCATACAATTCTTGCTTAATTCGGTTGGCTTGTGGCGTGTTTAAATCTTGGTATAAATTATTTGAATCAATGTATCTAAATTTGTTCAAACCCACCCAATATTTTGAATGTAAAATCTTTCTGACTCGAGCATCAATATCGGCTTGTTGGATTAACCCTGCCGACACAGCTTCCTTGATTTTGCGGATACCTTCGGGGATATTTTCGGAGTATAAAAGAATATCATTCCCAGCGATAAATGCCTGTAAATCAACCTCTCCCGATGATATTCCTTGCCCATGACGCACGCCCCGCATATTGAGGGCATCCGTGATAACGAGTCCTTTGAAACCCATATCGTGCTTCAAAAGAGTTGTGATAATATTCTGAGAAAGTGTAGCGGGTCGCCAGTCATAAAAAGGCACTTGAAGATGACCAACAATGATAGTTTTGATAGAATCGTTAATCAATTCTTGGAAAGGGTATAATTCAATATTCTTTAAACGTTCACTCGTGAAGGATAATTGGGGTAACGTAAAGTGCGAATCTCCTTGCGTGTCGCCGTGTCCAGGGAAGTGTTTAGCACAAGCCAAGAGCTGATTATTTTGCATTCCCTTCATGTAGGCACTGCTTTTGAGTGCCACATTTTCCCGCAATTCCCCAAAAGAACGGTAGCCAATTACAGGGTTGTTTGGGTTTGAATTTATATCAACTACGGGGGCAAAATTGAGGTGAATCCCCAAGCGTTTGCACTGACGGGCAATTTCGCCACCCATTTTATAAATCAAATTATTATCTTGAATAGCTCCCAGCGTGATTTGCTTCGGAAAAGCCATTGTGGAATTCACCCGCATCGCCAAACCCCACTCGCCATCAATACCGATTAATAAAGGAATTTTGGAAGTGGATTGAAAACGATTGTTGAGGTTTGCGTAAGAATAAGGTTCGCCTTGAAAGAAAATCAAACCGCCAATATAATTATTTTGAATAAGTGTTTCGATGCGTTTGTAATGAGCTTCTCCGTGCGTAGGATTGATAGCGACCATAAAAAACTGACCAATCTTCTGGTCATTATCCATTGAAACAAAAACGCTATCAACCCATTGGTTTTCAGGCAATTGGCTATCAGTCGTAAAAGCAGGAGGTGGTGGAAAAACGGGAAGTTTTACTTTTGTAGTTTCGGTATTAGCAGGATTAAAAAAACGTAAAAGCGTATTGTTAAACTCACCAATTACGGGCGAACGAAAGACTGCCCAAAGGAGAATTAAGGTAAGAAAAAATAAGGATAAACGCTTTAACATCAGATAATTGGGCTAATATTTTACTCACGATAAACAACACAAAATAAAGGGCTTACACATGAATAATTCAGACTAACAAAACATAAAAGGGTTACAAAAATACTACAAAAGCCTTGCCAATGAAAGCGGTTTTGGAAAATGGTGGATTTGTGTGATGGAAACGTGGAATTGGTGGATTTGGTATGTTTAGTTTGGGCATACAGAGAAGTAGTAGAAAATTAAATAATGGATCATAACTCACAAAATATTATTTGCTTTACTAAATTGCTAAAAATATTTTACGCACTTACTTCATTTTTTATACACACAAGTTATATTTTCTAAAAATTAATTCCCCTCCCCATTTTACATATTTGAAGAAAAAAGATTCTGAAATACTAAAACAAGTGTCTATATTTTGACGTTAAAAACTATATCTCAATCTTAATTAAATATTCTATGAATGTAAACCTCAATGCTGGCGGGCGTAAAGAATTAAATCCTCCTATTATATTCACAAAGCAAGAGCATAAAGTTCTTGGGTATTCTCGTCAATTAATGACCAACCAAGAAATTGCTGATAAACTTGGAGTCTGCGAACTAACTGTAAAGTCTCATCGGAAAAACATTATGAAAAAAGCGGGAATAAAGGGCAAAACTGCCATGACCCGCTTTGTGATGACTTTTAAAATGGAATAAGTACAAAAATCTACTACTAAAATACTACTAAATTACTACTTTGGTAGGATTTACTTTTTCAAAAATGTCTCGCAATTTTGTATCGTCAGTTGCAACGACAGGTGGAAGCCGAAAAGACCTTTGATTGAGTAGGCGAGTTTATTTTATCTAAATTTGAATAGAATGAAAAAGTTAGAAATAACGCAAATGGAGATTGTTAATGGTGGTGGCAGTTGTGGAGATACCTTATCTTTTTTGAGAGGCTTTGCTGCTGTTGCTGCTGGATCATTAACACCAATAGGAATTGGTGTAGGAGTAGCAGTTGGATTATTGGCATATGGGGCAAGTTGCCCATAGTTAGTTTTATTAATCTGAAGTAATATCAAACAATGTTAAACTTAAAATTAAGAAAATGAAGAACTTAAGCAAAAACAAAATGCAAAATTTTCAAGGAGGTAGTCCATGTTCTGAATCAGTTGCTGCTATGGCTGGTGGAGCAGTAGCGGGTGCTATCTTCGGTGGTGGATTCGGAACCTTTATAGCCATATCATTCAGTGTAGCAGGTGTTTGGCAAAATTGCAGATAAAATAAAAATACCTTTTATTAGATGACTCAACTTACATTTAAAACGAAACTGTGTTTAATTTCATTGATTTATAGTTCACAATAAATTGAAGTATGTTTTAGATTCAGTTTCGTTTTAACTTTATTAAAAGTCCATTTTGCAAAATGACATCATCGCTTAGTAAATAATCTGTAATATCAAAAGTATCTTAAAACATAGTTTTAATTATCATGGAAAAAATCTTAAAATATCGTTATTTGATTGTTTCTATCTCATTTTGTATGCTGTTGGCAACAATGTTCTTTAAATTAGAAACTGCAGAATATGTTGTTGCTTTTATTCATTTTTCATTATGTATAACCTTTACGATAAAATATTATCCTACCAAATTTAAAAATCAAGATTATGATGAACAATTATAAAGTCGTCATTGCACTCTTCATTGTAATATTCTTGGTTGAAATTCTGCAACTATTTTCAATGAAGATTTTATACTTGGATAAACTGTACTTTGATTCTCTATTGAATCAAATGAGTTATGAAAAAATACAAGAATTATCCAATGAATCAAAAAAATGGGCATGGTTAGGTTACGCCATCATCCCCCTAATCTACCTCATAAAATTCTCATTAGTAAGCACTTGCTTATATATTGGAGCATTCTTCATGAACAAAAGACTAAAATTCAGTGAGTTATTTTTAGTAGCCATTAAAGCTGAAACAGTTTTTATTTTTCTGTCATTGTTCAAAATTATTTGGTTTAGTATTTTCAAAACGGATTATACTTACTTGGATTTTGCTACTTTCTCGCCCATGTCATTATTGAGTATCGTAGGGATGGAAAGTGTTGATAAAATTTGGCATTATCCCTTGCAAGTTTTTAGCTTGTTTGAGCTTATTTATTGGTTTGTCTTGGCTTTTGGCGTAAAAGAGTTATTAGAGAAAGATCTCGCTCCAAGTTTTAAATTAGTGCTTTCTTCTTATGGCTTGGGGCTATTGTCTTGGATAGTTGTTATTATGTTTATCACTGCAACCTTGTCTTAACTTATGAAAAAGAAATACATTCTAATAAGCATTTTATTGGTTCTATTCACAGGAATAGGTATTTTAATTGCTAAAACCATTCGTACAAATAACCATAAAAAAGTGGTTTCGGAGCAATTGAAAATGATTCCAAATTTTGAAACCTACAATATGGATAGCTTGAAAGTTAATCATGCGGAGTTTAACAAAAAGCCTACGGTGATTGTCTATTTCAATACTGAATGTGAACATTGCCAATATGAAGCTACGCAAATTGTGAAGTATCAAGACCAATTTAAGGATGTCAATTTGTATATGCTCAGTGCTGAGAATATTACTCAAATCAAGGCATTTGCCCACAAAATGGGTTTAGATAAAATCACAAATCTGGAAATGGGTAAAATCACGGTGAAAGAATCCTTTGATGTATTCGCATTTACCAGTATTCCAGACATTTTGATTTACAACGCTTCGGGAGAACTTCAAAAGCATTTCAAAGGAGAAACCAAAATAGAGGCAATTCTCAAATATTTATAACCTAATCATTTCATGGAAAAGTTAATCCTGTATGTGCTTTGGCAGATACTCCTTCACTTCTTTTTGCCTAAATTATAAGGATGAAAACTCAAAAACACCTGCAAAAAACCTTTATGCTCCAACAAGGTCAGTCTGATTGTGGGGTAGCTTGTTTACTTTCTTTGGTCAAATATTACGGAGGAGATAACCGTTTGGAAAGGCTCAGAGAACTCTCAGGCACTACCCAAGAAGGCACTACGCTTTTGGGTTTATATCAGTCCGCCAATCAAATTGGTTTTGATGCCGAAGGCATGGAAGCCGATGGTACGGATAATTTGAAAGACCTTGAAAACCCCGTAATTCTCCATGTTTTGATGGAAGGAACTTTACAGCATTACGTGGTATATTTTGGTTTTGAAAACAATAAATTCATCATCGGAGACCCCGCAAAAGGTATCGTTAAACTTTCTGAAAGTGAATTACTAAGTATTTGGCAATCAAAGGCTTTACTACAATTAACCCCTAATGAATCCTTCGTAAAGATTAGCTGAAAATACCAAAATAAAAAAGCAATGGTTTTTGAAATTAGTAGAAGAGGATTATACCATTTTGGGCATTTCCACGGGATTAGGAATCATCACGGCGGGCTTGGGCATTTCAACCGCTATTTTCTCTCAAAAATTAATTGATGATATTTTGCCAAAACACGATACTAAAAGGCTTTGGGTAGGTTTGGGGCTTCTGCTTGTATTGTTGATGACGAAAAATTTGGTATCTTTTCTGCGTGGTTTTTTGTTAAATCAACAAAGCAAAGATTTTAATAATCGGCTCATCAATCGTTTTTACGCAACCCTCCTCCGTTTACCAAAAACGTTTTGATGGTCGTAAAACGGGTGAACTCATCGCCCGTATGAATGACTCCGTAGGTTGCAACAATCCATCAATTTACTAACTGGTAATGTTATTCTGAATACCTTAGTTGCATTAATATCAACGGTTTACATTTTTACTTATTCAGAAATAATCGGTGCGATTTCATTATTGAGTATTCCGCTTTTGTATTTCTGGTTTGGCGTTTCAATAAACCCATTATTGAAGGACAAAAAGACGTTATGTCTGCCTACGCCCGTACAAGAGCAATTATGTGGATGCCTTGCAAGGCGTGGAAGTTATCAAAACAACCAATCAAGAAGATTTCTTTTCAGGAATTACGAAAAATATCTACGGCTTTTTTCAAGATAAAGTCTATCATTTAACATTTACAGGTTTACGTTTTGGGCTTTTTGCAGAATGTATTGCAACGGTTTTAATCGTAGCAATATTTGCTTTTGCTTCATGGTTGGTTTTAGAAAAGCAAATCAAAATTGGCGAAATGATGGCAATTCTTCACGATGGCAAGTACCGTTATTCCAGCCGTCAGTAGTTTAGCAATGACAAATATTCAACTCCAAGAAGCCAAAGTAGCTTTTGATAGAATGTTTGAGTTTGTCAATATTCAACCCGAATATGAACCTACTGAAATTCAAGCAATTGAAGAGGTTAAAAGCCTTGAAATCAAAAATCTTGATTTTCGTTTTGCAGGACGTAGCCGTTTATTGAAAGATATTTCTTTTGAAGTTCATAAAGGAGAAATGATTGCTCTTTTGGGTGAAAGCGGTTCGGGAAAAAGCACTTTATTACAAATTTTACAGCGTTTTTATGAAAAAGAAATGGGTGAAATTCTAATAAATAATCAAGATTGGCAACAAATCAATACGCCAACGTTAAGAAGCATCTTAGGGGTAGTACCTCAACAAATCAAGTTATTTTCTGGGACATTATTGGATAATATTTGTCTTGGAAATTCTGTTGAAGAGGCTGAAAATATCGTAAAATTTTGTGAACAATATGGGTTTGCAAAGTTTTTTGAGGGTTTTCCACAAAGTTATCTTACAATTTTAGGAGAAGACGGGGTGAATATTTCTGGTGGACAAAGACAATTAGTAGCACTTGCGAGAGCCTTATACAGAAAACCCAAATTACTTTTGTTAGACGAAGCAACGGCTGCAATGGATAGAAATACGGAACGTTTCATTATGGATTTATTAGAAATGTTGAAACCCGAAATGGCAATAGTATTAGTAACCCATAAAATGCAAACCGCTCGTAAATGTGATAGAATTTATTTGCTTGAAAATGGCGAAATTTCAATTTCTGGTTCGCATGAAGATTTGTTGTTGGAAGAAAATCTTTACTCTAATTCTTGGATGGAGATTGTTTAAGAAACAAATCTAAAAATATTGAGTTTTACAGTTTTGAAGGTAATTACTCCAAGCAATCCAAACTAATTATTTCAATCAAATTCCTCCAAATTTTCCAAACAACCATGAAAAAAATCGTTCATTATTCCGCTTATTTCGTCTTTACCCTTTTGATTTTATATAAATCCTTTGAGTGGGGTAAAAATTAAGCACAAGACCGATTGAGTTCATCCGAGAAATCAAAAATAGTTAATCCCTAAGCTGTCAAATATTCCATGAAAACCCGTCTCACCGTCATTGTATTGCTGTTTTTTTCAACTATTTCCGTAAAAATTTACTCACAGAATATCGAGGGAATCATTACCGATAAAAAAACTAAACTTCCATTGTCAGGGGCAAATCTGATCGTCGGTGGGAAAGGTTTTGTGAGTAATAAATTAGGGGAATTTAGGATAAAAAAGTGGTTGGAAAAATAGCTGTCTCGCACATTGGTTACGAAACCATAATCTTGAATATCGAACCTCAAAAGAATTTTTATGTGGTTGAAATGGTGGAAAGTGTCCATAAACTTCCCGAGGTGGTTGTGAACAGCAATGCGAGAAGTATTATCAACAAGGCTTTTGCAAAAATCAATCAAAATTATCCCCAAAAATTACACACCTACAAAGGGTTTATCACCGAATATAATCGTTTTGATAAAAAATCCTATATTTATCAACTTGAATCGTTTATCAAAATTGAGAATGAGGCTTACGATAAAAGTCAGTCGCCCAGAGTGGAAGTTTTACAGAAAAAAGCGAAGACTTTTTATAATCTTGACACGCTTTTATTCGTAAAATGGCAAGGAACGCCCCGCATCGTAGAGTATGCCAATTTCGTCAATGAAAAAGCCGATTTTATTAATCCTGATAAAAATGACAAATTCTCTTACAAACTGATTGACATTACTTCTTTTGGGGAACACGATGTATATATCATAGACTTTGAACCAATCAAAAAAACAAAAAGAGGGAGTGGAAGACTATATGTTGATTATGAAAATTTAGGATTTGTCGGGCTTGATTATCATTTTGAAGATAGAGACGAAGATACCAGTCGTAGAGACGTTAAGGTCAGATATGAGCAGATTAATGAAAAATGGTATTTGCAAAATATAACTTACGATGAAAATAGCAATCACAAAAGGGCTTTTTCCGAAAAGAAAGTACCCACCGAAATTCATTTAGAATTCCAACGAACGGAATTAGATACGCTACTTTCTTCAGATAAGAAGACGATTGATTATACTAAAAACTTTCAAAGAAGCGATATTCTTTTGAAAGTAGATATACCAACGGATAGTATATTTTGGCGTGATAATGCCACAAAAGGAGGCTCGCCCGATAAAGATTTTGAAGCGTTTTTAGCTACTCGAAAACCGACTTATTTGACTGATAATCAAACTAATAAAAATATTGAGATAAAGTTTAAACACCAGTTTTTCAAATATTTTTTTAATGGAA
The DNA here is from genome assembly GCA_034519515.1 of Arcicella sp. Classification (GTDB taxonomy): domain Bacteria; phylum Bacteroidota; class Bacteroidia; order Cytophagales; family Spirosomataceae; genus Arcicella. The sequence goes on from JAXHOK010000068.1 coordinate 37,754, forward strand.
TCCACTTAGAGGTTGGCATAGGTACTTTTCCTGTTGGGATAGCTGATAATCAAATTGATTTTTCTTACAGAAATAATATCAATAATTATGTCATATCAGAAAATAGAGAAATTCGTAAACTCAATAATTTAGGGTATTTTTTAGGGTATTCTTTCGACCTTCCTAAAAATTGGGGAGTGGCTTTTCAGTCAGGTCGAAATTTGCCAGGCAGTGGGTTGAGTAATAGGTTATTAACGCCGGAACAAAAAACCAGAACCCAGAACGGGGACCAACCCGGGGCCCGCCAAAAACCAAAGGGGAGAGAAAGGACGGGAAAAGAGGGGGGGGGACAAGGAACAAAAAGAGAAAAGGGGTCAATTTTTCCAAAAAAAATCACTACGAAAATATGCAAGCATCCATTCACGATTGCCCCCACGGTAGGAATAGATTTTATGAGAACTTCCCAATCTTTTAGTGATGTTACATTGCCCAATGACGTTACTAAATCTTATGATTTGGATGGTGAAGAGGTTTGCCCGACGCTCAACAAAAGGCATATTTTTTTGAGTAAAGGAATAAAATTTAGCTACGAAATTAACCGAAAGAAAAGTCTTTTTTTTGAGCGTAAAATATAATTCAGTATTATCCAGTAGCGACTATTTAGAATTAGAGGAAACATCTGGATTTTTCTTATTTAGAAGATCTCATAAAATCTATGATTTACCAGATGAGTCTAAAATGAGAACAACAATTTATCCAATTACATTTCAACTTGGTTTAACATTTTGACATAGTCTATACCAGTAAAAAACAAAGCCCAAACCTTTTGCCGTTGTCTGTGTGTTCACAGACAACATTCCAGTCAGTCGTCTGTGAAGACACAGACAACGGCAAAAGATTATTATTCCAATTAATGTATGATAAAGTTGATGATTGGGTAAACCCGAAGGTTTGAAATTGCGAGTTGATAAAAACATAAAACGGAGCTAAAAGCCTTATTTTAAGGATTTTAGCTCCGTTTTATTTTACAATTTTATCAAATAAATAAACTCCAAAACTCATCGACAGGCATATTCATTTCATACAAAATAATTGACCACTAAATCCAAATTTTTATGCAAAACTCAAATTGCGTACTTTTACCAAAATTAAATCCCAAACAAAAATTCGATGAAGCAAATATTCTCAATTGTCATTGTTTTAATGTTGTGTTCCAGTAAATTGATGCTTGCCCAAGATGCGGCAAAAAGTCCCATCGTTGGAAATGATAAGGACAAATACGGTTGTATCGGTTCGGCGGGTTATACTTGGTCGGTTTTGAAAAAGGACTGTGTCCGTTCTTTTGAACTAACGAATACTGATGAAAATGCCATTGAATTAGTTTCAATAGATAATACTCAAAAAATGACGGTACTCTTTTCGAGTGATAAAAAGAAGGTTGAGGTGTTCTATTCGGGAGGGAATAAGGTTGTTAATAAATCAACGAAGGGGAATTTTTATGTTTTGAAAAATGATAAAAATGGCGTTGAAAAATTGATTAATTTGAAAGGGAAATGGCAATTTGTGAGGGTGAATAATGGGAAGAAGGAGGTTTTATATCAATAGAAAAAATGGGTACTATGTTTATTTGCCTTCAATTTCGTATTTTTGATAAGCATTTGAAAGATTAAATTTTACTGAAACACATATTATCATGGATTTACATTATATTTCTGATAAAGAAGGAAAACATACCGCAATAGTTATTCCAATTGAGGAATGGAATAATATGACTTCAAAGCATGAAGATTTGAAAACTTTTGAAAATCCTAAACGAAAACCCTCTGATTTTAGAGGTAGTATCTCAAAAGAATCTGCCAATATTATGCTTCAACACGTAGAAAAATCAAGGAAAGAATGGGGAAGAGATATATCTTAGATTCTAACGCAGTGATAGATTATATTGGCGATAGATTGCCGAACAAATCAGCATTAGCCTTGGATAAAATAATTGATTCAGAATTAAATACGTCAATTGTTGTTAAGATTGAAGTATTGGGTTTCGATGGAGACCCCGCTGAAATGCAGAAGTTGAAAGATTTTCTGTCATTAGCGAACACTTTTTATATTGATGATTTTGTGGCAGACAAAGCCATTGAATTACGCAAAACTCACCGTTAGTTAGAATTAGGAGATGCTTTGATTGCTTCAACAGCCTTGCTCAATGGTTTTACTATTGTTACTCGTAATACAAAAGATTTTGATAATATTGCTGGGCTTGATTGCGTAAATCCATACGAAATGTAAAAGCCAAAACCCTCAAAATAAGGGTTTTGGCTTTATAAAATCTATCCAATAATCTCTATTTTCTGATTACGCCTCCATCAAATAAGCCTTAATAAACTCATTCAAATCACCATTCAAAACTGCCTCTGTGTTTGAAGTCTGATAGTCGGTTCGGTGGTCTTTTACCCGTCTATCGTCCAAAACATAACTTCTGATTTGTGAACCCCATTCGATTTTCTTCTTACTGGCTTCCACCTCCGCACGGGCAGCATTGCGTTTATCAATTTCAATCTGATAGAGCTTTGATTTCAAGATTTTCAACGCCACTTCTTTGTTCATTAATTGCGAGCGTTCTTGTTGGCAAGCAATAATAATTCCCGAAGGTTTGTGGGTCAAACGTACTGCGGTTTCCACCTTGTTTACGTTCTGTCCACCCGCACCACCCGAACGAAAGGTATCCCAACTGACATCGGCAGGGTTGATGTAAATTTCGATAGTATCATCCACCAAAGGTGAAATATACACCGAAGCAAAAGAGGTGTGTCGGCGAGCGTTGGAATCAAAAGGTGAAATACGCACCAAACGGTGAACACCGTTTTCAGATTTCAGATTTCCGTAGGCATATTCGCCTTCCACTTCCATCACGACCGATTTAATACCAGCCGTGTCACCGTCATTATGATCCACTTCTCGGACTTTGAAACCATTTTTTTCTGCCCACATAATGTACATTCTCATAAGCATACTTGCCCAATCCTGCGATTCTGTACCACCCGCCCCAGCATTGATTTCGATAACGGCAGAGAGATTATCACCTTCGTCAGACATCATTTTGCGGAACTCCAATTCGGCTAACTTTTCTTCTAATTTCGCTCCCTCGGCGTCTACTTCTTCTTCGGTGGCTTCGCCCATTTCGTAGAATTCCCAGATGGTTTCCAAGTCGCCCGTGTATTGATTTAATTGGTCGAAACCAGCCGTCCAGAATTTTAATTCACGAATTTGTCGCATCGTGATTTCTGCCTTTTTTGAGTTCCCCCAAAACTCTGGGTCTTGGGTAACTACTTCTAATTCTTCAATCTGAAACTTCTTGTTATCGTAGTCAAAGATACCTCCTCAAAGCCTCTACTTTGGCTTTCAGGTCATTGAACCTGTCTTTTGTCATGCGTTTATTTTGGTCGTATGTCGTAAATTTAGAGTCGTAAGTAGGTTATTTTGTTCACTTACGACTTGTGACTTATGACTTACGACTTTTAGAATTACAAAGGTAATGATAAAAACGAACCCCTCCGAATTTGATTTCGGAGGGGTTCGTTTTACATAAAATTGTTCTTTATGGCTTACGTTTCGCTAAAACGGCATAGAGAAACAGAGATACCTTAAGGAACGGTTTAAAAATAAGTTATAACGGTTTTATTGTGTAATTCCATTTTGGTATTACCTCATCAAAAATAATGGTCATATCTTCCTTAAAATTTTCAGCATATTTTCGTCCAGTTTTATAGACTTTTTCATTTATCCATGCGATTACCTTTAATCCTGTTTTAGTAGTTGTTTTCTCAATTAGTTCCTTGACAATTTGGTAATTTTTAAAAACGACTCCTTTCCAAGTTCTTTGGATATGAGGGAATAATAGGTGTTCTATTGGATTATATTTAGAACAATATGCTGGATAGTGAGCAATATTAATAGTCATCTTTAACTCATTTGCTAATTTTTGCAAATCTTCTTTAACAATATAATGTAAGCAAGAGTTACTACCCCCTCCATCCATCAATAATAACATTTCTTGGGCATTTTCGTAGTCCTTTTGAATATTATTTTGCCAATGATACTTGATATTATCCACCAAAAACTCTGAGGTATCTTTGCTTTGTCCAATACTGATATATCCCTTATTTTGAGTAAGGTCAAAAATACCATGAGGAATTAAAACGCCATCAGCTAAACTGGGAAAGTCATGATCGTAAACGACCAGCGATTCTTTACAGTAACATTGTCCATCTCTGTAAAAACTTCCGATAAATTCTTTCTTTTTAGTGTCAATACTCAATATAGGAAGGTTTTTGTCTTTAAATTCTTGCTTTTTAACAGTGATGTATTTGAATTGTGAATCCCGATTAGCAACATCTTTAATCGTTCCTTTTTTAGACAATTTTCGTTTACCAAACCCTTTCTTTTTCAGTAATTGTTTGATGATAAAACTACTTGTTTTAACGCCTCTTTCATTGTAAGATTTAACAAAATCATTTGGTGTAAGGTTAGTCCAGCGAATATTTGTATCCATAGGACTGCCCGCAGTATTATCTTCGACTATTTCCTCGAATAAATTACTTATTGCAGGGGTACTTTCAATTTTTTTTTTCGTCCACCACCCTCTTTCCTTACTCCGTTATTGGGTAGTAAGGTTTGATTTTGCAACTCTTTTTGCCCAAGTCGTATGGTATGAGGATGAAGTCCTAATTCTTTGGAAACTTGACTAACTCCATGATAACCAATATTAGATGATTTTAGTCCAGCATAAAGCCGTTGTTGTTTCTCATTAAGTTGATTGAAAAAAAATAATTCTAAATCGCTCATTGTAAAGTATTTTTAAAAACACTAAATTACAATTTATATCTTATTATATCTTATTTTTAATTCATTCCTTAGTCGGTCGAGTGTTTGGTAAAAAAAACCTCACGAAGGTCTAAACCCACCTCTTTTGAGGAGACCTCAACTAAGGTATTTAAAAAGTCAATCTCAAGCTGTTTTTGACCGATAACACGCTCAAGTTCGGCAACTTTTTTAGTAAGTTGCTCGGTTTTGATACTTTCAGATTCCAATTCAATGACCATTCTTGTACTGGTTTGAGTGCAAATAGAGTATTTCTTAATCCATAATCTAACACTATTATCTCGAACGCCATAAATTCTAACAATGTCAGAAATTTTAACTTTACCAGAGTCTATTTCGGCAACTTTTGCTCGTTTAAATGACTCACTAAATCTACGGGAAATATTTGTTTTGTCCATAATTTGGGTTGATTTATTTGTCAACCTATTTCAGGACGATACATCCCGCCCGTTTGAACAGTAATAACAAACCACATTTGATTTGGCGTTGAACTCAAACATCCGTAATTGACTCCAGAAGTACCCGCAAAACAATTGTTGTTATTGGTGGGAGCAGCATACGTAAACGAAGAAGCACAAGTATAATTTTGTGAATTGGCTGACTTGGCGTGTTGCTGCCGCATATGTTGTGGGTGAAAAAACACCGCACAACGGCATGGAGAGGCTTTTTCTAAAATTTAACACCAATAAAGGCGAAATCTGAGGGAGTCGAAGCCCTGTAAAACAAAGCAAAGTAACACCCACGCATTACCTGAGCGTTTTAACTTTACTCCCTGTTTTACTCAATTTTCGACTTTCAGATTGCAGGAACTTTAAGTCGGGCGGCAAACCGCTAAACGCTAATAATATGTTTGATTTTTTTATTTAATCATGCCACAATGTCATAAGGATAAATTTATACTACCAAACAAAAATGTTATTTTTTGCACTCAACACGCAAAATATCGTAAAACTACGTAACGATTTTTGGAAAATGGGTTTTGAGTGAGGAAGGAGATTATACGGATTTGGGTTAGTATGCAATATTTCAAAGTATAACCCTAAAACCTTACAATTCAACGGGTAACAAAACGAGCTAAGTTTGCCCCATTTCTTCAAGTATTTTATCCCCCCAAAATATCTATTCTCTAATCTCTATTCTCTATCCGCTCTATCACTTATCTTTGTATTATAAAATTGTATTATTCCCTTAAAAATATAATAAAATGTCGCAAATTTATGATTTAATCGTGATTGGCTCTGGTCCTGGTGGCTATGTGGCGGCAATCCGTGCTTCGCAGTTGGGCTTGAAATGTGCCATTGTCGAGCGTGAGTCTTTGGGTGGTATTTGCCTTAATTGGGGCTGTATTCCCACAAAAGCACTGTTGAAATCGGCTCAGGTTTTTGAATATATCAAACACGCTGCCGACTACGGAATCACCGTTTCGGAGTCCCACGCTGATTTTGGAGCAGTCATCAAACGCTCTCGTGGCATTGCCGATTCAATGGCAAAAGGCGTTCAGTTTTTGATGAAGAAAAACAAAATTGATGTATTGGTTGGAAATGGCAAAGCCTTGAAAAATAAGAAAGTTGAGGTAACTGGAAACGACGGAAAAGTGACCGTTTACGATGCCAAAAACATCATGATTGCCACGGGTGGAAGAGCAAGAGCCTTACCAAATATCCCAATTGATGGCGTAAAAGTGATTGAATATCGCAAGGCAATGACCCTTGAAACCCAACCAAAATCAATGGTAATTATTGGTTCTGGGGCAATTGGTGTTGAATTTGCGTATGTTTATACTGCCATGGGAACGAAAGTAACCATCGTAGAATTTATGCCAAATATCGTTCCCGTAGAAGACGAAGACGTATCGAAAGAATTGGCAAAGCAATACAAAAAAATGGGCGTGGATATTCACGTAAATTCATCCGTAGAATCAGTTGATACCAAAGGTGAAGGTTGTAAAGTATCGGTAAAAACGCCAACGGGCAATATTACGCTCGATTGCGATATTGTTCTTTCAGCAGCGGGCGTTATTTCAAACCTTGAAAATATTGGTTTAGAAGAAGTTGGCATTATTACCGACAAAGGCAAAATCACGGTGGATAAGTGGTATCAAACCAATATTCCAGGTTATTACGCCATCGGAGACGTTACACCAGGTCCTGCCCTCGCCCACGTAGCCTCGGCAGAAGGTATTATTTGTGTAGAGAAAATTGCGGGACATCACGTGGAGGCGTTGGATTATACCAATATTCCAGGTTGTACCTATTGTACGCCCGAAATCTCTTCGGTAGGATTAACTGAGAAAAAAGCCATCGAAGCAGGTTATGAAATCAAAGTGGGTAAATTTCCCTTCGTAGCTTCTGGAAAAGCCACTGCCGCAGGAGCAAGAGATGGTTTTGTAAAAGTAATTTTTGATGCCAAATACGGTGAATTCCTCGGGGCTCACATGATTGGATATAATGTTACAGAACTGATTGCGGAAGTAGTAGTAGCCCGTAGATTAGAAACCACCGCTCACGAAATTATGACCTCAATTCACCCACACCCAACCATTTCGGAAGCCATCAAAGGAGCAACCGAAGCAGCTTATGGTTGTGCGGTTGATTTGTAGGCAAATTCTGTTAAGAAAAGTTAGCTTTGATGCAAAATTATTTGAAAAAGAGCCAAAAGACCAATTGAAATAAAGGAATTGCGAACATGGTGTTCCCAACTATTGGGCGGTTAATTTTATCAGTTATCAAATCATTTTAAAAGAAACTTTTAGCAATTAAAGTTTCTTCTTTCTTGTTACTGCTCTTTCGTTTTTACGACTAACTAAGTAATCAATGCTTTTATTTTTACTTAGTTAGTCGTATTTTTTAAATGCGTTTAACCTCTATTTTGTTCAAAAATACCCTTTACATGAAAAAAACCTTGTTATTGCTACTAATTACATTTTCATCAATTGCTCAGCAAACTCGCATTAAAGGCAAAGTAATTGATGAAAAAACAAAAGAAATTTTACCTTTTGTGAATATTTTTATTGGTAACACAACCAAAGGAGCAAGTTCCAACGAAGCGGGCGAATTTGTGTTTAATAAACTGCCAATTGGTAGTTATAACGTGGTAGCTTCAATGATTGGCTATTTATCTAAATCTACCCCTATTGTTGTAAAAGAAGAAAATTCGGTACTCGAAATAACCATTTCTTTGGCACAAAATGAACAAATCTTAACCGAAGTAAGTGTAAAATCTTCTAAGGACAAGGTATGGGATAATCGCTTAAAAAGGTTTAAAAATATCTTTTTTGGCACATCTGATAACGCCAAAAAGTGCAGAATACTGAATCCTTATGTGATAGATTTTGAAGAAAAAGACGGCAAATTATTTGCCAAATCATCGACACCAATCATAATCGAAAACCTTGCTCTGGGTTATAAACTTAACTTTGTAATGAAAGCATTTGAGGTTTCAAAAACTAACTTTCTGATTGCTGGTGATACATTTTTTGAAGAAATGTTAGCTTCACCAAAAGAAAAAAGGACTTGGGAGGAAAATCGTTTAGATGCCTACAAAGGTTCGATAAATCACTTTTTACAGTCGTTGGCACGGCACACCAGCACCCAAGATGGCTTCAATATTTACACCTACAAAAATGCCAGAAATATCACAAAGAGTTTCGTTCAAAATACTAAAATTGAAGAAAGTATCATAAAACTAAGCCCCGATAGCCTCATTTCGAAAGATGGTATGATGACATATCTGAATTTATCGAAAAATATCGAAATTCATTATACCCAAAAAGAAGAATTTGGTGGACCTTATATCGACATCAACCATCAGATTTCACAGTTTGAGTCAAAAAATAAACGTATCAGATTCAACCAATACGGGCTTTTCGAGAACCCCTTCGATGTTTATGTGGTTGGTTCATTTAGTAATCACCGAATTGCTGAATTATTACCAATTGATTTTCAGCCAAAAATCGAAGAACTGATTGCACAAACACAAGTTTCAAACAGTAAAAACAACTACGCCCCACAGCAAGAAAAAATCGTTTTTCACGTCAATAAATCGAATTATTTTTTGGGCGAAACGGTGTGGTTCAAAACCTACCTGACCTACACAAGCCCTTTGTATCAAGATGCCATCAGCAAAGTAGTTTATGTAGATTTGATAGATGAAGCACAAAAAATAATTCAAAGTAAGATTTTGAAAGCGAAAAACGGGGCAGCTCACGGAGATTTTGTGCTACCTGATACCCTCAAAAATGGTAATTATTTTCTGAGAGCCTACACAAACTGGCAACAGAATTTTGGCGATTCAACCCAAACCGTACAGGAAATTGCAGTTTTGAAAAAAAACCAAAGCATTGATTCGCAAATAACTGGTTATCAGTCATTTGATGAGACAATTGGGCTGAATAAAGACATTTTTAGTCTTGGCGAAAACGTGGAAATAAACCTTAACGGCATTGCAAACCATTCGTTTTCGGTTTCGGTTACAAACGAAAGCAATGTAAAAGTTTACATCCCTATTCAAGAAAGTACTTTTACCAGAAAAATCATAGAACTTGAACGTATCAACTATAATTCAGAAACGGGTCGCACTTTTATTGGTAGCACCCAAGATACCAAAGGAAGACCGATTGAAGCAGAACTGATATTGATGCGAAAAGATACTTTTCTGTTAGATAGCTATAACTCTAACAAAGACGGAATTTATAAGATTGAAAACATTACAGGACATGATACCTTAGTGATTGATATTTTGGTCAATGATAAAAAAGGAAAGCCTGTTTCAAATATATTTTTGGAAGAGCCAGCCAAACCGAATTTTTATTTCCCTAAAACCCGAAATAACTTTAAAATAGTTGACAATCAAGTAATTACATCAAATTCAAGTGTAAGTTATGACTATGATTTCAACTTCAAAAACTCAATTCTTTTGCAGGAAGTTAGCGTAAAAGCCAAGCAATCCGATACCACAATGCTACTCCGATTTCATAAAATGTTTGGAAAACCTGCTTATCAATTTACCGATAAAAAGTACAATTTTAATGGTAAGCTAAATTTCATACAATCCATTCAGGGGAAGGTTCCAGGCTTAAATATAACGTTTGATGGTGCAACTGGTGTAATGGACTTAACTTGGAATCGAGGGGGAACGCCAGAAATTTGGGTCGATGGCGTTCAAATGAAAAATATAAATGAAACGTTTGTTGATTCTGACATGATTTCAAGAATTGAAGTTTATCAGCAAAATAGGTCGGTAGTCTTCCCATCAGGAATGATTGGTATTTTTACCAAAAATTTTATTGCAGGAAGTAACACTGTACTCACTGATACGCCACCAGCCGAAGGATTTAAGCGTTTCAAGATGATTGGATTTTATACCCCAAAGAAGTTTTATCTGCCCGAAAACGAAATTGATGCTACCAAAATGTTCCAACTAAAAAACCGTTCAACAATTTATTGGAATCCTGCGGTGCTTACTGATGATAAAGGAAAAGCAAAAATTAGTTTTCAGGCTATTGGAAAACCAGGCAATTACCGAATTGAGGCAATTGGATATAATGAAAAAGGAAAAATTACAAAGATGGAGAGAGGTTTCAGTATAAAGTAACATAAAACTTCTGATTACTGGAAATTAGAGTGAAATTTACAAAAAAGGTATTTTGGAAGGAGAAGAATCTCAGATTTTTGGGAAAAAGCTTCGAAAAATGGGATTTATGCCATAAAAAATATAGTGAACGAACATCGATTTAGGGCAATAAAACCTAAAACAATATCTTGTTTTTCAATCTCCCTTAAAATTAATTTGTTGTTAGTATTGAACCCGGTGTTATTTTGTTGAATCCACACTTTTTCATTAATAAATCTAATTGTTGGACAAAGCATTAATTTTGCGAAATAAAGAGTTAAAAATAAAAAGATGCTGACAAAACTTAATAATATGTTATTAAAATCTGAGGATAGAACTTGTGGACTATTTCGTGGAGGAAGCGGAAATTTACTGTTTCTGAGCTATCTGTATGACGCAACAAAGAATCAAGAATATTTAACAAAAATAGCTGATAACTTAAAAGGAATTTTTGAGAATCTTACTAATGACAACTATCATTGTTCATTCTCAGTTGGGATAGCTGGTTTAGGGTGGATTTATGAAGATTTAGTAGAGAGAAAAATAATAAATGCAGATCCTAATGAGGTATTGTCGGATGTGGATGAGCTTGTATATGAATGGATGATTCAAGAACAAAAGAATAATAACTATGATTACCTACATGGCGCTATGGGAGGGGGGATATATTTCTTAAAACGACTCAAAACAAATCCTAACTTAAAGGCAAATATAGAAGAACACTTAGCATTATTACTTTCACAGATGATTGTCAATAGTGATGATAATACATCATTTTGGACTCAAAAGCCTAATGGAATTTTTACTTTTGAGAAAACCTACAATCTCGGTCTTTCGCACGGAATACCCTCTATCTTAGTATATTTATCTAAATGTTATAATAATGGCATTGGCGTTGATATACTCAAACCTATTATACAAAGTACAGTAAATTTTATTTTAAAATATGCTCAAAAACCTCAAAATAACTCAGAGTACTACTTTCCTACTTCTATAGGACTAAATGGAGTTGCCAATAGAAGTTCTCAATTGGCTTGGTGTTATGGTGATATAGGAATTTGTTGTGCATTGTGGCAAGCGAAGCAGATTCTAAATGATAAATCATTGGATAGACAAATTTTAGAGATTCTATTACATAATTGTCAAATACAAAACTTAGAAAATGCTCGTGTTGTTGATGCAGGATTATGTCATGGAGCATCTGGAATAGCCCATATTTTTAAAAGATTTTATCATCGCTATAACCATCCATCTTTAAAAGAATCAGCGGATTATTGGTATAAAATAACTTTAAATATGGCTATTGTTAATGATGGCTTAGCCAGTTATAAACAGTGGACTACAGATGGATGGGAATATAGTGAATCATTTTTAGAAGGTAGTGCAGGTATTACTAAGACCTTGATTTACAGAGAGTATGGGAATGAACCTTATTGGGATGAAATCTTACTTATTTCTTAAATACCAATTTGTACTACTGAAATTATAGGATGACCCACTACTATCTATTCTATAAAAAAAATGTTTACTTACAAAAGTATAATGGCTCATTACTAAATATTTTATAAAAAAATTGTTTTTTCGCAAAAAATGTTTTAGTTTAGTATAACAATACATTAGTGTTGAAAAATTATGTTTAATTCTTAAATCATTCAATAACATGAACATTAACGAAAAATTATCTCTCAAAAAAAAACCGTTGTGGTTTTAGATAAAACTCAAATGAAGGCTATTAAAGGCGGCGATGCAACTCAGACAGGGTGTGCCCTAATAACAAATCACATTCTGATTTGTACAACCACAATTGTCTCCTGTGAGTAATTAGAGATTGTCTTCGTGGCTGGTCTCCCGACCAGTCCACTCGTCAGACACTAAAAAGGGGCATAAAATTTAGAATTTCTAAATTTTATGCCCCTTTTTTGATAACAATACCCTATCCAAAACCTACCTCCTCGACCAAAGAAACATCTTGTTCTCCTTTCCCTTAATCAATTTAACAATATTCTTACGATGCGTTACCACAATCATTCCAAACAATAAAAATCCAAAAACAATCACCAAACTATTTTCTGGTCCAAATGCTTTTAGTAATAACATTATCGGAAAAGCCAAAGAAGCAATAATTGCTCCTAATGATACATAATGAAACGCAATAAATACCAAAAAGAAAATAACCATACAAACCAAAGCCGCTTCTGGATGCACCGACATCACCATTCCCAGTAAGGTTGCAACGCCTTTTCCTCCTTTGAAATTAGAAAATACTGGAAAGATATGCCCAAAAACTGCCATAAATCCAAAAAGCAATTTTAAATTCTGGCACTCCGACCACTCTATCAAATGTCCGTAATACATCATCAACGCCAATGAAGTAGCAATCCAACCTTTAATAGCATCAATCAACAAAACCACCGTTCCCGCACGCTTACCCAAAACCCGAAAAGTATTAGTTGCCCCCGCATTTCCGCTACCGTGTTTGCGAACATCCATGCCAAAGTAGGCTTCTCCATACCATAAAGCAGTAGGTATTGAACCAATTAAATAAGCCGCAATAGTACAGGCAATTATTAAGATTATTAATGACATGGATTAAGAAATATCAGATAAAAGGTTGATTAACAGAAGAATTATCAGTTTTTTGATAAACTTCAAAAACAAATATATACCAATCATTTACGAAAACAATAATCCCTATCAAAGTTCTTTAAAATGTACAAAATCGACCTTTTAAATGTATTATTTTAGGGCAATGAAACATGAGTTAAAGCAATGAGCCGTGAGCAATGAGGTTTGAGGAAATAACTCCACGCTCATTGTTCACGGCTCTAAACTCATTGCTCACTGCTTCTACCTCACTGCTCATTATTGTCCCGTGCTTCGAGTGATTCTTTTACCCAGAATCGTAGCACTGGTGCTTTCTTTGAAATAAATACTACCTTCCAAATAAGCTGTAACATTATGTTTGTAAGTATCACCGATGGGAATTCTTAATATTTTATCCAAAATCACTTCATCACCCTCGATACCCGTAATTCTGTCTTTCGCAATCATGTAAGAACGGTGTACTCGCATGAAACGGTCTTCAGGAAGGCGTTTTTCTAAATCTGAAAGCGTAAGATTGGTCAAAACCTTATCGGTCTCCGTAGTTATGGAAGCATACGTTTTTTGGGCTTCAATAAAGATGACATTTTTGTATAAAACTTTATGAAACTTACCTTTGGCATCCACCTTCACAAAAATATAATCTTCTCGTTTGGGCATTGGTTTTGCTTCGGGTTCGTCTTCGGGAGCATCCACCAAGGTCATTTCAAAAGGCATCTTGCTAACTGCCTTCAAAAAACGCTGATAACCAAAAGGTTTTACCAAATAATCCAAAACACCATGATCAAAGCTCTGCAAGGCATATTCAGGATAACCCGTGGTCATGATAAATTTCACTTTACCCTCAAATAAACTCACTAAATTGAGTCCATTCATGCGGGGCATCATAATATCGGTCATTACCAAATCTACTTCATTTGAATTCAAAATTCCAACCACTTCCATAGAATTGGTAGTGGCAGCCACTAAATTCAAGAATGGTGTATCTTTGATATAATCCACCAATACCTCCAATGCTTCTGGTTCGTCATCAACTGCTACTACGTTAATCATCTTTTTGTCTCTTTAAAATTTACGGTAAAGGTAACAATATAATCTTCTTCGGTTTCTTCTTTCTCTAAGGAATATCCTCCGTTTTTATAAACCGCTGCTAATCTTTTTTCAATATTCACAATCCCAACACCCGTATTGCCTTTTGTGTCTAAGCCATTGGGTTTAAGGTTTTTCAAATTATGCACCATGAAGGTAAAATACTCATCAATCAAACTGGCTCTGATGATTAATGGATAGTTAGGATCATCAATTGAACCGTGCTTTATGGCATTTTCCACTAAGGTAATCAGCACCATCGGCACTATCCTGTGCGAGAGCATATAGCCCTCCTCATCATAATCAATATAAACTGAATCTTTAAAACGAAGTTTGTGAATATTGAGATATTCTTTCACAAAATCAAGTTCGCCTCGCACGTCCACCTCATTGGCTTGCAATTTTGTGCTGGTGGCATATCGCATCATATTGGCAAACTGAATGACAATCTCGCCTGCTTCTTTATTAGCTTTTCTGACTTTATTATAAATCATGTTCAACGTATTGAACATAAAATGCGGATTAATCTGCGACCGTAAGAAAGCCAATTCTGCTTGTGATTTCTCTTTTTCTAAAATAGCATTTTTTGCTTTTTCTTCCGCAATTTCTACATCTTTTTGAGCAATTTCTCTTTGTTGTTGGATTACTCTTTGGGCATAATAGTAACCGAGAGCGTACAAAACATAAATTTGGGTATTCCAAAAATTAATTACTAATTCTTGTTTGTTAATTTCTTGTTTATCTGCATTCGTAAAAATAAATGGAAATATATATTTAAAAGTATAGATTCTCAATAATGTAGAAAACGCCACCAATATAATGCATCCAATAATTAAAAATACATATCTATTATTACTTAAAAATTTTGGAAGTAGAAATAATAGACTTCCATAAAATGCAAGTGCAAAAGTTAGGTTTATAAATATTACGTTAGCTGTTAATACAATCGTAAATGCTTGTCCATAAATAACGGTGTAAGCAATCATGTAATAAATTGTATATAAAGTCCAAATGAATAAATGTGACTTTTGTATTTTGTCCATTCTATATTATAACAATTACGAAAAAAGAGAAGAAAAATCTAAATAGTTATATTTTTTATTTTCTTGAAAATCATTGAATGCAAGGGAAATATTATTGGACATGATAATTTAATCATTAAGATAACCAATAATTTTTCAGAAAAAACTTTGTGTAGATTTGATTCATCAAATCAAATAAAACGATTCAAAATTTAAAACCCATAGAGAAATGAAAACTTGTAAATTGACTATCGCAAAGAAAACAGTAGCAGAACTATCTAATTGTAACAATTCAGAAATGGTTACTATGATTACAATTCGTAATGAAGCCGTTACTATGATTACAATTCGTAACGAAGCTGTTACTATGATTACTATATAAACAATCCCTTTGGTCATTCACCAAACCATTGAAAATCAAATAAAACGATTCAAAATTTAAAACCCATAGAGAAATGAAAACTTGTAAATTGACTATCGCAAAGAAAACAGTAGCAGAACTATCTAATTGTAACAATTCAGAAATGGTTACTATGATTACAATTCGTAATGAAGCCGTTACTATGATTACAATTCGTAACGAAGCTGTTACAATGATTACTATATAAACAACCCCTTTGGTCATTCACCCAACCACTGAAAAACCAAAGTACAGCCCACAAAAAAACTCCTACTCATATTGTTTAATGAAACAAAATATAAAGAAGGAGAACTTTGTAAAGCTATTATTTTTTTCTCAGAAAGAAAAATGTACGGATGCTTTTAATGCAAAAGATCTTGGAATTTTTCCATCAGGAGACCTGTGGTCGAGGTATGTTAGGCGGTGAAATGCCTGAATTCTGAAAATTTTAAAGATATTATCTATCCCGTAACCCACTTCCAAGTATGGAATATTGGGGTCGAGGGCTGAGAAATTATATCTTGGACGTGTGATCGGATTTCCATTCCTATCAATGGTACGCCGTGGATTGATTACTGGTATGGCTTCTTGCATCAAGTCAAGATTTTCTTGACGCTGACTACCGAACAGGACGTTAGCCGAGGCAATCAAACGCCATTTCAGTTGTCGAATCGCAGGAATACGGTTGAAAAGCAACCCTTCAAAGTTGTGATTATAGTTCAACGATACATATTTATCACTCACGAACTCAAAGAAGTACATGGTGTTGAAGGCGGCACGGTTGTAGAAAAATGTCTGATTACCCAAGTGTGGAAATAAAAGCGGTGCGGGTAAGTTGGTCGGAATATATCCAGCTTGTATGGTATAATCCGAACGCCCCAGCGAACCCAGACGGAAGGACTGGAAAACTTTGGCAGTAAACTTGTCGTAATTGAAGTTACTTCCCATCACGCCTTTGATTCCGTGTTGATAGGCAATCGAAAACACAGGTACACGTTTCGTTCCAAGCGAAATGCGTTCGTTTCCGTCCATGATAAAAGTTTCGTTTTTGGCGAAACGAGCTTCAATGGTTACGAAACTATCGTCATAAAAATCTTGTGAAGGAGAATTTTTCCCTGCTTCTGGATTTGTTCTAAATTTAAAATCGAACAAAGGGTCAAAGTTTCGGGTCGTGAAAGCGACATTGAAAGAAATACCTTTTCTTGGTTCAGTTTTTACGAAAATTTCGTTTTCTCGACGGTAAAATGCTCCTGAGTAATTACCCCAACGGGTAAATGCGTAGAAAATTTTATTACCTCCAATCAGTTCAGGGGTTAGTCCGACACGTTCAAGGTCGTAACTATGTTTAACTCCTGCCACTGTCCAATGGCGACGTGAAAGGATATAATCCGCTTCGCCACCGTATTTGAATACCAAATCTTTCGTACCAAAACCTACCCAGCCCTTGAGTATCCAGTTTTTATCAAAACCCGCTAGGGTCTTGAAACCAAAACGTGTACGTAAACCCTCTTCGGTGTTTATAGCGAAAAGGTTTACATAAGGACCAAACGCAAATTTATTACCAAAACGTTTGTAGCCACTGGCGATAATTTCGGCAATTTCCACGTAAGTTTTTACGATGGGAACATTTCGGATGGTATCAATCAGCTGAGAAGCCAAAATGTCCTGTGCTGAAAGTGATTCGTGGCGTGCTTCCAACCAGTATTTGGGGTCGGGTTCTTTGGAATCTTCCGCTACTTCAACAGGGAGGTCATAGAAACTCATTTCCTTGGGTTGATTAATGATAAAGTTTTTGTTGGAAATATACATTTTCAATAACATTCCCGCTGAGTTTTTAGAAATCTCGGCAATATCAATCAAAAAACGGGTTTTTATGGGCAACCAAGCTCCCTCAGTTGTTCGCTCCAATTCCTGCGAAATCTTGATTTTATCAATAAAATTGATGTTGGCTTGCTTTCCTACGGTTGCATCTATCTGCACAAGGGCAAAAGAAGTAGAATCAATATAGACTTTTCCCGTAAAAACTAAATCTTTATCATTTTTTGGGTCAAATTCCATTCCGTAGCAGACGTGTCCATCTACATCAGTCGTGTCTGTAATGTACCACGAGTAAGTTCCTTTCCAGTTATTGCCAACGGGCGAAATAATGTCTTTACCCAAAAAAGGGACATAATTATCGTAGAAATTATAGTTAGCGAAGATATTGCCCCCCACAATCTGCGAGACAAAACTGCCTTCCTTCACGCCCACACCCTTGATGTTGTTCTTTAAGATTACTTCCTTCTTACGATTAGGCGTTTCACGAAAATAAAATTTTGAAATCGTTTCAGAAATAAAAGTTGGAATAACGGCTTTGCCATCTTCCCCCGCAATTTTTTCAAACTTCTCAATAGCTCCTTGAATCTGCTTCATGACCTTCTTTTCCTTGAATTTATCGGAAATATTGTCCACATCCAGTTCCATTTTTGAATAAGAATCATATTCAAAAGCTGTTAGACGTTTTCGGTCATTTTTCTCCACATTTTCACGCAGTTTTCTCAAAATCTTAAAGGCAGGGTTCTCACCCGAAAACACTACAACTTCATCCAATGATTTTGCTTCACCAACCATCTGAAAGTCAATAGTTTGGGTCGTAGCATTTTTATCAAGAGCTTTGATTTTCTTTTTGTAATTAACAGTGCTGACATAAACAGAGTCAGCCATAAATTTGGTTTTGATGGTATAAACGCCCTCAAAGTTGGTTTGAGCCCCAGCGTTAATGTTTTTACCTTTTAATCCAACCGTAGCGAAAGGAAGTGGATCTCCGTTTTTAGCATCCGTGATTCTACCTGTAATAACGTACTGTGCAACAATATTTTGATGTGTAATAATGATACCGAAGAGTACCAATAATCTAATAATTTTTTGATTAATCATTATTTTAATGAAAGTTTAAGCAATTCAGGGTATTCCCAAATCGAAGTTAAGAGGTTTCAATAGATTTTCCAATGTAGTCGCATTTATCAGACAATTCAGTGGTGGTTTGCCCCTATTATCTTAAAGTTGTAGATTATAAATCTTTAAGCGACCGTCGCTTAAAGATTTGTAACTTCATTTTAAAAACTCCACCAATTTCTGAAATGCCCTTCCTCGATGCGAGATTTCCCCTTTTTCTAAAATGTTCATTTCAGCAAAAGTTCTATCGTAACCTTCGGGAATAAAAATGGGGTCATAACCAAATCCTTCTGTTCCTCTCAACGTTTCAATAATTTGCCCGTTTACGATCCCTTCAAATTGGGTAATATTGCCGTTTTGTATCAGAGTAATAACCGTTCGGAATCGGGCGGAACGGGCGGGTTTATCTGCGAGATTTTTCAGTAACAGGTTTACATTATCGCCATGACTTCTTTGTTTTCCTGCATAATGAGCAGAATCCACCCCAGGCTCACCCCCAAGGGCGTGTACTTCCAAGCCTGTATCGTCCGCAAAACAATTGACTTGATAATTATCATATAAATATTTTGCCTTTTGTAAAGAATTAGCTTCCAACGTATTCCCAGTTTCGGGCAGTTCTTCGTTACACTGAATATCTTTGAGGCTCAAAAGCTCAAAATTATCACCCAAAATGGCTTGAATTTCCTCTAATTTATGGGCGTTGTTGGTAGCAAAACATAGTTTATTTTTCATCATACTGTAAATATAAAAAAAATCCCTTTCAAGTATATGAAAAGGATTCTGACAAGGCTCTAATTTATAGGTATTGTTTATTTTACGGCTGTTACTTCTATTTCAAAAAGTAGTGGCGTGTAAGGGGCTATACTATACTGCCCTGTTGAATTATTTATTGAACCTCTTTCTTTGTAACCGATTGCAGAAGGAAATATAAAAATTCCTTTATCACCCGATTTCATCAGTTTAGTAGCTTCTTCAAAACCTGAAACTACCGTTCCCGCTCCAATCATGAAAGAGAAACTTCCCGCATCAAATTGGTCAGTATAAATAGGAAAACCGTTAGAATCACGAGTTTTATTTTTATACAATAATCTTCCCGTATAACTAACAGTAGCAGTTTTATTTATTTTCACGGTATCTCCCGAAGCACTCATTTTAGTAAGAAGATATTGTAAACCCGAAGCCGTTTTTTTGAAAGTGAAGCCTTTATATTTTTCAGCAATATATTCGTTCATCTGTTCTGTTTCATCACGAGTCGAGAGTAATGTTATATTCAATGCAGATGGTTCACTTGATGAAGAAGTAGCTGGAAAAACCACTACCGCCGATTCGCCTTCTTTCATATAAGCTACTGCATAGTTCAGCAGACTATTATAAGCTAAATAAGGAATTGCCACGGGAATTTTCTGATTGGTAGCGGTGCTGTCCAAAATCGTACCGTCTAATTTTGTATAAGTATAATATAACTTAACGTATTCATTCTGTTTAGGCACACGCCCCGATGGATTGGTTTTAGTAACAGCATAAAAAATATCATCAGCACTGCGAGTGAAAGTCAATTTCTGAGATGTTCCATAAGCTGTGATTTTATCAATCGTTTCTTGGGTGAGTACATTGGTAGGTGCTGGATCGGAGGTTGCACAACCATTCAAGAACCCAATTGTACTCAACAATAATATATAAATAATGCTCTTGTTCATGTCTGTTGTGTATTTTATTTGTCTTTCATCGCCACGATTTCGATGTCAAAAATTAGGGTTGAGTATCCAGGAATATTACTTCTTGCTGTGCCTCCGTAACCTAAACCTGATGGAAAAATGAAGGTAGCTTTTTCACCTAATCTCATTTTATCAACACCTAATCTAAAGCCCTGCACATAATTATTTGTGCCTCCCACTGTATAATTCAGAGAATCTGTTTTGCTGACATTACTATCAAAAACAAATCCATTCAAAAGTCTGCCTGTGTATTTTAATTTAGCAACTTTACCCGAAATCAAGTCTGCTGCTCCTGCTTTTACTTGAATATAACTGACGGAATTAGTAAATCCTGTTATACTACTTGATGCCGATATTTTCTCTTTTACTATCAATTTATTGGATGCCACATAGTTATCAATCGTTATATCTTCACTATATGTTTTGAAGAAAGTAATATCACAGCGAAGTGGAGAATTGGCGGGTAGGTTTGGAAATGCCTGTGAGCCGCCCGCTAAGTTTGAAGGAATAATAAAAGTGGCTTGTTCACCATCTTTCATGTACGGAAGCATTTTCAAGAAAATATTGGTAGCTCCGCCATTATTGAAAAAAGTAAATGGCTGATTTTTTAAAGTTGATGAACTATCTATTTTATTATCCAGCTTATCATCTAATCTTGATAATACATAATGCAAACGCACGGTATCACCCAAAGTCAAAACTCGTCCGTTGGGATTTGCCTTTGTGATGGTATAATAAACTCCATTAGCAGCTTTGGTTGCTGTGAGTTTTTTACTACTAATGTATTGCTGAATTTGACTTTCATTTTGTTGGATAATTACATCATCTTCCAAGACAACTTCTGAAAGACAACTTCCCAAAAAACCGATGAAGCCAATTCCCAATAAAAAATTTAATACTCTGATTTTCATAATGTTGTGTTTCAATGATTGAGTGAATGATAGAATGAGTGATTGAGTGAATGATAGAATCAAGCCTACTATTATTGGGTTCAAATCAAAATCATTGAACTTAGTATGATTTTTTAACAAAACGCAAAGAAACGATTTTGATTGCGAAAATGGGCGTTAAAAACTGTTAATTATAGAGCGATAGAGCGGTGAGCAATGAGCGTCGAGGAGTGAAAATTAAAAAACTATTCTACTTCAGTACTCACACCTCATTGCTCACTGCTAAAACCTACTACTGTGCCTTAAAATCAATCAATTCTACTTCAAAAACCAATGGAGTATTACCTTGAATTGGTCCTTGACCTTGCTCACCATAACCAATGGCTGGGGGAATCAAGAATTTACCTTTACCACCTTTCTTCATCATCATCAAGGCTTCGTTGAAACCAGGAATCATCTGTCCGATGGGCATATCTACGGGTGCTTTACTTTCGTCAAACACTTTTCCATCCATGAATGTACCTTTATACATACACTTGCACGTGTTTCCGTTTTTTGGACTGTCGCCAGTGCCTTCTTTCAACATGACATACTGCAATCCCGAAGCGGTTGTTTTAAAAGCTAAACCTGATTTTTTCACAAAATCAGCCATCAATTGTGGCAATTGAGCCTTGCGAGCATCTGCCTCTACTTTGGCTTTGGCTTGTTCGGCTGCCATGTCTTTCTCAAACTCGGCTTTGCTTTGTACTTTTACGATTTTCACGGTGTATTTAATATCCGTTCCCTTTTTCAAAAATGGAGGTAATTGAGCACCCGACTTTGCCAATGAATCCACTGGAACATAAATAGTTGCACTATCACCAATTGCCAACAAACGCAAACCGTCTTGAAATGAACCCTTGAAACCGCCTTGTCCTTTGGGTTGAACCATATCACGGGCGGGTTTTGTAACATCAACTGGAGGACTCAATAATGAGTCAGCACCTGTTTTAACCGTTACCAAGAAAGAGATAATATCGCCTTCCTTCAACTTTTTTGCTTTATCGTCGTGGTTATGAAATTGGATTTTTACGCCATCTTTTACTTCGATACGATTTTTATTACACCCTGCCAACGTCATAGCGGCAAGGATTACTACACTAAGTTTTTTTAACATTTTTTTGATTTTAAAAGGGGCAAAGGAGCAAAAGCCACAATTTTAACAGCCACTAAGGCACGAAGGCACAAAGTAAATTTTAATATTGATTTCCTAATTTCTCTAACTCAATTACCAACATGATTATTTATTTGAATTTCACTAAGTTGATTTTAACGATTTTAATGTGCTAATTATTTTCAATTTCTTTCTTCCTGTCTCCTTTTATCCTCTTTCCCTTCCTCCTAACTCTTCACCGCCAAAAGTGCCTCTTGATATTCGGGTAAAATGCTTAATAGTTTATCAACAGTTGCTTGTAAACCAATACCCGTAGTTTTTCCGCCCGAGGCATTTTTATGCCCACCACCGCTGAAATGTTTGGAGGCTAATTGATTTACGGCAAATTCTTCAACCGAACGAAACGACATTTTGACGGCTTCGGGTCTGTCCACGATGATGATTGACATCACAATTCCTTCAATCTGCAAACCGTAATTAACAACTCCCTCAGTATCACCCGTTTGTGAACTAAACCTTTTTAATTCTTCTTCCGTAACGGTGAAATATGCCACTCTGTATTCGGGAAGGACTACCAATTTTTCGGATAAAACAAAGCCCAAAAACTTCATGCGTTCCACTGTTGAACTGTCGTAAGTTCTGCGGTGAATCAGGTTAGTATTTACACCCAATTCCATAATATCAGCCGCAATTCTATGGACGGCTGGCGTAGTGCTTGGGTGACGGAACGAACCCGTATCGGTCATGATGCCTGCATAAAGACACTCGCAGATGGGTATGTCCAAAAGTGCTTTATCACCCAACAATTCTATTAACTGAAATATCAATTGAGCCGTTGCGGCAGCTTTGGTATCGTGATAAGAGAACTCTGCAAAATCCTCGGGAAAGGTATGATGGTCAATCATTACTTTCACGGCTTTGGATTGCCTCACGGGGTCTGCCATTGCCTCAATGCGAGCCAAAACCGAAAAATCTAAGCAGAAAATAATATCAGCATTAGCAATGATTCGATTATTTTTACCTCGATTTTTATAATTTTCATAATTGATAACCTCCTCATTTCCAGCCATCCAAGCGATAAATTTTGGATAATCTGAGGGAGTAATTACCGTTATGGTATGTCCTTTCTTTTTGAGATAACCCGCCAAACCCAGTGACGACCCAAGAGCATCGGCATCGGGTTTGAAATGAGTAGTAATCACGATGTTTTTGGGTGTGCTGATTAATTCACGAAAGGACTCTAATTCTTGCATTGTTATCTTATGGAAAAATAAAACGCAAAGTTACTGAGAAATATTCATAAAAAACTTCGGAAGGTTTCTAAAACGGTTCATGTTTGCGTAATTTTGTGAAAATTTTATTCATTACAAATTAAAAGACCAAACATGGCAACTAACAGAACATTCACGATGATCAAACCTGACGCAGTGGCAGATGGAAATTCGGGAGCAATTATTAAAATGATTGAGGAGGCGGGCTTCAAAATCGTAGCAATGAAAAAGACTTTATTGACGGCAGAACGTGCGGGAGAATTCTATGCAGTTCACGCTGAGAGACCCTTCTATGCTGATTTGTGCAGTTATATGTCGTCTGGGGCGATTGTTCCGATAATTTTGGAGAAAGACAATGCAGTAGCTGATTTCCGAACTTTAATCGGAGCAACCAATCCAGCAAATGCCGACGAAGGAACAATTCGTAAATTGTTTGCTAAATCAATCGAAGCAAACGCAATTCACGGTTCTGATTCAGACGAAAACGCTCAAATCGAAGGAAGTTTCTTCTTTGCGGGGGTTGAGCAGTTTTAGGTTTGAGTTTTCACAGTAAAATGTTCAATTTGCAATGTTCAATGCTCAATTTTCAAGTGTTTAAAAATACTTGCAAATTGAGCGTTGATTGTTGTCAATTGAACATTTTTTATTTGTTTTCCACCCGAAGAAATTTATTTCAAAATCCTATCCTCTATATCCTGTGCTGTAGAGTGCGACATAATTTGTTGGTCTCAAAATCTACTCTGATTTTATCTACTGAAAAATCCCAACCCGAGGCATCGCCTTCGTTTAGTTGAATGACGGGTTCTTTCGAGAAACTGCCACTTACGCCCCTTTCGTCAATCAAAAGGTTTTGGGCGGTTATTCGCTGACGGGCAATAATGACTTTATCTTTATCAACCTTTTTCCGAAATTCTCTGGGGAGGAGTACTTCCAAATTCTTCACAAAAACCCCTCGCCAGGTGTTGATGGCTAATGAGCCGTCCGTTTCGGGTGGGAAATAATCGGTGGCGTATTTTTCTGGAAATACTGTGCCTGGTGAATTGGTGCGAGTACTGAAATCAAAAACTGCTCCCTGCACCACAAAACCCCATGACTGAGCACTGTACAAGGCAAAGGCTGGCAAACTTACATCAAAACGCAAATCGTTAATATCATAAATCGTTGCACTGATTTCTCCTACTACGTTTTTACCCGTTTCTACTACTGCTGTTACGGGGTCAATTTTTACTAAAACATTTTGAGGGAATTTTAAACCTCCCGAAACTTTCAATTCTTTGAAACCATCGCAATCTATTGAAACGTAGGTGAAGTCTGCGAATTGACCTGCGGATTTGTTCAAGCCCCCACGTAGTTCAAAATCATAATTGCCGAAGGGGATTTTGTAGTCTCCCAACAATACCAAACGGGCATCGCCGATGAAACCACCGTCTTGGCTTAGTTTGATATTATCTGACCCAAAAAATAGGGTCTTTTTGGGGGCTGTGCCTACGGTTCTGCTGCTGGCGGGGGTTTCTATTTCTATTTTTACATATACTTTCAGGATGGTGTATTCGGGCTTGAAGATGGCACTGGCGATGCCTACGGTGATGGAATTCCCGCCTGCCGAATTGCCTTGTGCATCCACATTGCCCCAACGGATGCCTTGTGGCAATGCCGAAACGGGGACGCCCAGTCAGCCCCACGGTTGATGTCTTTGATGTAGCGGTTGCCCTTTGCTATTTCATCAAAAAGACCTTGGGCTTCGGCTCTGTCTGACTCGGTTTGGGCATCCACCAATAGCTCTGGACGCTCGACTATGAGGGCGGAGTAGTCTATCAACGACATGGCATCGCCCATTTGGGCTACGGCTTGGTCTAAGGCGTTGGAGAGTTGGAGGTTTTGCAGTTTTTTGGCTGAGGATGCCGCCACGTTTACGCTCGATACTCCCGCCACCGTTTGGGCGATGGGGTGCGAAACCGTTTTGGGTTTGTCTCCCTCCGTGATTGTGCTTGGGGCTTTGGGGGCAGTTTTGGGTTTGTCTCCACCCGCAAAAGCTCCATTTGCACCCAGCAAACAAGCAAATAGCAAGAGATGGCGTAGGAATTTTTTCATGGATTATTATTTTTATGCGTTTTGTGCTTTTTCAAAAATGTGTAATGTGCCGCCAGTGTCTAACACATATAATTTATTTTCACTTACTTGTGGTGGTTGATTTAGTGAAGGTGGGTAGCCCATCTTAGGGTCTATACTTAAATTTATATCGTGAACCCACTCTACTTTTAATAATTTACGATTAAAAACACCTACTAAATGAGGTTGCAATAGCTGATTGTATGAACCCGTAAAATAGATATACTCAGTTGTATAAGTTTTATGAGTGATGGTGATGAAATTTTCCTGCTTTTCATCTTTCCATAAAATTTCTACTTTTTGAGAATACAGGTCAATTGAATAATAAACATTACCATCTAATTGATACATTTTGCCGTTTTCAATGTGCCAATAGACAAATCTAAACTGAGATATACTTCGTCTATCAGGCAAATTTATTTTTATAAAATCTTTTGTTTCCCACAAAACCTCTCCCGTGTTAGTGTCTAAACTTATCAGTTCATCATTACTGAATACTACCAATAGCTGATTCTCATAAATACCAATTATTCGTTGAATTTTAACTTCTTTTTCCTCTTGCCAAATGTCTAAATATTTCCTCCCACTCAAATCTGTTTGCCATAGATAACCGTTCTTTTTTAAATCATAATAAGATAGAGTCATTTGTTTTGGACTTACTATCAAGTCATTAACTCCTAAAAAACATATAATTGGTACATCTTGAAGAAGGGGAAAATCCATGAGTATTTTTTTTTTATCAAAATCATATTTTCCTGTATGCCAAGAGTATTTACCATTAATAAATAAACCTCCATAAGTACCTAAAAACTCATTATCTACTATTGATTCTGTATACACTCTAAAATCTCCTGTTTGAATGACAATCTTTGTATCAAAATCATAGACACATGAAATATCGTTTTTATCAAAAAATAAATAATGCAGATATATTCTTAGAGAAGATGAAACAGTATCAACATCATCTGAAATTTTATTAGAATCTACAAAGAGTTCCCCGTTATCATAACCTAATATGACTTGTGATTTATAGAATTTAATACCTCTAATTCTTTTAAATGTATTTTTAAGGTTGTAATTCATCTTGCTGTGATAAAATTATAAATTGAATTATTTGTATCAGAAACCCAATTTACAAAAATACTTTTTGCTTGTGCTTTACTTATACCAGAAGGATAATCTATTGGTTTCCATAAATCTTGTGTCAAACCATTAGTATTATTCCAAATCACGTCAAAAATTTGTTGTTGTTCAACAGGTTTACTCATGAGTTCTTGAAATCTTAATTTTATGTAGGCTACGGCATTAGTTTGTCCTTTGGCATTAAGTTGGTCTTTATCAAAGATATAAACCAAGTCTTCCATTTTGGTGATATTGCTTAAATAACAAAGGAATTGCGTGTATGAATTTGTTGGGTTAGAGTAACTATTATTAGCTAATTTAAGAAATGCCGATGTTCCGCCAACTGTAATAAACTCATCGTCACCTAATGAACCTACATCATCATCATTACTATTAGGAGACCAACTTTTAAATTCATAAATTTTTGCTCCTTCCCGAGCATCAGGTTCACATCCAGCACCACCGCTTCGTGTCAATTTTCCTTCAAAAAGTGTAGGGGATAATGCAGTAAATTTTCGCAATGTTTTTAGCATATAAATTGCCCCAAAAACATGACCTCTGTTACCTGATGTAATTCCAGAAGAAAAGACTGCACTACTATTATTGCTTCCTGTGCCACTATTTTCCAGCCGTTGTTGGTGTTTTTTCCACCAACAACACGAGCGTCAGCAACTCGCCAACTATAAAAATTAGAGTTTATCTTGTTGATATTTAAGGCTTTATCCATATAAATTAATCTTATATTATCGAACTTGGTGCTTGCTTTTGCACGTGTTGTTGGTGTGGAACACGCAACAACGGCACTCGTAGTTCATTTCTAAAATCAAAAATTCCGTAAAATCTCATCTAACAATCCTCCAAATAATGTGTCAAAAATCCAAAATCATCAACTCCAAACTCATAAAACCGATAAGAAGAAAACCAGTAATCTTCGGGTTTCTCTACTAACTGCCATTTGTCCTGTAAAGGATTGTAATGAATATAGGTCAATTTCTGATAAACAATCTTCCGTGAATACAAATCTACACTTAATGGGTTGCGTTCCCAAAACTGATATTTTCTATCTTTCAAATTTACTTCAAAATGCGGTAAAACGTCAGGATGATTCAACTCCAAATCTTGCTTAATTTGTTGAGCGGTAAATTTCAAAAAATCTCTTTGGACATCTTCACGTTTATGATTTTCATTAATCTTCCAAATTAAGTGTACATGATTTGGCATGATGACGAATCTATAAACTTTTACTCGTTCTTTTTCAACTAAAAATTTTAGACTATCAATGATGATTTGCTTGTATTTATCGGGTTTGAGGAGTTTTTTCCACCATAGATTCGTAGCGGTAAAGAATTGGATATAGTGCTGATTCATAAGTGATTAAATTATCATCTTTTTGTATTATTGATAAAAAAATGCTGTCGCAAGTGTTGTTAGTAGAAAAAATACCAACAACGGCGGGGGAAAAACCGTTAAAACCATCAAAACAAAAAGAGCGTCTCTCTCACGAAAGACGCTCTTTTCAATATATTTCTCAGAAGTATTAGTCTAAGATTTCTGTTACCTGACCAGCACCTACTGTACGACCACCCTCACGGATAGCGAAACGAAGTCCTTTATCCATCGCAACTTTGTTCAACAAAGTTACGTCGATTGTCAAGTTATCACCAGGCATACACATTTCAACACCTGCTGGCAACATGATTTCTCCTGTTACGTCAGTGGTACGGAAATAGAATTGTGGACGATATTTGTTAAAGAATGGTGTGTGACGACCACCTTCTTCCTTAGACAAAATATAAACCTCAGCTTTGAATTTAGTGTGTGGTTTTACTGAACCTGGCTTACAAATAACCATACCTCTACGGATTGATTCTTTGTCGATACCACGCAACAACAAACCTACGTTATCACCAGCTTCTCCACGGTCAAGGATTTTACGGAACATTTCAACACCAGTAACAACTGATTTCAAGCCTTCTGCACCCATACCTAAGATATCTACTGCCTCACCAGAGTTGATGATACCTGTTTCGATACGACCTGTTGCTACTGTACCACGACCTGTAATCGAGAATACATCTTCAACTGGCATCAAGAATGGCTTATCAACATCACGCTTTGGAAGTGGAATCCAGTTATCAACTGCATCCATCAACTCTTCGATTGTTTTTACCCATTTCGCATCACCGTTCAATCCACCCAAAGCAGAACCTTGGATTACTGGGATATTGTCACCGTCAAAGTTGTAGAATGACAACAATTCACGGATTTCCATTTCTACTAATTCCAACAATTCTGGATCATCAACCATATCCACTTTGTTCATGAATACTACCAATTGAGGCACACCAACCTGACGAGACAAAAGGATGTGCTCACGAGTTTGTGGCATTGGTCCATCAGTAGCAGCAACTACGATAATTGCACCGTCCATTTGGGCAGCACCCGTAACCATGTTCTTTACGTAATCGGCGTGACCAGGACAGTCAACGTGTGCATAGTGACGTTTTTCTGTCGCATATTCAACGTGAGCTGTGTTGATAGTGATACCACGCTCTTTTTCTTCTGGAGCTGAGTCAATAGAAGAGAAGTCTTTTTTCTCTGCAAGACCTTTTTCTGACAACACTTTCGTGATTGCAGCAGTCAATGTAGTTTTACCGTGGTCAACGTGACCGATTGTACCAATGTTTACGTGAGGCTTACTACGGTCAAAATTTTCCTTTGCCATGATATTTAGTTCTTAATTTGATTTTATAAAAAGAATGAAAAAACGATTTTCAATTTGAAAATTTGAAAGTTAGTTAATTTGAAAATTAATATGTTGAGCAAGTTATTTGCCAAATTTTCAAATTAGCACATTTTCAAATTAAACAGAGCCTTTGAGCAGGATTGAACTGCCGACCTCTTCCTTACCAAGGAAGTGCTCTACCGCTGAGCTACAAAGGCGAAATTGCCCAAAAACATAAATGGTTAATTGTCAATCGTTTTTAGTTAAAAAAATAACTATTAACTAATCAGCAACTAACCACTTATTATTGTTCCAAAAATTGGAGCGGGAGACGAGGCTCGAACTCGCCACCTATAGCTTGGAAGGCTATCGCTCTACCAAATGAGCTACTCCCGCTTGTCAGTGAACAATTATCAATTAACAATTATCATAACAAAGATAATCAATATTTTTATAACAGATAATTGGTTATTGTTAATTGTTTGGTGGGGGCGGATGGATTCGAACCACCGAAGGAATACTCCAGCAGAGTTACAGTCTGCCCCATTTGGCCACTCTGGTACACCCCCCTATTCTATCGCTTCATATACCGTCTTTTGGTATCTTGGTGAAAGAGTGTGCAAAGGTAAGTGTATTTTTTATTATGTCAAAGGTTGTGCCGAAAAAAAAATGAAAAAATGTTTTGTAGGGATTAGAGATTGAATAATTAGTGAATTGGGGATTAGGTAATTAGGGATTAGGATAATAGGGGATTATTATACAATGAAGCTGTTTAAACTTTTCGTTTTAACTTGGCGTCCCCGAATAGAAATTGAGTTCATTTTTAATCTGATGACTCGAAATTTGTGAAGCATAGCATCGCTATGGTGAAGAAATTTTGAGTTATCAGGTTGAAAGTGAAACTATTTATACCAAAAGGAATAAGTTTAAACAGCTTCAATGACATAATTATCTACTATTAGCATTTTTGTGTAAAAAAATCGTCAGAATGAAATTGTTGCCCTCAGTACTGACGATTTATAAAATTTGCAAATATGTTTCCTAATTATCCCTAACTACCCAATCCTCAATTCACTAATTCTACTTTGGCATTTTGAACTGCTTTTCAAAAAATACCCTTTTTCTCTTTCCAATTAAGAGTTAGATTGGTCAAAATCCCCCTGCTTCGGCAGTCCAATTTGAAGTAGGGCTGTTAAGTTCTAATGTTTTTTGAAGAGGGTAGGAGGATGCAATAGCTGTAAAAGTGCCAAAGTGGAATTAATTACCTACAATCTAATCCCAAAACTAATTCCGCCCACTTTGGGTCCTCTGCCGTCTTGGAACATATTGTTTAAATCATAATTGACAAACAAGTCTGGAAAGTTTTTTAAACCTAATTCAAAGGCCAATCCATAACGCAAATTATTGATGAAGAAGCTACTATGATTCCAATCTTTTTTACCACTATCTTCTTCTTTGGTTTTTGTGTAACTGTCTAAACGGTAACCCACATATCCACCTGCTGCAATGTATGTAATGGTACTACTTTTTTTGAAAGCTACATAAGGCATCACAGGAATGTTGATATTGGCAACGGTTAGTTTATTACGACAAAGGGGTACTACATTTCCTTGGGCATCGGCATAATTTTTAAAACCAATTTCGTTGGTATTTTTTACGAGATAATTATTATTTTCAAACATAAAATTATACCATGAAACCTCTAAGCCGTAACTAATTTTGAAGGCGGCATTTGTGCCTTTACTAACTGTTCCACTGCGAGTCCAACCGAAACCGAAATATCTTGAACCAAAGGGACTTAACTCAAAATCTTTGGCATTATAGCCTCCGCTAATACTATTGGTGTTTGTGAGTGCATTAAAGCCAAAATAAATATTAAAACCAGAACGACTACTAAATTCACGGTCTCGGCGATTTCGTTTGGCAGAATCTCCAATCATAATATTGGTTTCTCTTCCTCCTTCATTAACATACACGCCATTCCATCCTACTCTTACTTCGTCTTTACCGTCTTTTACCACTACGCCACCTAATCCTACGCTAACTTCTTTATCTTTACCGTTTTTGCGTTCGGTATTTCCGTTGTCGTTAATGGTTCTGTTTTCTCCTTTGGTATTGGTATTAATTACAATCTTGATAGTTTTATCATTTTGCATGATTACCAAAAGGGTATCTTTATTCAAATCTGAATTTACGATTCTACGGATTCCTCTCCAAGTATCATCATCAAGAGACATTCCACTTTTTTGGAATAAATCTTGGATATTTTCTTTGAGGGTTCGGTTATTTTGCTGGTTGAGAAGCGTTTGATTACGTTTGTCAATATTGATAACGGTTGAATCTGTTTCGCCTGATTTAGCATTTACTTGGAAATCAGTTGCAAAAATTAATGCTAATGTGGTGATGATTGAAAGACTAAATCCTTTTAGTGTTTTCATGATGTTTAATGTATTCATGGTTGCTGTTTTTTTAAAATGTTTAGAGTTTCTTTTTCAATGAGTGAATGATTGTCGGGGTGCGCAACCTGAGAGAATAATTGAATATTGTTATTACAAAAATTACCTCTGCACTTATTTATTTTTGAAACTTTCTATTTATATGTTGAAGATGCAAGGGATTAAATGAAGGTTGCATCTTTTAAAAATATTTTTATAATTATTTGATAATCAGTTTATTAAAATTAATTATCCGTTTCTCCTTTGCTTAAAACATTTTCAATTTTGGCATCGGCACGGGCTAATACTTTTTGAGGTTTTACGCCCACTTCATTCCAATTTACGTTTTCACCATTTTTGGCTCTTTTCAATTGTTCCCAGATTTTACCGACTCGGCTTTGTTTCTTTTCGGGTTCTATGTTTTGAGCTACTACTTCTGGTTTTGTTTCTACGAAATTTAAGACGATCGTTTCTTCTTCAACTTTTGGCTTTGTGTTTTCGATGACTAAAACTATCGTGTTTTCTTCGGTTTGTTTTTTGATTTCAGGAGTCTTTATCTTTATGGTTTCTAAGGATATTACTGGGTTATTTTGATTTTCTAAATCCTGTATTTGCTTACTCGGAGGTGGACTGGTGGGGACACCAGCCACGGAATTTACAATCTCTGATTCATCAGGCATAGTAATTGGTATGTCTATCTCACAACTAATTGTATCCACTACGGTCTCTATTCGTATTTTCGCAACTTCTTTTGTTTTCTCTACCTCATTTATTTTTTTCAAAACAGGTTTTTTGCTGATAGCAACTTGCTCTGTTGAATCAGTATTTTTGTTAGCGAACCAATATCCGCCCACGCCCAAAAGTAAGGCTATTGAAGCAGCAGAGGCATATTTCCACCACAGAGGCAGAACTCTGCTATCTTTTTTCTCTAACCTCGCTTGCAATTTCTCCCATGCTTCCGTTCGTGGCTGACGCTCGTAGTTTTGCAGGGATTTGTTGAATATTTTATCTATGTTGTTTTTCATTTTCTTATTGATTTTAGAACCTCACCCCCCGCCCCTCTCCTTCTGAGAGGGGAGTTTTGGAATCCAATGCTCCCCTCTCAGAAGGAGAGGGGAGGGGTGAGGTTTATAAACTTTCAATTTTCATCAATTCATTTTGCAAAACAACTCTCGCTCGTGAGAGTTGCGATTTTGAGGTACTTTCGGTGATGCCCAATTGTTTGGCAATTTCAGCGTGTGAATATCCTTCGATGGCATAGAGATTAAAAACTGTTTTATAACCGATGGGTAATTTTTCTATCAGTTTCAAAAGGTCTTGGGCTTCGAGGTCGGTTCTGAATTGTTCGGGTTCGGGTTCATACAGAATTTGGTCGTAGCTTGTTTCAAATTGGTATTTTTTGTTGCTTCTCAAATACATTAAAGATTCATTGACCATTATCCGCCTAATCCAACCTTCAAAACTTCCCTCTAATTTAAAACTTTCTATCTTATCAAACACTCTCACGAAGCCTTCAATCATAATTTCTTCTGCCTCAAAATCATCATGCACGTATCTGAAACATATTCCGAGCATCTTCGGAGCGTATTTTTCATATACTCGTCTTTGGGCTTTGGGGTCACCTTTTTGGCAGGCTTTTACCAAGGCTTCTTCGCTTTGAAATAATTGTAAGAGTTTCACGATACCGTTTTGGTTTAATCTTGGTCTTAGAGATTATGTATTCATGGGAAAGATTCCTGTAATACATAAATCAAGATGAAATAGATGATAAAAAGGTTGCATTGGAGTAGATGATTTTTCAAATTTGTGTATACTATCTTGGCTCAGCAAACCAATTCAATTCTAAATTGAATAAATGATTAGAAATATAAAAAGAAAAATTTTAATTTTAGATTTTAAAACAAACGAAAAGTGTAACACTGCTGTAACACTTTTTTATTTAATATGTAATGTGTCAGAATAACACATTTAAAATATATAACTTGAACAAAATACCAAAAATCTCAGTAAAATGAAAAGAACAAATTTCATGTCAATAGCCCTAATATTTCTATCGGGCTTGGTAAACGCACAAAATAAAGTAACGATCAATGCTGATTTGGCGAAAACCAAAATCAACAAACATATTTACGGGCATTTTGCCGAGCATTTGGGTAGGTGTATTTATGGTGGTATCTATGTGGGCGAGGACAACGCCAAAATACCCAATACTGCGGGTGTAAGAAATGATGTGATTGCAGCATTGAAAGACCTAAAAGTACCAAATCTTCGTTGGCCAGGTGGTTGCTTTGCCGATGCTTATCAATGGAAAGATGGAATTGGTCCAAAAGCCAATCGCCCTAAAATGGTCAATGTTTGGTGGGGTGGAGTAACGGAAGATAACAGCTTTGGAACGCATGATTTCCTTGACCTTTGCGAGAGAATCGGTGCAGAACCCTACTTGGCAGGAAATGTTGGCAGTGGCTCAGTGAAAGATTTATCTGATTGGGTAAGTTATGTGAACCAACCAACGGGCAGCCCGATGTCAGACCTTCGTGTTCAGAATGGTCGTAAGCAACCATGGAATGTGAAAATTTGGGGAGTTGGGAATGAGGCTTGGGGCTGTGGCGGCAACATGACGGCAGAATATTATGCTAATATTTACAGACAATACGCTACGTTTATGAAAGACGTAACCCCAGAGGCTAAACTGTATAAAGTGGCTTCGGGGGCAAGTGGTGATGACTTTGCTTGGACAGAAACCTTGATGAAAAATATCCCCCACAACATGATGTCGGCATTGGCATTACATCATTATTCGGTGTTGAGTTGGAAAGATACAAAAGGTCCGTCGGTTGGCTTTACGGAGGCTCAATATTTTAAAACAATGGATGAAGCCTGGAAAATGGAAGACTTTGTAACCAAGCACAGTACCATTATGGACAAGTATGATCCAGATAAGAAGATAGATTTAATTGTGGATGAATGGGGTGGTTGGTATGAAACAGATGTTGAGGGCAAAGGTGCTTTATATCAACAAAATACCATGCGTGATGCCATGATTGCGGGTTTATCACTCAATGTATTTAACAATCATGCTGACCGTGTGCGGGGGGCAAACTTAGCTCAAATTGTGAATGTATTGCAATCAGTGGTTTTAACCAAAGAAGAAAAAATGCTGCTCACCCCTACTTATCACGTAATGAAAATGTATAATGTTCATCAAGGTGCCATGTTAGTTCCTATCACTTTGGAAACAGAATATTATGAGTTTCAGGGTAAAAAATTACCTTCCATTTCAGTTTCAGCTTCTAAGGATATGGCAGGAAGCATGAATATTTCTCTGACAAACATTGATTTTAACAAAACTCGTGAAGTGATAATTAATTTGAGAGGAGAAGATTTTTCAAAAATATCTGGAACAATTTTGAATTCAGAAAAAATTAACGATTATAACTCATTCGAGAACCCGAATAAAATTACGACAAAAGCCTTTAACGGAACGAAATTAGAAAAAAATCAGGTGAAGATAACCCTTCCAGCCTTTTCAGTGGTGGTTTTGAATTTGAAGAAATAACAGTCGGTTTTGAATTTATACGTATAAAAATGAATTATCCCCATTCTTCCAGAATTTTACTGGCTCTTGATTGTATTGTTTTCGGTTTTGATGGTGAAGATTTAAAACTTTTGCTTATCAAACGAAATTTTGAACCCGAACAAGGAAAATGGTCGTTGATGGGTGGTTTTTTGGAAACTGATGAAGATTTAGATGTGGCTACTAATCGCATTCTGTATGATTTGACGGGGCTGAAAGATATTTATTTTGAAGAAATCAAAACCTTTGGCAAGGTAAATAGAGACCCCGTTGAACGTACGATTTCCATTTGTTTTTTTGCTTTAATCAATATTCATGCCCACGACCAAGATTTGGCAAAAGCACAAAATGCGTATTGGATTGATTTGAAAAATAGACCCAATTTAATTTTTGACCATAACGAAATGGTAGATTTAGCCTTGGAAAGATTGCGATATAAGGCTGCTTTACACCCAATTGGTTTTGAATTATTACCCGAAAAATTTACCATCCCTCAACTCCAAAAACTGTATGAATCTATTTATCAAACTCAAATGGATAGAAGAAATTTCAGTAGAAAGATTTTATCAACGAGCTTATTGATTGATACTGGTGAGAAAGATGAAAATTCATCTACCAAAAAAGCCATTCTTTATAGGCTCGACAAAGAAAAATATCAAAATCAAATAAACGCTTTTCACTATTTCATGGCTGATTTTAAACGGTGATTCTAAAATAAATAATAAAGAAGCTGTTTATGCTTTTCATTTAACACTATCAAAAAAATAAAAATGCAGGCTAAATATACCATTGGAGTAGATTATGGCACAGATTCGGTGCGTGCCTTGGTCGTGAGTACACATACGGGTGAGTGCGTTGGTACTGCCGTTCATTATTACGAAAGGTGGAAAAAGGGACTCTTTTGTGATGCCTCAAATCAACAATTTAGACAACATCCGCTTGATTATTTGGAAGGATTAGAAAATTCTATTAAAGGAGCTTTAGCTGGACTTTCCGAAGAGGTAATTCAAAATATTGTCGGAATTTCGGTTGATACAACGGGTTCAACGCCTGTAGCAGTCAATGAACAAGGTACTCCATTGGCGATGCTTCCTGAATTTGCAGAAAACCCCAATGGAATGTTTATTCTTTGGAAAGACCATACCGCCAATCTGGAAGCCGAGGAAATCAATAATTTGGCTCTTGCTTGGGAAATTGACTTTACAAAATATGTGGGCGGCATATATTCTTCCGAATGGTTTTGGGCAAAAATATTACGCACATTACGAGTTGATGAAAGCATCCGTAATACCGCTTTTTCTTGGGTTGAGCATTGCGATTGGATTTCATCGGTACTTGCAGGAAATACTAATCCCCTGACTCTCAAACGTTCACGGTGTGCAGCGGGACACAAAGCTATGTGGCACGAAGAATTTGAGGGCTTACCTTCCGAAGAATTCTTGACAAAACTTGACCCACTTTTATCGGGCTTGCGAGGAAGATTATTCAGAAATACCTACACTTCCGATGAAGCAATGGGGACGATTTCAAAGGAATGGGCATCGAAATTAGGAATCTCCGAAAACGTAATTATTGGCGTAGGAGCATTTGACGCACACATGGGAGCAGTTGGTGCTGAAATTGAGCCTTATACCTTCGTGCGAGTAATGGGAACTTCAACGTGTGATATGCTGATTGCTCCCAACCGTAACGATGGCGAAAATTCACTCATCAAAGGAATTTGTGGGCAAGTGGACGGCTCAATAATTCCAAATATGTTAGGAATGGAAGCGGGACAATCGGCTTATGGCGATTATTACGCTTGGTTTCAGAAAATTATTACCGAACCCGTCAGAGAACTATTGGGTGAAAAAGCTGCCGATGAATTAGGTGAAAAACTGATTCCTTACCTCTCAGAAAAAGCCGCCGCTTTACCAATTACTCAAAGCGACCCCGTAGCAACTGACTGGATTAATGGACGAAGAACTCCCGATGCCAATCATACTTTGAAAGCCACTTTCACAGGTTTGAATTTGGGAACTGATGCCGTAAAAATGTTTAAAATGATTGTGGAGGCAACCGCATTTGGTTCAAAAGCTATTGTGGATAGGTTTATCCAAGAGGGTGTACCCATCAAACAGGTTATTGCCATTGGTGGAGTTGCCAAAAAGTCGCCTTACGTGATGCAAACGCTCTCGGATGTGTTGAATATGCCCATCAAAGTTGCCAGTTCCGACCAAGCCTGTGCTTTGGGAGCCGCCATGAATGCTGCCGTTGCCGCTGGAATTCACGCTGATTTGTTCGAGGCACAAAAAGCGATGGGGTCGGGATTTGATGCTTTCTATAAGCCAAATCAAGAAAAAAATAATGTTTATCAAAATTTATATAAAAGATACCAAGCAATAGACAAATGATTAATCTAAAACAATACGAAATTTGGTTCATCACAGGAAGCCAACATTTATACGGAGAAGAAACTCTCCGCCAAGTAGATGAACATTCAAAAATAATTGCAGAATCGTTCAATTATGCGTCTCAGATTGCCCTAAACGTGGTTTTCAAACCCGTCGTGAAAACGCCCGAAGAGATTTTGAGTGTTTGTAAAGAAGCCAATGACACTCCAAATTGTGTTGGAATTATTACGTGGATGCACACTTTTTCGCCCTCCAAAATGTGGATTAATGGCTTGAAGGCTTTGCAATTACCCCTTTTGCATTTGCATACCCAATTTAACCGAGACATTCCTTTTGCGGATATTGATATGGATTTTATGAATCTAAATCAGTCCGCTCACGGCGACCGTGAATTTGGTTTTATGCTTTCTCGGATGAAAATTTCGAGAAAAGTCGTGGTTGGACATTGGCAAGATGTTTCTGTTCTTGAACAAATCAATCAATGGTCGAGAGTGGCAGCCGCAAAATACAAAATGCAAACCATGAAAGTGGTTCGTTTTGGTGATAATATGCGATATGTTGGCGTAACGGATGGCGACAAAGTGGCGGCTGAAATGAAATTTGGATTTGCCGTAAACACTCACGGGATTGGAGATTTAGTACAAGTAATCAATCAAATATCAGATGCTGAAATTGAAAATTTGATTAAAGAATACGAATCAGCTTACCAAATAGTGCCTTCTTTGGCTAAAAACGGCACAATGCGGTCATCGTTAGTAGAGGCGGCTCGCATTGAGCTGGGTATGAGAGCGTTTTTAGAAGATGGCGGCTACTCGGCTTACACCAATACTTTTGAAGATTTGCACGGAATGCGGCAATTGCCAGGTATTGGTTCACAACGCATGATGGCAGCGGGCTATGGTTACGGTGGCGAAGGCGACTGGAAAACCTCCGCCATGGTGCATATTATGAAAGTGATGGCAAGCGGAATGAAGGGAGGAAACTCATTTATGGAAGATTATACCTATCATTTTGACCCAACGAATCCAATGGTTTTGGGGTCGCACATGCTTGAAATATGTCCAACCATTGCCGATGGAACGATAAAATGCGAAGTTCACCCTTTAGGAATTGGTGGGAAAGAAGACCCAGTTCGTTTGGTTTTCAACGGTTCGGCAGATTCAGCCCTCAATGTTTCATTAATTGATTTGGGACATCGTTTTAGATTAATTGTCAATGAAGTAGAAGCCTTAAAAATTACCCAAGATTTTCCTAAATTGCCCACTGCCAGAGTTTTATGGAAACCACAACCCAGCATGGAGGTTGGTTTGCACGCTTGGCTTTTAGCAGGGGGGGCTCATCACACCGTTTATAGCCAAAATTTAACGACTGAATATTTAGAGGATTTTGCCGAAATGTTTAATGTTGAATTGGTCGTAATTGATAAAAATACGACTATTCGGGGTTTGAAAAATGAATTGAGATACAACGAACTATCCTACCAATAAAATGTCATACAAAACGCTAAAAGAAGAATGTTATGAGGCAAATATGCAACTTCCCCAATTGGGTTTAGTGCTTTTTACCTTTGGCAATGTGAGTGCTGTTGATAGAGAAAAATCTGTTTTTGCCATTAAACCAAGTGGTGTCGATTATGCCCTGTTGAAACCCGAAGACATTGTGATTATGGATTATGAGGCAAAGGTCGTAGAAGGGAAAATGCGACCATCTTCCGACACCAAAACCCACGCTCAATTATATAAAAATTGGGCTGATATTGGCGGAATTACTCATACGCACAGCACTTATGCCGTGGCATTTGCTCAGGCGGGTAAGGACATTCCAATTTTTGGCACAACTCACGCCGACCATACGCATCAAGATATTCCATGTGCCGAAGTATTAACTGATGAAATGATTGAAGGAGATTATGAATTTGAGACAGGTAATCAGATTTTTGATTGTTTCAGTAAAAAGGGACTATCATACCATGAAGTAGAAATGGTATTACTCCAAAATCATGGACCTTTCACTTGGGGGAAAACAGCCGCTAAATCAGTTTATAATGCTGCCGTGTTAGAAGAAGTAGCTCGAATGGCATATTTAACCTTGCAAATAAATCCCCTAACTTCACGCTTGAAAGATACCCTCAGAATGAAACATTACGAGCGAAAACACGGAAAAAATGCCTATTACGGGCAGGGATGCTGATTTTATTTATAAAAAAGTCCGATTTAGAAATGATATCTAAATCGGACTTCTCAATTATTCTCTATCATCTAACTAAACGCCTTGCGAATTCGTTGTCTCAAAATCGTTTGCGGAGACATATTCTTCTTGGAACTCCTCCACCACAAATATCCCACAATGGCAACCAGCAAATAAGGAGCAGAAAACAAGTACAGGATTCCAGAATTAAGGTTTGAAGCAATTTGGCTTCTACCATCCGAGACCGTACTTTCAACCGACATTCTACACATGGCACACTGAGCAAAAGTTGTTGCCTGTGCCATTAAAAATAGTATTGAAGCAAATGTTATTTTTTTCATAAAACTGTGAGTTATGAGCTGTGAGGTGTGAGTAGTGAGATTTTTTAAATACTTATTACTCATACCTCACTGCTTAAAGCTAATTATAATATGGTGAAATCATTAAATAAACCACTACGCCCGTAACCGACACGTACAGCCACAAAGGAAACGTCCATTTAACAATTCTTTTGTGGGCTTCAAATTGACCGCTCAACGCAAAATAAACGGCTCTCAACACAAACCAAACCACGCCAACAGAAAGCACAATATGCGAAACCAATAGGAAGTAATAGATTGGTCGCATAATGCCTTCGCCCCCGTAAGACGTTGAAGGATTTGAAACGTGATACAGAATATACAGAACCAAAAACAACGCCCCCTGCACGAATGAAAGCCCCATCATTTGGCGGTGTCCTTTAATATTTTTGTTTTTAATAAGAACATATCCCGCAATCAAGGTTAGAGACGTTGTAGTATTCAAAAACCCAATTACGTGAGGCAAAACCTTAGTCCAGACTCCCAAATCAATCTTTGTCCTGATACCAATCAACAACGCCACCGCAACAGGGATTGCTGTTGAAAGGATATTTAATACTTTTTCGTTTTTTGTACTTTTTTCTAATGTTAGTGAAGTCATGTCTTTAATTTGAAGTATCGTAAATTTTCAGTAAAACTCTTATTTCCAGAATCAATCTGTCCACGTCTTTTTTATCAGTTCCGTCATAGAATCCTCTGATGTATCCCTCCTTATCAACCAATATCATTTTTTCGGAATGAATAAAAGTCTCATCAGGCGATTTCACAGCTTTGTCATATTCTGAAGCATCCGCCACTGGAACATAATAACCCTTCACTGCTAATGGATAAATCAAAGTTTTTGTACCCGTCAAAAAGTGCCATTTCCCCGCTTTCGCATCATACTTTTTGGCATATTCTCTAAGCATTTCGGGCGTGTCATGTAATGGATCTACGGAAAAAGAAGCCAATCGAACTTCATCCTCCTGAGAAAAAGTATCTTGTAAACGAGTCAATTGAGAGGACATTTTCGGGCAAATTGACCCGCAACGAGTAAAAAAGAAATCCGCTACATAGATTTTCCCTTTCAATGAACTTCCTGTAAATTCTTTTCCATTTTCATCCGTCAATTTCCATTCGGGAATCGTGTGAAAAACGGTATCCATTTCGGGTTGATTCCATTTTGGATTTGGGTTTTTCCGCATCAGTACATTGCCAGTAGTCGAGTCAATCCTCGGAATCATGTAAGGTAATTCATAATGGTTTTCCCCAAAGCCTTTGAGGTATAAAAAAATTAAAGCTGGAACAACTAATGCAGCGATTAGAATTCCAGCTTTCACAGTTTTTTGAGACATATCACTCTTGTTTAATTCTAAACTCTTTTGGAATTAAACGTTATTTGTAATGTAATAGTTTTCTATTTTTTGAAATCTGAATGATTTTCAAGTAATTCTATCATTCACAAATTCATTATATTAATTATGAGCTCCACCTTCCAATAATAAAGCCACCAACAACCAAGCGATAGTAATGATTGGGAATAAAACCGCCCAAATCAATAATTTTGCCTCATGTTTTAAGTGCATAAATTCACCAATGATGAAAAATGCTTTCACAATAGTCATCGTTGCAAAAATCCCCACACGAATGTGATTATTGGGCATACTGAAAGCAATCACAAATTCGATTGCAGTTAATACTAATAATATCCAAAAAGTTTTCCAAATTGCTCCTGTTTGTGCTGGTGCAATCACCTTTTGTTCTGTTCCGTTTGATTGTGCGTATGCTGCCATTTTTTTGATTCAGTTAATGATTAACAGTAAATAACTTTAATAATCTAAATTTTAATTAGACCTAATACCTTTACACCAAATAGAAAAAGGTAAATACAAATACCCACACTAAATCTACAAAGTGCCAGTAAAGACCTACTTTTTCAACCATTTCATAATGTCCACGACGCTCATACAAACCCGTTGCAGCATTAAAGAAAATTAGTACATTCAAAACAACACCCGAAAATACGTGCGTCCCGTGGAAGCCTGTGATAAAGAAAAACAAGTCCGCAAAAGCAGGGGGACCATAAGGATTACGTACCAAATTTGCTCCTTCGATAGCTTTTCCAGCGGCATCCTTAGCAGCATCTGCCAATTCAGGTCCATGAATAAAGTGTGACCATTCCCATGCCTGTGAACCCAAGAAAGTAAACCCACCTACGATGGTCCACAACATCCATTTCTCAACATCCGCACGGTCTCCACGGTGTCCAGCCTCTACTGCCAAAACCATAGTTACTGAACTAAAAATCAAGATAAAAGTCATAATACCCACAAAAATCAACGGGGCATCGATACCATGTAAAAATGGCAATGCCGAGAACACCTTATCAGGTACAGGCCAATGTTGAGTCGAAAAATAAAACTTTTCAACTGCCCCTGTGTAGGCATCATTACTGAAACGAATCATTCCGTAAGTTACCAACAAGGCTGAAAAAGTAAAGGTATCAGAAAGTAGGAAAAACCACATCATCAGTTTTCCGTAACTTGCTTTTAATGGTTCTGAACCACCCGTCCAGGTTAATTTTTCAGGAATGGCAGTAGCTTGAATTGCAGACATTTTTTAACGTTTTATGATTAACAAAATTAAATTAACAGCTGATAAATTTAAAGTTTATGAGTTTAGAATTTACTTAGAGTTTCAGCATTTTAGTAAACTCATATACTTTCTGCTCTTATAATTTTAACTTTCAATCTATCTATTGAAATACAAAAATAAGAACAAATATAACCACAACAAATCTAAGAAGTGCCAATAAGTTGCACAGAGTTCTATGCGTAGGAGATTCTTTGATTCTGAATTGAATTGGAATGATGAAACCAGAGAAATTAATAACACAACTAATCCCGAAATCACGTGGGCGGCGTGTAGTCCAACGAGGGCGTACAACCACGAAGAAGCCACATCACTACCCGCAAAGAATAATTTATTTTGAATTAAATCAGTAAAACCAATTACTTGGGTTACTAAAAAAGTCAAACCGAATACAAAAGTAATAGAAATTGCTGTTTTAAGCGTATTGAAATTGTCTTTTTTTGCAGCTCTAACCGCAAAAATCATCGAAATACTGCTCACTAAAAGGATTCCTGTTGAATACCAAAAGATTTGAGGTATTTCAAATTCATGCCAACGACCTTCTGACTTACGAACTAAATACCCCGAAGTCCAACCTGCAAACATCATCATAATTGACACAATGGCAAGCCACAACATGAATTTTTTGGGGTTCATCGACAAGGTTTCTTCTGGCTCGTCGAGGTTTATATTTGCTAAATGTTCCATTTTTTTTAAATTTTATCAATCAAAAAAGCGATTTGTACTATCGGTAAATAAATAAACGAGCCGAACATCAACATCAAAGCTGCCTTATCCGTTGGTTTTGACATTAAATAAAATGTTTGCGCTAAAAATAATACGCCACAGGTTACAGCTACAATGGCTGAATTTATACCTGTCATTCCTAAAAGTTCTGGGATAAACCCACATGGCACTAAAAAGACTGCATAACTCATCATGGTGATGGCTGTACGAAGGTCTTTACGTCCGTTGTTTGGCAACATTTTGAAACCCGCTCTTTGGTAATCTTCATCTGCCACCCAAGCAATTGCCCAAAAATGCGGAAATTGCCAAAAGAATTGTATCGCAAAAAGGATTCCAGGTTCTAAGCCAAAA
Source organism: Arcicella sp. (assembly GCA_034519515.1). Classification (GTDB taxonomy): domain Bacteria; phylum Bacteroidota; class Bacteroidia; order Cytophagales; family Spirosomataceae; genus Arcicella. Next base: position 81,908 of record JAXHOK010000068.1, read on the forward strand.
TCTCCCGTTGCGGCGACCCAACCAATCATCGGAGGAAATGCTCCTGGAAATGCTCCCACAAAAACCGAGATTGGACCAACTCTTTTCAAGGGTGTGTAAACATATCCGTACAACAAAAATGAAAGAACTCCCAATAATCCAGCTTTGTAATTGAACTCAAAAAAGAGGATATAACTCGCAATAACGAATAAAATAACGCAATAAACAGCGGCTTCTTTTATGCTTAATCTCCCCGTGGGCAAAGGGCGATTTTGCGTTCTCTTCATCAATTTATCCAATTCAATTTCCTTGATTTGATTAACGATGTTAGCTGCTCCTGTAATACAAAAGCCTCCTAAACTTATCAACGTAATTTTCCACCAATCAATTTTTCCATCAACTGCCAATGAATACCCGAAAGCACCCGAAAAAGCCACCAAAGCCGATAACCTGAATTTTAATAATTCATAATAGGCTTTCGCCTTAGAAGGCGAATTGATAGAAATATTTTCGTTTGCTGTTGTCATTTTACGTGGTATTCAAACTTAATCAATCTTTTGAACTGTAACTCTCTTAAAATTCACCAATAATAAAATCACAAACTGAATTCCCAAAGATACAATCGCCAAGGTCAAGTGAATTGGCTGAATGTAGGCAGGAACACCAAAATACGCCATGATTGTTCCACTTAATATTTCAATGACCACAATGCCCACTAATACTTGAGTAAACTGATAAACTACTCCTTTTTGACTAATGTTTTTTCGTAGTTGCCAAATTAGGTAAATGTGCAATCCCAGGATAATCAATGAGTAAGAACGATGAATGTAAAAAGTCAAGCCCATTTGTTCAATCCAAGTTTCTCTATTGTACCCAAAAATTGGATTCGCTACGACTCTATCAATTGCCTCACGTACCTGTGTACCCAAAAGCACCTGCGAAGTTGAAAGTATCAGAATGACTATCAATAATTTATTTAAAAATGCCTTCTCTCCCACCCTTTCAGTTTCAATCACTGCCGACCACGCTTTTGATATGGCATACAGTAACACAAAAATCACTAAAACCGCCAACATCATGTGTAAGGTAACTACTCCAGGTTTAAGGAATGAATCAACCACGTATTTACCCAATGCCCCATTTGCTCCAATCAATAAAACACCTAGAAATGATAAGAAAACTATCTTCTTGTCTTCCTTCCAATAAGACAAAATAGAGGCAATAAATGTTCCAAAGACTAATAATCCTGTAAACGCACCTAACAATCGGTTTACATATTCAATCCAAGTTTTAGTAACATTGAATTCAACTTCACCATGTAATTTCTCGGCATAAATTTGCTGATAATTAAGTGGTAATTGACTCGCCTCGGTTGGCGGAATTAGCATTCCGAAACATTTGGGCCAATCGGGGCAACCCATACCCGAACCAGTACTACGCACAATTCCTCCTGCTAACACTAACAAGTAAACGGTGATTATGGTGGCTATGCCTAATTTTCTGAAAAGCATTTTCTCGGTGTTGATGTTGATGGCACACGGATTTCACAGATTAGACACGAATTTCATGTGTCAGTTGTCAGTTTAGACGAAATATTATTTCAGAAGTGAATACTCTATTATATTTAAAATCATTCGATTCGTGTCTAATCCGTAAAATCTGTGTTCCATTTATCCAACCAATTCATTAAAAAATCTAATTTCAAATTCCTCCAAAACAAAAATTGAGAATATACGGACTCACTTCTCAGTCAATATATTCTCAATTTAAGAGGTACTTATGTCTTAGTGACTATAAGAGGCATTCTGATTATCTAAAAGTCCTTCAATTTCTTTCTCTCTCGCTATTTCATCATTTTCCTCTGGTAAATTCGATTCAAGCGTTGCTGAGTATGGAACATTCTGAGGAATAAAGTCCGTTGCTGAACCTGGCTTGCTGTAATCATAAGGCCAACGATATACTGCTGGAATTTCTCCTTCCCAGTTTCCATGTCCTAAATTCACAGGTGTTGTCCACTCCAAAGTAGTTGAATTCCAAGGATTTTGTGGAGCTTTCTTACCTTTGAAAATTGAATATACAAAGTTCACTGCGAAAATAGCCTGTGCTGTGAATGTTAAAATTGCAGCAATTGAAATAAACATATTCATATCTACAAACGCTTCCATTCTACCATTTCCTAATGCCGTAAATGAGTAATAACGACGTGGGAAACCAGCTAATCCGATATAGTGCATTGGGAAGAATACTGCATAAACACCCACGAATGTTAGCCAAAAGTGAACGTAACCTGCATTTTTATTCATCATTTTACCAAACAACTTTGGAAACCAGTGATAAACACCAGCCATCAAACCGAAGAACGATGCAGCCCCCATTACTAAGTGGAAGTGAGCTACTACGAAATATGTATCGTGAAGGTTGATATCTAAGGCGGAGTTACCTAAAATGATACCTGTCAAACCACCTGAAATAAATAACGATACCAAACCAATCGAGAACAACATTGCTGGCGTGAAAATAATATTACCTTTCCAAAGTGTTGTAATATAGTTGAAGGCTTTCACCGCTGATGGAACCGCAATAATTAAAGTTAAGAACATAAATACCGATCCCAAAAATGGATTCATACCCGTTACAAACATATGGTGAGCCCACACAATGAACGCTAAGAATGTGATACCTGCCATTGAACCAATCATCGCACGGTAGCCAAAAATTGGTTTGCGTGAGTTAGTAGCAATTACCTCCGAAGTGATACCCAAAGCTGGCAACAACACAATGTAAACCTCTGGGTGTCCTAAGAACCAGAATAAATGCTGATACAAAATTGCTGAACCACCAATGTTAGGTAATGCTTCACCACCAATGTATATTTCAGACAGGTAGAATGATGTTCCAAAACTACGGTCAAAAATCAATAACAAGGCTGCTGATAACAAAACTGGGAAAGACAAAAGACCCAAGATTGCGGTAAAGAAGAATGCCCAAATTGTCAAAGGTAATTTTGTGAATGACATTCCACGTGTACGCAGGTTAATAACGGTACAGATGTAGTTAATACCACCCATCAATTGTGAGACAATAAACAACGCCATACTCGACAACCACAATGTCATACCCAAACCCGAACCTGGCATTGCTTGTGGCAACGCACTCAATGGTGGATAAATCACCCAACCACCCGATGCTGGACCAGTTTCAATGAACAGTGAGGCAAACATAATCACCGAGGCTGCAAAGAAGAACCAATATGAAAGCATATTGATAAATCCTGATGCCATATCTCTTGCTCCAATCTGCAATGGAATCAAAAAATTCGAGAATGTTCCTGATAGACCTGCTGTCAATACAAAGAATACCATGATGGTTCCGTGCATTGTCACAAGGGCTAAATAAAACTCTTTTTCTAATTTTCCTTCTACAATCCATTGACCTAAGACTGGTTTCAACCAAGTTAAGTCCATATTTGGAAATCCTAATTGCAAACGAAAAATGATCGACATTGCACCTCCGAAAAATGCCCAGATGATACCCGAAATCAAATACTGCTTTGCAATGGTTTTGTGGTCTTCTGAGAAGATGTATTTTCTCACAAATCCCAACTCTTCATGCTCATGGTCGTCGTGTCCGTGAGTGTGAACTTCTGTTGCTTGTAGTGTCGCAGTTGCCATAATTTATAAGTTTTACTCTTTTGAATAATTGGTTTATTATCTTAATGAAGCCGCAGCGGGTACTACTGACCCACTCGCTTGAATACTGTCTGCTGCCGCAGGTTGTGGGATATACCTTTGGGCTTTTAACTTCAGCTTTTCAGGTACTTTTGCCAAGTAATCTGGATTTTGAGTTAAGAAAGGCTTTTGCTCTTTGCACCATGCTGCATATTCCTCTGGTGTATCTACAAAGACTGTAATCGCCATACCAAAGTGTCCACGCCCACAAACCTCAGTACAGTTCAATTTATAGTTAAATTCTGGGTTTCCAGTTTTATAACGCATCTCATCCGTCGTCATATTTGGTACAAACCAAAACTTCGTAGGCATACCCGGCACAGCGTCCATTTTCACTCTTTGGTACGGTAAATATACTGAGTGTAATACGTCCTGTGCTTTAATCTTTAACAATACAGGAACTCCTTTTGGAATATGCATTTCGTTGGCTGTAAAATCGTCGAACGAGTGTTCATCAGCCATATCAATACCTAATGAATTCGTTTCATTGATTAACTTGTAGTTATTATTACCCAGCTTATTATCATCGTTTCCTGAGTAACGTACATACCAACCAAACTGATGTCCTGTTAGTTCAACAACTACTGCATTATCGGGTGCTTTTGCAGTAATATCACTCCACACTTTGAATCCCGAAAACACTAATACTGCCATAATCACTGCTGGAACAATTGTCCAAATTATTTCTAATTTGTGGTTCACAGGGTAAAAAGTAGCTACATTACCTTTTTTATAGCGATACAAGAAAGGAAAAGTAAATAACAAAGCGTTTGTTATGAAAAAAGCAACACTTATAGCACCCATCGAAATCCAAAACATTCTGTCTGTAATCAAACCATGTTCAGAAGCCGCTACTGGCAATAAATCTGGCTTTGCGTGAAGAAATGACCAAGTTGCTCCAATCGACCCCAATACTAAAAAAACTAAGAATCCAATTGCATTATAATTATTTGCTACATCGACTGGCGAATCTACCTCTTTTTCAGAAACTTGAATCCCTTTCGACAATGTCATACTCTTGCTGACAATCATGATTGCCAATCCTAAGAATACTACCGACAAAAGACCTATTAAGTATGTCATTTTATTAGATAATTTTTAGTTATACTTTTAATGAGTAAAAGCTATATTTCTATAAAAAAATGTTGAATAGAAATGTTTGCTAAATTTTGATTTTTAATAGAAAATAATTGGCTACCTTACAACAACCAATCTTTTTTACTAAATATCGTGATGCAATGCTTCCTCCAAAAATGGGTGATTCTTCGCAATCAGGGATGCTTTCGTGAGTTGATTTGACACTAAGTAAATGAATCCCGAAGCAAAAACAGTTACCATTCCAAATTCTACCAAGCCATATCCTCCGTGTGGTCCAACAACGCCTGGCATGATCATTTGATAAAAATCTAAGTAGTGCCCCACGATGATAAACACACAAGCAATCTTCAAGAAAATAGGAGTACGTTTTGCATCACGAGTCATCAAAATTAAGAACGGAAACAAGAAATTAAATAATACCATAATTACTTCGGTAGCTTTATAAATCTTGTTATGTCCTTCCCAACGCTCTAGGAAATAAATAGTTTCTTCTGGAAAGTTTGCATAATAAATTAACAAAAATTGTGCAAACCATACATACGTCCAAAAAATTGAGAAAGCAAACATAAATTTACCCAAGTCATGCATGTGGTTGAAAGTTACATACTTCATGTGACCTTTATCCTGCAAAAACAACACTGTTAGAGTAATTGTTGCTAAACCCGTTACGTGCCAAGAAGAAAACATATACCAACCAAACATGGTTGAAAACCAGTGCGTGTCAATTGACATTACCCAGTCCCAAGCTGACATCGAACTAGAAACACCCATTAAAAGGATGAACATTGTTCCAATTTTCACCATTTGATAAAAATCTTCCGTACCTCCGTTCAAATCCTCATTTAGAGATCTTTTACGCATCCATTGCCAAAGTGCGATCCAACCTACGAAGAAAAACACTAAACGACCAATGAAGAACCCAGAGTTCAAGTATCCTGACTTGCCAGCAATAATTTTATCGTAATGCTCAGAACCTTCAACCGTTATCCCTTCATGCATCCAATGGAAAATTACGTCTCCTTTGAAAATAAAAGTCAATAATAAAATTGGGAATGTAATATATAAAAACACTGGAAATGCCTCAGCAACACGCTTCACTACTGATGACCAACCAGCTTTTGATAAGTATTGAAGCGAAACAAAGAACATTCCAATCACAGCAATACCTGTAAAAAATACACCATTTAACCAAACGTTTGCCCAAATACGGTTTGTCCAATCGTAAGCATCGTGATGTGATGCGGCTCCACCCGAGAGGTGTTCGCCATGTTCAGCACCGTGTTCTGCTACGGCGTGTGCAGCTTCGTGTTCTCCTTTTGATAGTAAATAAATTCCAGTAATCAGAGCTACTAAACCTGCCACAAAAGTATAAATTACCCTCTTGCGACCTTCCGACGTGAATTCAAAATATTCTTCGACGTTAGATGGGGAAAAATGTGAATGTCCCGCCATTGTTATTTTATTTTTATATAATTTGAAAATTTAGCAAGAATTATATTTTAGGAAATAGAGAGATGCTTCGATTCTTTGTTTCTCCTAAAACAACACAGACTTACCTTTTTTTGATACAGAATACTTATCTATACAAATTGAATGCTTACATCCAATCCTTGTTTTACTTAACTACTGCTTTTGCAATTCATGTACATACAATACAATTTTCCAACGATCTGCTGATGACATTTGTGAACCATGAGCCCACATACGACCTTTCCCGTGCGTGATTGTATGATAAATATGTCCGTCGTTCAAGTCCTTTAAGGCATCTGATGAATAAACAGGTACACCTTTGTATAACTTGGCGACTGCTCCGTCTCCTTTACCTAACTCACCGTGGCAATGCTGGCAAAATCTTTCGTATTGTTCTTTGCCCTTGTCAAAATTTTCACCTGTTGGCTCAAAAGGGTTTGTCAATAATCTTTCAGAAGATGCCATGTCACCCGCTTTAATACCACGAGAAATCAAATCCATTTCAATCAATGCTTCATTAACATCTTCGTCTTCGTTTTTCTCCACGTATTTTCGAGGCACGGTTCCTTTCACGGGCACACGCATATTCATTCCATAAGGATTGATATGATTAGTGTCTCCTTCTGATTGTGATAAAGGCTCATATCCCACCGAGTGGTACATATTTGGAGCAAATTCTGTGCCTTGATCGTTATGTTTGTCTTTACAAGAAGTTATTGTCAAAGCAACAATTCCTGAGAATAAAAGACTTTTTGTTTTATTGGTAAACATAGTATTAGAATTGTTTAACATTTACTTCGATTGCACCTGATGCTCTCAACAATGTTTCGATTTCAGCTTCCGATTTTTTATTTTTAGCCATGTTGATAGTCATAATAAATTTATCATCAGTGCTTCTCAAATCGAAAGTTCTTGGTTTTTTACCAGGCCAGAGACTGTTTGATACTAAAAAAGTACCCACCATTCCAAAGGCTGTGAATAATACTGTTCCTTCAAATGATACTGGAACAAAATCAGGAAGGGCAAAATAATCCTTACCTCCAATAATCATAGGCCAATCGAAATACATCGTGTAGCTAATCAATGACACAATGCAAATCAAACCCAAACAACCAAACATAAATGCAGCGATTGGAATACGTGTACGTGGATGTCCGATGGCTACATCAAGTCCGTGAATTGGAAATGGAGTATAAACTTCTTCGATTTTCACGCCGTTGTTTTTTACTTCGGTAACCGCATGAAGAACCTCTTCGTCATCATCATAAACTCCTACTAAATATCTTTCTGTTGAATCCATTATTTTTTGGCTTTTAGCTGTATGCCCTATGCAATAGGCTTTATGCTTTTTATTAAACTCTAATTGCTTATAGCATACAGCTTATTGCTTGCCGCTATAACTAAATTCTTAGTGCACTACTTCTTTGGTTTTTTCTCCCGTTGAAGGTTTCTTCTTGTATGGATAATTCGTTGAAACGCCTTTCATTACTGATTTTACCTCAAACATATTGATTACTGGTAAAAACTTAGCGAACAAAAAGAACAATGTAAAGAACAATCCGAATGAGAAAATATAATCACCAATATCATACATCGTTGGCGAGAACATTGCCCACGAAGATGGTAAATAATCACGGTGTAATGATGAAACGATAATTACAAAACGCTCAAACCACATACCGATGTTTACTACGATTGACAAGATGAATGAAGCCAAGATGCTTGTACGCAATTTCTTGAACCAGAAGAACTGAGGAGACATTACGTTGCAGGTCATCATCATCCAATATGCCCACCAATACGGCCCAGTTGCACGGTTTACGAAACAGTAGGATTCATACTCAACACCTGAATACCAAGCAATGAAGAATTCTGTCAAGTAAGCAATACCCACGATTGAACCTGTTACAGTAATGATGATGTTCATCATTTCAATGTGTTCAATAGTGATATAATCTTCTAACTTGAATACTACACGGGTAATCAACAGCAAAGTTTGTACCATCGCAAAACCTGAGAAAATCGCACCTGCTACGAAATATGGAGGGAAGATTGTCGTGTGCCATCCTGGAATTACCGAGGTAGCAAAGTCCATTGATACAATTGTGTGTACAGAAAGTACGAGTGGTGTTGAAATACCTGCCAAAATCAAAGAAACGTATTCATAACGAGCCCAAGTTTTTGCTGAACCTGTCCAACCTAAACTGAACAAACCATACCAAAACTTAGAAGCCTTAGTTTGGGCTCTGTCACGGATGGTTGCCAAGTCAGGCACAAGACCCATATACCAGAATACCAACGATACTGAAAGATATGTCGAGATAGCGAAAACGTCCCAAACCAAAGGAGAGTTGAAGTTTACCCACAATGAACCATAGGTATTTGGTAAAGGTAACGCCCAGTGAAACAACCAAGGACGACCCATGTGAGCCAAAATAAACGAGGCAGCACAAAGTACGGCAAAGATGGTCATCGCTTCCGCAGAACGGTTAATTGATGTTCTCCACTTTTGACGGAATAATAAAAGTACGGCAGAAATAAGTGTACCCGCATGACCGATACCTACCCACCATACGAAGTTGGTAATATCCCATGCCCAGCCTACTGTTTTGTTCAAACCCCAGACACCGATGCCCTGCCACCAAGTGTAGCCTAAGCAATAAGCACCGTAAGCGAAGATTATGGTAGAAACCCCGAATGCAATTTTCCATTCTTTGGTTGGCTCGCCTTCAACTTGCCTACAAACATCATTTGTAACGTCGTGATAAGATTTACCGCCTGAAACAAGGGTTTCTCTTATGGGTGATACTACGTGCGACATATTATTTTAATTTGAAAATTAACTAATTTGAAAATTTGAAAATTAAGCGTAACAAAACTTTCAATTATGAATTAATTTGGGAAGTTATCATTGAAAAACATTTTCAAATTCCCAAATTGACCAATCTTATGAATGATGAGGCTCTGCGTGTGCTTCGGCTTCTTTTTTTTCTACTTTTTCCTCTTTATTACGGATTTTAACCAAGTATGAAATGTTTGGTTTCACGTTAATTTCTTCAATAACTCCGAAGGCACGCCCTTTTTGTTCAACTGCCAATAATTTTGAGATTGCTGATGCTTCGTCATTCATATCTCCAAAAGTAATCGCATCGGTTGGACAAGATTGAGCACACGCCACTTGAATTTCTCCGTCAATTGGTCTTCTCTTCTCTTTCTTTGCTTCTAATTTACCCGCTTGAATACGCTGAACGCACATTGAGCATTTTTCCATCACCCCACGTGAACGCACTGTTACGTCTGGGTTTATCACCATACGACCTAAATCGTTGTTAAAATGGAAATCATATTCATCCGTTTGATAGTATCTAAACCAGTTGAAACGACGCACTTTATATGGACAGTTGTTGGCACAATAACGAGTACCGATACAACGGTTATAAGTCATTTGGTTCAAGCCTTCTGAAGAGTGTGTTGTTGCTAAAACTGGACAAACAGTCTCACAAGGAGCATTGTTACAGTGTTGGCAAAGCATTGGTTGGAAAATGACCTCTGGGTTTTCAGAAGCAATTTCTAAGCCACTTGTATCTTCAACGTCAGCATCCGAAGAATAATAACGGTCGATACGCATCCAGTGCATTTCACGACGATTGATTACTTCCTGACGACCCACAACAGCAATATTATTTTCAGCATTGCAAGAAACCACACAAGCTGCACAACCCGTACAAGTGTTCAGGTCTATGACCATACCCCATGCGTGATTGTTGTATTTGTGTCCGTTCCAAAGTGTAATATCCGTAGCAATTTTCTTTCCTTCGGCTGTGGCAATGGTTGGTCTTTCGTTATTATCAGCTACATTTTTCTGATAAGCACTCAAAACCGTTTCTTTCACAACTGCCTCACGAGCCATCACGGTATTGTGTGTCTGTGTACGAGCAATTTTAGCAGTTTCACCAGTGGCTTTTACTGAAACATCGCCCGTGTTAGCAAAAGCAATATTTCCATTCACCATTGAAGCCAATGGATAAGCATTTGCCCCTACATTATCAGCAGATTTACCCGCTTTGGTACGTCCGTAACCGATGGCAATGGCAACTGTATTATTTGCTTGACCTGGCTGAACGATGAAAGGTAATTTTACTGATTTACCATTTACCGTAACTTCCACTTCAAGCGTATCTAGTTCTATTTCTCTGTCTAAACCCAATGACTTGGCAGTTGCCATCGACATTGTAGCATAATTACCCCAACACGCTTTTGAAACTGGTTCTGGACATTCTTGCAACCATGGATTATTGGCTTGTGAACCAGTGCCCATTATTACTTTTTCGTAAATAGCCAATTCCATTTTATCAGAATTTGCTTTGTAGTTCTTCGCAATTGAAGCCACTGCATCGGCTAACCCCGTTTGCGGAACGCTAAACGTTACTCCTGCACCTGGCTCATAAACACCATCCTGCAAAGCCTTTGACCAAGCAGTTTTCCCGCCCAAAGTTTCTGTCCAAGCATTTTCCAAATACATTGCATAATCTCCATTCAAACCTGCCCAAGTTAACAAACTTGATTGTGTCTGGCGAGTTTTAAATATAGTTGAGATAGTTGGTTGTGTGAAAGAGAAAAAGCCTCTTTTGGGTTCGGCATCATTCCAAGATTCTAAATAGTGTGAATCTGGTGTCCCGTATTTACAAAGCGACCCTGTTTCGTCTGCACGGTCGTTTGTTGAAATGGTTAGACCTATTTTTGGCAATGCTTCTGCTAATTCTTCTCCACGTGGGTGGTTATAAACTGGATTGGCATTGTAGAAAATTACCGCTCCGATTTGCCCTGCTTTGGCTTCGTTGATAAACATATTCATCTCCGAATCAGAACCTTGACGGTAATTAGATGGCGTTCCTGCATCAATAGTTGTTCCGTAAGCACCCAACATGGCATTGATAGCAACTACTACAGTTTGAACGGCTGGGTCATTTGAACCAGAAACTACCAAGGAAGCTCCTTTTGTCGAAACTAAATCTTTTGCTGCTTTGTCTAAATGGTTAATTTTAATACCTGCCGAAGCAATTGCCGAACCACCAGTTGCCAAGGCTACTGCATTGTAAAGTGCCACTACGACCAAACCTTCCTGCGATGGTTTGTAACTTGCACGGTAATCGGCATTTGCACCAGTCATTGACATAATTGTCTCGAACTGATAATGGCGAGACATCTCTCTATTACCACCTTTTGCAGAACTTACACGTCGAGTTTTTGCCCATTGTTCGGAATATTCGTCCGAAGAAAGCCAAGTCCCCAAGAAATCAGCACCAATCGAAACAATTGTCTTAGCTTTACTAAAATCAAGACTTGGTAAGATTCCCCCATTGGCTTGCACTAAACCTGATGCAGAGTTAGCATCGTAAGTTACGTGCTTGGCAGTCGGGTATTTTGATACAAAATCAGCAATTACTTTCTTCGTAGATGGCGACAAAATTGTGTTTGACACAATTCTAATCTGACTTCCACGAGCCGATATTTTACCTAATTCTGCAATAATTTCTTTATCAATTGATGCCCAAACAACAGGTTTACCTTCGATTGTTGCACTTTTTAGTTTTTCATTGTCATACAAACTCAATACAGAAGCATGAACCTGAGCAGAAATACCCCTTGTAAGTGATGACTGTGGATTTACTTCAATCTTGATGGGACGACCTTCACGAGTTTTAACCAATACCGAAGCATAATTTCCACCATCAACATACGTTGAAGCGTACCAATTGGCAATAGTTGGTTCGACGTCTTCTGGCTTGTTTAAGTATGGAATAGCTTTTTTGATGGGTGCCTCGCAAGCTGCCAAAGCAACCGCTGAAACTCCAAAACCTAAAACCTTCAAGAAATCACGACGCACGGTGTTTGTCCCGTCAATCAAGGCTTCTTGCTTTTCGTCTGCCACAGGAGCATCACCAAATTCACGGTGAGCATATTTTACAAACTCTGAATTGTTTGTTAATTCTTCAATTCCTCTCCAATACCGCTTTGTATTATTTTCCATATTTGTAATATGTGATTTGCTGTAAGCTGTACGCATTAGGCGATAGGCTTTCAGCTTTTTTACTTTCTAATTTTTAAGTGGTTATCAGTAAAATAAATTTGTAAATTCTTTTACCGTGAACCGTTCCCCTTTAACCGTTTACCCAAAGAATTAATAATGGCATTTTGAACACTCTAAACCTCCGATGTTCTGAACTTTCAATGGCTCTTTATTTTCGCTATTGTGCAATTCTACTAATTTAGTGTAATAATCATTGCCTTTTGCGTTTACGTCTGTCTTTCTGTGGCAATCAATACACCATCCCATAGTTAAGGAAGAACGTTGTTCAACTACTTCCATTTTGGCAATTTCTCCGTGACAATTTGTACATTCCAGACCGCCCACGTTTGTGTGTTGTGCGTGGTTGAAATACGCCAAGTCAGGTAGGTTGTGTACACGCACCCACTGGATTGGTTCATCTTTTTCAAGAGAAGAATAAATTTTCTGGATTTCAGGAGATTCACGCTTGATGGCGTTGTGGCAGTTCATGCAAATGTTTGCCGAAGGAATGTTAGCACCTTTTCCTTTGTAAACACCTGTGTGGCAGTAATTACAATTAATTTGGTACTGACCAGCGTGAAGTTTGTGTGAAAATTGAATTGGTTGTTCAGGAGCATATCCTTGGTGAATACCGATTCCGTAAGCCGCATCAATAGTCGCTTTTCCAATTAACAAAGTAATCAATAAAGCAGAACCTGTCTTGAAAGCACTGTTTGTAGCAATTTTTTTTCCGTTCTCAGCAATTCTTTGTAACAAAGGAATTCCTTGCCCTTCGGGAGAAGAAGCATCAACAGTTGTCAATTTTGAAAGACTTGATACAATAGACATCAAAGCCAATAATACCAAAATCATTACTAACAACAATCCAATTAAGATGTACTGCATCATGCCACCGTTTGAAGAACCTTCTGCTGGGGCTGCTGCTCCTGCAACGGGAGCGGCACCTGCGGCTGCAACTGGTGCAGCAACTGCTTGTGCATCAATATAGGCAATCACACTTTTGATTTGACCTTCTGAATACCCTGGATAGGCAGTCATTTGGGCTTTGTTGTACTTGTTGTACAAATCAACAGCATACTTGTCACCCGATGCGATTACTGCTTGTGGGTTGTGTACCCACTTTACAATCCAGTCAATTGGTCTTCTTTGGCTTATGCCTTTCAAACCAGGGCCCACCACCACTTCGTCAGTAACGGCGTGGCAAGTAGAGCAATTGTTTTTGTAAATTTGTTCACCCTCGGCGACATCTTGTGCATTAACATTAGCAACAAAGGCAAAAGCACCTAAGATGAATGTTAGGGCTACAACTTTCAGACGTTTCATGGTTATCATATTCATTTTATTACAGAACATAAGTTATTTTTTGTAATGTTTAATTTGCAGGTGATAAGCTGGTAGGTAATTTTATTTATTAAAAACTATCAATAAATGTACCCACTATTTTCTTGCCAAAACAAATCATTGAAAAGAGAAGTAAAAATCTCTTGCACCAAAAAACGGTGTTTTAACACTTTTTCGGGTTACAAAAGTACGATTGGAAAAATTACGAACCAATTAAAATTTTATGGTTTTTTATTAAAAATTTATTAAAAATTTCCTATTTAGAATTATTCTAATCTTAAAAATACTAAGCAAAATTGATTACTTGAAGCATATTTAGATTGTATTGGATAAATTCAAGATGGAATAAGCAATTACAAATTTAAGAGGATGGGAAAGTAAGCTAAATATTATAAATTTTTGTAGATAGATTTTGTTTTGATTAAATGGTCATTATTTTACTGAGACAACAAAGTCTGATAGTTTTCAATAATAGCATTGATTACCAAAAGATTAACTAAACAAAAATATTTGTTAGAACGTTATTTTTAAAAGAATTATCAGTAATTTAGGATTAGAAAATTGTTCATTCATTGTGTGTGCGAAAGCACCTTAACATCTGCTGAATTATGGGTCGGAAAGTTTTAATTTTGAATCAAGATTACAGTGCATTAACGGTTTGTTCTGTTCCAAAAGCATTTTTGTTAGTGTATTTAAAAAAAGCTGATTTGGTGGCAGAATCTGACACAGAACAACTCAGGAGTGTTTCCCAGTCCTTTCCGATGCCTTCCGTAATTCGTCTGCATCGTTATGTGTATCTGCCTTACAAGGGTGTGATGTTATCAAGACAGAATATTTTTAGAAGGGATAATGGGCATTGTCAATATTGCGGAAAAACCGAGGATTTGACACTCGACCACGTTTTGCCAAAATCAAGAGGAGGAAGAACCTCATGGGACAACCTTGCAACTGCCTGCAAACGCTGTAATTCACGAAAAGGCGACCTCACCCCAGAAGAAGCAGAAATGCCTTTGAAAACAAAACCTTACAAACCCTCATTCGTGATGTTCTTACGTGATTTTGGGGGAAGTATTGAAGAAAGTTGGTTACCGTTTTTGGGTAAGAAGAAAGAGAGGGCGTTTATGGAATGAGTCATTACACAATTAGTAAGTCTTTAAGTCGCAAGAAAAGTAGAAATACCCTCTATTTCTTTTACGACTTACGACTTTTATGACCTGCGACTTTTTTATACTTTTACTCTTTTTCCCGACGAAGCCGCTTTTCGAGTAGCCTCCACAATGTGAATATCCCGCATCCCTTCCTCACCAGGTACTAATAAATCCGTATTATTCATCAATGCCATACAATCGTCATCCAATTGTTTGGATTGTTGACTTTTCAGAGGAAAATTAATGGTTATTCCGTTCGACATACTGCCTTGATTGCCTGAGTAGCTCGACTGAGGTTCCATTTTAAGCCAACCTTTTTCATAGCTTACATTCAGATAATTCATATTTATTCCGAAACTGGTTACACACGAAGCCACCGCCCCACTCGGAAATTCCAATTGAAACATCATTGTTTCTTCTACTTCTTTATAAATCTCGGGGCGAGTAGTTGATGCTTGGGCGGTTACCGCAATCGGTTCTTCGCCCGAGGCTAATCTTGCACCTTGTAGGGCATAAACACCCATATCGCCCATACAGCCACCTCCCATTGCTTTGATTTGTTTCCAGTGGTCGGTGCGTCCATCAAAATAACCTGCCGCCGAAGCTATCATTTTTACTTTTCCAAAGGTTTTATCTTTTGCCACTTTCATGTAAGCCTGAATATTGGGGTCGTGCTGACAACGGTAACCGATTGATAATTTCACTTTGTTATCCTTACAAACCTTAATCATGGCTTCACATTCGGCAACGGTCATTGCCATGGGTTTTTCGCAAAAAACGTGTTTACCCGTTTTGGCGGCTCTTTGCGTATATTCGAGGTGCATCGAAGGGGGTAAAACGATATAGATGATGTCAATATCGGGATTATTGGCTATTTGGTCGAAGTTTTTGTAATCGTAAATATTTTTGTCTGGAATGTTGTACTTTTTCTTCCAAATTTCTGCCTTTGCGGGCGTACCCGTAACGATACCTGCGAGGTAACATTTTTCAGTTGATTGTAAGGCAGGAGCCAAGAGGTCTGTACTATAATAGCCCAAACCAACAAGGGCAATGCCTAATTTTTCTTTTTTAGGTTTGGTAAATGCCCAGAGGCTATTGGGCAAAAAAAGACTACTGGCTGTGCCTACGGCTACATTTTTAATTACTTCACGACGAGAAAGCATAGTATATGAAAGGTTAAAGTTTGAAATTTATAAAAGGAAAATGCTTAATAAACCAATGATGAAATACATGGTTTTTTAAGCATTAAATTAAAGAAAAAAATCTGTAAATCTACCCTTTCTTTTTATACAAAGGAACGGTACTGCAAGGTTCTCCAAACATTAATGACTGCACAACGGGCTGTAAAAGTCGAGTGATTTCTACATAAGCCGCCGTTGGGACTGATACTTTTGAACAACCTTTCACCACAACTCTCGCTCCTTTGAATTCCTCCACATCCACTTTGCTGAGGGCATCAAAAAACAGTTTATTTTCCAATTCTTCCAAACTTCCAAAAACCACTAAATTAGCTATAGGTTGTAGTTTTAACGTCAGGAGCATATACGCCCAAGTGGGAATAATGGCATCTTCTGAACAAATGATGGCAATATTTTTACCTGCGTACTGCGTCCAATCATGATTTTTAAGAAATTCTCTGAAATCTTTTTCCTTCAAAATCATGCCCATAAAAAGATTATCTTTCAGGTCGTAAACTACTCTTTCACCTCGATGATATAAGTCTTCCAAGTCGAACGTAACAAGTCCGCTATTAGTAACTTTATTAATGATTAATTCTTCTTCCATTTTTACACTTTTTTCTGTGTCCCAACAAAGTCCTTCAAGTAAAAAGGCTCAAAGGTTACAACATTTTCAAATAACGATTTTTCGTAAAGATTGGTTGCCAAAATGCCAATGGTTTTTGCAGATGGCGTGATTTCTATTTTCGGAAAAATGGCGTTTGGGTGCGTAATTTTCTCCTGACATTTTGCAGCTCCATCGCCTGTGAATACGACTTTTTTTTCGTTTAATAATACTGAAAAAGAATCCTCATCAATAATTTTTGCCTCAGCTTCTGAAATGGTATTAATCTCATTATCAAGTATTTGACAATAAACTTCCATCCTGCGGGCATCAATCATGGGGCAAATCAGGTGCGTTTCGTCATAAAAATCTTTAACCTGATATGCCATTGCTTCCAAAGTATTCACGGCAATGAGCGGTTTGTCCAAAGCAAAGCAAAATCCCTTTGCCGTAGACACACCAATCCGTAAGCCCGTGTATGAACCTGGACCTTTGGCAACGGCAATAGCATCTAAAGCTTGCAAAGAAAACCCTACGTGCTTGATCACATTCTCACAAAGAGTCGTGAGCATCCCCGAGTGAGACTTTTCTGTATATAATTCATTGATTGCCAATAATTTGCCATCATTGTGTAAGGCAACGGAACAGACTTTTGTGGAAGTATCAATGCTGAGGATTAAGGACATATTGAGTTTGGAGTTTTGAATTTCGAGTGTGGAGTTATTTTTGCGATTCTGTCTGAATCTGGATTCGCCAGATTAGAGGATTTTATGATTAAAGTTAAGGAATACAAATCCAAAAATCCCATAATCTGGCGAATCCAAATTCAGACAGAGAACGCACAAAATTACACTCAAAACCCTCCAAACAAAAAATAGCGACCAATTACTTGACCGCTATTTTTAGATTTTATAAATCGTTTTTATCAATTCCTGCTTGTTTCAAGATGGCAAGAAAAGTACCCATTTTCATATCTTTTCCACCATGATAAGGAACTATTACTGTTTTGTTGTAATCTGAGCGATAAAAAACTTGATGAGAACCTTTTGCACGCCGAAACTCAAATCCGTAATTTTCTAAAATCTTAATCAAATACTTGGCGGAGAGATTCATGCAGCTTGTAAATTTAAAGAGTATTCCAAGGTATTGCTATCGTCAGGTATTTCTTCCCCCCTATCCTTCAACTCCTCGATATACAATTCAATAGCTTCCTTTGCCATAGAAATTGCCTCGTCAATATTTTCCCCATAAGTGATGCACCCAGGCAAAGCGGGAACATTCACAGTAAACCCTCCTTCGGGTTCAGGATGAAGCATAATTCTGTATGTATGTTGATTATTCATGGTTAAATATTTATTTATTCCCCTTCAAAATCGCCTGATAACGAGGCATATCCGTAAACAATTTCAAGGCTGATTGAATCTCGGGGTCTTTGGCAAATGATTGTTCACGTGTGCCTTTTTGGAGGTAATAATGAACAATGATTTCTTGTTCCAATGCCGTTTTGATTTCGTCCTTAAACTTATTCAAGTCAAACTCTTTGTTATGCGATAATTTAGCACGAAGAGCCTTCAATTGTTCCGAAACGTTCTCATAATAACGTTCTTTTTTGGCAGAGGCTTCGAGGATATTCATATCTTTTTCTGCTTGAGTGGTGTAGTCAAAATCCTGTGCAACTGCCCATTTTACAAACTCTTGATATTCGGCTGGGGTCAATTCAAAATCCTTTGCCGATTTGATAGTTGGATGATCGAAGTGGTATTTGATGGCATAATCAAACAAAATAAATTTGTTCGACAAAGCCAAAGAAACCGCTGCTGGGAAAGGTTTTTCGATTTCAATATCGGGCAAAACACCGCCACCGTCATACACCGTTCTACCACTTCTTATAGTTTTAAATGACCTTTTGAGGGAATCGGGTAATTTCCCAACACTGCCATCTGGATTGCGGTGTTGGTAGTCAATCGCTTGAATGCAACGACCGCTTGGGATGTAATATTTGGCGGTAGTAACTTTCAATTTAGTATTATAAGTCAAATCACGAGTAACTTGCACCAAGCCTTTTCCGTAGGTGCGTTGCCCAATGAGTACGCCACGGTCATAATCCTGAATTACACCCGACACAATTTCAGCCGCCGAAGCACTGCGTGAATTGGTCAAAACGGCAATCGGAATCTCGGTGTCCATCGCTGCATTCAAGCCCGTGTAGGTTTTGTTCCATTCCTGCACCTTTCCTTTGGTCGAAACAATTTCGGATTCTTTTGGTAAGAAAATATTGCAAATATCCACCGCCATGTTCAATAATCCACCTGGATTTTCACGGAGGTCAAGCACCAATTTTTTCATGCCCTTCGCCTTCAAATCCGTAACCGCCTGACGCACCTCTTTGGAAGCCGTACTGGTAAAATCTTTCAAATCAATATAGCCCACTTCGTCATTTATCATGCCGTAGTAAGGTACATTTTTGAGTTTTACCACATCACGAGTAACGGCAATATCCTCTAATTTATCCGTTCCGTAGCGTTTTACGGTCAGTTTTACGGATGTACCCGTTTGTCCTTTAATCAACTTGCCAGGGTCTACACCTTTTTTAGATTTCAAATCAACGCCATCTACTTTCACGATTTCATCGCCAATTTTCAAACCCGCTTTTTCCGCAGGCGTACCTTCGTCAATGAGCATAATGGTGATACGTCCGTTACGGTTGCCCGTAACGATACCGATACCGTTGTACTTGCCCGTGGTCATGGTCATATAATCCTCAATATCGTCCTCGGCGTAATAGACGGTATAAGGGTCAAAAGACTTCAACATGGCATCAATAGACGTTTTGACGGTCTTGTTCGGATTGATTTCATCCACATAATAGCGATTCAATTCCTTGAAAAGTGTGGCGTAAATATCCAAGTTTTTAGCAATATCAAAAAATCGCTCGCCTGGGTCAGTAAGTGAAACCAACGATATTCCCGTAATAGTTAATCCGCTGATTATTAGGGATTTTGTGTATTTTTTTATGTTCATTTTATCTAATTATTACTTTTAAAATTGACACTCTTTATCCATTCTTTCTTGGAATCTTTCAGAAGGAATAAAACCTAATGATTTTGCTTTGAACCAATCCTCACAAGCACCTTTCTTATCACCCAAATTAAACTTTGTATTTCCTCTATTTGAGTATGTTAAACTATCTTCGGGGTCTATTTCTAATACTTTGTTATAATCTTCCAAAGCGGATTCATATTCTTCCATTTCATCTTTATTTACTCCTCGATTCATCAAAGCAAGAACGTTATTAGGATTTATTTTTATGGCTTCATCATAATCTTCCTGTGCTGCTCCCCACATGAAAATTTCATCCTTACAATAACCTCTGTAATAGAAGCCATCATCATCAAGTGGGTTTTTACTTATTGCCTGTGAAAAAAAGATTATTGCTGCACCAAAATTTCTTCTATCAAATTCATCAATCCCCTTATTGAACAGTTCTTTAAAATCACTGATATTCAGTTCTTTACTATCCTTTTTTTGGTCAATTAAGGCACCATAACCACTCAATACTGAATCAAATTCATACCCTTTGCAATAAAGGTCTATCGCCCAAGATATAAAAGTATCTTCATTAAATGGAAGCTTGATTGAATCAGCTCTTAAAATCCAAAGTTCATCCTCCTTATTAGTTTTTAGAAAATTATTGATACTATTCCAAACTGTCTTTTTTTTATACTTTTCAAGGTTCTTAGGAATGGTTTAAAAATAAGTTATAACGGTTGTATTACATAGTTCCATTTTGGGATTATTTCATCAAAAGTGATGGTCATATTTTCTTTAAAATTTTCAGCATACTTTCGCCCAGTTTTATAAACTTTTTCATTTATCCATGCTACGACCTTTAGTCCTGTTTTAGTGGTCGTTTTCTCAATTAGTTCTTTGACAATTTGGTAGTTTTTAAAAACGACTCCTTTCCAAGCTCTTTGGATATGAGGGAATAATAGATGTTCTATTGGATTATATTTGGAACAATACGCAGGATAATGAGCAATATTTATAGTCATTTTCAACTCATTGGCTAATTTTTGCAAATCCTCTTTAACGATATAATGTAAGCAAGAATTGCTACCCCCTCCATCCATCAATAATAACATTTCTCGGGCATTTTGATAGTCCTTTTGAATGTTATTTTGCCAATGATATTTGATATTATCCACTAAAAATTCCGATGTATCTTTACTCTGTCCAATACTGATATATCCTTTGTTTTGAGTCAGGTCAAAAATACCATGAGGAATCAAAACTCCATCGGCTAAACTCGGGAAATCATGGTCATAAACAATCAGTGGTGCTTGGCAATAACATTTTCCATCTCTGTAAAAATTTCCGATAAATTCTTTCTTTTTAGTGTCTATGCTTAATATGGGAAGTTTTTTTTCTTTAAATTCTTCTTTTTTAGCTGTGATGTATTTGAATTGTGAATCTCGATTACAAACATCTTTAATTGTTCCTTTTTTGGACAATTTCCGTTTACCAAACCCTTTCTTTTTTAGTAATTGTTTGATGATAAAACTGCTTGTTTTAACGCCTTTTTCAGCATAAGATTTAACAAAATTATTTGGCGTAAGATTAGTCCAGCGAAGATTTGTATCCATTGGGCTTCCTGCGGTATTATCTTTGACTATTTCTTCAAATAAATCACTTATTGCAGGAACATTTTCGATTTTTTTTTACGACCACCTCCTCCTTGTCTTATGCCATTATTAGGTAATGAGATTTGGTTTTGTAATTCTTTTTGCCCAAGTCGGATTGTATGAGGGTGAAGCCCTAATTCTTTGGAAACTTGACTAACACCATGATAACCTATATTTGAGGATTTTAGTCCAGCATAAAGTCGCTGCTGTTTCTCATTAAGTTGATTGAAAAAGAATAATTCGGTCTCTGTCATTATTAAGTGTTTTTGAAACTGCCAAATTACAATTTATATTTCGTTATAACTTATTTTTAACTCATTCCTTAATATTAGCATCATAGTTTTTTTGAAGAAAGTCCTTTAAATTTTTAAGGTTACTTTTAGAGTTTGAAACGAAATCAAAATCAAACGATAACAGGGTATTTTCTTTATAGCCAAGCCCTACAATATTTTCATAAACAGATATAGCATCCTCTACCTCTCTCCTAATACCATCATTAAATTCTTCTTCTGTAAAGTATTCATTTTCCATAGATTATTTGTTTACAATCGTACGTTTTTTATGCAGATACTCCGTCCGATTTTTGCCTTTGTTTGTCTTCCCCGCCGTCGTTCGGTATTTTCACCAACGACACTTACGAAAGTAAATGAACGAATACATTTGTGAAATTTTATTGGTAATTATCTGATAATCAATTAAAAACATTAAGAGCTTCTCTTAAAGACACTTTTTCCAATTTCCCTTTCTGCATTTGTTTAATTTCACCAAATGATGTCTGTAAATCGTGTTTAACTTTCAAAATTTCACCAAGCTTTTTTGATTGCTTCCTACCACTTTTAAAATCTTTGACATTTTCTAACGCCATCCTGAATTCTTGCAATATTGCAGGTTCAACTTCGCTTTAAAGAGGTCGCATTTTTTTAGTGTTTATCATAGCAAAGTATTTTTCAAATTAACCCTAATCTCAACATTTCTCTACGTTCAATAATTGATTCTGGATGATTGAGGTCTAATATTTTTATCGTAGCTTCTCCAATATCTGATTTATGGAAAATTAATCCTGATGGCTCTATTTCAAAATGTTCTATCCAAATATCAATTCGAGGATTAAAAAATCGGATTGGAGTGGTGAAATCTACCAAAAAAGTAGCTACATCCGAACCTTTATTCACATTACAGATTGGACAAGCGAGTGCAAGATTATCAAAAACCGTTTTTCCACCGTGTTTCAAACTGATAATATGCTCAATATGAAACGTAAAAAAGGAATTATCAATATGAATCTTACAATATTCGCAATGAAAATTCGCTCGTTCAATAATACGTTTTCTGAGTGATTCTGATACATAACGACTCATGCAGTTCTGTATTCGTATGAACGAATCTTAGCCAGTCGAATAAGCCTTTCCAAGACGATATAATGGTCTAATTCGTCTTTTTCAGCATTATTAAGATTTGATTCTTTTGATTTTGAAACTAAATCTTCAAAACGCATTTGTAGCTCTTTATTGGCTTTTAATGCCATTACTTTTGCAGGATTTAGTTCTGCAATAAGTCCAGCAATTTGATCGTAAGCATTGTAAACAACCATGTCTATATTTCGTTTTTATTATTACATTCAACGCAAAATCAACCACAATGTTTCAATCAAAAACTACACCATCTTCTGAAAAACTGTTTTCATGGATTTTTCAATTTTAGCGTATTCTTCGATTGTCTTTGCAATATACACAAAAGCAATGTAAGCAGGAATTTGAGCCTCGGGTTTTTGTAGTAGAAGGTGCTTATTGAGGCGGTATGCCTCTCGAATGCGGCGTTTGATGAGATTTCTGTCCACAGCACGCTTGAAAGAACGCTTGGAGACGGAGATTAGGATTTGGGGGAAATGAGTCGTAAGTGGTAAGTCATAAGTCGTAAGTTGTTGAGCTTTCGTTTCATTCTCTCCTTCACTTACGGCTTGCAACTTATGACTTACGACTTCTTTCATATATGAAACACGAAAAGGGTAGAGAAAAACCGATTGGTTTGCTTCTCTACCCTTTTTATCAAAGAGTTGCTCAATAACTTTCTTAGAATTAAGTCTCTCGGACTTCTTAAAAGTAAATTTCATAATTCAATTTGAAAATTTGGTAATGTGAAAACGTATGAGCAAGCTGCAAGGCATTTTCAAATTAACTGATTTTCAAATTTTCAAATTACTTTCCTCTCTTTTCGTCAGAAACTGTCAATTTGTGTCTTCCTCTTGCACGACGAGCCGCTAAAGTACGACGACCGTTTGGAGTGGACATTCTCTCACGGAAACCGTGCTTATTTTTTCTCTTTCTTACCGATGGTTGAAATGTTCTTTTCATCTGAATATATCTTTAAAAATCTTTACGTTCTAAAACAGGACTGCAAAGGTACGGAGTTTTTGTTTAATTACAAATTGTTTTCATAAAAAAGGAAAAATGTTACAAATGGTTGAAAGCTGTCTAACTATTTAAGCTGTCTCAACGAAATACCAAACCAAAAGATTTCGTTAATTTTACGAAATAGACCAACTACATAGAGAAGATAGAAAGCATAGAAATTCTGGATTTTTATTCATTATAAAGCTATGTATCAAAAGGTTATCAATTAATACAATCTGTAAAATTTTATGAAAATTAAATCGCTATTGCTTACCTTGTGCTTTATGCTTTCGGGTATATTTGTGTATGCACAAGGACTAAAAATATCTGATAAACCCGAAGAGTTTTTGGTAGATGCTAAGAACTTTTTGGCTCTTTCTGGAAACCCGCAAGCGGAGATAATTGCCCAAAATTTTGATAAACTCTGGAGTTCAGAAAAACTTACCAATGCTCAGAAAAGTAAGCTGGCGAGTCTTTCTAATTTTATGTTCAAAAAGGGCTATAAACCACCACAATTTGCAGGGCTTTTTGAGGCGGTAATTTTGGGGGTAAATAATGCCCTGATTCCACAAACGGGTCTGGATAATTATCTGGAAACACTGCGTAAATCAGTAGAAACGGGTGATACTAAAACCTCTCTCCGCTACATCGAAATCAGCAGGTTATACTTCAATAATCGGACGATTTACTCGACAAATTATAACCGATTGTATGCTCAAAATGGCTCAATTTCTTTTCGTTTTAATGAACAAAAGGTAGAAATCAATAAGCCTGAAAAGCCCTCTACGCCCAGTCAGCCTACAAATACTCCCGCAGAAACTACACCCAAAAAAGATGCTTGGGAAGATTGGGATGCTCCCCTGCCTACTGCTAGCAATGCCCCAGCACAAGCCCCCATACAGGAAGAACCCATCGGGCAATTTTTGAACCCTGGACCCGTGATGGAATTTAAGGGAATTGACCTAATCATTGCCACTGCCAACGACTCGGTTATGGTGAAAAATACTTCGCCCACTTTGAGTATTAAGGACGGTATTTTGTTGGGAACTGGTGGGAAATTTACATGGGAAAATCTGGATTTGCCCGAGGTTTTTGTAACACTAAATAATTACAACATGGAAATCCGAAATCCGAAATTGGTTTCGGATTTGGCAACCTTAACTAATGCTGAACGTTTGAACACACCCATTAAAGGAATTTTTGAATTTCAGAGTAAAAAAAGGGCGAAGAATGCTGCCGCCACTTATCCCAGGTTTATGTCGATTGAAAGTGACGTAGTTCTGAAAAATAGTGCCGACATTGACTATAAAGGAGGTTTTACTATGGTGGGAAACAAGATTTCGAGTTCTTCGCTGGCTTCAAAATATGCTACGATTGTTGTGAAAAAAGATGGCAAAGAAGCGTTCAGAATTACCAGTAAGCGTTTTGAAGTTGGTGACTCCTTGATTACCTCGCCCACTACTATTTTCACGGGTTATTTTGCTGAACAGGATTCTTTGTATCATCCTTCGGTAAAACTAAATTATAATCGTAAAACTGAAACCTTAAAATTGAATAAAGTGGATGCGGGTGGATTCAGAGAAACCTCATATTCAGATAGTTATCATAAATTAGACATCACCGCTGATGGACTGACCTGGAACTTGAAAGACAAAAGAATTGACTTTGCCATCCTCACGGCAAAGAACGTTGTGCCCGCCCTCTTTGAGTCTTTTGATTACTATAATCCAGAACGTTTTGCTCAGATTTCAGCAAATTATAATTTTAATCCGCTGTTGGTGGTTTCTAATTTTATCCGAAAAAATAATCTTCAATCCACTACTATTTCCAGTATTGCTCAGGCTTTTCAGAAAGATGCCACCGCCCTTCGTCCTGTATTTTTAGAAATGATGCAAAAGGGTTATTTTGAGTATGACCCTGATGTCGAGAAACTAAAATTGGCTCGTAAAGGTCTCCATAATTTAGCGGCTTACAGAGCCAGAAAAGATTATGATAACTTTTTAATTCCTTCACTATATTCTTCTAATGGTAAAGATACTACCTCAAATGCTTCGTTGAGTTTAAAAGATAATCAGTTGATAATCAGGGGAGTAAAGCAATTTTATTTATCCGATTCGCTCAATGTCTATATGGCTCCTTATGATAATTTGATTAAGGTGAATAAGGATAGAAACTTCGGAATCAGTGGCGAATTGAAGACGGGTAATTTCCGTTTTAGAGGCAAAGATTTATCCTTTAATTATGGAGAGTTTAGTGTAAAATTGAATAAAATTGACTCTATTACTTTTATTCCACAGAAGGAATTAGCCAAAAAAGGTCGCACCGAAATTGGGGGTGATTTAAAGTATGAAGCAGGCGTAATTTACATCAACAAACCCGACAATAAATCGGGTCGTCAGCGTTTGTTGGCATATCCTCGCTTGGTTGTCCCCACAGGCGTAACTGCTTATTTTGACCATCCTTGGCGAGCCAACGGAGCATACACTAAAAATATTTTCTTCAAAGTTCCAAGCATTGATTTTGATAGTTTGAACATTAAAGATATTGATTTTGTAGGTACTTTCAATTCAGATGGAATTTTTCCGCCATTTAAAGAAATTTTGATTTCAATGCCCGATAACTCGTTGGGTTTCAGCCATAAAGCCCCCGAAGGAAAATATAATTTATACAACGGAAAGACTTTTGTGAAGTTCTCTTCTCCACTTTTGATGGACAGAAAAGGATTGCATACAGAAGGAGAAATCAACCATTTAACGGCACAAATTCAAGCCAAGGAAGCCACCTTCACCTTAGATTCTGTGACGGCATCGGGAACTACGGGTATCATTAACGAAGGCACAGTTGGACAGGCGTATTTTACCAAAGTTGATATTAAAAACTACTCGCTCAAATGGCAACCTAAGGTGGATAGTATGTTGGTCGTAACAAAGGGAAATTCGTTCGATTTTTATGCAGGTAGTTCTAAATTAGAAGGAAAACTCTTGGTTCGGCAGTCAGGTCTGTATGGTTTTGGGGCGGTGAAACGTCAAGATTCTGAAACGGTTTCGGATAATTTTAAATTTGGTAAAGAAGCCTTCACTGCCGAAATGGCAAATCTTTCGGTGGGTAATAATTTGAAGACTTCCAAACCCGCTTTGTTGGGTAATAAAATGAATGTTAGCTTCAATTTGGCAACGGGTTTGGTCAGCATTAAAACGCCTACCAACTTGAAATTAGAAGATTCTACGAGTTTATATTTCCCCTACACGGCATATAAAACCTCCATCAATAGTGCCGAATGGGACATCAATAAGAAAACCATTACGATGAAAGGCGATGTTCGGAACACAACTTTTACCTCCATAGAACCTTCACAGGAAGGACTTTCGTTCAATGGTTCAGAGGCTTTGTATGAGATTGAAAAACAGTCACTTAACATCAACGGTGTGCCTTTTATCAAATCGGCAGATGCTAAGATTTTTCCCGATAAAGGAGCAGTTTCCATCCGTAGAGATGCCGAAATGCGTGGATTCTATAATGCCAAATTACAAGTTGATACCGTTAATGGTTATCATAACTTAGTGAATGGAAACATCCGAATCTTATCAAGAATAAAATTTGATGGTGATGCCACTTATCGTTTCAGAAACCTTGCAGGAGATACTCTGAACATTAAAATGGGTAATTTCGAGTTCAAAGAATCTATTGTGGATGCCCGTAAAAAAACCAAAGGTTACACCACCACCGCCAAAGCCACGATTGACCAAACTGATAAATTTCATTTGTCGCCAAAAGTACTTTATCGGGGTGATATTACGATGTTGGCAACTGATAAGAACTTGACACTCAACGGCTTTGTTCGTCCAGAATCTAAAAATAGAATTGATGTGGTTAATTGGATTGCTTACAAAGGCAACAGTACCGATGATGTGAACATTCAAGTTCAGCCTGGTATGAAAGGCGATTTGAACACGCCTATTTATGCAGGTTTGCACCTTCGGGCGGAATCTACGGGTATATACACGAGCTTTTTGTCAGGTAAAGAAAGTCCAAAGGATGAGGATATTATTACGGTAAATGGACAATTGCGAGATGTACCAAAATCAGAACGCTTTGAGATTGGTCCAGATGAAAAAAACAAGTCTTACGAAGCCAGTCGTTATGTGTATGATGATGGTAAAAAGACCTTAAATTTGGAAGGAAATTTCAACTTTTTTAATCCCTCAACCCTCTTACAATCAGCAGGTTTTGCCGAAATGCGAGTGGATAGTGGTAAGTATAAATTTGACCAAATGTTAGTCCTCAATTTCCCGATGCCCGTGGAAGTTTTGAAAGCCATGGCAGATAAAATAGTAAAAACCAATCTGGATGCCCGAGACAATGCCAGTGCCGATGAACCCGAAGACAAAGAGCATCTAATATCTAAATTAGCCAATATTTTGGGCGGAAAAATCATTGACCCATTTGAGCGAAGATTGAAAAACGAACACGTGCCATTACATTCAGTTAATGCAAAATTGAACACCACGATGGTGATTTCAAAAGCCAATTTGCGGTATTCTGAAAAATATTCAGGCTTTTATTCAGTGGGTAAACTGAGTATTGCCAGCATCGGCGGAACGGATATTAACTCGGAAGTGGAAGGGTTATTAGAAATCAAAAAAACTGCCGAAGGCGATGAATTCTACCTGTATCTGGAACCCTCTACTGATGTTTGGTATTTTATGGCGTACCTGAAAAATGAAATGGGCGTAATTTCTTCTGACGGTGAATTTAATAATGCCGTAACCGCCAAATCGAAGGGTGTAAAAAAAGGAGGAGGTAAAAGTGCCTACACTTTCTTGGGTGTTGGGGCTGAGGAAAAATTCACCTTCACCGAACGTTTTGCCGAAATGTATCGCCCCAAAACCGAGAAAGGTAAAAAAGTGGTAAAGAAAGAGGATGCCAAAAAGGAAGAGAAGAAGAAAGAAGAAACTAAGGAAGGATTTTGAATTTATAACCTCACCCCCCTGCCCCTCTCCAATAGAGAGGGGAGCAATCGGACGAATATCTCCCCTCTCTAACGGAGAGGGGCAGGGGGGTGAGGTGAGTTAAACAAATTAAAAAAGGTAGTCACCTTCAATCAATATGCTAAAAAAAATATTAATACTTTTCTATCTTGTTATAAATCAACCAATTATCGCACAGGATAATCAACGGTATTTGGCGTTGGTATTGGTAAATATTGATGAAAAAGAAGATAATTTAGGCGTAAAAGAAATAGAAAAAGCTCATCAATTAGGGTTTAATGCCGTGAATATCGCTGTCTTGTGGGATTATGTAAAGGTGTATCGTGCCAACACGCCCAACCCTTGGGTACAGGTGGATAACCAAATGAAAAAAGCATCGGAGTTGGGTATGAAAATAGGGCTACGGATTTGGATTGATGGCTGGTGTGGCGATGATAGAGCAAACCAATGGTGTTCTAATTTTAATCCCAATGAAATCATGATAAATGGCGAAGGTAAATACGACTTCGCACAGTCGGGTCCGGGCAAACGTAGTATGACTTCTTTTGCGGCTAATTCGAGTTTGCTCCGCCTCAAAACATTCACTACCGAGGTAATTGAACGATACAAAAAATACCAAGACAATGGCGATATTCTGTATGTGAGTCTGGCAACTACTGGCGAGCAAGAATTGGGTTATCCCTACGGCAGCACAAGTTCGGGCGATGGATTATTTGATTATTCTCCTCCGATGAAAGATGCTTACCGAGTGTGGCTAAGAAGGAAATACTGCAACGATTTGACCCTCCTGAAAAAGGCGTGGGGAGAGCCTTACGCCAACCTAAAAACCTTCAACGAAATAGAACCCAAATACAGTATTTATTTTAGATACTCCTTTGAAGGACCAGATGGACAAGACTGGTATAAGTTTAGGCAGTTTATGCTCAAAAGGTTCAATACCGAATTTATACAAACGGTAAAAGCAGTTAAAACTACTCGACCCTTCAAGATTGTCAATGATTATGGTTCTGTTTTCGACGATTTATCCGTCCGCAGAGGCACAATGGGCTTTCAAGACTTAGGCGAAGGTACAGACGGCATCAAAATAAACGATGCCCTTTATTACAACCATCGTTTCGGTATGGATTTGATGCGTACCAATATGCCCAATAAATGGATTATGAACGAGGCTATCATTGATAAAATCGCTTACAGCCAAACCGAAGCCGAAGTGTATTCACAGGAGTCGTTTCAGCAAATAGACCAATGTTTTGCTCATGGAGCTAACCTGGTAGCGTATTTTCCTGGCGTTGGAGGCAAAACGCCCTTAGAATTATTAGAAAATTCTACTAAATATATAGCCTTAATAAAAAATAAATGGCTCAATAATAAAGCTCCCATACAGGTACAAACCAAGGGCAAAATGACGATGAAACTTTCAGAGTTTCTCTTTGATGGCGGCTGTGTTCGGGGTGCGCAAAGGTGCAAGGCGATGGCTGAGTGGCAACAGATTTTTAATACTAATGGTGGTTTTCCCGTGGAAGTTGTTTTGGAAGAAGATTTTATCAAAGAAAATAATCCCGTATGTTCAAACCCTGGCATCAATGCCGAGTACGAAGGCATCTTAGAAAAAGCTGATTGTCAGGGTGGTTATGGTTGGATTATTGACAAAAGTAACATCAATACAATCGTAAAATATGAAATATATTTAGATGGAAAGCTCATAAAATCGGGAGTAGCTGATAGCCTAAACCCCAATTCACAACGATACACTACATCTGCCAGACATGGATTCTCTTTCAAAATTTCAAATATTAGTGATGGCGACCATTATCTGAAAGTAAAAATTCCTCAAAGTAGCTATCTTATCGCAAATGCCAAAGTTAATATTTCCTGCAAAAGTGCTGGCAAACAAACCCAAATAACGCCCATCGTTTATTGTGCAGAATGTACCGAACTGAACGTATATCCCAACCCTACCCAAGCACGAATTTCTTTGGGCTTCAACCTCCAAGATTTTAAGCCTGTACTCATCGAAATCATAGATTTGCAAGGCAGAAGAGTTTACTATTCAGATACTTACGGCGTACAGGGCGACAATGATTTAGAGATAGACACCCAAAATTTTGCACCCGCTACTTACCTCATCAACGTAAAAATAGACCAAAAGTATTATCAACGAAAGTTTGTTAAAAAGTAGTTGTTGGTTGGCTTTCCCTCACTCTCGAACGTGTTCAGGATTTAGGTAATACAGTTTCCATCTGCTTGCTCCCAAGTGCATCCAATTGCGATAGTTAATCAACCGAACAAATTCCGACTCTGGGTCATAAGCCAGTTTGAGACGATTGCGGAGGTTGTGCTGCTCCCAATCATCCAAAACGACAAACTTCAAAGTATCTTTGTGATAAGATACCGCTGGGATAGAATCAATGTATTGAAACTCTTTAGTTTTGATAATTACGGTATGCTTATCTTTATAAAAACGGGGCGTTATGTCTTTTGAGCCATCGTTGAGCGTATAAAAAACGTAAATCGTTTTTCATATAATGAATTTCGACTGGTTTATCGGGTACAGTTCGGATAAATTTGAATATTTCGTTTGAGTTGTCAGGAACATTAAACGAAGCCCCCACAAAAGCAAAACCATTAATAATCAGGAACACAAATAACCCCGCATACAGTAGCAGAGGCTGCTTTATTTTGTTGGACAAAAATTGAATGGCAATACAACTCATAAAAGGAACATAAACGAGAATCGGGAAAATAAACCGCATTTCTTTGTGGGCAATCAAGAAGTGAATGAGTAGAAATGGGAAGAAAATCCAGCTCACAGGGTGCTTAAATTTGATAATGCCAAAACACAAAATCAATAATATTAATCCTCCATTGATTAACCACAACCGCTTGAAATCCAGCATACTAAGATACCACCACCAAGGCTCAATGCCAAAACTGGCGGCTTTTCCTTCCATTAAATTTACATAAAAGTAATGCCAAGCCGACATCACCCATTCTCCATAAAACCACCTATCTATCAAAATTCCTATTCCAATCATCAACACAAATCCCCCAAACATCAATAGCCAATATCTAAGT
Organism: Arcicella sp.; assembly: GCA_034519515.1. Lineage (GTDB taxonomy): Bacteria > Bacteroidota > Bacteroidia > Cytophagales > Spirosomataceae > Arcicella. The sequence continues at coordinate 113,659 of JAXHOK010000068.1, forward strand.
TTTGTAAAATGGAATATCAATAACCAAAGTGCAAGCCCCAAAATCATAAGTGCCGCCTGATACCTAAACAAAAACGATATTCCGAATAATACACCAATTTCAAATGCTTTTTTGTAGGTAAGGATGGCTTGTTGCTGGATAATCGGGTATAAACTCGCAAATGCAAGCATATAAAAACAAGCACTGAAATTTTCGGAAGAGAACCTCACGCCTATGTAGGGAAAAAAGTAAAGGAAAAACGTAAAAATAAAATAGAGGTATTGAAAAAAAGGTGTCCTAAATTCTGTAACAAGCACCTCGTAAACCCGAAAAGCACTGTAAATAAACAGCCATCCACTTATCAATCTGAACAAAAATGCTTGTAGAAAGGGGTCGCTCAGATGAATCCACTCGAAAAACTCCAATACCATAAAAGCCAACGTAGGCTGAATGGCAGGTCTAAGCCTTGCCCCAAACTCCCAAGGAAGTTGCTTGGCTTCGACTAACCCTCTTTTGTAATTAGCAAATTCTAAAACTTGGTAGTGTTCGTCGGCATGAAGGCTACCTACCATAAAATAAGCCGCAATACTAAATACCAAGAAAATAATGAATAAAGGGAGAAATGGTCTTTGAAACTTAGTGGTTAATATCATTTTTTGTGTAAAAATTTCTGAATTTAGTACACTGTTTAATAAGTTATTCCAACTTCCCGAAAGTAAAAATAACTTTCGGGAAGTGAATTTTTCGGCTACTTCTCGAAAGTTTTTTCTACTTTCGAGAAGTTCCTCAATCAAAGTTTTTGGGATAAAAGTACCCCAGAAACTTATTAAACAATGTATTTAGATTAGTGATAAAAGTGAAAAGGGTATCGGAACCCAAGATAAAATTATCTATAAATAAATCGTTATCATAATTTTAGCGACTGATTTCGATGCTCAAATCTCTGAAGCTAACAACACACCAAAAGTCATAAAGCCTTTCAATTGTTTGGATGGAAAATTACGTAGCAATTTATGGCTCTATAACACTATACTTTCAGGGCATTGCAATTGTTTGATGGGTTAAAAAACTATTATGTGCATAAACTTTACAAGAAACCGAAAACGAAAGAAGGATTTTAAGTAAATTTGTACTGTGAAAGACATTCAACCCATCATACAAGAATTTACGGAACAAGCCAAAGCCCATTACGGCGACCGTTTAGCGAAGATAATTCTCTTCGGCTCGTATGCTCGTGGAGAAGCCCATGAGGAGTCTGATGTGGATTTATTGGTGGTTTTGAATGATGAAGAGGTAAGAATAAATAAAGAACAGGATGAGATTAGTTATTCACTTTGGCAATTATTTTTAAAATATGATTTAGATTTATCAGTATTCCCAACTTCTTTAAAACGCTTTCTAACATCTGATGAGTATATTTTTAGATTTATTAGAAAGGATGGAAAATTAATTTATGGAGTCTAATTTACAAAATGCCATCGAAAAAGCAGAGGATTTCTTAGACACTGCCAAAGATAATTTAATGTATGACCATTTTCTTGGTGCGGTAAATAGGTGTTATTATGCTTATTTCTGGATAGTCAGAGGATTATTATTTGAAAAAGATGTCTATGTAAAATCTCATTCGGGCGTAAAATCAAAATTTTCAGAGTTATTTATTAAGACTCAAATATTCCCAGATAAGTATGGGTACTATTTGAGTAAGTTAATGACAAAAAGGCAAAATGCCGATTATGATTTGGGAACTGATTTTACCAAAGAGGAAGTACAAGAAATGATAGCTTGGGCAGAAGAATTTTTGGAATACATTAAGCAAAATATAGACAGATTATAACCCAAAATCCTCTGAAAATGAGGATTTTACATTTTAGAATGATTGGATAAAAACTATTCTGTCATTCTATCATTCAATCATTGATAATATGACCGACCGTTATATGCAACGAGGCGTTTCTGCCTCCAAAGAAGATGTCCACAAAGCCATCGAAAAAATCGACAAGGGGCTTTTTCCCAAAGCATTCTGTAAAATTTCGCCCGATATGTTGGGCGGTGATGAAACCTATTGCAATATCATGCACGCCGACGGAGCAGGTACAAAATCGTCTTTGGCTTATCTTTATTGGAAAGAAACGGGCGATATTTCCGTTTGGCGAGGCATTGCCCAAGATGCTGTAGTGATGAATACCGATGATTTAATTTGTGTGGGTGCAATGGATAATATGCTGCTTTCCAGTACAATAGGGCGTAATAAAAAACTAATTCCAGGCGAAGTAATTGCCGAAATCATCAATGGCACAGAAGAGGTTTTGGAAATGCTAAGAGACAACGGAATTGGCATTTATAGCACAGGAGGCGAAACGGCCGATGTAGGCGATTTAGTCCGTACTATCATCGTGGATTCTACGGTAGTTGCCCGTATGAAACGTTCGGATGTAATTTCAAATCATACCATTCAGGCAGGCGATGTTATCGTAGGTTTTGCTTCGGATGGACAAGCTAATTACGAAAAAATTTATAACGGTGGGATGGGTTCAAACGGACTCACTTCTGCCCGCCATGATGTTTTGGGGCATTATTTAGCCACAAAATACGCTGAAAGTTTCGACCCTGCTGTTCCCAAGGATTTAGTGTATAGTGGTTCAAAAAATTTGACCGATACCGTAGAAGGAACTCCCCTGAATGTGGGACAGTTAATTCTTTCGCCTACACGCACGTATGCCCCCGTGGTGAAGGCATTATTGAATGAATTACGTCCCGTGATTCACGGGATGGTGCATTGTTCGGGTGGAGCCCAAACGAAGGTTTTACATTTTGTGGATAATGTTCACATCATCAAAGATAATATGTTTGAACTGCCACCGCTCTTCAAAATGATTCAAGCCGAAAGCGGTACAGATTATAAGGAAATGTATAAAGTTTTTAACATGGGGCATCGTTTGGAAGTCTATCTAAATCCCCAATACGCCCAAACGGTTATTGATATTGCAGAATCATTTGGCATCAAAGCCCAGATTATTGGACGAGTGGAAAGTTCTGAAAATAAGCAAGTTACGATACGTTCGGAGTTTGGGGAGTTTGTTTATTGAGGGTTATAAATTCCCTGTTACAAAAGTGTAGTAACAGGGAATTTATTTATTAAATATCTTGAAGGTTGTTCTGAATACTAATATCTTGACTTTCAACAAAATTGAAAGAACCTTTTGTATTATAATTGGGGGGGGGGGGGGGGGGGGGGGGGGGGGGGGGGGGGGGGGGGGGGGGGGGGGGGGGGGGGGGGGGGGGGGGGGGGGGGGGGGGGGGGGGGGGGGGGGGGGGGGGGGGGGGGGGGGGGGGGGGGGGGGGGGGGGGGGGGGGGGGGTGTATTCTCTCGCCTATTATTAATATTCAGTTCTTTAATCATCATGTTATTAGAATCGAACAATATTGTACCCTCATAAATATTTCTACCTGAAATAAATTCTTTCGTATCAAAACGTTTTTCTTCTAATATTTTTTTAGGGATTCTCACTCCTTTTATTTTTAAAAGTATCTCATTATTTTTTATAGAAACGACTGTATAATTATTAATAAGGTCGCTTTTTACCCCTAAATAATGGTCTTTAAAAATTGCTCCAACTTCCAAAGTAGAGGGTACAGGAATTTGAAAGACTTCAGACCAATAATAGTTTAAGTAGTGAGTAAATACCTGCCCATTAAATATTTTATCAAGATACGAGTCTTCATAACTTAATTCACTCTTCAGTGTATCAAGCCTTTTCCCATTGAAATTAAAATGATATTGAAGCGGCTTTTTAACCATTTTATCAAATTGACTATAACCAATATTAATGCTACTCTCCCTATCAAATGAATTATCAGAATCGTAATCCCCTCCCTCATAGTTTTTATCAAACTCCGCAGTTAACCTTGATAGCTCCTTCATTACAATAATTTCATTTGAATTTTTCTTATTTAACTTAAACATTTTCGTAATAATCATTTTAGTTGTTGCTTGTGCAAAAAGGCAACAACCTCCACTATTTCGAGTATCATTTTCATGCGTGAAAATTTTAACGTTACTCACTATTTTCTTATCTAAAAATAAATGTAAATCAAGAGTTCTATTACTTTGTCCAAGAATATTGAAATTAAGGGCTAATAGAAATAAAAGTATCAATGTTTTCATTTTTACGTTGTTAAAGTTTGTACAATGATAATATTAATATTAATATTGTCAAAGGGTTCATTTATAAAAAACAAAAAATAACTAAACATTAAAAGGAATGAAAAAACTAATAACTCCTATTGCCTTAGTCATATTGACTACGGGGTTTTGTTTGGCTAATAAGCCTAATAAACTAAAATCAAATAATTTAAAAAAGAAAGTTGAAACGACAATTAACACAAATAGTTGCGGATATATTACTTCTGTTTGTACATCCACAATTTGTAAAGTAATAACTCCACCACCACCAGAGACCTGCGTAGCTCCTTATCCTCCGCTACCAGAAATGATAGACCCACCAACACCAATAGGTGGTGGTCCAGGTAGAGGGTAGTTTAATGAATTTAAAATCTCTTTTTCAATGAACCCTAAGTTTATTATACTTTTATTATTTGTGGCAAACTTAACTATTGCTCAAAAAATTCCTGAAAATAAAATTAATGTATGTATGATTTTCACTAATAATTTTGCAGAGGAATTAATTAAAACTCGAATTTTATTCCAAAATAAACAGTATTCTCTAACATCTCTTGACACCTGTATATCGCTCACTATTAGAAAAGCAAGAAATTATCAAATAATCATTGAGGCTAATAATTATACAACAACTATTATTCCTATCAAAGATGATACTTTAGATTTAAAAAAAACTATCAAAGTATCATTAATACCCCGAAATCATTTACTGAATGAAGTAGTTGTACGTCCTAATAATCGTATTAGAATGAAAAACGATACGATTATTATTAATATTGATAGTATCAAAGTTAAACCTCATGGAAATACAACAGATTTATTAAAAAAAATACCTGATGTTAGAGTTGGGGCTTGGGGCAATGTTGAAATAATGGGTAAAAGTGTAAATACAGTTACTATTAATGGACGGCAAATTTACGGGGGTAATGTGAAAGCTACATTGGAGACAATCAAAGCTGATATGATTGAAAATTTGGAAATTACTCAATCAAAATCTGGTCAAAATGGTATTTCACTAAATTTAAAACTAAAAAAAGGTAGGGACAACGGATGGTATGGAGAGAGTTCTGTAGGCTTAGGTAACGAAGAAGCAAGAAGAGAAGCTATTCGTATAAATAGAATTACTCCTAAATTATTTTTCAACTATTTCCTAAACGAAAATACAATTAATGAAAAAGCACTAACGGCTAACGCTAAAGAACATATCAATTCAATGGTAGCTTTAAATGGAATGGATGGAGCATATTCATTAACACAAAATCAAATTAGCTTTTTATTTACGAATAATGATAATCGAGGTGGCATTAGTAGCCCAAATATTGATAAAAGCCTTGGAATCAATAAATCAGTAAGTGGAGGTATTAATTTTACAAATACTACATCAAAAAGTGATTGGAATGGCTTTCTCTTGGCAGATTTAGATAATCAAAAATTAGAAGATAAAAGTAATATATTAAGTACAGTTACAAATAAAACTAAGCAAATTTCAACAACTATAAGTGATAAATCTCAAAATTACAATCAATTTTGGTCTGCAGTTTATGGTAATTTAAAACCTAATAAGTATATTAATTTTAAAACATTTACAATAATACAAGCCCAAATAAATAAACAAATAACAAACTCAGATACAGAACTATCTTTGGTTGAAAATGATAGTGTAAATATTTTACAAAATAGCTTGTATAAATTTCTTAATCAAAATTCATCTTCTATCCAACTATCTCAGAAACTTTTATGGACTCAACGATATTCTAAGACTGGTTTTGTTACCTCTATATATGGTGCATATCATTTTAATCAAGTTTCTATTGATAAAATTTATAGAAATAATCTGTTTCACAACTTAAGTACTCAAAATAACCATCACGCTTTAAATCAGATTACCCCAGAACATTATCTTGACATTCAATTTGCACAAAGTATTCCTTTAAATAAAAAAATTCTTTTTGAAATAAAAAACGGATTTTCTTATGATAACACCAATTCTTCACAATATGTATTGAAATATAATAATGCTACTCAAGCGTTTCAAGATACTATTAAAGAATTGAGTCTTTCAAAATTTCAGGTCAGTGATTTACAAAATCAACTTCAAACTAATCTTTACTTTAAAAATAGGCTTTCAGACTTGATAATTGGAGTAAATATTTGGTACTGGAATACTCTCAGACCTCAATTAAATTATGATTATTCTATCTTAAAATTTCTTCCAACTTTTTATTGGAGATGGAATTATACTAAAAACAGGCACTTATTTATTTATTGTAATCAATCTCAAAGATTACCCAATTTTAATCAATTATACCCGTTGGCAGATAGTTCATCTTTACAACAACTACCAAGCGGTAACCCTTATTTGAGAAATTATCCTAAATTTCAATTAGGAGGTAGCATTATAACTTCTTACGGTATTATTACTATACAACCAAGCATATCTTATGAATTTTATAATAATATTTTGAGTCTAAATTCTACAATTAATCAGAATAATACAATATCCCAAAATTTTGTCCAACAAGGTACAATTAAACGACTGGGAGGAGGAGTAAGATTTTATCACATTCCGAGAACTGGGATAAGTTGGTCTTTAAATTCAAATTTTTCATTAGATAATCAAACAACTTTTTGGCAGGAAAATATTGTTGAAACGAGTAGTTATTATCTCTCGTTATCTAGTGGGATGAAATGGATTGCAAATGAAAAAGTTAATATTTCTATGGATGTAAGGGGTAATGTATCTGGATTGTCCCAACAAAAGGGAACAAATTATAGAAGTAACTTAATTCTCACTGGAGAATATAGTATATCTCAAAGAACATATTTAGATGCCTCTTTTGATTTGTCAATAAATCGTACTATAAGTAACCAATTATTAAATTATCCAATTATTGATTTTTCATTTAGTCAATTTCTTTTCAAAAATAATAGTTTAAAATTAGTGCTGTCTTCAAAAAATATTTTTGATGTGAGAGAAATGTTTAACAGCTTTATTCTTCCCAATACTCAGACTGAATTTATCAATAATAGACTTCCAAGGTTTATTATGATTTCAGGAACATTTTATATAGAGAAATGGGCAAAGAATAAATGATTTATGTTACTGATTATCAGATATTTATAAAAGTCAAATGTTTTGTTGAACCCTCAATTCACCTTCACAACCTTCCCCAACAATTTCCGCCCATTCTCCATCGTAATGGATAAAAGCAAAGCCCCATTTTCTAAGTCAGAAACGTCTAATGGCACTTTATTCAAACCTTGATTCAAGAAAATGGTCTGTGTTTTCAGAATTATTCCGTTAGTTTTTACAAAATTAAACGTTCCACTTTGGTCGGCAAGTGAATAGATTTCAGCCGTGAATTTTCCAGTGGTTGGATTTGGATAAAACGTTATTTCTTGATCAAAATCATTGGTATTAATGCACAAATCAGTTTCTTGGCAAACTTGTTTTTCTTGACAAGTCAAAACGTTAATTTCTACTTCGGGTAGGGGTGTAATTGTGCCTGCGTATCGCACCGTCAATCGCCTTGATTTGCCATCTTTGAATAATGCCCAAGCCGTGGCGGGAATATCAAAACAAAACGATTTATAAAATAATTTTTCACTCCCGAGGGTATTCGACAAATCAAACCGATAACCCCGATTAGCCTGGGTTGAGCCTATTTTTTGTTTATCCAAATAAAAATCTAAACCCAAAATATCATCGTAATTGTCTGAATTTAAGGCATATCCCTTCACCGAGCAACAATTTGCTTTCTCAACCAATCCACGATAACTCAACGATGCCACAGGTCCGTTTACGGGGTCGGGTTCGATGATTATGGGATTTACGTTGCAATCGGCACACTTCTCCCCTACTCCCTTTTGCGTAATAAAAATGGTTTTTGCAATGCCTTCGCCTGAAACTGTAACCTTGCCGATGCGAGTTTCTTTTTCGGAAGAAGCCAATATTTTAACTCGAAAAGCCTTATCCAACGAACCTGTATCTGCACTCACCGTTACCCAATTGACCGATTTATCAACCTTCCATTTTAAATTTGAACTCACTTTCACCTCAAACTCTGCACCCGTCGGAAAGACATTCGACAGCGAATCGGGCGTAATTCCCAAGCGAAAACGCACGCCACAAGTTCCCGAACCACTACCCGAACAACGCAAGGATTTTTCAGATTCATTTACTGCCAAAAGGGCTTTATTCGTTCCGCCAAACCTTGCCGTAATTTTATGGCGAGTTCCACTTTTAAACCAAGCCGTATCGGGCAAAGAATACTTGAAAGAACGAAAATAGGCTTTTTGATTTCGGTAAGTCGTTGCTAAATCAGGGCGGTTTCCTAAATTAGCTTGCGTAGTCCCAATTTTGATACTGTCCACATAAATATCCACCGTCAAGATATTTTCAAGATTTTTATCATCCAAGGCAAAACCCGTAATTTCCTGACAATCAATACTTTCTACAGCACCTTTATGAGAATCAGGAGCATTGGGCAGATTAATTAGTTTCGTACAATTGTTATTATAACTATCCTTAAAATTAGGAATCGAACCACAAGTTGAATAATCTGCAATGGGCTGACTATAACGAATATCGGTGGTGTATTCTTCATTCAAAAACATCCGCACGGGCTTGTTTCTATTGCCATCATACACACTACGCCATGACTTATAGGTGCGACACCCCCTATCAAAATTCACTCGGTCGGCAGTATTACAACCATCATCCGTCAGAATATCGTCCACACTGTACAAAGCCGCCCCGCAGGTTTCGATGGGCTTCATAATCCCGTTTGAACCTTTGATATATTTATTGACAACCTCGGTGAGCATAGCTTTCTGCTTGGCATCATCCAAATCATAATTAAAAGCACTCATCAAATTTACCCCGTGAGTATAACATTCTTCAAATTGCTGTTGAGGAGCAAAAGGTCCTTCGGCTTCGTTCATAATCAATTTGTCGGGCATATTGGTTCGACAAATATCCGTAGTCCAGCGGAAGTCTGTAAATGGTCCATTATTTACCTTGATGCCGTCTGTTCCTTCGCCAATATCTTTAAAGCCGAATGTTCCATTACGAGTTTCTGTAATTGCCCCATAATCAATAATTACCTTGATTCTGGGGTCAATTCCTTTGACAGCTTTCAAGAAAATTGTTGAAAAATTCTTCAATAAATTATGCCGATATTGATACCAGTCTTGCGTATGTTTTCCGTTCCCAATAAAAACAGCCCACGCAAAAGAACCCGCAGGAGGGGTTGGTTCAACGGTATCAAAACTATTAAAATCCTTCCCACGATTGCCCCAAGCCAACTGAAATTTCTTAAAATCATTACCATATTTATTCTTCAAAAACTCCCTAAAACCTTGAATGGCGGTAACTGAATAATCAAAAATGGCATTGAAACCACCGTCTGCCCCTTTGGTGGTTTTATAGGGAAATCCAAACTCCTGTTCAGGCGTATTCACCACGCACATATACATCAGTTCGTTTTTATCCAGTAAATATTTGTAGCGATTTGTAACTAATTTGGCAAAATTCTGAGTGCGTTCTTGATAAGCCTTTGAGGCAAAACTATACACCAAAACGTGTCCGCAATCATCAATCAAATCACAACCATTATAGCCCGTAGCTTGCTGTTGAAGGCGTTTATTTTTGCCCGAAACATCATATCCTACCATTCGGTCAGCATTTGGCAAGCCATCGCAAGACGGAACAGTATTGTCTTCGGGACCACCAATCACTTTTGTGTTGCACCACGTGTACATACACATACGAAGGCAAATTTTCATCCCACGGTTTCGGGCAGTCTGAATCTGTAAATCATATTGTTCCCAAGGATTGGCGGCGTTGGCTCTAAATTGATAAATCACATCCCAACGCACCGTAATAATAACGGCATTCATGCCTATATCAGCCGCCTTGTTGATTTGGTCAATGTGCGAATTTCGATAATCAACATTCACCAACGAAAGAGCCATGTAGCGTTGATTATCTTGGGCTTTTGTGGGGGAAAAGGCAAGGAGGAGTATGAAAAGCGTAAAAAGGTGTTTCATGGATTTAGATTTTCGTTTCAAATAAAACGTTAGCTCTCCCGTATTCTTTCATCAATCATAAATTTAATTTCCTTGAATCGTTAAAATCTTGGTTGCTTGTTTATTGATTATCCCACGCAAGTCCAAACTTTTGGCAGTTCCGTTTACATTGAGCGTTACGGTATGCCCTGGGGCAATCGGTACGGCTTCTGTAGCGAGCGGTACGTGTCCGCATGACCATGTGCTGGCAGTTCCCCAATTGCCTGTTGTCAGTGAGGTATTCAAGGCACAGCTACAAATACTATTCAAAGTATCATCCATAATCGTCCAGCCTTTTCCTCCATTGCTAATTGGTGTAGTGAGTATAGTTCTTACGGCTGTTGCACAATATTTTAAGGGAGATGCGTCACCTAAAAATTTATTAATGTAACCTGCTGTATTCCAAGCTGTTAAAATGGCATCGTAGTTCACAACATTTATGCCTGACCCATAAAACATCCTATTCATCACATTCACATTAGTAATGTTCCACGAACCAATGTTTTGATTGAAAGCAATCGCTAAGAAAAACATACCTTCCATACTCCTTACAGATGCAGTATTCCATGAACCAATATTTTGATTGAAGGCGTTTGCACCACTAAACATACCACTCATAGTAGCGACAGATGCAGTATTCCATGAACCAATATTTTGATTGAAAACAGTAGCATTAGAAAACATACCAATCATATCAGTTACAGATGCAGTATTCCATAAACCAATATTTTGATTGAAAGCACGGGCTTCGTAAAACATACTGTACATACTTGTTACGGCTGCGGTATTCCAAGAGCCAATATTTTGATTAAAAGCTCTTGCTTCTCCAAACATACTACTCATCTTGGTTACTGCTGATGTATTCCATAAATTAATGTTTGCAGGTCTATTTAATATACTACAACCATAAAACTCATATCGGTTAAACCAGTAAGATTGGGTATATCTGGGGCTGTTATATTTAAGTTATTACAGCCCCTGAAAGCAATTTGCATAGATATCCATGTCACACTACCCCATTCTTTTACATCAATTAGTCGGCTTTTGTCAGTGAAATCACCGATCACGATTGCTAAAAAATTGGTAGGTTGTATGCTTAAATCAATTATTGCTCCCGAGGGCAAGCCTGTGATAGTAGCAGTAGCACCAGCACCAACCTCGCCCCCCGTAAACGTACCCGAACCAGTAGCTCCTGCACCGCCAACTTGTTGCCAAGTGTAACTAACTGTTCCTGCTGTAATTACACCAAAATTGAGTTGTGTAGGTCCTGAACCCGCTGTCGCCAAATTCCAACGAGTAATAAAATTGTTAGTGGGAGCAAAACCTGTTCCCTGAATATCAAATGTATAGGGGTTTTCGTCAGTATCGTTATTAGCAATGCTTATCGTTGCAGTTCTATCTCCTACTGCGGATGGGTCAAAAGTAATCTGGAAAGTAGTATTGCTTACACTTGTAACTGTTGTTGGAGGAACTAAGGTAACTGTAAAATCTGAGGCATTAGCCCCTGTAATATTTACAATGGGGCTTCCTGTAAGCAATAAATTTTGATTACCCGTATTCTCTATGGTGAAATTTCTAACTATTGTTCCTGATGAAGCAAATACAGAACCAAAGTCTGTATGGTTACTGATACTTGGGGTTGTACTTCCACTCGCTATGTTTACATTATTGCCTTTCAGGTTGATTTCCTGTGGTAAAGGAATGGATATGAACCTAATCATTTCATTGACCACATTTACAGTATTTACACCATTAATATTTGGCTGACTTAAAAATGACGAACCAGTATAATTGCATATACCAATTGTACGACTGTAACCGCCAGATGGAGACTGTACTCTGGTAATGTGAAGTTCTATATTGTTTGTACCTTCATATAACTGGATTCGTACACTCGAGAGGTTTGAAGAATTTTCATAATGAAGTACATTTTTGAAATTGACTACTAATATTCTGTTGGGAGCCGTTCCAGAAATAAAATAATTGATTGTCGGGGTACCACGTCCACAGTGTAAGTCTCCGCCAGCAAACGTTATACTATTGTAATTTCCTAAATTTGGCAAAGCAAGCCCGAAGGCTCCACTTCTTCCTGAACCAAAAGAAATTAGTCCATTAGAACCTATATAGAATTGGGTATAGGCTGTTGAGTAAAAATTAAAGTTAAAGCCTATGTTGTAGGGTCCTACTGAATTATCATCCCCCAAAGAAGTCACAGCAGTTACACCCGTTGCAGGTGTAGGAATTTCGGAGATTGTTCCTCCACGAGTGATAGAATATTGGGCAGTTATTTTAAGCGAACTTGAAATAAAGATTAAGGTAAAGAACAGTAATATTTTGTTCATGAGATTAGGGTTTATTTTTTGTTAACGGTGGAGTTTTTTACTTACCAACTTGCGAGAAGCGTAAAAGGTGTTTCATGGATTTAGGTTTTCATTTCAAATGGAAAATTAGTTCTCTCTCATTCTTTCGTCAATCATAACTTTTAGTTTTCGTAGAATATAAATGATTTGTTTTGCTTCATCCATTTCAGACGAATCAAAACCTTTACTAATTACATACTTTTTCCCGTCTAACAAACTGAAATACCAGTTTCTGCCCTGTACATAACAGCCATAAATTGGAAGGTCATTATTATTTTTTGCTTGTCCAATCAACATTCCACCCAACATTTGCCCAACGGGATCGCCTGAGTATTTTTTCTCACGCTTGTACTCATGTAAGAAAAAATAAGGCGTTTTTATCAGTTCTCCGATACCTTTGGACAACATCATATCAACTTTTGAACTCACATAAATTCCATTAATTTCTGCCGAAATTTCACGATCGTAATAGGTACGAATGGGGTTTTCAAAATCAGCAATGAGTATGATTATACTGATAAAACTCATTTTTAATTCTTCTTCATTCCACGAATCTGCATTATCGATTAGCTTTATCAATACTTTATCCAGCATGTATTGTTCTTCATGGTTAAGAGAACCCGTTGCTGATAACCAATCTTCTAAACTTGGCTGGGGCGGACGCAATCTTTCCAATCCAAAAGTCTCAATCAAAATTGGTTCTAAAAGTTCTATTGATTTTTGCTTTGCCATTATTGTGTTTCTTTTTATACAAAAATAAGTAAAAAATGAATGATATGAGTGATAGAACACAAAAAGACCTACCCAGATAACTGAGTAGGTCTTTTCTATAATTTAGCAAAATCAAAAATACATTTTATGCTACTTCCGAATCATCTGCTTTTTTCGCTTTCTTTGCTTTTTTCACTGGAGCTTCCTCTGCCACTGGTGCAGCTTCAACCACAGCTTCTGCTACTGGGGCAACTTCCACAGCAGGTGCAACTTCTGCAACAACTTTTACCTTCGCTGGTGTTGCCACAACGGCTGTTGTGCTAGCTTCACTAAAAGGAAGTACATCAACTACTGAACGTCCTTTGAAACCTTTTTTGAAAGTTACGATACCGTCTGCCAAAGCAAACAAGGTATGGTCTTTTCCAAGACCTACGTTTATGCCTGGGTTGTGGGCTGTCCCTCTTTGACGGATGATGATATTACCTGCAATAGCTGGCTGACCTCCGAAAATTTTAACGCCTAAGCGTTTACTATGTGACTCACGGCCGTTTTTTGAACTACCCGCACCTTTTTTGTGTGCCATTTCTCTTGAATGAGTTTATGAGCTTAAAGTTTATGAGTTTATGAGTTTAAAGTCTGTAAGTTTAAAGTTATTAAAACAATTGTCTTATTTCTCTAATCCCTAATTCCCTAATCCCTAATCTCTAATCCCTAATCCCTAATTAAAATGTGATTCCTTCTATTGATACTTTTGTGAAATTTTGACGGTGTCCGTTTTGTTTTTGATAGCCTTTACGACGTTTCTTTTTGAAAACAAGCACTTTTTCCCCACGAACGTGAGCTAAAATTTTACCAGATACTGAAGCACCTGCTACTGTGGGAAGACCAACTTTGATGTCTCCATCATTATCGACAAGAAGAACCTTATCGAAAACCAGTGCAGCGCCTACCTCTCCCGCCAAACGGTGCGTATAGAGGAAACGGTCTTTCTCAACTTTAAATTGCTGACCAGCGATTTCTACGATTGCGTACATTTTTTTATGATTAATTTTTAAATTGGGTTGCAAAGGTACGGCTTTTGTTTGAAAAACAGAAAGTTAAACACTATTTTATTTCATATTTTTATGGATATTTCCTTTTTCAAAATACTATATAACATACTGTATTATAGAACGTTATGAAGGAGAGTAATTTAAAATATCGCTATATTTGCTGAATGATTCCTTAGAAAATCCAAAAACGAATTCCGATGTTTCCTAATCAAGCAATAAAAATACTTTTCTTAGGACTGTATCTGTCTGTGTATCAGGGATTTGGACAGTCTGAAAAATTGAAGGTTATTAAGTTTGAAGATTTACGAAAAATGATGAATCGGATGTCTGACACTACTTTGGTGGTACATTTTTGGGCAACGTGGTGCAAGCCTTGTGTGGAGGAATTACCCAATTTTGAAAAACTGAGTAAAGAATATTCAAGCAAGAAAATTCGTTTTGTGATGGTAAGCATGGATTTCCCGAAAGATATTGATGAGAAAGTGATTCCTTTTATTACAAAAAATAATATCACTTCAGAAATAGTTTTACTGAATGAACCCGATTACAACGCATGGATTGATGAGGTTGATAAAGAATGGTCAGGCATCATTCCTGCAACTCTAATGTTAAATTTAACGATGCGGAAAAGAATATTTTTTGAAGGACAAGCTAATTTAAGCAAGTTCACAGAACAATTAAAAGAAATGACTCCTGCAGTGGGGGATAATTAATAATAATCGTAAGTCTTTAAGTCGTAAGATATTCAGGTCAAATTTCGCTTATTTTTTTAACTTATGATTTAAGGACTCACAGCCTTACGACTTCAATTCCGTTACTTTATAAATGTTAAACGTCTGAATGACAACAAATTACAAATATTGAAAATGAGAAAAATTATGAAAAAAATATACCTTTTGAGTTCCATTGGAATGATTCTGATTGGACTTACTTTAATTTTTGCTTTCAAAAATGAGTCTTCATCTATGGCAGACAAGGGGTATGCTATCGGTGATGTAGTGGCAGATTTTAAGTTAAAGAGTACATCAGGCGGTATGACCTCAATGACTCAAAATCGTTCAGCAAAGGGTTATATCATTGTTTTTACGTGTAATCATTGTCCGTTTTCAAAGGCTTATGAGAGTCGGGTGATGGCTTTGGATAAAAAGTATGCTTCGCAGGGTTATCCTGTTTTGGCAATTAATCCCAACGACCCTAATGCTTATGAAGAAGATACTTTTGAGAATATGCAAGCCGTGGCGAAATCTAAGGGTTATACGTTTGAGTATCTTCAAGACGAAACTCAGAATATTGCCCGTGCATTTGGGGCTGCCCGCACGCCCTCTACATACGTGGTGAAGCGTGAAGGGGACAAATTTTATATGCAATATATTGGTGGAATTGATGATAATTCTCAGGATGCCAACGGTGTAACGAAACGTTATATTGAAGATGCGGTGAATAATTTACTGGCTGGCAAACCCGTGGTGGTGAATATGACTAAATCAGTAGGTTGTGCCATTAAGTGGAAAGGGGTTTGAGATTGAATCCCTTTCTAAATTTTATCAGACTCCACAAATCGTACACCCGTAAGTTCTTGATTAGCAAACTTTTGCATGGATTTTGCCACTTTAAAAGCTTCAATTCCCCGATATTTTTTGAGTCCGCCAAACATCAATGGATTCAATAATTTCACAAAAACTACCGCAATTTTTTCGCCTAAACGAAACTCTTGCCTATCTCCCAAAAGAAAAGAGGGGCGAAAACTTACAAAATTACCAAAGCCCAAGTATTTAATTTTCTGCTCCAAATCACCTTTGGTTCTCAAATAAAAATTTGAAGAATCAGCATCCGCCCCGAGTGACGAAACCAAAAGATATTGCTTTACCCCGTTGGCTTTCGCAATTTTCCCGATTTCATACGGATAAGTACAATCAATTTTATACTGGGCATCTTTTGAACCTGCCTTTGCCAGCGTTGTTCCTATGGCACAAAACAAATCATCACCCATGATTTTTGAGGCATCGGGTTTATCGAAATCAATAACTTCCTGAACGAGCTTTGAATGGCTGACATTCAGAGGTTTACGTAACAACAAAACCACTTTTGAATAAGCGGGATTTTCTAAAATTTGCTCAACGAGCGTACTACCAATTAAGCCCGTAGCACCGATGATGATGGCTGTTTTCATGTTTAAAAAATTTTCAATGACCAATGTTCAAGTAATTGCGCTCGAAGACTTGAACATTGTAAATTGAACATTGGGCATTGAAAATTAATAATAAAATTTCTACAACAATCCCCAACCAATCCCCCATTTCGCCAAACGGTAACGAACCGAAACCCGCAAAACACCCAAACCATATTTTGAACTACGAGCAAAATTAATAGATGAGGCTTCGTCAAAATATTTAGTTGGGCAGGTTACTTCCGCAATTTCAAAACCTTTCCAAAAAATTTGAGCAATCATTTCATTATCAAACACAAAATCATCATCGCATTTCTGAAAAGGCACTTTTTCTAAGACCTCTCTCGAAAAGGCACGGTAGCCTGTATGATATTCTGAGAGTTTTTGCGAAAGCATAATATTCTGAAAAAGCGTCAAGAAACGGTTGGCGATATACTTATACATGGGCATTCCACCTTTCAATGCCCCCTTACCCAAAATTCTTGAACCAAACACAACAGGGTATAAATCGTTTCCAATAATAGTAATCATGGCGGGGAGTAGAAGGGGCGTGTATTGATAATCAGGATGCACCATAATGATAATATCAGCTCCCAATTCGAGGGCTTTGGTGTAACAGGTTTTCTGATTTCCACCGTAGCCTTTATTAACATCATGACGAATTACGTGCTTGATTCCCAAAGACTTAGCAACATCTGAGGTATTATCTGGACTGTAATCATCCACCAAAATTACATCATCTACAAGGTCGAATGGGATTTCTCGGTAAGTTTTTTCGAGCGTGAGTGCAGCCTTATATGCGGGCATCACAACAATTACTTTTTTGTTTTTATACATTTGGGGAATGGATTTCTATGGTATTGATTTAAGGTATTTTATATAAAGTTCTGAACAAAATGAATACCAACTTGCATTCTTGGACAGAAAGATTCTAAATTCTGTTTAAATTTGGTTATCATTTAGCACTAAAATACCAAAATGCTTCATAAAGTACTTAATTTTTTTAGCAATGAAATTTGACACTTTTTGCGGGATTATCGCTCATTTATTTTTCCGTAGAAAGTATTGTTATTGCTTATAATTGGCTTCACTACGGCAATAAAGATGAAATTCAGTGGTATGTGAATAAGAGTTTAGGACTGTGAATAATAATCAAGAATCAAAAGCAACGTAAATTCTAATAGTTTAAGCAAATGATTGCTCATAATTTTGTCTTATATTCGGATAAAATTGGCAAAATGTCGTAAACTAATTTGTTGTGAACAATTTAAAAACAGCATTTTGTTCTAACCATTTAAAACATTCATGAAATCAAATAAGTACCTAAATTTTACGACCTTATTCGTTGTAAGTTCTCTAATTTTCTACCTGATAATATTAATAGAATTCTTATTTGCCGATGGCGACGGAACGCTTCGTGGGCATCGTATCAAGACCATCGGTTTTAATGTCCTCTTGATAGAGTCATTCTTTTTTATCATCTATAAATTAAGTGTTCGGAACAAGACTTTTGCCTCCATAACCGTCGCAATTCTTAGCTGTGTTTTCACACTTTTATTGGTGGAATGGGGCGTTGGTTTGTTAATGTATGCACAACCTAAGCAACAAAGTGCAGCAAATAGTCATAGTAAATTAGAGCCAATCAATTACAAGGAAGGTATTATTTTGGATGATACCCTCGGGCATAAAGCCAAACCCAATTGGGATTACGTTTGGATTGGGAAAAAACGGTTAGATACGCTTATTTTTGTTCACGATCAATTTTCAAGAAGGATAACTCCTAACAACTCAACCACAGAAGGCAAGAAAAATAAATATGCAGTATTTTTTGGCTGTTCATTTACGTATGGAGACGGCGTGCAGAATACCCAAACAATGCCCTACTATTTTCAACAGTACGCCAGTTCGTATCATGCCTATAATTATGGATTTTTGGCATATTCGCCTTTACAAACCTTGGCACTTCTTCAAACAAAAAATATTAAAGGTCAAATACCCGATTCATCAGGTTTTGGCGTTTTTACTTATATAAACGACCATATCGACCGTGCCATTCCAGCTTCAAGATGGGTGATACTCCAACAAGGAAGATTTCCGAATCTGAATAAAAATACGCTGCAAACGGATGGTACTTACCAAAACGAACATCGGATAAAATATGAGATAATGAATTGGGTGGGCGGTAGTAATATTTGGAATTATTTTAGAATAAATCTGCCTAAAACGCACAACGACAAGCATTATCAACTCATTGTAGATGTAATTTCGGAATCAAAAAGGGAGTTTGTTAAACAGTTTCATCATGATAAATTTTATGTCATCATTTTCCCTGGACAAGTGATTACGGAATCCATGAAAGAAATGTTCCAGAAAGCCAATTTAAAAGTTTACGATTACTCTAAATTATTCAATCTTGAAAAATTTATGTTAGAAACTGACCCTGCTCACCCCAAAGGAATTGCTTATGAAATGGTGATGAAACAATTTTATAAGGATTTAGAAAGAGAAAAAAAATTGTAGCGACTATTTTATCCCCAGAAAAGTGCCAGAAAATTCCTTAAAAACGATTCTTAAATCATACCAAAAACGACTTACCAATCTGAGTTCGAGAAATAAGTCTTTATTGCTACTGAACCTTTCGACAGAACAGTTTTTGGATATGCACGAACTTGATTTTTTACAAAATAAACCCTCATTCAACGTCATTGAGCAATTAATCGCTCAAAAAAATACCATTTCCCTCTGCGAAATTCACGACCCCCGTTATGAACGTGTAAACGAAATAAGCAAGCGTTTACGCAAGATTTCGAGAACCGAAAAATTTATTGTAGAAGAACGTGGTTCCGAGGATTTATACGTGGGCTATCCCATTGTGATGGGTAAGTTTTCGGATGGAACGGTGGTAAGATGCCCGTTGTTGTTTTTTCCTGTACACCTAACCACAAAAGAGGGCAAAATATGGCAAATCGAGACCAGAGACGAAGCCATAAGTTTCAATCGTACCTTTTTGTTAGCTTATTCACATTTCAGCGAAGTCAAAATTTCGGATGAATTTTTGGAACATAGTTTTGAAGATTATGCCAAAGATTCTTTGGAATTCAGAACGCAATTATACGAGTTTTTGAAGGATTCCACTTTGAAACTCAATTTTAATAAAGAACTGTTTACCAATGAGTTACAATACTTTGAGAAGTCCACAAAAGCCAATTTGGAACTATTAGAAAATAACGGTGAACTCAAACTTTTCCCCCAAGCAGTGTTAGGAATTTTCCCGCAGGCAGGGTCATTTTTAGTGCCAGATTATGAGGAGTTGCTTTCGGCAATCGGCAATCAGCCGTCAGCTTTGGGTGATAACAGTTTAGAAACTTTGTTTCCCAATAATAACAACGATGAACAATTTTCGACAGCCGATAGCCGACAGCCGATAGCCAAAATCAAAGAAGAAAACCTCCTAACGCCCTTCGCCATTGATGCTACGCAAGAATTAGCTTTGCGACAAGTAAAATCTGGCTCTTCGTTGGTGGTGCAAGGTCCACCTGGCACGGGTAAATCTCAGTTGATTTGTAATTTGGTGGCAGATTTTACGGCTCGTGGTAAAAAGGTCTTGGTAGTTTGTCAAAAACGTGCCGCCCTCGATGTTGTCCAAGAACGCCTCACACAAGCGGGTATGCGTGCCTTCGTGGGAAATGTGCATGATTTCAAAAACGACCGCAAGGAATTGTACTCGCAAGTTTTAAACCAAATTGAACAAATCGAAGAATATCAAAAACAAAACAATAGTCTTGATGCGATATTTTTAGATAGAAATTTCACCCAAGAAAGTCGCCAAATTGATAAGATTTCTGAAACATTACAAGAATTTAAAGATGCCCTTTTTGATACTGACGAATGTGGAGTTTCAGTAAAGGAACTATACTTGACCAGTTCGCCCAATCAGCCATTCTTAGGTTTGAAAAGTGAATATAAATCATTCAAATTCAATGATATAGGTGATTTTTTGAGAAAATTTGAAAGGTATATTTCATATTATTCTGTATTAAATTCTGAGCAGTTTCCCGCCGTGGTCAGTGTCCCCACTGACCACAATCCAGAACTTTTACACCCTTGGTCAGTGTCTCCGCTGACCACCACACCAAGTATTTTTTGGCAAAAAAGATTATCCTTCAAAAACCGTCAATATTCCGAAATTTTAATTATAAGTAGCACAATTGAAGTAGTCTCAGATTTTGTACAAAACCTTGAAAAAGAATCTGCCGAAACGCTCAATAAACCCATAAATTTTAATGATTTAGTGTTAATTTCTTTCGAAAGAGAAGCACTTAAAAACCTAATTCTGACCATCGGAAACGACAAAATTTATCAAGTTTTTAGTAGAAATATTCAAGAAAAATTAAAACTTACTACTTCAAAAATTAGTGAAATAGAAAAAGAAGTAGCTTCCTTTTTTGCGGGGCAAGGGATTGAAATTACTCTGGCAAGCTCTCAATTGTTACCCTTTTTATCAAAATTAAATCAAGCCATTGATTCAAAATCAAACGCTATTGGAGGGTTATTTTGGGGTATTTTTTCCAAAGAAAAGGCTGATATTCAGAATGTTACGATAGCAAATGGTTTAGGACTTTCGTTAGATGATTTACAAAAACTTCGTCAAAGAATTCACAATAGAATTGGCTTAGAAAAATGGTGGCAAGAAAATGGGTTTTTGTTCGATACAAACTCCACCCAACCCTCCCCTTCTGGGAGGGATTTTCCCGCCTCCGAACCAATATGGCTTCGTAAAGGCATACGTTGGTTTGAACGACATTTTCAGCAACTCTACCAAGCCGAAAGGGCAAATAAAATATGGAAACCATTAGTAAAAACAAACCCTGCTATTTTTGAAAATTGGCATAATTTATCTTGGAATAAATTTCAAAATAGGGCTAATTTTATCATTCAAAAATTACAGGAACTTGTTGATAATCAATTAGTTTGGAAGAATTACTTATCGGAAAAGCAGATTGAATTATTGGTAGGCTATCCCCTCTCAGTGGGAGAGGGGGCAGGGGCGACCGACGCTTCGGGTGAGGTGATTATTTACCTGAAAGAACATTTTGATTCCATGCAGGAAGCAGATACTTTGAAGGAAGATTTTACCAAAAACGAATGGCAAATCATAGAAAGGTTTTTACCAGAAACAGAACCGATTAGCATTTTCACAAACAGCCTAAAACTCTCATGGATAGAACATATTGAAGAAAAATATCCAGTCCTAAGAAGTGTCAGTTCCTTAAAAATCAATCAATTAGAAGAAGAATTGCAAAAAGGCGTTCAGAAAAAACAAGAACTGAGCCAAGAGATTTTATTGTTAAAATTGAGAGAATTTACCTATAAAAATTTAGAAAAAAATAGACTTCAGAACGTTATAACTTATCGAGATTTAAAACATCAAGTTGCTAAAAAACGTAAATTATGGTCAATTCGAAAATTAATTTCCGAACATTCAGAAGAGATTTTCAAACTCGTTCCCTGCTGGTTAGCATCGCCCGAAACAGTTTCCGCAATTTTGCCTTTGCAGACTGAAAATGAAGCACCTTTTTTCGACTTAATTATCTTTGACGAAGCCTCGCAATGCTTTGCAGAACAAGGAATTCCTGCCCTTTTCAGAGGGAAACAAGTGGTTATTGCGGGTGATTCAAAACAGTTGCAACCCAATGATTTATACCGAGTTAGGTTTGAAACTGAAACCGATGATTTGCCCGAATTAGAGATTGATTCCCTCTTGGATTTGGCGTGTCAGTACTTACCACAAACCCAACTGAAAGGACATTATCGGAGCAATTCTTTGGACTTAATTGATTTCTCAAATCGTTACTTTTATAAAAATACGCTCTCATTATTGCCTGATTTTCAAGATATTAACTTACAAAAGCCAGCGATTGAATACATCAAAGTAGAGGGCGTTTGGGAGAATAATACAAACCCAATAGAAGCGGAAAACGTAATTAGTTTAGTTCAAAAATTGACAGATGAATTACCAAATAAATCAATCGGAATTGTTACATTTAATGCGAAACAGCAAGGGGTTATACAGGATTTATTAGAAACAAAAACTATAAAATTCACCCATCCAATTTTCATCAAAAACATCGAAAACGTGCAGGGTGACGAAAGAGATATTATCATTTTCTCAGTCGGTTATGCCCCCGATGCGAAGGGTAAAATGAATATGCAATTTGGTTCACTAAACGCACAGGGGGGCGAAAATCGCTTGAATGTTGCCATTACCCGTGCTAAGGAAAAAATATATGTAATAAGTAGTATTTTACCGAATCAGTTACGAGTGGAGGAAGCCCAAAATGAAGGTCCCAAATTATTAAAAAGTTATCTGGAATATGCCTTGATGGTTTCGGAAGGGAAGTATAAACCAACGCCCCACCGTTCGGAAAAATATCAGGCAAATTGGTTGTTGAAAGAGCAACTTTTGAAGCACAACTCATTCTATATCAAAGAATTACCGTTCACTGATTTAACCGTAAAAAATAATCAACAGTACAAATCATTAATCCTCACCGATGACGATTTGTACTATGAGAGTCTTTCCCCCAAAGAAACTTTTGTCTATATTCCTGCGGGTTTGCGGGCAAAAGGTTGGAAATTTGAAAGAATTTTTAGTCGTAATTTCTGGAAACGCTCATAGCACGCAGACTACGCAGATGCTGTGCAACGCAGATTTTCGCAGACTAAAAAGAGGATTTTGACTCTACTTATTCAATGTTTGTTTCATAATTCTAAAATCCGTTTAAAAAATCTGCGAAAATCTGCGTTGCGAAGCATCAAGGCGGACGGCGAGTCTCATCAGCGTGCCATTTAATAGTCAATATGAAAAATATTTTACTTCATCTCCGTATTCCCTTTTCGCTGTTCCTCATGCCTGTGTTTTGGTTTGCGGTCAGTCAGACCCAAAACCCTGATTGGGGCGTTGTGGCAGGGCTTTTTGTAATTTTACATCTCCTAATTTATCCTGCTTCAAATGCTTATAATAGTTATTTTGATAAAGATGAAGGTTCAATCGGAGGACTCGAAAATCCCCCACCCGTGAGCAAAGAGCTGTTTTATGTGGCTTGGGTTTTGGATATTATTGCCTTCATCGTAGGGTACTTTCTTGGAGGATGGATTTTGTCAATAGCTCTGATTATTTACAGTTCCGTTTCAAAGGCATATTCTAACGACAAAATTCGTTTGAAAAAATACCCTATTTTGAGCTGGCTAACCGTTGGGGTTTTTCAAGGGGCATTTACATATTTAACTGTTATTGAAGCAGTTGATAATATTTCTTTAAATGATTTAATACAAACAAAATATATTTTTCCAGCGGTATTGAGTAGTTTGAATCTCTTAGGTTTTTACCCCATGACTCAAATTTATCAACATGAAGAAGATGCCCGAAGAGGCGATTTGACCATGAGTAGATTATTGGGAATTAAAGGGACATTCATTTTCACCGCCAGTATTTTCCTGTTTGTAAATATTGGTTTTTATTTCTATTTTCAAAATACACAACTCTTTCATATCCAAGCATTTATCGTATATTTATTAGTAATGTCACCCGTGTTGATTTACTTTAATTTGTGGTTTTTGAAAGTCTTGAAAAACGAAAACCAAGCCGATTTTCACCACACAATGCGGCTCAATATGCTTGGTTCAGTTTGCTTGAATTTATTTTTTATTCTGTTATTGATGTGGTGAATTATGGAGTTCTAATAATCAATAATTCAATACTTCAATAATTTCCTTTAATGCGGTAATTTATTCCGTAAAAATCCATACACCCACGTACCTGCAAGGGCAGACAAGAATGTTACGAAAACTACGCCAAAACCACTTCCGATTTGAGCAAAAATTGGTCCAGGACACGCCCCAGTAATTGCCCATCCCAAGCCAAAAATTAGCCCTCCATAGATTTGTCCTTTATTGAAGGTTTTGGGGGCAACATAAATTTTATCGCCCGATAAAGTCTTGATATTCAACCGTTTGATTAATTGAATAGAAATCGCTCCCACCACCACAGCTGTGCCAATTACGCCAAACATGTGGAAACTCGTGAGCCTAAACATTTCCTGAATTCTGAACCAAGAAATAATCTCGGATTTAACGGCAATAATGCCAAAAAACGTACCTGCAATAAGATATTTAAACATTGTGTCTGATTTGATAGCACGCAGATGCCTACGGCAACGCAGATTTTCGCAGATTTTAAAAAAAGATTTTATAGGAAATAATCATTTTATCTATCTAAAAAAAATCTGCGTTATCTGCGTGCCATTAGTTAAAGCGTTAGTAAAAAAGGTAAAATCAACCACGTCATCACGAAGCCGCCAATCATAAAACATACCGTGGCAATAAGTGAAGGGATCTGCAAATTTGACAAGCCCGAAATGGCGTGTCCCGACGTGCAACCACCCGCCCAACGAGTACCGAAGCCAATTAAAAATCCTCCTAAAATGATAAAAATGAAGCCTTTAAGGGTAAAAAGGTTCTGAAAATTGAATAAATCAGTAGGCATCAGTCCCGAAAAGTCATGGATTCCCAAAGCCGCTAATTCCTGTTGAGTTTGTGAGTTAATCACAATTTCATTGGGATTTGACAGGAGCGAATTACCAATAAATCCACCCAAAACAATACCCGCTGCAAAAAATAAATTCCAAGATTCTTTCTTCCAATCATACTTAAAAAAATCAATATTAGCGGGTAAAATCGCCGCACAAATATGCCGAAGTGAAGAAGAAATCCCGAAGGCTTTATTGCCCAGAATTAATAAAAGTGGAACGGTCAAGCCAATCAAAAGCCCCGACATTGACCAATGCCAGGGCTGGCGGAGTGTTTCTATTATGTTCATTATTAATGAGTTAAAAATTAAAATTGCGAATTTTACAGCGATTATCTAAATTAGGGAAACAATTAAACGAAAACACTCATGTACGTAGGCATCGCAACACTCATTATCAATTGGTTTGTATTTTTCTTCTATCTAAAAGATGAAAAATTCTACCCCGCTATGTACAAATTCTACTGGACATTAGCCGTCATTTTCATTCCCTTCGCTTGGATTTTATATTTAGCTTGGGGTCGAAAAGCTCATACTGTGCAGGAGGAATAATATTAAATTAATCCAGCCTTAACAATCGCACCATACCCCCCTTCAATATTCACCACATTATGATAACCCCTTGATTTTAAGATACTTGATGCCACCATCGAACGATAACCACCCGCACAATGCACATAATTAGGTTCGTCTTTATCAAACTCCGTCATCAATTCCGAAATTTGGGCTAAGGGAATATTCTCCGCATCTCGAACGTGTCCCGTTTCAAACTCCGTAGTCTTTCTTACATCCTTAATAATCAGCCTATTACGTTTGTAAATTTCCACAAATTCATCTGCCGAAACCGAATCAATTTCATCCGTTTCACGTCCCAAGGCTGTCCATGCTTCGATGCCACCTTTCAGATACCCCAACACATTATCATAACCAACTCTTGCCAAACGTTTCACCACTTCTT
Source organism: Arcicella sp. (assembly GCA_034519515.1). GTDB lineage: Bacteria > Bacteroidota > Bacteroidia > Cytophagales > Spirosomataceae > Arcicella. Next base: position 139,722 of record JAXHOK010000068.1, read on the forward strand.
CTTCTCTACCTTCGTCCGCTACAATCAAAATTTCTTGCTGAATGTCTCTCACGAGCGTACCCACCCAAGGGGCAAAATCGCCATCAATTCCAATAAAAACCGATCTCGGAATAAAGCCTTTTCCAAAAGCATCGGGCTTGCGAGTATCTAAAATCAGGGTATCAGTTGCATTAACTAAATCCTCAAATTCTTGGGGTGAATGAGCTGTCAAACCACGCTCCATTACGCCCTTAACTGCCTGAATTCCAGTCTTATTGAGCATCACATTCTTGGGAAAATAGAAAGGTGGCGGAGTTAAACCATCCGTTACGGCTTCGATAAATTGTTCTCTTGTTTGGGGTTGCAAGGCATAATTTACCGCCTTCTGATTGCCCAAAGTATCAGACGTTTCCTTCGACATATTTTTGCCACAAGCCGAACCCGCCCCGTGTGCAGGATAGACAATGACATCATCCGCCAAAGGCATAATTTTCTGATTTAAAGAATCGTACAAATAACCCGCCAAATCTGCCATCGTCAGTGAACCGTTTTGGGCTAAATCAGGACGACCCACATCACCAATAAACAAGGTATCTCCCGAAAAAAGTGCTACTTGTTTTTGGTTTTCATCCAACAACAAATAACAGCTTGATTCCATCGTATGCCCTGGTGTATGCAAGACTTTTATCGTTACATTTCCCACCTTAAACTCCTGATTATCAGTTGCTATCAAGGCTTCAAACGTTGGATTTGCCTTGGGTCCGTAAATAATTGGGGCACTGGTTTTTTGAGATAATTCCACGTGTCCTGATACAAAATCAGCGTGAAAATGCGTCTCAAAAATGTACTTAATTTGAGCGTTATTTCGCTTGGCTTTTTCGATGTACGAATTCACTTCACGCAAGGGATCGATGATAGCCACCTCTCCCTGAGACTCAATGTAATAAGCCCCCTGAGCCAAACAGCCCGTGTATATTTGTTCTATTTTCATATTTTGTATCACGGAAGTCCGTTCTGTGAATGTCTGTACAATTTACTTTCTTTGAAAAGTACAAAAAGTAAAATTCTGTACTGTCTTAAACGGAGTCTCGTGATTTTCGTTGATACACTTTATTTTTTCAAAACTTTCCTTAAATTTTTCCGTCATGGATTCTTGTGAATATTGCTTAATTTCCAACCCACTACATTTAGTTGGACCTTGTTCCGAGAATGTTCCGACACTCAAAAATCCTTCGTTTCTAATATTTGCTTTGGCAACGGAAAGATAGGTTTCAATCTGATTGTTTTCTACCAAAAAATGAAAAGCTGCACGGTCGTGCCAAACGTCATATTTTTTATTATTATCCTGATAATCAGTTATATATGAAACAATCCAGTTGATTTTATTAGCAAATTTTCCTAATCTCACTTTCGCTTTTTCAAGAGCTTTTTCAGAAATATCCAGCACCGTAATTTGTTCAAAACCATCTTGTAAAAGATAATCTACCAAATAGCTATCCCCTCCACCTACATCAATAATTTGAGCCGTTTTAGGCAAATTTAATGAACGAATAAACGCCAAAGAAGTAGTGGGAACTTCTTGAAACCAACTCACGTCTGTTAAGTTTTTGGTCGTAAAAACATTGTCCCAATGAGATTTGCTATTATTTTTCATTCTTAGAAAAGTTAAAAAATAGTTCACTCCCCTGTCGTGGTTTTACCGAATTGTAACAAGGCTCTAAAACGTTGATGGTAAACCTATCCGAAAACAAACTCAAGTACTCTTCTTCACTCCCTCCAAAAGGCGGATTATTTGAAAACTGAACGCCAAAAAGCAAACCCACTAATTTTCCGTTTTCTTTTAATAATTCCGCCATTTTCTGAACGTAATTTGTGCGTAAAGATGGATTCAAAGCACAGAAAAAAGTCTGTTCTAAAATTAAATCGTACTCGCCAGTATGCACAAAAAAATCAGTACAAATAATATTAATATTTTGATATTCAGATAGATGAGCTTTCATTTTATCGACTATCAAGGGAGCAAAATCAATAACAGTAACATTGTTGAAGCCTTGTTTTAATAAATATTCAGCTTCATATCCACTGCCACAACCCGGGATTAAAACACTTAAATTTTTATCCATCAATTGGTCAATGTATGCCTTCAAAGGGGGCGAAATTGTCTTTAAATCCCAACCCGTTTGCTCCGTTTCGTAGCGGTTATTCCAGTAATTTTTTGAAAGAAATTCAGTCATATTTTGGCTTTCGGCTGTCAGCTTTCGGCTACCAGCGATTTTAAGGTTTTCATCAAATTTATGGAAGTTTTTTTCATTTTTTTGCTGAAAGCTGACTGCCGAAAGCCGACCGCCATCATAAAATCAATTCTTTAATCAATATCCACGCCCCCATCAACAACGTAAACCACCCAAAAGCGGGCTTTAATTGTTGGTTATCCAAACGCTTGGAAAGTGCTGTTCCAATCAATACTCCAACAAGGGCAAGACCGATGAATGTTCCCAGAAAAGTCCAATCTAAGGTGCGTTTTCCTAAATCGCCCATAAAGCCAATCAGTGAATTTATGGCAATGATTATTAAGGAAGTACCAACGGCTAATTTCATGGGCAGTTTTACAAAATTAGTCAAAACGGGAATGATTAAAAATCCGCCACCCACGCCCACAAAGCCCGTCAGCGTACCTACAAGCAAACCTTCCACGAAAATCAAACCGTAATTTAGTTTTTTAATAGCATCTGAAATATTATCAACCACCTCTCTTTTTCGTATCATTGCCCGTGAAGCCAATAGCATCAGCACGGCAAAAGTTAGCATGATTAAACCATTTTTTGTCAAAATAAATTCTCCGAAATGTGCAATTTCATCAGGAATTAAAGGCATCAAATACTTCCGAGTAGCGAAGACCATCAAAAACGATGGAAACGAAAAAAATAAAGCCGTCCGCAAACTCGCCAAGCCTTTTAATTGATAGTTAATGGATGCCACCGCCGAAGAACTCCCCACAATCAAAAGTGAATAAGCCGTTGCCAAAGGTGGGTCAATTTTAAAAATATAGACTAAAACTGGAACCGTCATAATCGACCCGCCGCCCCCTAAAAGGCTGAGTAACAAGCCAATAACCACCGCTAAAAAGTAACCTACTAAATCCATAGACAATATTAATATATGATAATGTTTTCATTTATAGCTTTGAGGTGTGAGCAATAAGGTGTGAGCAGTGAGGCTTGCACAAATTTATTTTTATAGCTACTTACTCATCGCTCACACCTCATAGCATAGTTCAATGCTAATAATTACAATCGCAATTTTCAATACACTCAATCAATTTAATCACCTCACGTTCTTTCAAGGAATAAAAAACGTTTAATCCGTCTTTTTCAGAACGCAAAATCCCCTTCAATTTCATGTTGATTAAATGATGCGAAAGTAATGATTGCTCGCATTCCAAAACCTCACAAATTTCATTGACCGACAGTTTTTCGTTTTGTGAAAGTAAATCCACAATCGCCAAACGAGTTGGATGGGCTACGGTTTTCAGAATAAAAGCCGCCTTCTCTAATTTATCTTTATTGACTTGATAAGTTACCATTCAATTTGAAAATTTGAAAATGTGTCAATCTGAAAATTTTATTTTTATTCAAATTGTTTCACAAATATATGATAATATTTTCATATATAAATATGCTTTTAAACATAATGGTTCATTTGATGTTAATATTTACAAATAAATATCAACCTATGAGCAATTTTTTAAGTAGTATATTATTGACTTTCAGCATTTTGCATCAAGAATTTAGACATCAAATAAATTTAGATGAACCATCACCTTTTACAAAGTTTAATATCGAATTGAATCATGAAAAATACGAAAAGCGACTGAATTTTAGAGAAGGGTTGATTTTGATTTATATTCCCAAACGAAAAAAAATGGCGTACATGGATGCCAACGCCAACGTGATTATTCCCCCACAATATGATGAATTTCGATGGTTTGGCGAAGGACTTGCCCCCGTGCGTAAAGGCAAAAAATGGGGGTTTATCAATCCTAAAATGGAATTAATAATTCCTTTTCAGTTTGATGAAGTGAGCCTTTTTCATGGCGGAACGGCAGATTTTAGGATGGGGAAACGGCTGGGAAAAGTCAGTAAAAAAGGTGTGGAAGTAACAAATTAAACGAAAACAGAATAACTCATTTCCACAGATTTCATAAACTCAGTTTTATTCAAACCTATTTCAACCCTCTGATTATCAAAAAATTGAATCATATTTTGTGTATTAATATTCCCTACTAATTCATCCTCTGCCATCGGGCAACCGCCAAAACCACCGATAGCCCCGTCAAACCTACGGCAACCTGCCTCAAAAGCCGTTTGGATTTTCATTTGCCAGTTCTGATTTGTGGCATGAAAATGAGCCCCAAATTCAATTTGAGGATAAGTAGGAATTAAAGTACTGTAAAGTTCAGTAATTATTTGAGCATCCGCCACACCCACTGTGTCAGAAAGGGCAATAATTTTAATGCCCAATCCATTCATTTTCTCAGCCCAATGTACCACAATTTCAGGATTAAACACATCGCCATAAGGATTTCCGAAACCCATCGAAAAATAGATAACTAACTCTTTTCCAGAACTTTGGCAAAGGTTTTGAATCGCCTCAACGGTTTTGAATGATTCATCAATCGAACTATTTGTATTCCGTTGTTGAAACGTCTCTGAAATTGAAAATGGAAAACCTAAATACTTAATCTTAGAGAAGTCAACTGCATTCTCAGCACCTCGCAAATTTGCTACGATAGCTAATAATTTAGTGTCAGATTCATCCAAAGCCTCATACACCTGTGAAGTATCAGCCATCTGCGGAATAGCTTTTGGTGAAACAAAACTGCCAAAATCAAGGGTATCAAAGCCCACTTTTAACAGTTGATTGATATACTGAATTTTCTTTTCCGTAGGAATCCAGTTTGCCCAACCTTGCATAGCATCACGAGGACATTCAGTTATTTTTACTTTCATTGAGCTAATATTTTAACCCTTACAAGCGTTTTGAACGCTTGTAAGAAGCCGTTTTAAAATATATTCTGAATAAAGTCTGATTGTATTTTTTGAGTAGCGGAATCATATTTTTTTAAAGAATATACAGCGTATCTTGTGTAAAAAATATGGTTTCGATAGTCACAATAAGACAATCAGAATTTGTCGTAAGATATTTTAAAACGGCTTCTAAGGGTTCGGGGTTTAACATAACGGAACTATATACTTAAAAATGCAACTTAAAAATTTGACCTTAATAACCGCTGACGGGGGTGAAAAACCGCCGTCAGGGTTTTAGACTCAGACTCCTGATGGCGGTTTTCACCCCGTCAGCGGTTCTGCATTTTAAGTACATCGCTCCGTAACAAAATTAGCAAAAAAAATCCCGCTCAATGCTGAAACGGGATTAAACAAAATAAGGTTAGGTTATTATCTCAAAAACTACCTTCTTGAAATAGCTTTCATATTATCAAAACCTGCACGATTAGGATATTCAAGCATAATTTTACCTACCACGTCATAAACCAAGACTTCACGGTCTTTGCGACCACGGTCATTGATTTCACCTTTTGCATAACCTTGCCAAACCATTTCTTTTGTCTTACCATCATAAAGATTAATGATGACTCTGTTTTCTTCGTAATTACGAGAAGATACTTGATTCATACCTCCAAATCTCCAATTCCAATATGGAGAAAAGTTATTATTTGACTGCACAGACTGCAAATTCTGAGAATCAGTGGTGAATCCCACCAAAATATCCGCATCATTTGCTGTAAATTTATACCCTCTATTTTCCATCTCACGAGTCATGGCTTGATTCAAGCGTTTGAGCATCAGTTTGCTACCCAACACAGCATCCTGTTGTGGTGCTTGTGAAGGATTATAAAAACCATAAGTTGTGTATTGAGAGAAATTAGTCTGACGGTCATAATCAGAACGAACCACCAGTGATGGGCTACAGCTACTCATCCCGAATAGCAAAGCCAAAGCGAAGAAACCTGTTATTACTTTCATTTTACAAAAAACAAACGATTAAACATTAGTGAACAATCTGTAATTCAGATTAGTACGTATGTTACATAGGCAATTGTAAAATGGGGTTTTGAACACATTGTTGATTATAAAATAATAACATTAGAATAACGCAAAAAGGTTTTCTCATATTACATTAAATTTGTATTAGGATTAAAAAAGTAGGCATTATTATTGCTCCCTTGTAACCAAATATTATTCCGTACATTTTAATTATTTCGAGTTAAAGTTTGGATTATTCCGTAAATATTATTGTTAAGGTATGTCTAAACGAATAATGTATTGTTAATATTTGTTAATGGCTATTAAATATTTTAGTATTTTGTTGGGAAATATTAGAACAACTATTATCTTTGAATTAACCTTTCGGGAATATCCCAAGAAAGAACAAGCATTGTCACTAAAAAAAACAACAGAGATACAATTTGAATAAAAGCTTTACGTTAACTAAATAGATTTATCAAAATGGAAAAAGTCCATGTTAACGACAGTGAGCTTGTATCACGTTACATCAAAAATAGTGACGAAAAAGCCTTCGAAACGCTTGTTCGCCGTTACAAATCAAAAGTTTATACTACGATTTATTTGATTGTTAAGGATACCTTCGTAGCCGAAGATTTAATGCAAGATGTTTTCATCAAAGCAGTAGATGTTTTGCGTTCGGGAAGGTATAATGATGAAGGTAAATTTTTGCCCTGGATTCTCAGAATCGCTCACAACATGGCAATTGATTACTTCCGTCGTGATAAGCGCTACCCAAATGTTGTATTTGAAGATGGTAGTAATGTTTTCAATACGCTCGACTTTGCCGAGGATTCGTATGAGGACATTCAGATTCGTGAGGAGTCTCACGCCCATCTGAGAAGCCTGATTAAGCTACTTCCTGATACGCAACGAGAAGTTCTTGTGATGCGTCATTATGAAGACATGAGCTTTCAGGAAATTGCTGATTCTACGGGAGTTAGTATTAATACAGCCTTAGGGAGAATGCGTTATGCGTTGATAAATCTACGCAAAATGATGAGTAAACATTCTCCGAGCTATGATACAAACCTTTACGCAGCATGACGTTATCCGTTACGTTTATCAAGAAACAACGGAAGTAGAAAACAATCTGATTCAAGATGGATTAATCCACGACCCAGAAATGTTAGAATTTTATTTAGATATGCTTGATGTTCATGCAGGTCTGGATAGAAGTTATCGGCAACCTTCCGAACGGAGCATTAATAACGTGCTGGCGTATTCGAGAGATACCAACAAAAGTCCCCAATTTCACGCTGTTTAGCGTGAAATTGGGGACTTTTTTATTTCGATAATCGATTTTTGTTGTTCGATGTTCGGTTTTATCTCTAATTTTTCCGAACATCGAGCATCGAAAAACGAACATCAAAGACGAAGAGTGTCATGATGTTCCAAGAAATCTTGATACGCCAATCCGATTCCTTCTTTCAAGTCTATTTTGTGGTTCCAGCCTTGTGCGTGTAGGCGTGAAACATCCATGAGTTTGCGGGGTGTGCCGTCTGGTTTAGTGGTGTCCCAATTGAGATTTCCTTCAAATCCTACGATTTCTTTGACGGTTTCAGCTAATGCTTTAATGGTTATATCTATACCCGTTCCAACGTTGATAAAATCGGGTTGACTGTAATTTTCCATTAAATAAACACAGGCTTCTGCCAAGTCGTCAGCGTGTAGAAACTCCCGCATGGGCGAACCTGTTCCCCAAAGATTAACTTCTTGATTATTAGATACTTTCGCTTCATGAAACTTGCGAATCATGGCTGGTAAAACGTGCGAATTTTGGAGGTCGTAATTATCGTTCGGCCCGTAGAGATTAGTTGGCATTACTGAAATAAAATCACACCCGTATTGCGTTCTGTATGCTTCGCAAAGTTTGATTCCTGCAATTTTGGCGATGGCATAAGGCTCATTGGTTTCTTCCAAAAATCCGCTCAACAAATAGTCTTCTTTCAAAGGTTGAGGAGCCAATTTTGGATAAATACATGACGAACCCAAAAACATCAATTTCGTAACCTTATTTTCGTAAGAACTATGAATTACGTTGTTTTGGATGGCTAAGTTTTCATAGAGAAAATCGGCTCGGTAAGTATTATTGGCAATGATTCCACCTACTTTTGCCGCTGCCATAAAAACGTATTCGGGTTTTTCGGATGCGAAGAAATCGGCAACGGCTTGTTGATTCCGAAGGTCGAGTTCTTTGGAGGTTTTCAGGACGAAATTAGTAAACCCTTTTTCCTCTAATTTGCGGTGGATGGCAGAACCCACCATGCCTCGGTGTCCTGCGATGTATATTTTAGAGTCTTTTTGCACAAACTTTAATTTGAAAATTATCAATTTGAAAATTTGAAAATGATGCTCGACAAACATCAATAGTTTCAAATCTCAAATTTTGAAAATAATAAAATGGAACGGATATTGTTATCTTTGATTAAATAAAATCATTATATTACCGTTTTACAAAGGTAACACATTCATTTTAATGAGGTTCAATCTTTGAAAATCAATTACCAAATTTTCAAGCGGTTCGCCGCCCGATTTCAAATCTTCAAATTGACATAATGAAAACGCTTTCTCCATTATTTACATTCGTATTTCTATTTTTTGCTTTAAATGCTGTTGGGCAAGTTTCTGATGAATTTAAAACAAAAGCTAAGCCACAAACTGATACTTCGGCAAAGAAAAAAGGGGGAATTTTAGGTGGTTTAATTCAGACTGACGTTTTGGATAATATCAAGAATGCTAAGAAAACAATTAAGGACGTTAAGGAGGATATAAAAAACAATAAAGAAGAGTTCAAAAGGGTGAAAGGAGAGCTTGGTGATTTTTCTGCGGATTTAGGTTTGAAGGTTCGGAGGGATAATAATAAGAAAAAAATAAAGAAAAAACCGAAAGATGAATATGAAGGAATTAAATTTGAACTTCGAATTGGTGAGTATGGTTCGGGAACTCGTTTGACGGTTGAAGAGATTAACGTTTTACGAAATCCCGACGAAGCTGAACCCAGTATTTATGCCAAAGAAATCTGGTGGTATGACCCGAAATTGAGACGTATAACCAATGTACCCAGAAAAGACGAAAACTACGGAGAAATATGTCATGGACCTTTCAAAAAGTACGTTAATGATGAACTGATTGAAGAGGGTTCGTTTTATGTAGGCGTGAAAGATGGACGTTGGGAAACTTATAATCAAGAGTATATTTTACTGAGTAAAGAGAAATATGATAACGGTTTTTTAGTAGATTCTAAGTTCGCTTATTACGACAAACAAGAAACAAAAATAAAGGAAGTTATACCCGTAAAGTTTGGAAAAGTAACGGGCGATTATCGTTCATTTTACGAAGGCGGACAATTAAAAGAAGAGGGCAGATTTGATGATAGCGTGAAGGTGGGAAAATGGCGAGAATATCACCAATTTGGCTCAATGGGGCGTTTGAGCAAGGAAACCATGTATGCCAAAGACAAATTTGATTCATCACCAGCCGAGGTTTTGGTGGAGAGAGATACCAAAGGAAAAATTATTTATGAAGCTCCTAAGAAGGTGAAAAAGAAGGAGGATGAGGAAAACTAAAAAGTCCGTAAAATGAAAATTTTAATAAAAAAAAAAAAAAAAAAAAAGGGAAGAAATCTGATTTAGTGAAGAATTAAAGAAAAAAAAAATGAGAAAGGGAGACGAAGGAGTGATGAGGTTCTCCGGGGATCTGGGGAAGAAATATCACATATCAAAAGCAAGAGGGTGAGAAATGGAATGGAAGAAAAAAAAAGAATTTAGAGAATGCTGAATTAGAAATTATGGAGTAAAAAAAATGCATTGATTTTTTAGAAAACTCCTTGAGATTCCTCAAAAGAGTAAAAATGGATATAAAAAAGTTTTTCTACTCCACTTAGACTATTTTCGGATGATCGGAATGCTTTATCAATTCGCTGATAGAACTTTATAAGGACTTGGTTTGAGTAAAAGGCTATATAGATAAAGAAGTACCTACAAAACTATGATATTGAAGGAGTCTTGAAGAAGTGGTAATCTACGGATAGACATCCTGGATGGGACTAAAAAACTCTATATAAACTCAAAGTCAAGCCCTGGAGGGAAAATTTATTAACTTAGGAGTGGAAGCTGGATTGAGATTCCCCGACTAAAACATAAAGAAAAGTTTTCAAGAAAAGTAACTGTTATCAGAACTTTAGTAGGATAGAATTGGATGATATTGACCAACTTTAAAGTTAGGATATTACCTACTTTTGGGTAATAATCGTTTTTACTATATCACCTTGATTATGGAGTGTATTCTCGTAAAATTGTAGGCTATTGTGCCGCTCCTACTTTGGAGGCAACTGCCAATGTGGAAGCCCTTTCAATGGCACTAAAAATAGAAAAAAGAAAAAATTTGAAAACTTAATTCATCATTCTGACAAAGGAACTCAATAGTTTACAAAGAGTATACAGAGTTGCTGAAAGTGAAAAATAAGAATAGTATGTGAATGTTGTCTATGAAAATTCCATAGGAAGTTTAAATGGATTATTAAAAATGAATATCTTAGACATCGTTCCATCAATAACTTGGAGATTTGAAAAAATATCTTGCCAAAGAGTTGAACTTATAACCAAGATAGACCCCATGATAATCTTTAATAAAATGAGTCCTGATGAGTTTGAAAAATATTTACTAAAATGTACCTAAAAACCAAAGAGTAAAATGAGTATTTATGGATGAAGAAAATTAATAAAAAAAATTTGACAACAACTTGTACTTTTCTAAGTTTGAAGTAATCAAAAAATCAACCTATCAGAAACAGTTATCAGTAAACAATTAACAGTTATCAGTTAAAAGTGCTGGTTCGGAACTTAAATTTCTGAATCGCCATTTTTGACTGATAACTGATAACTGATAACTGATAACTGATTACTGAATAAACTTCACCCCAGCATAATTGGTCTTAATCGTTATTTTGGTATTTGAACCTTTACCTATTTTGCCTTTGTAGGTTTTGGTTGATTGCCAACCCATTTTACGATCATCATCGTCGTTTTCATCTGGATTAACCGTGAATGTCAATTTGCCTTGTGGGTATCTGAAATTGGCGTAAGTGGTGGTTACTTCAAAATCTGCATTCACATCGCCATTTACTGGTAATTTTACGGCTGTGTAATTGGAACGGATATCAAGGGTTTTCAAGGTTTTCGTCAATTCCGAAAGTTGTACACCGTCTGAATAACTGATTGACAGTTTGCCCGTTTCGTTGATTCTTCCGATTTTTCCGCTCGAATATATAAATGTCCCGTCTAAATTATTAATATCATCCAAGGTTACAGAACCATAATTATTTTTCAATTTCAAATTGTCGGCTTTGTCGATATTGAGTTTTGAGTAAGAAATCTGTAAATCGCCTTCGTCTATTTGTTTGATTTCTGATGAACCATATTGAACGAAAATATCTTTGTCTGCACCCATAAGACGGTCAGAAGTGAAACTGCCATAATTGGATGTAACTCGCAGTGGGGCGGCGAATTGAGCAATATGAGTTTTTCCATATTTATTGGAGACTGCCAATGAATTGGTGCGAGGCATATAAATCATATAATTTACTTCAATGCCTTTTTTATTAGCTGGGCAATTACAGTTTTCATCTTTTTTATCACCTTTCCACGACCAACTATTTCCCCAACTCCAAGTATTATCATCTGTATCAATCAAGGTTTTAAAAGATATTTTTTCGCCTTCTCTTTTGTCTATAATCTCCACATTATCAAGGAGTTCTTGTGCTTTTTTCTCTGAATTTCCGTAACCCGTAATGGTAATATCCACCTTAATTTCGTTTTTGTTCCAGAGTTCCACTTTCACCTCTCCGTGTTGATTATTGATGGATAATTTATCTTTGGCATCTACGGTGAAAGATTTGGTGATAGTTTTCTTTTTTTCGATAGGATTGTCTTCGGAATTGTCATTAGATCGTGAATCCAATTCAAGCCGAGAACCATCTGGTAATTTTCGATAAGACCTATTACGGGCAGCAAAGCGAGTTTCCGCTTTTGAAAATTGTTCAAGAAGTCTATGAGGTTCAGCTTGATTTTTTAGAAGTTGATTATTATTTACAGTATTTTCATCTTCTAATAATTTATTTTTTAAACTATCTTGCGACCAAGCATTTGTCATGCACAAAATGCTTAAAGTCATTATGTTATATAATACTTTCATGTTATTTTTTGTTTGTAAAAGACAGGTTGAAAGCCTGCCCTACGGTTTTTACACACTCTTCGTGGGATTCTTTTGATATTCCTTCACCTTCTCAATAATAATCAATTGACGATTTAAAATATCCAGTTGTACTTGTAAATTTTGAATCATGGCTTCTACTAATTCTCCTTGATTGGGCGTTTTGGGGAGTTCAGCTTGCAAGTTCTGATAATCTTGATTGAGTTTTTCGATTTCCGAGGCAAATTCTTTATACATCGCAGGGTCGTGGGTTTCAATTTCTCGGATTTCCTCTCTTTTAGTTTCAATCATACTGGTATATTGAACCATTTTATTGCCATATTGGGGGGCTACTTGCGCTACAATTTTTTCAGTAGAATCTGTCTTATTATTTAGATAAAATACTGAAAAACAGCTAATTAATAGAACAATACTGGCGGCTATTGCCCATGTTTTCAATTTTGAAATAGACGATTTTTTGAATTTAATGATGATTTCATCAGGCTCAGAATTTTGTATAATTTCCTTTCCAAGCGTCTTATCAATTCTATCCCAAAGACCAGCAGGGACTTCGGAATTATCGAAATCTTCTCGGTTATTTTGAACAAATTGTTCTAATTTTTTATGTTCTTGCTTCTTCATTTTTGTTTGCTTGTGATTGGCACGCAGATAACACAGATTCCTTCGGAAACGCAGATTTTAAAATAAGATTTTGGTAAGTTTCACAATACAATATTTACAAATTACATTAAAAAAATCTGCAAATCTGCGTTGCACAGCATCTGCGTAATCAGCGTGCCATTATATATCAGCGTGCCATCACCTTTAAAATCTCTAATAATCGTTTTTTTGCTCGTATGTATTGCGTGCGTGAGGTGGACTCTGCAATGCCCATCACTTCGGCAATTTCTTCGTGGTCGTAGCCCTCCAATAAGTACAAACACAGCACTGTTCTGAAACCATCGGGGAGTTGTTGAATGGCTATGTGTACTCGTTGGACATCGTAATTTATAACTTCTTCATCGTAAGATTCATCCTCCTCAATATCGGTAATTTCCTCAATATCAACCCATTGTACTTTTCGATTACGTAATTGGTTCAATGCCCGATTCACTACAATTTGTTTCAACCAAGCCCCAAATGTACTGGTTTGTCGGAAGTCCTGAATCTTCTGGAACGCATCCAAGAAAGCGTCTTGCAAGACGTCTTGGGCTTCGGCATCATGGTTCACAATCCTGACGGCAACGTTATACATAGACTTTGAATACAGCCTATAAATCTCATACTGAGCCTTGCGTTCGCCCCGACGGCAAGCCTCAACGAGTGGGAGATGTTTGTCTATGTAAAGCGTTTGTTCCAGAGGTAATTTAATGGTGATTGGGTGAATGAGTGATTGAGTGAATGTTTACGGGATTAACTCAATTTCAATGTAATGACACGGAATCATTTTCAAATGTTGCAGAGATGAAAGAAAACTTGAGATAATTTTGCAATTACGACATTTGTCGTTAAATTTACGACATAATATATTAGAAAACATCCAAGCTAATGATTACTAACATTTGTTTACTTTGTTTCCTAAATACCTATATTATCACTAATTGACGAGTAAATTTAAACTTATGCCCTTAACAAAAGTCCTGCCTATCCCGACACTCGTTGTATTGTTGGGGGGGCAAACTGTCATCAATCGAGAAATCAGACATGATTTTGATTTGATTGAGATAGCCAAACAAGGACTTCCGAAACAAGCCTTAGACGCTCTGGCTCTGCAAATTTCTTTCTCAACCAAAGAAATGGCGGAGGTGTTGAACGTGTCCGAAAGGACTATTCAACGCTACCGAGACGACCAACGTTTAGACAAAGATGCCTCGGCGAAGTTGATTCGCTTGGCAAAATTGTATGAATTAGGCGAGGAAACTTTCGGAAGTCTTACGAGATTCAAAGGCTGGATGCAGTCTCACATTCCTGCATTGGGTGGTAATCGCCCTATGGATTTGTTAGACACACCGCTGGGCTACGAACTCATCGAACGAGAGTTAATTTACATTGAGCATGGTCTATTTGCTTAGAAAACGCCATGCTCGCCTAATCCCCCATAAGGCAAGATGGTTGTTTATAGAATTAGTAAGTTGAAAAGAGCGAGAGATTTATCAGGCTTCGGTGCAAGTCTGAAAGGTCAGCGATGGAATCGAAGAGGAACGTTTTTGTTATACACCGCAGAACATCGGTCTTTGGCATCGTTGGAAGTGATGGTTCATTTAGGAAATGATTTTCCTGATGTTGAATATGCCATTATTGCCATCGAAATTCCCGATGATAGCATTTTACGAATTGACTCGAATATCCTTCCCAAAGAATGGAAAAAAGTATTTGACCCTGGTATTTTGGCATCCTTTGCTGATGAATGGCTACAAAAAGAAAAGTCCATTGCTTTGGGCGTACCGTCTGCCATCATTCCCCAAGAAACTAATTATCTCATTAATCCTTTACATCCCGATTTTCACGAACGTGTCAGAATAGTCGGTATTGAACCCTTCACTTTTGACGAAAGATTTTTCAGAGATGTTATCTAAAAAAAGGTCTAAACCGCTAAGATTCAGACCTTTCATAATTAGTATTTTCAGCAAAACCGTTCACTCTTGACCGTTCGCCGTGAACCGAAGCTACTTACTCGCCAACACCTGCGTACTCACCATTTTCTTTCCTGCGATATAATCTTTGGCAAATATTTTATAATTGTCAAAAATCTCTCTGGTTGCTATTCTGAGGGCTTTTTCATCAATTTTATGGGTTTCGGGTTGGGCAATTCCTGCAGCATATCCCATCCAGATTGGGCGGTTTGAATCATTTTCTACAAACTGCAATAAGAGCGTTCCCTTTCTCAATTTCACTCTGCGGAGTTCTTCGTTCATACTTTCTTTACCCAAACCTCTAAACGAACGCTGAAGTATCGAAAGGTTCACATCACTCGGGAAAAGAGCATAAAAAACGATAAGATTTGGGCGTTCCTTAGAATCTTGATAACCACGAAGTTTCATCTGATTTCCGATTTCATCAATTACTGCTTGAAATTGATAGGTGGTATCAATGGCATTAAACTGTTTTTCAACAGTTGTGAATGATTGATAATTAGGCTTAAAGACTTCATCTTCGATTTCACGGTGACAAGCAGTGCCTACTTGAAAACCATTACGATTGCAAGAAGTTAAAATGACACACGAAAGGACAAAAAATAAATAGACTTTTTTCATAACTTGAATTATTTTGTTGAGATACCGTTTAACAGTCTGATAATCAGACTGTTTGATTTAATTTAGTTTTGTGGAATTTAAAGAAAGGGGATGTCGTTTTATGATTACGGATAATTAGTCTGAAACGTTGCGATTGGTTGGGAATATTTCAAAAATACTTAAAATTTATCTGTAAATGCTTAAAAATCAACAAATTAAATTTTATTAACAAAGTAAATCAACTCATTGAAATTAATGGAAAATCAAATTCGTGTAGATGTAGTGTCGGATGTTGTGTGTCCGTGGTGTTATATTGGTAAACGCCGCCTTGAAAAAGGGATTGAAGGTACACAATATTCTGATAATGTACAAGTTATATATCATCCTTTTCAATTAGACCCTTCTGTGCCTTCGGAAGGAGCAGACTTCCAAACTTACATGGAAAACCGTTTTGGAGCTAATTTTGTTTCAAAGTTTCACCAAGTTGAGCAAGCGGCACAGGGCGAAGGTTTAGATTTTAATTTTGAACAATTACCCAAAGCCATCAATACCTTTACGCTTCATAGAATACTTACGGTATCGGAGCAAGACGGGATTCAATCTGCTGTAAAAGAAGCACTGATGCGAGCCTACTTCATTGATAGACAAGACCTTACACAAGAAAATACCTTAGTTGAATTACTGGAATCATTAGGTTGGTCGGCTGAGAAAACGAAGCAAATCATTGATTCTGATATTGCTTCGGATGAAGTCAAGGAAGAAATGAATTATTACAAACAAATGGGTGTAACGGGTGTACCGTTTTTTATTTTCAATCAAAAATATGCCGTTTCGGGGGCTCAACCTGCGGAGGTTTTTGCAGAAATTATTGAGAAAGTGGCAAAAGAAATGAATATTACACCTATTGTGGGAGAGGTTTGTGGTGTGGATAATGGAAATTGTTAGTGAATCTAAAAAGTTAGAAAAATCGTAGATAAGTGTACAATCGCTGGCACGACTTTGAGCCATGCCAGCGATTGTTATAAATAAAATCAACAAACTAAAAATCAAATAATCCATGAAAAAATCATTACAAAAAATATTTATTTTGCTGATAATCAGCACCTTGTGTATGAGTCACGAATTTTGGTTACAACCCAAAAAGTTTATGTTGCAACCTTCCGAAAAAACCAGTGTTGATGTCTTTGTGGGTGAAAATTATAAAGGTGAAAAGGTTGATGCCACCAAATTTACCATTTCCAAAATGACCCATTATGCTAAAAATATTGAGGAAGATTTTATCGGTAAAGTTTCTACCAAAGATTCTGTAAGTATCGAAACTGAATTCTCTACTGAAGGAAATCACCTTTTGGCGTTTAACAATACTAATAAATTTATTGAATTGAAAGCTGATAAATTTAATGCTTATCTGCATTCAGAGGGTTTGGATAATATCATTAAACTAAGAAAACAGCAAGGTAAAGAAAAACAAGGAGGGCGTGAGTTTTATCAGCGTTGTGTAAAGACTTTGTTTCAAGTTGGGAAGAATCAAGATGATACTTTTAGTAAAAATACGGGAATGCGTTTGGAGATAATTCCCCTACAAAATCCATACTCAGAAAAAGAAGTTTCTTTCAAAGTTTTATTTGATAATCAAATAGTTACGAATGCTTTAGTGTTGGCTTGGCATCATAAAAATGGTAAAACTACCATGATAAATAAGCGTAGTAATGCTAACGGAGAAGTAAAATTTACCATCGAAAATCAAGGACGGTGGATGATTAGCACCGTAAAAATGATACCTACAACTGATAATTCAAAAGCCGATTATCAGAGTTTTTGGGGCAGTTACACTTTTGGATTTTATTGAGATTCTTTTCAAAGTAAATATTTCAATTTAGCATTTTAATTCAAAAAAGGTTGGGTTATCTAAAAGCCCCTAAGAGTAGCATGAACCCAATACAAATTTTCCAAAATCGCAAAATTCATTTCCAAAACCTTGCTAATAATTTCCAAAAACAGTACAATCAATGGGCGATTTTTAGGGCAGTACTTTTTATAGTAATTGCTCTGGCTTGTTACGGTTTTTATCAATATTTGAGTTTTAGTTATTCTGTTTTTGCTTTCATTTTAGGAATAGCAATATTTTTATTTTCGGTAAGTAAACACTTAAAAATCAAATATTTGCGTGATAAAAATAGAGCCTTGGTTTCACTTAACGAAGACGAAATCAAACGATTGGATAACGTTTTTACCAGAACTGAAACGGGTGAAGAGTTCGCTGAATCCAATCATTTTTATACTTCCGATTTAGACATTTTCGGAAAGCAATCACTTTTCAAACTCCTCAATCGCACCCATACCTACACAGGGGCAAATACGTTGGCGAACTGGTTGAAATATCCCGCCCAAAAATTTGAAATTCTCAATCGGCAAGAATCCATTGAAGAATTAGCTAATAAAATTGATTTCAGACAAGATTTAGAAGCCTCCGCTTTGTTGATTGAAGAGGTTTCTGAACCTACCCAAAAGCTAATTTCATGGAGTGCTGAACCCGAAAATGAGATTATTAAAAAGCCTATTTTTCAATACGGTAAACTCCTCCCCTACTTCACGATTCCTTTGATTTTGGCTTGGGCTTTTGATTACGTTCCCATTGGTTATCCATTGTTGATGTTGATTATTCACGGAATGATTTTGAAGCAAATTTATCAGATTGCAAGTAATGCCCTCGACCAAACGCTCCGCCTCTCTCCTACTTTGAAGGCTTATGCTAATTTATCAGAACTAATTGTAAATGAGAAATTTACGTATCAAAAATTAAAAAATTTACAGACAGAATTATCGGAAGCAAGCCCTGCAATTCGGGCATTGGAAGATATTTTGAACAAGTTGGGTAATCGGGCAAATCCTATTTTTACGTTCGTGGTAGGCGTGCCGACTTTATGGGATATTCAATATTTTATCAAACTCGAAAATTGGAAACAACAACACAAAAATAATCTTCCAAAATGGCTTGAATCCATGGCTGAATTTGAAACTTTAAACAGTTTTGCAGGACTAAGTTTTGCCAATCCTGATTTTGTAAAACCTACCATTACAGAAGGTTCTATATCTTTGAAAGTCAAAGGCTTAGGACATCCAATGATTCAAAAAGCAAAACGAGTAACTAACGATATTGAGCTGCTGGGCGACGGGCAAACCATCATCATCACAGGCTCGAATATGTCGGGAAAAAGTACCTTTCAGCGAACGGTGGCGGTAAATATTGTCTTGGCTTTGGCGGGTTCGGTGGTTTGTGCCGAGGCGTTTGCTTGTTCATGTATGCAGGTGTTCACGAGTATGCGGACGCAAGATTCTTTGGAAGAAGATACGTCTTCATTTTATGCAGAATTGAAGCGGTTGAAGACGTTGATTGAAGCGGTGAGCAATGAGGAAATGAGCCGTGAGGATTTGCCAAAAAATAGTAAATTATCTCAATTACCTTCGTTATCCGTGGCGAGTGTTCACTGGGACGCACAGTCTCGTCCACTACCCATTTTTTACTTTTTAGATGAAATCTTGAAAGGCACAAATTCAAAAGATAGGCACGAAGGAGCGAAGGCTTTGATGTTGCAATTGCACCGAACCACGGCATCGGGTTTTATCTCAACACATGACGTAGAATTGGGCGATGAGTTTGAAAATCAGGGTTTTGTGAAAAATTATAGCTTTTCTTCGGAAGTAGTAAATGATGATTTAGTCTTTGATTATAAAATCAGAGCGGGCGTTTGTCATAGTTTTAATGCGAGTATGCTGATGCGGGGTATTGGGATTGAGATGGGAGGATAATCTATCGTTGTTTATGAAATATAGAGCTTAGAACTCCCTCATGTTCAAAACCTATTCCAATCACAAATACTCGGGTTAATCCATCTGGTCTAACATCTCTGACAAGTAAAGGTGCTGATATTGAGGCTCTTATGCTATTAAAATCATTGAATTGATAGTTTATTCCAAGGTTTACATTCAAGGTTAATCCATCCGAATCTTTAAGAATGCTGTTATTTCCATCTTTCAAGATGATTTCATCTTCACCCAAATGTAAAATTGGTAAAACTCCCACCGAACTTTTCCACTTTTTGTGGATATTCACAATGCGTTCTATTCTTAATAAAATATCACTTTTGCGTAATAAATTTCTTGAATCGAAATAGTCTTGCACTTGGTCGGCTTGCCAATAATCTTTCAAAAAATTATTTTTTGCCCTGCCAAAAGGTTGTTGATAACCCACAACAAACTGCCATTGATTGATTTTGTAAGACAGTCCCAAAATTAAGTCATTCGTTCCCAAACCTGTTTGATAGGGCATTGGTAAATCAAGACCATTTGCTTGAAATGTAGTGCTACCGATGGCTATTTTGGTAGCCAATAGTGCATCTAAATGAGTGTCTCCTTGACTATAAATCCGCCGATTCAAGGCAACAGATAAATCCCCTAAACCCAACGCAGAACCCAATTCTCCCGAAGTTATCACAAGTGGTTGTTTGATTTGTAGAAAGGTTTTTTTGCCTATATTGCGATTATATTCCAGCGAATTTGTTGAAACAAAAACACCACCATCCGCTATACCTACGGTTGTGTTGAAACCCCAACGAGTTTTATAGACATTATCAGAAGGCTGATTACCTTTCAGAACTCCAATTGTGCAAAACCCTGCATCACTACAACCTTGTGCGTTTGCGTTATTTGATAGATAAAACATTAATAGTGAGACTATTATAAAATTTATTATCAGTGACTTCATGGAAATATAGATTATTTTAGTTTCAAATATAAAATTAGTTTACCAATAGTTTTGTCGGGAAGCATACGTTTTGAGATAAAAAATAGCCGTTCTAAATTCAAAGAACAGCTATTTAACCGATAGAAATTTATGTATTTTTTATCAAGTTATCTTCATCCTAATTTCCATCCCTCACGATACTGCCGACTTACAAACTGATTGGCAAAATCAAAATTGGTAATCTTCATATCCTTACCATTCCAAGCTAATTTTTTACGTCCTGGGAATTTACCCGCTCTTCCTTCGCCTTCACGGTAGGTGTAACTTCTGATAGCGAGATTTCCCATCAAAATCATTTCGGTTAGGGGTCCCGCAAAATCAAACGGTGAACTGGTTTCCAAGTTTCCGTGTCCTGCCTTACAGGCTTTCACCCAGTGATAATTATGTCCATTTGCTTGGTTTTCAATACGATACAACGTTGGTTTTACGGCTTTTACCTCCGCTGTTTCCATTCTTGATTTGGGCAAAAGTGTTGGATTTTGATTATATAATTCATTCGCCATTTTACCTTTTGTGCCTTCATAAATTACGCCATTAGTCCACAACGGTTCGTCGCCCCATTCGGCTGGAATGTCTGGCTTGATGCCGCCATCATACCAAATAATTTCAATGGGCGAATCATTTTTAGTTGTTTTGGGATATGTAAACGTAACTTTTGAAGAAGGCGGGCAACTGTCTGGCAAATACTCTGGCACCCAGTCTTTGGTGTAAATCGAACTCACGCTGCACTGTACGTCAGTGGGGTAAGTCAAGGCTAATACTTTGAAAACGCCATCCAACAAGTGGCAACCCATGTCACCCATCGCCCCCGTACCAAAATCCCACCAACCACGCCACTTAAAGGGGTGATAGGCACTTGGATGAAAATCACGGGCAGGAGCAGGTCCGAGCCATAAATCCCAATTAAAATCCGCAGGGATTTCAAACTTACCCGTTGGTGTAGGGATTCCTTGGGGCCAAACGGGGCGGTCTGTCCAGATATGTACACGTTTCACCGTGCCAATCAGTCCCGCATCAAACCATTCTTGTAACACTCTACGTCCATCATTTGATGAACCTTGATTTCCCATTTGCGTAACTACTTTATACTTTTGAGCCGCCTCCGTGAGCATACGAGCCTCCTGTATGTTGTGTGTAAGGGGTTTTTGGGTATAAACGTGCTTACCCAGTTGCATGGCTGCCAAGGTTGCAGCAGCATGATGATGGTCGGGCGTTGAGATGGTTACGGCATCAATATTTTTATGTTCTTTGTCCAGAGCCTCACGCCAATCGTGGTATTTTTTTAGATTGGGCGATACGGTTTTGATAACATTTGCCGCACGGTTATAATCGACATCGGCAATGGCTACGATATTTTCTGTGCCTTTGTTATAAGCCAACAGAATATCTGATTCGCCTTTTCCACCCGCCCCAATACCCAAAATATTGAGTTTGTCGGAAGGGGCAATAAATCCCTTGCCCAACACATGGCGAGGAACGATATAAAAACTTCCCAAAGCGAGTGAAGTCTTTTTAATAAAATCTCTACGTGAATTTTCGTTGTTCATTTTTTGTATATTGTTGATAATTAGGAATTTGTCTTTTTGCACGTGTGGTTGGTATCCTCTCCATAGCCGTCAGGCTAATAACATCGGAGATGTGTAACCTTTGTAGAAAGTAATTAATTATCAGACATTTAGGCTTCGGAGAAGCAGAACCTTAAAATTAATGTTCGGCTTCTCCGAAGCCATGTAAATTGTTGATAATTAATTACTACAAAGGTTATGCTGGTCGGCAATCCGATTCTCCGAAGCAACATTTTAATCTGACCGCTATGGTGTACCCACCAAACACGAAACGGAAAAGCTGGTAATCAGAAGTAATTAAAGAACCCATCCTTCCCTATAATCCCGCTTTACAAAAGCATTGGCTTCATCAAAATTGGTGATTTTCAGATTCTTACCATCCCAAAGGAGTTTTTTCTGTCCTGGGTAATCGTATTTATCAATCCAAACAGGATTTTTCTTTTCGGTACGATAAAAATGACTGCGAATTGCCAAGTTGCCCATAATAACGGTTTCAGACATTGGTCCCGCATAATCAAACGATGAACTTAATGGTTTATGCTTTCCGTAACCATCTTTACAGGCTTGTAGCCATTGTTGATAATGCCCCTCATTGTCTGCTCCTATTACTCTGGGAATTGTCATCGGTACTTTGGAAGCAGCTTCACTGAACTTTTCCTCTGGATAAAGTTTGGGATTTTTTCCGTAAAGCCCACAACTCAATACACCTTTCGACCCAATCATCAATACGCCTCCGCTGACATCACCCATCATCACATCCGAAGGAATTTCATCTGGGCGTTCGGGCATGATACCGCCATCGTACCAAGTCAGTTTTACATCATCTTTTCCCTTCCGAGGAAACTTTAAATGAATTTTGGAAGCCACAGGAAAACTATCTGGATAATAGCCCTCTTTGAACTTACCCGCCCAAGCGTTGGTAATGCTACATTCTACTTCCGAAGGATAACCCAATCCCAAAGCCTTGTAGGGCGGATCAATCATGTGGCAACCCATATCACCCAAAGCACCCGTACCAAAATCGACCCAACCACGCCAATCGAAAGGGTGGTAAGCAGCATTGTAATCACGATATTTGGCAGGACCGAGCCACAAATCCCAATCTAATTCTTTGGGAACTTCCATTTTTTCGGTGGGCGTTGGGATGCCTTGGGGCCACACTGGGCGGTTTGTCCAAACATGAACACGATTTACTTCACCAATCAAACCCGCCTGATACCATTCAATAAAACGCCGAACATCATCACTCGACCCACCTTGATTACCCATTTGAGTAACGCATTTGTATTGCACTGCCGCCTCAGTCATCTTCCTGACTTCGAGGAGGTTATGAGCCAGTGGTTTCTGTACATACACGTGTTTGCCCATTTGCATCGCCATCATTGCCACCACGTAATGCGTATGGTCGGGCGTGGTAACGGTTACGGCATCAATACCTTTTTCTTGTTCCAACATTTTACGGAAATCTTTATAAAATTTCGCATTCGGAAACTTTTTGATGGCTGGTGTTGCACTTCTATCGTCCACATCACAAAGCCCAACGATATTCTCGGTTCCGTTATTCCAGGCTCCATTTAAATCTGTCCAACCCTTGCCACCCAAACCAACTGAGGCAATATTGAGTTTATCAGAAGGAGCAATAAACCCTTTGCCTAAAACATGACGGGGAACAATATAAAAACCCCCAACCGCCAAAGAAGCCTTTTTGATAAAATCTCTACGTGAATTGTTGAATTGAGTCATATTTTAATGATTTAGTTTGTGGTTGTAAATATAGTTAAAAAGGTGAAAGACAAAACATTATACCATATTGTTTTGATAATATTTTGTATTGGAATGATTATATTAAGAGAAGTCGTTGTTCGTATTTCGATATTCGATGTTCGGAACTTAACTTACTAATAATTAATAGACTACAACAAACAAAAACATTGATTAATTAGGGAGCATCCAATTAATAAGGAACGGGAAAATAATAAGTGGATGAATTTTTAAATGTTATTTTTTGTGCCAATCAAGGCGATAAAACCGTGCGACGGTCGCCGCAGTTTAGCATCGCTAAATGAGGATTTAATCTGGGCGGCATTCCGCAACGTAGAGTGGTGCAAAAAAGGGCATTTAAAAAACGTCTACTTATTGTTTTTCAGTTCCTAAAGTACCCATGACTTCCATTAAACTTCCCGAAAGTAGAAATAACTTTCGGGAAGTTACCGAGAGATTTACTTCCCGAAAGTTATTTTTACTTTCGGGAAGTTCATACCAGAAGTGGGTATGTTTAAATTTGTATGCTCCCTTAGTATTGACTACTTATGATTATTTACCTTAAAAATATCTTAATTTTACTTCTCTAATCATTAACCGTTACTCATTAATCATTACCAAAAAATGCTCAAAAAAGACCGATACAAACAACTGATAAGCTATTTTTCTGAAAACTTCCCCGTTGCCGAAACCGAATTGGCACATCGAAACCCTTATGAATTATTGGTTGCCGTGATAATGTCTGCACAATGCACCGACAAGCGAATAAACATGGTTACGCCCAAACTTTTCGAGCGTTTCCCAGACCCTGAATCATTAGCAAGGGCTGAGTTTGATGAAGTTTTCGGGTTAATCCGTTCCATTTCGTACCCAAATAATAAAGCCAAACACTTGATTGCGATGGCTCAAAGGTTGGTGAGTGAATATAACTCAGAAGTACCCAGTACGATTGAGGAACTCCAAACACTGCAAGGCGTTGGGCGAAAAACCGCCAATGTGATTGTATCAGTAATTTACAATCAACCTGCGATGGCGGTTGATACGCACGTTTTTAGGGTTTCGCATAAATTGGGATTAGTACCCAAAACCGCCAAAACCCCCTTGGCTGTGGAAAAGGAATTAATCAAATATATTCCGAAGGCAAACGTAGCGGTGGCTCATCATTGGTTGATTCTGCACGGGCGTTATGTATGTGTGGCTCGCTCGCCCAAGTGTGGCGAATGTGCTTTGAAGGGCTTTTGTAAGTATTATGAGGCGTTGGAAAGAAAGGTAATGAAAGGTCAAAAGGCTTTGAGCAGTGAGCTTTGAGGGCTGAGAAATAATTTAGAAACAATTAGAGCAATAAATGATTTCATACCTTCAACAAAATTGGCTCGAAAATCTGGGCATCATTACCTCGCTAATTTGTATTTGGCTTAATACTCAACAGAACGTTTGGGGATGGTTTTGGGCAATAGTTTCCTCCGCAATTTATGGGGTAATTTTCTACCAAGCCCGTCTGTTTTCGGATATGGGTTTGCAGGGTGTTTTTATCCTACTTAGTATTTATGGTTGGTTTTCGTGGAAATTTGGGAGTAAAGAAGAAACGGTTTTGTCAGTTAGTAAAATTCCTACTAAATTATCAATCATTTGTTTAGGGTTTTTTCTAATTTTCGCCCTTATTTCAGGCTATTTATTCAGTCAATACACAAAAGCCAGTTTGCCCTACTTGGATTCTTCATTAACGGCAATAAGTTTGATTGCTACGTGGATGACGGCTCGTAAGTATCTGGAAAACTGGCTGTTATGGATTGGGGCAAATATTATTTACGTGGGAATGTATTTCTACAAAGGACTGAACGGCACAGCGGTTTTGTATATTTTGCTGATTGGATTGGCGGTGAAGGGGTATCAAGATTGGGTCAAAACGGTGAAAGGTGAACGGTAAACGGTGAACGGTTTTGACAATGAAATTTTCCTTCAAAACCGTTCCCCGTGTACCGTTCACCCTTTACCGCAACAGAGCATATTCCTTCGCAAAATACGTCAAAATCACCTTTGCCCCTGCCCTTTTGATGGCGGTTAGACTTTCTACCATCGTCTTTGTGCCATCCAACCAACCATTTTGGGCGGCGGCTTTCACCATCGCATATTCACCCGAAACATTATAGGCAGCAATGGGAATATTGAAATTATCGTTTAAGGTTTTAATAATATCCAAATAAGCCAAAGCGGGCTTAACCATCAGAAAATCAGCCCCTTCTGCGTAATCCAATTCTGCCTCAATCAGAGCCTCACGACTATTGGCGAAGTTCATTTGATACGTTTTTTTATCACCAAATTTTGGAGCAGAATCCAACGCATCACGAAAAGGTCCATAAAATGCCGAAGCGTATTTGGCGGTGTAAGCCATAATACTGACATCGGTAAAACCTTCATCATCCAAGGTTTCACGGAGATAGCCGATTCGCCCATCCATCATATCCGAGGGACCGACGATGTCTGCCCCTGCCC
This sequence comes from Arcicella sp., assembly GCA_034519515.1. Lineage (GTDB taxonomy): Bacteria > Bacteroidota > Bacteroidia > Cytophagales > Spirosomataceae > Arcicella. The sequence continues at coordinate 165,832 of JAXHOK010000068.1, forward strand.
GTGCCTGTGCCAGAGCCATATTGCCGAGGATTTGCAAGGTTTCATCATTCAAGATATTCCCTTTTTCATCCACATAACCATCGTGTCCATCTGACGAATACGGATCCATTGCCACATCCGACATCAGGGCAATTTCAGGAAATTTATTTTTGATTTGATTAATGGCTTCCAAATACAAACTCCCTTGTCGATGACTCTCCGTAGCGAATTTATCTTTTTGATTTTCAGGCAATTGTGGAAAGAGAGCAATCGAACGAATGCCCAAATCCTGTACTACCGAAAGTTCTTCTAAGAGTTTATCCAGCGTATATCTATAAATATTAGGCATTGATTTTATTTCGGTAGTCGTGTTTTTACCATCCATGACAAACATTGGATAGATGAAATCATTGACCGAAAGGGTAGTCTCTTCAACCATCGCACGGATGGCGGACGACTGGCGGTTTCTGCGGGGTCTTCTTAACATTCTTCTGATTGCGGATTTATGATTTTGGATTTCGGATTTAGCTAAAATATCCCTTATCAGACATTTTTTCAAACATCGCAAATCCCGTTTTTTGAGCAACAAAGATACAATGGAATGAAATAATGAGATTGGTGATGACGAAGAATTACATCAGATTTTTTGGTAAAAATGAATATCAACTAAAAATAATACTACTAAAACCTTCATTTCAAGCACTTTATCTCAAAATAATGAAATTTAACAATTTGGTAACATTGAGGTAATTAAGTATTTCTACCTTTGCGAAATGATGCCAATATGAAACAATTATAATTTGAAAATTGACCAATTTGAAAATTTGAAAATGTCTTTTTCATCGTAATAAATTTCCAAATTTCCAAATCCAAAATCACAATGTTCGGACTCGACGCAACTCTGTTTATCCTCCTCTTTTTATGTTTGTTTTTGGCGTGTGCCTTTGAATTCGTGAACGGATTTCACGACACCGCAAACGCCGTTGCCACCGTTATTTACACTAATTCTTTGAAACCTACACAAGCCGTGGTTTGGTCGGGTTTTATCAATTTCTTGGGTTTGCTTACGGGTGGTGTGGGCGTAACGATGTCGATTATTGGATTACTACCCACAGAACTACTCATTGACCCAAACATATATCACGCTATGGCATTGGCATTTGCCATGTTATTGACCGCAATCATGTGGAATTTAGGCACTTGGTACTTCGGAATTCCTGCTTCTTCTTCGCATACCTTGATTGGTTCAATTATCGGAATTGGCGTTGGCTATGCTCTTTTACCCGAAAATAATAAAGGACTCTCTACCGTAAACTGGGATAAAGCCATTGAAATTGGTCAGGCACTTTTGCTTTCACCATTGTTCGGTTTTGCCGTAGCAATTGTTTTTATGTACATCTTGAAAAAATCTATTCAGAATAAAGAAATTTTCAAAGAACCTAAAAAAGATACACCTCCACCAATGTGGATTCGTACCATTTTGTTTTTGACTTGTACGATGGTGAGTTTCTTCCACGGACGTAATGACGGACAGAAAGGTATTGGTTTGGTAATGTTGGTTTTGATTGCTTTTTTACCCAGTTATTTTGCTATCAATACAGCGGTTGATCCGTTTAAATTGCAAGGAGAAGTAGTAACTGTGAACTCAATTATCACCAAAATTGATACTAATAAATTGTCTTCTTCTGAAAAAGAAAGTTATAGCAAAGTCATGAAAGGCGTAAAAAGTTTAACGACTATTTTTGCCGATAAAACATTGAATGCCAAGAACTTATCAGTTGAAACTAAATTGGAAATTCGTAAAGATGTTTTGAATATCAACAAACACACCAAAAAATTAATGGAAAGCGAATCAGTATCGTTAAGCGTTGATGATAAGAAGGATTTGAAAAACGCTACGGCTGGAAAGAAAGCTCCATTCTTTACATTCGGAAACTCAAATAGTGGACTTTCATCTTTAACAGATTTTGCTCCAAATTGGGTGATGTGGATGATTGCACTTTCGTTGGGCTTGGGAACGATGATTGGCTGGAAACGTATTGTGGTAACCGTTGGCGAGAAAATCGGAAAGCAACATCTTTCGTATGCCCAAGGTGCTTCGGCTGAGTTGGTTGCCTCAATAACAATCGGTTTGGCAACGGCTTATAAATGGCCCGTATCAACAACCCATGTATTGTCTTCGGGTATTGCAGGGTCGATGGTAGCCTCAAAAGGAATCAAGAACCTACAAGGCGGAACTGTGAAAAATATCGTGATGGCTTGGGTGCTTACTTTGCCTGTAACTATCTTATTATCGGCCACTTTATTTTATATTTTTAGAAGTATTTTATAGTATTGAGTTGTTGAGGTTTGAATTGTTGAAAATCCCACTTCAACAATTCAAACCTCAATAAGCGGTTCACCGCCCGTTCAACAATTAAAGATTACCCAACTACCAATATTGAAAATCCAATAATTTAATGAAAACTTTTCAAGGACTTTTGCCCTTTTGACTCTCTCTGTCATTAGTGCATCTTCATTTGCCCAAAATGCTTCGACTGAACCCAAAAAAGAGGTTCAAATTCCCAAAAAATGGTTTGATAAAATCTCGTTGAGAGGTTACGCCCAAATCAGGTATAATCGTTTGTTGGAAACGAATGATAAACTTAAATGTGAGCAATGCGATAGGTCTTGGGGTGAAAATGGCGGTTTTTTCATCCGTCGTGGACGATTAGTTTTCTCGGGTGATATTTCCGACCGTTTGTATATTTACATCCAGCCCGATTTTGCTTCTAATGTTAGCGGAACATTTCAACATACTTTCCAAGTTCGAGATGCCTATTTCGACTTAGCTCTTGATGCGAAAAAAGAATATCGTTTGCGTTTCGGACAAAGTAAAGTACCTTTCGGTTTCGAGAATATGCAATCATCACAAAACCGTTTGGCTCTCGACCGTGCCGACCCCATCAACAGCCCCGTAGCAAACGAGCGTGATTTAGGCGTATTTTTCTATTATGCACCCGCTGAAATCCGTGAGCGTTTTGCCTTCTTGGTAAAATCTGGTTTGAAAGGTAGTGGAGACTACAGTGTTTTTGCTTTTGGAGCATACAACGGACAAACCGCCAATAGAACCGAAGCCAACAATGAACCTCACATTGTTTCGAGAATAACTTATCCTTTCAAATTGAAGTCTGGACAAATCATTGAAGCTGGTGTGCAGGCTTACACAGGTAAGTCTATAATTGATAAAAACGCTAAAAATAAGGCAACTGAAACGTCTTTCATCGACCGCAGAGTGGCAGGTACGTTGGTTATTTATCCACAACCCTTTGGTTTTCAGGCAGAATACAACGTTGGCGAAGGTCCAGAATATAACCCAACTACTAATACTACGGAAGTTAAAGATTTGAACGGAGGATACGCTCAGGTGATGTACCGCCAAAAAGTGGGTGAAAATCACATTACCCCATTCGTGAAATACCAGTATTACAACGGAGGGAAAAAGCAAGAAATTGATGCTCGAAGATATATCGTAAAAGATTTAGAAATTGGGGCAGAATGGCAATTGAAAGAATATTTTGAATTAACAGCGATTTATACCATTTCTGATAGAACTTTTGAAGATGCTGCTTTACCCATAAATAATCAAAAAGGAGAATTGCTACGTTTGCAAGCACAGTTTAATTTTTAGGTTTGGAAAGCCCAATCAATTGAATTACACTGATTTTAAAGTAAAAATGCGTACTTTGAGGAAGTCTTCGCTTGAAGCGAAGACTTCCTTGTGAACTAAACACGTAGTAAATCTTTAAAATCAGTATTAGCCAAAATTCATTGATTGGGCTTTTCTTTTTTGCCCTTCCCCTACCGCTTAAAAATTTTCTACTCAAATAGTTGAAAATCCGTTAAAGTTTTCTGAACTTTTCGTATTAATCAACTATCTCTTTCTCGGTTTGTTAAATCGAGCATAAACTCCATGAACATTTCGTTCCGTTTGCCCCAATTTTCCCTCTCAATTATCACTTTTATTTTCTTGTTTTTATCGTCTTGTTCCAAATTTGGGGACGTTGCTGTGTCCAGTCGGAACTTTGAGGATGAAATACAATTAGCTCAAAATTTGGTCTTCACGTTCAATAAAGACCTCGTGCGTGAGGGCGACCTTAATACTTGGGAGGCGGAGCCTTATATCGAAATTTCACCCAAAGTAGAAGGTAAATTCAAGTGGACTGCCACCAATGAATTGATTTTTTCGCCAGCCGTGGGTTTTGAACCTGCCACCGAATATACGGCAACGCTCAGCAAATCTATCGTGAACAAAGCCGAGAAAAAATTTGGCGTATCGGGCGATAAAATTACTTTTCACACGCCTTATTTGAAGTTGGAAAATGTGGAATCTTACTGGACAAAATCTCGGGATGATGGGCAAGGAATGGCAGTGTTGAAACTCAATTTTAATTATCCCGTTAATCCGCAAGAAGTAGCTAAGGTCTTGAAAATCAGTGATTCAGATGATAAAAAATATGATTTTCAGATGAATCAGTCGGGTTCGTCTGCCAGTGTGAGTGTGAAGGTGAAAGGAATGGCGGATGGTAGTGGAAAATCTTTGAAAGTGAATCTTGACAAAGGACTTTCAATGCCAAATTCTAAATTTGAAACACCCGAAGAATTAACCTTTGATACGGCTTTACCCGATATTAAAACCCTCGAACTCAGCGATGTACAACACGGTTTTGAAAACAATCAGGGTTATGTAAAAGTGATTACGAATCAATCTATTTCTGTTACGGATTTATCCAAAATTTATAAAATAGAAATCAACGGAGCAACGCAAGAAGAAGCCATTGAAGAAGTCGTGATTCAATATGATTCTTTGGGGAATCCAATTGAAATGCCAGCCGCAAAACCCAAATCAAAATCTACTACGCCTACACTTGATACCAAGGCAGAAATTACCGAAAATGGTTTCATCATCAGAGGTGACTTTAATGAGGCTGATAATTATGTTTTAACAATTAATTCAAGCATCAAGGGAGTTTTGGGTGCTTCATTATCAGATGATTATGTTAAGGATTTATACTTCGGAGCTATGCCCGCCACGATTGGATTTGTCAATAAAAAAGCCATCTATTTATCATCAAAAGGGAATAAAAATATTGCCATTAATATTGTCAATACGCCCAAAGTGAATGTTAGAATTGCGAAGATTTATGAAAACAATATTTTACATTTTTTGAAGGAAAGACGTTATCCAAACTACGAAAGCTATAATGAAGAAACTGGTTCTTATGGTAATAATGATTTCACCTACGATACGGACGAATCTGGGCAGTTTTCGGATGTAATTGTGAACAAAACTGTAGAAACGGCAAATTTGGCAAAATCCAAAAATATTCGGGCTTTGAATTTGTCTTTGCCCGAGCAAAATTCTATCAAAGGAATCTATATTGTTTCGGTTAATTCCAATGATGAATATTATAATCAGGCAACCAAATTAGTGAGTATTTCGGATATTGGAATGATTATGAAATCGTCTGAAAACGAGGTGGTTGTCTTCACAAATTCCATCAAAACTGCCGAGCCGATGAAGGGCGTGGAAGTGAAATTGATTTCGTCTAATAATCAGGTAATCCAAACCGTGAAATCGGACAGCAAAGGCATGGCGATTTTCAAGGATTTTAAAGATTCAAAGTTCACGACCGCCATGATTACCGCCAGCACCGAAGACGATTTTAATTACCTTTTCATGGACGGTTCGCAGGTAGAAACTTCCCGTTTTGATGTGGAAGGGAAAAGAGATAATACTTCTGGTTTTGAGGCGTTTATCTACGGCGACAGAGACATTTATCGTCCAGGCGAAACCTTGCATTTCAATACCATCATCCGTAAAAATAACTGGGAATCAGTCGGTGAAATTCCCGTGAAAATTCGCTTGCTTTTGCCCAATGGAAAGGAGTTCAAAACCTTCAAAAAAACGACTAATTCACAAGGGGCGGTCAGTATGGACGTGCCTACCGACCGTGCGTCCATCACGGGTGTGTATGTGGTGGAGGTGTTGAATGCCAACGATGTTTCGCTGTCGTCTCGGAATATATCTATTGAGGAATTTATGCCCGATAGAATCAAGGTTGAGGTAAAATCGGGCAAGGAGTTTTATAAGAATGGCGAGACCCTCCAAATCACGGCAACGGCACTTAATTTGTTCGGTCCGCCCGCTTCCAATCGGAATTATGAAATGGAGTTGAATCTGAACAGAAAGCTCTTCCAACCCAAAGATTTCAAGGGATATGTGTTTGATATTAACGACAATACAAATTTTGAATCCATCCCTCGGCAGGGCGTAACCAACGAAAACGGCATCGCTTCGGAAAGTTTTCAGATTCCTGCAACCTACGCAAATATGGGCGTTTTGGAAGCAAAAACCTACGTAACGGTTTTTGACGAGACAGGTCGCCCCGTGAATCGTTTGAGTAAATTAGACATTTTTACGCAATCCGTTTTCTACGGAATTGGAATGCCCGATACCTATTTGGGAACAAATGTGCCTACGCAAATTCCGTTGGTGGCTTTGAATAAAGATGGAAAACCCGTTTCGGCAAAAGGTCGGGTGGAAATTATACGCTTTGATTATCAGACGGTTATCGAAAAAAATGCTGATAATTCGATGAAATATTCTTCCAAAAAACAAACGAAAGTAGTCTATTCCAGAACAATGAATTTTGACGGTGGAAAGGCAACTGTTTCCTACGCCCCACCCGTTTCGGGCGAATATGAGGTGCGGGTTCACAGCGAAGGAGCAAAATCTTGGACGGCTCAAAGTTTTTATGCCTACGGATATGGCATGACCGAAAATTCTTCTTTCGAGGTAAATAATGAGGGCAAAGTCGAAATGGAATTTGACAAAGAAAAATATCAAGTGGGCGACAAAGCGAAGGTACTTTTCAAAACACCATTTGCAGGAAAAATCATCGTTACGGTAGAAAGAAACCACGTTTTGGAGCATTATGTGGTGGAAACAGATAAAAAATCAGCCGAATTAAGTTTCACGATTGGCAAGGAACATTTGCCTAACGTCTATGTTTCGGCAACGCTAATTCGCCCGATGGATAGTTCAAATTTACCACTTACGGTCGCTCACGGATACGCCCCCGTGATGGTGGAAGACCTTGATAATCAGCTACCTATCGAAATTTTGGCGGTGGAAAAATCTCGTTCAAAAATGAAACAGCGAGTAACCATCAAAACGAAAGCCAATACAGAATTAACGATTGCGGTGGTTGATGAAGGAATTTTGCAACTCAAAAACTTCAAAACGCCCGACCCTTACGCTCATTTTTACCAAAAACAGGCTTTGGAAGTAAACAGCTACGATTTGTACCCGTTTTTATTCCCAGAATTATCCATTTCGGGAAGTTCGTCAGTCGGTGGTGATGGTTACGATATGCAAAAAAGAGTGAATCCGCTGAATAATGGACGAGTAAATTTAGTGGCGATTTGGTCAGGAATTGTGGAAACGGGCATCGGTGGCGAAACTACTTTTGAGTTTGACATTCCCCAATTTTCGGGCGATTTACGCATCATGGCGGTAGCTTACAAAGATGAAGCATTTGGTTCGGCAACGAAGAATATGAAAGTCGCTGACCCGCTCGTGATTTCTACGGCTTTGCCAAGATTTGCTTCGCCAAATGATGAGATCCAAGTACCTGTAAATATCACCAACACAACTAAACAAAATGCTGTCGCCACGGCAACTGTCTCATTATCAGGTGGTTTGAGTATTGTGGGCAGTAAAACGCAGACGATAACTATTCCTGCGGAGAAAGAAGGCAGAGCGTATTTTGCCGTAAAAGCCTCGCCAAGTATTGGTAACGCCACGGTGAATGTTACGGTAAATGGCTTGAAATCAACCTTTACCGAAAAGATAGAATTAACAGTTCGCCCAACTACTTCGCTAATGAAAACGTTTGTTTCGGGTGTGGTAAATGGTGGTTCGGTTGGTAATGTCAATTTGGTACATGACTACATTCTGAGTTCGTTGAAAACCGAAATGACCGTGAGTAAATCGCCAATGGTGCAGTTTATGGACAAGTTCCAAAATCTGCTAAATTATCCTTACGGTTGCGTTGAACAGACGACCTCAACGGCTTTTCCACAATTGTATTTTTCTGAGTTTGTTAAACAGATTCAGTCGGGCAAAAAGCCGTATATGAAAGCGGGAGAAAGCCAATTAAATCCTCGAACAAATGTTGAAGCTGCTATTCATAAAATCGAAACGATGCAATTGCCAAGCGGTGGATTGTCGTATTGGCAAGGTGGCGACCGTGAATCTTGGTGGGGTTCTGCTTATGCTACGCACTTTATGTTGGAAGCACAAAAGAATGATTTTCAAGTAAATAGCTCAACTTTGGGTAAATTGATTGAATATTTGACCAATGCCTCAAACACAAAAGTTACGGATAAAGAATATTATTACAACACCGCAGGAAGTTACGATACCAAAGTGATTGCGGCTCGGGAAACCATTTACAGTTTATACGTTTTGGCATTGGCGGGAAAACCCAATCGCTCAGTGATGAATTATTACAAATCTAATATTGAGTTATTGACCACCGACTCAAAATATCTCTTGGGAGCAGCGTTTAGTTTGATGGGAGATTCAAAGAGTTACAACGCCATTTTACCAAAAAATTACGGTTCAGAAATTACCGAAAAATGGGCGGGAGGCAGTTTCAGTTCGCCCATCCGAAATCAGGCTTTAGTCTTGAACACGTTGATTGATACCGACCCGAACAATTTACAAATTCCGACATTGGCGAGACAATTATCGCAAAATTTGAAAGCCGAGCCGTATCTCACCACCCAAGAACAAGCCTTTGCATTTTTGGCATTGGGTAAGTTGGCGAAAAAGGCAAATAATAGTAATGTAACGGCTTTGATTTCGAGCGGTAGCAAAGTTTTGGGTAATTTTACGGATAAAGATTTATTGGTGAGAAACATTGGAAATCAATCAGTTATCGTCACAAAAGGAAAGGGGATTCTGTATTATTTTGCCCAAGCCGAAGGTTTGAGTGCCACGGGAAAATATGAAGAAATTGATAATGTTTTGAAGGTCAGAAAGCAATTTTATACTCGTTCGGGACAACCTTTGGGCGGAGCAAAATTCAAGCAAAATCAGTTGGTAGTCGTGAAAATCACTTTACAAAGCACCAACGGATTGGCAGTTGAAAACGTAGTGGTTACGGATATGCTCCCCGCAGGCGTAGAAATCGAAAACCCAAGACTAACCGCTGACCGAGATTTGGTGTGGGTAAAAGACCAAACCACCCCAGAACATTTCGACATCAGAGACGACAGAATCAACTTTTTCACCAACTTATCGGGCAAACCCCAAACGTTTTATTATTTGGTAAGAGCCGTTTCAAAAGGCAAATTCCAAATGGGCCCCGTCTCTGCGGATGCGATGTATCGTGGGGAGTATCGCTCGTATTCGGGTGGTGGGGTTGCGGTGGTGGAGTAGGAGGAATAAAGTCTTTATGTTTAAATCATAATTAACAACTATGCAATTACAGGAAACTGAGTATAAAAAATGGATAATTGAGGTAAAATCTAAAATACGCTCTGCACAAATTAAAGCTACTATCACTGTAAATAGAGCTTTAATTGAGTTTTATTGGGATTTAGGGAAAATGATTACTGAAAAACAAACTGTTTGGGGAAGTCAATTTTTAAATAAACTTTCACAAGATTTGAAACATGAGTTTCCCGATATGGAAGGTTTATCAGTCAGAAATCTTAAATACACTCGCCAGTTTTACCAATTTTATAATTTGACGAGTAATCAACAATCAATAGAAGAATTTGGGCAACAGCTTGTTGCCCAAATTCCTTGGGGACATAATATATTGATTTTCAGTAAGGCAAAATCATTAAATGAAGCCCGTTTCTATATCCAGCAAACCCTTGAAAATGGGTGGAGTAGAGATATTTTAGGACTACAAATTAAGAGCGATTTGTACGCCCGTCAGGGAAAAGCAATTCATAATTTTGTGAATACGCTTCCTGACCCGATGTCTGATTTGGCTGGACAGCTATTAAAAGACCCTTATAATTTTGATTTTCTAAGCATGACTCAAAATTATAAAGAGCGAGAATTAGAGAATGCTTTGGTGGACAATGTAACAAAGTTTTTATTAGAATTAGGCTCTGGATTTGCCTACGTGGGAAAACAAGTTCCAATTGAAGTAGGTGGACAAGAGTTCTTTATTGACCTACTTTTTTATCGCCTCAAACTCAGAGCTTATGTAGTGATTGAATTAAAAGTTACTGACTTTACGCCTGAACACGCTGGCAAATTGAGTTTCTATCTCTCTGTGGCTAATGACCAATTGAAACACACCTCTGATAATCCAACAATTGGTTTATTAATCTGTAAAAATAAGAATGATATTGTGGCAGAATATGCCCTGAAAGACATAAAACAGCCCATTGGCGTAACAGAATATCAATTAACAAAACTTTTTCCAGAAGAATTTAAAAGTAGTTTACCAACAATTGAAGAAATTGAGGAGGAATTAAAAAACGTCTGACAGCTATCTATTTCGTTGAAACCCGTCTCTGCGGATGCGATGTATAAGGGGGAATATCGGAGTTATAGTGGTGGTGGGGTTGCTGTGGTGGAGTAGATTAAAAGTAGCCTTAATTGTTCACTTCAATTTACAATTAAGGTTACTTTTTGCCTATTTTGAATGTTCCAAACAACTGATTACCCTTTCTTTTAACATGAATTTAATAAGGTCATATCTCTTTTTAAGACAATCTTGATAACCTCCAAAAGTATTAGGAATTGCGTTTATTTTAAATGAATCTGGAATTATAAATTCAGGAAGATTATTAAAGTCCTTTAAATATTTATCTGGACTATCATCTCTGGTCTCATTATTGGCAGATTTACTTATTAAAACCTTATTCAAAACAGTATTGATATAGTTCTCACTTCCTTTTACACCTAAATTCTTAGTGATTGAACGCTTTGGAAAGAGATGATGATCTTCTAAATCTTCATCCTGAACGGAGTATCCTTTCCAATCCTTTTTGCTTTTTGTAAAAACAAAAGATAGTACAGCCCTGTAAAGAATAGAACTCTTATTGTCTGTGTCCATTAAAGTTTCAAAAGGAGGAAACTTATCCCAGGGCAACCGCATTAAATTTTATTTTTTGATATTGATTATTTTATCAAGGAATTCTGGACTTCTATTGGCTTTCAATCTTTTATGAGCGATAGACATTTTAGTGGGTTCTTGCTTGATTAAATTGAGTGTTATTCTTTTCAAAAAAGAGGTATTAACTGCAGAGTTATCCTTTCTGTTTCGTTTTCTGTCTTCGTCAAAAGTTACATCCAACGACCAATGTAGTTGATTTTCTATTGCCCAATGATTACGGATAGATTCCAACATTTTTTCTGCTGTAAATGCCTGATTACAAATGAAGTAACGTGTATCTATACTGGTTTTATTTTCTGAAATAATTGTTCTTTCTGATACAACCCTGACAATTGAAGTTAAATTTTTCCATTCTTCTTTTTGGTCAATCCAACTGAGATTGGTTAGAACTTGACAAGTCCTTTTTTCCATTCTTCCATGGTCTTTATCATGGCTGATAAACTCGGTTGTGGGAGTTTCCAACTCAAAAGATTGAATAATTTGAGTTTCCAAAATAGGGTGATTCCCCTTGACTGCTAAAATATAATCCGCTTCTTTTTCAATAATTTTCTCCGCTATTACTTTTTGGCAATTCAAGGCATCGGTTGTAACAATACACCCTTTGATGAATAGAATCTCTAAAAGTTGCGGCATCACAATCATTTCATTAGTCTTCTCATCTACCTTTAATTGTCCTAAAAGTAATTTATTTTGACTTGCCCAAGCACCCATCATGTAAACCCCAACCTTCCCTAATTTTTTATCTTTACTCCCTCTCAAACATTTTCCATCAAAACTGATGACTTCCCCTTCGGTCAGATTACTCAAACCATTAGTAAAGTCCATAAAGCATCGGTTAAATGCTTCATAATCAAGGTATCGAAAGATTCACCGAAAGGTATCATCAGAGGGTATTCCATGTGCTAAGACAAGGTACTGACGTAGCCAAACGATGTTATCATCTGCCCATGATTTGATGCTAACATAATCATCACATCCACAAATCACAGCACAAATACTGATAAAAATAATTTCGGTCAAGTCATGTAATTTATGACGATTGATACGAAAATCTGGTAAACTCGAAAAACTTTGTAATAAATGTTCCATCTTAAAATTGGTAAACACAATAATAGAAAAAAAATTGATTCCTACATATTTTTAATGCGGTTGCCCTGCTACAACAATGATTCAAACCACACTGGAAAAGCATTTTGAAGTAAAATTGAATCCTAAAAAGTTAGGTGAGGCTTTGAGTAAACTTGATTTCATAAGATATAACAAAAAAACTAATAATCAGCCTCGATATGGGTACGCAGTCAGGCGAATAAAACAAGAGTAGTAAAGTGAATTTAAGGGAAAGTAGTAAGATACAGCTTGAAATAATTAACATTTATATATCTGATAATCAGAATACTACAAAGTTTCATTACTCAAATATGACAAGTAGTAAGGTAGTAACGGTAAAACTTAAAACAATAGAAAAGATGAAAAGACTAAGAATACATACCGAAGAAATTATGACAATCATGGGATGGTCAAGGAAACATACATACAAGATTATGCGAACAATTCGAGACTGCTATCCCAATTCTAAAAAGTATGTGATGCTCAAAGATTTTGCCGACCACATAGGAACAGAAGAAGATTATGTTCAAGAAGCAATCTTACCAAAAATACCAAACGAAGACCCATAAAGTCTTCGTTTTTTTATGCTCAAAATCGGACAGTGTAAAACTTGGAAAAGGGTTTTGGAAAGAATACCCTTATTTTGGAAAAGAACCAAATAAAAAACCCTTCATACGAAACGTATGAAGGGTTTTTATGATTAGTTGCTCCCTCTCCTGGGCTCGAACCAGGGACCCCATGATTAACAGTCATGTCGTTTCTAACCGGCTGAGCTAAGAAGGATTGTTAATCGTGATGCAAAATTACGCTTTTGTGGCTTATTCTGCAAATGATTTTTTGAAAAAATATGAAAGAATATTCAAACCATTTGATTATCAGTTTTTTACCTCTCAAAAAAAATCAAGTCATTGGTACGTGGACTATCTTTTTGGTCTCAAAAAACTCTTCGGTGAAATAATCTGATAGTTCATAAATTCTTGCTTTCTTGCCTAATTCTTTGATTTCTTCTTTTAAATCGCCTCCTTTCAAATATAAAATCCCATTTCTGACAGAATTATAATTGTTGATATTGATTTTTCCTTTTACCCATCCATAAAAAGGTAAAAGCCTTGTAACGGCTCGGCTGACGATGAAATCATACTCACCCTGTACTTGTTCTGCTCGCATTTGCTCGGCTCTGACGTTGGTTAAACCCAAAGCGGTTGCCACCTCATTGACTACTTTAATCTTCTTACCGATGCTATCCACCAAATGAAATTGGCAAAATGGAAACAGGATCGCCAAAGGAATCCCTGGGAAACCTCCGCCCGTACCTACGTCCAAAATTTCGGTAAAATCTTTAAAATTGACCACTTTGGCAATTGCTAAGGAATGAAGGATATGTTTTTCATAAAGATTTTCCATATCCGTCCTCGAAATTAGATTGATTTGGGCGTTCCAGTGGATATATAGTTCGCCCAATTGAACAAACTGTTGTTTTTGTTGCTCAGTTAATTGAGGAAAATATTTTTCTATTAATTCTATTGAGTTCATTATATTAATCGGGCGGCGAGCCGCTTGAAAATTGGTTAATTTGAAAATTAGACACTTACCGCCATCTCATCTTTCTTCGTCTTGGAAGAAAATTATTGATGCCCATGATTAGGAAATAAAACGCAAATATACCATCCCAAAAGGGTAAAGTAAGCGTTTCGAGGGTATTGTCTAATTGTTTATTGGCTTTGTTGAATACAACCCATTGAGCGATTAGGCGGACTAAAAATATAGCTAATAATCCATAAATCAAGGGGTTATGCCACAAAAATGGAATTAAAACCAAGAAGGTGAGCCATGAAAAAATCTGTGTGGAGGCAAGTCCACCCAAAAGAATTTTGTTCGGTAATTTGTAATATTTACTGACTGAAAGATGCCTCCGTTTTTGTCTATACCAAGTCTCCCAAGTCGTTTTTGGAACGGAATACATAAAGGTATCGGGGTTCAGACAAATGGCAGTATTTTCGGGCGTTGCCACATCGTTCATAAATAAATCATCATCACCACCTACGATATTGGTATGCCTGGCAAAGCCTCGATTTCTTAAAAATAACGATTTTCTATACATTAGATTCCGTCCTACGCCCATGTACGGAACGCCCACGAGGGTAAAGGAGAAATATTGAACAGCACAAATAAACGTTTCGTAACGAATCAAATTATTCAAAAACCCTTTTGCCATGAAATAAGGCGAAAAACCCAAAACAATTTCCTTTTCAGGGGTCATGCAAGCCGCCATTTCTTTAATCCAGAAACTACTTTGTGGGCGACAATCAGCATCGGTCAATAACACAACATCATATTTTGCCGACTTGATTCCGAGCGTCAAAGCGTACTTTTTGGAAGATAAATGGTCAGGGGTTTCCTCAATTCTTAGAAATCTAACTTTTTGATATTCAGCACATTCAGTCAAAAGATAATCGTACGTTCCATCCCAAGAACGGTCGTCCACGATAATAATTTCAAAGGTTGTGTAGTCTTGATTATTCAACCGTGGGATTAATTCTTTTAGATTCTTCAATTCGTTCCAAGCACATACAATTATAGATACACCGAAAGGTTTTGAATTAACTTTTTCTTCCAAATCAAATTGGTTGAGTTTGTTGAAAACGAACAGGATAAAATACAGTTGGACTGCAACCGAAACGAAAAAAAGGCTGAATAAAATGGGTATCAAAATAGTCAGTATCAAGGAGTTAGTGAATTAGGACTGCAAAGATACGTCATTAGAGAGTAGAGAATAGAGAATAGCGGGGAGTTTTTACGATTATGTAGTAATTTTGTACAAAAGCAATGAGCTTTGAGCAGTGAGTAATGAACCTTAAATATAAAATAGGGGCAGATATTTTACTCACACCTCATTGCTCATAACTCACAGCTAAGAAATGACTTTCGATATTCAACACAATGACCCTGCCTCAAAAGCCCGTGCGGGGGTTCTTCAAACGGCTCACGGGCAAATTCAGACTCCTATTTTTATGCCCGTTGGCACAGCGGGTTCGGTAAAAGCCGTACATCAGCGTGAATTGAAAGAGGATATTCATGCTCAAATTATTCTGGGAAATACTTATCATCTGTATCTCCGTCCAGGGCTTGATATTATCGAAAAAGCGGGTGGATTACATAAATTTAACGGTTGGGACAAGCCCATCTTGACGGACTCGGGCGGTTATCAGGTGTATTCATTAGCAAATGCAGGGCGTAAAATCAAAGAAGAAGGCGTAACGTTCAAATCGCACATTGATGGCTCAACGCATTTCTTTACGCCTGAAGGTGTTATGGATATTCAGCGAACCATTGGGGCAGATATTATCATGGCTTTTGACGAATGTACCCCATATCCGTGCGAATACAGTTACGCCCGTGAATCAATGGATATGACCCACCGCTGGCTTAAACGCTGTTGCGACCGTTTTGATTCTACTAAACCTAAATATGGATATAGCCAGACTTTTTTTCCCATTGTGCAGGGTAGTGTTTATAAAGATTTACGGGTAAAATCTGCCGAAGTAATTGCCAGTTTTGAACGTGAAGGCAATGCCATCGGAGGGCTTTCTGTGGGCGAACCCGCCGAAATGATGTATGAAATGACGGATATGGTCACGGATATTTTACCCAAAGACAAACCCCGCTATTTGATGGGCGTAGGTACACCAGCGAACATCTTGGAAGGAATTGCGTTGGGTATTGATATGTTCGACTGCGTAATGCCCACCCGTAACGCCCGCAACGGAATGTTGTTTACTACGGAGGGAACAATTAATATGAAAAACGAAAAATGGAAAGACGATTTTTCACCAATCGATTCAGGATTAGAGAATTATGCCAGTAATTTTTACACAAAAGCCTACGTTAGACACCTTTTAAAAGCCGACGAAATGTTGGGAGCAATGATTTGTAGTGTCCATAATTTAGCGTTTTATTTGTGGCTCGTTGGTCAAGCTCGTGAACAAATCATTGCAGGAACATTTAAGGTTTGGAAAGATAAAATGGTCGTGAAATTGATGCAAAGGTTATAGCACAGTAACTTAGCACGGCACCTACACAACCCGAATCCTTGCCGTCAGTTTTATGATAAAACAAAGATTTCTACCTATTTTTGTATGGTAATCTAAATAAACAATCCGAAAATTACTCCCAATAATGATAATTTCACAAAATAGTGTTGCAACCAAGTATTTCTTCCCATTTTTACGACTCAGTACATTCCTTTTTTTGTTGTTGATTTCTTTGGATATTTTTGCCCAAAAACAAAGAGTTGAAGATTTATCGGATGAACAAGTGGCTGCATTTTTACAAAAAGCTAAAGCAAGTGGCATGAGTGAAGCTCAAATAGAAAAAGCAGCCACTTTGCAAGGATATTCACCCGCCGACATTGCCAAAATGCGGGAACGTTTGAATAATATTTCCAATGAAAAAGCTAAAAAAACTAATGATTCAGATATTTCAGAGGTGCGAAAAGCGATTAAAACGAAAGTTTATTCAGATAGTATAAAAACGGACAGTGTTAAAGTGAAAGCTAAAAAATCTCAAGTCTTCGGAATGTCGATGTTTGCGGCTGGTGGATTATCGTTCGAACCAGATTTGAAAATAGCTACGCCTCGCAACTATCAATTAGGTCCCGATGATGAATTGAATATTGATATTTTTGGAAATGCCTTGGATAATTATAAAGTAAAAGTAAGTACCGAAGGAACAATCCGAATCTTGAATTTAAGTCCAATTTATGTAAATGGCTTAACCATAGAATCTGCCTCAGAACGCATTGTGGGCAGATTACGCCAATTATACCAAGGAATAAATATGCCAGGTAGTGGAGTTTCGGCACAGATAACTTTGGGAAATGTCAGAAGCATTAAAGTTACACTCACGGGCGAGGTTATGAAGGCAGGAAGTTACACAGTTTCCTCATTATCAACCGTTTTTAATGCCCTTTATGCCGCAGGTGGACCTTCTGAAAATGGTTCTTTTCGTAACATAAAAGTAATCAGGGATAACAAAATTGTTCGGGTTGTTGATTTATATGATTTCCTTTTGCGTGCTGACCAAAAGGATAATATTCGTTTGCAAGACCAAGACATCATCAGAATCGCTGATTATGAAACTCGTGTTGAAGTATCGGGAGAAGTAAAACGCCCGATGATTTTTGAGGTAGAAAAAGCCGAAACCCTCAAAGACGTTTTGCGTTTTGCAGGAGGATTTACGGACAAGGCATATACTTATACGATTGGTCTGAGAAGAAACACTGCCCGTGAGTTGAAATTGGTCAATATCTCACAAGATGAAATAGGTTCTTTTATTCCACAACGAGGCGATAAATATACAGTCGGAGAGATTTTAGACCGTTTTGAAAACCGAGTTCAAATAAAAGGTGCTGTTTTCAGAGAAGGTGAGTTTGCCATTGAATCAGGTTCAAACACGGTGAAAGAATTAATCAAAAAAGCCGAAGGTTTGCGTGAAGATGCTTTTATGAACCGTGCTGTTATCAACCGTCAAAAAGGAGACAACGACCCCATCGTAATTTCTTTTGATTTAGGAAAATTGATGAAAGGTGAAGTTGATGACATCCCTTTAAAGAGAGAAGACGTGATTGTTATCAGAAGTATCAAATCTTTGCGAGAGAAGAGGGTAATAACCATTGAAGGGGAAGTTAATAAAGAAGGAAAATTTGATTACGTGGAGGGATTAACCATTGCGGATATTATTGTGTTGGCAAACGGTTTCAGAGATGGAGCAAGCAATGCTAAAATTGAATTATCAAGACGTGTTAAAGACGATACCACAGGTTTGGCATCTGACCAAAACGTGCGAATTGAAACATTTGATGTTGATAAAGACCTAAAAATCAGTACCACAGATGCCCGAACCTTGATTCAACCTTTTGATAAAATAATTGTTCGTAAATCACCCCGATATGAAGAACAAAAGACAGTTTTAATTGAAGGTGAAGTGAAATTCCCAGGTTCATACACTATTAAGGATAAGACCCAAAGAATCACCGAATTGATTGCTCTGGCGGGAGGTTTGAGAGACGGAGCATATCCAAAAGGAGCAACGTTCAATCGAGATTCTACGCAAATAGCAGTTGATTTGGATATAATTATAAAAAATCCATTAGCCCAAGAAAACCTATTATTATTGAAAGGAGACCGTTTATTTATCCCAAGAGTGTTGGAAACCGTAAAATTATCGGGAGAATTGTTGAACCCAATATCAGTAGCTTATCGTCCAAATTTGAGTGTAAAAGATTATATTTCTCAAGCAGGAGGATTTACGGATAAAGCGGCAAGACGAAGAGTTTTTGTAAAATATGCTAATGGCTTTTCGGATAAAACCAAAACGTTTTTGTTTTTCACCACTTATCCAAAAGTAGAACAAGGGGCGGAAATCATTATCCCTGCCGTTCTCGATGACGGTAATACAAAAATGTCCACCGCTGAGAAAGTAGCCATTCTGGGAGCAGTTTCTTCGATTGCTTTGATTACAATCAATATCTTAAACGCTCTTAAATAATAATTAATCCATTGGAAAATCCTCAAATACAACAGCATACAGAAGATTCTGAAATTACGATTGATATTTCAAAAATCTTCAAAGTAATCGGAAAACATAAATGGCTGATATTGATAGTTACCATTTTATTCTCGGGCTTGGGCGTATTTATTGCGATTAATACACCCAACGAATACGTTTCGCAAGTACAAATTCTGCCCGAATTAGAGTCAAAAGACGGAGCAGGTGGATTGAGTAAGTTTAAGTCTCTGGCGGGTTTGGCGGGGGTGGATTTAAGTAGTTTAAATTCCTCAGAAGCGGTTCGTCCTGATTTGTACCCCAATATTCTTCAAAGTACACCCTTTTTGATGGATGTGATGGCGATGAAAATTTATGCTTATAAATACAAACAAACCTTAGCAATGTCTCGGTTTTTGACAGAAAATAATAAAAGGGAATTAGCTACAAAAATCTTTGGAGAATCGGAAGAGGATGATGATAAAGATATGCCTGTAATTAACCCCAAGAATATTCCATTAGAAACCATAAGGTTGGATAAAAAGCAAGATAAATTAATCAAGGATTTACAAAAAAGAGTCGGAGCAACTTTGGACAAAAAAACGGGGGTCATTAATATTTCCGTAAAAATGCAAGATCCCGTTGTGGCGGCAACCATCGTGAAATATGCCCAAGATTATTTAACGGAATATGTAGTAAAATATCGTACTGAAAAAACCAAAAAAGACATAGGTTTTCTAACTGAACGCCTCACAGAAGCTAAAAGACGTTATGACAATGCCCTCTATTCTTATTCAAGTTATCAAGACCGTAACAAAAGTTTGTTCTTGAATATTGCCAAAGATGAAGGTAAAAAACTGCAATACGAAGTAGATTTATCGTATAATTTATACGCTGAACTTGCCAAACAGTTGGAAGAAGCCAAAATAAAAGTTCACCGTGAAACACCCATTTTCAAAGTGCTTGAACCCGCTCAAATCCCTGTAAAAAAGAGTGAACCCAAGCGTTCAGTAATGGTCTTGGGCTTTGCTTTTTTGGGTATGATTTTGAGTTTGGTGTATGTATTGGCGAGGAATTATAAGGCTTTAGGATTGAATGGCTAAACGGTGAATCTCAAAAATATCATACAAAATACGGGAACCAACCTTCTGACGACTGCACTCGGACTGGTTGGTTCTGTTATTTTAGCCCGTTGGTTAGGACCCAATCAGCGGGGAATATTTGCCGCTATTATTCTGATTCCCAATGTTTTACAATATTTTATTAATTTTGGATTATCTTCTACAACGGTCTATTTTACGGCTCTTCCCGGTTCTGATAAACATAAGATTTGGAGCAGTATATTTTTGGTTGGACTAATCCAGAGTGTTTTGGGAGTTCTGGTGGGATGGATACTGATTCGTTTTTATTTACCAAAATTTTCAGAAGATGCTGTTCACCTTGGCAATATTTACCTACTCACGATTCCCCTTGGGCTTTTTGGAATGTATGCTACTTATTTGTTGCAAGGGGCATCATTTTTCAAGATAACCAATTACCTAAAATGTATCGTTCCTGCGGGTTATTGTGTGGGGATTATTACGCTCAAAAATCTGAATACTCTTTCCGTTGAAAATATGGTTTATGTTCAAATCATAATCCAAACGGTATATTTATTCACGGTTTTGGCTTTTCTTTACAAAATAGTTCTTCGCAAGTTTTCGCTCCAAGTAGATTTTGATTACATTCGTAAAATGCTCAATTACGGAATAAAAGTCTGGTTTGGGGATATTTCTCAATTGGCAAATTCCAGAATTGACCAGTTTCTGATTGGATTTTTTCTCAATAGTAAAGATTTAGGAATTTATACTGTTGCGGTAAGTGTGGCGGGTTTTACCAGTATTTTTGCCAACGCCGTCCGAACGATTATTGTGCCAACCGTTGCAGGTCAAAATAATTTTGTTGAAAAATCAAGCCAAGTGGTTTTATATTTCAAAAACTATTGGATATTTAGTCTAATTTTTCAGCCAATTTTTACTCTGAGCGTTTCAATATTAATTCCCCATATCTTTGGAAATCAGTATGTTGAATCAATAATTATTAGTCAAATTTTGACTATTGGTTATTTATTCATCAATGCTAAAACTGTGCTGGCAGGCGGAATCCAAGCAATGAATTTCCCTGAAATAATCAGTATCGTCGAATTTATCGGCATGGTGATTTCCATGATTTTGAGTTATTTTCTTATTCAAAACTACGGGCTTCGGGGCGTGGCAATTGCCATTTCGTTTGCTTATTTCGGGCAGTTTGTGGGGTTGGTTATTTTTATGAAAAAGAAACATATTTCATCTTTTAGAAATCTTTTCGTTCCCAATTACCAAGAAATAAAAAGTATTTTACGTAGCATTAAAACATATAATAAACTGATAGTCAAATAATTACTGAATGAATCCAAAAGTTATATTAGCTCAACTGGGGGCAAGAATGCACTATGCAGTTCCTGAGATTCTATACAGAAATAATCTTTTACATACTTTTTTTTCAGATTTGTATCTTGATAGTTCAACCCATTATCTATTAAATCAACTTAGTAAAATTTATTCGTCAGGCTCAATCAATAAACTTTTGGGCAGGCAAAATGAAAATTTGGCAGAAGCAAATATTAAGTCTTTCAACACCGCAGGAATTAAATACAGTTTTCAAGCGAAACAAACCAAAACAGCCCAACAATATGTGCGTCAATGCAATTTAATGGCAAAGGATTTTAATCGTAAAATTCTGCAAAAAGGGTTTGAGAATGCTGATACCTTGTACGTTTTCAATACGGCTGGTTTGGAACTAATCAAACACGCCAAAACCTTGGGAATGAAGGTGATTCTTGAACAAACTATTGCCCCCTTTGCTTTGGAGAGGGTTTTGACGGAGAATGAATTACAAAAATTTCCACAATGGGGAAGCCTAAAAGACTATGAAATGAACGATGATTTCATGGAATATATCGAAAGAGAACGACAAGAACAGATACTTGCGGAACTGATTATTGGCGGTTCTGAATTCGTAAAAAAGTCGATTCAATCATTTTCTGAACAGGGACATAAAACTCAAATAATACCTTATGGTGTTGATTTACCTTTGCCAAAATCTAAAGAGATATGGCAAAAAAACAAACGAAAATTAAGAGTTTTAACCATCGGGGCGGGGCTAAGAAAAGGTACGCCATATCTTTTGGAAGTAGCCAAAAAATTGAAAAATATTGCCGAGTTTAGATTGGTTGGTTCATTAGGAAATATTCCAGAATCTGTCAAGAAAGATATTATAGAGAACATTAATTATCAAGGATATGTCGCTCGTTCAGCCGTAAATTCGCACTATGAATGGGCGGATATTTTTCTGTTACCCTCCGTGTGTGAAGGTTCGGCAACGGTAACTTATGAAGCACTCGCCTACGGATTACCAGTGATTGCAACCGCTAATTCTGGAACAATTATTGAGCATAATCTGGACGGTTTAATCATTGAACAAAGTAGTACCGAAGCCATCGAAAACACCCTTTTATCTTTGTATCAAAGTCCTGAGAACTTCCAATACTTATCAAAAAATGCTCTTCAAAAATCTCAATTTGGAAGTTTACAGGCTTATGAAAATAGATTAATTAGTCTTCTGAATTAGATTTAATATATTGACTACCAGTATTTTACAAATAATAACCACATGAATGAAAGTCTATTTTTTGCCGCCAGTATAGACCTAACCGTACTCACCATCTGCACTTGGGTTTTATTCAAATCTACCAAAATTTCTATCTATCATCCCGCCACAACTTACTTAGTCTTTCATGGATTTTCGTTCACACTGAGGCTCATTTCAATCAACGCAGGTTCGGCATTTTTTCTGGGTGGTCAGAGTGATTATTTTACCGCAATTGAAAGTCATGAAATTACTCGTGCAGCATTTTTAGCCGATATTGGCTTCGTTACCATGACGTTTGCTTGGTGGTTGGAAAGTCAGCGAAAGGTAGAAATTAAGCCTCTGGAAACCATTACTTTGTTAGATGAAAACATCGTCAAAACCGTTCTTTTTCTCACAATTCCCATCGGTATTTGGGGAATTTTTACTCAATTATACATCCCAGGAATAGGCAAAGCAAATGCTGATTTTGGTGAATGGAGCAGTTCTTCTTACATTCAAAATACACAGAACTGGTTGATTTTGAGTTACTTAATAATTATATTTAAGTATGGATTTCAAAAATCGCCTCTGGCTATCATTGGTCTTTGTATGTTCATTTTGGCATTTCAAGGGCAACATCGTTATCGAATCTTGATTCCTTCAATTTTCCTTTTATTTCTCTATCTTCATCGGCAAAAAAAGCAATGGCTTTCGTGGCGGTTTATGTTGGCGTTGGGCATAGGAATTATCATATTTTTACCGATGAAATATGTCGGAAAATTGATTCAGCAAGGTGCTTCAATGAACGATTTGATTGAATTTGCTGCTGAATATCGGGAGAGTTTGGGCATTGGAGCAAATGCCGATTTTTCATTCTTGGATATGTACGCCTCCATTCTCACCCTCATCGACCAGTCGGGCGGTTATTTTTATGGTTCAACTTATTTTACCCTATTTTTAGCCCCGATTCCAAGGCAATTTTGGGCTGAAAAACCTTCTCTGATGCAGTGGATGCTGGATATTTCTACACCCGCCCGAAACCTGAAAGAATTAGGAGCAATTGCTACGATTTACGGAGAATCTTACGCTAATTTTGGATATTTGGGCATTGTGATAATTCCCTTTTTATTCGCTAAATATTCAGCTCGGTGGTATTATAAAGTGATAAATTCCGATGCTCAATCCGCTAATTTATTTGCCTATTTATACTTTTCAGCCATTCTGATACAGATTTATCGGGATGGATTAAACGCCATCTTTACCTTTCTTTCGGTCTATAATATGCCTGGTTTTTTTGTCTATGTTTTCAGTATCATAAAAGGGAAGAAAGTTGCATAATAAACCGCTACATATCTGGATGAATATGCCGAGTTATTATCAAAATGACTTGTTTAATGAGCTTTGTAAACGATACGATAATTTTGAAGTGATTTATGCCCATGAAGCTGATTCAGCTCGAAAAAAACAAGGTTGGAACTTTAATTTAGTTCAAAACTATGAATCAAAAATAATTGGTAAAAATCTGAATATCAAGCAATTAATTCAATATGTTTATGCAAATCGTAAATCAACACATATTATAAATGGTATTTGGGCAGAAAAATATTTTTTCTTCGTATTACTACTTTTAATGCTTTTGGGAAGTAATTTTTTCATTTATTCCGAAGCACCAGTACCTCAAAAAAAGCGAAGTTTTATCAAAAAATTAGTACTTAATTGTATCGTAAAACCAGTCTCAAAACGCTTAATTTATGGAGCAAAAGGCTTCTTTGCCGTATCAATTTTTGCTGTAAATTACTTTAAATCTTTGAACCTAAAATCAGAGAAGATATACCGTTTTGGCTATTTTAGGAATGTTGAAAAACCTGATTTTATTAAAAAAGAATCAAATATAAATCAACTAATTTTTGTGGGTCAATTGATTGAACGAAAAGGGATTTTTATGCTCTTGGAAGCTGTGAAAAATTTGGTTCGAATAATTCCTAATTTTCACATCAACATCATTGGTTCGGGCATTTTGGAAAATCAAATTAAACAGTATGTTCAAACACATCATCTTGAAAACTTTATCACATTACGGGGAGTCATTAATTCAGAAAATATAGCTCAATTCATCCAAAAAGCCGATTTACTGATTCTTCCATCCGTTTTTGACGGTTGGGGAATTGTGGTGAATGAAGCCTTGCAAAACCACGTTCCTGTGTTGATTTCTGACCAATGTGGAGCAAAAGAATTGATTAGAAATGAAGAAAACGGACTAATTTTCGAGGCTCAAAATACGGAATCGCTCACGAAACAGTTATCGAAATTTTTGCAGTTTTCTTCGGAAGAAAAATCCAAAATGAAATCAAAAATTATCGAAACGACTAAGAAAATAGAAATTCCCGTTGTGGCGGATTACATGGTGGCTTGTCTTGACCATGCTGAAAATATTACCTCCCACAAACCAACAGTACCATGGTTATGATGAAAAAAGCAAATACCCTTCTAATCGGAATTTTACCCCCACCAATTAATGGACAAAGTATTGCTTTTCAATTACTTACGAAAGAATTGGGCGGTGAAATTCTGACACTGAGAAGTAAAAGACATGAAGATTTCGGTGGAAAATTCTTGAAAATGTTTGCATTTTTAGGTCTAATATTTCGCTTAATTTTCAAACTAATCTCCAAGAAATACCACGTCTATCATACTCCTTCACAGTCGCAAGAGGGTTTTTTTAGGGATTTTCCGATTGTGTTTTTATCAAAATTATTAGGTAGTAAAGTAGTCGTTCACATTCACGGAGGAAATTATGACGGTTTTTATGAATCTCAAAGCAAATTTTTTAGATATTTAATCCGTAAAATGTTGATGATGACCGATAACATCATTGTGCTGTCGGATAATCTGAAAAAGATGTTGGATTTTGAACCAAAATTAGGCTCAAAAATCAAAGTTGTTCCAAATGGACTGCCTTTTGAAATGAACAAT
This sequence comes from Arcicella sp., assembly GCA_034519515.1. Taxonomy (GTDB): domain Bacteria; phylum Bacteroidota; class Bacteroidia; order Cytophagales; family Spirosomataceae; genus Arcicella. The sequence continues at coordinate 191,274 of JAXHOK010000068.1, forward strand.
AATGTATCAGAAAAAAAGCAATTACCAACTAATAAACAAGAGTCAATTAACCTAATTTACCTCTCAAATTTGATTGAATCCAAAGGATATTTAGATGTTTTGGAAGCCACGGAAATACTGGTAAATCGTTTTGGATATAATATTAAAACTGATTTTTGTGGTGAATTTATTCAGTATGACGATGCTCAGAGGTTTAAGAAATTAGTAGATGCGAAAGCCTATTTTTTTGATTTTATTGAAAGTGAAAATTTAAGACAAAATGTTTATTATCAAGGAGTTATAGAAGATAAAGCGAAGCGAGAATTATTACAAAAAGCTCATTTTTTCGTGTTGCCAACGCATTACAAAAACGAAGGACAACCCATTTCTATTATCGAAGCAATGGCTAATCGTTGTGTAGTTTTGACGACTAATTATCGGGGCATTTCTGAAATGATTGAACATAAAGAATCAGGGATTTTTGTAGATTTCAATAATCCCGAAAATATTGTAGAACAGATACATTCATTGGTTCAGAATCCCTTGGAATATGAAAAAATATCTCAAAGCGGACATCAAAAATATTTAGAGAACTACACCAAAGAAAAGCACCTGACCGCCTTAATTTATGAGATAAATAACCCCAAAAGTCTCAAAAATGCTATTGATTTTCATTCTGAAACCGCCGTGGAGTTTAATCAAAAGTATAATCAATCACCTCAATTTCGAGAGCGTTTTAGGGTTTGGACTAAACTTTTTGAACAGTTCATTAAGCCCGAAATGAGCGTTTTGGATGCTGGCTGTGGGTCGGGAGTTTTCAGTATTTATTTGGCACAGAAAAAATGTATGGTCATAGGTATTGATGGCTCCGAAAAAATGATTGAACTTTGTAATCAAAACAATACGAAAAAAGGGTTATCTATCTCTTTCAAACAAGAGGAATTACCTTTGAAAAACATACTTCAATATGCACAAAAAGACGTTGTTTTATGTTCGAGTGTATTGGAATATGTATTTGATTATGAGGAAGTTATCGAACAATTTTCACAAATTTTAAAACCCGATGGCTTACTAATTATCTCAATACCGAATGCCAATAGTTGGTATCGAAAAGTGGAGAAACATATTTTTAAAATTACTAATCACCCTTCTTATTATGCTTATATTCAGCACACTTTAAGCGAAGAAGATTTCTCAAAATCGCTAAAAAAATATGGGTTTGAATTACAAAAATTAGTCTATTATCCTAACACTAATTGGTTTTCAAAAACAGTTAGAAATATTGGATTAAACGAAAAACACATAAACACCATGTTCGTTGGGGTTTATAAAAAACAGTATGATAAAAATTCTTAATATCGTCGGAGCCAGACCAAACTTTATGAAAGTTGCTCCGCTTCATCGTGCCTTTCAGAATCACCCCGAAATTGATTCCAAAATTGTTCATACGGGTCAGCATTTTGATGCCAAGATGAGCGATGTCTTTTTTGAGCAATTACAAATGCCCAAACCACATTATTTTTTGGGCGTGGGCGGTGGTTCACATACGGAAGTTACAGCAAAAACTATGCTGGCATTTGAGCAAGTCGTTTTGACGGAACAGCCTGATTTAGTGTTAGTTGTGGGCGATGTGAACGCCACCCTCGCCTGTGCATTAGTCGCAATAAAACTGCATATTCCAGTGGCTCACGTTGAGGCGGGTTTGCGGAGTGGTGACCGCTCAATGCCTGAAGAATTAAACCGAATTTTGACCGATTCGGTGGCTGATTTTCTGTTTATTACCGAACAATCGGGCGTGGATAACCTTAAAAAAGAGGGCGTACCTGATGAAAAAGTGTTTTTTGTGGGTAATGTAATGATTGATTCGTTGGTGCATTATTTGGAAAAAGCTCGCCAAACCAGCGTTTTATCGGATTTGGGTTTACAAAAAGATGACTTCATTGTGGTAACGATGCACCGCCCCGCCAATGTGGACACAGAAGAAGGACTAAAAGCGATTTTGGAAATTCTTGAAGATACCTCAAAATACAAAAAAGTAGTATTGCCAATTCATCCCAGAACGGCAAATAACTTGAAAAAATTTGGACTTTTTGACCAATTGAATTCTATCAAAAGCCTCATTCTGACTGAACCACAGGGATATTTGGAATTTCTGCAATTGATGCAAAACGCTTCATTAATTATCACCGATTCGGGTGGAATTCAAGAAGAAACAACCTTTTTGAAAGTGCCATGTTTGACATTCAGAGACTCTACCGAACGCCCCGTAACCGTTGAAATGGGTACAAATCAGCTTTTGGCAGACCTAAACCCGACAACGGTTCACGAAAAATTGGTGGAAATTTTGGAAGGAAAAACCAAAAAAGGGCAAATTCCACCACTTTGGGACGGCAAAACGTCGGAGCGTATTGCGGAGATTTTGGTGGGCGTGTTAAAATAAGGCTTGTTCTGTAACCAAACAATTATTAATTTTAGAAAATCATCAAAATAAACTACTACGCAAGAACTACTCACCAAGAATTTTGAAGATATGAGAAAGAATTTATTGATAGAATTACAACTGATAGAAGGAGAAAGAACCCAAGACGAAACTGACCAAATGCTTGATTCTATTAATAGTATTGACCAAATTTTGATGGAACTTTTATTACAAAAAAATAAATAAATTATGGAAATTATACTCGAACCCCCCCCACAGATACGCCCAAATATTCAAGAACTTTTGGATCGTTCAAGAGCTTTAATTGAAGAAGGAAAGGCATTTTTACAAGCTAACGGAACAGTTATAGAGTTAGATAACTACTTGACAATCAAGCGATATTGTGAAAAATACGGACTTCAAAGTGAATCAATTGTTACCAATTGGATTCGCAGAGGAGTAATTGCCCAAGAAGATATTAAGGTGATTGAAGAATTAAATGGTCTTCGTTTAATTAAGGATAAAATTTATCGTTGATTTTTAACTGAACTTTACTATTTTTAAAAATGATGTGGTTACAAATTGTAGCTACATCATTTTTTATGTTGTCATAATTTACAAATTTTACCCTCAAATTAAAAGCTGAAAGCCAAAAGCTGCCATGAAACAACTCATCCAAAACCTACAAACAGGCGAAACGCTTTTAGAAAACATACCCGTTCCGCAAGTACGGAAGGGTTGTGTGTTGATAAAAACGCATCGTAGTTTGGTTTCTTTGGGGACTGAGAAAATGCTTGTGGAGTTCGGAAAGGCTAATTTTATTGAAAAAGCCCGCCAACAACCCGAAAAAGTAAAGCAGGTTTTTGACAAAATAAAAACGGATGGTTTACGCCCAACGGTTGAGGCAGTTTTTAGAAAATTATCCGAACCTTTGCCTTTGGGATATTGCAACGTGGGCGAAATTGTAGCCGTTGGCGAAGACGTTTCAGAGTTCAAAATTGGCGACCGTGTGGCTTCCAACGGGCATCATGCCGAGGTGGTTTGCGTACCCAAAAACTTGGTGGTTCATATTCCCGAAAATGTATCGGATGAAGAGGCAACTTTTACGGTTGTGGGGGCAATCGCTTTGCAGAGTATTCGTTTAGTAAATCCAACTTTGGGCGAAACGGTGGTAGTAATTGGCTTGGGATTAATTGGGCAATTGACCGCAGAATTATTGCAAGCCAATGGTTGTGAAGTAGTTGCGTTTGATTTTGACCAGTATAAAACAGATTTAGCCCTCGCCAAAGGTATCAAAGCCTTCAAGGTCTCGGAGGAAACAGATTCGGTAAAGATTGTTCAGGAAATTACGAAAAATGTGGGTGCAGATGCGGTGATTATCACGGCTTCAATGCCTTCAAACGATGTGATTTCGCAAGCCGCCCGAATGTCTCGCAAGCGTGGACGGATTGTGTTGGTGGGTGTGGTTGGTTTGGATTTACAAAGGGCAGATTTTTACGAAAAAGAATTGACTTTTCAAGTTTCGTGTTCGTATGGTGTAGGACGTTATGAGGTTGATTATGAACAAAATGGACAGGATTATCCCATCGGTTTTGTGCGTTGGACGGCAAAACGAAATTTTGAGGCGATACTGAAAATTATTGCATCGGGACGGTTGAACGTGAAATCTTTAATTACAGAAATGATTGATTTTAAAGACTATAACAAAATTTATGGTAATATTGGAAAGTTAAAATCCATCGCTTCTATTTTGAAATATCGGGAGAATATTGATGTTTTGGAAACTAAAATTTTATTGAAAAGTTATTTTTTCAGTCCCACAAGTATAGTTTTAGCCATCATTGGTTCGGGTAATTTTACGAAAGCAACGGTTTTACCAATTTTATTTAAATCAAAAGCCAATATCAAATACCTTTCTTCGGCTTCGGGGCTTTCGGGAACTCTGATGGCGAAGAAATATGGCGTTCAATTTTCCACAACCAATAATGACGATATTTTGAACGATTCGGAGGTTTCGGCAGTCATTATCACCACTCGCCATGATGCCCACGCTCGTATGTGTATAGACGCTCTGAGGGCAGGGAAACACGTTTTTGTGGAAAAACCCTTAGCTCTTAATCAAGCAGAATTGGATGAAATTATTGAAGTTTATCAGCAATCGGATAAAACTTTAACCGTTGGTTTCAACCGTAGATTTTCACCTTTTACCCAAGATTTGAAAAAGCAATTAGGCGATTCAAATACGCCCATCAACACAATTGCCACGATGAATGCAGGGGAAATTTCTGCCAATCATTGGACGCAAGATATGAACTTGGGTGGTGGCAGAATTATCGGTGAAGCCTGCCATTTGATTGACCTAATCACTTATCTATCAGGCAGTTTAGTGGAAAGCGTGGTGATGAATGCGACGGGACAAAACCCTGCTGATAATACTGATAACGCTTCAATTTTACTGAAATATCAGAACGGCTCAACGGGTGTAATCAACTATTTTGCGAATGGCAATAAAGGTTATTCCAAGGAAAGAATTGAGGTTTATTCGCAAGGACGAACGATGATTATTGATAATTTTAAGCAGTCAAAATACTTCGGAACAAAGTCTTCTGGAATGTCGGGAAGTCAAGATAAAGGTCATTCTGAGCAATTCAGGCTATTTTTAGAGAGACTCCAAAATGGTGGAGAAGCCATTATTCCCATCGAGGAAATCATCAATACTTCCAAAGCAAGTTTGGCGGTGGTGGAGTCTTTGAAGACGAAAAGTTGGGTTAAAATAACTACCTAAAAAAGAGGAATTCAAATTTAATATCTGGGTTCATAAGGAAGGCTTCGTTTTGAACGAAGTCCTCCTTATTTAGCCGATTTTAAAATAGAGTTAGCTTGATTTTAGGTAAATTTGTAGAAAATATTAATCAAAACTAATCCCTTTTGGGGTTAGGGCTTTATGAAAACAGTAATTATCAAATATAACGCTGGTAATGTGCAGTCGGTCATGTACGCCTTAGACCGCATCGGAGTCAGTTATCTCTGGACAGATAACGAAGAAGAAATCAGAACCGCCGACCGTGTGATTTTCCCAGGCGTTGGCGAGGCGAGTACGGCAATGGCATATCTCCGAGAAAAAGGATTAGACAAAGTAATCCCCACGCTCACACAACCCGTTTTAGGCACGTGCGTAGGAATGCAGTTGATGTGCCGTCATTCTGAAGAAAATGATACAACTTGTATGAATATTTTTGATATTGACGTAAAACGCTTTCAGTCAGATACTTATAAAGTGCCTCACGTGGGTTGGAATAATGTCTTTGATTTTAAAAATGAATTGACTACTGGCTTAAGCGAAAATAGTTTTATGTATTTTGTCCATAGTTATTACGCAGAAATGAGTCCATATACCGTTGCCACTTGCGACTATGTTCAGCCTTTTTCTGCCATGTTGCAGAAAGATAATTTTTACGCTGCCCAGTTTCATACCGAAATCAGTGGAAAGGAAGGTCAGTTAATTATAGAGAATTTTTTAAAGTCATAGTTTATAAATCGGCGGCACGGCTTCAAGCCGTGCCGCCGATAATTAATATTGAAAATCATTGAATAACAATATCTTACAAAATATTTTACGTCCAAACTCTCTCCAAAAAGGAGACACCGTAGGTCTGTTAGCATTGGCTTGCAAAGTCGATTTTGAAGTCCTCAAACCTGCCATTGCCTTGATGGAAAATGATTGGGGTTTGAAAGTTATTTTGGGCGAATCCCTCACGAGTGCACATCATCAGTTTGCAGGGGATGATTCTGTGCGGGCAAATGATTTTCAGTTGATGCTGGATAACCCCGAAATCAGGGCAATTTTTTCGGCTCGGGGTGGGTATGGTAGTTCTCGGTTGTTGGATAAAATTGATTTTACTGCCTTCCAAAAATTACCAAAATGGGTGATTGGTTTTTCAGATATTACGGCGGTACACTGCCATATTCATACACTTAATATTGAATCTCTACACGCCACAATGCCCAAATTGTTCTTGCAAGAAGGCGGTGAGGAATCTTTGGAGAGTCTAAGAAAAATACTATTCGGTGAGTTATTATCTTATGAAGTTTTACCTAATCAAATGAATCGTTTAGGAATAGGGGAGGGGCAATTGATTGGAGGAAATCTGGCTTTATTAGTTCACCTAATTGGCTCAAAATCAGACATTAACTATGACAATAAGATTTTATTTCTGGAAGATGTAAATGAATATTTTTACAATATTGACCGCATGATGATTCAGTTGAAGCGTAGCGGAAAATTACAAAATTTAGCGGGGTTGATTGTGGGCAGTTTTTCAGATTGTCAGGATAATGATGTGCCTTTTGGTAAAACCGCTAATGAGATTATTGAAGAAGCCGTTGCAGAATATAATTTTCCAGTTTGTTATGGTTTCCCAATTGGGCATGAACCTGAAAATTGGGCAATGCCTTGTGGTAGAAAGATAATTTTAGCAGTAGAAAAAGATGGGGTTTTATTAAACGAAAGCACTATAATTTAATTGAGGATTAGATGTTAGCCCGATTGACTAATCCCTAATCCCCAATTACTCAATCCCTATTTGCGGTGAATATCCGACCCACCCGTGGCACTTGAACTCACCACTCGAGCATTTCCTTTATGGTACACATCACTTCCACCCGTCGCTGAAATACTGATTTCTTTTTCTGCCCATACGTAGGCATCTGAACCACCCGTTGAGGATACACTACAAAAATTGGTGCGTAAGTTGTTGGCTTTCAAGTCGCTACCGCCTGTTGAAGATGCCTTAAAAACGGTTGCCGTTCCTGATAAAGTTACGTCTGAACCGCCTGTTGTGGCACAAAGTAGTTCATCGGCATCCAAATCTAATTTAATATCTGAACCGCCCGTTGCCTTTAAATCTAATTTAATGAGGTCTAATTTTCCCTCCGAAAAAACATCCGACCCGCCCGTTGCCGAAAGCCCCGTTAATTCTCTGACGGTGATGTAAACTTTCATGGGCTTATTTTTCCAAGATAAATCCATCTTGAACCAGCTATCTTTTTCGCCGTAATAAATTTTCAAAATATTGCCTTCCTTTTCAGTTTTGATTTTCAACATTCGGTCTTTATCGGCTACTACTCTGATAGATTCTGTAGTTCCTTGCTTCAAATATAAATCTATTCCTCCTGAAATTTGGATGGATTTAAAACCCGAAACACTACGGTTTTCTTCAATAGTTTGAGCATAAATATCTGAAAAACAGAAGATTAGAAAAAAAATAGTTAAAATTTTAGCTAAGGTTTTCATGGTATTATTGTTTAAATTTTGAACGGTACATGAATAAGATGCTATTGTGTGTAGAAAGGTTGCATTTGATTAAGATTCTGTCTGAATTAGGGTTTATAGGATTAAGAAGCCGTTTTAAAATATATTCTGAATAAAGTCTGATTGTATTTTTTGAGTAGCGGAATCATATTTTTTTAAGGAATATACAGCGTATCTTGTGTAAAAAATATGGTTTCGATAGTCAGAATAAGACAATCAGAATTTGTCATAAGATATTTTAAAACGGCTTCTAATGGATTTTTTGGATTGATTTGTTGAAATTCAATCCAAAAACCCATTAATCTGACACGGTGCCACGTTTCGCAATCCAAATTCAGACAATAAAATAGCCTTCACGAAGGAAAAGAAATCTTCCCCATTGAGAGCGAAGGAATCCCTTTTCTTGAACCAAAATCTGATTCTCCACCCGATACCGTTTCATTGGCTAAAATAGCAAATAAAACCGCCTCTTTTGCATCGCCAGAAATGCCTAAATCATTGGTTTTTAAGAAATTACAGGGTAATAATTCTTTCAGAAAGGATACCAATAAAGGGTTGTGCATTCCTCCGCCCGAAAGATAAATATCAAATGTTGTGAGTTGATATTTTGTCTTTTCAATTGTGAAATAAATTGCCTCCGCAATGGTCTCGGCACTGAAACGAGTGAGCGTTGCCAAAAGGTCATTAACGGAAATATTTTCAGTATCACTTGCCTTTTGGGCATCCCGTACATACGAGATACTGAATAATTCTGGACCAGTCGTTTTTGGGAAAGAGGTGGTGAAGAAATCATTGGTTTTTAGAGTCCCCAACAGTGCCAGATTGACCGTTCCACTTCGGGCAATTTCGGCATCTTTATCGTAAGATTTTTCTGGAAAATATAATCTCGTAAACGCATCAATCAGCGTATTTCCCGTGCCTGTATCCGTAACAAAAACCTCCTCTGGATTCATAGTTGCGGGCAAATAGGTAAAATTAGCAATTCCACCCATGTTGAGCATAATACGGTTTTTCCCCTTTTTACCGAAAATAAAATAATCGCCATACACCGCCAGCGGAGCTCCTTCGCCCCCTGCGGCAACGTGCTTTTGTCGGAAATCTGAGAGCGTGATTATTCCCGTTCTGACCGCAATATGGTCACCATCCCCAATCTGTAAAGTTGCGTTTGAAAATTTTTCTTGCTGATGCAAAATCTTGGGGGCGTGCATGACGGTCTGCCCGTGCGAAGCTACTAAATCAACCTCATCGGGCGTGATTTTCCAACGCTTCAAACATTCCAAAATCATATCGGCATGGAGTGTGCCAATCCATTCGTTCAGCAAGGCAAGATGTTGAAAATCAATGGTTTGTTTGGCAAAAACCTTACGAATTTCGGTTTTAACATCCTCTGAATAATCAACGGTATCGAAGTTTAAGAGTTTGACCACCGTCTCCTCGCCCGAACCCGAAAGCTCGCAAAGGGCAACATCCAGCCCATCCATAGAAGTCCCCGACATCAACCCAATAATTCGACGACTGGGCTTCTGGGCAATTTGGTAAAGGTTTTGTAGGTTTTTGTTCATTGATGAAAATTGTATGAAGCGGTTTGGTTTAGAAAATTCTAATGGTTTTACTGTTATTTATACGACGGAAGCCTTCGGTGAAAACCTAAGGCTTCCGTAATTCCAACTGCTCTGTATCAAGAAGCCTGTCCGCCATTCACGCCCAAAACTTGCCCATTCACAAAACCCGCCTCTTCCGAAGCCAAGAATAAATAAGCATTGGCAATGTCGATAGCTTCGCCCATTCTTTTCACGGGGATACTATTAATAACTTGCTGACGGACTTCTTCGGGAATGGCATCGGTCATGTCGGTTCTGATAAACCCTGGGGCTACGGCATTGGACGTAATATTATTTTTGCCTAATTCCTTTGCCCATGTTTTTACCATTCCGATAACGCCCGCTTTGGTGGCAGCATAGTTAGTTTGCCCGAAATTACCATGCACACCCACCACCGAAGATGTGCAGATAATCCGACCATAATTCTGTTGAACCATATACGGAGCAATGGTTTTTGTACAATTAAAAACGCCCGTCAAATTGACATCAATCACTTGTTGCCATTCCAGATGCGACATTTTCAAGAGGGTTTTGTCCCGAGTAATTCCTGCATTATTCACTAAAATATCTATTCGACCGTATTGGTCAAAAATCTCACGAGCAGCCTCTTCAATAGCGGGAACATCGGTAGTACTGATTTTCATAAATTCACAATGAAAACCCTGTTTACGTAATGCAGAGGCAGTTTCTTCGCCCACATCCAGCAAATCCCAGATGATAACGGCTGCTCCTTCTTTACAAAATAATTCAGCGGAGGCGGCTCCAATTCCTCGGGCTGCTCCTGTAATAATGGCGATTTTGTCTTTTAATCTCATGTTTTAATTTGTGAGTGAGTTGTAATTGAATGATTTGTGAATCTCATTACTCACAAATCACTCAATCGCAAATTTTTATTCATAAAGCATAGAAATCAACTCCGCCACGCAAGCGGGTTTTTCTTGCCCTTCAATTTCAAAAATACAGTTCATCGTAATTCTCAATCCCGAGGGTTTGGCATCTTCGGCTCCCATTAAACTTGCTCGCATACGAACCTGCGAACCCGAAGGCACAGCAGAAGTGAAACGGATTTTATTGGCTCCATAATTCACGCCCATTTTTACGGATTTCACCTTGAAAAGGTCTGCCATAAACTTTGGAGCAAGTGAAAGCGTTAGGAAACCATGAGCTACGGGCGTTTTGAAGGGCGAAAATTGTTTTGCCATTTCCATGTCCACGTGAATCCATTGGAAATCTTGGGTAGCTTTGGCAAAATCATTAATCATTTCCTGAGTAACGGTCATGTAAGGCGTAACACCAATATCATTACCGATTTCAGCTTTGAGGGCTGTCAGATTTGGATAAATTTGCATGATTTTTTTTGAAGATTGTTTTACGAAAATAACACAAAAAAGCCGTAAAACGAATAATATTCATCCTACGGCTTTTACAGGTTTGAGAGGTATTTTATAAATTATGTTAATGCTGATAGCTAACTGCCGACTGCCAATAATTACTGCATGGCAATCTGGCGGTCTGTTTTTGTGGATAATTCTACTTCTTTCGTTACTTTTTCATTGCCTTTTGTGAACTCAAAAGTATATTTTCCGTCTTCCAATTCACTCATATCAAATTTTGCGTGATACGATCTTTCATTTTTATTTACTCTTTCAGAAGCCAAAATTTCCCCATTCTTGTCTTTCAATACCACGATTAAATCCTTATCGGTTGATTTTTCAATCATTACATTCATTTTCAGCGTGTTAATGCTTTGGTAAATTCCCACTTCAAAAGTTTTTGGACTGGTGGATGCAGCATTTTTGTCAGTTGCATTAGAGATAAAAGTGATAGCCGACAAAGCAGCAATTGCGAAAGTTTTTACTAAAGTTTTCATTTTCTTTTTTGTTTAGAATTGTTTAAAAATTATTTAGATAATTGTTTTTTTTTGATGGTTCAAAGGTATTCTTGATTTGATTTAATTTGTTCAATATTTAGATAGGTTTCTGTTTTAACGGTGTGAACTAAGTATTTTAAAGGATGAACATTTTAACGGTAATTTTCATAATGGTTTAGAGGTTTTCAAGATAGTTTAGAGTAATAATAGTTTTAAAGATTAAGGTTTATTGATTAAGTTTAGAGAAAATTAATTTTTAATGGTTTAGAAATCAGATGTTTAGAGTTTTTATTTCGTTTTGTTGTGTCAAAGATATTTGTTAAAGATAGTACTATGCAATACATATTAGCTAATCGGTTATTTTAATGGTGTGAATGGTAATTTATTTGAAGTTTAGGTAAATCTCTGGGTTGAATGGTAATACGGAACTGAGTGATTTTAGCGAACGAGTTTATATCTTCCAATCACCTTCTACAACATAAGATGCCAATGTTGTAGAAGAAGTTGCACGGGAAATAATATTTTATTTAAGAAAAGTAGTAAAATTTACGCCAAACGACTTAATACACTGTTTAATAAGTTGTTTCTACTTTCGGGAAGTTCTCCAATCGAAGATTTTAGGGTAAAGATCATCCAGAAAACTTATTAAACAGTGTACTTAACTCATATAACTCCGAAAAATTTACGATGAATAACTACAAACTCAACTCTGCTAATAACCCGAGGTACGATTTTGGAAAGAAAAATATTGAATCTGAGCATAATACAAAAAGGTCTGAAACAAGCACAATGCTTATTACAGACCTTTTTTATGAAAACGTAAAAGTTACTTCTGTTTCAACAACTTTGCTTCAATAGTTTGTTGAGTATGCGGCACGGCTCTGAGGCGTTCTTTGGGTATCAATTTTCCCGAGTCCACACATACGCCATACGTCCCGTTTTTCACACGAATTAGAGCGTTTTCTAATTGTTGTGAAAACTTATACAGTCTTGCCGCTAACTGATTCATGCTTTCTTTTTCGGAACTATCCGCTCCGTCTTCCATCAACTTTGAACTAATGTCCGTTCCTGAATCATTGCGTTTGCTGAGTGTTTCACGAATGTAACTTAACTCTCCTCGAACATCCTCTAATTTCCCAGTAATTAGCACTTCAAATTCTTTAAGCTCTTCGCTTGAATATCTGGTTTTTTGTTCTACTAACGTTTCCATTTTTTGAATAGGGTTTTATGGGTTCACGAATAAGAATTTTGGCGGTATTTTTTAGTCTATCAAAACCATAAAATGATTTTTCCTACTGAAAAGTTCTGCAAAGATAATTTCATTTTTATTGAAATAGAAATATATCAAGAAAAAATTAAATTTTTTCAAAATTTTACAATTCTTTAATTTCATACTTTTACCAACGATTATTTGGTAAAAAGTAGTTTATACCATAAAGTTAAAAAGCAAAATTGAAAAACACCTTAATCTTATCCGTTTTGGTTGAAAATCAGGTAATTATACTCATAAACGAATGGCTTGATTTATTCGTTGCAAGGGTAGTAAATTTGTGCTTTGCGGAAAACGGTTCACGGGAAACGGTGAACGGGTTTGCGGAAGACGTTTATTATTCAATTACACTTTTCATTAACAAAACTATGGTGTCCTATTTTACCGTGAACCGTTTACCGTTCACCGTTTACCGTTCACCGTATAACTCAAAAATGACATATATTGAACCCGCTCCAATCAAGGACAAAGAGAATCCTCTCGAATCTATGATGCAACGTTTCGACAAGGCTGTTGAACTCTTGGGCATCTCCGACGAAATGTATTACATATTGAAAGTACCCGCTCGCCAAGTTACGGTGGGTTTGCCAATCACGATGGATGATGGCTCTATTCGGGTTTTTGAGGGGCATCGGGTATTACACTCAAATATTTTAGGACCAGGCAAAGGCGGTATTCGCTTTGACCCTGATGTAAATATTGATGAAATCAGGGCTTTGGCGGCTTGGATGACCTGGAAATGTGCCGTAGTGGATATTCCTTATGGTGGAGCAAAAGGCGGAATTGCCTGTAATCCTCGGGAAATGTCGGCAGGTGAAATGGAACGTTTAATGCGTGCCTACACCGTGTCGATGTTGGACGTTTTTGGTCCCGACCGTGATATTCCTGCTCCTGATATGGGAACAGGTCCCCGTGAAATGGCTTGGTTAATGGACGAATATTCAAAGGCGAAAGGTATGACGGTAAACGCTGTTGTTACGGGCAAACCTTTGGTATTGGGCGGTTCATTGGGACGAACGGAAGCAACGGGGCGTGGCGTGATGGTTTCGGCAATGGCGGGCATGGATAAATTAAAAATTAATCCTTATAAATCAACCGCTGCTGTGCAGGGTTTCGGTAATGTGGGTTCGCACGCTTCGGCTCTTTTGCAGGAACGTGGTGTGATGATAAAAGCCATTTCTGACATTTCTGGGGCATATTATAACGATAAAGGCATTGATATTGAAGGGGCAATGAAGTTTCGTGATTTGAACAAAGGTACACTCGAAAATTTCCCTGGGGCTGAAAAAATCTCCAATGAAGAACTCTTAATGTTGGAGGTGGATGTATTAGTTCCTGCGGCAAAAGAAGACGTTATTAACCACGAAAATGCTCAATATATTCAGGCAAAAATGATTGTGGAAGGGGCAAATGGACCCACTTCGGCTTCGGCAGATGATGTGATTAATGACAAAGGAATCTTGGTAGTTCCCGATATTTTGGCGAATGCGGGCGGCGTAACGGTTTCATATTTTGAGTGGGTACAAAACCGTATGGGTTATAAATGGAATTTGGACAGAATCAATCGTCGTTCGGATAGAATTATGAAGGAGGCTTTTGATAAGGTTTTTTTGACTTCACAACAATACAAAGTGCCAATGAGGATTGCGGCTTATATGGTGGCGATTAAGAAGGTGGCGGATACATATAAATTTAGAGGGGGGTATTAGTGATTGATTACTGTTTACTGGTTATCAGTAAAAAGCCGCTCTATTTGATTCGAGGCTACTGAAAAAGTACGTTGATTATTTGATGGTTATTTCAAATTGCCTGATTAAGAGGGATTTTAATCAGGCGATGTTTTATACGCTCCTGATGAGCCTATTTTAGTGTTATTCCCCCCCTTTTTATTCCGTTTTTTGTGATTATTTACCTTTTACTTTTGATAAAATATAATGCTCTTGGGTATCTTCAAGAGCCTCGGCTATAGCGTTAATATTCTATAATCAAGTTAATAAAAAATGAGTAGAAGATTTGTATCTCCTACTCATTAAACTGTAATATACTTTTTCAGTAGCCTCAAACAAATCTAAGGGGCTTTTCACTCTAAAAAACACGCTCACAAATTCAACTTCTTCGCCTCCTTCACCGCAAAATCTGCTGCTCGTGCGGTGAGTGCCATATACGTCAATGACGGATTCACGCACGAGGCGGAGGTCATACAGGCTCCGTCGGTCATGAAAACGTTTTTCACGGCGTGAACTTGATTATTGCCGTTTACTACTGACGTTTTGGGGTCTCTTCCCATTCTGGCAGTTCCCATTTCGTGAATTGCCATACCTAAGAATGAGCCTCGGTCGTTAGTTTTTACGTTTTTCAAACCTGCCATTTCCAACATTTCTTTGGCATCATTTGCCATGTCGATTCGCATTTTCTTTTCGTTTTCTTTCAACTCTGCATCAAAAACCACTATCGGCATTCCCCATTTGTCTTTTTCAGTTTTGTGGAGATACATTTTATTTTCATAATAAGGCAAGGTTTCGCCAAAACCGCCCAAGCCCATCGTCCAGTTGCCTGGTTTGGTTACTTCGTTTTTATAATCTGCCCCAAAACTCAATTCTGCCACATTGCGTTGCCAGCCTTCACGACTTGCTCCGCCTTGATAGCCAAATCCACGTAAATAATCTCGTTTGTCGTTGCCAATATTCCTGTAACGGGGAACATAAATTCCGTTGGCTCGTCTGCCGATGTAATATTTATCCAAATCGCCTTCCCATTGCCCCGATGCTCCCGTGCGGAAGTGGTGATCCATCAAATTATGCCCCAATTGCTCAGAGTCATTACCCAAACCGTTCGGAAAACGAGTGGAAACCGAGTTCAACATCAAAGCCGTTGAACCCAACGCACTGCCGCAAACAAAGATGATTTTGGCAAAATATTCACGGTCTTGCATCGTGACGGCATCTCGCACTCGCACGCCCGTGGCTTTTTGTTTGTTGTTGTCATACATAATTTCTGTAACCACCGAATCAGGCCGTAAAGTCAGCCTTCCCGTTTTGGCGGCATAAGGCAATGTACACGACTGTGTACTAAAATATGCCCCATACGGACAACCAAGTGAACATTTATTGCGATACTGGCACGCTCCACGCCCTACGTTGGTATGAGCTTTTTCGGCTGCCGAAAGATTGGCAACCCGACCCATTGTGAGATTTCTTCCTGGGAAATTCTTTTCGATCCGTTGTTTTACTTCTTTCTCTACGCAATACATTTCCATAGCGGGCAGAAATTCGCCATCGGGTAATTGTGGTAAGCCCAATTTTTCACCCGAAATCCCTGCAATTTTTTCCACGTAAGAATACCACGGAGCAACGTCTTTATAACGAATGGGCCAATCCACGGCGATTCCCTCTTTGGCGTTGGCTTCAAAGTCAATATCACTCAAACGATAAGACTGCCGCCCCCACATGATAGACTTGCCACCTACGATATTGGGACGATACCAGTCGAAACGTTTTTCTTCTTTATACAAAGAATCATTATCGTTCATCCAGTATTTTTCCGTCATTTCGTTGTAGGGATAATCACGGGATAATTTTGAATGAGATTCTTTTTGTTCAATGGTTAAACGACCGTTGTACTTGGTTTCCCACGGGTCTTTCATGGCGTTTTCATAGCCCGTTACGTGTTCGAGTTGCTTGCCTTTTTCAAGCATCAAAACCCGTAAACCCTTCTCGGTGAGTTCTTTGGCGGCAAATCCGCCCGATATTCCTGAGCCAATCACGATGGCATCATAAGTCATTGCCTTTATGGCATCTATGTTGAAGTTCATTTTCTTGATTTTAGATTTTAGATTTTTGAATTACGATTTAGGATTTTAAGTATATTTTCTAAAATCTAAAATCATAAATCTGAAATCCTATAATGCCCACGCTTTTTGATTTGGTTTCAAAGGCACACAACCCACAAATTTGCCTGGTATGGGCAGATATTCTAAGGCTTTGGTTGCTCCGATTTCAGAAGTAAAGTAGCCCGTAACGGTCAATTCTTTCATTCTTTGGAAGAAAGGCTTATCGTTTACGGTTGATAATTTTACCATTTCATTCTTTTGGGCAACGTCCAAATCCACGAAGCCTTTACCAAATTTTGCCTGACTGTCGGTATCTAATTTTGCCAAACCTGCGTAAAATTTTTCTTGATCTTCTTTTTTATAACAATCCCGCATCACTCGCACGATGAACTTTTCTGCCCCAGCGGCTTTTGCTCCTGGACTGTCAGTTGTGGGAATGATAATATCTGCTACTTCCGCCAAAAGAGCTTCTTGTTGGGCGGTGATGTTCAGGCTTTCGCCCGTGTTGGTTATTTGTCCCATCACACCCGCCATCAAAGGGGCTGCAAGGACTCCGCCCATCATCAGGGCAACTCGTTGTACGGCTTCTCTACGATTCATTTTTGTTTTAGATTTTATTCTTTCAAAAATAGTCATTATTCTTATAAAAAATGTTGATTTTTAGGTTTTCAATGTAAATAATTTCAATAGGTTTATCTTTGTATATTCTTATATTTGAGGAAGACTTCGCTAAGAAGCCGTTTTAAAATATATTCTGAATAAAGTCTGATTGTATTTTTTGAGTAGCGGAATCATATTTTTTTAAGGAATATACAGCGTATCTTGTGTAAAAAATATGGTTTCGATAGTCAGAATAAGACAATCAGAATTTGTCGTAAGATATTTTAAAACGGCTTCTAAGAGGGTACGCCCAATCCGAAGTCTTCCCTTTTTTGAGTTAATTAATCAACTTACAACCCTGATTAAAAAGTTTATATGAAACAAAAACTACTGATTATTAGCCTTTTATTTGCTTCTTTCTCCAATCTTTCAGCCCAGAGAAAAAACTATGTTGCCACCCAAGCCGATACGCTAAATATGCTGAACAATTTTATTCAGCAAACGATGACAGACTGGAGAGTCCCAGCTTGTGGAATCACGATTGTGAAGGATGGAAAACCGTATTATTCTTCGGCTTATGGGCAACGAAATATCAGTAAAAATCTCCCCGCAACGGTTAATACATTGTTTGGCATTGCTTCCTGTACAAAGTCATTTACAGCAGCGGCTTTATCTATTTTGGCAGATGAAGGAAAGTTAGATTGGGATAAACCCGTGCAGACTTATATGCCTGACTTTCAGTTGTATGACCAAGAGCTAGCTAATAAAATAACGGCTCGTGATTTGCTTTCGCACCGCACGGGACTGCCCAATCATGACGATATGTGGGTGGCGGCAAACAGTGATAGAAAGACACTTTTTGATAATTTAAAATACTTAAAGCCTACGCATCCACTTTACACGCATTACCAGTACAACAACCTTATGTACATGGCAGCGGGTGTGTTGGTAGAACGCCTTTCGGGTAAAACTTGGGAGGCATTTGTGAAGGAAAAAATCTTGATTCCTTTGGATATGAAAAGCACCGTTCTGACTTATCCAGAATACTTTAAAAGTTCTGAATATTGTTCTTCTTATGATTTCAAAAAAGGACAAAATGTGGAGGTTGGTTTTGGCAGTAATGTGGATGCTATCGGACCTGCGGGTTCTATGAAAACGAATATGGTGGACATGACCAACTGGCTTTTGATGCAATTACAAAATGGCAAATTCAATGGTAAACAAATCGTTTCAGAAAAGAACCTTCGGGAGAATCATACGCCTTTGCAAATTGTACTACCTGCCACTGCAAAATATCCAGAATTAGGCTTTGCGACTTACGGTATGGGCTGGACTCTGAATACCTATCGTGGACAACAACGCCGCCAACATAGTGGTTCGATTGATGGCTTTCGCTCGTTGATGACGGTTTTCCCGAATAATAATTTAGGTATTTTCGTAACCACCAACACCGATGCTGCCCAACGTTATGCGGTAAACATTATTACTAATTATATTGTCGATAACTTGCTGAATATGAATGCAATAGATTGGAGTGGGCGTTTTGTCAAGGAAAGAAGTGATGCTCAATTTGAAGAAGAAAAAGCCGAAAAAGAACATAATGCCACCCGCAAAATGGCAGCTATGATGTCGCACGGAATTGATTATTATACGGGTATTTACGAACATCCCGCTTATGGAACTTTACAGATTTTCAAAACTGACCGTGGGCTTCGGGGGGTATTTCATAACAAACAGTTTGATTTAAATCATTTTCATTATGATTTTTTTGAAGGTTCTGAAATGCTGGATGGCGTGATGTTTAATTTTCCAACAAATCAGAAAGGTGATATTGACCGAGTGATTGGGAATTTTCCTGAAAATGGAGAGGTGGAGTTCAAGCGGAAATGAGAGTAATTTGACTATTTTAAAGAAGGCTTCGGATTGAGCATTTCCTTTAGCGAAGCCTTCCTTCTGAAACAAAAAATCACACGTAATATTTTCTGTGTGATTTTTTTCTGCACTAAATGTTCAAGTAATAGAACAAAACAGCTTCAGTACTTTATGCCTCGACTTCATGCTCAAAAGCTACAAAATTTACCAAATCATTTTCTTTGTTAAAGATGGGTAAAATATCTACTTTACAAATATAACGTTCGCCATTTTTGCGGTAATTGATAACTTTACCCGAAAACTTTTCTTGAGTATCTAATTTACTTCTAATCATTCCACGGGTTTCGACAGAGGTATCCTTTCCTTGTAAAAACTTGGGAGAATTGCCAAGTGCTTCTTCAAAATCATAACCCGTCATACGAGTAAAACCTTTGCTAATCCATTCAATTTTTTCTCTTTCGCAAGTAATTACAATAGTATTCTTACGATTTTGAAGAAATCTTTTCATTTTGCCTAAATCAATGGACCAATCTTTTTGCCGAGCAAAAATCTCCAGAGCTTCATATTCCGAACTCTCATTCCGAGCAATGCCTATAAATTCATAAGCTGCTAACAAAGGCATTACAGAAGTATGTTCTTTAAAAGTATCGCAGTTGGTATTTGGAGAAAGATTAGTCATTATTTGTAATATGGTTAATGTGTGGAATAGCATCTAAGTAATAGAAGTATTTGTTTCAGAAAATTGTTTAATTTTTTTTCTTATTACATCTTTGTACCGCACAGGCAGCATGGGAATGACAGGCGAATGAGGTAGTTTACTGATTCTGGTATCTATAATAAACACTAAATAACCATTATTACTGCAAATATATCCTCCCTATCATATATTTTTGGTCATAAAGGAGTCACATGATATGGTGATATTAGTTGGTAAATATTTATTAAGTATCTGATTATTAGTAATTTATATAGTCAAAAATTATGCTTTCTCAACCCTATTTGTGTGGGGCTATATGAAATGTGTAATGTGTGCGTTAATTTTACATCAACAAAAACACATAACAAAAACACTAAATATTTTGATGAGAAAATTTACTTTCACAATTCAGTAATTTTCAAACCCGAAACAAGTAAAAAATGGAAACGACACAAAATAACAACAATGGTAGTGGCATTTTGAAAGCAGCTTTGGCTGTGGCAATGCTTTTTATTGGATTTTTGGGATATTTACTATATGATTCAAAAAAGACGAACACCAATCAGGAGCAAGTAATTAGCCAGAAAGTGGAGCAGTTGGCAACCACAAAATCACGTTTAGATTCAGTGGGTGTACAATTGGACAGTAAAATTGCCGAAATTAAATCTTTGGGTGGACGTGTTGATGAATTAGTAGCGGCAAAAGATCAGTTGGAAAAAGACAAGAAATCGTTGAAAAACGCTAAGTTCTTTAACCAAAAACAATACGATGCTAAAATCAACGAGTATGTAGCTTTGTTGTCTGAAAAAGATGCAGTTATTGCTCAATTGAAGACTGAAAACGAAAACTTGACGGCTCAAACCATTACCTTAGGAAAAGAAAAAGAAGTGTTGGTTCAAGAGAAGCAAACCTTCATTGACGAGAATACTGGTTTGAAAGGCGAGAGAGAAAAATTGACACAAACGGTGGCTGATTATACTACCAAAAACGAAGAATTAACTAAGAAAGTAAAAACGGGTGCTCAGTTGAAAGCTACCAATATGCAAGTATTTGCGGTTACTTCAAAAGGTAAAGTAAAAGACGGCGGAAAGTATCGTGCCAAGAAAGTTGATCAATTAAAATTGGCTTTTACATTACCCGCAAATTCTATCACAGAACAAGAAAACAAAGAAATCATAGTACGGATTATGGATGCTGACGGAGCAGTAATTACTGATTCGGCAACGGGTTCAAGCGTATTTAATTATGACGGAAAAGAAATGGCATACACTACAAAGGGAACGGTTGCCTATACTAACAACGACCAAAACGTAGAAATGCTTTATGCTCGTGGGTCTGCGTACCGTTCAGGAACTTATAATGTTGAGTTATATTCAGAAGGTTTCAAAATCGGTTCGAGTTCATTCACGATTAAGTAATTAAAGTACCATAGGTTTTAGCCCGTAATAATTATTAATTTCCTTGCTATTATCTATATGCAAAAACGCCACAGGTTATTAATCTGTGGCGTTTTTGTTGTTTATCAGCGTGGTTTTTATGTAATTTTACAATCCAATCCCAATCCGAAAATATGCTATTTAAAGATATTCCTGGCTTAGAAACGCTCAAAAGTACACTCATTCACTCGGTTGAGGCAAACCATGTGGCTCATGCTCAGCTGTTTCATGGGGGCGTGGGAAGTGCCAATTTGGCTTTGGCTTGGGCGTATGCTACTTACATTAATTGCGAAGACAGATTGGTGGTCGTTGGTGAGGACACCGACCACGAAATGAGGGACGCTTGCGGGCAATGTGCTTCATGTGCGAAGATGGCAAAAATGATTCACCCCGATATTCATCATATTTTCCCAACGCCCAGTGCCAAGGAAACTATTTTGGAATTATTACCCACTTGGCGAAAGTTTTTGATTGAGAGTCCCTTTCGTACTCTGACAGATTGGTTGGATTTTACGGGCGTAACGGGCAATAAACAAGGCATCATTCCGATAAAAGAAGGGCATAATATTATCCAGAAAATAGCTTTGAAAGCCTTTGAGGCGGAATATAAAATCCTGATAATTTGGCAACCTGAATTGATGAATATTGAATCAGCAAATTCTTTACTGAAAATTCTGGAAGAACCGCCCGCCAAAACCTTGTTTATTCTGGTGTGTAATGATACTAATAAATTGCTGACAACCATTTTATCCAGAACGCAACGGATTGTGATTCCAAGTTTTACGGACGAAAATATTATTTCGTATCTTGTTGAAAAACAAGGTGTTAGTTTGGAAAAAGCAAAACAAATTACCTATCTGTCGGAAGGAAATATGGCAAAAGCTCTCTCGATGACCACCGAAGAAGAACAAGACCAACACAACTGGTTTGCGATGTGGATGCGAGAGGCGTATAAGCCCAATTTGCCCGCTCTAATAAAACTGGCTGATGAATATGATGGTTTCTCAAAGGAATATCAGAAAGGGATGATGGAATATGGCTTAAATGTTTTTAGAGATTTATTGTTATGGAAAAACGGAGCGGAGGCTCTGGTAAGATTGGCAGGGAAAGAGTTGGAATTTGTGCAAAACTTTTCAAAAGTAGTAAAAATTGAAGCTATTGAGCAGATTACCAACGAGTTAAGCAAAACATTTTATTATTTAGAACGCAACGGAAGAGCCAAAATCCTGCACTTAGATTTGTCTTTGACCATTGCGAAATTGTTTAAGAAATAGGGTATATTTGTTTATAAATTAAATGTTAATATCATGAGCAAAAAGGAGTTAGGGAGCATCCAATTAATAAAGTACCCATGACTTCCATTAAACTTCCCGAAAGTAGAAATAACTTTCGGGAAGTTACCGAGAGATTTACTTCCCGAAAGTTATTTTTACTTTCGGGAAGTTCATACCAGAAGTGGGTATGTTTAAATTTGTATGCTCCCTTAATCAAACAGACAATTAATCAATTAGGAACCGAAAAACAATAAGTAGACGTTTTTTAAATGCCCTTTTTTGCACCACTCTACGTTGCGGAATGCCGCCCAGATTAAATCCTCATTTAGCGATGCTAAACTGCGGCGACCGTCGCACGGTTTTATCGCCTTGATTGGCACAAAAAATAACATTTAAAATTCATCCACTTATTATTTTCCCGTTCCTTAGAGAAATTGCCTACTGAAAAAAATAGAAGAAGTGTACGACTATGCTGAGTTCATTTCTAAAAGATTTGAAGAAGCATCACTGATAAAAGGTCTGACTGTCTTGCTACCTGCAAATTTAATGAATGGGTTAAAACATAATTCATTAGTTAGATTATCTAAATTAGCCACGATTGATTCTGGATTAGTTTTGGGAAGATTAGGATAAATATCAAAAAGCGAATTGAGCGAACTGGATAAAAAATTAATCATAACCTTACAAATAAAAGCGTAGAACTGATTATGAAAACGGTGGCAAAAAAGGTTAAATTAAGTTTCAAAAAATAATAGATGAATACCATAAAATTAGGTACAAGAGGTTCAAAATTAGCCCTTTGGCAAGCAGAATATATCAGAGAAACCTTGGAGAAAGGCGGATTGAGCGTTGAAATCGTGATTATCAATACCAAAGGTGATCAAATCCTCGACCGTTCTTTGTCAAAAATAGGCTCGAAAGGGGTTTTTACGGAAGAATTAGAAGAACAACTACGTTCGGGGGCGATTGATATTGCCCAACATTCTGCCAAAGATTTACAATCAGAACTCTCAGACGATTTAGAATTAATTGCTTTTACGGAACGTGAAAAAGTGAATGATGTATTAATAAGTTTTGATAAAAGCCTCTCTTTGGAAAGCGGAAAGCCGTTTGTAGTTGGTACGTCCTCAACCCGCAGAGTTGCCATGTTGAAACACTATTATCCTCATATACAGACAGTTGATATGCGTGGAAATCTTCAAACACGGATGGGCAAACTTGAATCTGGCGTGTGTGATGCCCTGCTTTTGGCGTATGCGGGCGTGCATCGAATGGGTTACGAAGAACACATCGCCGAAGTGATTTCTACCGAAAAATTTACCCCCGCCGTGGGTCAGGGAACAGTAGCGTTGGAATGTGCCGTAAGTTTAGACCCACAAAAGAAAGCCCGAATCCGTAAGCTTTGTAATCATGGTGAAACTGAACAGCAATTATTGGCAGAAAGAGCCTTTTTGAGACGTTTGCAGGGTGGATGCAGTATTCCAGTATTTGGATTGGCGGGGATTGGTGTATTGGGGATTGGAGAATTAGAGATTGGGGAAGAAGCGGAAACCATACAACTCCAGATAACTGGTGGTCTTATTAGTTTAGATGGCTCTAAAATTTTGAAAGAAACCGTTGCTGGGAATGACCCCGCTGAAATGGGAAATCAATTAGCCGAAAGGATTTTGAGTTTGGGTGGTGATAGAATTTTGAAAGAAATTAGGGCAAATCTGTAAGAATCGTTATATTTTCTCATAAAAAATTATCATATTTGTTTTCTCAATAATTATACCTCATTACTCAATGTCAAATATTTCCAATCAAGCAGATATTCCGAACCCAAACGATGCCAAAGCAGGTTTTGCAACAGTTCTTGAAAAAGTCAAAGACCTTTTTGTTAGTCCCTTGACGGCTTCAGTAGTAGTAATAGCCTTTATTTTAGGTTATTTTTTCGACTGGTGGACGGTGGCAATTGCGGCTTTTATTGGTGGTTTTTTCTTCGGAACTTCCAATGGTGAAACCTTTGCCAAAGGCACAGCCGCCGTTATAATCCTCTGGTTATTAATGGTTTGGTATCATCATTTCTCAACACAGGGGATTCTTTCCAATAAAATTGCTCAGATTTTGCCCGTTGGTGGTAATGTTGGAATACTGATTGCTGCAACCATTTTAATCGGTGGATTAGTGGGCGGCTGGGGAGCGATGAGTGGGTTTTTAGTTAGGAATTTGTTCAGGAAATAAGAATTAGTTATCAGTGCTATTCACATTTTTTCAAAACTCATCGCCCTTAACTTTTATTTATGAAGTTAAGGGCGATTCTTTTGATAACGAAATGCTTTATTTTTTGAAATGAATAACCAATTTCTAATAACCAGTAAGGGAGCATCTAAAAAATAGCATACCCACTAAAAGCCTCACCCGAGCGTCGGTCGCCTAAATCCCTCTCCCGTGGAGAGGGACTTTTAAAAGGTATATTATTTCTTAGACGCCCCCTAACTAATCCCCAACTTCATTTCCTGACCAAAAATTATTATCTTTGCTGACATTTTTTTGAAAACGAATATATTATCAATATTTTAACAATTTCCCAATGAAAAAATTATCCCTAATCTTGTGCGGAGGTTTATTGATGACAGGAATCATCTCTTGTAATAAATCTGCGGATAAAGGAACAGCTACTTCTTCAACAGCAACCACTAAAACAGAAGTAGCGATGAAAACAGTTTATGTAAATACTGATTCATTATTGTCTGGCTATCAATTTTATAAAGACGCTCAAAAAGAGTTTGAAAATAAAGGCTATCGTTTGCAAGTTGATTTAGGACAGCGAGAAAAAGCCCTTCAAGGCGAATTGCAAGCCATCCAGCAAAGAGCTCAAACCATGACTCAGGCAGAATTGCAGGGTGCGGATATGATGTTGAAAAAGAAAGGTGCTGAATTACAGCAATATAGCCAACAAAGACAAGGTGTTTTGCAAAATGAGCAAGCCAAAAAAATGCAAGAATTATACGCCAACATCCGTGAATACGTGAAGAAACACAACGCTGAAAACAAATTTGAGTTTGTATTGGGCTATACCACAGCGGGCGGAGGAATTCTTTATGCCGACCCAAGTGCTGACAGAACTCAAGAAATCATTGATGGATTAAACAAGGAATATGCTGAAACTAAGAAACCAGCAACAGATTCTGCTCCTGCAAAAAAGTAATATTTTCAGTTACCAATAAATATTTAGGAACTGAAAAACAATAAGTAGACGTTTTTTAAATGCCCTTTTTTGCATCACTCTACGTTGATAAAATCCTCATTTAGCGATGCTAAACTGCGGTTTTATCGCCTTGATTGGCACAAAAAATAACATTTAAAAATTCATCCACTTATTATTTTCCCGTTCCTTATCAAAAAAGCCGTTCAGATATTCTGAACGGCTTTTTTGATAATTGATAAAAGTAAATACCTAAAAAATTGAGCGGATAGGTTTAAAGAAAGCTTATGAGTTAAATTTTTCTGTAAATTTGTTTTAAACATAAAAAAAAACTTATGACAGCAATATCAAAGCCCTTATCGAATATTCAGATGGAGTTGTTAAAGCTCTATTCGATGAACATTGATGAAAAGGATTTATTACATTTTAAGAGTTATTTAGCCCAGTTTTTCATGCAAAAAGCCATTGATGAAGCTGATAAAATTTGGATGGAAAAAGGATATTCAGATGATTTGATGGATGAATGGATAAATGAAAAAAATCAATGAAATTAGTTATTGACACCAATATTTTAGTTGCTTCTCTTTCCAGTAAATCAAAATATCATTGGATTGTTCAAGCACTTCGAGAAGGTAAATTTAACTTGGGTGTTACAGAAGAAATTTATCTTGAATATGAAGAAGTTTTAAAGCAAAAGTATAGTATTATTGTTGCTGATTCCTTCTTGAATTCATTGAAAGAGTTATCAAATGTTGTTCAAACTGATATTTTTTATCAATGGCTCTTGATTGTATCCGACCCTGATGATGATAAATTTGCTGATTGTGCGATAGCTGGGAATGTAGATTTCTTAGTGACTAATGATAGCACTATAATATCTTAAAAACAACTGAGTTTCCCAAAGTCAATGTGGTTTCTTTGGAAGAGTTTGAAAAACTTTGCTGGGGAGACTTACCTGAGCAAACAATTAAGGGAGCAAATTATGAAATAAATATAGATAATAATGTTTTAAAAATAATCTGCGATGAATATCCGGAAGGTTATCAAATTTATAAATCTGGATTATTTGAGATTAGAAACGACGGTTCAAAAAATTCAAATCTTATTTTACAACTTTCTGACAAAACGTGGATTACTGATAAAATAAATCTTCTTTATGACCTTGCAGAAATTACACAAAAATCTTTTCCTTTGAATCTTGTAAATTGGGGAGACACTTTTTACAACATAGCTTACGATATTTATATTGATAAATTGGCGGAGGATAATAGCCTGTCTCCTTTTGATTCTATTATCAAAAACCTTGAAACACGTATCGAAGAAAAATCTGACGCTGCACTAATTGAATCTTTAAAGGACGGAGTGCGTGAGGAGTTAATAAAAAGAAAAATCATTTAGATTTCTCTTTTCATCTGCCCATCCAAAACCCCAATCCCATCCTCAAAACTCACAGGATTATACCCCAAAACCAAAACAGCTTTATCCAAAATAAATCCCGTGCGGGATGGACGTTTGGCGGGTTGTGTGAAGGTGTCAGCGGTTACGGGTGTAATGAGAGATTTATCTAAACCAATAAAATCAGCCGTTTTTATTGCCATTTCGTAAGGAGTCAGAAAGTCTTTGCCTGAAATATGAAAGATGCCCTCAGCTTTTTTATTTACTACCAAATAACAGCCCATTGCCAAATCTTCTGCCAAAGTAGGCGTGCGAAATTGGTCGGTAACAACTTTAATCTGTTTTTTTGCCTCCAATGATTTTTTCACCCACAAAATAATATTACTTCGGCTCATATCATTGGTAATTCCATAAACCAAAACCGTCCTGACGATACTCCAAGGGCATTTTGCACGTTTTACCACTTCTTCTCCTGCATATTTACTCCACCCATAAAAACTGACAGGACTGGGTGAATCTTCCTCGGAATAGGGTCCTGATAAACCATCAAAAACAAAATCAGTGGAGAGATAGCAAAAGAAAATTTGGTATTTTTCAGCGGCTTTTACTAAGTATTCAGTGGCTGTAACGTTCATTTTCCAACACAAATCCTTTTCGTTTTCGCATTGGTCGGCATTGGTCATTGCGGCGGTGTGGATGATAGCATCGGGGCGGATTTTACCAATAATTTCTTCTACTTGTTCAGCATTGGTAATATCCATTTCCAGGTATTCATAACCATCCGTGAAGGAAATTCGATTTTTGCCTTTTGAAGTAGCAACTAATTGAATATCAATATTTTGAGATAATAGTTGAACCAGTTTTTGCCCTAATAATCCGTTTGAGCCAGTGATGAGTATTTTCATTTTTTTAACATATAGGTAGGATAGGGTGGTTAGGGTTTATTTGTATGTTCTGCCGTTGTTAATGTTTCATTAGCCAATCGAGTGAAAGACCCAAGCCATATATAAAAATCTGACAGCTCAAAAAACCTAATGCAAAAGTGATAGTTGATTTTACATAACTCATAATTTTGCCTTTATCAAAAAAATGAGCAATTGCCCAGGAGCAGTAAATAAAATAAATAAGCCCTCCAAATGCTCCTGCATACACGTTTATTATACCTTTCATTAAAACAATAATAAATCCAATCAACATCCCCATTCCCATCACAAAGCACATCAATATGAGGATTTCAAATAGATTGTAATCATATTTTTTAAAGAATAATTTTACATACAGAGCTACAAATAAGCCTATTAGGATATTGGTGTATCCTAAATGACCATTTAGCCAACCAAAAATTGCATTCGTTATGGGTGTTGCTTCATTATTTGCATGAGCAATAAAACCGTCTTTGATGTTAAAAAATGTAAGAGTTGACGTATAAATCAAAGAAGCAACAATGACGAAAATAATCGGCTTTACGAGTCTGTTTCTATCATCGTGGATAAATGATTTTACGCTTTGTCCTGGTCTGATTAGGAGTTCTTTGATGGTGTAGAAAATGCCCTTTTCAAAGTGAATCAAGTGTTCAATTTCGTGTTTGACATAATGCCCATCAATGCGTTTGAGGGTTGCCGCTTGTCCGCAATTAGAGCAAAATTTTCCATCAATTGGGTGATTGCAGTGTTTGCAATTGGTCATTTTGGGGTTTTGGTTTTGATTTCTGAAAAGAGGAAGACATTTTAACCTAAGAAATCCAGTCAAATAGTTGAGTTGCTCTATCTTTTGTCAAAACAACAAATGTATTTACATTAAATAGTTTTGCATAAGCGTTAAATCTTGATTTATAGTCTGTGTTTACAGTTGAAATAAAGACTTTGTCGGCATCATTACAATTGACGATAGATAATAGTTTTATTTTAGTTTCACCGCTAATTGAAAATGGAATACAAGCCTGAATTGATGCTGAATAGGGTTTTTGTAGTAAAATAGACATAATCATTGAAACGCTATCAACAGATTTTTTTACCAAATCCCAAATACGTTTATCTGAATATTCCCTATTAGTTAAGTTGGCAACACTCCAATCTTTTAATTCAATGAGGTATAGAGTATCATTATTTACATCGTACCAACAAGCATCCATCTCTTTGAAGTGATTTTGAATATCTTTGTAGCCCTGACAATCTTGAAATCTAAAATAGTTATTATCGGGAAAATTTAGTGTGATCAGACTTTCTGTGATTGGCATAATTAATTATTATTAAAGTCTATTTCGATTTCTTGATCATACATTTTTAAGGATTCATCTACGATTGAATTTGAGGGCAAAACCCCGTCAATTAAATCATGAAAAGAATTGGTTAAAGACTTTCCAATTTCTTTTTCTAAATTCCAGCACTTGATTTGTAATTTATCTCTTTTTGCACAAATAGCCATCTGCTTAATCACAAAATAACTATGCGATGCAATAAAAATTTGCACTCCTGCCTTACTAATAGCTACCAACATTTCAACCATTTTTCTGATAGCATCTGGGTGTAACGCAGTCTCGGGTTCATCCATAAACAGAACCGTTCCCTTTCCTAATTGTCTGTTTGTGATTAACGTTGTGAGAATTCCTATTTTTTTAATTCCTTCCGCCGTTTGTTGCATTGAGAATTGCTGATTACCTTTTTTGAAAATAAAAGGTTGGTCTTGTAGCCCAGTTTGTTCTATTTTACCTTCAAATAAGTCTTCTAAAGATTTATTCACAGAACTTAGTTCGGTTGAAACTCGTCCCTTCGTAGTTTCTAAACTTAATGCTTTTATCAAGTCCAAATAAGTATCATCAAAACCTTTACCATAAAAATTATCTCTAATATTTCGTATGTCATTAAATGCTGTTAATACTTCCTTGGCGGGTACGAACAATGCGTTTATTAGATTATCTGGGATGCTGTTTATCGGTTCGGAACAAGTGCTTATTGTTGATTCTGTGGTGCTGCCAAATGCAAAATAAATGTCTTGATTGTACTTACCATTATTTCCAACTATATTGATATTTACATCTAATTTTTCTTTAATTCCTTTTTGTACTAAATCGCCTAAACCATTTTTACGAGGCATGAAAGTATCAGTAAGTTTATCGGCTAACTCTTTTTTGAATGAAACATCTCCCGATTTCTTTTTTAAACTGTATATTTCTAATGATTTAACAGTTGTATATAAAAGCTTCAACAATCCTGTTTTACCAGTATCATTTTTCCCGATAATTATATTGATTGCAGGTATATTTTCGAGACTCAACTCAGAATGAGCCATAAAGTTTTTTATTGTAACCGATTTTATCATTTTATTAATCGTTAAAAGCAATTAATTCGTATTTATCAAAGTTAATTTAAAGTTGGGCTTAATTATGTGTTTTAGGTAATCAAATATTTTCTGCTTAATCTTTTAAGTCATTCCCTCATACCAAAACCTCCCGTCCCACCAACAAAATCTCCTCCACAAACTCCCGTGAATTACTCAGTCTTGGCACTTTATGCTGTCCACCCAATTTGCCACGGTTTCGCATCCATGTGAAGAAAGTTTCTTTGGGAACAACGTTCACTTTGGGAGCTTTCAGCACCATGTCTTTGTAACGTTTGGCATCGTAATCTGAATTATTTTCTCGGAGGGTTTCGTCCAAAATTTTATTAAAAACCTTTTGATTATCAGGCTCTTGCGAAAATTCTATTAACCATTCGTGGCAGCCTTGCTGGCGGTTATTCATATACACGGGGGCGGCAGTGTAGTCGGTCAGGATTGCCCCCGTTGCTTCGCAAGCACGGGTGATGGCTTGCTCGGCATTTTCGATGATGAGTTCTTCGCCAAAGGCATTGATGAAGTGTTTTGTTCGCCCCGAAATCTTGATTCGATATGGATATTTTGAGGTAAATTTTACGGTATCCCCAATTTTATAACGCCATAAACCCGCATTGGTCGAGATTATTACGGCGTAATTTTTATGCAATTCTACTTCATCCAAGGTCAAAGTTTTGGGCTTTTCGTTCTCAATTTCTTCCATCGGAACAAACTCATAGAAAATGCCGTAATCCAGCATCAACAGCATTTCGTCGGGACGATTGATGTCATCTTGTACACCAAAAAATCCTTCGGAAGCATTATAAATTTCAAGATAATCCACTGATTTTGAAGGAAATATATTCGTTTGAAACATCTCCCGATAAGGCTGAAAAGCCACAGCCCCGTGAATAAAGAATTCAAAATTGGGCCAAACTTCCAAGATATTTTGCTTGCCCGTGATTTCCAAAATTTTCTCAATCAAAACCAACGTCCAAGTCGGAACACCCAAGATAGACGTTACATTTTCTTGAGAAGTTACTTCCGCCATTTTCTGGATTTTCTCTTCCCAAACATCCATCAAAGCCACATCCAAGGAAGGCGTGCGGATTAATTGAGCCCAGATTGGTAGATTTTTCATCACTACCGCCGATACATCGCCCATTAAAACTCTGGAATTGAGGTCATTAGACTGTAAACTACCCCCGATAGAAAGCCCTTTACCCGAGAAAACCTCGGTGTTGGGTTTGTTATGCAAAACCAAGGTCATCATATCTTTGCCACCCATAAAATGACAGTCGTCAAGGGATTCTTTCGAGACAGGAATAAACTTGCTGCGGGCGTTGGTAGTGCCTGATGATTTGGAAAAAAATTGAATATCTGAGTGCCAAAGAATATTTTGTTCGCCCCGCATCATGCGTTCGATGTGTGGGAAAAGGTCTTCGTAAGTAGAAATGGGAACACGCTCTTGAAAATCTTTGATGGAGATAATTGACTGATAATGAAAGATTTGCCCCCATTCCGTAAACATTGCCGACTGGATTAATTGCCAAAACATTTGCTCCTGCGTTTCCATGGGTCGTTCCATAAACGACTGGATTCGGGGCAAGCGTCTTTTCATTAACCAAGCAATAGTTTCGTTGAGGATAGCCATAATTTTTTTTAGGTATTAGGTTTTGGGAGAAATCCCTGCATTACAAACATAGGGGATTTTGTTGAATGTAGCAAGATGAATAAGTTGAATTGTGGTTAAAGAATTATGCTATTCTCTTATTTTCAATGCCCGATGGTTGAGAAAATGGTAGAACAGTCTTTTCTTTCATTGGAATTGCAGGGCATTTATTCGGAGAAATATTGGGATAAGGTGAAGGAGTTGTGATGTCGGCTTATTTCCTAAGATTTTTATTCAATTCCTCGACTAAAAGATAAACCGTTGTGCATGGATTTTGATGACAGTATTCTTTATCTGTATGAGATTTATGTAACCTTTCTGCGTTTCTGATAGCAAATGGTAATCTATCTAAAAACATAGGGTAGAGGCTTTTAGCAAAATCTTTCCCTTTTCCATCCTTTTCATAATTGAATCCTAATTTATCTGATAGTTTACGGTAAATCTGCGTTCTGTGCATTTCTGTTTCTAAATATTCATCACGCAAGAGAAACCATAACTCAAAACAATCATTTGAGTAGGCACAATTTATGTTATTTTTACTTGCAAGATATATTGCATTGTTAAAGTCTTGATTATCTTGTCCTTGATTTTCATACCTAATATCTCTATCGAAAACCACCCATATTTTTAAGGTTTTATCGTCATTTTTACGTTTACGTTTAATTACATCCTTTACTAATGCTGTTCTTGACATTCCTAAACCAATAGCTTCAACTCTCGTATCGGTTCTAACTGGAAAAGATTTAAAATATTCTGGCTCAGTATTTTCACCTTCGCAATAAATCAAAAATGTCTCTTTTACCACAATGCTTCTTTCGGGTCTTCCTGCATTCTGCCTTTTACCCCAATCTGTATCTTTATCGGTCGGCTTCACATATGTTCTTCTCTTTCCCATTTATCCAAAAATACTGTTTAAAGGTTTTACAAATGGAATAGCACCGTATTTGCCTCTGATATAATCTTTTTCAAAAGAGGCATCATTTCTAATTCCCTTAATTTCAGCTAATGAGTAGATGGAAGTTTCAGCTTTTGAGTTTTTTTCAGTAAAATACAACTGGTCTCTTCTCAGTAAATCTTTATCTAAGAGATTAGTATCGTGTGTAATAAAGCATAATTGAGCAAATTTATTCTTTTCTGAATTGAACATATTGATGATTGCTTTTGTAAGAAGGGTATGGAGCGTTGAACCAAACTCATCAATAATTATTGTACCTCCGTGATTGATACACTCTAAGATTCTACCAGCATAGCTAAACAATTTTCTTGTTCCCTCCGAAGCATCATCATCAAAATTAGAAATATCAATACCTACTTTTTCCCCTTTTTCATTGAAAATATTTCTTTTTGAGGAAAGTAAATGATTAGGTTGAATTAAACCATCAATTCCATTATTTTGCATAATAATTCCAATTTTTTCAAAATCCAATTGACTTATTAAAAATTGTTTCGCATCTTCTTCCGTTTTTGCATTTTTCAAGTCCTTCATATTTACGCCTAAACCTAATAAAAATTGCTCTTTAAGATCTACATCGTCATTAAGTACAATATCCACCAATTCTTCATCGGCAACTTTTATAAATTGCAATAATTCAATTTTTGCTTTTTCGTCCCCCAGATATTGCATTGACATATCTCTTAACATATTATCTTCAATTAGTTTATCAACCCCTTTAATGACCAAAATATCAGCAAGATATTCTAAAATAGAGGAGACTAATCCATCACTAAATTCATATACAACATTCAAAAATAAATTATTTTTCTTTGTCTTTTTATCTAAACCAACTCCTTCACCAAATCTTTCTTTGATGATACTGATATTTTTTTCTTCTCTTGTAAAATATTTTACTTCGTTTTTTTCCGCAGTTCCAAAAAGCCACTCAGATTTAATAATTCCTTTTTCATAAACAAATCCATAACGGTATGTTTTTTTATCAAGAATAAAAATAATTTGAAAGAAAGTGCCTTCATTTCTGGTGGCTGTATTGTATTTGAAAGGTTGAATTTGCTCCTGAAATTTATACTTTTCATCAAAAGGTGCTTTAATAAAACCCAACATTGCTCCAATGGCTTTTACTAAGTTACTTTTCCCGCTACTGTTAGCTCCATAAACACCAATAGATTTCAACAAACGAGTTTTCTCATTTGCTTGAAATACGTGAGTATCTTCATGTTCGTTCACGGCAGTAGCTAAAAAACTAAGGGTCTGCATTTCTTTGATGGAACGAAAATTACTTACACTAAATTCTACTAACATTTTATTGAATTTTGAGTTTTTTTCACAAATATTACAATAATAACACCAAATTTTGAGAAATTATTTCACGCCGTGTAAAAATTAATTTTTAGAGCAGCACTTTAATTACAAAATCTTATCTACCAGCTCCTAAAAAACTAACAAACTAAATCCTCCAAATTCCTTATCTTTGCAATCCAAAATTTCACAATTATGATTTCAAAAACATACGCTCCACAAGAAATAGAAGCCAAATGGTATCAGTATTGGCTCGAAAATAAGCACTTCGCTTCCAAGCCTAATCCCGACAAAGAACCGTATTCCATCGTGATTCCGCCGCCTAATGTTACGGGCGTGTTGCACATGGGACACATGCTTAATAACACCATCCAAGACGTATTGATTCGCAAGGCACGCATGGAAGGCAAGGAGGCTTGTTGGGTCCCTGGCACTGACCATGCGTCTATCGCAACGGAGGCAAAAGTGGTGGCAATGTTGAAGGAAAGGGGTATCGAAAAAAAGGATATTTCTCGGGAAGAGTTTTTGAAATATGCTCACGAATGGAAAGATAAATACGGCGGAATTATCCTCGACCAATTGCAAAAATTGGGTGCTTCTTGCGATTGGGACAGAACCCGCTTCACAATGGAACCGTCTCTTTATGAGGCAGTTATAGATACTTTTGTTAGACTTTATAACAAAAAACAAATCTACCGTGGCGTGAGAATGGTAAACTGGGACCCTCTCGGAAAAACGGCACTTTCGGATGAAGAAGTGATTGAAAAGGAAATCATGGCGAAATTGTATTACATTAAATACGCTGTCAGCAATCAGCAATCGGCAATCAGCGAAGAAACCGCCGAAAGCCCAAAGCCGACTGCCGATAGCCATTTAATCATCGCTACCACTCGCCCTGAAACCATCATGGCGGATTCTGCCATTTGTGTAAATCCGAATGATGAACGTTATTTACATCTTCATGGAAAGTCTGTTTTTATTCCATTATTGAACCGTGAAATTCCAGTAATTACGGATGAATACGTTACGATGGATTTTGGAACGGGGTGCTTGAAAGTAACCCCTGCTCACGATTTGAACGATTATGAGTTGGGTATCAAGCACAAATTGCCCGTAATCGATATTTTGGATGATAACGGTTTCTTGAATGAAAAAGCCGTGTTGTATGTGGGGCAAGACCGTTTTGCGGCTCGCAGAAATATTGTGAAGGATTTGGAGGAATCGGGGCATTTGGTAAAAATGGAAGAATACAAATCCATCGTCAAAACTTCTGAGCGGACGGGTGCGGTGATTGAGCCAAAATTGTCTTTGCAGTGGTTCTTGAAAATGGACGAGATTTCTAAGCCCGCCTTGGAAAACGTGATGAACGATAACATCAAATTATATCCTTCAAAATTCAAAAATACTTACCGTTCATGGATGGAAAACGTCCATGATTGGTGTATCAGTCGGCAGTTGTGGTGGGGGCAACAGATTCCAGCTTATTACTTGCAAGACGGTACGGTTATCGTAGCAAAAACTAAACGGGAAGCCCTCAGAAAAGCACAACACGATTTGCTTTTATTTGCCCTCACCGAAGAGGATTTAAGCCAAGACCCTGACGTTCTGGATACTTGGTTTTCATCATGGCTTTGGCCCATTTCGGTTTTTGATGGTATTCAAAATCCTGAAAATGAGGATATTAAATATTATTATCCAACCAATGATTTGGTAACTGGTCCCGATATTTTGTTTTTCTGGGTAGCTCGAATGATTATTGCGGGTTATGAATGGCGTGGGGAATTGCCTTTCAAAAATGTGTATTTGACGGGTATCGTTCGGGATAAGCAAGGACGTAAAATGTCAAAATCCTTGGGAAATTCGCCCGACCCTTTGGAGCTAATTGAACAGTACGGAGCCGATGGCGTTCGGTCGGGATTGTTGTTTTCTGCCCCTGCGGGAAATGACTTACTTTACGATGATAAATTGATTGAACAAGGACGTAATTTCTGTAATAAAATCTGGAATGCGTACCGTTTTACGGAGCAATTAGCCGTGAGCAGTGAACTTACTTCTACGAGTAATGCTTTGGGCGTTTCTTGGTTTAATACAAAAATGAACCAAACGATTGCTGAAATTCAAGACCATTTCTCAAAGTTCAGAATTTCGGATGCTTTGTTGGCTTTGTATAATTTAGTTTGGGATGATTTCTGTTCAAAATACCTCGAAATCATCAAACCAGCCTATGAACAGCCGATTGACAAAGTTACCTACGATGCCACGATTGAGATTTTTGAAAAACTGATGAAATTGTTACATCCGTATATGCCATTTATTACCGAAGAAATTTGGCAAGCCTTGGGGACACGTGCGGAGGGTGAAAGTATTTGTCGGGCAGATTTCCCAATGGCAAAGGCAGTTGATACCAAGATTGTCGCAGATTTTGATATTGTGTTTGAACTGGTTTCTAAAATCAGAGAGACCCGCAATGCCAAACAGCTTTCACCAAAAATTGCTCTGCCTTTGGTTATCAAAACAGAAAATAAAGCCCTTTACGGTCAATTTGAGGAGATTATTCAAAAATTAGCCAATACCGAAAGCATTACTTACACCAATGAAAAAGTTGAATCAGGAATCTCTTTTGTCATAAAATCGGATGAATTTTTCATTATTTTGGAAGGAGAAATTGATGTAGAAGCAGCATTAGAAACGGCTCAAAAAGATTTGGAATACAATTTGGGTTTCAAAAGAGCCACCGAAGGAAAACTTGCCAATGAACGTTTTGTGGCAAATGCCAAACCCGAATTAGTGGAAAAAGAACGCCAAAAATTAGCCGATGCCGAAGCGAAGATAAAGGCTTTGGAGGAGATGATTTTGAGGTTGAAGGGATAATATTAATCTAAACATCAATATGGACAAGCAAAAAATACAAGAACGCCAACAACAAATTATTGACCTTATTCAAGGTTTTTGTACTGAAAAACTGAATGACGAATACTTTGATTTATCCAAAAGAGTGATTCAAAAACTTGGACGTAAACGAAGCGTTCCGTTCATTACTGGGCAACCCGAAATATGGGCAGCCGCAGCTATTCATGCCGTTGGAACTATTAACTTTTTGTTTGATAAAGGCTTTGAGCCTTACACTTCGATAGATGATATTAATAATTTTTTTGGAACAAAAAAGACCACAACTGGCGGTAAGTCGAAGATTATCAGAGATTTACTAAAACTAAATAGGTACGATAAGGAATTTTCAACCAAAGACATGAGTGAAAATAATCCTTTCACAAGTTACGTGATGGTTGATGGGTATATTCTTCCTATGAGTAGTTTGCCAGAAGACTTGCAAATTGCTGTCAAAGAAGCAAGAGCTGCGGGGGGTGATATGTCATTTACTACAAGAAAATAAGAAGTTGTTTTAAAATTTTATCAGTAATAGCCTCTAAATCAATCATTTAGAGGCTATTACTTTTACACATACTAAATATTTATTTCTGTAATCAATTCAAAAAACGAAAACACTCAACAAAACCCCTTCCCCTCCCTTATTTTTTCGTAATTTTGAATCATAACAAGGATTAAAATAATTATGGATTATTTACAGGGACTCAATGAACCGCAACAACAAGCGGTACAACATATCAACGGACCATTGATGATTATTGCGGGGGCGGGTTCGGGCAAAACTCGGGTACTTACTTATCGCACGGCTTATCTCATCGAAAAGGGGATTGACCCTTTCCAAATTCTGCTTCTGACTTTTACTAACAAAGCCGCTGGTGAGATGCGAAATCGTATCGAAACAGTAGTGGGAAATGATGGTAAAAACCTCTGGATGGGGACTTTTCACTCGGTTTTCGCCAAAATTCTTCGTTTTGACGGAAAGCATTTGGGCTATACTTCTGATTTTTCTATTTATGATACTGACGACTCCAAATCACTTATCCGAAGCATCGTAAAAGAGCGTGGTTTGGACGATAAAATCTATAAACCCAACGTGGTTTTCAACCGAATCTCGGGAGCAAAAAACCGCTTGATTGGTCCTGATGAATACGCCAATAATCCCGTGATTGCAGCGGATGATGCTTCGGCAAAATTACCCGAAATGGGTAAACTCTACAAGATTTACGCCCTCCGATGTTTTCAGGCAAACGCCATGGATTTTGATGATTTGCTGTATAATACCAATATCCTTTTCAGAGACCATCCAGCGGTTTTGGATAAATACCAACGCAAATTTAAGTACGTAATGGTAGATGAGTTTCAAGATACAAATATTTCTCAGTACCTGATT
The DNA here is from genome assembly GCA_034519515.1 of Arcicella sp. GTDB lineage: Bacteria > Bacteroidota > Bacteroidia > Cytophagales > Spirosomataceae > Arcicella. The sequence continues at coordinate 229,525 of JAXHOK010000068.1, forward strand.
GTCAAGAAGTTATCCGACATTTCACAGAATCTTTGCGTTGTGGGTGATGATGCTCAGTCAATTTATGCCTTCCGTGGGGCGAGTATTGATAACATCTTGAATTTGGAAAAAGATTACCCCAATATGACCACCATCAAGTTGGAACAAAATTATCGTTCGACGGTCAATATTGTGGAGGCTGCCAACTCGGTTATTGCCAAAAATAAGCATCAATTAAAGAAAAATGTTTTTACCGAAAACGAAGAAGGTTCGTTGATTGAATTGATAAAAGCGGGTTCGGATAATGAAGAAGGAAGGCTGATTTCGACCCATATTTTTGAGTCGAAAATGAACTTGGGTTTACGCAATACCGACTTTGCGATTTTGTATAGAACCAACGCCCAATCTCGTACTTTTGAAGAGTCTTTACGTAAACTGAACATCAAATATCGTATCATTGGTGGCTTATCTTTTTACCAACGCCGAGAGGTAAAAGATCTGATCGCCTACTTCCGTTTTGTGGTCAATCAAGCCGATGAAGAGGCTTTCAAGCGGATTATCAACTTGCCCAAAAGGGGAATCGGTGATACCACGATTGCCAAAATTACCATCACTGCTTCGGAGCAACAGATTCCCGTTTGGCAGGTGGTTTCTAATATTCGCCAGTATCAGGCGGGACGTTTTGCTGATACCATCGAAGGCTTTGCCGATTTGATAAAGTCCTTCAAAATCATGGCGGAATCTCAGAAAAAAGATGCTTATGAAGTGGCGGCTCACATCGCTAAGGCATCGGGTTTGTTGAAGGAATTGCACGAAGACAAAACCGTGGAAGGATTATCACGTTACGAGAACGTTCAATCATTATTAAACTCGGTGAAAGAATTTGTTGATAATCCCGATACGAGCGAAGAAGAAAAAACACTTTCGGCATTTTTACAGAATGTATCGTTAATGACCAATGCCGACCAAGACGATGCCGATGGTGACAATGACCGTGTAACGATGATGACCATTCACGGGGCTAAGGGGCTGGAATTCAACCATGTATATGTCGTTGGGTTGGAAGAAGACCTTTTTCCGAGCCAGATGATGCTCCAAAGTCGGGCGGATTTGGAAGAAGAAAGACGACTTTTTTACGTGGCAATTACCCGTGCCGAAAAGAAATTGATGATGTCTTACGCCGAGACACGCTACCAATGGGGACGTTTGAAACCTTGCGAACCAAGTCGTTTTTTGGATGAAATTGACCCCAAATATTTACAATTTGCCAAAAATATCCGTAGAGCCGTTGAAGACACGCAAAGGTTGCCACAAGGTTTTGTGAGGATGTCAAGTAAGGAGCAAAAAATGCCCGATTTCAACACGCCCGATACTAAAACGCCCATTGCCAATTTAATCAGACCCTCGACAGCCCCACGCCCGCAAGTAGCGAATACATACAGTCCTTCGCAAGATTTTGTGCCGAGTGATACCAAAAATTTACAGGAAAATGACCGAGTGGAACACTTGAAATTTGGTTTTGGGAAAGTAAAAAAGATTGACGTAAACGGGACAGACCGCAAAGCCATTATTCAATTTGAAGGAAGTATTGGCGAGAAGACTTTGCTGTTGAGTTTTGCCAAGTTGCGGATTTTGTAAGGGGTCAGCAGGTAAAAATTTCATCTGTACTTTAACTTTATAATTATTGCAAATATCTGATAGTCAAATTATTACAAATCAAAACTAATCATCTTATTTTAATTCCATATCGAAAAAGTACATGAAATTACTAAATTTAAGACTTACCAATTTTAGGAAAATAAGTAATTTACCTGAAACCACCATTACTTTTAACCAAGATATTAACGTTTTGGTAGGAGCAAATAATGCGGGTAAAACAAGTATTCTAAATGCGATTCAGAGGCTTTTTAAGACGGAAGAGGTTACGCCAAGAGATTTGAATTATTTAGTAAATGATGGGAATTTGATAATTGAGGGAGATATTTTACTGACTAAGGAACAGTGGAAATCGTATTTGACTTTGGGAATAAATATTACGAATAGTATTGCTACTAATGTTGATTTAGAAGGTTTATCTGAAATGATGTTACCCGAAGTCATAACGTTGAAATCTCAAGTGAGTTATATTAACAAAAAAGAAACATCTCGTTTCCTAAAAGCTGATATTGACAAGGAATTTTTTGATGGACATCAAAACTTAGATTTTTTACCTTTAACGGTAATATTATCAAATACTCAACATGTCATTGCCAATTCTAATTTCTACAACGTCTATAAATCTCCTCTCTATCTTGATTCAAAAGGAAAAATTTTAGATAATGAAAAATTTATTCCTCTTAATCAAATTGAAGAAAAAACCTCTGATAATTATGTAAATATCAGGGGTTTACTATATGCTTTAAAGAAAAGAGAACCTCAAAAATTTGAAGATTTCAAAAAACGTTTATTGGAAATTTTTACTGAACTGAACGATGTAGATGTTATCAACAATGAAGAATTAGGACAATTTGAACTGATTTTACATGAAAAACTTCGTAAAAACGGAACAACAGAAAATGTTAGTTATGACATCAATAATGTTGGGCAAGGAATGCAAACGTTGGTTTTGATGCTTTCTACAATTCTATTATTGAAGCCAAGTATTGTGCTAATGGACGAACCAGAAGTACACATGCACCCAAGTTTGATAAAGGAATTTGTTAAATATATTCAATTACTTTCCGTTGATACTCAGTTTATTATCACTACTCACAGTCTGGTTTTGATTCAAGAAGTGGGTTTGGATAAAGTTTTTTCATTGAAGAATGAAATTGACCAGAAGGGAATTATTATTTCAAAAGTAGAGGATAAGAATAAATTATTGGAAACTGTCCAACAATTGGGCTATGAAATTGATACACTAACTTACACTCAAAAACCCTCCATTTATGTATTTACGGAAGGTCCGAGTGATAAAGATTTTATTCTGGCATTTGCAGAAAAAGCAAATCTACAAGCTCAAATAAACTCATTTGCAACGGCTTTTATTGCGATGGGAGGAAAAGGCAATCGGTATAAGTTGGCTAATTTGATTAATATACTCAATGAAGAAGAGTTTATAAATGCCCCGCTTTTGATGGTATTGGACAAAGATGAAACGGCTAATGATACGATTGAAGACATAAGAAGTAAGTTCTTCTCGAAAAACCCTAAAAGGTTGCATTATTTAAGTAAGCGACAAATTGAGAATTATCTGATTGATGAAAAGGCTATTAAAAATATTGTTGCTAAAAAAATCAAAGATGAAACTTTGCTAAATCAATGGGAAACTGAAAATTTTAATGATAAAATTCTCAGTTTTGTAGAACTCCAAAAAGATAAAATTCAAGAAAATTTCATTAGTGAATTATTCATTAATGATTCGTTGGTAAATGCAAAACGTATTACAGAAATTCTTAAATCTTTAAAAGAAAAGCCTTTAAATCAATCAATACCTGAATTTACAGGGGAATTATTTAAAACTATTGGTATTCAAACATCACAACTCTCACAAAAAACAAACTCTATTGTAACAGAGTTTGAAAGTAGTTGGGAAACAAATAAAGTAGAAATGTGCGATTGTAGAGAGTTATTGAAGGCAATTCGACAATGGGTTCAGCAAGATTACAAAGTATCATTTTCAAATAATGAATTGATTGAAGCAATGGATAAAATTCCAGACGAAATAAATACTTTATTGATTCAACTGACCAAGCCAGATGAGCTTAAAATTTAAGGGAGAGTTTCATAGTAGAGTTGTTCTTCCATTCAAAAATTGTACTTTTCATTAATTCCTAAAAAATAAGCCATGAAAAGTTTTCTCATGGCTCAAACCTCACCGCTAAACCCTAAGAAAAATACTTCGTCTTCCCAGGCACAGCCACTGGATAATTCCCGTTCGCATCGGGTTTCAGAGGCATATCAGCATCCCAAGCAAAGGTTTTTGGCATAATATCAATGCCTGAATTAATGGCTTTGTCCCACTCAATAGTTTGCCCAGAATAGGTGGCTAATCTGCCTAAAATGGATGTCATGGTTGATTTTGCTCCGTTTTCGGCATCGGCAAATTTATATTCTCCTTTGGCAATTGCCGCAAAAAGTTCATCGTGTTCAGTTTGGTATGGGTCGGGGTCTTTTGAGGCGTTATGTTTGAAAAGCGTTTTGCCTTTATGGTCGGTAATGTGGGCGGCATCAAACATGATTTTCCCTTTTGTACCAACCACCATTTCGTCCACCTTCGCCCATGTGCCTTTTTGGTGGCGACATTGTGAGTTTAAGATTGTGCCATCGGCGTATTCAAACTCTACGATGTGGTGGTCAAAAATCTCGCCAGTGTCTTTGCCCACACGAGTGCCACGCCCACCCGTGCCACGAGCCTTCACGGGATAAGCCCCTTTTGCCCAGTTGATTACGTCAATATTATGAATATGTTGTTCAGTAATATGGTCGCCACAAATCCAGTTAAAATAATACTAATTTCGCATTTGATATTCCATCTCGGTCATTGAGGCGGTGCGTGGTTTTGTCCAAACGCCATCATTATTCCACCAAGCCGAAGCCGAAACCACATCGCCCACCATACCATCTTGCAAACGCTTCATCACTTCACGGTATGAGGTCTGATAATGTCTTTGCAGACCCACGACAACATTCAATTTTTTGGCTTTTGCTTTTTCGGCAGCCACCAAAATTCGTTGGATTCCTGCGGGGTCGGTAGCACAGGGTTTTTCCATGAAAATGTGCTTTCCCGCATTCACTGCCGCCTCAAAGTGCATCGGACGAAAACCTGGGGGAGTCGTCAAAATCACGACATCCGCCAAAGGAATTGCCTTCAAATAAGCATCAAAACCCGTGAATTTATTTTCGGGTTTTACGTCAATTTTAGATTTCAAAGTGGCTTGTTCATCGCTCGTAATTGCTTCAAAACAAGAATCCAAGCGGTCTTTAAAAGCATCCGCCATTGCCACCAATTTCACGTTTTGTTTGGTGCTAAGTGCCTGAACGATAGCACCAGTACCTCGCCCACCGCAACCGATGAGGGCAATTTTGATGATATCGTCCACGCTATTATTAAGCCTTGAAGCCTCCGAAAAAAACGGAGAAACCAACAATCCTCCTGCCGTGAGGAGAGAAGTATTTTTTACAAATTCACGCCTGTTTTGATTCATTGGATTTTTGGATTTATGTTTGAAATTTGTGTAACATACTTATTTAGAATGAATTATAATGATTAGAATATTATTTTTTAGGAATAGATTTCCCTTGTCATCCTGAAAGGAACTAACTGTGAAGTCCCAAATAATCCTCAAATCGAAGGTAGTTTCTTTCAGAATGACAAGGGTAATTCTCTTCTAAATGATAGAACAAAAATGTCAAAACTGAACTAAATTACGAAAGCCCCAAGCAAATTATCCTTGTCATCCTGAAAGGAACTAACTCCGAAATTCCAAAGGTGTGTTTCTTAGGCACTCTAAGGTATATTCTTTCAGGAATGCCTAATCAGAATGACAATGAGACTTCGTTTTCCGAATCAAGGAATAATAAAATTCCAATCTGGATTGTGTTCATTTATCAACGCCTCTTTCTTATCTCTCATCATTAATTTGATTTCTTTTTCTCGTTCAATAGCGTGTTGAATGTATTGATAATATTCAAAGTGCAGAAGATTGTAACAATAATATTTACCTGCAAAAATTTTTGGATTACCTCGGTTTTCAAAGTGTTGTTGCATTCTAACTTGCAGATTGTTGGTAACGCCAGTGTAAAGAACTGTCTTTCTTGGGTTAGTTACGATGTAAACGAAATAATTATGTTGCTTCATGAGTGGTTATGTTTGAATTTTGAGTTTTATAAAAAATAGTTGCTCTGAAATAATCAAAATTGTACACTTTGCATCCTGATTAGGGACAAAATCTGAATTTTCCAAAAATTAATTATCTTCAACTCGGAGTTAGTTCCTTTGAGGATGACAAGGGCAGTTTTTGGCTCTTATCGAATTAAAACTCATTTCCGATTTGTTTTTATATTCAATAACCTCTACTTCAAAATCCCCTCAAAAAACGACTCAACTTCCTCCTTCGTGGGTTGTTTCACAGGACGAACCACTCGGAATCCCACAAAAGGCGAATCTGCATTCCACCATTTACTTTTGGGAATTTGAGGGTCTCTTCTGTTCCAAATTAAGTCGGATTTTAGGCGGTCGGCACTGCGTAATTGAGCTTCTTCGCTTTGGTAATTTCCGCCCTTCACGGTGCTTGGATAACGTTTTATTTTTACGCTATATGGTGATATTTGCCCTTCTTTCAAAGTCTTATAAAATCCTTCATCATATTGGTCAAGTGTCCATTCTGCCACATTTCCCAACATATCATACAAGCCCCAAGGGTTTGTTTTTTTTCGGCTACGTGATGATATTTTTCTTCCGAATTACCTTTAAACCATGCGTAAGTGCTTAATTCTGAGGCATTTTCTCCAAAAAAGAAACGGCTTTTGCTGTCTGCTCTGCACGCATATTCCCATTCGGCTTCGGTGGGTAGGCGGTAGAAAAATCCCGTTTTATAATACAACCATTTGCAATACATCAAAGCAGCATATTGTTGCATGGAATTGGCTGGAAATCCTCCTACTTTGCCCATGCCCAAAGTAAAATCTATGTACGGCGGACTCGGGCGAGTGATGGCATCGGGCTTGGGTTCGGGGTCACGTTCTTCTTCAAAGAAAAGTTGGTATTCGTCATACGTTACCTCCGTTGCCCCCATCCAAAAAGGTTCTATTTTTATTTTAACTTGGGGGCTTTCATCGGCTTCGTGTCCTGGTTCATTTTCGGGACTTCCCAGCATAAATTCACCCGCAGGAATAGGCATCATTTTAAACTTCACAGTTGTGTTAGGAATCACTTGTTCATAAGCCTTAAAGTCTTGTGATAGAGATATTTGTGATACTAAAAAGAGAAAAACTAAAATTGTTTTTTGCATTATTCTTATGAAAAATTATATCTTTTAAAGCTACTAAAAAAAGTAAAGAATTAAAAGATATACTTAGAAAAAGAGAAACAAAAAAAGAGAGACTCAAAAGCCTCTCTTTTTTGAAAACTTCCCGAAAGTAGAAATAACTTTCGGGAAGTATCTCGCAATAACTTCCCGAAAGTAGAAATAACTTTCGGGAAGTTCAAGTTTTTACGAAAAATTAATGCTTAAAATGACGAATCCCCGTCATCACCATCGCCACACCATTCTCATCACAATAGGCAATTGAATCTTTATCTTTTATTGAACCGCCTGGTTGCGTAACTGCCTTGATACCAGCCTTATACGCAATCTCTACACAGTCTGGAAAAGGAAAAAACGCATCCGAAGCCATTACCGCACCTTGCAAATCGAATCCAAATTCTTTGGCTTTTTCGATGGCTTGTTTCAAGGCATCAACCCGTGAAGTTTGCCCCACGCCACTGGCTAAAAGTTGTCCTTCTTTCGCCAAAATAATGGTGTTTGATTTGGTATGTTTACAGATTTTTAAAGCAAATTCTAATGCTTTTAACTCTGATTCAGTTGGTGCTTTTTGGGTAACGGTTTTAAAATTAGCGATTTTTTCAGTAACCAAATCTTTATCCTGTTCCAAAACTCCATTCAACAAAGTCTTGAACATTTTTCTGCCAAAATCCACTTGTTTACGAACCAATAAAATACGATTTTTCTTGGTTTTAAGCACTTCCAGAGCCTCTTCTGTGTATTCTGGAGCAATCAGAATCTCGAAGAAAAGCGAGTTCATTTCTTCGGCAGCCGCTTTATCAACCGTTCCGTTGGTGGCTAAAACTCCGCCAAAAGCCGAGATAGTATCGCAAGCAAAAGCGTTTCTGTATGCCTCATGTACGCTCGCACCCGAAGCCACTCCACAAGCGTTGGTATGCTTGATGATAACGAAAGAAGTTTCCTCAAATTCATCCAATAAAGTGATGCAAGCGTCCACATCAACTAAGTTGTTGTATGATAATTCTTTGCCGTGCAGCTTATCAAAAAGAGCCTCTAAATCACCATAAAAAGTGGCGGATTGATGAGGATTCTCTCCATAACGTAATCCACTTTGCGGTAAGGTTTTAAAATCGTAAATATCGGTTTTGTTGCCGTTGAAATAGGCATGAATGGCAGTATCATAATGTGAAGAAGTACCAAACGCTAACATGGCAAAACGCTTGCGGTCGGATAAATCAGTTTGGCAGTTCTTGTTTTCCAGAATCGAAAGCACTTCTGCGTATTGTGTCCGTGATGAAACAATCAAGACATCATTGAAGTTTTTGGCAGCCCCACGAATCAAGGAAATGCCACCAATGTCGATTTTTTCGATAATGTCATCTTCCGAAGCACCACTCAAAACGGTTTCCTCAAAGGGATATAAATCTACGATAACAAGGTCAATCGAAGGGATTTCATATTGAGCGGCAGTGTCTATATCTCCTTGATTATCACGACGATACAAAATTCCACCGAATACTTTTGGGTGTAATGTTTTCACTCGTCCACCAAAAATTGAAGGGTAACTTGTGAGGTCTTCCACCGCCGTAACTGGGATATTTAACTCTTCAATAAAAGTTTGTGTGCCACCCGTTGAGTAGAGTTTTACACCATTTTTATGGAGCAATTCCACAATCGGAGCGAGACCGTCTTTGTAATAAACCGAAATGAGAGCTGATTGGATTTTCTTGGATTCCATTGTTTTGTTTTAATAAATAAAGTACAAAATTAGGGAATTTCAATTAAAGACGGGATAAAGTTTGAATTTATAGTCTGCGTAAAAACTAAAAGCGAGTTTTCCGTGATTGGAAAACTCGCTTTTATCTTGCAATATTATTTACCTAATTCAATGTATAAATGAAAGAAAATTTAGCAGGACTATCTCTTTTTTCAAGTATTATTTCTTTACCGTTGAAAACTACCTTATTATAAGTAACAACAGTGGTAAAAGAAATATCCAAACTTATTTTATCAATTTTACCGTCTGGATAAACCATTTCTATAGTATTCATACCTTCTTTTAGAATCTCTTTGGTTAAACCGAAACCATTAAAAAGCTCAAAAAATTTATTGCCTTGTGAATCTTTATATATTCCTATTTTATTGCTTTCAAACGTATATACTTTGTTATTATCAGAAGTAACAATGAACTTAATATCTTTGCTATCCAATAATTTTGTTTTCTCTGTATCTTTAAATGTCAGAAAAGTCCCTTCAATTTTTCCTGGGGAATTAATTATGGGTTCCGTTTTCTGACAAGATATTACCGAGAATAGTGCGATTAAAAATGAGAAGATTTTTATGTTGCTTAGATTTTTAAATTGTAAATACCACCGATTGAACTATTAAAATTGTAGGGCATAGGATTTCCACTTTCATCAGCCCCCCAATAATATTGAGAGAACCAACCATTATGAGAACCTCCCCAACCCCAATTCATACTGAAAATTGTATAATAAATTGGCACCCATTGATCTCTACTATGATTGTAATATCCATAAGGATATTTCCAATTTTGATAACCATCACATACCCAAGCGTGGCACTCACCACCATCACAACCTTCCAAAATCACAGGATGTTCATCGTATAATGAAACTTTTGTATTATAAGCCCAATTGTTGTCATAAGCTATTCTGTCTCCTTGTATAAAATTAAATGTATTTATCAAGGCATTGCGAGCTTTCGTGAGTGTTGTGCTTGATCCAAGTTGATTTGATTTATCTGACTCTGAGTAAGTGGAAATGGATAAATCACATACTGTGAAACATTAGTACCGTTTGGCGTACTCTGTGCTTTGACCGTTATTTCTTGAGATAAAATGGTCAAAATTCCTATAATTACTTTTAATATATTTTTCATTTTCATTGAGTTTGATTTTAGAATATTTCATTACCAAATTTTAGTTCCGTACAATACCTTGATTTCCTTGCGATTCTTCTTGTAATCATTAAAATCATCTACTTTCAAAAGATTTAGCTTAGTACCATCACAAAAATATTGATGAATATTGGTTGATGAACACACAGAGCATTGAACCTCAATAACTTTTTCGTTTCTGTATTCAAAGAGAACAACCCCATTGAGATTTTGACCTCCTATTTGAAGTTTCATTTCATCAGATAACCATTTCAAATCTTTTATTGGATCTTTTACTCCACACACGAGTACTGGTGGATTTGGGTCTTCATTACTCGAATTATTAACACACGACATAAAACTCATTAATAAGATGGTTACGAAACACATCAAAAGCGGCTTTTTCATATCTAATATTATTTTAAAGTTTGAACAAAAGTAGTAACATCCGAAAGTATCAAATCGACCACTTTCAAATCGGACATAATCATTTTATCTGCAAAAAGATTTTTAGAAGATTGCATTTTATCATCACTTTTGGTTTCTTTTTTACCCAATACAATCGCAAACTTATTGGCAACGAAAGCAGATGTCATTTTACCAAAATCCCCAAAATACATATCATAACCAGCTTTTTCATTCAGTTTTTTCATCAACAACTTTAATAAAAAAATTCTCTCTTCATTTGAAAACTTGGACATTATGTTATCACTGCAAAGTAATAATTCAAAAGCACAATAATCAAACGTAAAACCTCCTTTACTGTCTATTACTTCAATTTCTGAAATTCTTTTAGTTTTGTAATATTCAATCATATTGATACTGATGTCTTTCCTCTCAGTAAGTTCTTTGAAACCATTGAAAGAATTAATCACTCCATTCATTCCTTGGTATGGACTGTCAGAAGCTGTATAATTTCTTAAAAATGGGTATTTCAAGCAAATTTCTAACAATTCCTTTGTATTGATAGATTTCAACAATTTCTCAGGCATTTGTAAATCTCTAACAATATCGGGCGTATTTTGATAGGATTTCCATTTTTCAGTTCCTGGCTTAATTGGGTAATCCCAAGTCAAATTCTGAGCATAACTATTGAATGCAAAAAAACTCAATAATTGGAAAATGATAATTTTCATAAGCGTCTGTTTCATGGCGTTTACTGGATTTTAGATGATTGAAAATTAGAAAAAATAGACAATGTTGCGGGGCAATGAGTCAGGGCTAATAGATAATTAGCCACAATCGGTTTTGTGAGAGATATTTGCATGATTATTTGTTTTTTAAAATTTACATTGCGTGTGTTTCAATGATAGCGGCTAATAAAAAACAGGGAAATGGAATAAAGCGAACAGGTATATTATACTTTAAAACTTTTTATAACGCAAATGTACATATATACATTTGCATAGTCCTAATTTTTCATGTTAAATCTCAATAATAAGATTATAACCAAGAGAAGAATTATCAAACTTCCGAGCTTTGAGTTTGTATATTGTATTTTTGTAAAAGTGTAAAACTCCCGATATGAATTTAGATAAAATAGATTTACAAATCTTAAAGTTTCTTCAAGAAGATGCTTTAATGACTAATAAAGAGATAGCTTCCCGCTTGAACTTGACGACTACGCCCATCCATGAGCGAATCAAACGGCTTGAAAATGAAGGAGTTATTGAAAAATATACCGCCATTTTGAATAAATCGAAATTGGGAAAAAGTTTGGTGGTTTTGGTGGACGTAACCCTCAAAGAACACGCCGCTACGTTTTTGGAACAGTTTGAGAAAGACGTTTTACTCCTCCCCGAAGTGGTGGAATGTTACTGTATTTCGGGTGGTTCAGATTTTTTATTGAAGGTTTTGATGAAAGATATGGACGAATACCGACATTTTATTTTGCACAAATTAGCGACACTTTCCAATATTGGCAATGCTCAAAGTAGGTTTGTGGTGAACGAAATTAAAAGCCAAACGCCTGTGCCGATCGAGGTTTGATTTGGATTGATTTGGGATTTTTTTGTCTGTGCGACTCAGTCTAAATTTGGATTGCGAAACGTCGCACCGTGTCAGATTAGAAGATTTTTTGGATTAAAAACAATTGAACATGAATAAGAATTTACAGATTTTACGGTGACGTAAATCCAAAAAATCCATAAATCCCACGAATCCAAATTCAGACAACTTCCCCCCTCCGCTTCAAACTCAAATTCCACATAGAAAGTCCCACTAAAATCACATAAACAACTGATACACAATAAGATAATACAATAAAAAACTCCAAATAATTAATACTTTTTTGGAAGAAATTTTTATAGAAAAGCACTAAAATGCTACCCAAATAAGCGTAATAATCAGCAAAAGTAATGAGAAATCCCACCGTGCCAGATTTTTTGAAGGCGGCAATCATTCGCTCGAAATATAGGCTATTGCACATGGAGTATGCCATATAAACACCCAAGCCCAAACTCGTGAGCCAGCCCACGGGAGAGAGTATTTTTTGCTGATACAATAGCGTACTCACGCCAATCATAACGCCTCCTGCCAACATCAATAACTGAATAATCACGAAAGCCTTGTAGTTGTTTTGTACCCAACGCATTGCCGCCATCATCAACAAAACCGTAATAGCAATGGGTGTTTCGGTTTGGGTGAAAATGGCGGAATTATTGCCATATCCCAATAATTTCCAGATTTCGGGCGTGAAATTATCCCTAAATTCTCGGAAGGTTGTTAGTAAAATATACGACATTACGAAAATGAACATACTCAATGCAAATTCACTGATAAATGCCTTACGGTCAGCCTTTTGCATGGGTTTTCTTTCGGTACGATTGGCTTTATCGGCTTCGGTGGGTGGTGGAATTTGCCCCATCAGCCACGTGCAAATCCCGAAAGGAATAATCATAATGGCACACGCCACAAAGGGCATCCAAAACTGACTAATTTCTAAGGTACTCATCACCCATTTACCGATACTTTTGGCAAAACCCGAACCCATAATAAACGAAGCTGTAAGCACCGCTACCAACAAATCAGTCGTTTTTCGACCTTCCAAAAAACCTAAAATAGTGCCATAAACCATACCCAAAGGAAGGCTTGCCATGAAGATAAAAAATAAATTGTAAGGAGCGGAAATCAGGGCAAAAAACAGATAACAAAACCAAGACAATACAATCATTATCAGTAAGTTACGGGATCGGTTTTGGGGCAACATTTCCGAAACATATTTAATCCCCAAACCCTTAGAAAAGGCAAAACCCAAAACCTGAGCGGTTATCATCAAGATTTTGAAATTGACTCCCAAAAAAGATAATTCCTCATAAGTTGCCGCCGTATATGCCCGCCTGAACGGATAGAAACACATATAAGTAAAAAAGGCAGTAATAGCCGCAAAAAAAGTAGCGTTGAAGGAATTTTTATTGATGAATTTGCTGATTGTTTGGGTCATGTTTGGGGATGAAGATGGTTATTTCAAAGATAGGTTTTTTAGGGGAAATTTCTTTAAATGGTTAGAAATTTGATTTTACTATAAATTAAAACCCAGCGACATTTACCTTAAAAAGTACAGATGTCGCTAAAAAGTAACAATAAATTTAGCGGTATTTAACTAAAAATATATAGATACCGCTAAAAACAATATTAAATTTAGCGACATCTATTATATTTGTATCATAACGCAATGATTATGAGCATAATAGGCAGAAAAATAGAAATAGAAGAATTTGATGGAATGATGGCTTCTAATAAATCAGAATTTTTGGTGGTTTATGGACGAAGACGAGTGGGTAAAACTTATTTGATTCGGCAATATTTCAATAATAAATTCAGCTTTTACTCAACGGGTTTGGCAGAAGAAAAAACGAGCATACAATTGGCTAATTTTAATGCCGCCTTACGACAAAGCCCTTTTTATGAAGAGCAAAAAGATGCCGATAATTGGATGGATGCTTTTCGGAATTTAATAAAAATTTTGGAAGTAAATCCAGAGGAAAAAAAGGTAATTTTTATTGACGAACTACCTTGGATGGACACCAAAGATTCGGGGTTAATTTTGGCAATTGATTTTTTTTGGAACAGTTGGGCAAGTGCCAGAAATGACATCAAGTTTATTGTCTGCGGTTCGTCGGCTTCTTGGATGATTGACAACCTTTTGAAAAACACCAAAGGACTCTACAATCGGGTTACGAATCGGATAAAATTGAAGCCTTTTACACTGAAAGAAACGAAGGAGTATTTGATGGTAATGGGCGGAAGTTATGACAATTATCAAGTCGTGGAATTGTACATGGCTTTGGGGGGAATTCCTTTTTATCTCAACTTCATAAAAATCCAAGAAAGTGCTTCACAGAATATTAATAGGCTTTTTTTTAGTGAACAGGCAAAATTAAGGGATGAATATTGCCTGCTTTTTGCCTCTCTATTCAAGAATTATCAGAAGCATATCGCCATCATAAATGCCCTTGCTCAAAAGAAAAAAGGGTTGTTTAAAAGTGAAATTGTTAAACTATCAAAACTAAAAGATGGTGGAACTCTTACCACTATTTTGAAGGAATTAGAAGCGAGTGATTTTATCAGAAAATACAATATGCCAGGGCAAAAAGTGCGGAATATTATCTATCAATTGACGGATAATTTTACTTTATTTTACCAAAATTTTATCGAAAAATCGAATGATACTGAACCTAATTTTTGGTTAAACATCATCAATACACCGCAATATTATGCTTGGGCGAGCAATGCTTTTGAAATAGTGTGTTTGTTGCACAGTCAAGAAATCAAAAAAGCCTTGGGCATCGCTGGAATTCAGTCAAATACCTACGCATGGTCGAACACAAAATCGCAGATTGACCTCATTTTTGACCGTAAAGACCATGTAATAAATTTGATAGAAATAAAGTTTTCGCACAGCAAATTCACCATTGCGAAAGACTACGAAGCCAAATTGCTCAACAAATTAAGTGATTTCAAGGAATCTTATAAAACTAATAAAGCTATTTGGATTGTGATGCTGACGACTTACGGATTAGGTTCGGTAAATAATACAGGTTCAATTCATAATAGTCTGGAAATGAGTGTGTTGTTTGAGTGAAATCTCAATCCTTCTGACCCAGAGCCACCAACCCCAACACAGGTCCAATCGCTAAAAAAACATACAAATATTCCGCCCCAACATAACTGGAAAGAAGGTTGATAAATTGAATACTGACAATAGTAATGGCAAAACCGATACAGTTTACAATCGTTAAAGAGGTGCCTCTGGATGCTTCGGGGGCATTTTGGGCTACCAAAGTTGAAAATAATGGAGAATCTGCTACTACGACCATTCCCCAAAAAAAAAGGAAAATCAGTAAAGCAATAACCGAATTTTGGGATAAGAAAAAAGGGGAAACCAAACAGCAAACACACGAAGCCAACAAAGCAAAAGTAGCAATACTTTTGGGCTTGAATCTTTCTGAAAACTGCCCACTCAATACGCAAGCTGCTGAACCAGAAGCGATTATAAGAAATGAATAAAGTGTAATATTTAGCGAAATATCAGGGAATTGACTTTTGTAAAATTTCAATATTACAGGCACAAAAGCCCAAAAAGCGTATAATTCCCACATATGCCCAAAATACCCGAAGGCAGCGGCTTGAAATTTCTTGTTTTTGAAAACCGTAAAAAAAGTATTGAATTGTAACGCCTGTCCCGCTTTTCGATAAGGTCCGTCGGGAACGAAAACGTACATAATTGTTCCACCCAAGAGTGATAAAATGGAAGTTCCGTAAATGACATATTGATAAGGAAAATTTGCGGTAAAATTTCTCAATAAATACGGAAAAGCCGTTCCCAACACCAAAGCTCCTACCAAAAAACCCAAGGATTTCCCTAAGCCCTTTTGGTAATAATCAGAAGCAATCTTCATCCCGACGGGATAAATTCCTGCCAAGAAAAATCCCGTTAAAAATCTAAAAATCAGGATATTAAACGAGTCTATTTCTTCAAGATTTATTACCAAATTAAAAATTCCTGCTAAAATGGCACTTACTAAAAACACCAAAGAAGGTGAAAAACGGTCGGCAATAGTCAGCACCGCAAACGTCAAAGTCCCCGTGATAAATCCAAACTGAATGGCACTCGTTGCATGGGCCAAAAAGCTGTTTTCTAACTGCAAATTGGCAATTAGTTCGGGCATGATGGCATTGCCTGCAAACCAAAGCGAAGTGCAGAAAAATTGGGAAATTACGATGGTAATGAGGATTTTGTTCATCTATAAATTTACCAACTATTTGCCAGAATCCTACTTCTTCAACAACAACTGCACCGAACTGTCATTTATCTCAAATTGATGGTTTTTCAAGAGTTTTATCATTTCAGCACCTGCCAAAATTGTTGGTCCGTAACCATGAGCCGCAAAGGGACTAATGGGGCGATGATAGTAAAATGCAGGGTCAAAAGCCATTCCCGTACCTACGCAAGTACCTTCCACTTGCCCTTTTTCGTTGATTTTTGTGGAAACGGCATTCCAGCCTAATATTGCTGAGGGAGAATACGCCAACGCATCAAGCCAGCCCTTGTTGATGGCTTTTGCGAAGCAATAAGTATAAATGGCAGTGGCAGAAGTTTCTAAATATGAGTCATTTTTATCTAATAATTGATGCCAAAACCCTGAGCCAGACTGATATGATGCCAAACCTTTGGCATGGGCTTTCAATAGTTCTAAAATCGCTGGACGACCTGCGTGGTTTTCGGGCAGTACGTCTAATAATTCTACCATCGTCAAGATTCCCCAACCGTTGGCTCTCGCCCAATGAAACTGGGGATGTTCGGTCATGCCTTCAACCCAGCCGTGCATGAATACGCCTTTTTCACGGTTAAACATTCTTTTTGAAAATAATAAAATTTGCTTCACGGCTTCGTCATAATATTTTTGTTCGCCCGTCAGTTTGCCCATTTGTGCCAAAGCAGGAATGCCCATAAACAAATCGTCGAGCCATAAAGTATTCATTTGTGGGCGGTTACGTGCCAAAGTTCCATCCGACAAACGGTGTTCTTGGGTCATAATATAATTGATGTGGCTGTCAATCAGCGGGCGAAGATTGGTTATACTCCCTTCACGAGTGGCTTTAATCATGGCGGTACACATAGCACCGCAATCATCCAAAGCGTGCGGATTTACCAGCCCCCGCAAAGGTCCCTTCGTTCCCCAATCGGCATTTTGTTCGGAAGTTTTTTTGAAATACGGTACAGATTCGGCAATGAATTTCAAGCGTTTTTCTACATAATCCTTAAAACGTGCGTCCCCCGTGGCTTGAGAAGCCAACAACATCGCAGAATATGTTACACCCCATTCATAGCTCACAATTCTGAAATCGCCTTTTTGTAAAGCCGTATTTTCATCAATTTTGGATAAATCAGTAAGCGTTTCACCCGTTTTGGAATTGACAAAATTGGTTGGCGTAACTTCATTCAAATAACCGTGAATTCGGTTCAAAACCTGCGTAATTTCTTCCGTTTTCACGATACCATAAGGCACGGGATAATCGGGTTGTATCAAATGCAAAGGCGTATTGGAATCATTGGATTTAGTTACGTTTTTTTGAGCAAAAACAAAGCTGAATGAGCTGAGGAGCAATAAAATGCTTATTGTGAAAGTGATTTTTTGGTTCATGTCATTGGAGTTTTGATGTTTAATCCAACAAAGGCAAAAAGCGTTTAAATATACCGATAAATGTAGTGCGGCAATCTTTGCCGTTTTTTTTAAGTTTTAAAATATACGGGAAAGATTGCCGTGGTACGTTTGATTCACGGGAAGGATTTGGGCTGCGTAAGTGCCGTGGTACGTTACACAAACCACTCACCCTTCGATACCGCCTGAACCTTTCCCCCAATTCTGACACTAAATTCGGTTTCAGAAATTTTCCTGCCATCGTGATATAAAATAGATGGTCTCGGGATTTCGTAGCCTTGTTCAACGCTGATTTTCACGGAATCTGTCCCCAAAAAATTCGTTTTCAACAAATAACTCAACAAACAGCCGTTGGCACTTCCCGTAGCGGAATCTTCGTTTAATTTTCCATCTTCAATCAAAAACATACGCCCATTCAATTGATTTTCAGGCAAATAGGTTTCTTTCGTAAACACAAAAAAGTTCATCGACTTGCCCGAAGGATTGTTGGTTTTATAAAGATTATTTTTTAGTAAAAACTGCATCATCTTTTCGGCATTGGGTTTCATGGTTTGAATTGCCAGAAGATTTTTTACGGGAATAATCAAAAATGCCAAACCCGTAGAAACCTCCAAAATTGGGAATTCGGGCATCATATCTTCCAAAGAAATTCCTAATAAATCCGCCAATTCTTCAACTGGATAATCTTTTCCAAAAACGGGATTAATCTGCTGCATCCAGAGTTTATCACCCACAAAATCTACGGGTATTTTGCCCACGCCCAAATTCAAAACTACCTGACTGACAGGCTGTTTGATGATTTGTTGGCGAATTACAAAGGCAGTTCCCAGCGTGGGATGTCCCGCAAAGGGAATCTCCTGTTCGGTCGTAAAAATACGGACATCGTAACCCGTTTCGGGCGTTGAGGTTTTGGTATTGACAAAGGTGGTTTCAGCAAAATTTATTTCTTTTGCCATCGCCTGCATGGTCTCGGTCGGGACGGAACCATCATGTTCAAAAACGGCTAATTGATTGCCTTGATATTTTTGTTCAGCAAAAACGTCAACGATGTGGAAAGGTATATTCATGGTTGTTTTGTTCAAATTTGGATAGTTACTGGCAGATTGTTCGGAATTGATACAAAAGCCTTATAACTTTCATAATCACATTTATACAGTTTTTTGTTCCTCGGAAGCTAAAAGAAACCTTAATGGCTTTCTAACATCAGCTTAATTTACCTCTAATCATAGGGCTATAATTTTGTCAAAAAATCAAGCAGTCGTATTTGAATTTAACTGGTACGGCTGGAATTATAAAGGGCATTAACCTGCATTTTTTAAATACCTGTTAGGAATTAGGCGGTTCGTTGCTACGATTCTGTTTGATTATATCGTAATTTGCTGATTATTAATAAGTAGGAACACTTGCCCGAAGTGTTGGTTGCCCTAAAATCCAAATAAATAAATGAAATGTTATTATTCATGTTTAATCTTTGTGATGTCTTTTTTAAGTAATACTTTTTCACAAAATACAAGGCTTTCTGACCACAATTCAATAGGTTGGTATAATTACTTCGGCACGTTTAAATTGTCCAATAAATTTGATTTACACGCTGAATATCAATGGCGTAGAGATAATGTTATTACGGATTCACAACAAAATTTGTTGAGAGTCGGGATAAATTACAACCTAAATCCAAGGGTATTATTTAGAGCTGGCTATGCCTTGATAGAGACTTTTCCTTATGGCGAATATCCCATCAATGGCTTAGGGAGAGATTTTACTGAACATCGAATATTTCAAATGGTGCAACTGTCTCATAAAGAGGGAATCGTGGATTTATCACACCGTTTTATGTTGGAGCAAAGGTTTGTGGGAAGATACAGTTCCGCCAGTGTTATGAGCGAAGACCAATTTCCCTTACTCAATCGGATGCGTTATATGGTGAGGGTGCAAGTACCGCTGGGAGGAACAGAAATTAAAGACAAAACGCCTTATGTGGCAGCGTATGATGAGATTTTGGTGGGTTTTGGAGAAAACGTAAATGCCAATGTTTTTGACCAAAATAGATTAGGTATTTTGTTGGGATATCGCTTCAATAAAAATACCAGAATCGAAGCAGGGTATCTCAATCAAATCGTGCAGTTGGGGCGACAGATAAACGGGCAGAATGTTTTTCAATACAACAATGGGTTGATTATTAACACAAATTTCAATTTTGATTTGACGAAAAAATCAAAGCTATAAAAACGAAAGTAGCTGAATGTATATAAAATCATATATATTCAGCTACTTTTAGTTTTATAATCAGCTAAATCTATGTTTTTTAGGGATTTAGCTGATTATGAGGATTTAAAAGATTTATTTAACAAAGATTTAATTTACAAAATTGAAAACTAATATTAAAAATCAACATTATTCTGTTTCTGCAATATTGATAAAATTAAAAGAAGGTAGCATAATTGGATTATAACCACCATTTAAAGTTAAGTTTGAAATAAATGCTCTAACATAAGGAAAAGCAATGGCAGGAGCACTAATTTTTACAAATGAAGAGTTTTTAAAAACTTCATCAATTAGTGTATTAGTTTCAAAATGTGCTGTAACCTTTACATTCAAATTAAATTCAGCTTTGTCATCATTTATTGATAAATCAAAAATTATGGCAAACGATTTTTGATTTTCTTCATCGAATCCAGTTCCGAATTTAAGATTAGTTTCTAATTCATTTGTGATTTCCTTATCAAATGTTTTTACATTCAGAAGTAAATCTGTTACCTGTATGTTTACTAATTTAATCTGTGTATCCATAGTTATTATGCTGCCATTGCGTACTGAGTATTACCAGTTAAAGCAACCTTCTCTTTATTATCAACTAAAATATTTTGAGTTAAAGTAGTATTTTTAACCTTAACTGTTTCACCACTGACGAGTTGAGCAATAGTATCTCTATATTGGTCAAATTCAATCCATTTCAATAAAAAGTCCTTATCAAATGAATTGAGTTTCTCTGTGAATTTCCTACTAAGTTCTTGATAGTTAAGCATTTTATTATTGTTGTTCTTCTAAATATAGTGCAAAGTTACTAACATTTTTAAGATTAAAGACTACAACTTGAATTCGTTTTTTGAAATATAAATCTGGAATTTCTGAATAAATACGGTCGCTTTTAAATGAATTTACTGGTTTGTCATCGTACATGATACATTCAACACCAATATTATTCCAAATATTATCTGCAAGAAATTTATGTACTTGTTCCAAGGTTACGTTTACATTTTTTTGCTTAAAATATTCAATAGTTTCTTCAATTTTCGTTCTGAAGAAGAAGTACCCTTCCTCATCAAAAACTGTATTAAGGCACTTTTCAATATTAATATCCGCTTTGTAAATATCGTAATAACCTGTGGCTCTTTTCTTGAAATCCTCTCCCCAATAATGAGCAAACTCAATTTCAGTCCAAAAATAATAACCCATACCTAACCATGCTGTTTTACCCGTACACTTAATTGGCTCTTCAAGAGCATGAGCATTTGACCTATATTCTTGGGTATGATAACCAATCAAATATGGCTTATTAGAAATACTTTTTTTCTCCACTTTAAAATAAATATATGAATAATATGGTAAATCTATGATAGTTATGACAATGTTCCAATCATTTAATTAAATTTTGATAACATATTCAATTATTGACTAAAACCGCCTAAAAGCCATCTCCGCTACCGTCTTCCCGATTGATAATGAGGAAGTTGCGGCTGGTGATGGGGCGTTGAGAATGTTGATGACTTTTTCGTCTTCGATGATGGCAAAATCATCTAAAAGCCCTCCTGTACGGTCGCAAGCCTGAGCCCGTACACCCGCACCGCCTTCGATAAGGTCAGATTCTTGGATTTCTGGAATCAACTCTTGCAGGGCTTTGGTGAAGGCGGTTTTTGAGAAACTTCTGTACATTTCGCCCAAACCCATTTCCCAATATTTTACCGCCACTTTCTGGAATCCTCCCCACGTGAGGGTTTCCCATAATTCTTTGGCGTTGATGTCCATTTTTTTGTAACCCTCTTTTCGGAATGCCAGAACAGCATTTGGTCCCGCTTCCACGCCGCCCTTCATCATGCGGGTAAAATGTACGCCCAAGAAAGGGAAATTGGGGTCTGGCACGGGATAAATTAGGTTTTTTACCAAATAATGTTTCTCGGGACGAATCTTGAAATATTCCCCACGGAAAGGTACAATCCGAACATCAATTGGATTATCCTGAGACATTTGAGCCACTTTATCCGAGTATAATCCTGCACAATTTATCACCAATTTTGTTTCGTAAGTGTTGCGTTCCGTTTTCACAATCGACAACGTATGACCTTTGGTAATGCCCGTTACTTTTTCGTTAAATTGTAGGTCAGCACCCAAATTACGCAGTTTATCTGCCATTTTTTGGCTCATTACTTTATAGTCCACAATGCCCGTTTGCGGCACAAATAAACCCTCCAAACAAGACACATAAGGCTCATATTCCTTCACTTCCGAAGCCGATATTTTTCGTACTCCTGCCAAACCGTTCTGTTGTCCACGCACAAAAAGCGTGTCCAATTGTGGGATTTGGTCAGCCTTGGTTGCCACCACTACTTTACCCGTAATTTCGTAGGGAATATTTTCTTGCTGACAAAATTCTATCAACTGATGATAACCTTGAATACAGTTGGTTGCCTTTAAAGAACCTGGTTTATAATACAGCCCAGAGTGAATTACGCCCGAGTTGTTCCCCGTCTGGTGAATGGCTACTTCCCGTTCTTTTTCCAGTAATAAAACCTTCAATTCGGGACGTTGTTCCTTGATTCTGAGGGCAGTAGCGAGTCCCACAATTCCTCCGCCGATGACAATAATATCGTGTTGCATATCTCAAAGTTGGTGAACGGTGAACGGTAAAAGGTGAACGGTTCACGGAGGAAGTTCACATCAAATAATTCACAATAAATCGCTCACAATAAAAATTTATAAAGTATTAAAAATCAGTTAGTTAAAAATAAATATTAAATTCAAATCCGTTCACTTTTTACCCCGAACCCTTCTGTGTCCAGTCCCGTTCGCCTTTCACCGTGAACCGTTTAACCTTTTGAAGACCAGATTTCCCAAGCCTTTTCCGCCTGACCGTGCAACATTTCTAAACCAAAATGTACACCTTTTACTCCATGCTCTAACCCCTTTTTCAAGAACATTGTTTCCAAAGGATTATAGACAATATCATACAATAAATGGTTGTTAGTCAGCAGATTATAAGGAATTTCTGGGAAAGAATCCACCTTCGGAAACATTCCTAAAGGTGTAGTATTAACGATAAAAAGATGCTCTTGCATGACTGCCTCCGTGAGTTCATCGTAGGTGATGGTATTTTCTTCTTTTTTTCGAGAAACGTATTGCGTTTGTAAACCTAAATCTTGCAAGGCTTGAATAATTGCTTTGGCAGCTCCTCCTTTGCCCAAAATTAAGGCTTTTTTGGGTTTAATCTCTTGAAAATCAGTCCATTGTTCCAACGTCCAACGAAAACCCCAATAGTCGGTATTGAAACCTTTGGTGATGCCATCTTCCATGATTTTGATGGTATTGACTGCTCCAATTTTCAAGGCGGCTTCGTCCACCGAATCCAAAAAAGGAATGATGTTTTGTTTGTGCGGAATGGTTACGTTTAAGCCCCGCAAATTAGGAGATTGTGCTTTTAGTAAAGTTGGAAAATCTTGGATATTTTCTAATTCAAACTTTTCATAGACGTGTGTATCCGAGAGGTTCATTTTTTCAAATTTCTCCGTAAAATATCCCTTTGAAAAAGAATGACCCAAAGGAAAGCCAATTAAACCGTATGTGTACATTTAAAATAAATTTGAGTATATTTGGGTCTATTAATAAAATCAATAAATATGGAACTATTAGTCGAGAGCTTCATAGTTGACAAGGAAACGTTGGCTTATGAAATTGAAAGAAATAAACCCATGCCCAGTAAAAACCACGGATACCTTCAAGGTCGTATTTTGTCTGAAATAGACCACTATTATCGCAAACAATTTACCTTAATTTCCGAGGTAGAAATACAAATGCCCGAACGACCAAACTGTGTTCCAGATGTGGCTATTTATCCGAAAATGGAAATCAATTTTTGGGATGATGAACTCGTAATGACTGAAATGCCTTTGGTGGCTATCGAAATAATTTCACCTACTCAAACAGATACTGAACTTATCAAGAAAATAAACCGCTATTTTGAGGCTGGTGTTCAATCTTGTTGGTTAGTAATGCCCAGTTTTCAAGCTATTTCTGTGTATTCAGGAATAGGTAAATACCAATTTTTCTCTTCCGAAATGACACTTAAAGATGATATTGCCAAAATTGAATTACCACTTAAAGATATATTTGACTAAGCCATCAAATCCCCTCCATTTCCATAAAAGATTGTAAAATAATAGTCGCTGAAATTTTATCTATATTACCTTTTTCACGGCGGTCTTTTTTGGAATATCCTCCCGCAATCATGGCTTGGAGTGCCAATTTGGAGGTAAAACGTTCATCGTGCAATTGTACTGGAATATCGGGAAAGGTCTTTTTCAAAGTTTTCACAAAGCCCTTTACGTGCGAGGTATTATTGGTATCTTCCCCGTCTAAGTTCACGGGCATTCCCACCACAAAAGCCTCCACTTCTTCTTTTTCAAGGTATTCTTTCAAAAAATTGATTACGTCTTTGCTATGAACAGTGTCCAAAGCCGAAGCAATAATTTTCAGGGGGTCGGTAACTGCCAAACCCACCCGCTTCGTTCCGTAATCTATGGCTAATATTCTCATTTCATTAAGGTTTTAGGTTTTAGGTGTTTGGTATTAGTAAAGTAGCAAATGTAACAAAGAGACCTATTAACCGTCTAATGTTCAAAACACTAAAACCCAAAACCTAACACCTAAAACCTTAATTAGCAACAAAGTTACGTCAAAATCATTGCTGACATTCCAGTTTTTTGTAACTTTAATATCTATTTCCACAAAATGTAGTAACCATGCAAAACGAACAAACTCCCAACAATAATTCGACCATCGTGAAAATACCTATCTGGATTGCCCTTGCCGTAGTGGGAGGCATTTTATTGGGTGCTAATTTCTTTGGTGGACAGATCCGTATGGGCGATGTTTCTAAGAGTTCTAATAAATATCGTGAAATTGTTTCGTTGATTGAAAGCTCGTATGTGGATTCGGTCAATACGGATTCTTTGGTGGATTTTTCTATTAAAAAAATGCTTGAAAAACTTGATCCCCATACGTCATATTTCTCTACGGAAGAGGCTGGTTCGGCACGTTCGCAGTTGGAATCGGGTTTTGATGGCATTGGTATTGAATTTAATATGTTTAGTGATACCGTTTACGTAATGAACGCCATCATCGGCGGGCCTTCCAATGCCGTGGGAATAAAAAGTGGGGATAGACTTTTGAAAGCAGATGGGTTCGTATTAACAGGTCCAAAAGTTACTAATAGCTTTATTTTTAGTAAGTTACGGGGCGTTCGTGGTTCGGAAGTGAAATTGGAAGTATTAAGAAATGGCGAAAAAGGGATTAAAAAATTCACCGTAGTTAGAGACAGGATTCCGTCTTATTCCATTTCGGCAGGTTACATGATTGACGTTCAGACGGGTTATATCAAGGTTGATAGATTTACAGAATCCACTTTTGAAGAGTTCAGAAATATTTTGGCAAACTTAAAAACACAAGGTCTAAAACGCCTTATGATTGACCTTCGTAACAACCCTGGCGGTTATAAAGACCGTGCCGAGAAAATGGTTGATGAACTGTTGGCGGGAGAAAAGATGATTGTTTATACCGACGGGAAAGGCACAAAGTACGATACCCAAACTTATACCAAAAGAGAAGGAATTTTTGAAAAAGGAGCAGTGATGGTCTTGATGGATGAAAATAGTGCTTCGGCGGCTGAAATCGTGGCGGGAGCTTTGCAAGACAACGACCGTGCTTTGATTGTGGGCAGACGTTCTTTTGGAAAAGGATTGGTGCAAATGCCTGTAAATCTGCAAGATGGCTCAGAATTACGTCTGACCATTTCAAGATATTACACGCCAAGTGGTCGCAGTATTCAGAAAGCCTACGTGATGGGACAGGAAGAGGACTATGAAAAAGATTACGAAAAACGCTTGAAAAGTGGTGAATTTTTCAGTGCAGATAGCATAAAATTTAACCCAAAATTAAAATTTAAAACCTTTGGCGGACGCACTGTTTACGGAGGTGGAGGCATTACACCCGACGTATTCGTTGCCCGTGATACCACCTATTTTACTAAATATTTAAGCGATTTGTGGGGCAAAAATATCCTCCGTGAATTTGCTTTGAATTATACTAATGAAAATATAAAATCCTTAGAAAAACTTACTTTCAAGGATTTCAACAGATTTTTTGTCGTAAATGATGCCATGTTGATTGAAGTGCAGAAACTGGCAAAACAAGCCAATGTGAAGATGCGAGTAAGAGATTATGAGCGTTCGATGCCCTACATCAAGGCACAAATCAAGGCGTATATTGCCCGTAATGTGTGGCAACGCAAAGCATCCGATGGTTTGAATAATGAATATTACCAAGTGATGGCAACTTACGATGATACGTTCCAAAAAGCCTTAGCTCAATTTGACAAAGCCGAAAAAATGGCAAGAGGTGAATTGGTGGAGACAATTTCTCATTCGGTGAAAAAGTAATTCATAACGGTTTAAAATAGACCATAGATGAAACAGATTGTACAGATTTATACTGGGACGCATAGTCGTTTTTATGGTCTATTTTTTTAGTATGTTATTGATCAACTTTATCTTCTATAATTTTCTGAACATCAGTAGGGACATTCGATAAAAAGTCAAAACCTGTCAATCGTTCTATTTCATCAACTGATACTCTATATTTCTTCCAACTATGACTTCCAACTGAATTTTGATTAGGAATATTCACGGCAATAATTCGGGTATTTTCATTGATTCGTTGCACGTCATTTTGTCCGATGGGCAGTACCACAATAATTTTCCAAAGTGATGCTGGAACGGCGATATTTTTACTTTTTCCGATACTTCGAGTAAACCCATTTGTTCCTTCACCGCCTTCACCAATTGTTCCCGCAATGATATAAATTTCGTTGCCTTGTTGGGTTAGCGTTCTGCCGTAATCTTCTAAATTTTTCCAAATTCCACGGTTATGGTCGGGTGCTTGGGGAACTATGTTGGTCATTAAAAAAGTCTCTTGGTTATCCCCTAAACTGCCGTCACGGTCGTCCGAGGGGCATAAATGTCCACGGTCGAAGCCAGTTTCGGCATAATCTCTGGGGTTTACGTCATACCAATTGTTGGGTAAATCAGAATCAGGACGAAAGTCATTTTGTCGTTCCGTTTCTCCTTTCCAAGCCGTACTTAAATGCCACGAAACCCAGTTGGCGATGTTCTTATTTTTGTTGTAGGAAAGCGTATAACCCGTTTTTTTCATCAAAAAATTATCCGAATAAGCAATATTACTGACGGCATTGGATGGATTGCCCAAACCCAAATTATCATCCCGACTTGCCACGGTTGAACCGTTTTCTACGGGTATAGAATTAGTACTTGTTCCGTAAGTAATAATCGAAATATCATCAATATTTAAGCGATTAACCGAACCATCCGTTTTGCGAATTTCGATGCGAGCGGCTTGAGTAGTATTAACGTTAAAAGTGGCATCACGCAAGGATTTTTCAGAGGCTGTCAGGGTTGAGCCTACTTGTTGCCAAGAGTTTCCAGCGTTCGTAGAAATCCATAATTCAAAGGTACTATTTTTGTCTAATTGATAAACTCCGTATTTGAAACGCACTTGCTGAATACCACTCAGGCAGTCAAAATTCATGGTTAATTTTGCTGTTTCCTTCATTCTAACAGCTTTTGTGCCATTTTTTTGGTCGTTTTCAGCTCCGCCCATCACGGCATTATCCAAATTCCATTGTCCTGACGAAGCGGTAATATTTCCGTTTTCATATCGAATTTTGGAAGCCCCATCAAAACCTTCTGGGAAATTACGGGCAACTTTGGTTTGCACAGACGGTGGCGTAGGTGTAGGTCTGGGCGTGGATGAACCCGAACCCGTGGAAGGCATATACACCCCTACACAAGAAGAAAACGAAATGGAAATACTGAGTAAAAGGGTGATTTTTTTAAACATGAAAAGAATATTTTTGACTTGTCTGCGAATTTACAAAGTCTGAAGGAATAAGGAATTACCATTTAGCCAATATAGCACAATTTTTAGTAAAAATAAACAAAATGAATCTCCGTAAATTGGTGGAAATTTGTAAAAAAATAAATCAGAAATCTTATGAATAATTTACTCGACCAGCTCTACGATTTACCGCAAAAAGCCGTTGATTTCTTCCAAAAAAATAGATATATCAAACTCAAAAATGTATTTGATGCTGATACATTAGCCTATTATGGCGATGCCATCAGTAAAAAAGTAGCCGAACTGAACAACCAAGAAAAACCTTTGGATGCCAGAGATACCTACGGAAAGGCATTTTTGCAGATTTTTAATCTGTGGCAAGAAGATGAAATCTGCAAAGAATTTGTTTTCGGGAAACGTCTCGGGAAAATTGCTGCCGATTTGATGCAAACCGAAGGCGTAAGAATGTACCACGACCAAGCACTTTTCAAAGAAGGTGGCGGAGGCATTACTCCGTGGCACGCTGATCAGTATTATTGGCCTCTTGCCAGTGATAAAACCATCACAGCCTGGATACCGCTTCAAGAAATTCCCTTGGAAATGGGACCCTTAGAGTTTAGTGCAGGAAGCCATAAAATAGTAGAAGGTAGAGAATTGGCAATTGGCGATGAAAGCGAAGCCATTATTCAACAAAAATTGCGAGTTACGGATTTCAAACACATCATCGAACCCTTTGATTTGGGGGAAGTTAGCTTTCATTCGGGTTGGGTATTTCACAGAGCAGGGGCAAACAAAACCGAACAAATGCGAAAAGTTATGACTGTGATTTTTATGGACAGTAATATGATTTTGCAAAAACCAGAAAACGAAAATCAGCAGAAAGATTGGGAAAAATGGTGTACTGGGGCAGAGGTCGGAAAAGTGATTGATACGCACCTAAATCCTGTTATTTATTCAAATTAAATGTAGCACGGGAATCTGTCCCGTGTAGTTGGAATCCGATTTTGTAGCACAGGAGCCCTTCCCGTGTAGTTGAAATCCGATTCACAGGAAGGATTCCCGTGCTACCTATTTCAAAACAAGTAAACTGCCCCAGCCTTCCCAACAGCCACCGCTTTTCCCGAAGAATTTATCCGTAAATCACTAAAAATGGCAGTATCTGTGGTTTCAATTTTCGTCCATTTTTTGCCAGCGTCTTCAACTTTATACAGTGCTGTTTTTCCCTCATTTTCAACGATAGAATAGCCCAAATTTTCGTTTTGAAAGGCTAATTTTGATACATTTCCTGCTACACCCGTTTTCAAAATCGTCCAGTTTTCTCCGCCATCGGTGGTCTTTAAAAATGCACTATTTTTTCCACCCACAAAAGCCTCTTTATCGCTGATTAAATACACCGAAAGTAAACTCTCTACCAAAGGACGAACGGGGTCAATGTAATCATAAGTGCCATCAGGTTTGATATTTATGACGTAAATTAAGCCAAAATTACCCACCAGCATTCCTATTTTTTCCTTCAAAAAATGAACATCACTCATGTACCCAAAAAGGGTTTCATATTTGGTTTGGGCTAAATTAACCGTGTTTACATAGTGTAGTTCGGTATATTCTCGGCTGTGAAAATTATCATAAAACTGTTTCAACACAAAGCCTTCTTGGTTTTTGGGATAGCTTGCCAGTGTAGCATCCGTGGGGCGTGCAATAGCTTTCCAAGTGGCACCACCATCGTTGGTTGCTAACACACTTTTACCACTCAAAACGCCCACTTTTTCATCTTTGAAACTGACTGAACGCATTACAACATTAGTGCTACTGTAATTAATTTCAGACCATGTTTTTCCCAAATCTGTACTCTTGAAAAGGTAGCCTTTTGAGTCATCGTTTCCGAGAGCGAAAAGCGTTTGGTCATCGGCAAAACTGAGTGAAACCAAATCGGCTTTTTTCATCACGGGGTCGTTGAAAAAATTAACCGTTTTGGGCGGATCTACCACAACAACGGGTGGGGTCGTAGTAGGCGTAACATTTACGGGCGTTGTGGGAACGGGCGTGTCCTTTTTTTCGGAACAAGCCAAAATACTAATGCTCCAAAGACCAATAAAAGAAATGATTTGAAATGATTTCATGGGATTGCTTCTAAAATAATAACGTGAAATGATTGGCGGATTATTTTTTTAAGCAAAGGAAGGAGATACAAATTTCGGAAAATTTGTCGAATCATCAAAGGGTTTGTGGGTTTTAGTGGTTGGGTTTTAGGTAAAATAACGATTTCGTATTTTCTTTGTAAAAGAAATTCCGTTCCGTGGTTAGTGTTGAATTGGGCGGTTACAAATTAAAGAAATCTGCGTAAATCTGCGTTGCGAAGCATCGCTGCGGCGAACCGTCTGCGGTATCTGCGTGCCATTCAAATATGCTCGAAATCAAACAAATACATCCTTCCGAAACTTGGGGAATCCGCCATCGAGTAATGTGGGCAAATAAACCTTTTGAGGGTGTAAAATTGCTAAATGATGATTCTGGACTACATTTTGGGCTTTTCAGAGACAATGTTTTGCTTTCAGTTGTTTCTCTTTTTATAGAAAATGATACGGCTCAATTCAGAAAGTTTGCTACTGAAATTGAAGAGCAGGGGAGGGGCTATGGAGCAAAACTATTGGAACATATCATCCAAGAATCCATCAAATTGAACGTCGAGAGCTTTTGGTGCAATGCCCGAACCTCGGCGAGTGGATTTTATGAAAAATTTGGCTTAGCAATCGTTTCTGACACTTGGGTAAAAGATGGGATTGAATATGTGAAAATGGAGAGAAACTTTTAAGAAGCCGTTTTAAAATATATTCTGAATAAAGTCTGATTGTATTTTTTGAGTAGTGGAATCATATTTTTTTAAGGAATATACAGCGTATCTTGTGTAAAAAATATGGTTTCGATAGTCAGAATAAGACAATCAGAATTTATCGTAAGATATTTTAAAACAGCTTCTAAGACTGGAAACATCTCAAAAGTTTTTTTACCCGCAATGGATATTGTTTTAAGAAGTTCTTTAAAAAGATATAAGTAAATGTTTTAATTTTAGAAAGGGGAAGGGGGGGGGGGGGAGGGGAGGAGGGGGAAGGAGGGAACACGAAAAGGAGAGGGAAAAAAGAGGAGAAAGAAGAGAAATAAGGAAGGAGGAGGGGGAAAAAAAGAAATAGGGAAAAAGGAGAATTAGGAAAGGAGAAGAAAAAAAAAGAAAAAAGAAGGTATATAAAAACAGAGAAGAGACGAATATCCGAAAAAAAGGAAGAGAAAAAGGGCGAATGAATAGAGGGGAATAGCTGGGGAAGAGGAAGGAAAAAAGGATAGAATTCAAAGGGGATGAGTAAGGGGATTGGGAGTAATAAAAAATAAAAAAAAGCAGAGGAATAAAAATGGGGAAAAGGAGAATAGGGGAGGATATCAGGGGGATATAAGCAAGAGAATCTGAAGGGGATGGAAAGAGAGGGCTCAGACAAAGAAAAGATAGCAAGACATGAAGGGGGGAATAGGGAAAAAACTAAGGGAGAAAAAATAGAGAAGAGAAATAAGAGGTATGAAAAATATCAAGAATAGGGGGAATAAAACAAAAGAGCAGAAAAACTGGAAAAAAAAGAAAAAAATATGAAAAAAAAAAAACAAAAAAAAAACATAAATCCTTACTCAAAAATGAAACTTTCCCTCATCGTAGCCGTTGCCGAAAACGGTGTTATCGGACATAATAATCAGCTAATTTGGCATTTACCCAATGATTTAAAGCAATTCAAACGCCTCACTACGGGGCATTGTATCATCATGGGGCGTAAAACTTTTGAATCCATCGGTAAACCCCTACCCAACCGAACTTCTATCATCATTTCTCGGAACTTAGATTTTCAAGTAGAAGGCTGTATCACGGTCAGTTCCTTGGAAAATGCCATTTCAGAAGCCGAAAAGATAGAAACCGAAGAGGCTTTCATCATTGGCGGGGCAGAAATTTATCGTTTAGCTTTACCCGTCGTTGATAAAATATATCTGACGGAAGTACATCACGCTTACGAAGGCGATACTTTTTTCCCAGTAATTGATAAAAATATTTGGCAAGAAACGCATCGTGAAAATTTTGAAATAGACGAAAAACATTCCGTTAAATATTCTTTTGTGGAAATGGAGCGGGGAGCTTTGAGCAGTGAGGTGTGAGCAGTGAAAAAAATAGCTCAAATCTCATTGCCCACAGCTCACACCTCAACACTCAAAGCTAAAACAATGATACAAATATCCGCTCAACCTATTGATATTCAGGCTTGTATAGATGCTGCCCAGTCTGAGCGTGCAGGGGCAATTGATGTTTTTGTGGGAACAGTTCGCAACCATAATAATTCCAAAGGAGTCGTCAGATTAGAATTTGAAACGTATGATGTGATGGCGGTGAAAAAGATGGAAGAACTCGCAAATCAAGCTCGTGAGCGTTGGGAAATTGAAAAAATCGTGATGATTCACCGCAAGGGCGTACTTGAAATTGGCGATGTGGCAGTAGTGATTGCTGTTTCCACACCCCACCGAGCGGCATCATTCGAGGCTTGCCAATGGTTGATTGATACGCTCAAACAGGTTGTACCCATCTGGAAAAAAGAAATTTATGAAAACGGCGAAGAGTGGTTGGAAGCTCACGCTTAAATAACTGAAACATGAACATTTGGCTTAAAGAAAATCTCAAGGGCGATTACCAAATCTGGACGGTAATTGCGGCACTTTCGCTCATTAGCGTTGTGGTGGTTTCCAGTGCTTCGGGCAAACTTGCGGTGCAGGGCGGGAGTATTATTTTTATGGTTCTCAAACATATTCTTTATATGAGTATTGGCTTGGGGGCAATGTGGCTTTTTCACAAAATGGACTATCACCGTTTGGCTTCATTTTCAAACATTGGCGTGTGGCTTTCCTTGGGTTTGTTGTTGTATGCCTTCAAATTTGAAGAAGGGCATAATCACGCCAATCGCTGGATTCACGTGGGAAGTATGACTTTTATGCCTTCTGATATTGCCAAATTATCACTCATTACCAACTTGGCGTTTATGTTAGCCAAACGTCAGCACTTGGATTATACATTTGCCGATATGATTCCGATGATTTTCAAAATTATCATCATCAGCATCGCCATTGCTCTCACCAACGTTTCTACGGCACTTTTGCTCTTTGCCACTTGCTTTCTGTTGATGTATATTGGGCGTGTTCCAGCTAAGTTTTTGGGAATAGCTTTGCTCGGAATTGTTTTTTCAGCGGCAATTTTAGTAATATCGGGCAAAGGAACTCGTATTGAAACTGCCCGTAATCGTATTGTCAATTTCTCAAAAAATTTTAGTGATAAAAAGGATAAAAAGAAGGCGGGGCAAAATGAGGATTTTCAGATAAATAGGAGCTATTTTGCCATTGCTAACGGGGGAATCACAGGAAAAGGACCGGGAAAAAGCCAGCAAAGATATTTTTTGAGCGAATCCGAATCCGACTTTATTTATGCCATCATCATTGAAGAATGGGGGCTAATTGGCGGAATGCTTGTGTTGTCGCTTTACCTCTGGCTTTTGTACAGAGGCATGAAAGCGGTGGACAGTTCGGGGCGAGCCTTCGGGGGATTATTGTCGGCGGGACTTACATTCAGTTTGGTTATTCAAGCGATGGTTCACATGGGCGTTGCCACGGGCTTGGGACCCGTCACTGGGCAACCCCTGCCATTGCTCAGTATGGGCGGAAGTTCCTTACTTTTCACGGGGGCAATGATTGGAATTATTATTTCCGTTAGTAAAGACAAAGTGCGGGATGCGGTTTTGTGATTTGGGGTGAATTTTAGAGAATTTGACTTTACCATTTTTACGAATACACACAGCGGAAATTGGTTTTTGATTCATCTAATCCTCGTTATTCTTTAGAATCGGAAAAGTGGACAATAAATCAAAAATCTGAAACCCAAAATCACTTGAGTATATCATGCTTAACATTGATG
Source organism: Arcicella sp. (assembly GCA_034519515.1). Lineage (GTDB taxonomy): Bacteria > Bacteroidota > Bacteroidia > Cytophagales > Spirosomataceae > Arcicella. The sequence continues at coordinate 263,220 of JAXHOK010000068.1, forward strand.
TTAAATATGTTTTAACATGGTGTCCAGCATAATATTGTACTTACTATCGTCGAAAGTATGGGAATTAAATTATTACTTTTTCCGCCTAAATATATGCAAAACAAACACCTTCCCATCTTTGCTTTCTTCATAAGTGTCGACCAAATCCCATCCATTTTTATCTAATAAATTAAAAAGCTCCACTCGACTTTTGAAAAACATTGATTTTTTGTTGGCATCCGTTATTTCCTGTTCACGGTCGGATGTTCCTTGTCCGTAATCCAAAAAAGCAGAAAGACGAGTTGCCATCCAAGTTTTTTGAGCTTTCACAGTGATGTAATTAACGTTTTTAAGGGTATTTAAACTTTGCCCATTCACAAAAATTTGTTGTGCATTGATGTGATAGCCAAAAGCTACCAAAAGGATGATAAAGAATTTTCTCATTGGATTTGTTGGTTTTGCTACAAGGTAATATTTTATCAAGAAATTCGCAAATAACGTAGCACGGCAATCTTTGCCGTGTGTTCCCGTCTGATACACGGCAAAGATTGCCGTGCTACGTTTGTCGTGCTACATATAGGTACAGGACGGTTTTAAAGAGCCTCAACAATTAGTTTTGCATCATTACAAATAGAAAAAATATGAAGAATTATAAACACGTATCTTATCTCTGGGACGATGCCAAAGCCGCTCAAATCACCAACGAAGTAGATTTATTTATTTATCGCTCCAATCTCTTGGGAGCAGATCTCCGATTAACAAACTATGGAGGTGGCAATACTTCCGTAAAAATCATTGACAAAGACCCACTCACGGGTAATGACGTGGAAGTGATGTGGATAAAAGGCTCGGGTGGCGACATCGGTACTTTAACTAAATCGGGCTGTGCGGCTTTGTATATGGAAAGGCTTTTGGCTCTGGAAAATGTCTATCAAGGCATTGAAAAAGAGGATATTATGGTCGAATTATTCAATCATTGTATTTTTGATTTAGCCTCAAAAGCCCCTTCGATTGATACGCCTTTGCACGGATTTCTTCCTTTCCAACACATCGACCACCTTCATCCAGATGCGGCCATTGCGATTGCAGCGGCAAAAGACGGAGCAAAAATTACCGAAGAATTATTCAACGGAGAAATCGGTTGGGTAGGCTGGCAACGTCCAGGGTTCGATTTGGGTTTGCAACTCAGAACTTGCCTAAACGAAGCCGCCGCAAAAGGCATCAAACTGAAAGGAATCATGTTGGGTTCGCACGGACTTTTCACTTGGGGAGATACTGCTTTTGAAAGCTACGTGAATACATTGGATGTTATCGAAAAATGTGCGGAATACCTTGAAAGTAATTATAAAAACGTTTTCGGAGGGCAAAAAATTGAATCTTTATCTTCGGAAGAAAGAAAGAAGAAAGCCGCTGAAATTGCTCCAACGTTGAGAGGATATTGTTCATCTGAACGCAATATGATTGGGCATTTTACGGATGATGAACGTGTCTTAGAGTTTATAAATTCTAATGATTTGGCGAAACTTGCTCCCCTTGGAACGTCTTGCCCCGACCATTTTTTGAGAACTAAAATTGCTCCATTGGTGATTGAGCAAGGAAGACTTCGCTTTGAGCGAAGTCTTCCTTCGGAAGAAAGCAAGCAGTATTTAGAAGGCGTTTTTGCTGAATATAGAGACGGTTATAAGGCTTATTATGAGGCTTGTAAGAAACCGAATTCTCCCGCTATGCGTGACCCAAATCCTGTGGTGATTTTGTATCCAGGCGTGGGAATGTTCACCTTTGCGAAGGATAAAACAATGGCTCGTTTGGCTTCGGAATATTACACTAATGCCATCAACGTAATGAAGGGAGCGGAAGCCATTTCGGAATATACTGCCCTTCCACGTCAGGAGGCTTTTGACATTGAATATTGGTTGTTGGAAGAAGCCAAATTACAGCGTATGCCCAAGCCAAAGTCTCTTTCGGGACGAGTAGCGATGGTTACAGGTTCGGCAGGTGGAATCGGTAAAGCAATTGCCAAGAAATTTGCCGAAGAAGGTGCTTGCGTGATTTTGAATGATATTAATGAAGAACGTTTGGCTTTGGCAAAAGAAGAATTTGTTAAGAAATTTGGGAAAGATTCTGTCGCCACTACATTATTGAATGTAACTGACATTCAGAGTATTAACTCGGCAATGGATGCTGCATCCTTGGCTTTTGGCGGTGTGGATATTATTGTGAATAATGCAGGAATTAGTATCTCAAAAACCATCGAAAATCATAGTCTGGAAGATTGGGATAAATTGTATGATATTTTAGTGAAAGGGCAATTCTTTGTAACCCAAGCCGCAGTGGCAGTGATGAAAAAACAAGGAATTGGGGGAGACATTGTGAATATTGTCAGTAAAAATGCCGTTAGTTGCAGGGCCCAATAATGCGGGCTATGGTTCGGCAAAAGCTGCTCAAGGCACATTTCACACGCTTAAATGGCGGCTGAATTAGGCGGTGATAAAATTAGAGTAAATACCGTAAACCCCGATGCCGTAATTGCTGACTCAAATATTTGGGCAGGTGGTTGGGCAGAAGGTCGTGCAAAAGCTTATGGCATTACAGTCGAGGAATTACCTGCTTACTACGCCAAACGTACTTTATTGAACGAATCCATCCTGCCAGATGACATTGCCAATGCCTGTTTCGCCTTCGTGGGTGGGCTTTTGAGTAAATCTACGGGAAATGTCTTGAACGTGGATGGTGGCGTGGCGATGGGCTTTTGTGCGGTAGAAACAAAAAAGGTTTTCCAAATACTATTTTGGAAAACCTTTTACTTTACTTGTGATGGCACGAAGTTCTTCTCTCATTCTTATCACATCGGGAGAATTTATAGCTTTTTCATACTTCCCACTTAATGAGGGATCAAGGGTAAAATTTGAACGGTCTAATTGAAATAAAGATTTTAGTTTAGTTTCCGTGTTTTTTTGAAATTAAATATGCAAAATAATGTTTCTCAGGGTTAAAATACTCTTTTCCCAAGTCAAATGTCAATCCTTCAACAATGTACGAATCATCAAGATTATTGAAAATTTTTGAAATAGTAGCTCTGTAAAGTCTGGTACTTGATTGCGTACTTCCTGTGAAAATAACAGAAGGTTTAGGATTTAGTTCAAGAAAAAACAATAAGGTTTGAATTACGGTGGATAAAATCACCTTCATGTCCTTATTATTACTTTTATCGACTGTATCAATTTTGTTATCAGGTAAAAGATTCCCAAAAACTAATTGATAAGTATTTGGTAAAATGTCTGGCATTTCATCAAATAATGTACAAAACACTACTTTTCTAATAACTTTATCCTCACTTATGCTGTCAAATTCGTACCAATATTCATCTGGTGCAAAATAAATTGGATATACTGGTTTTTCCATTTAACAAAAGCAACAATAAATAATGCAACTCCAAAAACAACATATAGACTCCCTCAACTCAGATTTGGTGGCATCTCATACTAAAAAATTAGACTTTATAAAATCAGAAATCCCTAACGCTGAGGCAATTATCAAACAATTGGTGGATTTTCAAATCGCTATTCCCTCATGGGCATTAGGTACGGGCGGCACTCGTTTTGGGCGTTTCCCAGGCGGGGGTGAGCCTCGAAGTTTGGAGGAAAAAATTGAAGATGTGGGCTTGCTTCATGCACTCAATCAGTCGTCGGGAGCAATCTCTTTGCATATTCCTTGGGATATTCCAACGGATGCTAATGCCATCAAAACGCTGGCGGCTCAACATAATTTGAAGTTTGATGCCGTTAATTCTAATACTTTCCAAGACCAAGCCAATCAAGCATTAAGTTATAAATTTGGCTCTTTGCAAAACGTCAATAAAGCCGTTCGCAAACAAGCCATTGACCATAATATTGAGGTAATCAAGCACGGAATCGAATTAGGTTCAGAATCCTTAACCGTTTGGTTATCAGATGGTTCGTGTTTTCCTGGACAATTAAATTTCAGAAAAGCATTTCAAAATACTTTGGAGGGTTTACAAGAAATTTATGCTGCTCTGCCTTCAAACTGGAAAATGTTTGTGGAATACAAATGTGCCGAACCAAACTTCTATTCAACCACCGTTGGCGACTGGGGGCAATCACTTTTATACGCCAATAAATTAGGCGAAAAAGCCTATACTTTGGTCGATTTAGGGCATCATTTGCCTAACGCTAATATTGAGCAAATTGTAGCCTTATTGTTAATGGAAGGAAAATTAGGTGGTTTTCATTTCAACGATTCAAAATATGGTGATGACGATTTGACGGCTGGGGCGATGAAACCCTATCAGTTATTCCTGATTTTCAATGAGTTAGTGGAAGGCATGAACGCCCGAGGCATGAACTACGCCAGAGATTTAGGCTGGATGATTGACGCTTCACACAACGTAAAAGACCCTTTGGAAGATCTGTTGCAGTCGGTTGAAGCCATTATGATGTCTTATGCCCAAGCCCTTTCGGTGGATAGAAAAGCATTGGAAGTTGCTCAAAATGAGAACGATACCGTTCGTTGTCAGGAGATTTTGCAGAATGCTTTCCGTACTGATGTTAGGGCGTTAGTAGCAGAGGCTCGCCTACGTGCGGGCGGTGCGTTGAATCCTTTGCAAGTATTTAGAAATCTGAAAGTTAGAGAAAAGCTAATTGGAGAAAGAGGCTCAAAGACGGTGGCTACGGGTTTGTAATGCTGTATTTTTTCTGTATTTTTGAGGTGAAATAAATAACAAAGTCATGGAAGCAATCAAAAAAGAACTGACTGAAGAACAACGCCGCCAAAACAGAATGGCATTGGGCGAAAGAATGTTGGCAAGCAAGCGACAAATGCAGAAGGAAATGAGGGCAGCCTACAAGAGTGCCCCTTTCATAAAAGCATTATTGAAAATTTAAAGCAAACGAATGCAAGTCTTTCATAACCAGCTTCTTAAATACGGAATTACATACGAAGGAGGAGAATATAATTCATATTTTTTCAAAACAGATAGCGGAATAATTTATGAAATCAAGTTCAAAGAATTCTTTTATCTTTTGATGAAAATGCCGTTTAGGAACTGAAAAACAATAAGTAGACGTTTTTTAAATGCCCTTTTTTGCACCACTCTACGTTGCGGAATGCCGCCCAGATTAAATCCTCATTTAGCGATGCTAAACTGCGGCGACCGTCGCACGGTTTTATCGCCTTGATTGGCACAAAAAATAACATTTAAAAATTCATCCACTTATTATTTTCCCGTTCCTTATTCATATTCTACTTATGAATTTGCGATTGAAGTAGCGGATAATCCACTTCAAGGTCGTCCTCCGCTTGACGCTCGCATTCCAATTACAATCGCATCCATTTTTATAGATTTTTTTGAAAGATTTACAGAGCCTTTGGTAATTTATATTTGTGATTCTTCTGACTCAAAACAACTGGCTCGACAGCGAAAATTCAATACTTGGTTCGCAGAATTTAAACGCCCTGAGTTCTTTAAAGTTGAAGCCAATCTTTTGGATAAAAATGGAAATCCCATACCAAGTTCATTGATTTTGAAGCTCAGTAATCCGTTTTTTATGCAAATTATTGAAGAATTTAAAATGATTATTGAAGGGTATAGTAACAAGTAAAATAATAAAGTCATGATTACAATAACAATGGAAACCAGTAGCCCAAAGGCTATTGCTCTTGCTCGAAGAATGATGGAAAGTAAAAAACTACTTCAACAAGAAATTAAAGAAGATGCTAAATCGCCAGAGTTCTTAAAAATAATTAATCAGTTAATTTTACAAAATGAATCTCGAAGAAATACAGAAAAATAGTTACCCCTTCTATTTCATAGGCGGACAAAATAATAGCTATGTCTTTGTAACTGATTCAAAAATTTCCTACGAAATTAAGTTTAAATCAAGCGATTATCTTTTTGATAATCGGCTTGATTTTCCCGTTTCGGCTTATGAATTTGTTATTGAAGTAGCAATCAATGATACGAATAAAAAACCTGCCACAGATTCTAAGATGCCCTTCGCAATTGCTTCTATTTTTATGGATTTTTTCCAAAAAAATAAAGAGCAAGTCTTCGTTTACATCTGCGACTCGTCCGATTCAAGACAAGAAGCACGTAGAAGAAAGTTTAACCAGTGGGTCGAATTATTCAAAGGTGATAAATTCATAAAAGTAGATACGAAAATTACGGAATCTGAAACCATCGCCTATTACAATTCTATCCTTATTCGTACTGATAATCCACGAATTTCCGCCATTGTGAATGCCTTTATTGATATTGCTAATGATTACCAAAAATGAAAATTCCCGTCTGTGCCATTTTTGATATTGGCAAAACCAACAAAAAACTCTTTCTTTTCAACGAAAACTACGAAATAGTTTTAGAGAAATCCACTCAATTTTCCGAGATTCAAGATGAAGACGGATTCCCTTGTGAAGATGTCCAATTATTGAAAGATTGGGTCATAAACTCGTTTGGAGAGGTTTCTCAGCTTGAAGAATACGACATCAAAGCTCTCAATTTCTCAACTTATGGAGCAAGTTTTGTGCATCTTGATTCAATAGGAAAAGTGATTGCTCCGCTTTATAATTATTTAAAACCTTATCCTGAAAATCTCAGAAAACAGTTTTACGATACTTACGGAGGTGAAGAACGCTTCGCCCAGCAAACGGCTTCCCCGGTATTAGGAAACCTCAATTCGGGAATGGTTTTATATCGTTTGAAATACGAAGAGCCTGCTCTGTTTACTCAGATTCAGTATTCTCTTCATTTACCTCAATATTTAAGTTTTTTATTTACCAATCAATATTTTTCAGATATTACCAGCATCGGTTGCCATACGAATCTTTGGAATTTTGAAAAAAATGAGTACCATGAGTGGCTTAGTTTAGAAAAAATTACCGAGAAATTGGCTCCGATAAATTCAACAATCAAATCGTCAACAATTCAACAATCGAACCGTCAACAATTCAACAATCGAATCGTTGAACCGTCAACAATTGGAACGGGTCTCCACGACAGTTCAGCCGCTTTGATTCCATATTTAGCTACTTTCAAAGAGCCTTTCGTTCTGATTTCAACGGGAACTTGGTGTATTAGTCTAAATCCGTTTAATCATATTTCACTCACTACTAATGAGTTAGCTCAGGATTGTTTGGCTTATATGCAATACACAGGCAACCCCGTAAAGGCATCACGCCTGTTTGCGGGCAACGAACACGAAGAGCAAACTAAGCGTTTGGCAACATATTTTCAAAAGCCGAATGATTATTTTAAAACCGTGAAGTATGACGTTCAAACAATAGAAAAACTAAATAGTGAATATATTTCTTTCGCAGAAAGAGATTTGAGCATTTTTGAAACCTACGAATCAGCCTATCATCAATTGATTTCAGATATTATTGTTCAACAAAAAACCTCAACCGAACTGGTAACTTACAACGCCCCCGTAAAGCAACTTTTTGTGGATGGAGGTTTTGGAAAAAATGAAATTTACATGAGTCTTCTGGCAAAAGCCTTTCCCGAAATGGAAGTTTATGCGGCTTCGGTGGCTCAGGCAACGTCTTTGGGGGCAGCACTGGCAATTCATCAAGATTGGAATACTCAGGAATTGCCTTTAAATTTGATTGATTTAAGAAGGAATTAGAATCAAATACATTCTAATTCCTCACAAGCGTTCACCCTTTACCGTGTACCGATTTAGAGCATGAGTATTCTCAAAAAATTAGCCAGCGAAACTGCTTCTTATGGCATCAGTACCATCTTGGGGCGTTCGTTGAATTTTCTGTTGGTTATCATTCATTCGGCAGCCTTTATGCCCGACGAAATGGGTATCAATATCAAGTTATACAGTTACGTTGCCATTGCCAATATTCTCTACACCTACGGAATGGAAACTGCTTTCTTTCGTTTCGCCGCTGACGATAAAACCAAATATTATAACATCATTCAAAGTGCTATTCTGGTTAGCAGTGGTGTATTTTCCTTGATTCTCATTGTTTTTTCAACGCCCATTATTACTTATTTGGGTTATCCCAATAAAGAGCAATTTCTCACTTGGCTGGCTCTCATTTTAGCCATTGATGCCATCACCGCCATCCCTTTTGCTCGTTTGAGATTAGAAAAACAAACCAAAAAATTCGTTTTTGCCAAGATTGTCAGCATCCTAATTAATGTTTTTTTGAACGTTTTTTTCTTATTAATTCTGAAAAAAATAGCCGATGGTGATTATTTTCAGTTTATGCAACCGCTTGCCCAAAAACTGTATTCACCCAAGATTGGAGTAGGGTATATTTTCTTAGCGAACCTCTTGGCAAACGCTACTTTTATTTATTTTCTCAGAAAAGAACTCTTCGATTTTCGTTTTCAAATTGATATTGAAGAACTCAAAAAACTCTTGCTTTATTCCTATCCCGTAATGCTAATGGTGCTGGCGAGTACCTTCAATTTGTTGTTTGACCGATTATTATTAGAAAGATTTTTGCCCGTTGGTTTTTATCCCAATCGAACCTCCGAACAAGCCCTTGGAATTTATGGTACGGTTTATAAATTATCCATTTTCATGTCACTTGCCACACAGGCGTTTCGTTACGCCGCCGAACCGTTTTTTCTATCTAAAACTGATGATAAAAACTCCCCCGAAACTTTAGCAAACGTTACTAAATGGTTTCTGATAACTTGCATTTTTATTTGGCTAGGAGTAAGTTTAAATCTGGATATTATCAAAGTCATTACCTTAAATGACGAAATTTATTGGGAAGGTATCAGCGTAGTTCCAATTTTACTTTTGGCAAATTTGTTTTTAGGAATTTACTACAATATGTCCGTTTGGTTTAAACTCAATAAAAAGACCTATTTTGGCACACTAATTACCCTTATTGGCTTGGTTATCACTATGTTATTAAACATCATATTGATTCCAAAAATGGGTTACATGGGCTGTGCCATTGCCTTCATGTTTTCATGTTTTTCGATGACGGCTTTGTGTTACGTGCTTGGGCAACGATATTACCCCGTTCCCTATAAAATCGGTTCGGCATCAGGATATATCATTTCGGCAGGATTATTGATTTACTGCGTAATGAAGATTCAATTCAGTAGTCTTTGGGTTTCAGTGCCATATCATTTGTTGTTATTAGTTTTATATACGGCAGGTGTTGTAATTGTTGAGCGAAAGACCATTATTCCACTGAAAATCAGAGATAAATACGCATTTTTAAAGTGAAATGTCGATTTTTTTTGAGAAATTTGCGAGAGTTCAGTTATCAGTAAACAGTTATCAGTAAACAGGCAGATTGCCCAGGGCAATTTTGACATCGTTTTTCAAACTGATAACTGATAATTGATAACTGAAAACTGAAAAAGATGGATGATTCTCAAATACAAATTTTTGCTCGATTTAATGCTTTGGAACAAAAACTCAAAGTATTAGTAGAGAGGTATGTTGAGATGAAACAGGCTTTTGGAGAAACCAAAGACGAAAATGAAAATCTTAAAAAAGTCCTAAATGATACTTTAAAAGAGAATCAAGAATTACAGAAAAAATTAAACCAACAAGAGAAAAACTTTAAAAAATCAGATAAATTCACTAAGATTGCAGTAAATAATTTAAAAAGTACGGGCAACCCTGTCCAATTGAAAGAAAAACTTGACGAATATATTTTAGAAATAGAGAAATGTATTAGCCAACTTAGCAATTAGTTTTTGAGTTAAAAAGTTAAAGAGTTAAAAAGTTAAAGAGTTGTAAAACACCCAATTGGATGATAACAGAGATTCTTTAACAATCCAACTTATTTAACTATTATAGCTCTTTTAACTTAAACAAAATGACCAAACCCATACCTTGCAATATCCTTGTCGGAACGGAGGCTTTTAGTCCTACGCCCGCCAACGTTGCCGAGGAGGAAATCATTAGAAAAGCTGCCAAGTTGATTAACGAAAAAATCCAATATTATCAAGAAAGAAACGGTATTAAAAGTACCCAAAGGCTCTTGGCACTTTCAGCCTTGGATGTGGCAATGAGCATTTTGAAAACAGATATGCAAAACGACAGTTCGCAGAAGATAGTTTTGGATAGAATGTCATCCTTAGAATCCATTATTGATACTGTTATAGATTAGAAATTTCTCCTTCGTCATTACCCAATAATTTGAAAACTGAAAATCACATACTGATTTTTGTAGCTATTTAGAACAATTTTAAATTCATTATTTTGATTATTCCTTACCGATGATTTAGAATTTATACTTAGTAAAATTAGAGCATAATTTTTTGATGAAATATAACCTTTGAAAATAATTATCAAATTAATTAATCTCCAAATTGTCAAATTAAAATCTCCTTTCAATTAGGCATTTGTCCGTTTTAGTACCATTTTTCCATTGGGTTTGTTTCGCACTGCAACCTTACGCACGAACAAATCTACTAAAACGATATAACAATGCTCATATCCATTCTGGCCGCAGTGGCATCCCTGATTGCAGGACTTTTTGTAGGTAAAACTGTCTTTGCTAAAAACAGCGAGAAACTCGAAGAAATAGCCCTCGCCAAAGCCGCTGACCTTGTAAAAACTGCCGATGCCAAAGCCGCTGATATTGTAAAAACTGCCGAACTCCAAGCAGATGCTCTCAAACAATCCCGTATTCTGGAAGCCAAAGAGAAATTCTTGAAATTACGTTCAGAATTTGAAGAAGATTCGACCAAGAAAAAGCAAATTTTAGTTCAAAACGAACAGACTTTAAAAGACCGTGAACGCCAAATCCAGACTTCGATGGAGCAATCTAAACAAGCAATGGAACAAGCTAAACGCATGGAAGCCGATCTGAATTCGCAACGTCAATCGCTTACTTCAAAGGAAGAGAATCTAAAAAGAAAAACCGAAGAAGCCGACAAGAAGAAAGCCGAAGCCGAAGAAATGTTGGCTGGACAAGTGGCTCAGTTAGAGAAAATTGCGGGTTTGACTGCTGCTGATGCCAAGCAACAATTGATTGATGCCTTGAAAGGCGAAGCCGAAACCAAAGCATCGGCAATGATTAAAACTACCATCGAAGAAGCAAAATTGACGGCAACCAAAGAAGCCAAAAAGATAGTTATTGAAACCATCCAAAGAACGGCGGCTGAAAATGCAATTGAAAACTGCGTATCAGTTTTCAACATTGAATCAGACGATGTGAAGGGAAAAATCATTGGTCGTGAAGGGCGAAATATTCGTGCTTTGGAAGCTGCAACGGGTGTGGAATTTATTGTGGACGACACCCCAGAGGCAATTATTATCTCAGGTTTTGATCCCGTTCGCCGTGAAATTGCCCGTTTGTCGCTTCACCGTTTGGTGCAGGACGGACGTATTCACCCTGCTCGTATTGAGGAAGTTGTGGCGAAAACCAAGAAAAATATTGATGATGAAATCGTTGAAATTGGCGAGCGTACTGTCATTGATTTAGGGATTCACGGATTGCATCCAGAGCTTATTAGAATGGTTGGCAGAATGCGTTTCCGTTCTTCTTACGGACAAAACCTTCTACAACATTCACGTGAAGTAGCCAAACTTTGTGCCACGATGGCGGCTGAACTTGGATTAAACGCTAAGTTGGCAAAACGTGCTGGTTTGCTCCACGATATTGGAAAAGTTTGGCACGAAGAAGCTGAACTGCCCCATGCTATTTTGGGAATGCAACTGGCAGAAAAATATAAAGAAAACGCTGAGATTTGTAACGCCATTGGAGCTCACCACGACGAAATTGAGATGACTTCAATGATTTCGCCCATCATTCAGGTTTGTGATGCCATTTCGGGTTCACGCCCAGGAGCAAGACGTGAAATGATGGAGTCGTATATGCGTCGTTTAAAGGAGTTGGAGGAATTGGCGGTAAGTTTTAAAGGTGTTCAGAAATGTTATGCCATTCAAGCAGGTCGTGAATTACGGGTTTTAGTAGATGCTGAAAACGTTTCGGATGAAAAAGCGGGCATGATTTCGTTTGATATTTCTCAGAAAATCGAAAAAGAAATGCAATATCCAGGGCAAATCAAAGTAACGGTAATTCGTGAAATGAGAGCGGTGAATTATGCGAAATAGATGATTAGAGGATAGATCATAGAGTTTAGATGCTGATAGAGTAATACTCATCATTACTTTGTGTTCTGAAATCGTAAAAGGGCTTGCAGAGTTAAATCTGTAAGCCCTTTTTTACTTTATTTTTTGGAAACTCTCTCTGTTCTCTAAAATCTATTCTCTATCTAAAAATCCGCATCCATTGCAAATGCCATTGATTCTTTCTCTGACATTACACCTGATTTTTGATATTCTGCTACTCTCTTCTCAAAGAAATTAGTTTTGCCTTGTAATGAAATCATTTCCATGAAATCAAATGGATTTTGAGCGTTAAATTTCTTCTGTAAGCCCAAAGCTATCAATAAACGGTCGGCAACGAATTCGATATATTCACACATCATACCAGCGTTCATACCAATCAAAGAAACTGGCAAAGCATCCGATACAAACTCTTTTTCAATTTCAACGGCATCCAAAATGATGTCATAAATATTTTGCGGATTCAATTGGTTTTTGATGTGGTCGGTGTAAAGCATACACGCAAAATCACAATGTAAACCTTCGTCTCTTGAAATCAGTTCATTTGAGAATGATAGACCTGGCATCAAACCACGTTTTTTCAACCAAAAAATTGAGCAAAAAGAACCCGAAAAAAAGATTCCTTCCACCGCCGCAAAGGCAATCAAACGCTCGGCAAAGTTTCCGTTTTCAATCCAACGCAAAGCCCAATCAGCCTTTTTCTTTACACAAGGAATGGTATCAACTGCACGGAGCATTTTGTCTTTTTCAACAGGATTTTTGATGTAAGTATCAATCAGCAACGAGTACGTTTCTGAGTGAATATTTTCCATCATAATCTGGAAACCATAAAAACATTTTGCTTCGGCATATTGAACTTCTGAAAGAAAGTTTACCGCCAAATTTTCATTCACGATACCATCAGAGGCAGCAAAAAATGCCAATACGTGCGAAATGAAGTGTTTTTCGCCATCGTTCAAACGGTTTTCCCAATCGTTTGTGTCTTGTGATAAATCAATTTCTTCGGCAGTCCAGAAAGAGGCTTCGGCTTTCTTATAGTATTGCCAGATGTCATTGTGCTTAATGGGAAATAGCACGAAACGGTTTGGGTCTTCAATCAAAAGGGGTTCAGCCTGCGAGTTGTTGGTCATTGTTTTAGGTAAATTATAGCTTTATCTTGAAATATTTAAGGATAAGTAATTAATAAAATTACTCAGTAATTGGCGATTTGTCAGATTTAAAACTAACGGTTGGATTATGAAATTTACTTTGTTTGGAATTCTAAACGAATATACGCATTAGAAGATAAATCGCTGATAAAATACTGATTAAAAATGATGATTTTTTATGAGTTCTTTATTTACCTTACTAATGATAGACTCGTGGAGTCTTAGGATAATTTGGGTGAAGTGTTAGCGTATATACACTCTACTATTTGAACAGTCAAAATGTTTTGATTTATGGATTAATATTTTCAAATTTATCAAAATATCAAAAACAAATTGAAATAATGATACAAGATTTTTCAGGAAAAGTTGCCTTGATAACGGGGGCAGCATCGGGTTTGGGTAGAGCAACGGCTCTTTTATTTGCTCAACGTGGGGCAAAAATAGTGGTTTCGGACATGGCAGAAGATGGCGGACATGAAACCGTAAAAATGATTCAAGATATGGGCGGTGATGCGGTATTTATTGCCTGTAATGTTGCCAAAGAAGATGAGGTTATCAACCTGATAACCAGGACGGTAGAGGTTTACGGACGTGTCGATTGTGGCATCAATAACGCTGGAATCGGTGGGCTTTGGACTTCTTCGCACAAATATCCAACTGATAATTTTGAACACGTAATGGCGGTCAATTCCACGGGCGTATTTATGTGTATGCGGGAGGAATTGAAAGTGATGATGCAGCAAGGTTCAGGGGCAATTGTGAATGTGGCTTCGGTGGCGGGTTTGTCGGGTTTTCCGAATAATGTGGCATATTCTGCCAGTAAACACGCTGTGGTGGGCATGACCAAATCGGCGGGTTTGGAATACGCCAAAAAGGGCATTAGGGTAAATGCGGCTTGTCCTGTGTTCACTATTACGCCCATGGTAACAGATATGTTTGATTTATTGGGGGATGATATGAAAGGCAAAATGGAAGCTGCAATTCCGATGAAACGCTTTGGACAACCCGAAGAGATTGCGGAAACGATTGTGTGGTTATGTTCAGATTCGGCTTCATTCATCACGGCTCATGCCTTGCCGATTGATGGCGGAATGATGGCGGGGTAAATTAAAAAAGCCATTCAGGACGCTCTGAATGGCCTTTTATTAATCAATCATCCCTCTATCAAAACTCCGTTTTACATCTTTTTCTTTGATAGAATCTCGTTTGTCGTATAGTTTTTTGCCTTTGGCTAAGGCGATGTCTATTTTGGCAAAACCTCTATCTGAAATATACATCCGAGTTGGAATGACGGTTAAACCAACGTCTTTGAGCTTGTTTGTGAGCTTTTTGAGTTCTCGTTTGTTCAGTAATAATTTACGGTCTTGGAGGGGTTGGTGGTTGTAATGCGTGCCTTCATCGTACTTGGCAATATTCATTTGACGAATGTATAATTCATCCCCCAAGAACAAACAATAAGCATCCGTCAAGTTTACTTTTCCCTGACGAATTGACTTAATCTCTGTTCCCTTCAACATGACTCCTGCCGTATATTTTTCCAGAAAAGCATACTCAAAAGATGCCCTTCGATTTTTAATTTCTATATTTTTTTCTATTTTTTCTTTTGACACAAGCTAAACAAGTTTTATGTTTGAATTATTTTTGCAGGCTATTCCATTTCTTTCCTCATTTTGACCAAGTAATCAAGACTATATTTAACAATATTTGTTTCATCCTTATTTTCGTTAGGTTTGACTTTACGATAGGCTTCATCCATCAAATAAAAACCTAAATCAGCATCTTTATTATCAAAAAAACAACTTTTCCAAGATGCAGAATCATAATCATTTGTAAATGATATACCTTCTCCTGTCATTGCAAATGGAGAGTTTAGCCCATCAAATGAAATAAGCCCTCCTTTATTAATAGCGTAATTGTGATAGGCTATAAGGTAGTCAACATGACTAATTGACCTCTTTTTTATTTGTTCTTCTGTTTCTTTTATTGAGGGTGTTGTTCTCCAAGCATTATTTTTGATAGAAAAGGGATCGAATTTATCTTCTGAAAAATCTTGATTATCTGCGTGGAAATTTTCTGCAATACTAAAAATGTTAAAAAATGGAGCAGATTTAGATTTTTTTTGAAGCATATCGTAGGCAAATATTAAGGAGTCGTCCGTCAGTCTTATGATTGTAAAGTTAAATTGTTGGTTTTTAACTGTACAATTTATATCATCATTATTTACACGCTTCCATACTCCAATATTGAATTTTGAATAAATAGTTATCACCATTGTTCCATCTTCAAAAAATCTAATATAGTCATTATTATCCTTGTGAAATCGACTTAAATCATTTGAATAAAAATCAAAAGCAAATCTTCCTTTCGTTATGTCAGCAGAAGGATTAATTTTACCAATATCCCATTTTTTACATAACTTATCATCTGATTCGCTTTTACAAGAAATTGTAAATAATGAAATTGTTAATCCGAGTATTAATTTTTTCATGAAGAATTAATGGTTTAAACACGTTAAAACCTATTTAGAGCTATAATTAGGAGCTTCCTTAGAGATTGAAATATCGTGCGGATGGCTTTCTTTGACCCCTGCTGAGGTGATTTTTACGAATTGTGCTTGTTTTAACGCCTCAATATTTCCTGCACCACAATAACCCATTCCAGCTTTTAGTCCGCCCACCATTTGATAAATAATTTCCGAAACTGAACCTTTGAAAGGTACTCTACCCACGATTCCTTCGGGTACTAATTTTTTAATATCATCTTCGGCATCTTGAAAATAACGGTCTTTTGACCCTTCTTCCATTGCCTCAACCGACCCCATACCTCGATACGATTTGAATTTACGACCTTCAAAAAGTACTACTTCACCTGGGGCTTCGTCTGTTCCTGCCAACATCGAACCCACCATGATTGAACTCGCACCGCCCGCAATTGCTTTTACAATATCACCTGAAAAACGTATGCCACCATCTGCCACGATGGGTACATCCAAATCTGCTACGGCTTTGGCGGCTTCGTAAACGGCTGATAGTTGGGGCATTCCTACACCCGCAATGATACGGGTCGTACAAATACTACCAGGACCAACGCCCACTTTCACGGCATCCGCCCCTGCTTCTGCCAAAGCCCTTGCACCTGCACCCGTTGCCACATTTCCACACATCACATCAACGTTTGGATAGGCTGCTTTTACGGATTTTAAGGCTTCGATAACGCCTTTTGAATGTCCGTGGGCAGTGTCGATACTGATGACATCCACACCTACTTGCACGAGTGCCTTCACACGGTCGAGGATGTCAGGGGTTACTCCCACAGCCGCACCCACTCGCAAACGCCCGTGAGCGTCTTTACAAGCGTTTGGGTGGCTTTTTCGCTTGATAATATCTTTGTAAGTTACCAAGCCAATGAGTTTATAATCAGCATCAACGATGGGTAATTTTTCAATTTTATATTCTTGTAAAATTCCTTCGGCATCTTCCAAAGATGTTCCTTTTTTGGCAGTAATCAAGTTCGCAGTCGTCATTACTTCCGTTACGGGGCGACTCATATTTTTCTGGAAACGCAAGTCACGATTGGTCAAAATACCGACTAATTTTCCTTCATTATCAATAATCGGAATACCACCAATCTTGGATTCACGCATGATTTTGTGAGCATCGCCAAGGGTTTTATCTTTCGTTAAAGTAACGGGGTCAATAATCATTCCCGACTCCGAACGTTTCACTTTTCTGACCTGTTCAGCTTGCTGGGCTATGGTCATATTTTTGTGAATAATCCCGATTCCACCGCTTTGAGCCATCGCAATCGCCAGAGCCGCTTCGGTAACGGTGTCCATAGCTGCCGACAAAATGGGAACATTGAGCGTGATATTTTTGGTTAGTCGTGTTTGGGTACTAACTTCACGGGGAAGGACTTCGGAGTAGGCAGGAAGCAGAAGCACATCGTCGTAAGTGAGGGCTTCAAAAAGGAATTTTGATGAGTCTAACATGGCAAAAAACGTTGATTTTGTTATTTGCAAGACAAAATTACGGTAAATTTTGTTCAATTAAAAATGTGGGTGATAAATTAGTGATTTCATATTTTTGCTAATTACTCAAACAGATTGCTTCCTATGTAAAAAGCACGGTCGCAATGACAGCATACTTGTATTATGGATTATCATCTCATCACTTTATTACTTTTATTAGCTTCCGTAGCCTTCCTTTATTCCTCAGTCGGACACGGTGGGGCGAGTGGTTATTTGGCAGTAATGACGTTAGTCGGGATTGCTCCGAATATGATGAAATCTTCGGCTTTGGTGATGAATTTGGCGGTATCATTGTTTTCGTTTATTGGGTTTTATCGGGCTGGATATTTTAAATGGAAACTCTTTATGCCTTTTGCTGTTGCGAGTATCCCGATGGCTTTTGTGGGTGGTACAATGACACTTTCAGATTCTATTTATAAGAAAATATTAGCAGTTTGTATCTTGCTATCAATTATCCGAATGGTTTATCAATTCAAACAACAAGACGAACCAAATCGCCCGATTCCTTTGTGGGCAGGTTTGCTTTCGGGTGGAACGATTGGTTTGCTTTCGGGGATGTTGGGTATTGGTGGAGGTATTATTTTGAGTCCGTTGATGCTGTTAATGAATTGGGCAAAACTAAAAGAAACGGCTGCGGTTTCGGCTCTTTTTATCTTCGTAAATTCACTTTCGGGACTTTATGGACAGATGCAAAAAGGGGGAATTAATCTTACTGAAAACTTGCAATGGGCAGTTATGGCAACGATTCTGGGCGGTTTATTAGGTTCGTATTACGGCAGTCAAAAATTCAATATTCCTACGTTGAGGTATATGCTGGCAGTGGGTTTGGGAATTGCTTGTTTGAAGTTGATTTTTACTTAATTACGCCACAATAAAAACGCAAAAAGGACAATCCACAGCACATCCACAAAATGCCAATAGAAAATAATTAGATTAATTTTGAGTTGATTTGGAGGATTTACCGAATAAATAAAAGACTCGACATAAGACAATCTTTTGAGGGCTTCCACAAAAATTTTTATTAAGAAACCTAACCCAATCACAATATGCAGAATATGTAATCCCGAAAGCATATAGATGAATCCTTTTGAGTTTCTCACGTCTCCATTTTGCGTAAATAATTGTTGCCAACCTATCAATTGAAGCACAATGAAGGCAACTCCCAAAGATAAAGTCAGACCCATCAATACTCTGTAATTCAGATACTTATCTTCCTTAAAGTACATATTGGCAAGGTGCAATGTTAGACTACTAATCACCATCAAGAGTGTACTGACCCAAAAGATTTTTGGAATTTCAATCTTCGCAAAACCCGCACCTGGGCGTTCTAAATTCAGATATGAAGTTAGTAAAAACAAAAACATCAACCCACTACCAAAAATGGCGAGTTGGAGCATAAATTTAAAAGGTTCTCTTCGTTGCATCAGTGTAAGACGGACTGCCAGTCCGTAGTATAAAGTTATTTGATTTACGGACTGGCAGTCCGTGTTACATTTTTCCCTGCCAAACTGAATAATTGGCAAAGTTCTTTTTCAAATCAATTTCCTTATCAAAAATCCCAAAAACCGTTGAACCCGAACCCGTCATGCTGGCGTATTCAGCCCCGTGTTTGTATAGAGAGTTTTTAATGTTTGCGATGGCTGGATATTTGGACAAAAGATGGTTCTCAAAATCATTTTTTACGACACCAACCCATTGACTGACAGGACTTTGTAGTATTTTTTTAAAATCAATATTCGCTTTTTGTGGCTTCACTCCCGAATACGCCTCTGCCGTTGAAATATGGATATTTGGATTCACCAAAACGATAAATTTATCGGATAAATCAACCTTAATCTCTTCAAATTCGTCTCCCTTGCCGAAGCAAAATTTGGGTTTATTCTGAATGAAAAAAGCACAATCACTTCCTAATTTTCGAGCGTAGTTTTTCATCATTTCCACGCTCATATTTAACTCAAAAAGGTCGTTTAAGGTTTTAATCGTGAAGGCACAATCTGCCGAACCGCCGCCCAAACCTGCCCCGATGGGAACAATTTTGTGCAAATGAATCATTACGGGAGGGAGTTTAAAGTCTTGATTGACAAGGTGATAGGCTTTCAGACATAAATTAGTTTCAGGATTGCCAGGAATTTCAATACCCGTGCTTTTGAAGGATAATTTTTCGGCTGGTATAATTTCTAAAACATCACTCCAACCCACAGGATAGAAGCAAGATTCGAGATTATGAAAACCGTCTGGGCGTTTTTCAGTAATGGATAAACCGATGTTGATTTTGGCGTTTGGGAAGGAGAGCATTTTTAAAATTTCGGTTCACGGTAAACGGTTAAGGGTAAACGGTTCTGCCCCGTGGTTGGTGTCCGCACTTACCACACGTGCGAAAGCAATATTTTACTACAAATGAATGGTTAAATTGTTGGTTATCAAATATTTAAAATGTAAACCTATCAGGATAATCCGTAATCAAACCATCAACGCCCAAGGCTTTCATGGCTTTCATATCTTCAACGGTATTCACCGTCCACGGTACTACTTTTATACCTTTTGCGTGGCACATATCCACTCTTCGCTTGATTAAATTTTTGTAATACGGGCTGAAAATATCGGGATTAAATCCCAATTTTGCCAGTGTAAAATCAACCATTTCATTCTCTACCAAAGCCGATAAAGTTACCCGTTTGTATTTTTTAATATTTATCTGTAAGTGCCAGTATTTCAGTACATTAAAATCAAAACTTTGCAAAATTATTCGTTCGGGTTTTAGGTATTTCGTGATTTCTTTATACACTAAATCAGAAAATTCTTCGACCGTTTTGGGCTGTGAAATACCGTATTCTTTTTCTTCCGATTTTATTTCGATGTTGTACTTTACGGGTTTTAACTTTTTCTCTTTGATATACGCCTCGCACGCCTGTATCATGTCACGCAAAAGAGGTTTGAAAGTAGCCATTTTTTGCTGTTCTGGAAACAAACTATTCCCCCGAATCCCCGAATCATATTGTTTGATTTCATCGTAATTCATCATATAAAGATTTAGACTTTTTTCATCCGCCTTCGTAACGGGTGAGCCATCGGGTTTTGAGCAAAAAAGCATATTCATATACGGCTCATGCGAGACTACAACTTGATGGTCTTTGGAAATGCAAACGTCTAATTCCAAAGTAGTTACGCCCAAATCAAGGGCTTTTTTGAAAGCGGGAATTGTATTTTCGGGCATCAATCCTCGACAGCCTCTGTGTCCTTCAAAATCAAAATTTTGGGCGTTCGTTACAGTCATAATTAGAAATAATAAAATGGTTTGGAGATATGTTATTTTCATTTTTTATGGATATTTAGCGATGACCATAGATGAATTTCGTTCCATGACAAAATAAGGAAGATTTGGACGTTTGGGACGCAAAGGCATTTTTTTGTTTTTTTATTCTCGGGCTTTCAAAGGTCAATACAATCAATCAAAAAAGCCAACCAAGATATTCCTGATTGGGTTTTCATATTTCTCACTGTTGAAAACCCTTAGGAACGCATGTGATTGAGGCAGGATGAAAAAAAATAATTTTGGGGTGAAATAATCAGTGGGGTTTGGTAATCGTGTCGTCGCCGTCAAAACGAGAATGGAATTTGGCTTTTTTTCATCACCCAATCATACGCTAACTTTATACCTTCGGTCTCTTTGAAACCCACCGTGCAAACATTCCCCTGCGAATTTCCATGCGAACGGACATCCATTGCCAAAGTATTGAAACCTAATTCATGAAAATAATCAGCCTCCCGCACGATATAACTTTTACTACTGGCGTGTCCGTGAAATAATAATATTGTTCCTTTGGAGTTTTGTGCTGGCACATACCACCCCACTCAACCCCTAATCGAGCTAGCCCAAAAGTAAGGGTTTCTCAACCATTTCTCGCTTAGAAATTTTTGCTCCCAAAATTGCCGTGGATATTTTCTCAGAAAGTGTTTTATCCGTAAATTTTTGAAAAGGAACTTCCCCTTGCTCGTAAAAATAAGTGGTTCTGTATGCCTGAAAAGCAATTATTACGTTTAGTAATACAAAGAAAATTAGGAAAATTTTACCTGTTCTTTTGAGCAGATTTGGACGTTTGGGACGCAGCATTTTCTGTTTTTTTATTCGTTTCAAAGGTAATACAATCAATCAAAAAAGCCAACCAAGATATTCCTGATTGGCTTTTTTAATTGATTGTTGGATAAATTACTTATCAAATCCCTTTCCCCGTAGCTGCCCAATAGATTCCTCCGTAAACGTGATCTAAGAAAGTTTGGTCGGAATAGATTGACGGAATATGTCCCAAAGCCGTATAAAATGCTCGTCCACCGTCGTAATTGTGATACCAAGAAATCGGGTGTGTTCCCATTCCTTTTCCTTCATTATCACCCCACTTGGCATTGGGATTGTAAGACTTTTCATCAACTGAAACTAAGATTTTCAAATCATTGGCATTAGCAGGGGTTTTGAATTCGTACCATTCGTCTGTCCAAAGAAGTTTTTTCGGAAAACGCTCCATCCCAGGGAAATTACTATCATTCACGGTCAAATATGCCGTTTGTTGTTGAGGGTGAATTTTGAAATACATCCCCACCATTTTCCCGTACCAAGCCCAGTCATATTCTGTATCGCTGGCACTGTGAATTCCCACAAATCCTTTGCCCGCTTTAATGAATTTTTCAAAAGCCGCTTGTTGTTCTTCGTTCAAAATATTGCCCGTGGTGTTCAAAAAGATTACGGCATTATATTTTGCTAATTCCTTTTCGTTAAAAACGGCAGCGTTCTCCTGCCAATCTACGCTAAAAGTATTACGTTCTGCCAATTTCTTGATTGCCACAACGCCCTCATTAATAGATTCGTGGTGAAATCCATCCGTTTTAGTAAATAACAATACCTTAAATTGTTGGGCTGAAACAGAAAATTGAAGGAAAAGAAGCCCGATGGAGGCGAATTTGAGGAAAGTATTTTTCACGATGATTCGTTGGTTTGGTAAATGTTTTGAAAATAAATCTGCTAAAAAACGGAAGACTTCGTTCAAAACGAAGTCTTCCGTAAATTTATATCAATAACGTAATTATTCAAAAAATCTACTCATGCACAGCTTCTAATTCTTCCTCTTGATTTACCACCTCAACTTCCTCAAAAAGTTCCGCTTTCAGAGCCTCCTTCAAGGTTGTTTTAAAGAATTTTTTATGAATATCAAACGGCTCCATGCCGCATTCCGTGGGCGTGGCACAACGTTTGAACGACCCATCCTCCTGCATTTCGTAAGCATTTACGTTGTCTTTTAGATTCCAGTCCAAAATATGAATGGCTTGTTGTTTTACATTATGATTATAAATCTCAAAAAGCGATTCAATCCTGCGGTCAAAACTTCGCACCATCATATCGGCAGAACCGCCGTAAATTTTGGGTTCATTGTTATTATGAAAATAGTATAAACGAGTATGTTCCAAGAAATCTCCCACGATGGAACGCACCGTAATATTATCCGAAAGCCCTTTCCGTTGTGGTCGTAAACAGCAAATTCCCCTCACAATCAAGCGAATTGGCACACCCGCTTGCGAGGCTTTGTACAATTCATCAATCGAAGATTTGTCTTGTAATGAATTGATTTTCAGACAAATACCGCTTGGTAAGCCCGCCCGAGCGTTATTGGCTTCCTGACGAACCATCTCGACCAAACGGTTTCGCATATCACGGGGAGCAGTGATTAGACGTTCGTAAGAATGAGGTTGCGAATGTCCTGTGATTACGTTGAAGAACTCCGAAATATCACGAGTCAGCACTTCGTCAGTTGTTAAAAGTCCGATGTCAGTGTAAAGTTTTGCGGTATCTTCGTTATAGTTTCCAGATGATAAATGAGCATAACTTCTTACTCTATCTCCCTCATTTCTAATGACTTGCAAAAGTTTGGTGTGTGTTTTTACCCCTGGTATTCCGTAAATTACAAAACACCCTGCTTTTGAAAGTCGTTGGGCTTCACGGATGTTATTCTCTTCATCAAAACGGGCTTTCACTTCAAACAAAACCGACACGTGTTTACCGTTTTCAGCGGCATGAAGTAGGGCTTCGGCAATACGTGAATTTTTGGAAATTCGGTATAAAGTAATCTTAATTGCCAATACGTGTGGGTCTTCGGCGGCTTGTTCCAAGAGTTGCAAGACGGGCTCGAAATTATTGTAGGGGTGATGCAAAAGAATGTCTCTTGCCTGCATTTCCTCAAAAATATTCTCAATTTTTGAACCACTCAAACCCAAAGCAGGTACAGCAGAACGTTGAATTATTTGTTTTGCCTTGAATTCGGGGTGCTTAATAATTTGCCAGAAACAACTGAAATCTAAGAGGTTATCGGTATGAAAAATACCGTTTTTCTCAATTTTCCAACGTTTTAACATCATTTCCACCATCCAGTCAGACGAACCTGATTCAATTTCAACTCGGGTAACTCTTCCCAAGCGGCGGTCTTTTATTTTTTTTCTGATTTCGTCAATAAAATCTGTTTCAGAATCTTCGTGTTCAACCAAATCAAAGTCACCATCACGGGTTAATCTGAACAATGAAACGGCTTCGATTTCTACGTTTTTATAGAGTTTCCAGATTTCGTGACGGATAATTTCCTCAATCGGAACAAACAATATTTCGTCTTCTCTTTCAATCACATAAAAGCGTTGAAGGTTTTGGGGAATTTGAACAAAACTAATTTTTCGATTTTCGTTTTTACCCGTATCATTTCGCTCATTTTCACTTCTGGTAACGATTCCGAAGATTAAAGTTTTGGCTAAAAGACTCGGAAAACTGTGCGTATGGTCGAAAACCATTGGCGTGAGCATTGGGTAAATTGTACGATTGAAATAATCTAAAATCTGTTCGGTTTCTTCATGAGTTAGTTCATCAACTTTCACAATTCTGAAACCATTTTCCACAAATTCGGGCAATAGTTCTTCTTCATACATCCGTTGCATTTCTGCTACAAACGCTTGTGAAGAAGCCATTAAGGTCTTTTTGAAGGGTAATTCACGTAGTCCAGAATAATCAGTACGCTCTTTGCCGTAATCAAGGTAATTATATAAGGAGGCAACTCTGATGGTAAAAAATTCATCCAAATTAGAGGCAGTAATCGCTAAAAATTTCAGTCTTTCAAAGATATTTCTGCGAGTATCACGGGCTTGGTCAAGCACTCTTTCATCAAATTTTAACCAACTTAAATCTCGACTAATATAATCTGACTTTTCAATTACGTCTGCCGATCTATTTATCACTTTTTCAAGACGGCGTTTCTCCTCGGGTGTCTGTTTGGTATTCATAAAATTAGTCAAAAAGGAAAGCAAATTACCCATCAGCGTATGTTTTACCCTGTTGTGGTTTCTGAACTTTGGAGTCATCCCGGTCATTGCTTTCTAACGATTTTCTTTTTTATAAGTAAAGGATTAAGATTTGGAAAATAATTACAAAGATAAAAGCTAACCACTACACGGGTAGTATTTTTTACATCATCTTCTTATTAAATCAACGTTTAATCCTAAAAAAATAGTATTTAAAATATTGATTATAAGCCTATTCTAAGATTATATTACTCATAAAGATAGTGCCAAACAAAATAATTTCGTTATTTTGTCAAATATTAGCTTCTTATTAGGATGAATCTTAAAAAACTTACCGACGAACAATTGGTTTCGATGTTTATTGAAACTCAAAAAAACGCTTATTTTGAGCAGTTATACGACCGTTATTCTGATAAAGTATATCGAAAGTGTTTATCGTTTGTAAAAGATGATGCCAAAGCCGAAGACTTTACTCACGATATTTTCATCAAGTTAGTCCTCAATATGGGTTCGTATAAAGAAACCGCCAAATTCTCAACTTGGTTATATTCAATAACTTATAATTATTGTATCGACCAAACTCGGGTATCAAAAAAATACTCAGAAGTGGGTTTGGATGAGAACTTTGATGCCGCTGATGATGACGACGACGCAGAAATGGCGGAACTCGAAGCTCAACGCTTGAATAAAGCTATGCAACAAATTTTGCCCGAAGAGAAATCAATTCTGATGATGAAATATCAAGACGATTTATCAATCAAAGAGATTTCAGATTCCTTGGATATTTCAGAAAGTGCCGTGAAAATGAGACTCTTACGGGCGAAAGAAAAACTCCGCAAAGTATATTTAGAAGGCGTATTGTTTTGGGGTGTTATTATCGGAAAGTTGTTGAGTTTATTCATTAATAAAGATTGACCATCAATTTGAAAATTAACTAATTTGGAAATGATTTTCCGCAAATCCTATTTTCAAATTAATACATTTTTACATTTTCAAATTAAAGTAATGCCAAACGAAAATCCATTTAAACTTATCGAATCCAATGGGCAAGTGCCAGAGCATTTGAAGAAAGCCTTGGTTTCGGAAATAGATACCATCCGCAACGGTTCAACGCTTGTTGAACTCTTTGTGGGTAATTTTGTCAATGCCATAACTGCCTCATTTTCAAGTGGAAATGAAAGCATTAATGAATGAATTTTAATAAATTTTCAATATTCAATATTCAAGTAAAAGAGGACAATGAATTAATCACACTTTTGTTCACTTGTAAATTGAGCGTTGAACATTGAAAATTAAATAATAAACCATTTTGTAAATACTATTATCTCAAAACTATTCCTTTTCCGCAAGTCATGCCAAACATTCAAGATATTCTGATTGATACTTTCCGAAAACTTTTAGAGCAATTAACAGGTTTTGTGCCCAAATTTATTGGGGCAACCATTTTATTTATTGTTGGTCGGTTGGTGGCTAAATTAGTTACAAAACTTTTACAGACAGGTCTTGAAAAATCGGGTTTTGACAAATTGGGAGATAAATTGAACCAGATTGACATTATCAAGAAGTTTGGTGAAATAAAATTGAGTGTTTTAATCCCCAAGATTCTTTATTACTTTATTTTGTTGATATTTATCACTGCCGCCACCGAAACTTTGGGCATGAAGGTTTTGACGGATATGGTGGCATCATTGGTAACGTTGATTCCTAAATTGATAGCTTCTGCCATCATGCTTTTTGCAGGAGTTTTGATTGCGGATGCTTTGAAAAATGCCGTCATTAATATTTCTAAATCTTTGAAAATTGATTCTGGAAAACTGTTGGGTAATGTAGTTTTCTTCTTCTTTTTGGTTATTGCTTTGGTTGCGGCATTGAAGCAAGCGGGTATTGAAACCAGTTTATTAGAATCGTCTTTCAACCTCATTATTGGCGGAATTATCTTTGCTTTTGCAGTGGGTTATGGCATGGCTTCACGGGATGTTTTATCGAATATTTTATCCAGTTTTTATTCCAAAAATAAATTTAAAGAAGGGCAAACTGTGGCAATTGATGGCGTGAAAGGGGAAATAATTTCGATGGACACCACTTCCATCACCTTACGCACGGGTGAAACCCAAACCATTTTTCCGTTGAGTATTCTACAAACTAAAAATGTTGAAATGTTTAACTAAAAATTGACAAATGTTAATTTCTACTAACAGAAATGCCTTTTACTCAACGAAAATCGATATTTTCTTACCGAATGCTTTGTTGGCGTTGATTTTTCAATACTTTTACGTCCATATTTCTTCCATTAATGGTTTTAGAAAACTTTACAACTGGTTTTCGTGAACTGAACCCACATCAAAATAACGTCATCTGACGGACAATTCAATAAATCAAATTCAAGCGAGGGACAACCGCCCGTCCGTCATTTTATTGTTGAACCTTGCTCTAAAATTCAAAACAGCTATTTTATGCAAAAGAAAATTTTTCTATTAATTGCCACTGCATTTTTTGTTTCAAATCACTTGTTTGCTCAGGACGTAGTGGCGAAAAAAGACACTTCGTATTGGAAGAAAAAAGCTCAATTTGGAGCGAACTTCAATCAATCTGGATTTAGTGACAGTTGGGCTCCTGGTGGGGCATCTTCTTATGGCTTAAATTTATTTTTTAACAAGAAAGGAGAATATGCCAGAGATAAAACGACTTGGGTAAATGACCTCCAATTGCAAATAGGCTTCATCGATGCTGGTAATGGAGTAAGAAAAAGTATTGATAGAATATTTTTTGATTCAAAAGTTGGACATAAATTGTCTAAAACTTGGTCATTGGTTGGTGGCTTAAACTTTCAGACGCAGTTTGTTCAAGGGTTTAATTATACAGGAAGAGCTGATGGCGGACCTCTGAAGAACTCAAACTTTCTTGCTCCCGCTTTTTTAACAGAATATGTTGGTCTTGAATGGAAACCAAAACCTCATTTTAATGTTGTTTTTGCTCCTGCAGCCTTACGTCAAACAATTGTTAACACAGATGATGTTCGTGAAGTAAAAGGCGGCATTAAGCAAACCGCTTATGGTGTACCTTTTGGTCAAGAACTTAAAAATGACGTTGGTATTGTACAAATTACAGCTAATTATGATAAAGACATTGCCAAAAATGTAAACCTAAAACTACGTTATAACTTATTTATTGATGCTAACAAATTAGCCAGCATGGATAATCGTTTAGATGCGAAATTAGCTGCCAAGATTAACAAATATTTTAGTGCAACTTTTGATTTGATTGCTCTATATGATGATGATTTAGGAACTGATAAGCAGAGATATAATATTCAATTGGCTCACAACATAGGACTTGGCTTCCTTTATACGTTTTAATGAAATTTATTCCCTAATCATAAACTATTTACATTATTAAAACCCCAAATTAAATTATGCTTAACGATTTCAAAAAATTTATCGCACAAGGAAATGTCCTTGATTTGGCAGTTGCTGTTATTATTGGTGGTGCTTTCGGAAAAATTATTGGTTCATTGGTTGATGACATCATTATGCCCTTAGTCGGTATTTTAATTGGTGGAAAAGACTTCTCGAAAATGGTTCTTCAAGTGGGTGATGCCACTGTGAAATACGGTAATTTTATTCAGATGATAGTACAGTTCTTAATAGTTGCTTACGTGATTTTCATGATTGTGAGAGCAGCCAACAAAGTAGGATTTACTGAAAAGAAAACCGATGAAAAAGCGTAAATATTAGCCAGTTTTTATGTTGGATATTTTATAAACAAAAATCCCCGCCAGTGGCAGGGATTTTCTGTATTAACCTTTTCTAAAAAATCACACGAGACGTGTAAATGGGGTATATGTTTTATCATAATTTCTTTGTCATCAAAAAATCCGTTTGGGCATCGTCTCCCAACTGAAAAATGTGCGTTCCGAAAACCTTGAAGCCCCACTTTTCATAAAAAGCTAATGCCTTTGGATTATACTCCCATACGCCCAACCAAAGCGACTGATAGCCATTTTCACGAGATACATCCATACATTTTTGCATCAAAATTGCTCCGTATTTTTGTCCATGAAATGCTTTTTCGATATAAATTCTTTCGATTTCCAAGGCTTTTGGGTCTGGATTTTCTACCAAATTTAAACGCATTTTTGCGTAACCAATCACTTGATTTTGTAATTCTACCAGCAAAAATATGGTTGCATCAGTCTGGATTTCATCTGAAATTTGCTCTTTATTGAATTTCTCTTGCAAATATTGCTGCAAATTTTCGGGTGTATTTTGATTTCCGTAAGTTTCAGTGAAAGTCTTTGCTCCAATCTGGCAAAGGACTTCAACATCTTGTGATGTAGCGATTCGTATATGCGGTATTTCGTTTATCACTCTGTAAAAAATCTTTAAAGTAGTGGATTTAATAACTTTACTTAAACATAATAGCTTTCTCTCCCTTCGCCTCAATTTTTCCGACCTTAGCAAAAAACTGTTTTTCTGCTTGCAAAAAGGCATCCATTTCTGCTTCGTGGGTAGGGTTTACGCTAAACAATAATCCGCCCGAAGTTTGTGGGTCGCAATAGATGATGTAATCCGAACCTTCCATACCAGCGATGTGGGGTGCTTGGGCTTGATGGTTGCGAGTTGTGCCGCCTGGGAAGCACGATTGCTTGGCTAAATCCTTGGCTATTTCAATAATTGGTAAGTCTTTTTTCTGAATTATTGCCGATAAATCATGCCCATCGAGCATTTCCAATAAATGTCCCGCAAAACCAAATCCTGTTACATCCGTCATGGCGTGGACGAAGGGCAAAGTTCCCAATTTTTCACCGATGGCATTGAGTTGAGTCGTTGATTTGATGATGTCTTCGTAATGTGATTCGTCTAATAATCCCCGTTTCAAGGCGGTGCTTAATACGCCAATTCCCAAGGGTTTTGTGAAATACAGGAGGTCATTTTCTTGAATGGCGTTGTTGGTTTTGATGTTTTCTTTCTTTGCTAAACCCGTTACTGCCAAGCCAAAAATGGGTTCTTGGTTATCAATACTGTGTCCACCCGCCAACGGAATTCCTGCTTTCGTGCATATCTCCAAAGCTCCTTTAATGACCTCTTGGGCTACGTGGGGCGGGATTTTATCAATGGGCCATACCAAAATTGCGATTGCCATGAGGGGTTTTCCGCCCATCGCATAAATATCGCTGATGGCGTTGCAAGCGGCTATTCTGCCAAAATCATAAGGGTCGTCCACGATAGGCGTAAAGAAATCTGTCGTACTGATGATGCAGTTGCCATCGTTTAGTTCATAAACGGCGGCATCGTCTTTGGTTTCGTTGCCGACCAACAGATTTTTGAAAGTAATTTCTTGTTTGCAACCGCTCAGAATTTCTGATAAAACGCTCGGTGAAAGTTTGCACCCACAACCTGCGGCTTTGCTATATTGAGTTAATTTGATGGACATAGTAAGTTGATGTTCGTATTTTGGAGATTTATCTCGTACACAAATTTACTCAATTTTAGGGTAAATACAGCCCGTTTAGCAATATCTTCACCAACCATGGGGCAGAATTTTACGTTTAGCTAAGGGTCTAAAATTTGCAATTTTCCCTCCAACATTCCAAATTTTTGATAAGGATAATCGTCTAATTTGATGGTTACTTTTTGCCCCACGCTTGCCTATTCTGATTGATGGTTTGGGAATAAAAATCGTGATTTTTGAGAACTGAATCATTAAACTAAGGAAAAAAAACTCAAATCGTAGAAATGACTTGATTTACTTTTTGGGCATTCACTCCTGCATTCATTGTGTCGGAAGGTAATGAAATGATAGGTTGTTTTTTGTTTTTATAACCATGATTGTAGGCTTTGTCGTAATATAGCAACGATAATCGGGCAACGTCTGAGAGATTATTTTCGTCTAAATATTGCAAGCAAAGTTTGGTATTGAGTGGTCCCAACTGTTGGGCAATTTTCAGTACACAATCTTTTAAGGCGTTGATATTCACAGTTGTATAATCTTTTACCAACTTTTCAACTCGCAATTCAAAAGGAATTTCTAATTTGATAATGGGAGCTTGGAGCATCTGTAGCCAAAGTCCATGCGG
The DNA here is from genome assembly GCA_034519515.1 of Arcicella sp. Lineage (GTDB taxonomy): Bacteria > Bacteroidota > Bacteroidia > Cytophagales > Spirosomataceae > Arcicella. Next base: position 293,856 of record JAXHOK010000068.1, read on the forward strand.
GATTTTATTATAACCAATTGTTTGAGATTCGTCTTCCAAAACAAGCCATTCAGTAGGGTTTAAAAACCGTAAATTTTCAAATAAATGACTTTCAAAAATTTGTTGAGGATTTTGTTTAGGTTCGTTAATCGCCCCAAAAGCTGAACCTTTGTGATGGGCAAGTCCTTCTAAATCAATGGTTTGTAGAGTAGTCTTGGCTAATTCTTTCAAGATTTCGGTTTTGCCACTTCCCGTTCCGCCACCTAACAAAACGATTTTACGTTCATGCTCAAAAAAATCTAAAATATGATTGCGGTAAGCCTTATGTCCGCCCTGCAAAATACAGGCATCCAAGCCAGCGGTGTTCATCAACCACGCAAAACTATTGCTTCGCATTCCGCCTCTGAAACAATAAACAAATACTTTTTTGTTATTGGCAAGTGCTTTCACTTGATTGACAAAGTTTACCATTTTGGGCGAAACAATCTCCAAACCACGCTCTACGGCAGTATCTTTTCCTTGATGTTTATAGAGCGTTCCAATTTCCGCTCGTTCAGCATCTTCAAATAGCGGTACGTTGATGGCGTTGGCAATGTGTCCTTTTTGAAATTCAATGGGAGCCCGCACATCAACCACTAATTCGTTTTGGCTTTTACTCAGAAATTCGATAATAGGGAGTTCTTTAGCTGTCATTTGATGGAGTATGATTTTGAATTTAATGTAAATTTAGGTGAATTGTTATACTGACAGCCTTGTCCGTTATAAAAAATTATTCTACCTGATGGGTATCTTGCTGGTTTTTCCCATTGGTAATACCAGCCACGGGTGCAAAAAAGTGTTCATTAAAGATTAGACAACTTTCCAAAAGTTGTGGTTCTACTATTGATTTACGGAACTATGTACTATTTGGCGGAGTTATTAAAAGCGAATTTTAGCAAAATATAACTAACTGATAATCAGGTTTTAATCAATAGCGAGGGGTTTAATCTCAGCGGCGAACCGCCCCTTCGCTATTGATTAAAAATCTGTATTTCCGCCAAATAGTACATAATTCCGTTGATTTATATGGAAATTTATGGAAGTCTTCGTTTCAAACGAAAACTTCCGTGTATGTATCGTGAAATCCTGTATAAATTTTAGAAGAACCAGAGTTGTCTAATCTGATTTTCATTTTAACAAATTTGCCCCCAAAACCACCAAATAATCAAAAAATATCCTAATTTGGTACAAAAATTACTAAAAAATAAAACCATGAAATTCATCAAAGCCCTTCTTTCGCTTGCCTTTACCGTTGCTCTTTGCTATGTCCTCAATACCAGCATTAAAGGTGCCCCTGCCTTTGGTTCATTCTTAAATCCTTTCACGGGTTTTTGGGTAAATGGTGAAAAACCCATTTCAGAGGGCGTAGCGGCTGAAAGTTCTTTGGAAATCCCAGGCTTGCAAGACGAAGTAATCGTTGAATACGACGAAGTGGGTATTCCCCATATTTTTGCCAATAACGACCATGATTTGTACTTGGCTCAGGGCTACGTTACGGCAAAAGATAGACTCTGGCAAATGGAATTTCAAACCCATTATGCAGCAGGACGTTTAACGGAAATTGTGGGTTCAAAAGCCTTAGAATCAGACCGTTATAACCGTAAAATGGGTTCCGTTTACGGGGCTGAACGCTCGTTGGCGGGAATGTTGGAAGACCCAAAATCGAAGGTTGCCATTGAGGCATATTCCGATGGTGTAAATGCCTACATCGCCCAACTGAAACCCCGTGACTATCCCGTAGAATATAAATTATTGGGCTATGCACCCGAAAAATGGATGCCCATCAAAAGTGCTTTGTTTTTGAAAAATATGTCTTTTGTTTTGGCTTCGGGAACGGATGATTTGCGGATGACCAATATCCTCAGAAAGTACGGAAAACAAACTGCCGAAGAGCTTTTTCCTAATTATCCCTTTGAAGAAAGTCCCATCATTCCACAAGGAACAGCCCGTGATTATTCACCTTTGCCTTTGCCAAAAGCCCCCGCTGATTTTATGGGAAGAGGAAGCCTAAATGCCTCTCAGGAGCGTGATAAAGGCATTGGTTCTAATAATTGGGTAGTTTCTGGCAGTAAATCTGCCTCGGGTATGCCCATTTTAGCGAACGACCCACACCTTACTTTGAGCTTGCCTTCTATCTGGTATCAGGCTCAATTGGTTGCTCCCGATGTCAATGTTTACGGAGCAACGATGCCTGGTACGCCCAACGTGATTGGCGGTTTCAATCGTGATATTGCTTGGGGTGTTACCAACGTGGGTGCAGACGTGGTGGACTGGTATGAAGTGAAATTCAAGGATGCCAAAATGAATGAATATTGGCACGATGGACAATGGAAAAAAATTGTACGTCATTACGAAACTTTCAAGGTAAAAGGCGGAGAGGACGTTCAGGACACGGTTTTATTCACCCACCACGGACCAATCGTGTATTTGGATAATCAAAAACCTTTCAAGAAAAACATTCCAACGGGACACGCTTTGCGTTGGATTGCTCACGATAAATCGCAGGAATTATCAACGTTTTATCTGCTGAATCGTGCCAAAAATTATGATGATTACGTGAAGGCTTTGAGTTTTTATTCTGCCCCAGCCCAAAACTTTATTTTTGCCAGCAATCAAGGCGATATTGCGATGTGGGTAAACGGAAAATTTCCTTTGAAAGCACGTCAGCAAGGAAAATATATCTTGGATGGTTCGGATAAGAATGCGGATTGGCAAGGTTTTATTCCCCACGCCCACAATCCCCACGCTAAAAATCCGAATCGAGGATTTTTGAGTTCGGCGAATCAGTCTTCTACCGACCCTTCTTATCCTTATTATATCAACTGGGAATTTGCCCCTTCCGAGCGTGGCAGACGGATTAATCAGCGTTTGGAGAAAATGACGAAGGTAACGGTGGATAGTTTAAGGACATTACAGAATGATAATTATAACTTGAAAGCGGACGGAATTTTGGCAAATATGATTGCTTTAATAAAAACGCCAACGCCCACCCAAGCGGCTGCCATCAAGGTTTTGCAGGCTTGGAGCAAGAAAAATGACCCTGCCGAAATTGCCCCAACCATTTTTGAAACATGGTCAAATAATCTGTATGAATACACGTGGAAAGATGATTTTGGATTTGATGAAAATATCCCGATGAAATACCCAACGATGGATAAAACGGTTCAATTGATGCGAAAAGACCCCAAATCTAAATGGTTTGATGATGTTTCGACCAAAAATAAAGTAGAAACTTTGGAGGAATTAACCAGTCGTGCTTTGACGGCTTCGTTGGATAGCTTGACGCTTTGGCGAAAATCTGAAATGGGTGCCGAATGGGCTTGGGAGAAACAAAAATCGACCGATGTCCGCCATTTATTAGACCAAGACGGTAAGGCATTGAAAGCATTAAGTACCAACGACGTAAACATTGGCGGTGGCACGGGCATCGTAAACGCCACAACCCCACGCACGGGACCATCGTGGAGAATGGTCGTGGAATTAGGAAAAAATAATACGGTAAAAGGCTACGGAGTTTATCCAGGCGGACAATCGGGCAATCCAGGCAGTCCGCATTACGCCGATATGATAGAGACTTGGCGACAAGGGAAACTGAATGAATTGTTGTTTTTGCAAGCGAAGACAGATAAATCTGATAGGATTAAGAAGGTGTTGAAATTGGTGAAGGTGGGGAAGTGAAATGGGGCGTTACTGGTAATTAAAAGATATTTAGTACACTGTTTAGGAAGTTTTTTCTACTTTCGGGAAGGTCTCCAATCTAAAAAACTAAACAACTTATTTGGCTATGAAAACAAAATTTCTCGTTTCCCTTTTGTTTTTTGGGCAAATTGCTTTTGGACAAACTGGAAAATATATCAAGGTTACAGGAACTAAATGCAGTATTATTCCACCGAAAAGTTTTTTGGTTTCCTCAACGTTTAGTGGTTTTCAAAACGATGAAAAAGGTGCGTCGATCATGATTAATGAAATTCCCGCACCTTATCAACAACTGATAGACGGCTTTACGGAATCTGCTCTGAAAACGAGGGGTATGACATTGATAAATAAAAAAACAGTAGATTTCAATGCTTCAAAGGCAACATTATTTACGGTGTCACAACCTGCCAATGGCTCAATATACTTGAAACAAATGTTAATTTTTGGTGATTCCAAAACAACCATTTTGGTTAATGGCATATATCCCGAAAAATCAAAAGATATTGAGTCCGAAATCAAAGAAGCGTTGTTTTCTACCATTTATTCGGAATCACAAACAGAAAATCCGCTTGATGCTGCGAAATTTACCATTGAAACGCAGGAAACCGAGTTCAAGGTTACAAAATATTTATCGGGTATGTTGCTGTATTCGATAGATGGAAAAATTCCAACAGAAAAGCCAACCCTAACGGTCGGGAACTCAATCAGTAAAATATCACCGACTGTGGACAGAAAGACATTTGCCTTGGATAGATTGAAAAAACTGCCGCAAGGGGAGAATAATATCGTAAAATCGAGTGGCGAAGTTACGATAGATAACATGGATGGTTTCGAAATTGTGGCAGAAGGAAAATCAAAGGACGGTAAACCTGAGTTGATTTACCAAGTTATCTTGTTTGATGATAATGGCGATTACTATTTAATTTTGGGGCAATCAGCGGAGGATTTTCAGAAGTATTTAGAGGTGTTCCAAAAGATTTCTAAAACATTTAGGCGAAAATGAAAATTCAAATCACTGTTACATCATTAAGAATCTTAAATGCCATTGTGAATAAGATATGAGCTACTAATTACACTGTTTAATAAGTTTTTTGGATGAATTTTGCCCTAAAATCTTCGATTGGAGAACTTCCCGAAAGTAGAAAGAACTTTCGGGAAGTAGTTGAGAAATTCACTTCCCGAAAGTTCTTTTTACTTTCGGGAAGTTGAAAAACTTATTAAACAGTGTACTAATTACGAATACAAATCAGTTATTTCAAAACTAAAAATCAATGTCAATCCATGAAAAAACTTACATTACTCCTTTTGTTTTTAGGCTCAATCAACCCCTCATTTTCGCAAAAAAAAGAAAAAGGATTCGTTTCACTTTTTGATGGCAAAACCTTTGCAGGTTGGCGGGTCAATGAAGAAAATCCTGCCACGTTTTCTATTGAAGATGGTATGATTAAAGTAGCGGGCGACCGTACCCATTTATTCTATGAAGGCACAGTCGGCAATCATGATTTCAAGAATTTTGAACTTAAAGTGAAGGCAAAAACGTTGCCTGGGTCTAATTCTGGCATATTTATTCATACTGTTTACCAAAAAGAAGGCTGGCCCAACAAAGGTTATGAAGTGCAGGTAAATCAAACTCACGATGATTGGCGAAAAACGGGAAGTCTCTACAGCTTCAGCGATGTAAAGGAGAATTTGGTAAAAGATAATGAGTGGTATCAGTACGATATTACCGTAAAAGGTAAGCACATAGTCATTAAAGTAAACGATAAAGTAGCGGTTGATTATACCGAACCTGACACGCTTCCTGCGGATAGGGGCATGAGAAAATTCAGCTCAGGCACAATTGCCTTACAAGGACACGACCCCAAAAGTGTGGCGTATTTTAAGGATATTGAGCTAAAGATTTTGGATTGATATGTGAGATTTTGGGGAATAGATTTTCCGCCCTAATGTCTGAATTTGGATTGCGAAATGTCGCACCATATAAGATTTGAGGATTTAAGCCAGACTCAATCCAAAAAATCCTATAATCTGAATTATACGCCTAATCAAACATTCATCAGTAATGAAAAAAAATATCTTATTATCCATAATTCTGTTTCTCATACACTCACATACAGAAGCCCAATCCAAAAAAGATTATCTCGTAACCATTGGTACACCCTGGGGCGAAATGCACGCTATTTTGTTCGATAAAACACCTAAACACAAGGCTAATTTTTTGAAATTAGTGGACAATAAATTTTACGATGGTTTACTTTTTCACCGCATTATCAATGGCTTTATGATTCAAGGAGGTGACCCCAATTCACGCAAGGCAAGACCCAGAGAAATGCTGGGAAATGGCGATGTGGGCTACAAAATTGATGCTGAAATACTACCCGATTTATTCCATAAAAAAGGCGTTTTGGCAGCAGCAAGAGACAATAATCCTGCAAAGGCTTCGTCGGGTTGTCAGTATTATATTGTGCAAGGCAAAGTCTGGAACGATTCGACCTTACAACAACAAATGGCTCGCAGTCCTCAAAGGGTTTTTACGGATGAGCAAAAGCAAGTTTATAAGACCATCGGAGGTTCTCCACACCTTGATGGCAACTATACTGTTTTTGGACAACTAATTGATAATCTGTGGGTTATAGATTCGGTAGCAACCCAGAAACGAGATGCTAAAAACCGCCCATTGGCTGATTTACCGATGAAGGTTTCGTGTAAAAAAATGCGAAAAAAGAGGATTACTAAATTGTATGGGTGGACGTTTGAGGATTAGAATGAGGCTAATTATGAAAAATTCTACCGATTTGTGGAACGATTAATTTATACTAAGGAATGGGTAAGGAACGGGAAAATAATAAGTGGATGAATTTTTAAATGTTATTTTTTGTGCCAATCAAGGCGATAAAACCGTGCGACGGTCGCCGCAGTTTAGCATCGCTAAATGAGGATTTTATCTGGGCGGCATTCCGCAACGTAGAGTGGTGCAAAAAATGGCATTTAAAAAACGTCTACTTATTGTTTTTCAGTTCCTAAATAATAACTTGTAATGGTTTAGGTGAATTATTTTTTTGATAGTTAAGGGGTATTTTAAGGCGAATAGCACTGCTCTTTAACGAAAAATAGCTCTTAAATATCAGTAAAAGAATCATAAACCGTTATATGTTGTTGTTTACCCATTCCTAAGTACAACTGTTTAATAAGTTTGAACGAAACTCAGGGCATGAGATTGAGCATACCTGTGAACAATATGCTAATTATCAGTAATTTACAAGCCGAGTTATACCATGAATAATTTTGTATGGAGACTTACACGGCAATATTTTTCATTGAACAATCAAAGCAATTTTCTAATTTTGTAGTCTAAATGATTATAAATATATCACGCAAAATCTTATGAAAAAATCGACATACATTTTCGCAATAATTTGTCTTTTCTTAACAATTTCTTACGCTGGAAACGCTCAATTTGGTGGTGGCGGTTTTGGTGGTGGCGGTGGATTCGGACGTAACCGAATGCCCGATGCCACTGCCAGTATGCCTCAAAAACCGAACGAACCCGATGCTGAAAAAATAGCTAATGACGACACTCGATGGATGACGAAAAAACTAAAACTTACAGAAGAGCAAATTCCGAAAGTGGAAAACATCAACATTAATTATGCTTTCAAGAGGATGGATTTATATGATGAAGCTAAGAAAATGGTACCTCCATTTTCTGAAGAACAACGCTCAAAAATGCGTGATAAATTTAATGCTATGAAAGTAGGGAAAGACAAAGAAATTAAGGAGGTTCTTACGCCTGAGCAGTATGCAATTTACTTGAAAAAGAAACCAGAATTTTGATTGTATCAAATGGAAATTGTCATAGAAACCGAACGTTTAATTTTACGAAAATTCACGGTCGAAGATGCCTCTTTTATGCTCGAATTGCTCAATACGCCCACTTGGTTGCGATTTATTGGTGATAGAAATGTGCATAGCGTTGAGGAGGCTGAACAATATCTTGTTAATGGAAATATCAAAAATTATTTAGAATATGGCTTCGGTTTTTACTTGGTGGCGGTCAAAGAAACTGGCGAGTCCATCGGAATGTGTGGATTGGTGAAAAGGGATTCTTTGGAAGATGTGGATATTGGTTTTGCTTTCTTACCCCAATTTATCGGTAAAGGTTACGGTTTTGAAGCCGCTTCCAGCACGCTGAGGTACGCTCAAAATATCCTTCAAATTCATAAAATCGTTGCCATTGTGAATCCTGATAATACCGATTCCGTCAAGCTAATTAAGAAAATTGGCTTGCAATTTGAAAAAATGGTTCAACTTTCTTTTACAGACATAGCACTGATGCTGTTCTCAACTAAATAAATATGATTGAAAAATTTAAAAATATACTTACCGAAAATTTAGGAGATAGCATTATTTTAAATGCCGATTATCAATGCCTGACCGTACCCACGGAACGCATTGCAGAGGTTTGTATGCTCATGCACACCCATGAGGAATGTTACTTTGATATGTTGTCGTGCTTGACGGGCTTGGATAATGGGGTAGATAACGGCACAATGGAAGTGATTTATAACCTCTATTCCATTCCTTTTGAACAGGCTTTGATGTTGAAAGTCATCATTTCGAGAAATAAAACTGACGAGCCGCTGCCCCAAGTACCGAGCGTGAGCCATATTTGGAAAACTGCCGATTGGCACGAACGTGAAGCCTTTGATTTGGTGGGGGTTATGTTCACAAATCATCCCGATTTAAGAAGAATTCTTTTGCCCGAAGATTGGGTAGGGCATCCACTTCGCAAGGATTACGAAGCTCAGGAATATTATCATGGTATTCAAGTGAAATATTGATTATTTACGATTGATTCGATTTGAGATTTACGATTAGACTTTAATCGTAAATCTCAAACCGAATCAATCATAAATCCTATTATACCTCTATATACCCCTTATCCTTCAAAATTCTATCCATCAATTTTTTGTCGTTATCACCATTGAAAACCGTAAAAGGCAAGTGAATAAATTGGTATGAACCCATATCCAAGACGTAACCATCTTTCTCTTTTCGAGCAGTTTTAATCATATCCCACTTGATGATGCCACCTTCTGTATCGTTCATTTTCATTAAAATTTGACGGCTATCTATTTCGTAACGATATTTTTGGAATAATTGCTTGTATTGTTCCAATTGCGTAACGCCTGTAAACTGAATTGCCCAAAAAGCAATGTAAAGAATTACTGACAATACTGCAATTACATAAATCCAATAATTGGGATATACTTTACTGATATTCAACCCTGCATTTATCAAAATGATGGCTAATGGCACGAAGCCCCAGTACCACTTCGTTCTGATAACTTGCATAATGTTGAGGCTGATAAATTTATTTTTCTCCAACGCAAATTTCTTGGTTTTTATCGCCAATGGGTTACTGGGCATGGGTTGTTGTACTCTGCGTTGTTGTCCTTGTGAAAATCCTTTTGCCATTTTTTTGGTAACGTAACACGGAAATCCTTTCCCGTAAGTTTTAAATTGTTTTAAATTGGACTGCAAAGGTAATTAATAGTCTGTAATTAATAGAGAATAGAGAATAATTAATAGTTTTTTGAATTTCAGATTTTCTTTAAAATAATAAACATTCTTCTCTTTGATTCCCTAATTTTACCAGCTGAAAATAACTATTAATTACTCTCTGTTAATTATTAATTGAAATCATGGAATTAACTGAAACCCAACTACTCTCTCAAACCCAGGTTTTACAGAAAATCAAGCGGATTGCTTTTGAGATTTATGAAAATAATTTTGAAGAAACCCAAATTGTCATTGCGGGTATAAAAGGACAAGGACATCATTTTGCTAAAAAATTGGCGATTACTTTGAACGAAATTTCATCCATTGACACCACTGCCGTTTTGATTGATGTGGAAAAAGACGTAACCTACGACAGCCCAGTAGAATTTGACTGTGATGAACGTTTTTTGGAACATAAAACCATTATTGTGGTGGATGATGTGCTGAACACAGGCAGAACTTTTGCATACAGCCTTTCACCGTTTTTGATGATTCCCGTGAAGCGAATTCAAGTGGCGGTAATGGTGGATAGAAACTACCGAAGGTTCCCGATTTTGGCAGATTATGTGGGTTATCAACTTTCCACCACCATCAGCGATTACGTTTCGGTGGTGTTGGATGATGAGGAAAATATGGGAGTGTTTTTAAGGTAAATGTCGTAAGTCTTTAAGTCTTAGGTCGCAAGTATTTTGAAGTCGTAAGGTCTTGCATGATGCAAAATTACGTCCTGTAAATACTTATGACCTACGACTTACGACTTAAAAAAACATACGATTTCAAAATACTTATGATTTGATTTCACAAATAACTCACCAAATCCATCAACCAGTCTGCCTTGAAGAATAAAATCAGAATCGGTAAAACTAAGATTATCGCTAAGAAATATTGCTTGGAATTTAATTCAAACTCCTGATTTTCAAGAGGTTCTTTAAAAAACATCATGAAAGGAATCTTCAAGTAAAAGAATAGCGAAACAGCCGTATTCATCAGTCCAAAAATGAAAAGCCATAACATAATAGATTGGTTTGTGGCTTGATACGATTCCCAAAGAGCCGTAAAAATATTCAATTTTGCCAGAAATCCTGCCGTCGGTGGGAGCCCCGCTAATGAAATCATTACAATTAACATCATGATTCCGTAGAAAGGATTGATTCTGCCGAGACCTTTGAAATCGGTGATTTGGTGATTTGGTGATTGAGTGATTTTTGCTGTCTTTATTTCCGCAAAGTCAATCAATAAAAATGCTGCAAGGTTGGTAAACAGCATAATTACCAAATAAAAAACGATCGCATTCATCCCCAGTTGTGACATTGAAACTAAGCCAATCAAAATAAATCCCGTATGAGCAATCGTTGAATATGCCAGCATTCGTTTGGCATTGGTTTGCCACAAAGCCGAAAAATTACCGAAAGTAATACTCGCCAAAGCCAAAACTGCCGTGATGTTTTGGAGCTGGTCGGGAATGGCGGAATAAAAGCGAATTGCCACTAAAAAACCCGCAATTTTGGGAGCTACCGAAAAGAACGCCACCACAGGCGTAGGGGCAGATTCATACACATCGGGTGTCCATACGTGAAAGGGAGCAGCAGACAACTTGAACATAAATCCGCTGATTGTCAGGACGATAGCCACCGTAGAAGCCACTATATCAACTTGGGATAACCCTCTGGAAAAGTCGGGTGAAGTAATGTTCAGTGTTCCCGTCATACCATATAGCAAAGACATTCCGTAAAGCATCACCGCCGAAGAAGTTGCTCCGAAAAGGATATATTTCAGTCCGCTTTCTAAACCTTTTTTGTTTTTTTCGATGGCGGTCAGAATATATGAAGCAATAGAAACAATTTCGATGGAGAGGTAAATCATCAATAAATTTACCGACATTGTCATCAAACAAAGCCCCAAAACCATACTTATTAGAAGCGGGTAAAATTCACCAACAAAATCTTTTTTCGTAACATACAGATGCCCAAGTACGAAAATTGCAGTAATCAAAATCAAGAATTTGAAAGTAATAGCCTTAGAATCCAGAATCATCATCCTGCCGAAAAGGAAAGTATCGTTGGTGTCATAAAACTGTTCAACCGTGAAATTGATGGTAATCAGTATAATGATTACCGATAGAATCATTAAAAAATGATTGGCTTGAGAAGCATCCTTAACTATTTGATATTTCTTTTTTAAATCTTGATGTAAGACTAAATCTATCAATATAAGACCTAAAAATGAGGTTGAAAGCAGTAACTCAGGCAGTAACAAGCCTAAATTTTGGGGTATTTGAGAGAGTTGCTCGGGAAGGTTTAAAAAATTAGTCATTTTTTTTCTGCATAAGTTTACAGCATTCCACTTTTATTAGTAATTTTGAGTTTAAATCAATATTCTATAAATTAAAATGATAAAACGTATTTTATTTTGGTTAATCCAGTTATTGTGCTGGTCTTTCATTGCTTTTGTTACTCTTCAATATAGCCCACTGAAAGATGATGATTTTTCAGGAAGGGTTACTTTTTTCACTTCTTATCTCATTGCAGGTTTATTGTTTGGTTACATCTACACTTCTTTTATTGAGAGATTGAATTCCGATGAGATTACGACTTTCCAATTTTTATTTTACCCTACTTTGGGTGCTTTGAGTATTGGTATTATTTTTACTTTTCTTGATTATACCTTGGGGGGAATGACTTCAGGCGTTTCTTTTTTGGATTTTATCACTTTATTTTTTGAGAATATCTGGCTTATTTTGCCTTGCTTTTTCTTCTTTCACTTATATCGTTTTACTACTATTTACCAAGATGGGAAACAGAGAACCTTGAAAGCCGAAACACAATTACAAATATCCGAATTAGAAAACCTCAAAAAGCAATTAAATCCACATTTCTTATTTAATGCTCTTAACAGTATTAAAGCTCTCACGCTCTCTGATAGTAAACAAGCCCGTGAGTCAATCATACAACTGTCTGATTTACTGAGACTTTCGCTTAATTTAGGAGAACAACAACGAGCAACTTTGGGTGAGGAACTTAAATTAGCCCAAAATTATTTAGCTCTCGAAAAACTCCGTTTTGATAATCGCTTGATGTATGAATTTAATATTCAAGCCGATTTAGATAACGTTTTGATTATGCCAATGTCGCTGAATACACTTTTGGAAAATGCCGTAAAACATGGAATTGGACAATTGAAATCGGGTGGTAAAATTATTATAACAGTCTCCGCCAGTCGAGGAATTCTTACGATTCAGGTTGAAAATACGGGTTCTTATGACCCAAAGCCCAAAAGTAGCGAAGGCGGAATAGGTCTCGAAAATCTGCACAAACGCTTGGCTTTACAATACGCTGAAAAAGCCTCTCTTACGATTAAAAATGAAAATGAAATGGTTAAAGCTGTGATTAAAATGCCGTTTTAGAATAATTTAACCAATTCTGCTAAAGAAAGCCCCGTTATATCAAAAATTAAGTGTGGGAAAATTCCAAAAACTAAGGCTAAAACTGCCAGAGGATAAAGCATGATTTTCTCCCGTATGGTCAAATCCCGCAAGGTTTCTTCGTATTGTCTCACCCAAAATTTACCGAAAAACATTCGTTGTAAAGTCCAAAGAAAATAGGCAGCTCCCAAGACCAAACCGAAGGCAGCTAAACCCGTTAACCACTTGGGAATCAGCGTACTATTGAAACTTCCCATCAGGGTAAAAATCTCACCAATAAATCCCGAAAAGGCTGGCAAACCCAACGAGGCAAAAAACGCTACGGCAATCATAACGGTATATTTCGGCATAACGCTCGCCAAGCCTTGATAACTGTCGATTCGGCGGTCGTGGGTGCGGTCATAAAGAACGCCTACCAACAAAAACAACATCGCTGAAAGAATCCCGTGCGAGAACATTTGGTAAACTGCCCCGTTCAGCCCTTCGCTCGTAAGTGAGCCGATGCCCACCAACACAAAACCCATGTGCGAAACCGAAGAATAAGCAATCATTTTCTTTAAATCGTTCATTGCCAAAGCATTATAAGCTCCGTAAAGAATAGACAATACCCCAAAACCCACAATCCAAACGGCATATTGATGAGCTATTTCCGGAAAAATAGGGAAGGTAATTCTGAGAAAACCATAACCCCCAATTTTCAATAATATGCCCGCCAAAACCACCGAAACGGGTGTGGGTGCTTCCACGTGGGCATCGGGCAACCACGTATGTACGGGTACGGCAGGGAGTTTTATCCCAAAGCCAATCATCAATAAAATGAAGGACAAAGCCCGCATGGAAAGCCCCAAAACTTGCGATTCCGAAAAAACATTCAACCACGAACCTTGAATATAATTGCCTTGGTCGGGCATAAAACGGAGGTCGAACGTATGAACAATTTGTTGCGAAGGTAATTCGCCCTCTGCCAACAAACTTTGGATTTGAGAAATGATTTGGGGCGTGGCATCTGATGAAGAGGTTATCAAACCCATCTGCACCGCCGTCTCGACTGGATTAACGACTGACAGGTATAGCCCAATCATCACAATCAAGATGAAAATCGAGCCTACGAGCGTATAAATAAAGAATTTGATGGAAGCGTACTCTCGGCGTGGACCTCCCCAAAGCCCAATCAGGAAGTACATCGGCAGAAGCATAAACTCGAAAAACAAGTAGAAAAGGAACATATCTAAAGCCAAAAAACAGCCAATGATTGACCCCGTCAGCAATAAATACAACGAAAAATAGCCCCTTTTTTTCTCCATAATTTCAAATGAAGAAATCGCCCCAACGAACATCACAATCCCCGTAAGCAAGACCATTGGCATACTGATTCCGTCCACGCCCAGGAGATAATCAATTGAGCCAACGCCCAAATTGCCAAGAGGTAACGTTATCCAATCACTTTTTTCAAGAAACTGATAATCAGCTATTTGCGTATTAAATTGATAAAATAAATAAGCACAAAGTAGTAGTTCTACTCCCGTGATAATGAGTGTAACCCAACGGAAATACGGCACAAAGCGTTCGGGCGTAAATGCCATCAGCAAAGACGCAACGATGGGAATAAATATGAGTAATGATAAAATGGGCATAAGTCAAAATAGCCCCCCGACCCCCAGAGGGGGAGTTTCTTCCGTGTATAAATTCCCCCTCTGGGGGTTAGGGGGCTACTATTATGATAAAAATCAATAATCCAATCAATCCTAAAAATGCCATTGCCACGTACAATTGCACTTTTCCGCCTTGGGCTGAACGAGTAAATTTGCCAATTACACCAGCCGAATAAGCCGTTCCATTGGGAATTCCGTCAATGATTTTGGCATCAAACCAATCGATAAACTTAGCGATAAACACTTGTAAATCAGCCAAGAGATTGACCAAAGCATCCAAGATTTTCTGGTCGAAGATTTGTAAAAAGGCTGATAATTTTAGGGTTGGATTGATGAATATTTTTTGGTAAAGTTTGTCGAAGGTTGGTAGTGGTTCGGTCGTCTGTGAAGACACAGATAACGGCGGGGCTAAGGTTGCGAATCCGTTGTTGTCTGTGTCTCCACAGACGACCTCAACCGATTTGCTGAATATAAATATTCTGTGACGGGTTAAATAACCAAGACCTATTCCGATTAAAGCCATTGAGGTTGAGATGATACCAATTAAATGGTTTTCAGTTCCAAAATTATCGTTAAAAAATGCCCAAAACCAAGAATGCTCAATACTTAAAGGATTCAGACTAAAAACAAAGCTAATTGAAAGTACAGACAATATTCCGATGGGTAATTTCATTTTCCAAGAGCCTTCATGGATTGAATTTACATCAACTTTTTCATTTCTAAATTCCCCCAAAAATATCATCCAAATTTGGCGAGTCATGTAGAAAGCGGTTAGGGCAATTCCAATTAAGACAAATACAATTATCATCAGAAATGATAAATTATAGAATAAATAAGAGCCTCCAGATACAGAGGCTGAGTATTCTGATATTATAAAATTCAAAATAGCATCTTTCGATAAAAAACCCGAAAATAAAGGCAGACCCATCAAAGCCATTGAGCAAATTAAATAACACACAAAAGTAAAAGGCATTTTCTTGCGTAAACCTCCCATTAACCGCATATCTTGGGCATCAAAACCTTCTCCTGAATGATGCAAAGCATGAATAATTGCCCCTGCACAAAGGAACAAACCTGCCTTGAAAAAAGCGTGAGTGAGTAAATGAAAAGTGGATGCCCCCGAACCTAAACCTATAACCATTAAACCCAATTGAGAAACGGTTGAATACGCCAAAGTCTTCTTTATATCAGTTTGAAAAATAGCGTAAATTGAACCGAGAATCATGGTAATTGCCCCTATAATGGAAACCAACTTTAAACTATCAACACTAAAAATCGGCTGAGTTCTAATTAACAAATAAATTCCTGCAACCACCATCGTAGCGGCGTGTATTAGAGCAGACACAGGTGTTGGTCCTTCCATGGCATCGGGTAGCCACGTATGCAAAGGAAATTGGGCAGATTTTGCGATTGTTCCACAGAAGAGGAGTAGGCAGTAAATAGTTGGTAAACTAATGTCTTGATTATTAAAAGTTGTTAAATCTACGGAATGATTATTATAAAAATACACCCCAAAAATCCCTATCAAAAAGCCCACATCGCCAATTCTGTTCATTAAAAAGGCTTTTTTGGAGGCTTGGACGGCTTCGGGTTTTTTATACCAAAAGCCAATCAGTAGATAAGAACTCAGCCCGACTAATTCCCAAAAACCATAAAGTACAAAAAGATTATCGGTCAAAACTATCCCCAACATCGAAAATACAAAGAGACTCAAAAAACCGAAATATCGGTATAAATCGGGGTCTTTTTCCATGTATTCGAGCGAGAAAATTTCTACCAGAAGTGCTATGAAATTGACCAAAACCAACATCATTAAAGTCAGAGAATCAAAGAGAAAACCGAATTGATAGGCTTTTCCTTGAAGCGTGAACCAGTTGAAAATCAAATGATTGTCTTTTGCATGAAGGTTTTGAAGAAGAAAATAAATGGAAAATACAAGGTTCAAAGCCGTCAGCCCGACTGCCAGCCAGCCAGCCAAAGTATTGTGTTTTCTACCCAACAACATCGGCACAACAAAGCCAATGAGTGGAGTAAATAATATGAACCAAATTAGGGACATTTGTTTGAGTTAAAACCTCACCCCCAACCCCTCTCCCGTGGAGAGGAGAGAATCTGGACAAAAAGCCCCCCTCTCCACGGGAGAGGGGTTGGGGGTGAGGTGGATTATTTTTGCAAATTTTCGCTTATTTTCAAGGAAAATTCTTTTAAAAGTTCAATTTTTGTACAAAGATACAGAGCAAATCTTAATCTGTACTCATTGATTTAGAGATAAATCTACTAAGTTTGTGGACTAATAGACAGGGGTTGGGGGTTAGGTTTTAGGGGTTAGTGAGTTCACAGTTGTATCCTAAATCCTAAATTCCAACCCCTAACCCCCAATAAAAAACATGGAAAACGCAAAAACAGTTAATTATTCACGAACCACCATCACCGAGTTAATGATTCCTTCTTATGCCAATTTTGGGGGTAAAATTCACGGGGGGATTTTATTGTCATTGATGGATAAAGTGGCGTATGCCTGTGCTACCAAACACGCTGGTACTTACGTGGTTACAGTATCGGTGGATAATGTAGAATTTCGTCAGCCTGTTGAAGTAGGCGAGTTAGTTTCGTTACACGCCTCGGTTAATTATGTGGGGAATAGCTCGCTGATTGTGGGCATAAAAGTGGTGGCGGAGAACATCAAAACCGCCACTGTGAAGCATACGAATACTTCTTATTTCACAATGGTAGCAAAAGATGATGATGGAAAACTCGCCAAAGTACCTCCCCTGATTTTGGAAAATGATGAGGATATTCGTCGTTTTTTAGAATCTTTGAAACGTAAGGAAATCAAATCTTCCTATAAAACCCTCTTGGACAACGCCAAAACCAGTATGGAAATTGATGAAAATGTACATTTGTTGGACGATGAAAGATGTATCATCAAGCGAGATAAGGATATGCAGAGTGAGTGGGTTTGAAAGCTCTAAGCACGGGTTAGGCATACCTGGAGGAAGACTTCGCTTTGAGCGAAGCCTTCCTTCTTCTGAAATCAAACCTGAAACATATCTACCGAAACCGACAGTTTATTTCCATTTACCATTTCCGAAACGAGTTTTCCCGTGGCAGGGGCGAGACTCAGTCCCATCATGGCGTGTCCTGTGGCTAAGATTACGTTTTTTAGTTGTTTATCTCTGGCAATAATGGGCATTCCCGAGGGCGTGCAGGGTCTGAATCCGTACCAAGTATCGGCTTCTTTGGGTCTTTGAATGTTCAAAT
This sequence comes from Arcicella sp., assembly GCA_034519515.1. Taxonomy (GTDB): domain Bacteria; phylum Bacteroidota; class Bacteroidia; order Cytophagales; family Spirosomataceae; genus Arcicella. Next base: position 311,466 of record JAXHOK010000068.1, read on the forward strand.
CTGGATAAAATTCGTTGATGCTATTGACGATGCCTTGCAAACGATTTTGATTGATTTTTGTGTCTTTCGTATTCGTAATTTCCATCGTTCCGCCAAAGCGAATATTGCCACTCATGGGTGTAACGGCTACTTTCCCTTCGCAAAGAATGGACGGAATACTGGGTTTTTGACTTTGATTTTCCAAGGTAAAACTATATCCTTTTCCTGGTAAAATAGACAAAGTAGTCCCTAATTTCTTAGTAATCTGCGGACTCCACGAACCCGAAGCAATTACCACTTCATCCGTTTCAAAGTTCCCTTGACTGGTGACTACTTCTTTTACTTTACCATCGCTAATCACAAAGTCTATTACCTTCGTATTTCCTTGAATAATGACCTTGTTTTTTGCCAGTTCATTTTTCAAAAAAGACATAAATTTTTGTGGATAAAGATGGGCATCACTTCTGTAATGCACCGCCCCGATAACATCCGTTTTTGTACCTGTCTCTAATTTATTTACTTCATCTTTTGATAAAAAATCCACTTCCAACCCTAAATCTTGGGCTAAACGTCCTTCATGATGAATGTCCTCTGCTACTTTATCAGTTTTGAAAAGCATCAAAAGTCCCTTTTCTTCGTAGAAAAAGTCACCTCCCGCTCGGTCTAAGTCTTGGTATAATTCTTTACTCAACAAAGATAAATCTCGCAGGGCGGGCATTGATTTATTAACGTGTTGCGGTGTGGCAAATTTATAAAATTGTAAACCCCATTTCAGAAAATCCATGCTCAATTGTGGGCGTACATAAAACGGACTTTTGCTGTCAAACATCCACTTAATTCCCTGTGCAATCATGCCAGGCTGTGCCAAAGGAATAATATGCGAAGGAACAATCATACCCGCATTGCCATAAGAACAACCGTCCGACAGATTGGTGCTATCAAAAACTGTAACTTCGTAACCGTCTTTTGAGAGGTAATAGGCTGTGGATAAGCCAATTATCCCACCACCGATGATGCTTATTTTTTTCATTATGTTTATATTTTTGTGATTACAAATAATCCATAAAACTCAAATAATTATGTATTTGCAACACTAATAACCAATCACAACACCTGAAATCCATGTGCGTAAGGGTCGTCTTGGGGGTCAATAATGATGGTATTGTAACCATAAATTTTAGCCCAACCTTGAATACTTGGTACGATGGCAGGGATATTTCCGATGGTAGTTTCTTCCATAACTCGCCCGATAAATTTACTGCCAATATAACTTTCATGGATAAAATCTTCACCCATTTTCAATTTGCCTTTGGCGTGTAATTGAGCAATTCTGGCGGATGTTCCCGTGCCACAAGGCGAGCGGTCAATGGCTTTATCACCGTAAAAAACGGCATTTCTACCCGATGAAGTAGGGTCTAAGGGCGTGCCTGTCCATAGCAAATGGCTGACGTGTTTAATGGTTTCATTTTTGGTGAATTAACATATCAGGATATTTCTGGTTAATGCTTTTCCGCATTGTTGCTGTGATGAATCAATACTTGCCTTTAAAAACAGCACGCCTCGAAAGATTTGTTGAGGAGTTGATGATGGCGTAATAATTTCCTCCGTCGGTTCATCAAACGTAATTTCGCCTAATTCTGAGCAATCAATAGTCAAATCCTGAGCCGCCAGATATGATTTTACATTCACCAATTTTACCCATTCTACCTTATTTCCAACCTGATGATATTCAATCTGAACCAGTCCAGCAGGGGCTTCCATCCGTATTTTGCCTGGGATTTTTGGTGTAACCAAACCCTCTTCGATGGCAATAGTGATAGTGCCAATCGTACCGTGTCCGCACATGGGTAAGCAACCCGAAGTTTCGATGAAAAGGATTCCAAAATCGTTGTCTGGATTGGTGGGAGGGTATAAAATAATCCCACTCATCTTGTCATGTCCACGGGAGTTCAAACTGTGAGTGCTATTCTTATCCAATCGCCTTCACAAAGGAAGTGTTTGCTTTTTTCGCTCCATATTCGCCCTACCAAATTTGGTTCGCCCCTGCCACCAAGCTTGAACAGGATTCCAGTAGGTCTGAGCATCTACGCACAAGAACGTTTTTGACAGTTTTTTTTTGGCACACGGATTTTGCGAATTGGACACGGATTTTTGTTTTCTCACCCCGTATCGTTGAAATCGTCTGACTACCGTCTGACTGCCGAAAAGAGTCTTCTACGCAGTCAGACGTAGTCTGCTTCAAGGCAAGTATCATTAGTTGTTGTCAAATCCATTTTCTCCAAACTTTTATAATCTGGCAGCACAGGTCTGAAGGTTTTTACCCCATGGTTAATAATAGCCAGTGCTCTTTCACGTTCGGCGCGGTGCCCAGGCAACCTTGGTGGTCTGTACGTTTTCAATTACCCAAGTCCGTTGCAACTACTGCCAGTTTGATTTCTTCTGCACCAATTGCGGATTAATATCCAATTCTGAGCGAGGGTGAAAACCGTTGATAGATAGCCAATGCCTCCGTAATTCTGCCTGCCTTAGCAAGTTTGTAAATCGCCACTGTTTCGGCAGGAAGAGCGTCACCAGGTACCTTCGCCTGCGCTTTTATAACCAGCACCCGCCATGATCACCGTGAGGATATAATCATCTCCATGATTTCTTAATCCGTGCCTGTAGCTCCTCCGTGGAATTCTTTTTACCAGCTTGAATCGTATCCAATTTCGTAATTGCTCAGGCTATGCCTTCAACTCGAACTGCTAAATCAATCCAAGTTGAAATTGCTGGATCCTCCTTGGAAAGCATTCTGCCGGGCAATTCTGGGCATCTTCCCCATGGACTTATATTCGACGCACCCATGTTTCCGCCGTGCGAAGCCATCGATACGACCTTCGTCTTGTTCGCTCTGTTGGCGTACAATTCCCACAGCACGCTTGGTGGATTTGTTTCATGATATTCGTCACCTGCGGGACACCTACTGTTTTCTAACAGTTTTCACGGACTAATTCTGAGCATTTCTTCATCCACAGGTGTGCTTTGGCTTTTTATTGTTCGACACCCAATAGTTTATACTCATTAACCCCGCCTCAATTGTGGCGTTAATGTAACTATAAACGCATAAAATCTAACAATTGGTCTGGTCTTGTGATTTGTTGCCATATGACAAACTGGAGCTATTGTCCATGATTCTGCTCCTATGAATTTGCCAATTGTTCATTTTTACCAATTATTCATTGAAAAATCTATTGCCGCTAGTTGATTGTAAAGAATGGTATTTATATTATTCAAGTATTTAGATATTTAAAAAATTGGAATAATGTTATTTATCTAACAT
>JAXHOK010000001.1:0-35543 GCA_034519515.1 Arcicella sp.
AAGTTACGTATTGCTGTTTTTTTGAAATATTTAAAGTGTCTTTGGAGAGTTGTAGCCACAAACTTTGAACGAAGTTAATCTTGAAAAATGTAAATTTGTAAAAGTTCAAAAGTATGAAATGACTTAAATATAAATTTTTTACGGTAAAAATAATTTTGAATTTATTCTTATAATCAATTAAGATCATTTTAAATAAATGTAGATTCTTCAAGACACAATTACATGTAATGCTTTATATAATCACAACTACAACAGAAGCTGGAAACTTAGGTAAGTATTTTTACAAATAAAGGAATCGTAAACTTATGACATCGCCAAAAGTGCACAAAATGTGATTTACAATGATTTCTTCTAATTTATAGCCCTACACCGGCAAAGCATTACTTCTACATATAGGGTTATCTTAATGCTACAAGTTTTCTGTTGGATGTTTGATATATATATTTTTGTCTATTCTAGAATCCTTAAAAATATTTTCATGAGAAATACAAATTATAAATTTCATTGATATTCGTAACTTTTACAGAAAAGGTGAAAATTATGTAGAATTTAATTACAGGTTGACGTTTAATTGAATTGATTATGATTGTATTTGATTAATATTATTATCGGTATTGACAATTCGATTCAAATCTCAAATTTAAAAACATATATAAGCAATTGGAATGGATCACTTAGGTAATAAGAACCATTATAAAGGAGAATTTTGTAAGTAATTTTAAAGTACCAAGTTTGTATTTTCAAAATTAGAAAGTTTTTGTTTTAACATTTTATTTCAATGGTCTTTTTCTAAAATATTTTGTTATTAATAGCCTAGAGTCAATGTTTCCACAAAACTTTTGAGGCATTTATAGAAATGCAGAAATCATTTGCAGGATAGCATTGATTTCAAACAAGTAATTTTAAATTTTTAGATACCAAAACTAATCCAAAGTATATTGAGACACTTTTGTTTCAAATGGCAGCCCAGTTTACAAAAATGTTTTTATATATGAGTTGTGAATTTAAAAAACTGTTGTTAGGCAATACTAATATTTTTTTCGTATTATGATGTTAATTTGAAAATATATAAGAAATTATAGAAACAAGAAATTTTATGAATTTATTACGATTCAACCCATGTTAAAATTATGTAAAAACGAGTAAAACTTTTCAGCCCAATTAGTGTTACCTAATACGAACTTAATTTCATTCTCAGCTGAGCCACATCATTTGAGCGTAGTTATTTTCCCTCTTACATTGAATCAATTTGGAGGTATATTTTGCTTTAAACCTTTTTTCAGTTACAAAGTCATGTATCAACAGAGAGTAATTTAAATAAGCTGAAAAAATCATATTTATAATTTTAAACTTGATGAAATGTTCTAATACTTGTGCCGAATGAGGACATGAAGAGTTTTTCTTATAAATTTCTTATATTTACATATTTTTCAGGTTTGTATTAATTTGTTTTCTATGTCCCTCAAACTGCGACAAATATGCACTAGATCTGGTTTTTAAGATGATAATATGAACTTATCTCAAACTATACCTAGTCAAGTTAAATTTTCAAGTCATATGAAACTGTTAAGGCAGATTTTATAATTTGAAAGCAGTATTTGATTCATTTTCTACTTTAAAAAAAAAGAATACATATCAAATATTAGAAATAAAACACTCAAAGCTCAACAACACACCATATAATGAGTTTATGCCTATTAACTGCAAAACCATCTTAATGGAATAGCTATCAAAAAAGTTTTGAAAAGGATCAAAAAGCAATAAGAGAAACTTTTCAACTTGAGTTGACTGAATTATTGATAACAAGAAATGTCATAGTAGTATTTCATTTGAATATAAAAATAGTTCATTACAAAGACCAAATCAATCGCTAAAGAAGACCTGTTGATACGATGGTGCACATTCAATTAATAAGCTACTATCATTGTATTCTTAAATGTGAACGAAATTTTACAGAAATTTTCAGTCAAGTAGAAATGATTAAATCTAAGAATAATAATATTTTGTATACGCAAAAATATATTCGCAAATTTCTTCAAATAACATTAAAAAAAATATATTTTAATTTTATTTTTATTTACCGAGAATAAAAAGAAATATTGTCATTCACTTTATGGCAGAAATATTATTTTTCAAGAGCTTTCATGGATTGAATTTACATCAACTTTTTCATTTCTAAATTCCCCAAAAATATCATCCAAATTTGGCGAGCGCCGTAGAAAGCGGTTAGGTAATCTTATTTATGATGTACAATTAATAGTCAGAAAAATGATAAATTATAGAATAAATAAGAAGCTTCCGTATTGTGAGGTTGAGTATTCTGATATTATAAAATTCAAAATACCATCTTTCGATAAAAAACCAGAAAACAGAGGCAGACCCATCAATGCCATTGAACAAACCAAATAACAGACTAAAAGCAAAGGGCATTTTCTTTCTCAATCCACCCATTAAACGCATATCTTGGGCATCAAAATCGTGTCCTGCGTGGTGCAAAGCATGAATAATTGCTCCTGCGGATAGGAAAAGGCCTGCCTTGAAAAATGCGTGTGTTAATAAGTGAAAAGTAGAAAAATCTGTTCCAAGACCCAAAACCATTAACCCTAATTGGGAGACAGTCGAGTAGGCCAAAAGTTTTTTTAATATCCGTTTGGAAAATGGCATAAACTGGACCTAAAAGCATGGTAATTGCTCCAATTGCTAGCAACAATCGCTAAGGCATCTACGCTAAACATGGGTTTAACTGAATTAATAAATAAATTCCTGCAACTACCATTGTTGCGGCGTGAATAAGAGCTGTTGATACTGGCGATGGTCCTTCCATCGCATCGGGTAGCCATGTGTGCAGGGGAAATTGAGCCGATTTACCTATACAACCACAAAAAGTAAAATGCAATAGACCGTTGGTAATTGAGAATTATTTAAAGTCGTTAAATCAGCTGATTGATTATTATGGAAATAGACCGAAAAATTCCAATTAGAAAACCTACATCGCCAATTCTGTTCATCGAAAAGGCTTTTTAGAAGCTTGTATGGCCTCAGGTTTTTTATACCAAAAGCCCAATCAGTAAGTAAGAACTAAACCCGACCAATTCCCAAAAACCATAAAGGACAAAAAGATTATCGGTCAAAACAATCCCCAACATCGAAAATACAAAGAGATCTGCATAAAAAACCGAAATAACGGTATTGTTCGAGATCATCGTGCATATATTCGAGCGAGAAAATCTCCACCAAGAAGTGCAATGAAATTGACCAAAACCAACATCATTAATGTTAGAGAATCAAAGAGAAAACCGAATTTATAGGCTTTTCCTTGATAGTGAGAACCAGTCGAAAACCATATGATTTTTTTAATATGAAGGTTTTAGAAGAAGAAAATAAACGGAAAAAGCAAGGTTTAAACCCGTCAGTCCGACCGTCAGCCAGCCAGCCAAAGTATTATGTTTTCTACCCAACAACATTGGCAAAACAAAGCCAATAGAGCGGAGGTAATAATATGAACCAAAATTAGGGACATTGCTTTGAGACCAAACTTATCAACCCCTCTCCCGTGGAGAGGAGAGAATTTGGATAGAAAGTTTCCTCTGCACGGGAGAGGGGGTTGGGGGTGAGGAGGGATATTTATTTTTTTGCAAATTTTCGCTTATTTTCAAGGAAAATTGTTTTAAAAGTTTTATTTTTTGTACAAAGATATAGAGCAAATCTTGAATCTGTACTCATTGATTTGTATATAAATCTACTAAGTTCTCCGGACTAATAGACAGGGGTTGGGTGTTGAATTTTAGGGGTTAGTGAGTTCACAGTTGTATCCTAAATCCTAAATTCCAACCCCCTAACCCCCAATAAAAAACATGGAAAACGCAAAAACAGTTAATTATTCACGAACCAGCGTCACCGAGTAATGATTCCTTCTTATGCCAATTTTGGGGGTGTAAAAATTCACGGGGGGATTTTTATTGTCATTGATGGATAAAGTGGCGTATGCCTGGTGCTACCAAACACGCTGGTACTTACGTGGTTACAGTATCGGTGGATAATGTAGAATTTCGTCAGCCTGTTGAAGTAGGCGAGTTGGTTTCGTTACACGCCTCGGTTAATTATGTGGGGAATAGCTCAGCTGATTGTGGGCATAAAAGTGGTGGCGGAGAACATTTCAAAACCGCCACTGTGAAGCATACGAATACTTTTTATTTCACAATGGTAGCAAAAGATGATGAGTGGAAAACTCCCCAAAAGTACGCACTCCCCTGATTTTGAAAAATGATGAGGATATTCGTCGTTTTTTAGAATCTTTTGAACGTAAGGAAACCCTCAAATCTTCCTCATAAAACCCTCTTGGACAACGCCAAAACCAGTATGGAAATTGATGAAAATGTACATTTGTTGGACAGATGAGAAGATGTGTCATCAAGCGAGATAAGGATATGCAGAGTGAGTGGGTTTGAAAGCTCTAAGCACGGGTTAGGCATACCTGGAGGAAGACTTCGCTTTGAGCGAAGCCTTCCCTTCTTACGAAATCAAACAGAAACATATCTACCGAAACCGACAGTTTGTTTCCATTTACCATTTCGAAACGAGTTTTCCGTGGCAGGGGGCGAGACTAGTCCCATCATGGCAGTGTCCTGTGGCTAAAATTACGTTTTTTAGTTGTTTATCTCTGGCAATAATGGGCAGTCCCGAGGGCGTGCAGGGTCTGAATCCGTACCAAGTATCGGCTTCTTTGGGTCTTTGAATGTTCAAATCTGGATAAAATTCGTTGATGCTATTGACGATGCCTTGCAAACGATTTTGATTGATTTTTGTGTCTTTCGTATTCGTAATTTCCATCGTTCCGCCAAAGCGAATATTGCCACTCATGGGTGTAACGGCTACTTTCCCTTCGCAAAGAATGGACGGAATACTGGGTTTTTGACTTTGATTTTCCAAGGTAAAACTATATCCTTTTCCTGGTAAAATAGACAAAGTAGTCCCTAATTTCTTAGTAATCTGCGGACTCCACTAACCCGAAGCAATTACCACTTCATCCGTTTCAAAGTTCCCTTGACTGGTGACTACTTCTTTTACTTTACCATCGCTAATCACAAAGTCTATTACCTTCGTATTTCCTTGAATAATGACCTTGTTTTTTGCCAGTTCATTTTTTCTAAAAAAGACATAAATTTTTGTGGATAAAGTAGGCATCACTTCTGTAATGCACCGCCCCGATAACATCCGCTTTTGTACCTGCCTCTAATTTATTTACTTCGTCTTTTGATAAAAAATCCACTTCCAACCCCAAGTCTTGAAATAAACGTCCTTCATGATGAATGTCCCTCTGCTACTTTATCAGTTTTGAAAAGCATCAAAAGTCCCTTTTCTTCGTAGAAAAAGTCACCTCCCGCGCCGACTAAGTCTTGGTATAATTCTTTACTCAACAAAGATAAAATCTCGCAGGGCGGGCATTGATTTATTAACGTGTTGCGGTGTGGCAAATTTATAAAATTGTAAACCCCATTTCAGAAAAATCCATGCTCAATTGTGGGCGTACATAAAACGGACTTTTGCTGTCAAACATCCACTTAATTCCCCTGTGCAATCATGCCAGGCTGTGCCAAAGGGAATAATATAGCGAAGGAACAATCCATCCCAGCATTACCATAAGAAAAAACCGTCCGACAGATTGGTGCTATCAAAAACTGTAACTTCGTAACCGTCTTTTGAGAGGTAATAGGCTAATAGATAAGCCAATCATCCCACCAACCGAGATGATGCTTTTTTTTCATTATGTTTTATTTTTATCAGTACAAATAATCCATAAACCTCAAATAATTGTGATAATTTGCAACACTAATAACCAATCACAACACCGAAATCCATGTGCGTAAGGGTCGTCTTGGGTGTCAATAATAGTGGTATTGTAACCATAAAATTTTTGTAACCTTGAATACTTGGTACGATGGCAGGGATATTTCCGATAGAAGTTTCTTCCATAACTCGCCCGATAAATTTACCTGCCAATATAACTCTTCATGTATAAAATCCTCACCCATTTTCAATTTGCCTTTGGCGTGTAATTGAGCAATTCTGGCAGATGTTCCCGTGCCACAAGGGCGAGCAACATTAATGGCTTTATCACCGTAAAAAACGGCATTTCTACCCGATGAAGTAGGGTCTAAGGGCGTGCCTGTCCATAGCAAATGGCTAACGTCTCTAATGGTTTCATTTTCGGGATGAATGAACATATCAGGATATTTCTGATTAATGCTTTTCCGCATTATTTGACTGTATTGAATCAATTTACTTGCCGTGAAATCCTGCACGCCCGAAAAATTTTGTTGAGGGTCGATGATGGCGTAATAATTTCCTCCATAGGACACATCAAACGTAATTTCGCCTAATTCTGAGCAATCAATAGTCAAATCCTGAGCCTTAGATATGATTTTGCATTCACCAATTTTACCCATTCTACCTTATTTCCAACCTGATGGATATTCAATCTGAAACCAGTCCAGCAGGGGCTTCCACTTCGTATTTTTGCCGTGATTTTTGGTGTAACCAAACCCTCTTCGATTTGGCAATAGTGATGATGCCAATCATACCTGTCCGCACATGGGTAAGCAACCCGAAGTTTCGATGAAAAGGATTCCAAAATCGTTGTCTGGATTGGTGGGAGGGTATAAAATACTCCCACTCATCATGTCATGTCCACGGGGTTCAAACATGAGTCCTTTTCTTATCCAATCGTATTCACGAAGGAAGTGCTGGCGTTTTTCGCTCATATTCGCCCCCACCAAATTTGGTCCGCCCCCCGCCACCAAGCGAACAGGATTCCCGCAGGTATGAGCATCTACGCAAAAGAAAGTTTTTTTTGACATTTTATTTTTGGCACACGGATTTTACGGATTGGACACGGATTTTTTATTTTCTCACCCCGTATCGTTGAAATCGTCTGACTACCGTCTGACTGCCGAAAAGTCTTCTACGCAGTCAGACGGTAGTCAAACCAAGGAGTATCATTAATTGTTGTCAAATCCATTCTCTACAAACTTTTATAATCTGGCAGAACAGGTCTGGTTTTTACACCATGATTAATGATAGCCAGTACTCTTTCACGTTCAGCACCGTGCAGAGGCAACCTTGGCGGTCTTACGTTTTCAGTACCCAAACCCGTTGCAACTTCTGCCAGTTTGATATTCTGCACCAATTGCGGATTAATATCCAATTCGAGCAAGGGTAAAAACCATTGATAGATAGCCAATGCCTCCGCAATTCTGCCTGCCTTGACGAGTTTGTAAATCGCCACTGTTTCGGCAGGAAAGGCATCTACCAAACCCGCAACCCAACCATCAGCCCCCATCAACAAGCTTTCCATAGCAAGCGGATCAACGCCCGTGAGGATACTCAATCTATCTCCAAAACGATTTCTTAATCGGGTAACATTAGAAATATCACGAGTAGATTCTTTTACGGCTTGAATGTTATCCAATTTCAATAATTGCTCAAACATATCCAACGTAACCTCAATTTTATAATCAATCGGATTGTTATAGATCATCATGGAAAGCGATGTATTCCGAGCAATTTCCGAAAAATATACCACCGTTTCATATTCAGTAGCCTTATATTTCATCGGAGGTAAAACCATCAATGCCAACGCTCCGTCTTGTTCGGCTCTGTTGGCAGCCGCAATTGCCCCTTTGGTGGTTTGTTCCGCAATATTCATCACTACGGGAACTTTACCCCCTACTATTTTCACGGTTTCACGGACTAATTCACTTTTTTCTTCATCCAAAAGTGTGCTTGCTTCGCCCAGTGAGCCACCCAAAATGATTGCACTAACGCCCGCCTCAATCTGTGCGTTAATATTAATAGCAAACATAGCAAAATCTAATTGGTCGTCTGCGGTGAATTTTGTAGTAACTGCGGGCATAACCCCATTCCATTGAATGCTCATAATTTTGGTATTTAATTTCCCCAAAATTATTAATTAAACTCTTAGCCTTACATAGTCAAATTATCAAAAAATGGTATTATATTATTCAAATATTTAGATATTTATGAAAAATTGGAATAATATTGTGTCAAAAAAGTCGTAAGTCTTTTCAGTCATAAGTCGTAAGGAAATATCAATTCAAAAGTTTACCATGAAAGTATTACCCTTTAAAATTCCAAAAATTGAGGCGGTTTCGTTGATTTTTCAAGAAGATAGAGAATTTATTTTCTACGATAAATTGCATCAGCACGAAGAAATCCAGATAAGTTATATTCAACAAGGCGATGGTTCGGTGTTGGTGGGCGATGCCATTACTGCCTACGAAGCGGGTGATATTATTATTTTGGGAAGTAATTTGCCCCATGTTTTCAGAAGTGATGTGGATGCAGAAGGTAAAATATCGGTCATGCAAACGATTTTTTTTACGAAAGAAACCTTCGGGAAAACCTTTTTTGAACTGCCCGAACTCCGAAAATTAGACCCGTTTTTCGAGCTTATCCAACACGGAATATTAATTAGAAATAACACCAGCGATATTATTCAACATTTTGAACAATTCAAAACCGCCGAAGAATACGACCGATTATTGATTTTTTTGGCATTACTGAAAACCTTACATTTGGCAGAAAAAAAAGGGTTATCCAATTTTGTCTATGACAAACCTTTTACTGATTTGGAAGGAAAAAGGATGCAATCGGTTTTTGAATATGTAATGAATAATTATCAGAAAAACATTACGCTCTCAGACGTTGCCGAAGTGGCGAATATGACTAAAAATGCTTTCTGCAAGTATTTTAAAGCAAGAACGAACAAAACTTTCTTTCAGTTTTTGATAGAAATTAGGGTCGAAAATGCCGCAAAAATGTTAATGAAAAATCCTGAATTATCAGTAGTGGAAGTGGCGGAACTATGTGGTTTCAATAATATGTCTAATTTCAACCGTCAGTTCAAGGAAATAAAAGGGCAAACGCCTTTGGTGGTGCGGAGTTTGAGGAAAGTGTAGCTTCAAAAATGCTTTGTGGAGTATTCATAATATTTTTTGCATCAATGGAGATTCTGAAACATAGAAAGATATAAAAAACCGAAAATTGTAAGTAAATTTGAACACAACAAGACCCCAAAATAATGTTTTTAAAATCGTCTGACGCTCCATATATTACTTCAATTGAAATAGAAAATGTTAAATGTTTCAAAGAGAAACAATTAATTGACTTTTCAGATGAAAGTGGTCGTATTTACCAATGGAACATACTATTGGGAGATAATGGAACAGGTAAAACTACCTTACTTCGGAGTCTTTATATGACCAACACAAATCATTTTAGATGGGATAAAAAGAGATATATCAGCTTATTGAATTTTGAAAGTATATCATCTATTCTGATAACATATTACGTGGAGTCAGAAGAGAATGTTAAAGAATTTATTACCGCCAAGAAAGAAAAGAATACTTTAAATATTGAATCATTATTATCGTCATCCTCAGACGATTGGGATTTTCCTGAAACTGGAATTAATCATTTTATTGCTTATGGAGCAAATCGTTTTGGAGAGAAAGAAGAGTATGTATCACCATTTGACGAATCCACATTAGTGGATGATGATGCTAAACTGATAAACGTAGAAGGCTATTTCATTAATCTTGATTATTTACGGAATAAAGAAGCCAGTAAAAAATCTGAAAGGGAGTATAATATTGTTAAAGATATTCTAAAAAAAGTGCTCCCAGACGTTTCTGACATTAGAATCATTACCAAAGGAAGACGACCTTTCGTAGAGTTCCAGATGCAATACGGTTGGATAAAATACCAAGATTTAAGCCTTGGCTATCAAACTGTTACGGCTTGGATGGTGGATTTGGCAGTGAGAATGTTTGAGCGTTTCAGTCGCCATAAAGACCCATTAGCACAGCCCGCCGTAGTGATGGTGGATGAAATAGACCTGCACATGCACCCCCGCTGGCAACAAAAAATTATGCGGCATCTTTCTGAACAATTCCCTAAAATACAATTTATCGTAACGGCTCATAGTCCACTGATTGTGCAGTCGGCAACGAATGCCAATGTCATTGTTTTGAAACGACAAGGAAATCAAGTGGTGGTGGATAATGACCCTGTGTCAGTAAAAAATTGGCGAATTGACCAGATTTTAGCCAGTGATATGTTTGGCGTGAGTATGCGAGACGAAGAAACTACCCAAAAACTCAATCGTAGAAAGGTACTTTTACAGAAAGAAAAACTTACTGCAAACGAAAAGAAAGAACTGGTAAATTTGGAAAAGGAAGCTGCCAGTCTGCCCACTTCCGAAAGCCCCGAAATGATAAAAGCCATGGAACTTATCAAACAAGTAGCCAATAATTTGAAAAAATGATACCTATTCAGAAAGGCGAAGTTCCGCAAATTTTAAGCACAAAGGGTAAAGACTTGACTGATGAAATGAAAGATTTGTTTAACAATGGGCAAACTTCTTTTACCTTCGACTCCAAAATTTACGGAGGACAAACCGTTAAAAATGCCCTCAAAAAAGCCCAAAGTCATAAATGTTGCTTTTGTGAATCCAGTTTGCACGCTCAACATGGTGATGTCGAACATTTTAGACCCAAAGGCGGTTGGCAGCAAACTGATGCAGATAAACTTAGTTCGGTAGGTTATTATTGGTTGGCTTACGATTGGGATAATCTGTTGCTATCATGCCAAAAATGTAATCAAACTTTCAAGAAAAACTTTTTTCCGATAGAAGACCCCACAACTCGTGCCTACGACCATACGCACGACATACAAAGAGAGGTTGCCCTAATACTGAATCCCGCCTTCGATAATCCACAAGAGCATCTTTTATTCAAAAAAGAAGTGATTACCTACAAAAGCATTCGAGGCAAAGAAACCATCAAGAGAACTGCCCTCGATGAAGAACTTTTCGAGGAGGATAGAAGAACATTTTTCCGACTTATAGAAGCTCTTTTACAAAGTTTGGAATTGGTTGAAAAAGAAAAAATAGAATCTCCGAAAGCTCAAGAAATTTTAAACTCTGTCAAAGAATTAGTCAGTCTAAAGAAACCATATTACGCCATGTTGAGAGATAATTTCAAGGAGAAATTGGGGAAATTAGGGATTAATCTCGTGTAATAAATCAAACTCAAAAAGTGAACATAAAAACCCTAAAAAACATTTATTTCCTCGGCATTGGTGGCATTGGTATGTCGGCAATTGCTCGTTGGTTTATTGCTAATGGCTATAATTTGGCTGGTTATGACAAAACCGCTACGCCCCTCACCAATGCCCTGCAAGCGGAAGGCGTACCTGTGCATTTTAGTGATGATATTTCATTGATTCCTGCGGAGTTTTTGGCAAATCCTGCTGAGACTTTGATTGTCTATACACCCGCCATCCCCAAAGACCATCAAGAGTTTAACTACTTGAAAGACAACGGGTTTGCGTTGATGAAACGCTCGCAAGTTTTGGGATTATTAACCCAAAATTTCTTCACGATTGCCGTTGCAGGTACACACGGAAAGACAACAACTTCTTCAATGGTTGCTCATATTTTGAAGCATTCGGGCAAAAATGTAACGGCATTTTTAGGAGGAATTACGCAAAATTATGGCACAAATTTCTTAATAAATGAAGGCTCTGAAAACGTCATTTGCGTGGTGGAAGCCGATGAATTTGACCGTTCTTTCCTTACGCTTTTTCCAGATTTAACCATCGTAACCTCCACCGATGCCGACCATTTGGACATCTACGGAGACCATTCAAAACTGATGGAATCTTTCCAATTATTTGTTTCGCAGATAAAAGATGGTGGTTGGTTATATCAGTATGACGGTATTGATTTACAAAATTTCACCCACAATCCAAGTTCCGTTTTTGGCTTACACGTAGGTGATTTCAGAACCGAAAATCTAAGAATTGAAAATGCCGAAATGATTTTTGACGTGGTTTATCCCGATGGAAAATTGACAGATTGTAGTTTGCTAACCCCTGGTTTTCACAACGTTACGAATGCCCTTGCGGCGGCGGCGGTGTGTTTGAAAGTGGGCGTATCACCCGAGGCGGTGCGTGATGGAATTTGTAGCTTCAAAGGCGTGAAAAGGCGTTTTGAGTATCATATTCGTTCGGAGAAAGTGGTTTATATTGACGATTATGCTCATCATCCTACGGAAATTGAGGCGTTTCTTTCATCGGTAAAAGCATTGTATCCAAATCGTAAATTGACCGTTGTTTTTCAACCACACCTTTATTCACGGACGAATGATTTTCAGACAGAATTTGCTAAAAGTTTGGAATTGGCAGACGACCTGATTCTCTTGGATATTTACCCCGCCCGTGAATTGCCGATGAAGGGTGTTACGTCAAGTATTATTTTTGATAAAGTAAATCTTACCGAAAAGACTCTTTGCACAAAAGCCGAGGTTCTGGATTTAGTAAAAGCCAAACAACCCGAATTATTAGTAACCGTTGGGGCGGGGGATATTGATACCTTGATTTCAGTTATCAAGGAACAATTACAGTCGGACGGCGAACCGTAAACAGTTAATTAGTAAGCACTTCCCGAAAGTTCTTTTTACTTTCGGGAAGTTGAATCGTAGAACTTCCCGAAAGTAGAAGGAACTTTCGGGAAGTGTAATCACCATTAAATCAGCGTTTTAATCTCATGACTCATATTTCATAACTCATATCTAATCAAAATGAACAACTTACAAACAGAACCTTTTATTCACCATGTTTACTTTTGGTTGAAAAATCCTAACAATTCAGAGGATCTTGCCGCTTTGATTGAAGGCTTGAAGGCACTCGCCAAAGTTCCCGAAATTCAGCAGCATTACATCGGTACACCCGCCACTACCAATCGTGGGGTTATTGATACCAGTTATGCGGTCTCGTGGCTTTGTTTTTTCGAGAATTTAGACCAGCAACAAGTCTATCAAGTTCACCCAATTCACTTGAAATTTATCGAAGACTGTTCGCATCTTTGGGAAAAAGTGATTGTCTATGATTCGGTAGATGCAAAATAAAATTTCCGTCCAGTAGTTAGGTATTTTTACCAATTACAGGGCGGAATAATTCAAACTTCAACAATTGAATTCATGCCAAAAGTTATTATTTCGGGCGGAGGAACGGGTGGACATATTTATCCCGCCATCGCCATTGCCAATGCTTTGAAGGAGATTAACCCTGCCATTGAAATACTTTTTGTGGGAGCAGAAGGCAAAATGGAGATGGAAAAAGTCCCCAAGGCGGGCTATGAAATCATTGGTTTGCCCATTGCGGGGATAAATCGGTCTGATTTATTGGCAAATCTGAGTTTCCCCAAAAAACTTATCACCAGTTTGTCGGAAGCCCGTGGGATTATCAAAGATTTCAAGCCCAATGTTGCTGTGGGTGTAGGTGGATATGCCTCTGGACCCATTTTATTAGCTTCCTCGATGATGGGAATTCCTTATCTGATTCAAGAACAAAACTCTTATGCGGGTGTTACAAACAAGTTTTTAGCGAAAAAAGCCCAAAAAATTTGCGTAGCTTACCCCAATATGGAAGCCTTTTTTTCCAAAGAAAAAATCAGAATGACGGGCAATCCCGTCCGTAAAGATATTTTGGAAGTTCGTTCCAAACGCCAGCAAGCTATTCAGCATTTCGGCTTGATATCGAGCAAAAAAACGGTGCTAATTATTGGTGGAAGTCAAGGAGCAAAAACCATTAATGAAGCCATTGATGCGGGTTTGACAAACTTGGTCGGGGCGGGGTATCAGGTGGTTTGGCAGACTGGAAAATTGTATATCGACCGTGCCAGAAAAGCATCAGAAGTATTTGACGGTCAGGTGTTTGTCTCTGATTTTATTTATGAAATGGACTTGGCATACTCCGTAGCGGATGTAGTGGTTTCAAGGGCAGGGGCTTTGTCAGTTTCTGAACTATGTCTTGCCGCCAAACCGTCTATTTTAGTGCCTTTGCCCACGGCTGCCGAAGACCATCAAACCATGAATGCCATGAGTTTAGTAAAAAATGATGCCGCTCTTTTGGTGAAAGACGATGTTGCCCGTGAAAGTTTAGTAAAAGCTACTATTAACTTACTGCAAAATGCTGATAAGCAGGCAGTTCTGAGCAAAAATATCTATCAATTAGCCAAACCCGAAGCCGCCCGTGAGATAGCGGAGGAAGTGTTGAAGTTGGTGAGATTTTAACCGATTCGTACCTCGCAATGACATGAACTGTGCTTCGTAATGCCAATAAACCGTTCACCTTTCACCGTTTACCCTTCACCGAAAACTACCGTATCGGCACGGTCACCTGTGTAGTGTCCCAATGCAAAATCATATCGGCACCGTCCGTTTGTTCGGCGAAATCAATTTTGAACTGCTCGGCAGAATCGTTGATTTGAGTAGCGGGGGCTGGAACGGTTAAAACGTTTTTCTTTTCGTCATAAGAAAGTCCCCACTGACCCACTTCTTCGTTGAGAATAACCGACCAATTATCTTTTTGGGGAATGGTAAACAACGTATAAGTGCCTGCCTTTAAGGCTTTTCCGCCAAAATTTACGTCTTTTGAAAACTTGATTACGGTGGCTTCATTTGCTCCCGTTCGCCACCATTTGCCATAAGGTACTAAGGCTTTTTCAGACTCTTCCCCAAAAATCATACGACCTTTTTTGGAAGGCTGGCAATAATCAACCGTTACTCGCAAACCATTTTTATCGAATTCGGCAGTGGACGATGGACTAAAAGTTTTGGTATAGTAAAATCTGAAAAATACGGCTACGGAGGCTAATACAGCCAAAACGACAAGGACAATTCTAAGGATTTTCATGCTTTTGGTATTCTTCGCATCTACGAAGTAGTTTTGGATTAGTAATTTTTTTTGGTTAGGTTGTAAAAATAAGGAAGTTTGGGGAAGGTTCAAAATATATTAATCCTTACAGGTGTTGAAGACCATAAGGATTTCTACCAAAAGTCATTGCACGTGGCTCTCAATAACATTGACAAATGCCTTCAAGTCAAAGGGTTTTTCGATGTATCCGTTGGCATTCACTTTTTTACAAATCTCTTGAATATCAGCATTGGCAGAAAATAAAAACACTGAAATATGCTTTGTTGCATCATTTTCTTTGATAAGTTTGACTGCCTTTTCTCCGCCCATTTCAGGAATCCATAAATCCATCAGAATAAAATTGGGATTGTATTTTATAATATCACTCAACACATCATCACATCGAGAAAGCGTTTCTACGTTAAAATCATATTTACTTAAAATGGTTTTACACAAAAATAGTATTTCAGCATCATCGTCATAAATTAATATGTTCTTTTTCATGGAATATTATGCAATTAAGGAAAGGGTTCTTTAAAATATGGAGTAATTTCGAGTAAAATTATGAAATAAAGTACATCAAAAAAAATTAAGGGTTCTAATTAACATAAGGTAAAGTAAAATGAAATGTACTGCCTTCCCCTAAAATACTCTCTACCCACATTTTTCCACCATGCCGCATCACAATATCGTAAGAAATATAAAGTCCAATACCCAAGCCTTGAAACTGTATGGCGTGTTCTTCCACTCGGTAATATCTTTCAAAAATCCTCTTCAAGTGCTTCTCGGGCATTCCTACGCCTTTGTCCGTTACTGAAACCTGCAAATGACTATTTTCTTCCTGTATTCTCACTTCCACTTGGTTTGCTTCGGGCGAATATTTGACGGCATTGGTCAGCAAGTTTATTACCACCTGCTGTAAACGGTCTTTGTCGCCCAAAAATTTCTTTTTTATGTTTCCTTGCTTGATAATTGTATGCGTTGTGGAAGAATACTGTATATTTTCGATGGTCTCAGCCATCATCGCATCAAAATCAAAAGTGGCATGAGTATAATTGAGTTTGCCATGCTGAATTTTGCTGGCATCCAAGAGTTCAGTAATCAAATTGTGCAAACGCCCAACGGCATGATTGGCTTTTTGGGTGTACAGGTAGGCATCATGGTTTTCATCCAATGTCATTTCCATCAATTGCAAATATGCCTTTGCCGAAGTGAGAGGAGTTTTCATTTCGTGGCTTGCAATACTGATGAATTCGTCCTTTTGTTGTTCCTTCATTTTCTGGTCGTGAATGTCAGTTACTGAACCAATCCATTTCATCACCTCGCCTTGGTCATTTCTCAAAGGAACGCCTACCGAAACGTGCCAACGATATTCATTTTCCTGATTTTTTAGTCGGGCTTCGATTATTAGTTTTTCACAAGTTGCTATGCTCTTGTTCCAATTTATCATGGAGTTTTCTATATCATCTGGATGGCATATACTTCCCCAATATTCATTCATGGGCATCAAACCTGCATATTTTTCCCATTGCGAAGATAGATATTCGGGATTTCCCTTTTCGTCAGACATCCACGCCATTTGTGGTATAGTTTCGGTGAGTATTCTAAATTTTTCTTCGGATGCTTTCAAGGCTTGTTCCGATTTTTTGTTTTCCGAAATATCCGTAAAAAGTATCGCTACTCGGTTATTTTGAGCATCGCCTACATTAAAAGCATAAACCTCAAACCATCTGTTAATTGCCTTCGATTCATTGATAAGCCTAATGGATTTCCCCGTTAAGGCTACATTTCCATAAGTTTCAATCCAAAATTTTTCAATATTTGGAATAATCTCTAAAACCGTTCTTCCCATCACATTCGTCAAACCTGTATGATTTTCAAAGACTAAATTATACTCCAAAAAGCGATAATCAACAGGTTGTTGGTCGGCATCAAAAATTACTTCTACAATACAAAAGCCTTGATCCATTGTTTCAAACAGGCTTCGATATTTTTCCTCACTTTCTTTGAGGGTATCTTCGCTTATTTTTTCTTCGGTAATATCTCTTGAAGTGGCAATAATTTCTCTGATTTCTCCCTGAATATTATTAACGGGTGAAATCATCACATCCCACCATTTTAGCGTTCCTTTGGCGGTTTGGGCTTGGGCTTTAAACTGCACTGTTTCACCAGATAGGGCTTTTTGTATAGAATTTTCTATGAGAATATGGTTTTCGTTCCCCCAAAAATCTGACCATTGTTTATTTTTAAATTCGTTAAAATTATCAATTTCCATCAGGCATTGCCCATTAAAATTCATGTGTTGAATTCGTCCGTTTGCATCAATTACTTTCAAACAGTCGGGGCTGCTTTCAAATACACTGCGGCTAAATTCTTTTTCTTGGATAATCGTTAATTCAATTTGCTTTTGTTCATCAATATCCGTAGCTGAACCAAACCAATGGGCAGTTTTATTTTCTGTATCTTCTTCAAAAAATGCCCGACTCAAAAACCAGCGATACTGCCCATCTTTTGCCTTCAAACGATGTTGGACAGAATATAAAGTTTTATTAATAAGAGCATCTTGCCAACTTTTTGTTGTTTCTTCAACATCTTCGGGGTGAATTATATTATTCCATAAAGAATCTTTATCTATGTTTTTATCTAAGCCCGAATATTCATAGATTCTTTTGTTGTAAAAAATCACTTTGCCTTCGCTGTCTGCCACCCACACAAAGTGAGGAATGGCATCTGTCATCTGTCGGAATTCCTTTTCACGCTCCTCTGCCTTTTGGCGAGCTAACACCTGCGAAGTTACATCAACTGAAATTGCCATAATGGCATGAACCTCTCCTTTTTCATTCTTGATTGGTTGGTATTGAATATCAAACCAAGCAGTATCAAGAACTCCATTGTGATAAAATTCAGCTTTTTCTTCGTTACGCTTAATACTGATTCCTTTGTGATAAACTTCGGACAAAAAACCAACAAAAGGTTGGGTTTTTCCTTCTGGAAATACATCGAAAAGGGGTTTACCCAGCACTTCTTCGTGGGTTCGTTGCCACTTTTCCAGATTTTTTTCATTAGATAAAGTTATAATAAACTCAGCCCCCTCCACCACAAAAATCGGGATGGGAGTTTGATGAATAATCTCCTGCTGGAAATTATTAAAATCAGGGTTGTTGAATGAACCAGCGGAAATAGTCATATCGGGTTTAAGGGATAATTAATTAACAAAATTGGTAAAAAGAGCCTTACCCCCGACCCCTCTCCCGTGGAGAGGGGAGAAAAAGAACGGAATACTGCTCCTCTCTCCACGGGAGAGGGGTCGGGGGTGAGGCTCTTTTTACCTTAATTTACAAAACAATACTGTGTAACGGTTTAAGCGGCAATAGAGCCGAAATAATATAGTTCTTTGACTTTGGGGTTATTTTTATGCGTGTTAGGGTCAATACCGAACACGTCAAAAAATCGTTCAAGCAATAGCGGAATGCCGCCCGATTGGTTGTGATAAAGTGTTTTCACATTCGCCATTGAAAAAGACTCTCTTTCCTCTTTTGGAATAGATAAATAATGAACACTTTTGGCAATTGAGACTGTTGTTAAAGCGGTATTCATATGGAAATATAGCTTTTCTTCACTCCGTGCTTGGCAATGTTCCAAGCCTGTAAACTGGCGGTTCGCCGTTGCGGCTGCCATTTGCTTACATTAGACATTTTGACTAATATCGCACTCACGAGGGTACTACTCTCCATAAAAGCGTTGTTTGGTTGTGTTGTAACTCCAAAGTAACGCTTTTATTTTTATTTAAAACCTTTGCACAGTATTGTTTTCAAGTATTCTAAATAATTAACAACATCCTCTAAATGCAACATCACCACACGGCGGGTAATGCGGCGACGGACGGTGGTTTGTTTATAAAAATTTAAAATCTACGCCCACCCGCACCCTCAGCAAAACCATAATTTGCTGAAAACAATCCTCGGTAATTTTTAGATTATTGGTAATTTGTTTAGACATGAGGTTATATGCTAAAAATACAACAATATGTACACCGTCTCGAAGACAGCATAACACTGAAACATGAAGACACTTTTAATGTTTTTGATGGAAAGGGAATATATTATTGAGGTGATTATTAAACAGTGTACTTATGCTAAGAGATTTTTTTGGAAGTCCCAACTCAAAAATTTACGTAAAAAATTTACACTTTTGGGTGAAAAAGGCAAAGAAGTTTCTGAATTTATTAAGGAGAAGTATCATCTGGAGTGAAACAATGGTTAATTTTCGTATCCGTAGCTGGTGGGACAATACCAGCCACGGATATAGTCGATGGACGATGTTATGTTTAATCCTATAAGGTTTTTCGAAACCTTATAGGATTTTTCACTTTTAATTCACCGAAGCCGCCCCCACAAAATTATGTTCCGTTGATTTGAACAAAATATTAAACGAAGTCAGCGTGCCATATACCCGAGTAATGTATTGCTGAATATCTAGCTTGTCTTCGTCAGTCATTTTGCTGGCGTTTACTTTTTGTTCCAAAGTCCGCATACGGTCACGAATCATCACGATTTTATGAAAGAACGTATCAATTGGAAATTCCTTGGCTGACAAGTCCTTTCTGCCAGGATTAAGCACTATCGTTCCACCTTTCCATTTATCGCCCAGTGGCACTACTTCCGTAACATCTGCCCATTTTTGAAGCACTTTTGAGAGCGTTATCTGCACGTCCATCAAACTCACGAGGTCATTATCACGTTCAACTTCTTCAATAATTTCCAGTGGGAATTCAAGGTTAATTTGTTTCATGCCAACTTCCATAAAAGTAATCTGATAGGCATTTGATTTTACGTTTACAATTACGCCATCGCCAAAGTCCGCATGACGTACCCGAGAGCCTATTCCTAATAAATTTTGCATAAATATTGGTTTAATGTTAAGTACAAACCATCCTTTGCAAAGGCTGTGCCATCATAAGTATTTGTAATAATTTACTATCTTTGAATAATTTTTAAAATCCCCCAAAATTATGGAAACTGTGGCTGAACATTCCCTTGTTGAAAAAGTAGAAATGGCTTTGAATCAAATCCGTCCTTATTTGAAATCTGACGGAGGTGATGTGCGTATTCTGGAAATTTCGGACGATAAAACCCTTCGTCTCGAACTATTGGGGGCTTGCGGTTCGTGTTCTATGTCGGCAATGACCTTTCGTGGAGGCATCGAAGACACCATCCGCCGTGAAGTACCCGAAATTTTAAAAGTAATAGCAGTAAATGTGAATTAATATTCGATGTTCGGTTTTCGATGCTGAATGTTCGTAATTCGATGTTCGGTTGTTGAAATTTGATGTCAGTTTTTAGGTGATTAGCACAATCAAAACGCCAAATCCTAAAAATCAAACATCGAATCCCGAACATTGAATATCGAATCCCGAACATCGAATTTATGAAAATAGGCATTTTTTTTGGCGGTCCCGCCCGTGAACGTGAGATTAGTTTTGCAGGCGGCAAAACTGCCATAGAAAACATAGACAAAACCCTTTTTGAACCCATCCCCGTTTTTGTTGACGGTTGCGGACATTTTATTCTGCTGAATCCCGAACTGGTTTATGCCCCTTCCATTCGTGATTTTTATCCCCCAAAATCCTATCAAGGTGATTACCAAATTTATTCCGAATCTTTGGGGCAAATGTCTGATAATCAATTAGATACTATGGTTTCGGAAGTAGGAATACGAATTTCTCCCGATAAATTTTCTGAGCATTTCAAATTTGCCTTCATCGCCATGCACGGACCCGCTTGCGAAGACGGCAGTATTCAAGGACTTTTGGAATGGTATGGTATTCCGTATTCAGGTCCCAGCGTAATGGGTTCGTCAATTGGTATTGATAAAATCGCTCAAAATGATTTAATTAAACTTGCCGTGGGGCTTGATAAAAAAACGACAACTTTGAGCCGAGCCTATTTTGAGGCACACGATTCATCAAAAGTTTTTGAAGAAATTAAGGAAAAAGTAGGCTTACCTTTCGTCGTAAAAGCACCCCATCAGGGTTCATCAATTGGTGTGGCTTTTGTGAAAAAAGATTCGGTGGAAGACTTTGAAAAAGCCGTAAAACAATGCCTTTTTATCAGAGAAGTATCTGAAAATGAATGGAATAGCGTTGATAAACACGAGTTTGTTCAACGCATGGCAAACCTTGACGAAGGCATCGGTTTGCCCGTAGCCTTGAACGGTGAAGTGGTTTATCATCCAGTAGATTTACTTAAAAAATTAGATGAAATCGCCCCCCCCGCCCCCAGCGGGGGAGTTTCTTCATCCAATTTTAACTCCCTCTCTGGGGGTGGGGGGGCTTTTGCTACCCTCATTTCCCTAAATTCCGAAGACACCGTGTTGATTGAAGGCTTCGTAAAAGGGCAGGAATTTAGTTGTGGCGTCATCCAAACGCCTGATGGTGAGTCGGTTGCCCTTCCACCAACCGAGATTATTGCGGCTGTTGAAGTATTTGATTTTAAGGCAAAATATCAATCAAACGCTACCCGCAAAAAGATACCTGTGGATACCTCTTTGGAAAATAATCAGAAGATTCAGGAGGATGTAAAAAAGACTTTTGATAGTTTGAAATTTGGCGTTTGCACTCGGATTGATGGTTTTCTCACGTCCGACGGACGAGTGATTCTGCATGACCCAAACACCATTCCAGGAATGTCGCCAACGTCGTTGATTTTTAAGCAAATGGCAGAAATTGGGATGAACGTTAGCGATGCTATTACGTACTTTATTCGCCAGTCGATTAGAGAAAGAATCAGAGTTGGTAAGAACACTTTTAAGTTCCAAAAGCTGTTAGATAAATTGGATTCTGCCATTGCCAAACGCTTAGAAGAAATGCCTTTACGCAAGCGAGTTGCCGTAGTTTTTGGAGGATATACTGCTGATAATCAAGAAAATAGTTTCATTAAAGCCCGAAAGGTTTATGGTAAATTGGCGGCATCAACCGAATATTTACCGATACCCGTTTTCATCAATGAAAAGGGAGTAAATCAGATTCCCTTAAACATGATGTTCAAAGAATTTGCCGAAGACATTATCAAATTAATGAGCAGTCCTGTACATCCGTTAATTGTGCAAACCCGCAAAAATGCCGAAACAATTTCCCTACATTTTACGGGAAAATTATTGGAAGAAATAAAGCATTTAGACAATTTTGAAGGCTTTGATTTTGGAGTGGTTTGTGGGGAGGATTTAGTGGTGGATTTGGAGAGGTTGGAGGTGTAGAAGTAATTATTTAAAACAAAAAGCGGAACTTACTATTTTAGACCTTGTTCCGCTTTTTTTGTTACATTTTACCGCACAATAAGATTTTCTGGATGTTCTCCAAAAATACTTTGTATTTAGGAAGAATTTGATGGTGTTGTAATAATACAAAAAGTACGACATCAAAAATGTAATTAATAATTGGAAAAGTACCAAAAAACACAAAGAATACGACAAAGCTCTCGTATATTATAGAGTTGGGTGCCATATTACGACGACACTGCAAACTGACAAACTTTCAAAAATTTAAGTTGTATTATTGGACAACAATAATTAGTTTTGTACTATGGACGAAACAAAATTTAGAAATATCCATTTGTACAAAGAATATTTTACCGACTTCTACGATAAACAGAAGCAAAAGGTAAAAGATAAAATTTTGTGGACTTTTAAAGTTGTGGAAACCTTGCAGCAAGTTCCGACTGACTACCTGAAACACATTGAAGGGACAGATGGATTATATGAGATACGAGTTCAAACTGGTAGCGACATATTTCGTATATTTTGCTTTTTTGACGAAGGTAAACTTGTTGTTCTTGCAAATGGATTTCAGAAAAAAACGCAGAAAACGCCCAAACGAGAAATTGAAAAGGCACTTAAAATAAAGGAAGATTATGACAACGATAAACAAGAATCTTAAATCGCTTGACCAGTTCATAGACGAACAGTATGGTAAAAAAGGTACAGACAAACGTAACACTTTTGATGAGGGCTACGAAGAGTTCAAACTTGGTGTTCTACTTCAACAAGCTCGACTTAACCAAGGAATGACACAAGAAGAACTTGCAGAAAAGTGTGGCACAAACAAAGGTTACATTTCGAGAGTAGAGAATAATATCAAAGACATAAGAATTTCAACGCTTAGAAAAATTGTTGAAATCGGACTTGGTGGACACTTGAACCTCTCAATAAACGTATGAAAAAATACGGCACCCAACATGGGTTTGTGGCAAGTGGGGGCTGACGGAAGATATTGAACATTGGGAATTCTTTTGTACTTTTGTTCCGTCGGACGGAAACCTGCTGAACTTTTGTAACTAATTGAACAGCAGTAATTTATATCGGCGGACGTTCGGGCTGACGTGTTCCAAATTCCCCTTCTTCATAAATACTTGTACGTTAGGCGAAAATTTTGAGCGACACCGAAACAAACAATATAAGTGTTGAAAATGAAAAGAAAATTACAAATTTGCACAGAAGTAATTTTAGAATTTAACAAAATGAGCAAAAAAATTAATACGATTTGATTGGGCAATCGAAAGACTTTTGAGAAACAATGCCAACTTTGTCGTACTCGAAGGGTTTTTTGAGCGAAGTTTTGTTTGACGACATTAAAATTAAAAACATAATTGAAAGCGAAAGTAACCAAGAAGACAAAGATGATAAATACAATAGAGTTGACATTTTAACAGAAAATTCAAAAAACGAAATGATTATTGTTGAAATTCAAAACTCATACGAGATTGACTTTTTTCACAGAATGAATTCTGGCGTTTCTAAAAGTATTTCTGAGAATTTACAACTCGGACAAAAATATTCAGAAATTTAAAAAGTAATTTCAATAAACATAGTTTACTTTGATCTTGGACAAGGGAAAGACTAAGTAACTAACTAAAATTAATGCGGTATTCTGAGCCTATTTTGTTGAGAATGTCATCCAGGTGTATTGATAGAGTCTCTAAATCTTTATAAGCATCAACTTTCATCCAATGATATTTTATGTGTTTCCACAGTATTTCAATATAATTTAGCTCAGGGCAATAAGCAGGGATAAATTGAACGAATAAATTTTTTGTTTTCCAGTATTCAATTTTAGCTAAAAAGGCATCAGATGTATGTGTAGGGGCATTATCAATAATCACTATGTGCTTTTTAGGATTTTGACTTTTGTTAATTTCATCTGCAAAAGCCTTAGAAGCCGTTTTAAAATATATTCTGAATAAAGTCTGATTGTATTTTTTGAGTAGCGGAATCATATTTTTTTAAGGAATATACAGCGTATCTTGTGTAAAAAATATGGTTTCGATAGTCAGAATAAGACAATCAGAATTTGTCGTAAGATATTTTAAAACGGCTTCTTAAAACACTCTATCACTAATTCAGAGTTTGTTGAACCTGTCGTTTGATAACCAAAGAATGAGTTTTGTCGATTGAGGAATCCCATTGTGGTAATGTTGGCACTCTTTTCAGCGGGAACACCTTTGGTTTTACCCACTGGCTGCCACCCATATGATACACAAGGTTCCAAACTGAGTCCCATCTCATCATAGAAGAACAAGGCAATTTGTCCACTATCTTCCATCACTTTGAGGTGTTCAAGCTCTTGTTTAAAAAACTCAAAAGCGGCATCGTTCTTTTTTAAACTGGTTATTTTTCGAATTCTTTTGTAACTAAATTTATTCAAACGCAAAAAGGCTCGAAGTGTACTCTTACTAATAACTTTACCCATTTTGTCAGCTATTCGATGTAGAATTACCTTAATATCTTGAACAAAATCTCCAAAATACTCGACTAAAGTTTTTTTTGGGAATCATCAAGAATACAAGGACGACCTGAACGAGGTAAATCCTTTAAAAACTTAAAACCTTTGGATTCATAACGGTCTAAGGAACAGTGAAATAATAACTTGTAAAGTTTCAGTCTGGCTATTTTATTGATAGTTTTTATCATTTTTGAAGCGAATAGCATCGCTCTTTAATGAAAAAATGCTGAAAAATAGCATTCAAATGGTCGAATTAAAATTACAAGTTATTGTTTTACTGTTCCTAAGCATCTTTCAATCGTATCTCTGCTTAATTGTAGGGCTATGCTGAGTGATTTTACATTCATCTTTTGGTTACTCATCAAAATAATCTGACTTCGCTGACGCTCTCGATGGTTTAAAGAATCACGTAGTAGTTTTTGTAAATCATCTATATCGCTGGATATCAAGGGTTTAACGTATCGCATGGTCTTTTTGGTTCAAGATACACAAAATACCGCAATATTTATAGTTGATTACTTATTACAACCATTACAATATACTTGATTATTCTTTGAATTTAATGTGCATAGTAACGCAAATTAAATAACCTCACCCATTACTACTCATTCTTTTTGCCCCGTTCTTCGTTGGTAAAACCGAATCGTCGGAGCGCCTCATTTAGCGATGCTAAACTGCGGTTTTACCGCCTCGAAAGGAACAAAAATAATCGGGCGGCGTTCCGCTTCGTATTAATGGATGATAGTATTTAATTCCCGTTACATATGTTCTCTAAACCAATTTTATTGAAGTATTCACAAAGGGTATTATCACAATATTGTAATGCCTTGAATTTATCGAAGTCTATTTTAATAGAACAAGGTTAAGCATCATAAATTATATACCCAGTGCCAATTTTTGAAAATCAGTATCTTAAAAATTGAAAATCTATTTCAAACGTTTGCATTAAAGATATATATTATTCAATTTTTTTATAAAAATATCATATTTTACATTTGCGTCAGAACAATCAAACCCGTTTCTCATGCAAAAAAATTACCCAAACTTCAAAGTGCTCTTTTACGTATTGGCAATGACCTTGACTTCTCTCGGTGTTTTTGCCCAAAATAATATAACTGTAAAAGGCACTGTAATTTCTTCCTCGGGAGAAAAACTACCAGGCGTGTCCATTGCCTTACAAAACTCCTCAAAAGGAAGCACAACCGACCAAGATGGTAAATTCAGTATCGAAGCCGACGGCAAAGGCACATTAGTATTCAGCTTTGTTGGATTCCAAACCCAAACGGTTTCCATCAACGGGCGTACCCAAATTTCGGTTTCTTTGACAGAAACTGACAGAACTCTCGATGAAATTGTGGTGGTGGGTTATGGGCAACAAACCCGTAAATCATTGACCAGTTCAATTTCAACGATAACTGCCAAAGATTTAAACCGTGGTGCCATCAGCGACCCTACCCAATTGCTCCAAGGAAAAGTGGCGGGTTTGAACATTACTAAATCAGGAGACCCCAACGGCAGACCATCCATTATTTTGAGAGGAGCATCAACCCTCCGTGAAGGCGATGCCTCACAACCTTTATTTGTGATTGATGGAGTGGTTGGTGCTGACTTGGCAACCGTTGCACCAGACGACATCATGGCGATGGATGTTTTGAAAGATGCTGCCGCAACTTCAATTTATGGTTCGAGAGCCGCCAATGGTGTAATTATTATTACTACCAACCGACCAAAAGATGGTCAAACCTTCGCCAGTTATAAATCGTATATAGCAAGCGAAACGGTATCTAATACGATTGATATGATGAGTGGAGACCAATTGAGAAGCTATCTTACAAAAAATGGCAAATCGTTAGGACCTGCGGATGACACCGGGGCTAATACCAACTGGCAGGACGTGGTTGCTCAAAGAGGGTTTTCTCAAAACCACAACGTGTCTTTTGGTGGTGGCAATAAATCTACCAATTATAACGCAAGTATCAATTATTTCAAGCAAGACGGTATCATCAAGAGTAGTAGTCTCGACCGTTTAATCGGAAGGCTATCAATTGAACAATATGCCTTGAATGATAAATTAAAGATGGGACTGACGTTGGCAACAACCCAATCAAACTCGGGAATTGTCCCTTTTCAAGATGTTTTGCTGATTAATAGACTCAGATATTTACCCACGGTAAGTCCGTTTAATACCGACGGTACTTATTATGAAAACTTGGCGAGGTCTAATTATTATAATCCATCGGGAATTATTGATAATGCAACGGTTACCTCAAATTCAAAAACGTTTTTGGCTAATTTCAGGGCAACGCTGAAATTACCTGCGGGTTTCTCGTATGATGTGTCAGCCACCGTTCAGAATAACCAAACAAATGGCACACAGTTTTACAACGATTATTATACCACAAACTATAATAATATTGCCTTCACTACTAATTATACAGTGATTGGCGGACGAAACGGATTGGCAGTCAGAAATACCTACGAAAACACAAATACTTTGTTTGAAAATTATATTACCTATAACAAAGCCTTCGGAAAGCACAACGTGAATGTTATTGCGGGATATTCTTGGCAACAAACCCTCAATGGTGATGGTTTTCAAGCCAATAATACCAACTTTCCAACCAACGATACTCAAGCGAATTTCTTAGGTCTTGGCAATTCTCAGGCTGTTTCTGGATTTGTGGTTGATTATGGTGGAAATAATTATTCAAAGTTGCGATTAATCTCTGATTATGCTCGATTAAATTACAGTTACGCAGGAAAGTATTTTATCCAAGGTTCAGTGCGTCGTGATGGTTCTTCGGCTTTCGGAGCCAATAATCGTTGGGGATATTTCCCGTCTGTTTCGGCAGCATGGGGAATCGACGGAGAGAATTTCATGAAAAATCAAAATGTATTCTCAGAGCTGAAAATGAGATTAAGTTACGGTCAAACAGGAAATTCACTTGGTTTTAATCCATTGGTTTCGTTATTGAGATACGGCAACGTGGGTACTTTCTTGGTTAATGGGGCTACTTTATCTGCCATTGGTGTAGTCCAGAACCCCAATCCCGATTTGAGATGGGAAAAAACAGCGATGTCTAACATAGGGTTGGATTTTGGTATTCTCAAAAATAAAATCACGGGTACTTTGGATTTATACAGCAAAACAACCACCGATTTGATTTGGACGTATGACGTTGATCCATCAGTTTACCTGTTTCGTCAATTAACAGCAAATGCTGGTGAAATGAGCAACAAAGGCATCGAATTAACCTTGAATTACACGCCCGTAAAAACCCAGAACTTCACCTGGACTACATCCATCAATATGGCACACAATAGAAATATTTTGGTTTCATTAAAGGGTGAAGGCTTGCAGGCGGATAGTTTGTTGATTGCAGCACCAAACGGTGGCGGACAAACGGGTTCAACGGTTCAAGTTTTATTGAGTGGGCAGCCCGTTGGTCAGTTTTACACCTTTCAGTATGCGGGTAGAAACGAAGCGGGAGTGTCGCAATTTACAAGTTCAAAAGGAGGAACAACGCTTGTGCCTTTGAACAAAAACGATTATTTCTTGGCAGGAAACGCCCAGCCAAAATTGTTGTTGGGTTGGAACAATACAATCGCTTACAAGCAATTTGACTTGAATTTCTTTTTCAGAGCAGTATTAGGGCATCAAATCATGAACACCGTTAGGGCTGACTTTAACCGACCACAAGAAGCGGGTTCATACAATGTTTTGGTTGAAACGGGCGACGAACCCATCGGGGATTTTAACTCTTTCAGATATTCGGATAGATACATCGAGAGTGGAAGTTTTTTAAGACTTGATAACGCTACGCTTGGATATACCGTAAAAACCAAGAAAAATTATATCAAAAATTTGCGATTCTATCTTTCGGGAAACAACATCTTCGTTTTAACCAAATACAAAGGTATCGACCCAGAAGTAAACATGGGTGGCTTAACGCCTGGGGTTGATTGGACCAGATTTGGTAATGGATTTTATCCAAAAACAAGAACATTTATGTTCGGCGTAAACGTTGGATTTTAATTAAATAAATTTTGAAATTTCTAAATTTTAGAAAAATGAAAAAAATAAAATACATTCTGTCAAGTTTTGCGATGCTGTTGCTGGTGTCGTGCCATGACTTAGAGGTGCCAGTGGAAAACGCACTAACCTCTGCAAATTTCCCGATAAGAACTGAACATTTTATCCAAGCGTCGGGTCCAACTTATACAAATTTTAGAGGCTCTATTGCCTTATCGTATTGGTTTTTGCAGTCATTGACTTCCGACGAATCCATTTTGCCCGCAAGAGGCGGAAACTGGTATGACGGAGCCCGATATTTCCAGTTACACCAACACAATTGGAATCCAGACAATGGGCAAATTGGTGGTACGTGGAACTGGATTACGGGTACGATTACGACGATAAACCAAAACCTTGCCGTCGTGGAAACTGCCCCCGAGTCGCCCGCAAAACAGCAGGGACTTGCCGAACTCAAAGCCATGCGAGCGATTGCCTATTGGGTCATGTTGGATTTGTGGGGAAATGTGCCTCTTCTTACAAAATTTGGCATAACCGAAAAACCAACAACAACCCCTCGAAAAGATATTTTTGCTTTTGTTGAAAAGGAAATTCTGGAAGCCATCCCCAATTTAAGCAGTGATGTGAGTGCGGCAACTTACGGTCGTCCTACTAAATTTGTTGGGTATGCGTTGTTGGCTAAACTTTATATCAATGCGGAAGTATATATTGGTCAAAAAAGATATGACGATGTTGTGAAAATGTGCGATAACATCATCAGTTCTAAGAAATATGCCTTAGAATCAAACTTTGCTAAGGTGTTTGATATTGACAATGGACCACAAATTAAGGAAACTATATTTGCCGTTCCCTTCGATAATATTTCTGGCGGACAGTTTTTAGCTCGGTATTATTTACACCGAGCCATGAGAGCAAAATTTGAAATTCCATTTACGCCCTCTGGTGCCATCAGTATCCAAGAAGAGTTTTTGACTAATTTCAATGAACCAAATGATGTGAGAGCCAAAATGCTTTTGCAGGGAAAACAATTTTTGTCAACGGGTGCTCCAATCATTGTGAAAACTACCAAAAGAGGATTTAATCAAGACTACAGAGAGGCCGACGCTGCCACCCCCATTGATTATCATTTGGAGTTAGTACCAAAATTGGAATATAGAAACTTGGCTTCCTTTGATTTGGGCAACGACGAAAAGGCTTGGGCTCAAGGGTTTAGATACGCTAAGTTTTTCCCCGACAAAACTTCGACTACCAGAAATCAAGGAAATGACTTTCCGTTTTTTAGGTATTCTGACGTAATGTTGATGAAAGCGGAAGCAATTATGAGAGGTGCTGCTGCAACGGCTGGCGACACCCCATTGGCTTTGGTGAATACGCTCCGTAAAATCAGAACGGCAAGTGAGCTACAAACACTAACCTTAGACGAACTCTATGCTGAAAGAGGAAGAGAGTTCTGCAACGAAAACTGGCGAAGAAATGACATGATTCGTTTTGGGAAATTTGAAGGAAAATGGGGTCTAAAAACCGATACAGACCCTAATAAAAGACTGTTCCCAATTCCCAGAAATATCTTGAACATCAATCCACAATTAACCCAAAATCCAGGATATTAATTGGGATTAGGGTTTTGATATTGGGAAACTGATCTATTGGTAATCAAACGATTAACGGAATTATCTGCTTTACTTCGCAGATATTGTTCTGAGTATCATACCTGACAGGTTTTAGAAACCTGTCAGGTATTTTTCTGGTTTCTGAAACCTGTCAGGTATTTTTCCCTAAATTTTGAAGAAATAACGATTGCCATTACTTTATTTATCCTTGCGACATGAAGTAGATAATTCAATAAATTAATCCACTTCAAATTGAGGTTCTTTGAGCTTCGATTTGATATTTTCATATTTTTAAACAATGAATGTAACGCTATCTGAAAAGGAATTAAATCCACTCGGGAGTTTAGACGAGTGGGAAGACGATGTGATATTGAGGTATCCTGAGCCTGGTGCAAAACAAAAAGAAAATTATCGAAACTACGTTGATTCAGACAGAGTGAATACCGTTAAAACATTCTATCAAATGAATCATACCTACCAAACGTATGATTTTGTGGTAGAAAAAGAAAGAGAATTTCTGAAGTTTGATAAAAAGGAAATGAGTATTTGGGACGCAGTGGATTTCCTGAATACCCTGATTGATGACAGCGACCCCGATACTGATTTAGACCAGTTTCAACATTTATTGCAAACATCCGAGTCAATTCGTCAAGATGGACATCCCGATTGGTTTGTTCTTACGGGCTTTATGCACGACTTGGGCAAAGTTTTGTGTTTGTTCGGAGAACCGCAGTGGGCTGTTGTGGGCGATACTTTCCCTGTTGGTTGCCAACATTCCGATAAAATTGTTTATCCTGAGTTTTTTGAAGCAAATCCAGACAGTAAAAATCCTCTCTATAACACTAAATACGGGGTTTATGAGCCAAATTGTGGCTTAGATAATGTTAAAATGAGTTGGGGACACGATGAGTATATCTACCAAATCATGAAAAATTATATCCCCGAAGAAGGCTTATATATGTTGAGATACCACTCTTTTTATCCACAACATCGTGAAAATGCCTACGACCATCTGATGAGTAAGCACGACCATGAAATGTTTAAATGGGTTGATAAATTTAATCCTTATGATTTATATTCAAAAGTGCCAGTACCACCCAATGCCCAAGCATTAAGACCTTATTATGAAGACCTTGTGGCTAAATATTTACCAAAAACACTGAAATTTTAAGGGATAAGTTGTGGTGGTTCTGCCACGATTTGCATGTAATACTCATTCTCAACGTCGGCGAGGTTCAAAACCTCGCCGACGTTGTTTTCAGCCTTTTTCTTTTATAATATTTTACATTTAAGTAACATTACTGATTTAGTTTAAACGATTTTGTTTACAACTAACTGTAAAATAAGCCGATAGCTGACAGCTACTTATGACAATTTCAAAACTTGCTTGAAAGGCGTTTTGCCAGTGATGTAAACGTGCATCCCCTCCGACCGCAAAGAACCAAAATGCGTACTATACATTTCTCCTTCCATTTTGTCGATGGCATCGTGTTCAAACACACCTGGTCCAAACTTGATGCTATCGCTTCCAAAATTATACGACGCTTCGTTGGTAATCATCTTGAAATCGTCGGTTTTGCCCGCTATTGCTTCACAGCCCGTGAATTTTCCGCCTTTTTCAAAACACATTTCTATCACCACAGGCACGCCATCTGTTCCGCCCACTTCAAATACTAACTCTTTGTGGCTGACTTTATCTTCAAAAACAACATCATAAACCAACGTACTCACATTGCTTTGGGGGCGGTTTTTGAAATCCATTTTGTTCCAAAAACGCCCGTCCGTGCTTTGTGAAAGTTCATAATCGCCCTCTTTATTTTTAAAATTATCGGGTAATGGTTGATAATAAGGAGCTTCGATTTTCTGACTTAAACGATATTGATTGCCGACTTTTGAGATTCCCTTACTTCTAAAAAAACCCGTACTAAAAAAACCAGACGACATTCTGATGTGTTTGAGGGCGGCATTTCCTTTTTGGTAAGAAAATAAACTCGGATTTGTGGATCTGCCCGAGGCGATGATAATCGAAATCAACCCCTTGCCAAAAAGCGTAAAAGTTTCTTGCTCTTTTCGGTTCCGAACCATATTAATATTTTCATAAAACCTATGAAAATCAGTTGGGAGTGCAGTTTTTGGGTAATTTTTTGCTAATATTTCATCTTCCATGAATAAGTAAAGTAAATCTTTGCCGATTACAAGAATCGAATTCGGGCATATTATTACCAATGAAAGCACACAGGTTAGTATTTGAAGTGGGCGGAACAGATGGCGTACTAATTGTTTCTTCTTTAACTAACTTACAGCATTTTCCAGATGTTTACCAATTTTGGAAACGTGCATCGAAGTTTGGGTGTGTTTAGTACGTCAAAATATATTTTGGTTTGGCACGACAAGCGCGGGGCCCATCATAAGCGCGGCTTACAGTTAGTTAGCAAACGAAATCGTTTAAACTAAATCAGTAATGTGCAAGTAGGCTATTAACAAGAAAAGGCTAGTAACGTCGGCGAGGTTTTGAACCTCGCCGACTGTAATTTTTATTGCAAGTTAACAAGATAGCGAAAATGCAGGCATTAACAACTTTGAATCATAAGGACAATTTATCCGCCTGTGGTCTGCATTTGTGGTTTCGTGAGCCTCTCAACATATATAAACTTCTTCGGGGATATAATTTTTTTCATGATTTGGTAGTCTCATCGTGTCCCCAACTCGTTTTTTAACGTGTAAATTTTTAATTTAACCGCCTTATTCGCGAGATTATAATTACTCAAGCATGATGCAACCGAAATTTTACGCAGGCAAGCTAGGCCAATCTGATATAACAATTTCGGATGTTTGTAAATGTTGAAATTGATGCAAATCGTCGGGGTCGCGCATCGATCGGGGGGTCTAGCCATACATCCTATAATTCTGCGGTAGGTATGTTCGTTTGATAGGTCTTTTATTTTTATTAAAATACTTGTTTTTGCACCGAATGGAATACCTACATTTTACTTTTTCAGGTACATTGTTGTTTTAAAAAATATGAAAATGGAAATCGAGCTCAATTTGAGTGGATTGAAATTTATTGAATTATCACACTTCTGTCGCAGAGACAAAACGGTGGCAATCGTGTACTGTCAAGGCCTGACGGAACTTACGGGCGGGTTTCAAAGACACAGTGGAGCCGGAATTATTGTGTATTAAACGAATAATTCCGTTAATCGTTTGATTAATGATCAGTTTCCCAATATCAAAACCTAATCCCAGTGTATCTAGTTGATATTTCTGGAGTGGAACTCTGATGCGGTTGGATCACTTCAAACCCCAGGCCCGAAGACTGACAAAAATGACAAGGTTAGGCTTTCTTCTCTTTCGGCATGGGGGCTAGTGCAAGGTTGGCTTTCACTGCCGTTCTGTTTTTGAACTCGCAAAGCCAATGCGTTGCATTGCACCCCTCTCATGAGCAACAAAACAAATCAGCAGAGTATTTCATGATTTCTGATTGTCGAAAGTTTTGTCGAGAAAAGCAACCGCTAATTGCATCGTTGCCCAAACCAAGGGACTGTTCCAATTTTACCCCAACTCCAGATGATGGCCAATGGGAGTGACAACGTCAACTGTGGTCTTTGGTCCCTCTTTTCTGTTTTCACAATGGTGGGCGCCAATTGACAAAGATTACTCCCTTTGACAGTATTAAACTGATTTCATTGAGGAGACAAAGGAAACTCTTCTTGGATACTGATGGCACCAGAGAAAACTGGCATTCAAACAACCATCGGTGAATCTTCTCGGAGCGCTTATAAAAGAGGGAACGGTAGGTAGTTTAATTGTATTCTAAGACATATTTCTAGGACAACATCGTCTATCACATTCTTTGTAAAATTGATAAGGCCCAGCCAGTAACACATACCCAACCTTTAATGGGACATTCCTTCCTCGCACTCACAGCTAGAACAACCCTTTTTCAACAAAAACAAAATCTCTCGAAGGATGTTTTTCCGGTAATTTTATTGGAAAACTTTTGACTACAAATCCAACATGGGCCCAATGGGCTTCATCCCTAACGTTTGAACGCTTCAGGCAGTGTAGACCATACCCATCAAAATCAGTTCACGTACCCTCAATCTGTATGACAAAGTATCGAGACCATCGCCCTCTCCTAAAATGTTCAGATGGAAGTCAATAGACAAGGCAATGGGGCCTCTAAATTTATTGCCCATTTAACAGATCATGTTCAGTTCTACATCGAGGAAGATTCTGAAGTTCAACCTAGGCAGCAACAGCATCATGAAACTTGGAGCAAAACTTTCATTTTCTAAGGATTTAGGAATTTCAATTTGTTTGGTCGTCAACGTTTGCGCGAATGTTCTTGTTTTGGATAAAGATCCATTACCAAGTCTGTCCAATCCCGGGTAAGCCACCCATGTTGCGCTGCGGGTCGACGCACGTTTTGTTTGAGTTAAGACCCAGATGTTGTTTCCCGCAAGTTTTGTTATAATTTTTCTTGGTTTTTGTTGTGGCAAACGCTTAATACATCGAAATTGCGCTCTCGGCTCTATCCAGTGTCTGGTAAAATCCCGATGGGTTCGTCGCCGAACCAAGGCGGTGTATGGCCCGCTGCTTAATGCCGGCCCTGGCGGTGTTCATGATTTGATGTACCAACTAGAAAATTCAAGTCAACGTAAGCGATTGTGATTAACCCAACAGTAATTTTGGCTGAACCCGAAAACTAATCGTTTTGAAACTCCTTTTGAATTTGTTACGCTACCTGCGTACTTGGGCGGACGATTAGCAGGCCTTATAAAACCCCAACCGTTAGTGCTTCACCGTGTGCTACCTCCTTGCAACCTTCACCCACTGAGGCCAAGGCCAACGGTTATTGACGGTGTGGATGAGTGTTGAAATTCTGGGTTTTACGGGCGTATGGGGTTGAATTCGATGCCTTTGTCGCTCACCAGCATTTGCAATTGACGAGACGAAGCAAGCGGATCAACATCGCCCGGTCCAAATTAAATCGATTGGTCAAGTACCCCGTATTCCGGTGATACCAAAATCTAAACCTGATTTGCATCTCAAATCGGGAACGGGTTTTGGACAACGTAAAGTAGCGCTAACCCGTTGCCTCAACGTAAGAGCTCTTCGTCTCGATTTTCAGCTCTGAAAATTTTATTTTGATTTTCGTAATTCCGTCGGTCCCTGTGCCTGTACATTAATACAGCTGTGGCTCGAAGCCGGAAAGTGCCGACACTTAGTTAAGCATCGAGCTGTCAGGAGATTGGCTTTTAATTATTTCCACCATAATCGAAACAGCAATTGCCGGAACAGAAACTAAGCAGTATGTTGATTTGAAAAATTGTATTATTGGCTT
>JAXHOK010000049.1:0-15937 GCA_034519515.1 Arcicella sp.
CTTTTCATTATTGCTGGCTTCCGCTAACGCCACCCCTAACCACTCTCATTAAGGAGAGGGGATGTTCGTACGCTTATCCCCCTCCCATCAAGGGGAGGGGCTGGGCGACCGCTGTCGCACGGGGTGGGGTGTGTTATTTCTTTATTTTTACTGTAAAATTTGCTTGTAATATTTCACCCGATGAGGTGGTTACGATATACTTAAATCCGATCGTTATGCTCTTTGCCGTCTGATGGTTTCAGTTTATAAAAAGCTCTTTACCATCTGCTCTCACCGTTCCGAAAGTGGGCTGTTCTTTCAAAAATTTACGCTTTTGATTTCGGTGCATTTTGTTACATATAAATCGTAGGGAATCTCAAACTCGGTTTCTTTCAATTTTGGGTAATGAAACTTCCATTTCTCCTATTTTTGCATCCGATTGCATAAACAGAATTTCAATAAATTCTCATTTGTTTATCCGCAAAGTAATTTTGCCATCCTTGCTCGTAACTGAATATTCCAATCCGTCAATCCCAGCCTATTGGCAGTTTGAGAATACTCAATTTCTGGCTTGTATTGACTACCGCTTTACCCAAAAGAGGCTGTTTTGTAATTTTTAAACTATTTCATTTATATCACAGACTTAGACACATCGCACACCTGATTATCTGAGTATTATTATTTTTATTGATAATCAATAAATCTGGCAATAAAAACGAACGGCACGTATTTCCTTGTATATCTATGCGTACACCTGCTTCCGTACACACACAGGAAAGCCCCCATCTGTGCAGACCATGGTAGGAAAAAGTCGTCATTTTCAGAACCCGATTTAGGGATGTATTTCACCCGATTTTGCTGTTTTATGGCAGCTCCAAAAAGGGGATTAGCAACAATTTGCAGGGTCGTTGAATCTAAAATGGCATTACAAAAACGATCATTTTTCAACACATTCAGAATAGTTGTCGTGTTGAGTTTTACCAGAAAAATCGGAATTGTTCCCGCATTACAAGGAATTTTATCAAGGCTGGAAATGATGATGATTTTGAGGGTGTCTCGCTTGTCTTTTCGGCTGTCGGTATTGAGGGCTTTGTAAATTAGTAATTTCTTCTGCCCTCGGCTTTGGTGGAGTCGGCTTTATAAATCAGAAGACCATTTTTATTGAAAGTTAATATGCCAAACTTGGGGCTACTAATTTTCAGTGAAGTAACCAAGCGTTGACAATAATTTTTAGAATCAAAAGCTGGGCAAAATTATTGGGCTTATATAAAGAATTTCCGGTACCAACTAGAGTGATGCTCGGGCGTAGGAGGTTTTGGATTAGGCATATATTCTGGTTTCATCGCAAGACCATAAAGTTAGCGATAAAATGCTGATTATTAGAGATTTATGTAAAAATTGCTTCATGATTTTTCGGTACACCGTAAAACGGGAAAGGGTGAATGGTACACGGTGAACGGCAAAATGGTGAATGGTTTGGACTAAATAAACTGCATGCTAAAATATTTTCCTCAAAATCGTTCACCTTGTACCGTTCACCCTTTCCCGTTTCTACCGTTCACCGTTAAAATTACCCTTTTTTAGCCGCAAAAAACTTGCCGTCTTTGTCAAAATATACGTGATATTTATCCGTACCAACGGTGATGTAAACGTAATATGCCGCAGCCACACCGTCTTTAAAAGTAACTGAGCCTTTGGTGAAAGTCCACCCTGCGTAAGTCTTATCCAAATACGATTTGATTGCGGCTGGAATATCGCCAACGGCTAAGGCTTTATCTTCTATTTTGGGTAAAGTTATAGAAGGCGTTTCAACGGATTTTAAGAATTTACCATCAGCATCGAAGAATAAAACGATGAATTTCTTATCTTTCGATAGTAAAACTGTGTAAGAATCAGTTACCGAATTTTTAGAGACGACCATACCCTTTTCATATTTCCAATCTTTATAATTAATCTTGATATAATCTTTAATTATCTGGGGTAAATCACTCTCATTCAAAGGCTTATCTTCAATTTTCTTAGGATTGATGGAATCTGTTTTGACCAATTTCCCATCATTATCAAAAGTCAATTCATAAAAAATACCATCTTTCTTGGCCATAACAAAATAAGTCTTTTTGCTATTGTCTGAATTGGTTTTCACTATTGCCCCAATGAACTCATAACCAGCCAATTGCGACTGAATATTGGCAGGTAAATCAGTCAATTTAGCAGCGAATACTTTATTCTTATCACCCGATGTATTGTTTTTAGGTTCAGTAAAAGTTGCCATAACTGTTCCTTTATCATCAAAAATCATGGTGATGCGTTGGTCGTTATACTCAATTGTTACTTTATAGGAAACTTTGCCAGCAGCATCTTTTCCCTGCGAGGCTTTTTGGAGCTTGTATCCTTTGTAAGTAGCATCCAGATACGCCTTAATAGCATCGGGAAGTGTAACATCTTTTGAAGTTTGATAAACACTCAAAATCTGACCCGTTGCCGACACAGCGGCTTCGTACGAGTTACCATTATGAGAAAAATCGCAGCCATAAATTTTCTTGTCATCAATTGTTGAAACCGAAATATTGCTTGACGAAGGAAACTCTTTTTGAATGACAGCCGCTACATTTGCCGCCGCATCTTTATCTGTGGTGGTGGTTGGGGTGACAGCAGGTTCTATTTTTTCCGTGCAAGCGTTCAACAAGCCCACTGAGGCAATTGAGAGTATAAAAAGAAGCTTTTTCATGTTCTGTTTTTTAAATTTTTGTTTTATTCAAGTAGGTCCTAAAATGAATTCAAAACTAAGACAAGAACACAACGGTAGAAGGTTGCATTGTATTTTAAAAAGGCTGAAAGAGAATGGTTTGAAAAGGTGCAAGGTGAACGGTTTTGTAGGTAATATTTTCGTCCACACCGTTCACCTTTTACCAAAATATCTTTTGATTATAACTGAAATAACGATGGTTAGAATTCCCCAAATCCACCACCACTGAAACCCAGAGCTTATCGCTTCGGCATCACCCACCAACACGGCAGCCGCCCAAAAAGTAGGCAATTGTTTTTCCCCCGATTGGGTTTTCAAGAACTCAATTTTGGCTTTTTGTAGAGCTATATCTTTCGTTTTACCTTGGGCTATGTATCTGTAAAACAGCTCGTTAAGCGTATAAGTTGCTTGGTTTTCCACGCTCCAAAGCGTTGTGAGTGTGGCGGGAATACCCTGCGTGGCAAAGCCCCTGGAAAGACTTAAAATTCCTTCCCCTTTGGCATTTCTTCCCACGGCAGTTTTACAGGCAGACAGTACCAATAATTGAGTTTTGAAACGTTGTAAATCACTAATTTCCGAAAGTTTCAAGACCGAATCTGCAAAATAAATCATGGGTTCTTGGTAGCTGCTGTCGGCTTGGGCGTGGGTGTATAAATGGACAATTTGGTATTTTCGAGCATTGTCAAAAAAGGCATTTTTAGTGGCTTCTTTTTGGGTAAAAGTTTTGCCAAAATAGAAGTTATCACTTACACTTTTCAAGGAAATATCCGAACCCGTAAGCGGAGTTTGATTCAAATTTTTACTAAAATCAACAGGCGACATCCCCATAAATTTATCACCAATAGAAAAGGATTTTTCGCCTAAATTTTTCAGCAAAAACTGTACAGAATACGTGTAACTAATGGCGTAATCTTGGAGTAAATAGTCAGATTTTTGGGCTGATTTTGATAGTGCCTCAAAAGGTAAAAAATAACCATCTTGGGCAATAATTAATCGTCCTTTGGGAGGATTTAAGTCCTTGAAAAGTTGTTGATATAATTGATTATTTACTTGAAGGAAATCTTGATAATTTTTATTAATTAATTGATTATCAGAACAATAATTTAAAAATGATTTTGCATTATCAGCATATTTTTCGAAAGACATTTTCAGAAAATCCGTTTTTTCGGGTGTAACTTTTAAGGCATAAATGGCGGCATCTCCCACAAAATATTCTACGAGTGTACTGCCCGATGCAGTCCCGTTTTTAGCTTTAATCAAATACTTTTTCACGTCCCCCAAATGATAGAGAGTTGTATCATATTTGTACCTAAAATAAACGGGATTTTTGATTTCCAAACCCTTGATAAATTGCTCTTGTTGAATTTGAATTTTCTGTAATTTATTTTGAAAATTAAGGTGATTTTGAGAAGATTCTTTTTCAACCGAAATCTTTTTACTCAATTCTGAAATTTGCTGTTGAAATTCCTTCTCTTGGGCTAAATCTTGGGGAGATAATTGTTGCTTGGCACTGAGTTCATTGAGTTTATCATTGAGTAAAACTGCTTTA
The DNA here is from genome assembly GCA_034519515.1 of Arcicella sp. Classification (GTDB taxonomy): domain Bacteria; phylum Bacteroidota; class Bacteroidia; order Cytophagales; family Spirosomataceae; genus Arcicella. The sequence goes on from JAXHOK010000049.1 coordinate 4,275, forward strand.
CTTTTCTCGAAAAAATAGAAGGCTTTTTCGTAATCTTTCAAAAGGAAACAGGTTTCAATGGCTTTTTCATACAAATAGTGTGTTTGGTTTCGCCAATAGAGTTTTGAAGTAATGCCAGTTTGTTCATAACGCATAATATCTACTAATTTATCAGCGGTCAAGTAGGTATTGAGGGCAATTTTTAGATGTTCGGGCTTTCGAGTTTCCTGGTAATATTCAAACCACGCATCACCTTTGTCTTGGAGCGTTATGAGGTAAAACTGCTTCAAATCTGCTGTTTTCAAAGATTTTACGGAAGGATTATCAAATAGAGATTCACTTTTGAACCCAATTGGAGCGGCAGTAAGTGCCTTCTGGAAGTTTTGAAATGCTTTGGGAAAATCCTTTTTTTGCCAATATGCACAGGCAATGTCATCCAGAATCTGAACGTTGGTAAAGTCGTTATTAGAAGTTTGTAAGGAGTTATTAAAATTTTCTAAGGCTTTATCATATTTTTTTTGATTGTAAAAAATCATTCCCATTGATAAAAAAGCAATTGAATAATTTACATCTACCGTTGGTTCATAAAATTGCTGTGATTTTTTATAAAACTTAATAGCTTGTTCATTATCCTGCTTCATTTTATGGTATTTGGCATACCAAAAATAAAGGTAACCTAATGATTTACTTGATTTTCCTCTGATTAATTTCAGAGCCTCGTCCAGATTTTCTTTGCCCTTTTCCAACTCCCCTATTTCGATATACGCCTTCGCTTTTTCGATGAAACAGAGTTCTAAACCATCGAGATTTTTTAATTTCTCCGATTCCAGAATGCCAGTATTGGCTTGGGCAATGGCTTTTTCGTAGTCGCCCATTTTTACAAATATGGCGGCTTTACGAGCATAAAAACGAAATAAATATTTCTGTAAAGCAAGATTTTTTTTTGCTTCTGCAATGCCAAAATCGCAAGTTTTCAAGGCTTCTTCAACTTTTCCCAACTCATCGTAATTATTCCCTAATTGGTAGTATTTTTCTTCTGAAGAAATGACCTTTTTAGTTTTATCTTGCAGTTTTTGGATTTTGACGGCTTGTTGAATACCTAATCCAGAATAGTATCTTGAAACATCGCCAAGACTTGAAAAATGAAGGAAAAAGATGAGGAAAAACAACGAGATTGTTTCAAACATAATCTTAAATTGAGGTAATTATGGGATAACTTCCTCAATTTAAGATTTTTAACAGACAAATGAAATTTTCTATTTCTTAAATTTTTTAATAGGTCCCGTGCCCGAAAACGTACTTACAAAATTAGCTTTTGTAAATGTCGGGTGCGACTGCATATATATTGCCAATGCCGCTGTTATATAAGGGGTTGCATAGGATGTGCCAGTCTTTTTTACGATGCTTCCTTTTACATCTGGAATGGCAATCTTACAGTCTTGATCAGCTTCATAACTCAAATCTATTTTCTTTTCGGAACTGGATGTGTTTTCACAAACTATTGAATCATGCTTGCTGGTAACACTAAAAATATTATTACCAAAATTAGCATTATCGGCATAACAAGCTGGATACCAAGATTTTACGTCAATATCAACACTGTCATTTCCTGCCGAACAAACCACCATTGTATTAGTATTTGTTGCTTTTTGCATGATTAATTCAAACAAAGTAGAATTTTTCATAACGCCCCAACTGGCATTCGCTACGGTGATTTTGTTTTTGGTACAATACAAAATGGCACATAAATTATCAAAAAGGTTGCCTACTAATTCATTATCAAAAGTTTTAAGTCCCACTAATTTCACCCCGCTTCTTATTGTATTTTGAGCTATAATTTTAGCGATATACGTTCCGTGTGGAATGTAGCCATCATCTTTCACATCAGAAGTATTCGTTAAAAAATTATAGTCGATGGTAGAATCTGGCGTTTGATTAATGGGCAACTCATAATTAATTCCCGTGTCAATAACGCCTACCAAAAAAGTCTTATAATTTCCTCCGCCCGTTTGTGGGTCTTTGGAAGACTGCTTCATAAAATTGGTTTTTAGTGATTCCAAATCATTCAAATCAATTTTTTCGTCCGAACCTTTGGTAGCTGCTGCGCCATCACCAGGGTTCAAAGTTGTTTGAATTAGATGTAAATCCGACCCTGAAAGCATTAATAAATCACTATCACAATCGCAAATTTTACTTTTATCAATAGTTACATTTACGGCATCCGCTACTTTAAAAATGTCAAAAATTCTACTGAAAATATTTTGTTTAGAAGGGTTTTCTTCTCCTCCTTCATCGGTGATAGCATCAGATTCTTGCCTGATACTGTTTTGTGAATTAATATCTTCTAAATTCTTTCTGCCAGTTATAATCTGCCACTTCCAATAACTTTCCAACTCCTTTTCTACTGATTTTATGGCAATTTCTTGGCGGTCTTTTTCATCAGTTTTATTATCCACAAAAATGATTCGGCGGTCTTTTAAAACATAACCAATATCTTTTAAATAAACATAAGGGTACTTTTGAGGAAATTTCCTAATCACCGTATCAAGATGTGAATTGTTGGGAGCCTTGCCAATTTCTCCGTAGGATTCGGGCTGTGTCCCCAACGAAAAATAAAAGAAAATAGCAAAAAATACTAAAAGAAGCAATAAAATAATCAGTGGACGTTTCATAATAATTTGATTAAAAGGGTTTGAAATGATAAAACGGTTTTACGATTTTGTCGTAAAAAAAACAGGAAAGTAAACAAATGATTTTTGAAAAAATGAAGTTACTATTTTAACTCTTTCACAATGAGGACTTTATGGAATACTTATTAAACGGTTAAACTAATTTTTCATCCGACAAACACAATCCACTAAATGGTCATCCACCATACCTGTTGCCTGCATGAAGGCATAACAAATGGTTGTGCCAATAAATTTGAAACCCCGTTTTTTCAAAGCCTTACTCATTATATCCGAAATTGTTGTACTTGCTGGCACTTCTTGCTGGCTACTCCATTGATTTACAAGCGTTTGTCCACCCACAAAAGACCAAATGTATTTGTCAAAACTACCACACTCTGCTTGAATTTCGAGAAAGATTCGGGCATTTGTAATAGCCCCTTCAATCTTCAACCGATTACGAACAATACCAGAATTCTGCATTAATGCCGATACTTTTTCAGTATCATATTTTACTATTTCGGTAGCCTTGAAATCATCAAAAGCCTTTCGGAAATTATCTCTCTTTCGCAGAATCGTAATCCAACTCAAACCCGCTTGGAAACCTTCAAGAATCAAAAATTCAAACAACTTATCATCATCATGCACGGGAACACCCCATTCGTGGTCATGATAGTCAATATAAAGTTGGTCATCGGTGGTTGCCCAGTGGCATCGTGAAATTTCTGGAATCATCTTTTAGAATATATTTTGAAATTAATTGATATAACAATAAGTATATTTTTTTACACTTTTTCTTTATAATATGATAAATTTAAAGCAACCTTCCTGATTGGCAACCGCTAATACTCAGAACCAATTTCATCAGCTCCATAAGCATTTTAAAACTTTATTACCATCAAAACCATAGGAGGACTATCAGTAGATAATCTAAAAAAAATATTATTTTATTTAAGAATAATAATATTTTGTTTTCAAGTTATGTATTAAAACAAGAAATTACTGTATTTAACCTGTATTGAAAGCATTTTTTAAAAAAAAATAGTACATAACAGTAAAGAACAATTAAATTGCATTGTAATTGTAGTAAACCAATATTTTTTACGGTTTTACTAAGATTTCAAGTATAATTTTAAAACTTTTTCAATCACACTTTTATTTTTTTCAATTCAAAAAACCCAATTATTATTATGAACACAAAAATTTACTCTAATTTAAGGAGTTTGCTTTTGTTAGGTGTATTCATGCTGAGTACGTTGCTGACATTTGCACAAGACAGACGTGTGACTGGAAAAGTTACAGGTAGTGACGGACAGGGAATTCCTGGCGTATCTGTACTTTTGAAAGGTACACAAACAGGAACTTCAACGGATGCAAGTGGAACATTTGCGATTAACCTAAAAGCGGGGAAAGACGTTTTAGCTTTTTCTGGAATTGGTTTCAAATCATCGGAAGTGAAAGTTGGTACACAGACCAATGTAAATGTGACTTTATCAGAAGATATTTCAGCATTGGACGAAATTATTGTTACGGGTTATTCGAGTAGTAACAAAAAAGAATCAACTGCTGCGGTTTCAACAGTAAGAGCAAAAGACTTGCAGGTGATTCCTTCTGGTAACGTTGAACAACAACTACAAGGACGTGTATCGGGTGTAACTTTGATTACGAATGGTCAGCCAGGAACTAACTCAATTATTCGTGTAAGAGGATTTGGTGCTTTGGGTGGAAATGAGCCATTGTATATCGTGGATGGTTTACCTGTTGGAAGTACCGATTTTTTATCTCCAAATGATATTGAAACAACAACAGTATTGAAAGATGCTGCGGCTGCTTCTATCTATGGTGCTCGTGCTGCCAACGGTGTAATTGTTTACACTACGAAAAAAGGTGCAAAAAAGGCTCGTAAGATGGAAATCACTTATGATGGTTTGTATGGAACAACTGACCCTAACGTGGCGGGAGCTCCCAAAATGCTTACTCCACAGGAACAAGCTGATTGGACTCACATTGCATACCGTAATAATGCGGCAGCCAACGGAACACCAGTAGGTTACACACACCCACAGTATGGCACAAATGCTCAGGCAACTCTTCCAGACTATTTGCACGCCAATGGACAAAACGGTGTAAGAGGTCCAGTAGATTTGAACGCTATAAAAGCTGCTGCTGCGGCTGATCCTTTTGGTGTATTTTTAATCAGACCAAATTTGGCAGGAACAAACTGGTATGACGAAATTACCAGAAATGCCACAATTATGCGTCATAGCCTTGGTTTTAGTGGTGGTTCAGAAAACGCACGTTATTATTTTGGACTTTCTGCCCAAGAACAAGCAGGTATTTTGATTGCCAATGATTTTAGAAGATACAGTTTTAGAGCTAACTCTGAATTTGACTTAGGAAAGAAAGTACGAATTGGCGAGAACATCCAATTCACTTACCGTTCAGTAGTTGGACAAGCAGGTGGTAATAACGGCTTAGGAATTGCTGATAGCGAATCAGAAATCTTAGCTGCTTATCGTATGCCAACAGTTATTCCTGTTTTTGATGAATTAGGTAACTATGCCAGTACAAAAGCGGCAGGATTCAACAACCCTCGTAACCCAGTTAGACGTTTACAACGTAATAACGGTAATGATGGTAACATTAACCTTGGTGGGATGGGTAACTTGTATATCGAATATGACCCAATTCAAAATCTTACTTTACGTTCAAGTATTGGAGGAAACTATGGTAATTATTACTTCAAAGATTATAACTACAGATATTTGGGAGACTCTGAACCAGAGGCGAGTGATTCATTCGGAGAGGGAAGTGGTTATTTCTTTGGCTGGACTTTTACGAATACCGCTGCCTACAAAGCTAAATTTGGACAACATTCAGTGAGTGTCTTGGGAGGTATTGAATCATTAAATACTGGTGTTGGAAGAAACATTGGCGGTTCTGGAATTAACCCATTCTCAACAGATTTAGATTACGTGAATCTTAGTTTGGTAAACAATCCACAAGTAAATTCAAGTTTGTTTAGTGGTGTTAATTTCTACTCTTTGTTCGGAGAAGTTAAATATAACTGGAAGGATAAATATTACTTGACTGCATTGGTTCGTCGTGATGGGTCTTCAAGATTTGGGGCTAACTCTCGTTATGGCGTATTTCCAGCATTCTCGGCGGCTTGGCGTGTCAGTGGTGAAGATTTCATGAAAGAAATTCCAGCTATCTCCGACTTGAAACTTAGATTAGGCTATGGTGAAATGGGTAATTCAAACAACGTGAACCCCAATAATCAATATTCATTGTTTGGCTCAAACAGAAGTAGTTCATTCTACCCAATTTCTGGAACCAACAGTGGTGCAGATGAAGGGTATTTCAGAACTCGTATCGGAAACCCCGATGCCAGATGGGAAACAAGTACATCAACCAACATTGGTATTGATGTGGCATTGTTAAACAACAAATTTGAGATTGCTATTGATTTGTGGAGAAAAGATACAAAAGACTTATTATTTACAGTTCCTTTACCCGGTGTAGTAGGTACGCAAGCAGCGGCTCCTTCTGTAAACATTGCCAGTATGCGTAATCAAGGTCTTGATTTACAATTGATTGGACACGGTAAGATTGGTAATGATGTCAAGTTTGATGTAACTTGGAACAGCTCATTTTTGAGTAACAAAATCACTTATTTAGCCCCAAATGTTAGTTTCTTTGGTGGAAATGGATACCGTGGAATCAGCCCAATCAGAAATGCGGTTGGTCAAAGTATTTCTTCATTTTTTGGATACCAGCAAATTGGTTATTTCAATTCGGCAGAAGAAGTTAGAAATTCACCCGCTCAAGCAGGTGCAGCTGTTGGACGTTTCAAGTATGCTGATGTGAACGGTGATGGTGTAATTACACCTGACGATAGAACATTTATCGGTAGTCCAGTACCAACCTACACAGGTGGTATCACTTTGGATGTGAAGTATAAGAGTTGGGATTTATCTACCTTCCTTTACACTTCATTAGGAAATAAAATCTTTAATATGTCTAAATGGTTCACTGATTTTCACGGTACGTTTGAAGGTTCAGGAAAAGGAGCTAACGCAAAAAACTCATGGACACCAGCCTTGGGTAACGGTGCAAAAGCCCCAATTTGGGAAAGTGCTTCAAACATCAGTACCAGTGGTGCAGAAAACTCTTGGTACGTTGAGGATGGTTCATATTTAAGAATGGCTAACTTCACCATTGGTTACACGCTTCCATCAGCCATTACTTCAAAGATTGGTATTAAGTCTGCCCGTATTAGTGGTTCAGCTAATAATATTTTTACAATTACTTCATATTCAGGACTTGATCCAGGTGTGGGTGGTGCCGCAGATACAAACTTTGGTATTGATGTAGGAAACTACCCAGTAACGAGAAGTTTCAACTTTGGATTAAATCTTACTTTTTAAAACAATTTTAATAGACAAATCGTAGGAAATAAAAATCATCATTAAATAATAAAAAATATAATGAAAATACATTTTAATTTTAGAAAAAAGCTAATTGCCTCCTTTGCGGTGGCAACATTAGCCCTCTCTTGTAAAGATAGCTTTTTGGAAGTATTGCCAACAGGTTCGTTGGGAGAGGCACAATTAGCCAGTAAAGCTGGTGTGGAGGGCTCTCTGTTAGGAGCATACTCAATGATTTTGGGTAAAAATTATTCTCGTTTGGCAGGACCTAACAACTGGGTTTTGGGAAGTATCCTTGGTGGAGACGCCAACAAAGGAACTGACGCAGGAGACTACACTGCCATCAACCCGATTCAACGTTATGAAGTAGATCCAACAAACGGAGACATTAACAGTGTTTGGAATGCCAAATATGAAGGTATTAGTCGTTGTAACAGTACTATCAGATTAGCAAATGCCTCGAAAGAACTATCGGCTACAGACAAAACAAAGAATCATTGGCGAAGCTCGTTTTATCAGAGGCGACTTTTACTTTGAATTAAAGAAAATTTTTAATTCAGCCCCATTCATTGACGAAACAGTGGATTATGGAAAAGGTATTGAAAAAGTGCCAAATTCACCCGATTTTTGGGCAAAAGTAGAAGCAGATTTCAAATTTGCTTATGACAATTTGCCAGAAACACAAGGTGCGGCTGGAAGAGCAAACAAGTGGGCAGCAGGTTCATACTTAGCTAAAACTTATTTGTACCAAAAGAAATATGCAGAAGCAAAAACTATTTTTGATTTGGTTATCGCTAACGGTAAAACTACCAACGGTAAGAAGTATAATTTAGTACCGCAATATGCTCAAATTTTCAACGCAGAGAATGATAACCACGAAGAATCAATTTTTGCGACTCAGACATCAATGAACACAGGGTCAACCAACAATTCAAATGGTTATGATGATTTGAACTACCCATACAACACAGGCGGTGAGGGTCCAGGAAACTGTTGTGGATTTTTCCAGCCAAGTTTTGAATTGGTAAACTCATTCCGTACTGATGCTAAGGGCTTACCTTTATTGGATGGTTCTTATAATTCTGATGCTCAAGTAGTAAAGCATGACTTCAAAATTGAATCTAATGCAGCATTCACACCGGATGCTGGTAATCTTGATCCACGTTTAGACCACTCAGTGGGTCGTCGTGGTATTCAATATTTGGATTGGAGAGATCACCCAGGTAAGAACTGGATTCGTGATCAAACTTATGCAGGTCCATATTCTCCAAAGAAATATGTTTATTACAAGTCGCAAGAAAATACATTGACAGACGGTAGTTCATGGACTCGTGGATATTCAACCATGAATTATACAGTTATTCGTTTTGCGGATGTTTTGCCGCACCATTTGTCCTGAACGTGGAGTCAGCGTATCGCTGCGCCTGTTGAAGCCGTGGCATTACGTTCACGCTTCCGACGTTCGTAGCTGTGCTGTTATCGATGCCTGTCTGGAAAACGTCGCGAAGCCGAACGTGGCTTGGGATTGCGGTGCCTGCGCACATGATCCCGGATTGCGGGTTGAACAGCCCACCCGGTCACCGGCCAGAAACGATAGGGCTGGGTATGACGCATGTGTCGCACGACGGCAGCCGCCATACCGCCGCGCCGGCCATGGCGTCGCAAAAGCTGCCAGCGGCGGTCGGGCGTGTCCGAGCAGCGGTTGGGTAATATAAACTCAATCTGCTCGGCCGCCTGCGCCGCGGAACTGGTCACCGTTCGCCTGGCCGACATCGAGCGCGTCGAGCGCGCTTCAGGAGAAGACCGGCACCGTCCGTGAGCGGCAGAAGAACGGCAGACCTGCTGATCGGTCGCACCAGGTGCGACGCTTAGGTCGATGAACGTGTTGGTGATGGCGGCGGACGTGTAATACAAATGGTTGCGCGGACGAACTGCCTGGTGTTGTACGTCAGCAACTCGACCGCCCTGGTCGACGGTTGTATGCTCCCTGAGCGTCGCTTTGCCGACCAGTTGCAGGATCAGGCGCCTGACGCGCACGAGCGGCATGCTGTTCTGGCCGTTCCGCGGCTGTACGTTGAACGGCTGGCCTGCTGTCCGCGCGCCGATTTCGCAATATTCGCCGTGATGTTTTTCTTCAGCGCAGCAGGGCCTGCTGGAATGCCCGGCTGCGTTGATGGACACGCCTGCGCTGGTGTCGCCCGCTGGAGACGTCGCGTGGGCGTCAGGAGGCCGACCAGACCGTACCCGCCTGTTCTGCACGAGGATCGAGAGCACGAAACTTCGCAGTGCGAATCCACCCACGTGCCAGTCGCCCGCTTCAATACGAAGCAGTCCCATTCGGCCGCCCGGCGCCGTCCGGAGTCGGCTCGATACGCGACTCCGACGCCGTAGTGCGACCACACGGAAGTGCCATCGCCGTTGTTCACCAGAGCATCGGACGCGCACAAACATGTCACGGCAGCAGCAAGGTCGCTGTCGAGCGCGGCGGTGCTGGCGAGTCCGGCCACGATGGTACTTCGCCGCGCCGGCGATGGCAGGTGTTCCATCCCACCGAGATCAACGGCACGGGCGGCCGCGTCCCGAGAACCAGCCTACCGAGGCACGACGGCGTGGTCCGAGCGCCGACCATGCCGCGCCAGGCGATGCCGATGCTGGGCTGGCTGCTCATCGCCCACGCAAACGCAATCTGCACTCGAGCAGTGGCGCTACCGCGCGCACTCGGCGAGCGTCGCTGGAAGCAGCCGTTTTGCGGGCCGCCGAAGTGCAGCGAGCACGTCGTTGTTGCTCCGCGCCACGATACCGTTCGCGCCAAGTCCACGGCAACGTCGGTGATGAACGACGAAGTCGATGGGCACGCATTGCTGGATCGAACGAGAACGACCGCCCTGAAGATCAGGAAAGGTCCAAGCTGCCCAGGACGGCCGGCAGTTCCACGCCTGATGGGCCAGGCTGGAGCGGAACCGTCAGCCTGCGCTGTCGTGCCCGTCGAAGATGAAGGCGGGGAAGCCGATGAAATCACGGCAATGAACAGGCGACGCACCAAAGCGCTGGAGAATTGAGCTATAGGGAAAGCCGCTGCTATCGCGGGTGCGTCGAAGAAGCGGCCACGCAATGAACGACGTCGCTCCGAGTCGCGCTTCGACGCCGGTGCTGGACAGCCGACCCAAATTTCCATCACAACAAAGTAATGGAACGACGAGACTTCAAAGGTGGAAGCGGCGTCAACCGCAGCAATAAGCCGTCCAATAGACCTGCTCCTGCCAGGACGCGCCGATCTTACGCTGTAACGGTCCTGACCGCAAGTTGGTGAAGGCGTCACCGCCGACCTGTAAATGAGCGGTAGCACCTGAACGCATCCAGGCCGTCGTGTTCTCCCGTGTTCAGCGACGCTGCAGAACGCAGTAGCGTACCTGATGGCGAGAATATCAAGCGAGGCGCCGATGCCAGGAAGGAAGACGCGTCGCAACAGACACAGGCGTGACGCGGCGAGGTAATGGTCAGCCCGCTGACGTTGGCGGAGGCAACGGCGTCTTTCAGGTATCGCGCGTGACAGTAATGCTCGGCTGTTCACACCAGTTCGGGCATCATTCCACCAATAAGTTCGACATAAGGCTTTTCGCTCCTGTTACGGCTGACACGCCCGTCGGATACGCTAAGTTCCACAGATCGGTGTTCGGCAGGACGCAGTTGCCGTGACGCGCGAAGACCGTAGATCACCACGACAGCGTCGACGTCGCCACGGGCCCACAGACGGCGGACGCATCAGCGCCGCAACACTGCATACGGTCAGGATCAGACCGCAAAGATCAACATGGCTGGCCCACACCTACCGCGCTGGACGTGGTGGTTTCGTCCATCGGTACCGGGTAACCGGCTGGAAAAATGCCTGTTGCGCAGTCGTACGACTGGGCCACCGTCCGAAAGGTTCGGAACGGCGACGCAAGGCTTGGCGTTGGCTGACCGCTCGCTTGCCACCGACTCAAGCACGTCGTTGGCGTCATCCATGGCGTGGCTGGCGCTGGCACAGTCTGCACATGGCGACGTAGCCTCACTGGGGACATCACCAGATGCGGCATCAACGGCGAGTTCGCCGTGGCAACGTCGGGCCCTTCGCCAGTCTATCTGCCCAGCGTCCGGCGATGGGTTGCCGCAACGCGATCGTCGGCACCATCTGCAGTCGTCACCGCCGCCGCATTCAGGTCGAGGAACGCATCGCGGCAGTGGTTTCTTCAGTATTACCAGTTTAAACCGGAGAGACGTAGGAGACAGGCCTGCGCGACGTGAATTGACGCCTGGCAAGTGCGGGCAGCAAATCGCGCGAGCGGCATCGGGTTGCGGCGATACGGAACGACCAGCAGACACAGCGCGGTACGCCATCGCCGGTAAAACTCGCGCGCAACGGGTGTTCGGTGACGTTGGCGGTGTTGTTCACGGCGCCGTCGTCGTTGCGAAGGGGGACGACTGTGCCGGGCCACACGGGACAGGTCAAAGTCGAGCCTGTCGACGCTCACACGGGCCTGCATGCTCCCATCAACTGGACGAGACGCCGCGCCACCGGCACAGCAATACGTATCCGAACGAAGTACAT
>JAXHOK010000031.1:0-85197 GCA_034519515.1 Arcicella sp.
AAGTTACGTATTGCTTCCTGCGGAGTTTAGTTGTTCTGTAACGGTATCTAAAATTCCATTGGTTTTAACTGAACCTTTGCCAATCATTACGACTGCTTTTGAACCCAATTTCTTGGAATTAGAGCCTAATTTTGAGACAACACCATGTCCAAAAAGGAGTTTTGTGGGATTGTTTACGATGAAGTTTTTCATTTTTGGGAATAGGTTTTTGTATAAATGTTTTATTAATTTTTATGGAGATAATTTACGAACATCGGATTCCGAAAAACGAACAACGATTCACCTCAGTAATCTCAAATCAAATTCAAAATTGGGTAATACGTTTTCACCCGATAAAATATTGTCAAAACCAACCACTTTTGAAATTGTGCCGTCTTGTCGGTATATGTGTACTTCCTCCTCGGACGGATTAATTAGCCAAGCTAATTCAACTCCATTATCAATATATTCTAACATTTTCAACTTAGCATCTTTCAATTTATCACTTGGAGACATTAATTCTACGACAAACTCGGGACTAATTTTGGGGAATTTATCTTGTTGTTTATCAGTTAGAGTATCCCAAATTTTATCGCTCACCCAAGCGGTATCAGGAGAACGAGTTGCCCCGTTTGGAAAGATGAAAGCAGTTGATGAATCAAAAACGTTACCAGATTGATTTTTTCTTCGGTAGAGATTTAACTCGGTATTAATCTCTATATTTCTTTTTCCTGTTTTTCCTCCTGTGTTTGGCATAGTAATTACAGTTCCGTCTGGATTTCTTTCAAGTTTTAGATGCTGATTTCTTTGACAAAGTTCATAAAACTCATCATCATTCAAATCATCTTGAAGGAAATTGAAGACGAAATTATCTTGGTAATATTTAAGGTTTCCCGATGAAAGAGTCATGTTTTTGCATTTTTATTTTTCAGTAACTAAAATATCAAACAACTTACCCAAACCTTCACTACCTCCCGCCCGAATATAGGTCATATTGGGAGTCATGGTAATATCTGGTTTCTTGGGGTCAATGATGTAAATGGGCGATTTTTCGTGTACATAATGCACTAAACTTGCTGCTGGATAAACCTGCATTGACGTACCCACAACCACAAAAATATCAGCCTCCGCTGCCAGCTCAACGGCATTCATTATTTCTGGAACATCCTCCCCAAACCAAACAATGTGTGGTCGCATTTGAGTACCATCTTCTGCCAATTCACCCATTTCGATGGCACGATAGCCAATGTCATAAATCTTATTTTTGTCTTTACATCCTCGGGCTTGCGTGAGTTGCCCGTGCAAATGTAAAATATTGCTTGAACCGCCACGTTCGTGCAAATCATCTACGTTTTGCGTAACAATCCTAACGTTGAAATATTGTTCGAGTTTTGCCAAAATTTTATGTCCTTCGTTTGGCACAACTGTTGGCATTTGTTGTCTTCTGAGATTATAAAAATCTTGAACCAAGGCGGGGTCTTTTTCCCAACCCGTCAGGGTAGCAACATCTTCGATAGAAAAGTTTTCCCAAAGACCATCCGAATCTCTGAATGTGGCAACACCACTTTCGGCAGAAATACCTGCTCCTGTGAGGACTACTAATGTTTTTTTCATACAAAGCTATGAGGTGTGAAGTGTGAGGTATAAGGTGTGAGGTGTCAGCAATGTAAATTTATTGCCCATGCCTCATTGCTCATACCGCACCGCTTAAAGCCTCAATAAGTTTAAATCAAATTCAAAACCTTTTAAAATATTCTCTCCTGATAATTTATTATTGAAACCAATTACTTTTGCAATCGTTCCATCCTCTCTATAAATGAAAACTTCTTCCGTTTTTGGATTAACCAGCCAACCTAACAAAACGCCATTTTCAATATACTCTTCCATTTTTTTTTGTAGCTCACTCAATAAATCATTTTCAGACATCAACTCAACCACAAATTCAGGGCAAATTCGAGCAAATTTCTTCAATTCTACCAATTCAACACTCGAATATCTTTCATTCGACATCCAAGAGGCATCAGGGGAACGAACCGCAGTATTATTCAAGGTAAACCCAGTTGATGAGTCGAAAGAATGACCTCCATTTTTTCTTTTCCAAATAACTAAATCCGCTCCAATTTCAGAGTTTCTTTCTCCTGTGAGTGTTCCTGTGGGTGGCATAAAAATGATAGTTCCATCGGCGTTTCGCTCGATTCGTAAGTGGTCGTTTTTTTGGCAAAAATCAAAAAAGGTATCATCATCCATATTGAAGCCTGAAAAATCTAATATTCTGCTCTGATGGTCGATACTTATATGATTTTGGTTTTTAGCTATCTTTGAAATGGGATAAGTCATCGTAATTTGAAATTTTGAAAATTAATTAATTTGAAAATTGGAGATGATGATTTTATTTTTAAATTAAATCATCATCTCCAATTTTTCAAATTCAATTCTATTTCTTTTTACCTTTCGCTGGGGCAGGAGCTTCTTCACCCAACTTTATACAATCTTCCAAAGTCAAATCCTCGGGTTTTACGTCTTTTGGAATTTTTACATTTCTTTTACCAATCTGAATATAGGGTCCATACATTCCATTTAGTACCTTGACACTCTCATTCTCAGGAAATTCCTTCACATATTTATTGGCTTCGGCATTACGTTTCTTTTCAATAATTTCAATGGCACGAGCCAAGGTAATTGTATCTAAACTATCGGCTCGCCCTAATGAATAGAACTTACCAGCGTGTTTTACATAAGGACCGAAACGTCCTTTACCAGTACCGATTTGCTCATTTTCAAAAATACCCAAAGCGGCGCCTGCGTCTGCAACTCGCTTTTCATTTAAAATCTCAATGGCTCGTGCCTCCGTAACTGTAAATGGGTCTTCTGTTGCTGGTAAACTGGTGAATTTATCATCATGTTTGATGTAGGGACCAATTTTTCCTGCTCCAATAATCATTGGTTTGTCTTCATAAAAACCTACTTCACGGGGTAATTTTGGCAATTCCATCAATGCCAAAGCCTCTTCAAAAGTAATGGTTGTTACTAATTGGTCTTTTTTCAAATTGAAGAATAATGGTTTTTCTTCGTCTTTAGTTTTTTGTTCGCCCAACTGTACATAAGGACCAAATTTGCCCAAACGAACTGAAATTGGTTTACCCGTTTTTGGGTCGATTCCTAACTCACGAGAAGAGCCAACTGTTCCTCGGTCAATGTTTTTACTGTCTTCAATCGTTTTGTGAAAATTTCCGTAAAAATTCCCAATCATTTCCGACCATTCAATTTTTCCCGTTGCAATATCATCAAATTCATCTTCCATGTCGGCAGTGAATTTAAAATCGACTACATCGGTAAAATTATTGACCAAAAAATCATTCACAACCATCCCTACTGATGTTGGGAAAAGTTTTTGTTTTTCTGTTCCGTAATTTTCCTTACCAACTTTTTCAGAAATTTTATTATTCTTCAAAATCATCTCTTTGAAAGAACGTTCTTTCCCTTCACGGTCTTCTTTTACCACATATTCACGTTTAATAATCGTTGAAATTGTGGGGGCATAAGTTGAAGGACGACCAATACCTTTCTCTTCCAAAGCCTTTACCAAACTTGCTTCTGTGTATCTTGCCGCTGGACGAGAAAAGCGTTCAGTTGCCTTCAAAACATCTAAATCAAGGATTTGTCCAACATTCAGCGGAGGTAGCATTTTTGAATTTTCTTCATCATCTTCATCATCTTTTCCTTCTAAATACACTTTCAAGAAACCGTCAAACTTGATGACTTCGCCTTGAGCGATTAATTCTTCGGGTGTCGTCGAAATTCCGACGGTTGCGGTGGTTCTTTCTAATTGTGCATCTGCCATTTGTGAGGCAATGGCACGTTTCCAAATCAAATCATATAGACGTTTTTCCTTCATATCCGACCCCGCAGAACTTACTGCAAAATCAGTAGGACGTATGGCTTCGTGAGCCTCTTGTGCATTTTCATTCTTGGTTTTGAATTGTCGAGTCTGCACATAATTTGCCCCATAGGCATCCGTAATGGCTTCGCTTGCCTTTTGGATTGCCTCTTCCGAAAGATTGGTTGAGTCTGTTCTCATGTACGAAATCTTACCTGCTTCGTATAATTTCTGTGCGTACATCATTGTGGATGCAACGGCATATCCTAATTTTCTGGAAGCCTCTTGTTGTAAGGTAGAAGTAGTAAATGGTGGTGCAGGAGTTTTTTTGGCGGGTTTTGTTTCTAAATTCTTGATTTTGAATTCAGCCCCAACACATCGCTCTAAAAATGCTCTTGCTTCTGCTTCGGTGTTGAAGTTTTTTGATAATTCTGCCTGTAAAACTTTGCCTCCCACTAAATTGAAGAGTGCAACAACTTTGAAAGATGATTTAGAATCAAAGCTTTCAATTTCACGCTCACGTTCCACAATAATTCGTACCGCCACCGACTGCACCCGACCGGCCGAAAGTCCTTTCTTTACTTTTGACCAAAGTACAGGTGACAATTCAAAACCAATCAAACGGTCTAAAACTCTTCTTGCCTGTTGAGCATTCACCAAGTCCACATCAATAGTCCTCGGACTCAAAATAGCTTTCTGAATAGCATTTTTAGTAATTTCTCTAAAGACAATTCTATTTGTATTATCTGGCAAATTCAATGCCTCCTTCAAGTGCCAAGAAATGGCTTCTCCCTCACGGTCATCATCAGTTGCCAACCAAACAACCTCAGCAGACTTTGCTAAAGATTTCAGTTCATTGACAACTTTTATTTTGTCGGGGGAGATAACATAAGTAGGTTTAAAACCATTTTTTACATCAATGGCATCGTTTTCTTTGGGCAAATCCCGCACGTGACCAAATGAAGATTTTACGGTAAAATCTTTTCCTAAATACCCCTCAATGGTCTTTGCCTTGGCTGGGGATTCCACAATTACTAAGTTTTTCGACATATCTTAATTTAAAGGTAACGATTCGTTACAACCGCCAAATATAGAAAATCATTTGTATAAAATTGGGTAATTAATAATTTGAAAATTTTAAAATTTGAAAATTAATAATACAATACATTGAATATCAAATATTTACAAATACAAATTATAATGAATGTTAATTTCAATCGAATTTACTGTCTTAACTCAATTTTAACTCCAAGAGTTTCTCAGAATTGTTAAACCTTGTTTTTTTACAAGATTTCATTTTTTAGTTTACCGATAAAATTATTTACAAATATCTGTATACCAATAAGTTATAAATTATTTTTTGGTAAGTTCTATTTTTGAATTCATCAAATCATCACATTCTCAATGATTTTTCGTACTTTTGCGGAAAATTAGTCGTTTTTATTTCTTAGATCACAAGAGCAAAACGCAAACTCTTAACTATGGCTTCTATCAATCAAGTTAAAATTTTCTCGGGTTCATCTTCGCAATATTTAGCAACTGAAATTGCTCGATATTTTGGAAAAGATTTAGGACAAAGTAGTGTTCAGCGTTTTTCGGATGGAGAAATGTCACCCAGTTTCAACGAGTCGGTGCGTGGTTGTGATGTTTTTTTAATCCAATCAACTTTCCCACCTGCCGATAATATGATGGAATTGCTGTTGATGATTGACGCTGCCCGTCGTGCCTCGGCTCATTATGTTACCGTGGTAATTCCCTATTTTGGATATTCTCGTCAGGACAGAAAAGATAAGCCTCGGGTCGGAATTGGAGCAAAATTAATGGCAAATCTTTTGACTGCCGCTGGTGCCGACCGTTTGATGACCATTGATTTACACGCTGGACAAATTCAAGGTTTCTTTGATTTTCCTGTTGATCATTTAGAAGGAACGGCAATTTTTGTTCCATATTTGAAATCATTAGGTTTAGATAAAATCCTTTTTGCCTCGCCCGACGTTGGGGGTGTTGTAAGAACCCGAAACGTTGCTAAGTACTTCAATGCCGAAATGGTAATTTGTGATAAACAACGCAAAAGAGCTAATGAAATTGCTACGATGCAACTGATTGGTAATGTAGAAGGGGCAGACGTAGTGTTAGTAGATGATATGATTGACACGGGCGGAACGATGTGCAAAGCTGCTCAATTGATTATGGATAACGGAGCAAAATCAGTTAGGGCAATCGTTACACACGGTGTATTATCGGGCAATGCCTACGACAATATTAATAATTCTATTTTGACGGAACTGGTTGTAACCGACACCATTCCAACCAAACAAGAATCAGAAAAAATAAAAGTTCTTTCCGTAGCAGAATTATTTGCCAAAGCCATCGGAAGAATCCGTGACCACGAATCTATCAGTTCATTATTTATAAAGTATTAATTTTTTTAACGGTCGTTTGAAGATAGATTTTTGTAATGTGTAATGCGTAACGATTAGGGGGCGTCTAAGAAATAATATACCTTTTAAAAGTCCCTCTCCACGAGAGAGGGATTTAGGATGAGGCTTTTAGGGGGTATGCTATTTTTTAGATGCTCCCTTAATGTTGGAAAATTTGACTTTACCCTATTAATCATTACTAATTAATCATTACGCATTATTAAAAATGCGAAAGGCAAACGACACAAATCAACTCAAATGAGAAAGATTGAAATTGTAGGGTACAACAGAGAGACCCTTGGCACTAAGTCTGCCAAAGATTTAAGAAATGAAGCACTTGCACCATGTGTATTATACGGTGGCGAGAAGCAAATCCACTTCGCAGTACCAATGATTCTTTTCAGAGAATTGTTATATACTCCCGAAGTATCAGAAGTTATTTTGAACATTGAAGGTGAAATTCACCATGCCATTGTTCAAGATTCACAATACCATCCAGTTTCAGAGATGATTCTACATGTAGATTTCTTGGAAATCGTGGAGGGTAAAGAAATTAAAATTGATGTTCCTGTTAAAGTTGTAGGAGATTCTCCTGGGGTTCGTAAAGGGGGTAAAATGGTTCAAAAGTTGCGTAAAGTAACTTTGAAAGGTTTAGCCGATAATATTCCAGATTTCGTTGAAATTGACATTACAGGCTTAGATTTAGGTCAAACGGTTAAAGTTAGTAAGTTGAAAGCTGAAAATGTTACTATACTAAATAATCCATCTGCACCGGTTGCCACAATCGACATTCCACGTGCATTGAGAGGAAAGTTGAAAGACTAATTTGGTGAGTTAAAAGCAGTAAGTCACAAGTCTTAAGTTGAAAATTCATTAGTCGCAAGTTGGAAGTTTAAAAAAAACAAAAATTGGCTACTCCCTTACGACTTGTCACTTATGACTTACGACTCAAGAAAAATTGATAGGTTTTAGAATCTCCAGACTTAATTGTTTGGAGATTTTTTTTGTTTAGTAAATCAAAAGATTATCTTTGTTTTACAATTCTCATATTTCCCTGCCCATTCCTTACAACGAAATTATTATTTTCAACGTCCTTCTTCATGACGTTGTTTTAATTACCTATAAGTCAAGTATTTATGATAAAATATTACCTCTTTAATCTTGGTCTTTTTCTATTTATTTCTTTTAAAATTGAGGCTCAAGTATCAATTTCTTATCCAGATACCAGAGCGATTTTTCAGAGAAATAGTGGCAATCAATGTCCCGTTTATATTGCAGGAAACTATACATCTTTTGCTGATAAAGTAGAAGTCCGTGCAGTTCCTCGATTGATGAGCCCTGCACAAGGATCACTTGTGAATTGGACAACCATTCAAACAAACCCTGCCAACGGTTATTTTTACGGAAATCTTACCATTTCGGGAGGGTGGTATGATATTGAAGTACGTTGTTGGGATGGTGCAACTTTGTTGGGAACGGCATCTGTTCAGAGAATTGGCGTCGGTGAAGTCTTTGTTATTGCAGGACAATCAAATGCAACGGGTGATAATGGTTTGGCGGCACAAGGAAATTATGGACCACGTGCCAATGATGACCGTGTGAGTGTGGTGAATTATAATGTGTCATACCCAACCAATTATGGAGGAATCGTTCTGCCCCGAGCGGAATTTAGTCGTTTGGATTCAACATTTAATCTTTCGCCTTTCGGAACAAGTGCTTGGTGTTGGGGGGCTTTGGGTGATACTTTAACCAAAAGATTAAACGTTCCGATTGCTTTTTTTAATGCGGGATGGTCGGGAAGTGGGGCAGATGCTTGGAGTGCTTCTGCCAATGATTCAACGGCTACTCCGACCAATTTTATTACCTATCCACGTGGTTTACCTTATGGAAATTTGAGAGCTGCTTTACATTTTTATGTAGCTCAGTTTGGCGTGAGAGCAGTTTTGTGGCATCAAGGAGAAACTGATAATTTGAATAACACGAGCCGAAATGATTACGGGATTTATCTGAAAAATATTATCCAAAAAAGTAGGATTCATGCTGGGAAACCTAATTTGGCTTGGGTAGTTTCAAAGGCTTCACGCTTTAAATTACCGCCGGCTTTGCCAATTTCAAGAACTTGGCAACCTGTTATTGATGCCCAAAATGATGTGATTGGTAATAACGGAAATACTCAGCCCAATTACACCAATTTAGTTTTTGATGGACCTGCAACGGATGCATTTGTGGGGACAAATATACGAATGAGCGATTCTGTACACTTCGCAGGAAATGGTCACAGGATTTTGGCAAATCTTTGGAATCAGAAGTTAAATACCACTTTCTTTACTAATTCTACACCCTATATGCCAATTCCTCCGCCAAATTTAACGAGTGATTGCAATGGTATTTCCAGTATTCAATTTGGAGTAAGTAATTCATATTCAAGTAGTTTGTGGACAAATAACAATGCTGCTACCAACAGTTTATCCACCTCTTACGTCTATACGGCGTCATCGGGTGCTTATCGGGTTCGAGTGAAAGATGGATTAGGAAATATCCTTATTTCTCCTCAAATAAGAGTTCCCAGCAATTTTTCTGGTCTGATTCCGATAACTTCAATTACGACAGGCTATTGGTACGACAATTCAACTTGGACTTGCAATCGCATTCCTACATCCATTGATTTAGTAACGATAAATACTGGACACGAAGTAATCGTTGCTGGTGGTTATACAGCAAGATTTAAAAAACTGACAACCAAGGGAATACTTAGATTTTTTTCAACGGGTAATCTTCAAAATCAATTACCCCCCGAGAATGAAAATTGAGGCAATAACGTGGTTTTTAACCTCAGTAACGGAAAATTTTGCTTTTTCTTGAAAATTCAACAATAAACGTTTTTCCAGATTTTTTATTCCGACTCCTGTACCTGAATGTTCTTTTCTCAGCTTTCCGCTATTGGTAACGGTAAGAAGAAAATTATTATTTTCTAGCAATTCCGATTTTATGCGAATTTCGCCACCCGCTTTACTTTTACCAATTCCGTGTTTGATGGCATTTTCTACTAAAAGTTGCAGAGACATGGGCGGGATTCTGACATATAAAGTATTCTTGTCTATTTCGAAAGAATAATGCAATCGGTTTTCGTAGCGTAATTTTTCTAAAAATAGATAATCTTTCACAAAACTAATCTCTGATTCGAGGTTTACTAATTGTTCATTTCCGATGGTTAAAGATGTTCTTAATAGCTGAGAAAGTTCCGTGAGGGCATTTCGAGCCAAATTTGGATCTGAAATTGTCAAGGCTTTGATGCTGTTAATGGCATTAAACAAAAAATGAGGATTCAACTGATTTTTAAGATTTGCCAACTCTGCGGATTTCAAAGAAGCCTCCGACTGTGCCAAAGCCAATTGTTTATATTGAGCTACATGATTACTAATGAGTAAATGGTAAAACAAAAACCAAAGCCCCACATAGCGAATGGATTCTACAAAAAACTGAAAATAATCATACGTGTCTAATGGAATACCTGCACTTGGCTTTCGATACCGTTGAAAGCCGAAATAATAATCTAACAAATAAATGGATGTTCCTGTGATGATTGCCCCCGTTATTCCGTATAAAATAGTAGTTTTGTTGTCTCTAGCCTTCTGACTAAAAAAATGGGCATAAGTATGAGTCAGTAGGAGTCCCAATAAGAAACTGATAATCAGATAACTAAATTTTATGGTTGGGTCATTAAAATATTTAGTCGTGGGGGAACGTAAAACAAATGTGGTAAATAACCACCAAGATAACTGCACGGTCCAATAGACTTTCGGTGAAAAATATCGCATTTTAATAATTGCACTTAGGATTTGAAAGGCTAAATTTAGTGATATTATTCCTAAAAATTGTGTTAGCCAATTCAAAATACTTTAATCAGAATGAAAAATTATCATTGAAATGAAAGAAATAACGGCAATTGTTGATGCTTACCATAAAATAGATTTTAGTAAAAATAAAGCTGCTTTGGCAACTGTTGTAAGAGTAGAAGGTTCATCTTATCGACGAACGGGGGCGAGGATGTTAGTAATTGATTCGGGAGAGTGGGTTGGAGGAATCAGTGGGGGGTGTTTAGAAGGGGATGCCTTGAAAAAAGCCAAATTGGCGATGGCACAAAGTAAACCCACTATCATAACGTATGATACGACGGATGACGACCACTTTCAGATAGGAGTGGGGCTTGGTTGCAACGGTATTATTGATGTTTTATTGACACCAATTGATTTACAAAATTCTGACAATCAAATACTTAATCTTGAAAAATGCCTTGAAAGTAGAGTGCCAAAAATGCTAATTACAGTATTGAAAGTTACTAATAAAAATGCAAAAATAAGTATCGGAGAATCGTTTTTAGTAGATGAAAGTAAAAACTTTCAAGCGTTATTTTCTTTGGAAAATGATATTGAAAGTTTCAAAAATGACCTTCAAAGTTGCCAATTTTTAAAAAAATCACTCATTAAAAATTATCAAACTGACGGTGGCGAAATAAAATTATTTTTGGAAGTAATTATTCCTGCAACTCACTTAATTATCTACGGGGATAATTACGACATCTATGCTTTGGTAAGGCTTGCGAAGGAAATTGGTTGGAAGGTTTCGGTGGTTTGTAATCCATTAAAAGTGCATAAATTCTTATTTGAATTAGCAGATAATATAATTGAAAAAGAACGAGCTAATGAAATCGAAATTGATGAATTTACGGTGGCGGTTTTGATGGCACATGATTATGAAACTGATTTTTATAATATGTGTAAATTGCTGGAAACCAGTATTTTATCCATTGGAATGTTAGGTCCTAAAAAACGTACAGATAAAATGTTTTTGAAATTATCAGAAGAAGGAAATCCAATTTCTGAGCAAGATTTATTGAGAATTGCCTCGCCTGTGGGTTTGGATATCGGGGCAACTACGCCCGAAGAAATTGCCATTTCAATCATTGCTGAAATTAAGACATTTTTCTCGGGTAGGGATGGGAAAAGGTTGAAATTTAGAGTGAACGGAATTTATGATGAATCTATCGCTTTATAAATTTCCGCTGATAATACTTTTGGTCAATTCTTACATTTATTAAATAATTTCCCGCCGTCCATGATTGTGTATTGTTTTCTAAATCATTATCACCCACTACTCCAAAAGTATCTGAAAAATACACTCGTCTGCCTTTAATATCGAAAATTTCAATCAGAACGGCTTTGAAGTCTTGCAGGTTAAATCCTAATAAAACCCGTTCCGTAGCTGGGTTTGGATAAATATTAAGTTCCTCACATTCAGCACATTGTGTAATATTTTTACTTGGGTTTGTTTCCTGGCATTGCTACAAACTAAATTCACTTTGGCACTCGTAATCAGATAACTACTTTCTGGAATTTTGATTTTTAATGCGTGTTCACCGTCTGAAAGTGGTGGCAATTTGAATGAAAAACCATGTTTTGAATTACCAAAATATCGTTGCGATGCAGGATTTAGACTATCAGCAAAAGCAGTTCAAATTCAGACAAAATCGGTAGTCTAATTTATCAATATCCTTTCACCAAATCAACATTATTTACCAATTCTTCTCCACCTTCAAATCTCTTCAAGTTTTCCAAAAAGAACATTATTTTTTCCGAAGACTCTGCTGCCCATCCACCCGATGAATGTTGGGTTAAAAGTACATTTGGCATATCCCAAAGTGGGCTTTCTACTGGTAATGGCTCTACCTCAGTAACGTCCAAGACCGCCCCCATTATTTTATTTTCCTGTAATAATTTTATTAAATATTCTTCCTCAACGGCTGAACCTCTGCCGACGTTCACGAATAAGGCACTTGGTTTCAACATATCTAAATACGCTTGATTCAAAAGCCCAATGGTTTCTTCTGTTTCGGGCAAAGATGCGATTAAAATATCGGTATCTGTCAGATAATCAGCAAGTTGTAGAATAGTTTTAGAGTTTAAAATCGTAGTCTCGCACTGGAAACCCATTAATAAATCCCTGATTTTTAAACCAATTGCCCCACTTCCTAAAATCAAAACCTTCGATTTGCTTAATAAATGTAAAGTCGCTCGCAAAGGCACACCCACCCAATGCTTTTCAGACTGTAAACGAGCCAAATGGTCAATTCGTCTATACATTCCTAAAATTCCCGCCAAAGCAGTTTCCGCTACGGATTGTGCGAAAAAACCTTTCAAATTGGTGAATTTGAACTGGTAATTTTTTAATTGTTGGTAGGGGTCAAGCCCCGTTGAGTTTAACTGAAGCCATTGCAAAGTGTTATTATTTTCCAACCAACTTAGCGGAGGGTTTCCATAACAGATTTCACAGGTTCTAAAAACCGATTCTCTTTGTTCTTCGGGCAGTTCTTCTTTAATTAATACTTCATATTTTGAAGATAAAGCATCTTTAAGTTTCTGAATTTCAGACTCTGCGAAAGGGGTATAAATGTATATTTTCATGCTACTATTTTTCTAAGGAACTGAAAAACAATAAGTAGACGTTTTTTAAATGCCTTTTTTTGCACCACTCTACGTTGCGGAATGCAGCCCAGATTAAATCCTCATTTAGCGATGCTAAACTGCGGCGACCGTCGCACGGTTTTATCGCCTTGATTGGCACAAAAAATAACATTTAAAAATTCATCCACTTATTATTTTCCCGTTCCTAAATGATTTCAATACCTTTTTATTGTCTGAATTGGAATTCGTCAGATTTAAGGATTTTTTGGATTGAGTTCACTTCTTAAATCCAAAAAATCCCTTAATCTAATGAATCCAAATTCAGACAAAAGGCTCTTAATATTTTTTGATACCTTTATAATTTTGTCAGTTCAAATAAATTTCTTCTCACAAATTTGGCAATAAAATCTCCCAAAACTGCCATTCTGTCATAATTAAAGTGTAAAAATACTGCTGGCATTATGATTGTTGAAATTAAACAAAATCGAATTAAAAACTTATTCAAATAATAAAATAATAAACAAAATGGGAAAAATTATCGGTATTGACTTAGGAACAACCAACTCTTGCGTAGCCGTAATGGAAGGAAACGAACCAGTCGTAATCGCTAACTCAGAAGGTCGTCGTACTACACCTTCAATCGTTGCATTTTTAGATAATGGCAACGGAGAACGTAAAGTAGGAGATGCTGCAAAACGTCAAGCTATCACCAACCCTAAAAATACTATTTCATCGGTAAAACGTTTTATGGGTAAGCGTTATACAGATGTAGGAAGCGAATTAAAAACGATTGCTTACACCGTTGAGCAAGGTTCAAACGATACGCCACGGGTTCGCATCGGTGACCGTCTATATACGCCACAAGAAATTTCAGCTATGATTCTTCAAAAAATGAAGAAAACTGCTGAAGATTATTTAGGGCAAACCGTTACTGAAGCAGTTATCACAGTTCCAGCATATTTTAACGATGCAGAACGTCAGGCTACAAAAGAAGCGGGTCAAATTGCAGGTTTGGATGTAAAACGTATCATCAACGAACCTACCGCTGCCGCTTTGGCTTATGGTCTTGGACAAACAAGGCAAAGACATGAAAATTGCTGTTTTTGACTTTGGTGGTGGTACTTTTGATGTTTCTATCTTAGAATTAGGTGATGGCGTTTTTGAAGTAAAATCAACTGATGGTGATACTCACTTAGGTGGTGATGACTTTGACCAAGTGATCATCGAATGGTTGGCAGCAGAGTTTAAAAATGACGAAGGCGTAGATTTGCGTAAAGATCCAATGGCTCTTCAACGTTTGAAAGAAGCTGCAGAAAAAGCAAAAATTGAACTTTCGTTCAGCACATCAACAGAAATCAACTTGCCATATATCTATGCCTGTGGATGGTATTCCAAAGCACTTGGTACGTACATTGACACGAGCAAAATTTGAGCAATTGGCTGATGTCTTGATTCCAAAGAATGATGGAGCCTTGTCAAAAAGCGATTGAAAAATTCGGGATTATCAATATCCGAAATTGATGAAGTGATTTTGGTAGGTGGTTCAACTCGTATTCCAAAGGTTGTGGAAGAAGTAGAAAAATTCTTTGGTAAAAAGCCGTCAAAAGGTGTAAACCCTGATGAAGCCGTAGCATTTGGTGCTGCTATTCAAGGTGGTGTTTTGACGGGTGAAGTGAAAGATGTATTGTTGTTGGACGTTATTCCATTGTCATTGGGTATCGAAACAATGGGTGGCGTATTCACCAAGTTGATTGAAGCCAACACAACTATTCCAACAAAAAAATCGGAAACTTTCTCAACCGCATCTGACAATCAGCCTTCGGTAGAATTGCACGTTTTGCAAGGCGAGCGTCCAATGGCGGCAAATAACCGTTCATTAGGTCGTTTCCACTTAGATGGTATTCCACCAGCACCACGTGGTGTTCCGCAAATTGAAGTTACTTTCGATATTGATGCCAACGGTATTTTACACGTTTCGGCAAAAGATAAAGGAACAGGAAAAGAAAGCAATATCCGTATCGAAGCATCAAGTGGCTTGACGGATGCCGAAATCGAAAGAATGCGTCAGGAAGCGAAAGCTAACGAAACAGCAGATAAGGCAGAAAGAGAAACTATCGAAAAAATCAACCAAGCTGATTCATTAATTTTCCAAACAGAAAAGCAATTGAAAGAGTACGGTGAGAAATTGTCGGAAGGTAATAAAACCGCCATCGAAAATGCTTTGGTGGGTTTACGCACCGCCCACGGCTCACGTGATGTGGTGGCAATTGATACCGCTTTGGAAGCCCTTAACAACGCATGGGGAGCAGCCTCGCAAGAAATGTACGCACAAACAGGTGGCGAAGGCAACCCAATGGGCGGCGATGCAGGACAACAAACCGCAGACGCTGGGGCTGGTGGCTCACAAGCTGAGGATGTGCCTTTTGAGGAGGTGAAGTAATAACGATTTCGGAATTACGAATTGCGATTTAAAAGTGCCCTTGGAATTTCTTAATTCTGAGGGCGTTTTTTTGTTGGAATATTTTTACCTATTTTTATAAAAAAATAAAAATTAACCTCATTGATGGCTTAAACTACACTTTGAGGTATTTTTGTGCCGTTGTTGGTCTTCAATTTTGGCAAAAGTAATAGCCAGCCGTTGTTGGTGTTTCTTCCACCAACAACAAGTGTGTAAGCAACTCGCCAACTGTGAAAATCATAGTTTATCTTATTGGTATTCAGTATTTTATCCATAGAAACAAGTTTTATATTATCGAACTTTGTGCTTGCTGTCGCACGTGTTGTTGGTGGAAAAAACACTAACAACGGCTGGAATAAAATAAACCAAGAAACGAGATTACTCCTTGCTTTTTAGAAATCCTTTGAATTAATTTTCAAGGGATTTTTTTGTCTTTTTTATTTTATGTAATGCTATTTTTTAAGAAAATCATTGAAAAATAAACTATTTAATAGGATTAATTCAATTTTGTTTGAGGATAGTTTTTATTAAACGTCTCGAAAAACGTATCTTTGTATTCTTGTGTAAATAGTTTTTAGGGATGTTTACCAAATCTGAGCTACTAAAACCTAAAAATATTTGTCACTAAATCTTTACTGTTAACAATTTTCAATCAACCGTTTAGAATCAACAAATCATTAAATCAAAATTCTAAACAAAACAAACCCCTTAATACAAACTAATGAATAACATTATTTACTACGTTCCAGTTTTTGGAATAATCGGATTGCTGTACACAGCTTGGCGTTTCTCATGGGTATCTAAGCAACCCGCAGGAGATGCAAATATGCAAAAACTGTCAGGCTATATTGCCGATGGTGCGATTGCCTTTTTGAAAGCAGAATGGAAAGTTTTAGCCTATTTTGCTATTCCTACCGCTATTTTATTGTTTTTCCTGGGTTCAAATGAAGGCAGTGCCGAAAACCCAATTCACTCGTCTCCTTTGATTGCCGTAGCCTTTTTAATCGGTGCTTTCCTCTCAGCTTTGGCTGGTTATATTGGAATGGTGGTTGCTACCAAAGCAAACGTTCGTACAGCACAGGCAGCTCGTACATCCTTGGCAAAAGCACTTGAAGTGTCTTTCACGGGTGGTTCTGTTATGGGTATGGGCGTAGCTGGTTTGGCAGTTTTAGGACTTGGTGGCTTGTTTATCATTTTCTATAATTACTTTGCTAAAGATATGCCTTTGACTTCTGATGAAATGAAAAAAGCCATTGAAGTTTTGGCTGGTTTCTCATTAGGAGCAGAATCAATCGCTCTTTTTGCTCGTGTGGGTGGAGGGATTTATACAAAAGCGGCTGACGTAGGTGCTGACTTAGTAGGTAAAGTTGAGGCTGGAATTCCAGAAGATGACGTTCGTAATCCTGCAACGATTGCCGATAACGTAGGTGATAACGTGGGTGATGTGGCAGGTATGGGAGCCGATTTATTTGGTTCTTATGTGGCTACAATTTTGGCTACGATGGTTTTGGGGCAAGAAATTAGTGTTACTGACAACTTCAATGGATATTCTCCTGTGTTGTTGCCAATGATGATTGCGGGTGTTGGTTTGTTGGCTTCGTTGGTTTCTACTTTTTTAGTAAGAATCAAAAATGAAAACTCATCAGTTCAAGCGGCTTTGAATCTTGGGAACTGGGCTTCGGTAATTATTACTTTCATTACTTCGTATTTCTTAGTGAAATATTTATTGCCAGAAAATCTTAATCTTCGTGGATTTGAATTTACTTCCAATGGTGTTTTCTTAGCGATTGTAGTTGGTTTGGTTGTGGGGGCTTTGATGTCAATTATTACTGAATATTATACTGCAATGGGTAAACGTCCTGTATTGTCAATTATTGAAAAATCAGGAACAGGACACGCCACAAACATTATTGGTGGTTTGGCAGTAGGTATGGAATCAACGGTTTTACCAATTTTGGTATTAGCGGCAGGTATCATTCTTTCGTATAAATTCGCTGGTCTTTATGGAGTTTCTATTGCGGCGGCAGGTATGATGGCTACAACAGCTATGCAGTTAGCCATTGATGCTTTCGGACCAATTGCCGATAATGCAGGTGGTATTGCAGAAATGTCTCAATTACCTCCCGAAGTTCGTGAGCGTACCGATAATTTAGATGCAGTAGGTAACACTACGGCAGCAACGGGTAAAGGATTTGCCATTGCTTCGGCGGCTTTGACTTCGTTGGCTCTTTTTGCGGCATTTGTAGGTATTGCAGGAATTAGTGCCATTGATATTTATAAGGCTGACGTATTGGCTGGTTTGTTCGTGGGTGGTATGATTCCATTCATTTTTAGTGCGTTATGTATTTCAGCGGTTGGAAAAGCGGCTATGGAAATGGTGAACGAAGTTCGTCGTCAGTTCCGTGAAATTCCTGGAATTATGGAATATAAAGCTGAACCAGAATACGAAAAATGTGTAGCTATTTCAACGGAGGCTTCAATTAAACAAATGATTTTGCCAGGTGCAATTGCCTTGATTACGCCAGTTATAGTAGGTTTCACGATGGGGCCAGAGGTTTTAGGAGGTTTGTTAGCGGGTGTTACGGTATCAGGTGTTTTAATGGGTTTATTTCAGTCTAACGCCGGTGGTGCTTGGGATAATGCTAAAAAATCTTTTGAAAAAGGGGTTTTAATTGACGGTGAAATGTATTACAAAAAATCTGAGCCACACAAGGCTTCGGTTACGGGTGATACCGTTGGAGACCCTTTCAAAGATACTTCAGGACCCTCTATGAACATTTTGATTAAGTTAATGTCAATCGTTTCATTGGTAATTGCTCCATATATTGCTGTTCATTCAGACGGACTGGTTAAAGCAATGGATGGAATCAACGTAGAAATGGCAACGCCACAATTGGCTACAGAATTACCAGTTTCTGATGCCATCAAGAATTTGGGAGCGAAAATGGATAAGGCTTTGGCGTCGGGCGTTACTTTGAACATTCCAGAAAATGGAATTGAAAGTAATTTATTGAAATTCATCGAAGATAAATCAAAGGCGGTTGATAAAACCACTTGGTTTGATTTTGACCGTTTGATTTTTGAAACTGGTAAATCAGAATTGAAACCAGAATCAGCCGAGCAATTAAAAAATATTGCTGAGATTTTGAAAGCATTTCCCGAGGTGAATATTAAAATTGGAGGTTATACCGATAATACAGGTGAAGCGAATGCCAACTTGAAATTATCGGGAGACAGAGCGGCGACAGTGAAATCTGAATTGATTAAATTAGGCATTGATGATGCTCGTGTAGAATCAGAAGGTTATGGCGTTGAACATCCAATTGCTTCAAATGATACAGAAGAAGGTCGTGCGGCAAACCGTAGAACTTCGGTTAGAGTTACGAAGAAGTAGATTTTACTGATCACACTTCCCGAAAGTTATATACCCGCAATGGATATTGTTTCGGGAAGTTTCTCGAAGAGCCGTTCCGAAAGGGGCGGCTTTTCGTTTGTCTAAAATTTAATATGAAATCAAAAGAAATCCTTTTCAAATTGCTGTATTACGCATTAATTGATATTCGTTACAAAGCCCACTAAGCTGACCATAAAAAGATTTTCGTTATTTCTAATGGTCTTCACAACCTTCCCTTGAAACTTTTGAATGCTAAATCAGAAAACGATTTTGAACATATTTTAGCAGAATTAGAAGTAGATTTTTCAATTAATAAAGGACTGACAAATCTTTTCAAACATATTCGAGAAAAGGTAGAGGAAGATATTTTAGAATAGATTTTAAAAGAGAGTCAATTAATTATTGGAAATTTGTCTTGTATTTTTGGACAAAAGTCTATTAATTTGCAAAAGATGTTTAAAACTTCACATTTCCGAACATCGAAAACTGAACATTGAACATCGAAAATAAAAATGGAATTACACGAAGAAGCCGCAATTTACGCCAAATATGCACCACAAATAAAGGGCAATATTTCAATTGTCCTCAATGCCCGTAAAGGGTTGAATGCTAACATTTTATACGACATTATTTTATTGACGGGATTTAAAAAAGAGCAAATTGCTACACTTTTTAATACTTCTGCCAAAACAATAACTCGTTACACGCAAGACGGAAAAACCTTAGATATTGTCAGTAGCGAACACGCCTTAAAACTGATCGCATTATTCAAAAAGGGTAATGAAATTTTTGGCGAAATAGAGGCATTCCGTAGATGGATTACGAAACCTGCGTATGGTTTGGGTTGGGAAGTCCCCGCTGAATTGATGGAAACATCGGGAGGGATTGAGTTGATTATGGAAGAGTTGTATAGAATAGAATTCGGAGCAACTGCTTAATCTATGCAAGTATTTAGAATCACAACCGCAAAATCGGCAGGCAATTTACGTGGTTCAGGATTTGCCGCCCGATGGAATTCAAATGGAGTTTTTGTGGCTTACACCGCTTCTTCAAGAGCCTTAGCGTGCTTGGAAATGGTGGTTCATTTGAATTCTGACCGATTAAAAAGTGAGTTTGGGATGTCAGTCGTGGAAATTCCAGAGGAGGTTAATATTACAAAAATAAGCATCGAAGACCTCCCAAAAGGTTGGACAGAACATGATGGTTATCAAATGTGTCAAGAAGTAGGCGATGATTGGATTCAAGCGTTTGAAACTTGTGTCCTGCAAGTTCCATCGGCAGTTATTAAGCATGAATTTAATTATTTAGTCAATCCTCAACATTCTGACTTTTCTAAACTTAAAATCATCGAAATTGAAGATTTTGAGTTTGATTTACGGATAAAGAGTAGTTGAGGATAATTCAAATAATGAAGTACGCTATTTTGTCTGAACTTGGATTTGTCTGATTCATGGATTTTTATGATTTAGATTTAATCCAATCCAGAAAACCCTAAAATCTGACGAATCCAAATTTAGACATAGTTTTTTTATTTACTAAAACTAAATCCGCTTTTCAACAACTTCAAAACTCGTTGTTTTTTCCAAGTATCATTATCATTCATAGCCACAACCTCCACAACTCTTCGCTCATTAATTTTGGCATAATCAATAGTTCCCATTTCTGCAATCACTTGCTCAATTGCTTTTTTCAACACAATCAGAGAGCCACCCAAACCACGATTCACACACAAATCAGTCCGCAAAGCAAATCCACCTTGTGAACGTAAGACTGTGTTCATAGGAATGTTTACTCCATTTATTAAAAGTGAAACATTGGGAGATAAAGCCTTAAAAACATATTCTTCCAAGGCAATTTCAACTTGTGAACGAATCATACTTCGTCTGAAACCGCTGGCAATAAAAGCGGCTGTAAGCTGTAAATTATTGGCAATCTCTAAATATCCCGCATCTCCTTCTTTGATTCCTGCAATGGTTTCTACTTGAAAAACAGGCATTTTATAATTCTGAACATTTATACCATATTTACCAAAACAATCCTGAAAAGCATATTCATCACGAGTTTTGAACCGTTGTAACACTCTGGTCAGAATTGAACCACTCGCCAAAGCACCTGTAAACTGAATAAAGCCAAATGAGAAAATGGCTCGGTCATAACTATTGACGGCATCAAAATTACCTTCGCTTTTGGCAATATAATGCAACAAGTCAAGATAAAAACTTTGTTGGCAAAGGTCAGTAAAAAGCGGACGATTGGTTTCAAATAATGACTGCCCCACGTAACTCACACCCCGAGGATTCCCCAAGTTTGTTGATGGATAATTATCTCGCATCACGCCTGTTGATTTCATCCCAGTAGGAGAGGGGAACGACAAAGTATAATTATGGTAATTAGATTTTACCTCCTTTTTTACTTGAAAAACTTTGCGTTGGTCAAAAACAGAAAATACCTGTACAGGCTGTGGTTTAGGATTATTATTACTGGGAATTGGCAAACTTATCTTTAAAACTTGCCCAATAAAGAGATTATTACTGCCTAAATTATTGATTTTAATTAGCTGTTCCACCGTCAAACTATACTTTTTTGAGATGCTATAAAGTGTTTCTTTGGCTCGTACGGTATGAGTCATAATATGATTTTTGTTTAGTTTACGCCCCTTTTATCAATTTGAATAATTTATTTTTTAATTAATTTACTCAAAAAAATAATTAATTTTTAATTTTGATAAAGTTAAAATTAATTGGAATTTAACTCAAAAAAAATCTATAAAAATATGAATTATTAAAAACCCATTGATAAAAATAAAAAAAATAAAAAAATAAATTATTTTTCTTGTGTTAAAAAAACATGATTCGTAATCTTACATCGTTGATTATCAGTACGTTTAAAACTAATTTTTTCATATAACCCATTATTTCAATGAAAAAAACCGCCTTAGTTTTGAGTCTGTCTGTTCTTACTTTTATTTACGGCAAACACGACCCAAACATTCGTCCCCGAGTTAAAAATGAGCATTTAATTGTCTCGAAGCAAACTCCCAAAATCACTTCTCCAAAAGAGAATTCGCTTGTTCAACTGCAAAACGCAGGCATGATTCAAATGCAATTCATTCATTTGCAAAAAGCATTGGGTAAAATTGATATTGCATCTTACGCTATTGAGGGCAACACGCCCATCGTGCTGATTGAAACCTTGAATCATAATATAAGCGTAAAAGGTTTTAATAAAATGGTTGATAATTTTAATTCGTTATACTCAACTGATAACGAATCTTTGATGGGAAATTACCAAAATTACGCCGACCAAAACTGTCAGAAAATTTATGGTTGTGTAGGTTCAGAATTCGGTTCTGACTGCGACTGGAAAATTATAAAATTTTTACCAAACCCTGAAAATTGCAAATTGAACCCAACGATTACGATGAGCAATGTCATGTTGTATAAATAAGGGAAAGGTAGATTAGCTGAGATGAATCTTACGACCTCAACTAATTTTAAAGAAAAACAAAGTAAGGATTATAATGAAAGAGCCTCTCATTTGAGAGGCTTCTTTTTTTGCTTTCGGCGGATTAAAATCCACCGTTACAAAATTGGTCATTCCTACGAATTTGAAGTTGCATTTTTAGTTCACAAATTTCTTAAAGAAGTATGCAACTGTAACAAGAGTGGTTAAGTAGCTGATATTTCCTAAAACATAGGTCAATACAGATTTTACATAATTCATTATTTTCTTTTCTCCAAAGAACTGACCGATAGCCCAAGTTATGTATATGAAATAGACCCAAATTCCAATCGTTTGAATTATGGAGCTTGTAAATAATTTAGCAGTTAACAAAAATAGTCCGATGATTAAAATAGCTTCGCCCAATACAAAACACAAAAGAACAATAATCTCAAACAGATTATAATTATAGTTTTTGAAAAATACCTTTGTCCAAAGCCCAATAAAGACTCCCATGATTAGGTTTGTATATCCGAGATGACTATCTGTCCAATTTCCAATTTCCTTTGTTCTGATTTCCTTTTTCAATACCTCATTAAATTGTACTTGGTCAACATTAAAAAAACTAATCTTAATGTGGGTAAAATGAGTGATTGCAGTATAGATTACAGAAGAAAAAATTAAAAAAATGATAGGTTTTACATATTTATTTCTATCGTCAAAGATAAATTCCCTGACTGCTTTTCCTGGTCTTAGCAATAATTCTCTTGCTGTAAATAGGAAACCTTTCTCAAAATGTAATAAATGTTGTATTTCGTGAGAAAGATAATGTCCATCTATTCTTTTGGGCTTATTTGAAGGTTTGGAATCGACTTCGGTATTCTCCTTTTTATTTTCCAATTTTTGTTTTCGTTATATGTGATTTTATTAATGCAAAACCTTAAAAGTCATTTCTCTCAAAGCATCACCATCGCTCAAAGAGCCACTTTCAACGCCTTTCGATTTCAAATCCAATTTCTTGATTTCACCGATAATTTGAACGACTTTTCCCAAAGGATAATTTCTTACCGCCAAAGCATAATCTTTGGTAAAGAATGGATTTACGCCCAAAACGGTTGCCAAATTACGTTCAGATTTATCGGGTGTGGCGTGTGTAAGCAATACTTTTGAAAAGAAATTGAACAACAAAATTACAATGGGAGCAAGCGGATTGTCTTTGGGATTAGCCGCAAAGAAATTTACAATCTGATTAGCCCGCAAAACGTCTCTATTGATGATGGCTTTCTGAAATTCAAAATAATTATATTCTTTACTAATGCCCACGTATTTCTCCACGGCTTCGGCGTTGATTTCTTCGCTTACTTTCAGGTTAATGATGATTTTATCAATCTCTGACGCCAAACGTTTTAAATCACTCCCAACGTACTCACAAAGCATTTCAATGGCTTTCCTGCTAATCTTTTGTCCTGCTTCATGGCAATATTCCAGAATCCAATCGGGAACTTTATTGTCGTATAATCTCTTGGAAGGCATCATCACCCCCGCTTTATCAAATGCTTTTACCCAAGCCTTGCGTTCATCAGCGGCAGTCTTGAAAACCAATACCAAAATGGTGGAAGACAAGGGATTTTTAGTATAATTTTCCAAAGCCACCTGCATTTCTTTTTGTTCGATACCTTGTAATTGTTGGGCTTCCTTTACCATTATCAACTGCCTATCCGCCATCATCGGAAATCGCTTGGCGTGCGATAGTAGGGCTGGAATTGTCAACTCTTTTCCAAAGAAAACAAACTGATTGAAACTCCTATCCGCAGGTGAAAGAGCGTTGTCTTCTATATAATCGGATACTTTATCCAAATAAAAAGGTTCGTCTCCATGTAAAAGATACAAGGGTGAATAGACTTTTTTCTTCAAATCTTTTAAAACTTCGGCTACGGTTTTAGACATAATTTTTTGCAAATTCTTGGCAATGATTAATTAATTGGGGAAAGAAAACATTAAATTCTGCTTCGTACAGTAAATAATCTTGTTTTAAATCCTCGGTAGCATTTTCAATTCCTGACTGAAAACTTAGTCGTTTTGAAATTCCTTGCAAAGCCCATTCTATTCCTTCATATTGTGTATAGCCCAAAAACCAGTTTCTTTTTATCAACGATTCTACCATCCTTTCCATTTCTATGGGAATATCATTTTTGCGGTTTATCAATAATTCATAAAAAGATTGGCTATAATCCTGCAAAGAAATCACGGAATATTGAGTAAAGTTTTTTGCCAAAACGTGGTCATAAAACATATCAACCACAATACCCGAAAACTTATGATATTTAGGTTGCAAACGGTCAATACTCCGACGCACAACTGGATGCGAATCTGTGAAAAAGTCAATTTCACGGTGCAAAGCCATGCCTTTGATGATGCCCTCGGAATACTGAGAATTAGATAATTTATTTAATCTTCCCTTGACAAAATCACCAAGGAAATTCCCAATTTTAAGGTCGTCATCATTGCCAGAAAGATATGTATGTGCTAAGAAGTTCAAAATATGTAGTTTTTAGATGGCTTGGAACATAAAGATAATAAAAAACTGTTACCTTTTTAGGAGATATGTTTATCTTCGTAACAGATTTTAAAAACTTAGCATAATGCAAATTACGGATGGAAAAGTTGTTACCTTGGGCTACGAACTAACAGTAACAGATGCCGATGGGCAAAAAGAATTAATTGAAACTGTGGAGCAAGACGACCCAATGGCGTTTATTCAAGGCATGAGTGGCTTGCCAGAAGCCTTTGAAACTAACATAAACGGACTTTCGGTAGGAGATACTTTTGAATTTGCCATTCCTGCGGAAGAAGGTTATGGCGAATACGACCATGCTGCTATCGTGGAATTGCCAAAAGATATTTTCAAAGTTGATGGTGAATTTGTGGAAGAAATGCTTGAAGTAGGAAACTACTTGCCCATGACTGATGATAAAGGCGAACAATTAAATGGCAGAATTTTAGCCGTTGAAGAAAATTTTGTAAGAATGGATTTCAACCACCCTTTGGCGGATAAAGAAATGTTTTTCAAAGGAACAATCATAGGAATCAGAGACGCAACAACTTCGGAACTGGAACACGGTCATGTACACGGAGACGGTGGCGTACATCATTAGGATTTGGTTATCAGTTATTGGTTAGTTGTTATTCGTTACTTTCTGTATGAGTTTCCTAAACAAATAACCAATAACAGATAACTCAGTAACAGATATCCAGTAACTAATAAACTATGCAAAAACCAGCTTTTGATGATATTTTTATGGATTTGGCAGTAAATCTTGCCAAACGTTCACACTGTATTAAAGCCCAAGTTGGGGCGGTGCTTACCAAAGATACCCGTATTATTTCTATCGGTTATAATGGTCCACCCGCAGGTACGCACAATTGTGATGAAGAATTCCCGATTGGTGGTTGTGAGAGAGACTCGAAAGGAAGTTGCTCCTTGGCTCTTCATGCTGAACAAAATGCGATACTTTATGCTGTGAAAAATGGTTCATCCATCGAAGAGGCAACTATTTATGTTACGCTTTCGCCATGTATTGCCTGTGCCAGGATTATTTATAGCATGAAAATTTCAAAAGTTATATTCCTACATTCTTATGCAGAATATAAGAAGATTGAGAAAGATGAAGGCGTGGAGTTTTTGAGAAAATTTGGGGTAGAGGTGGTGCGGTATATAGCAAGAGATGTTTGAACTTGGATTCGTGGGATTTACAGATTTTTTTGATTAATCTACTCGACATATAATCCTGTAAATCCTAAAATCCCACGAATCCAAATTCAGACTGGGTCGCCAAGACAAAATATCACAGACATTACTTCCTCCCAACATACCCCAACTGCTCATCTTCATCCTCAAAAACCAATTCTGCATCTTTTTCCCAAATTTCCATTTCACAAGGCTTGCAGTTGAATTTTAGTTTATATTCGTTTTCGCCATTTTTCAGAATCAAAGGTTCTACTAATTTTTCGCCCATCGTGTCCCGTTGAAATCTGGCACATTTTCCTAATTCGTATTTTACGCAATATTTGGTCGTCATTACCCGTGCTTTTCCTGGATCCCATTGCAATTCAAAGGCTTTTTCAATTTCCGTTACCCCGTGTCTTTTGTAAAATGTTCTTGCCATTTTGTTGGAAACATTATACATAAAATCAAGCTGTTTAACAGGATAATCATGGTCAGTTTTTACAATTTGAAATTCCTTTCGATGGTATTCCTTTACCCGAATATCAATCAATTGTTCCAAAACTTCTCTTCTAATTTCGTTGACTTTTGAAATAGGTAAAAACCAATTTTCTGAAAACTCAACCATCAACTCGTCCACAATAAAAGGCGTATTACCCGTTTTTGCCAAATTCTTTTTAATATTTGGAATGACAGAATCCTGATTTTTTGCTAATTCTTTCGATACTTGTATAGTTAAACTGCTTTGGTGTTCGTCTTCATCAATTGCCAATAATTGAAAACCATCTGGTGTTTCTGTAAAATTCAACGAAACGCCAATTTTCCGAACAACGCTGTTTTCTTGCTCTACCATTTTATTAAACTCGGCATCTGAATTCCTGTAAATTATTGTTCCAACTGGCAATGGTTTGAAGGTATTTGGCACAACTACATTGTTCACAATGATATTTATCTGAACACCGTCCGCTTCGTTATTTTCATTGATAAAAAATAGTCCATCGCCATTATTCAATTTTTCATAATTTTCAATTATATATCCATTTGCCTTGATTTCCAGCAACTTACCAATCAATTGCCCTTGCGATTTTGGACTTTCCCAATTACCGATTCTCTCTTTGCGTTTATTAACAAAATAGTCAGTATAGCCTCTGTTGAAACTTCTATCCATTTCTGGCTCAAAATTATAGAAGGTTCTACCCGACGAAGCCTTTTGAAAATTCTCATTATTTTCCAAAAACGCATCTAAGCGTCTTCTCAAATAGGAAGTATTATTTTTAACATAAACCATATCTTTCAAACGCCCTTCGATTTTAAAAGATGTAATCCCTGCTTCGATTAGGTTGGGTAATTGGTCGCTCAAATCTAAATCTTTGATGGATAGTAAATGACTATTGGCAATCAGAGTATCGCCCTTTCCATCAATCAACTGATAAGGCAAACGACAATTTTGGGCACACGAGCCTCTATTGGCACTACGCTCACCATTGGCAACGCTCATGTAACAATTCCCACTAAACGATACACATAAAGCCCCAGAAACAAAGAACTCTAATTCTACATCGGTGGCTTCACTAATTTCTTTGATTTGGTCTAAATTCAATTCTCTTGCTAACACCACTCGTTTCATGCCTGCATCTTTCAAGAATTTTACGTGCTTGGGGTCTCTGTTATTCGCTTGCGTACTGGCGTGGATGACAATTGGTGGCAAATCCATTTCCATGATTGCCATATCTTGAATAATGAGAGCATCCACACCAATATTGTATAATTGGTAAATGAGCTTTCTACACATTTCCAATTCATTATCATACAGGATGGTATTGACTACTACAAAAACCTGTGCTTTGAACAAATGGGCATAACGTACCATTTCCGCAATATCTTCAATAGAATTAGTCGCATTTGTTCTTGCTCCAAAAGCTGGAGCTCCAATATATACAGCATCAGCCCCAGCATTAATAGCAGCCATTCCTTGAATCAAGTTTTTGGCAGGAGCAAGAATTTCAATTTTCTTTTTCATACGTTTTAATTACGATGATTCTACTTGTAATAATGTATAAAATTAATAAATACTGGATGAAAGATTCAATACTTTGCAAATGTAGAGACAAGGCACTGCCTTGTCTAATCGCTGTCAGATTATTAGACATTAATAAGACAAGGCAGTGCCTTGTCTCTACATATTATCAACGCACAGTATAAATACAAAAACGCCTCACCAAAAAAATGATGTGGCGTTTTTAAAACTTTATAATTCAAAAAATCTACCCCAAATAAGTCTTCAAAGCCTTACTTCTCGAAGTGTGTCTCAATCGGCGAATGGCTTTTTCTTTGATTTGACGTACACGCTCACGGGTAAGATTGAATTTTTCTCCAATTTCTTCCAAAGTCATAGCGTGTTCTCCGTTCAAGCCGAAATACAAAGTAACAACATCCGCCTCACGTTGAGTTAATGTTGATAAAGCTCTTTGAACTTCTCTACGCAATGAATCATTAATCAAACCTGAATCAGGCTTGTCTTCTCCGTCATTTTCCAAAACGTCCAATAATGAGTTTTCTTCTCCTTGCACAAAAGGGGCATCCATAGATACGTGACGACCCGATATTTTCAAGGTATCAACTACTTCACCCGTTGAAATTTCCAATACTTCGGCTAATTCTTCGGGGGTTGGTTCACGCTCAAATTTTTGCTCTAATTCCGAAAATGTTTTCGAGATTTTATTCAGCGAACCCACACGGTTCAATGGCAAACGTACAATACGAGACTGTTCTGCCAAAGCCTGTAAAATTGATTGACGAATCCACCAAACGGCATACGAAATAAATTTAAAACCACGAGTTTCATCAAAACGTTGAGCCGCTTTGATAAGCCCCAAGTTTCCTTCATTGATAAGATCGCCGAGGCTAAGTCCTTGGTTTTGATACTGTTTGGCTACTGAAACCACAAAACGAAGGTTTGCTTTGGTTAATCTTTCCAAGGAAAGTTGGTCTCCGTCACGTATTTTTTGAGCTAAAATAACTTCCTCCTCGGGTGTTAGCAAATCCACCTTTCCAATTTCTTGCAAATACTTATCAAGTGACTGACTTTCTCGGTTCGTGATTTGCTTACTAATTTTTAGCTGTCTCATATTCTATCGGTGATAATTTGAAATGGTTAACAAAACCTTAATTATGGAAAAAACCAAACGATTATTTAAGCACATTCGTCTATATATAATCGTTTGGTAGGTAATAGTTTAATTTTATGAAATGTATTTTGAAAGTAAAAGTAAATTTTACCTTTAAAATACTTAGTTCACAAATCAATAACGTAATTAAACGTTCCTTTGTTCTATGCTTTGTCTGGTTTTGGTAAAAGTACCTTTCTCGACAAGCGGAATTTCCCCGTTTTCTTATCAACTTCAATCAATTGAACTTTTACTTTTTCA
Source organism: Arcicella sp. (assembly GCA_034519515.1). Lineage (GTDB taxonomy): Bacteria > Bacteroidota > Bacteroidia > Cytophagales > Spirosomataceae > Arcicella. The sequence goes on from JAXHOK010000031.1 coordinate 29,183, forward strand.
CCAATCGTCAGCACACCCTCAACGGTTTCTAAACGTTCCCATTTTATTTCAGAAATGTGTAACAAACCATCTTTACCAGGTAAGAATTCTACAAAAGCTCCAAATGGCATAATTGATTTTACAACGCCATCATAAATTTCGCCTTCTTCTGGAATCATCACGATACCTTTAATCATTGCCACTGCTTTGTCCATAGACTCTTTGTTAGCAGAGAAAACTGATACATAACCACCATCTGGTTTTTCTTCAATCGTAACCGTAGCTCCCGATTGCTTTTGGATATCTTGAACAACTTTACCACCTGGCCCGATTACTGCACCAATTTGGTCTTTCATAATCTTGATGACCGTTGCACGTGGTGTATGAGGCTTCAATTCAGCTCTTGGAGCAGTAATTGCCTTTTTCATTTCACCCAAAATATGCAAACGTCCTTGCTTTGCTTGATTCAAGGCTTCTACTAATACATCATACGAAAGTCCATCAACTTTAATGTCCATTTGACACGCTGTGATTCCTTTTTCTGTACCTGTTACCTTGAAATCCATATCTCCCAAGTGATCTTCATCACCTAAAATATCCGAAAGAACAGCATATTTACCAGTTTTTGGGTCAGAAATCAATCCCATCGCAATTCCAGAAACTGGTGCAGAGATTTTGATACCTGCATCCATCAATGCCAATGTTCCAGCACAAACTGTTGCCATTGAAGACGAACCGTTTGATTCTAAAATATCAGAAACCACACGAATTGTATATGGATTATCAACATCGGCAGGTAATACTTTTTTCAAAGAACGCATTGCCAAGTTTCCGTGACCAACTTCTCTACGACCTGGGGCTCTGTTTGGTTTTACTTCACCCGTTGAGAAGCCTGGAAAATTGTAGTGTAGAAGGAAACGATTATAACCTGATTCCATTACTTGATCTACAATTTGCTCGTCCATTTTTGTACCTAATGTAACGGTAGTCAATGATTGCGTTTCGCCACGGGTAAATACTGCCGAACCGTGTGGAGAAGGTAAATAATCCACTTCGCAAGTGATTTGACGAATTTCATCTAATTTACGACCATCCAAACGGAAACGTTCTGTAATCACCATTTGGCGAACTGCCTCTTTCTCAATATCATGGAAATAAACTTTCGCTAATGATTTATTCACGCTTGAATCTTCTGGTAAAGCATCAAAATATTCTGCCTCAACTGCCTTGAATGACTCTCTGCGACCACTTTTACTTGGATTTGCCATTTTGGCAACTTCGTAAAACTTGTCATAATATCCATCCCAAAGGGCTTTCCGCAAATCTTCATCATGTGTTTCGTGTGAATAAACACGCTTTTCGGTTTTGCCAGCCATTTGTCCCAATTCAACCAAAGCTGCACAATGAACCTTGATTGCCTCGTGAGCCAAACGCAATGCTGTTAGCATATCTTCTTCCGAACATTCCAACATTTCGCCTTCAACCATCAAAATATCATTAGCATTTGCAGCAACGATAATTTCTAATTCAGCACTAACAATTTGTGTATAGGCGGGGTTCACAACAAACTCACCATTTACTTTCGCTACACGAACTTCAGAAATTGGTCCATTGAAAGGAATATCCGAAACTGCCAAAGCCGCTGCTGCTGCCAAACCTGCAAAAGCATCGGGAGCAACATTTTCATCCGCAGAGATTAATTGGATATTTACTTGGGTATCAGCGTGATAATCAGATGGAAAAGTTGGGCGTAAAGCTCTATCTACCAAACGGCTTACTAAAATTTCATAGTCTGAAAGTCTTAATTCACGACGAAGGAAACTCCCTGGAATTTTTCCAGAAGCAGCAAATTTTTCTTGGTAATCAACTGAAAGCGGTAGGAAATCTACGCCTTCTTTGGCAAAATTTGATGAAACCACCGTTGCCAATAACATCATGTTGCCGCTTCTCACGACCACAGAACCATCCGCCTGTTTTGCGAGTTTGCCTGTTTCGATGGTGACTTTTTTACCATCGGGCATTATTATTTCTTTTGTAATTATGTTAAAAGCCATATTTTTTGTTTTTTCCTTTTTAACTCACGTATTATTGAGTTTAACAATATAGAAAGGATTTTGTTGGATTTGTCTTGTTGATTCCTAAATCGTCATTCAATCTATGTTAATCGTTTAGAGCGTTATCTGGAATGACGATTTGTATTGAAATTAACGGGTATCCAAGGAGGGGAAATAAAAAGTAGGAAGAGAGTACTAAGTTGTATGTATTGGGTATTAAGTATTTCAGCAAAACAATAATTCAAAAAAGAAAATTGTTTTATAACATTCCTTAATACTTGGTACATAATACTTAATACTCCTCCCTACCCAAATACTATTTTCTAATGCCGAGTTCAGCAATAATAGCACGATAACGAGAGATATCGACTTTGATTAGATAATCTAATAAAGCTCTACGCTTACCAACTAATTTCAAGAGTCCCAAACGTGTAGAGTGGTCTTTCTTGTTTTTCTTTAAATGTTCTGTCAAATGAGAGATTCTGAACGTGAATAACGCTATTTGCGACTCAGCAGAACCAGTATCAATTTTTGACTTCTCATGTCCACGAGATTCAAAAATCTCCTGTTTTACTTCTGAAGTTAAATACATCTTCAACCAGTTTAAATTGTTAATAAATATGAAAACGTGCAAAATTACCGTTTTTAATCGGCATTAGCAAGTTTATAATTCTTTTTATTCATAAACCAAACGACTAATTTGGATTTCATAATTTTCTCTTTCCAACGGTTGAAAATAATGATGTAATTATCAGCTTCAAATAATCGTGAGTCATTTCTGGCTTTATTTAGAAAATACAAACCTATCAAAAATAAAACCGTATTTGACAACCACGCCCCAACTTGAACGATTAAACGACTCTCTTTTGCTGCTTTCTCGCCCTGCTGTGTCATCACGTACATTAAGATAAAAAATACAATTGCTACCACCACTGGCAATCCAAATCCCCCTTTTTTGATAATTCCACCCAAAGGTGCTCCAATCAAAAACATCACAAAAACCGCAATTGCACCCGTGAATTTACGATGCCATTCCAAATCTGTTTTATCATAATCTTCTTCTTTGGCAATCAAAGCGGAACTGTTTGAATCAATCGTAGTAGCAACGGTATTGGCTTGTGATAGTGCATAATCTACGTTTTGAGCATTATAGTGCATAGATTTTTGTTTTTTAATCAGCAGTGAATCAATCCAAGCAATCTTCTTATTTTTTATTAAGTTTTGACCTACTTTTGAGTCCTTTGCGAGGGCTTTATTTTCATACAAAAAATAGTTGGGGATTGTGATATAAAAACCTTCCTTAATTTGTTGGTATGACTTTTTTAATGAATCCGAATCATAACTTAATTGTTCAATTCCTTTCATCATTTGGTGGTGCGCAAACTGGTCTTCTTCGGTTTTGTGCATATCAAAAGCCGACAGACTCATTATTTGTTTGCTTTTTTTGAAACCGTTGGAAGACAAATCGGTTTGATTGGAATTACTGGTTTTATCAGCATCTTCGTTGTAATCATTACCGTTGAATAATTCAAAAACTAAGTATTGTTTATCCATAATGGTGTACATCAAAGCAGAATCAGCGATGGTTACGTGGCGGTCTCCGTCATTTTTAGTGTGGTCGAAAATGATGATATTTTTTAGGGTCTTGTTATCGGGATATTTTTTGGAAATTTTAATACTATATCCTGGTAAATCGTTATAAAAAATGCCTTCTTTAATATTCAGCGTGGTTTTTGTGGTTTTTATGTCATATAATAAACTGTACCCTTTAAGATTTGCCCAAGGAAGTGCCACATTATTAAACCAAAAGGTAAAAACTGTAATCATTAAAGTCACTACAAACATTGGTAGCATAGCTCTTGTAATAGAAATCCCTGCACTTTTGATAGCAGTAAGTTCAAAATATTCGCCCAAATTACCGTAAGTCATTAGGGACGATAATAACATTGCTAATGGTAAAGCAATAGGAACTGTGATTAAACTAAAATAAAAGAAGAGCTTTAGGTATAATTCTAATCCTAAATCTTTACCAAAAAGGTCTGCGAAATAGGTAACGATTATGCGCATCAAGAAAATGAAAATTACTACTGCCAACGTAGTAATAAATGGTTTCCAGAAGGATCTTAGAATTAATTTATCAATTTTTTTAATCATTTTGAAGTAGTAAGTATCAAGTCGTTGAAAAATAAAATGCTCGTGTATCGGATAGAGACACGAGCATTGTGTCGTTCTTTTACTTAGAACGTAAAATTGCAGATAATGATTTACAAGAGTGTTAGGTTTAAGAAAATTTAAGAATTCAATTTAAAAATTTGAGAGTCTAACAGGCAAGTCTTCATTATCAAATTGGCACATTTTTAAATCAATTTCCCACAATTTCCTTCAGTTTAAAAATTAAATCTTCCCATAATTCATTTAGTTCATCATCGTCAGTATTACTTGAATAATCAATAACCTTCAAATAAGTTGAACCTGTTAAATCGCTTACATCCAACTTGAACTCAAGATAATTGTGGTCTTTTTCTTCTGGATTGGCGGGTATAAAATCAAATTTGGCTGATTTTTGAAACCTTAGTTGAGATAATTTTGCTACGTGATTCTCACCATCCCAAAAGAAATCGAAGGTTGTGCTATCCTTCAAAATCACCTTTTCGGCAAACCACTGTTGTAAGCCTGAGGCTTGGCTTAGATATGGGAATAAGACCTTCGGAGAGGCTCTTAGTTCAAACTCTGCTGTAAATTTATGTTTACTCATTTCCAACCACAGTTAATGTGTAGGTTTTCCAAACGGATTTTTACACGGTAATATATTTCTGAAACTCTATGTTGGCAAAGTTATAAATCTAAAACATATTCGCAAGTTTTTTTTTGTGATTTATCAAAAAAAGTAAAAATAAAATCGCTTTTTACCTGATTGTCAGGACTTTAATACTTGGAATAATTTAATTTATCTCAAACCGTTTATTACTTTAAATGATGTGCTTAAAGTGCTGATTGTCAATATTTTAATAAATATTTTTAAATAAAATGCAAAAATGATTTGTCTTGAAATATTAAAACTCCTAATTTTGCACCATGATTTCTTGCTGCGGGATAGCTCAGATGGTTAGAGCGTAGGATTCATAACCCTAAGGTCGGCAGTTCGATCCTGCTTCCCGCAACTAAAAAAAGCGTCACTGAGAATATTCTCTTTGACGCTTTTTTGTTTTTCGTACTTCCCGAAAGTTCTTTTTACTTTAGGGAAGTTGAGTGCGAGAACTTCCCGAAAGTAAAAAGAACTTTCGGGAAGTGTGGTACTTTACCTTAAATCCAATCTCACTACATTTTCCACATGATGCGTCTGTGGGAACATATCGACAGGTTGAACGGCGGTAACGGCATATTTCAAGTCTAAAAGAGCTAAATCACGGGCTTGCGTGGCGGGATTACAACTCACATAAACGATACGTTTAGGTTCTGCTTCCAACAAGGTTCTCACAACTGGTTCGTCCATTCCTGCTCGTGGTGGATCTGTAATAACGGTGTCTGGTCGCCCGTGTTGGCTTACGAAATCATAACTCAATAATTTACGCATATCACCCGCATAAAATTCTGTGTTGGTAATATTATTGATTTGTGAATTCACTTTGGCATCTTCAATTGCCATTTCCACATACTCCAATCCAATCACTTTTTTGGCTTGCTTTGCAACGAAATTGGCAATCGTTCCTGTGCCTGTGTAAAGGTCATAGACGTGTTCATCTCCCTGTAAATCAGCGTAATCACGAGTTATTTTGTACAATTCAAAAGCTTGTTTTGAATTAGTTTGGAAGAAAGATTTTGGACCTACTCGAAATACGAGATTTTCCATCCTCTCTTGAATGTAAGGTAAACCTCTGAAATTGACGATTTCTAAATCAAAAAAAGTGTCATTTCCTTTGGTATTGATGACGTAGTTCAAAGAAGTAATTTCTGGAAATTGCTCGGCTACAAAATTCATTACTAATTCAATATCTTCGGGTTGACAATAGGCAAATTGCACAATTACCATCAAATCGCCCGTGTTGGCGGTTCGGATAATTAGATTTCTCATTGCCCCCTTTTCCTGACGAACCTGCTCGTAATATTCCAAATTGTTTTTTAACGTAAAATCTCTAATCGCCAAACGGATAGCATTTGAAGGGTCGGATTGGAGGAAACAATGGTCGATGTCTAAAATTTTATCGTAACGTTTCGGAACGTGAAAACCCAAAGCTGAACGAGTAAATTCCTGCCCCGAGTCAATTTGTTCTTGGGTTAGCCAGCGGTTTTGAGAGAAGGTGTATTCTAACTTATTACGATAATAAAACTGTTCCGAAGATGGGAAAATGGGTTTAATTTCGGGCAAATTTACTTTGGCAATTCTTTCAAGTGCGTCAGTAACTTGACGAGTTTTGAATTCCAGTTGTACTGGATAATCAATGTGTTGCCACTTACAACCACCACAAACGCCAAAGTGTGAGCAAGTGGTTTGAGTTCTGTATTTGGATTCGGGACGTATATTCAATGCCACGGCTTCCATGTAGCTACTTTTAGATTTTAAAATCCGCAAATCCGCATAATCGCCAGGGGCAACGGGGCCTTCGATAAAGACAACTTTGTCATTAACTCGACTTAAACATTTGGCATCCGAAGCAAAATCTTCTACTAAAATGTTTTCTAAAATGGTAATCTCTTTATTTTTCTTTCTCATGGTATTACAAAAGTACGAAGTCTAAAAATTATTACGGCTAAAATTGGGCAGTTTTAAGAAAATGGGTGAATTTTGTGAAAATTAGCTGTGAGGTAATGAGGTGTGAGCGATGAGCAATGGGATTTAGCCTTGTTCATCACTGACTGTTCATTATCCATGCCTCATTGCTCAAAGCTAAAAATCAATGAATCAAAAAGTAGTAATTATCACAGGTGCATCATCAGGAATTGGGAAAGCCTTAGCTTTTGCCTTCGGACAAGAAGGAGCAAAAATTGTTATCACGGGACGCAAAAAAGAGCCACTTTTTGACGTTAGCGAAGCCTTAACCGCACAAGGAATTGATAATTTACCAATCATTTCAGATGTAAGTATTGAAGCTGATAATGTGGATGTTGTAAAAAAAACCATCGCAAAATATGGCAAAATCGACGTTCTAATCAATAATGCAGGAATTTCGATGCGTTCGATGTTTGAAGATTGTGATGTGGAAGTTATCAAGAAAGTAATGGATATAAATTTCTACGGAACGGTTTATGCCACAAAATATGCACTTCCACATATCAAAGAAACTAAAGGCTCAATAGTTGGGATTTCATCCATTGCGGGTTACAGAGGTTTGCCCGTGAGGTCGGGTTATTCTGCTTCAAAATTTGCGATGAATGGCTTTTTAGAGGCTTTAAGAACGGAACTTTTGCATACAGGCGTTCATGTGCTGACGGCTTGTCCAGGCTTCACACAGTCGAATATTCGAGTAGCTTCTTTGGGTTCAAATGGTAATTCAAAAGGGGAGTCTATGCGTGATGAAGGCAATATGATGTCTTCGGAGGAGGTTGCGGATAGAATTTTGCGAGCCGTTAAAAACCGTGATAGAGATATGGTTTTGACTTTGCAGGGGAAAGCAATTGTATTTCTTAATAAATGGCTACCAAAATTAGCGGATAAGATGACTTTTAATGCTTTGTCGAAGGAGAAAGATTCGCCTCTGAAGAGGGTGTAATTATTGCATTATCAAGCTGTTCGGGAGCATTAATAGAAAAGGCAATGCTTCCGAATAATCTAATTCTGAATATTCTAAACCTAATTTTCTAATATTGTTATAGTAAGATTTATGTTGCTGATAATAGTTTTTTTCACTTTGAATAAACCAAGATTTTTCTCCTAGATGACTTGAAATAAACCATTTTTCGAGTAATCTGGCACTTCTTCCATTTCCATCATTCCAAGGGTGGATTTTTACGAAAAATAAATGAATCAAACTGGCAAAAAAGAAAACTTCTTCAAAAGTTAGTTCAGATTGTAGCAAAGCATTTATATCGTAAAAAAGTTTATCTATCTCATTCTGGACGATTGAAGGAGAAGCAGCAACGTATTCGATACTACCTTCTTTCGTAATAACATACATATTTTGTGTGCGAATTATTCCTTGTAAATAATCAACTAAAATATGTTTACTAATGAGTTTATGAACGTTGGAAAAATTTTCAAAACTCAATGAGTAGTTTTGAGCAAACGAGTATGCAGCATATAAATCATCAATTTTTTTGGTGTAATCGGGTGAAAATTTAATACCAAAACGTTTATGCTTTATATAAGAATCAAGCTCAATTTCTTCTCCTTCAATCTTACTGGAAAATACAGAAGAAACCGAAATATAAAAGCAGAAAGAATCTGTAGAGATTTCTGCATCTTTTAGATTCTCAAAAGCCTTTTTAGAATCTTTTGGAAAGTTTTTTTTATATTCATCAAGCAGATGTATTGGTAGTATTTTCAAATCTTCGAGCATCACGATTGTTTTTTGGAATAGTCATTTAAAACGGCACATCCTGATTTGGTGGCGTACTACCAAATGGATTTTGTTGCGGAGGCGGCTGAGATTGAGGATTATTAATTCTGCTTCCCATGGTTTTTGTTCCACTATTTTCAAACGTTTGTGCAGTGTCTTCTACTTGCGAGAATGATTGTAATGAATCATAGCCTCCTCCACTATAATCTGTGGCATCTAAATCGCAATATTTGGTATATTTTCCAATGAATCTTAATTGAACCGTGTCTAATGAACCCGCACGGTTTTTAGCGATGATTAATTCACCCATACCCGTTACAGAATTACCTGCTTCATCTTGCGTAATACCGTAATATTCAGGACGATAGATAAACATTACCATATCGGCATCTTGCTCAATTGACCCCGATTCACGTAAATCTGAAAGCTGTGGTTTTTTGTCGCCTCCACGGGTTTCTACGGCTCTACTCAACTGTGAAAGGGCAATTACTGGCACGTTCAATTCCTTCGCTAATTGCTTCAAAGACCTTGAAATATTGGCAATTTCCTGCTCACGGTTTCCGCTTCCTTTTCCACCCGAATCACCTGACATCAACTGTAAATAGTCAATTACAATCATCTGAACATCGTGCTGTGCTTTCAAACGGCGAGCTTTTGCTCTTAATTCCAAAATGGAAAGGGCGGGCGTATCGTCGATAAAAATGGGGGCATTTGTTAATTTTCCAATTTTTGCGTGCAACTGAGCCCACTCGTGTGGAGCAAGGTTTCCTTTACGCAATTTATCGGATTCTAATTCAGCTTCGGCAGAAATCAAACGATTTACCAATTGAACGGATGACATTTCAAGCGAGAAGAAAGCTACTGCTTGGCCATGGTCAACGGCTGCATTTCGACAAGCAGAGAGGATAAGTGCAGTTTTTCCCATGCCAGGCCTCGCCGCAATAATAATTAATTCAGTTTTCTGAAATCCCGAAGTAACTCTGTCTAATGCAGTAAAACCCGTCGGAACGCCAGTAAGACCTTCTTTCTGGTCTTTCTTCATTTCTAATTCCACCAAAGCCGCTCGCATAATTTGTCCCATATCGGCATAATTTTTACGAATATTTCCTTCGGCAATGGCAAAAAGTTTCTGCTCCATCGTGTCCAATAACATGAACACATCAGTAGTGTCTTCATAAGCCATTTTTTGGATTTCGCCCGAAAGATTTATCATTTGGCGTTTTAGTGAATGTTCCACTACAATACGGGCATGAAACTCAATATTGGCGGCTGAGTTAACTCTTTGGGTTAGTTCAGCCAAATATAATGCCCCGCCAACCATGTCTAATTCGCCCGTTTTGAGGAGCTGGTTCTTTACTGTTAATAAATCAACGGGTTCTGAATTGGCGAATAATTGGGTAATGGCTCCATAAATTCTTTGATGAGCTTCTTTGTAAAAAGTATCAACTTTCAAAATATCAATAACATCTGTGAGAGCATCCCTTTCCAACATCAAAGCTCCCAATACAGCTTCTTCCAAGTCGGTTGCTTGGGGCGGAATTTTACCCAAACCCGTATCTAACCAACGATTTTGCGATGAAATTCGTCCGCCAGCAAAGGTGCCGTTTTTCTTTAAATTATTGTTATTAGAATTTTGTTGTTCCATTGAGTCAGTTCGAAATCAAGATATTTTTAAGCAGTTTTTTATACAATTTTACGAAATTAATTCGGAAAATCCCATCAGATTTTTTTTACAAATGGCACAACTTATTGATTTTCAATGAAAAGGCAATACAGCTTTTTTTTATCGTGTATATAATGGTGGAGGAAAGTATTTTTTTAGTAGATTTATGAAAATATTTTGGCAGTTGGTTATCAACAATCGGCTACTAAAAAACGTTATATTATTTTAATCCATAAATCCAGACAGCCGTAGGCTGGCAACCGAAAGTTGTAAGCCGTCAGCCATAAAACATTGACAGAAAAAGTAATCACCTTAGAAGACGTTGAGTTAGCAGGCTTTCTTGGCGTAGAAAACAGCAATATCAAAGAAGTTGCAGCGGCATTTCCGCAAAGTAAAGTTATTTCACGAGGCAATGAAATTACCATTCGTGGATCAATCACTGAAATTGTTAGAATTAGCGATATTTTGGATTTGTTAGTGAAACATTTTCAGCAATACGGTAAAATTACCAAAGAGCAAGTTCGTTCTTATTTGACGCTTGAAAAGCATCCAGAAGCTGAACCAGAAGTACACCTGAAAGAACCCGAAGGTGACGTTTTGTTGTATGGCACGAAAGGAATTGTTATCAAAATAAAATCGCCCAACCAAAAGAAAATGGTAGAGGCTGTAGCTGAAAATGATATCGTTTTTGCCGTCGGACCAGCAGGAACGGGAAAAACCTATATGGCTGTGGCTCTGGCGGTTAGAGCTTTGAAGAATAAGGAAGTTAAGAAAATTGTGATTACTCGTCCAGCAGTGGAGGCGGGTGAAAATTTAGGTTTCTTGCCAGGTGATTTGAAAGAAAAAATTGATCCATATCTTCGACCAATTTATGATGCCTTGGACGATATGATTCAACCCGAAAAGTTGAAATTTTATATCGAAAATCGAATTATTGAAATTGCCCCACTGGCATATATGCGTGGAAGAACATTGAATAACGCTTTTATTTTGTTGGATGAAGCTCAAAACACTACCCCAATGCAAATGAAGATGTTTTTGACTCGCATGGGTATTATGTCTAAAGTAATTATTACGGGTGATAAAACCCAAATTGACTTACCGACGAAAGTAAAATCAGGATTGGCAGAAGCAGCAAGAATTTTGGGAGGAATTAAGGGTATAACCTTTGTGGAACTGGATGGCAAAGATGTTTTGAGACACCGTTTAGTTCGTGATATTATTATGGCTTATGAAAAATCGGAGGGGGATAAGTAGGGGTTGCATTTAGGGAAAATCTTAGTGCCTTAAAGTCTTTGTGTTAGAATGAAATCAAATTAAAAATGAAGAAAATTATCCCTTTTTGCTTATTATTAATCACAACAATCATAAACGCTCAAGAGCGTTGTGGGTTTGGATTGGTGGATAAAGAAAAATCTAAAAATCCAGCGTGGTTGCGTCAAAAAGCGGAATTTGAATATCAAATACGGGAAAATATTAAAAATACGGAAGGAGCGAATTTGAGAACTGCAGATAAATTATTGAAAATTCCCGTAGTGGTTCATGTGATTCATAATAATCCTGCTAATATTATTGGAGGAGCTAACAACGCCAATATTACTGATGAACAGATTAAGTCTCAAATCACAGTTTTGAATGAAGATTACCGACGTAAAGTTGGCACCAGAGGGTTTAATTCAAATGCTGTGGGAGCGGATATGGAAATTGAATTTTTTTTAGCCACCAAAGATCCCAGCGGGAATGCCAGTGCAGGAATTACGAGAACTTTTGTGGATAAAAATTCATGGGATTTTTTGGGAGACGATAAGACAATTGCTAATAAAATTAAATGGGATTACGAAAAATATCTTAATATTTGGGTAACACGAAGTGATGGTAGAACAATTGGTTACGCAGGTTTTCCGTATGATAGTAAATTAGTTGGGCTGGGTTCAACAACACAAGATATTTTAGACCAAAATATATTTGATGGAGTAATTATTGATTATCGAAACTTTGGAACTTGCTGTGCTGTTACCAGTGCTACTTATAATTTTGGTAGAACATTGACCCACGAAATTGGGCATTATTTAGGACTTTTACATCCAAATGGAGATGAAACTTGTGGAACAGATTATTGTGATGATACTCCCCAAATCGAGAGTCTGAATAACAGTACTTCATGCCCTGTTTTATCTTCAACGTGTAGCGGTGTGAAGCGAACAAATATGATCGAAAATTATATGGATTATTCGCCAGACCGTTGTATGAATATTTTTACGAATGACCAAAAGAAAAGGATGCGTTCGGCATTAAGTTTGAGTATTAAAAGACAGCGATTATTGATTAATTCTGAATTGGCTTTGGGAATTGAACCTATAAACACGAATAATAAAACGCTTCAAATAAGACCTAATCCAAGTTCTTCTGAGGATAATACCATATTGAGTATTCAATTTACAGGGACGAAAGATTTGACGATTAGTATTTTCAATATGATTGGTATTTTGCAAAGTGAGGTGAGTTACACGGCACAAAAGAGTAATATTTTTGCCTTAGATACCGATAAATTACCATCTGGACAGTACATTGTAAAAGTAAAATTTGGTGATGAAGTTGCTACTGATAAGTTTGTTTTGAAGAAATAACGTCCAAATTCAGATTATCTCACATCTCCATAAAGCAAACGCTTCCCCCAACCCAATCAAAATCTTTATTGAAACGCACGCCAATCATTTCTCCACGGGATAATCGGGCTAAATTGGTCAGTAAAATGGGTCTTAATTCATCTTTCTGCCAAATGTACAGCATCCTTATTTCACATTTCACCTTGCTACCATCAGTAGTTTCTACGACAGGTTCATATTTCACTTTTTTCTGTAAAATATAATTTTCAGGGTCTCTGATATTTACTAAATCTCCTTCTGTAACATTAATTTTTACACCACTGCCTGCAAAAGAGAATAAGGGTTTCAACACATAGTCAGACAAATTGTCGGGAAAACTTCCTTCAAAATTATTCAAAAAGCGGCATTTTGGGATATAAGGACTATTCAAAAATGGCATCGTGTATTTACTGATTCTAAAAAACCAGTTCGGATGTCCAACCCATTCAACTTCCACGTTGTCTCTTAAATTGAAATCTGTTTTTAAATCAGGAAAATTAGTTAAATCATCAAAAATTAAGCGATTATAAATTCTAAGGATAGGCGTTTTTATATCTCCATTCATGTAAAACAGCTTTTTGCCTTCTTTGATGATTTTTGTTAGACAAACTGCCTTCACGCCAATCAAATCTTCGGTAACGTCAAAATCAACTCGAGTTTTTTGGGTTTCTGGATATATTTCCAATAAAATTACATTCTCGGGCTTTTCGTTTCCCACAATGAGCTTTTTCAATGCTGAAATGTATGATTTTCTATCATAGTTATTGAAAAGAAAATCATAGTTTTCTGGAATCGAAAAATGATTTTGGTAAGTTTTTGAAACTAAATATTGAAACCCAAAAAGTGACGGAAAGCCTTGTAGTTCAATAAGTTGTGGAATAAAATCTCCTTGTTCATTTTGGCAAACTGCAAAATCAATTGCTAAAAATGAAGTATGCTTATTTTCGTTGGGCACGTTTTGATTTGTTGGAATTGCCTTATCGGTTTTTGTTTTGAAATCATCTTTCACGATTACATCAACAATACTTTCACAGGCTTCAATGAGTCTATTTTTTAGATATTTAGGCACAAAAACGGGTGTTTCGGCAACCCTAAATTCAATGGGTTTTGAAGTGGATGTATCTAAATCAGCCATGAAATTTTTATATTTTTCTTGGCTAAATGATTGATTGTATGTTTTTCTAATTTCTGGTATCATATATAAGTTGATGTTCGTATACCGACACTCGATGTTCGGATGCTAACTTATTGATAATGCTGCGCTGGCTTTTTTTAAAAACTTGGGAATAATGATTGATTCGGTCAAAAGAATTTTATCGGGGTCGTCCAATTTATCAATCATATCATTGTATTTTTCTAAGCCATGCGTTTTGATAACTATCTTTCTTTTTTCTTCTCCCGAAAGATATTCTGCCATTCCGATACCGTCGGCTTCGGGGTGAAATTGAGTTCCAAATACTTCATCTGAAAATCTAATTGCCATGATGGCTCGTTCTAATTTTACGTGTGGACGTTCTTTCTCCATCCTTAAAACGTTTATTCCCAATTCTTTAATTCGCTTTTGGTTGGGGCTAACTAATTGATATTCACGTGAATCAACCACATAAAAAGGCTCTGGCAAACCATCGAATAATTCTTCCTTAATATTTTTATCAATTTGATTGACTGGAAAAATGCCAAAAGCCATACTTTTTCGTTTGGTAATTTTTCCGATGCCAAAATGTCTTGAAACCAATTGGAAAGAATGACAAATCAGAAACATATACTTTTTTGCACTATTCTCATATTTATTAAATTCAAAAATGGAGTCAATAAAATCAAAATAGGGCTTTTCCCAATCTTCTGTTGACTCCAAGGGGCTTCCTGGACCACCAGATGAAAAATAAATATCGTAGCTTAAATCAGGGATTTCGTTGTTGGTACGAACGTTGAAAATGGTAGTTTCAATATCAATCTGTTCTCTTTCTTGAAATTCGTCTATCAGTTTTACGATACACCTCATTCCTTCATTCGGAACGTTATTGTATAAATCTAGAATGGCTATTTTTAGTGGTTCTTGCATGAGATTTTAATATGAAAATTTGAAAGTGTGTCAATTTGGAAATTGATAAAAATGTAAAATTAACCTATAAATCGCTACATATCAATAAATCAAAGCATTGTGGCGGTAACCCTAAAGTAATTTTCGGACTCCGAATAGGGATAATTTTCAAATTAACTTCATTTCCAAATTTTCAAATTCAAAGGTAAATCCCTTGCTTAGTTTCTTCCACAATGTAATCAACAACTTTAATTAAATCGCCCCCAGTTTGCTCAAAAACGTCTAATTGACGGTCAGCACCTGTTCCATGGTCGAGAATTTGACGGATATACTCTACTTCATGACGGCTACCTAAATCATCCAAAACATCATCCACAAAATCTAATAATTCACCGCATAAATCACGATATGGCACTTCTTCTTGTTTCCCAAAATCAATCAATTTACCATATATTCCGTAACGAGCCGCCCGCCATTTGTTTTCATTGATTAATACTTTGCGATAAGGTCTGAAACTAAGATTTTGGCTCAATAATTTGTGCATTTTTGCCACTAATGCCTGCATTAAAGCCGCCAAGCAAATGGTCTCATCAATTCGCATCGGAATATCACAAATTCTGAATTCGATAGTGTCAAAATAAGGATGGAGTCGAATATCCCACCAAATTTTCTTGCCATTGTCAATACAATTAGTTTTGACTAAAAGGGCAATATATTCGTCATATTCCGTAGCAGAAGCGAAATAATCGGGAATTCCCGTTCGTGGAAATTTATCAAAAATCTTGGAGCGATATGATTTAAAACCGGTATTTCTGCCACACCAAAAAGGCGAATTTGTGGAAAGGGCGTAAATATGAGGTAAAAAATAACGCACCGCATTCAAGATTTCTATGCCTTGTTGGCGAGTTTCGATACCCACGTGTACGTGCAGTCCAAAGATAAGATTTCCTCTGGCAACATCACGCATTTCATCAATAAGTGCATCATACCGAGCGTTTGGCGTAATTAATTGATTTTGCCAATCTGAAAAAGGATGCGTTCCTGCGGCGGCAACCAAGAGATTTTGTTTGTCGGCTAATTCAATAATATGCTTACGGAGTTCGATAACTTCTGAACGAGCTTGTTGAATATCATAGCAAATATTTGTTCCAACTTCCACCACTGCTTGGTGCATTTCTTCTTTTACTCTTTCGTGCAAGGTTATTTGTCCGCCTTCCACAATTTTACTCATGTGCGAACGCAACTCACGGGTTACGGGGTCAATGGTTTGGAATTCTTCTTCAATTCCAAGGGTGAATTTGGGCATGGGACTTTTTGTTATGAGCTTGGAGCAACGAAGATTGAGTATTGAGGTTTAGGAAATTAAATTGGTTGTTTAATTGCTCAAACCTCATTAATCACTGCTCAAACCTTATTGCTGATTTAATTCACTTCGCTTTTTTCCCATCACAGAGTTTGACATAAATGTTCCCCAAGTCAAATTATCCTGATTGGGTTTATGTTTTTTGGCTCGGTCAATTGCCATTTTTGCGGTGGCTTCCACAACCCAATCAAAATTTTCTTGACCAACAGAATTTACATCAGCATCGGGTGCGGGATTACAAAAATCTATAGCAATTGGAATTCCATTTTTAACGGCAAATTCAACGGTATTAAAATCATATCCTAAGGCTTTATTTAATCTTAAAACGTAATCTTTTACGGTTGCCAATAATTTTTTTGCTTCTGGTCCTGTCGGTAAAGTGGCATCATACCGCAAATGGGGTTGATTTCTGGGTTCGTATGGCATAATTTTTACGTCTTTTCCTCCGATGCAATAACATCTGAAATAATCCGTAAAAACGATTTCTTCCTGCAGAAGCATTACCAGTTGGTCGGTTTCATCATAAGCGTTGAATAATTCATCAGGGTTTCTGACTTTGTAAACGCTCTTCCATCCTCCGCCCGAATGTGGCTTCATGTAGGCAGGAAAGCCGATGTGGTCAAAAATATCACCCCAAGGCAAAGGAAATTTGAGGTTTCGAAATGACGTTTCGGAAGTATCAGTTGGGCGTTCTTTGGAGGGTAATAAAACAGTTTTCGGAACTGGTACGCCAACGCTCAACGCAAGGGCATTATTGAAAAATTTTTCATCTGCCGACCACCAAAAGGGGTTGTTAATTACCGCTGAACCCGCCAATGCTGTATTTTTGAGCATGGCACGATAGAAGGGAACGTCCTGCGAAATACGGTCGATGATAACATCATAACCCGATGATTCGCCTTGCATTACTTTATCAACTATCATTCGCTCTGCCATAATGTCCTTCGGAGCAATTTGATTGATTCGTTCGACAAATGCCTCTGGAAATGAGGATTCCATACCGTGAAGAATGCCAATTTTTTTCATATTTTATTCATAATTATGGTTACCTTGCCACACGGGAAAGATTCCCGTGGTACGTTAAATTTTGTTCAAATATTCTGGAAACATTTCCCGCCAAATATCCCAATCATGTGTGCCGTGCCAACGAATATCCAACCAATGATTGATGTTTTTGTGGGCTAAAATTTTGGAAAGTCGTTCGTTTTCGGGTTTACAAAAATCGGCATTGCAGGTTCCCAAGGTAATATTCATATTCCAAAGGTCTGGATTATCGGCATTTGGCAGAAAATCTGGGGGATTATTAAAAAATACGTTATTGTCGTAATATCCATTCAAAAACGAACGAATATCAAAAGCGGCTCCCATTGTGAATAAATGTGAAACCTTTTCAGGATGTCGGAAGGCAAAATTTGCGGCGTGAAACCCTCCAAAGCTACAACCTGCTACTGCCACTTTTTTTACATTACATTCATTCATAATGGCAGGAATTAGCTCTTCATTCAAATATTGATCATAAAAATTGTGATTTTTGATTCTCTCCGACGGATGAAGATGCTTGCCATACCACGAATATTTATCAATGCTATCGGGGCAATAAATCTTGATTTTCCCGCTCTCAATGTGTCCTCGGGCGGATTCAATCAATTTGAAATCTTTTGCCTCAAAATAACGTCCCATTGTGGTTGGAAAAATAATCACAGGATAGCCCCAATTGCCATAAACAAGCATTTCATTATCCGCACCCAAATGATGTGAATAGTATTTTAGATAGCGTTCTTGCATAATTTTCTATTAAAATGGTTTTGGCTTAATAATTTGTTTGTAAGTTTGTTTTACCCTAAAAATAGATATTGTTTTCTGATTTCAAAACTAATTCAATGATAATTTTTTATGAAAAAAATCGGACTCATTGTTATCTTTTATGGAATAATCCTAAATCTAAATGCACAAGCAAAACACTTAAAACTCATGCAAAATGATTCGCTGTTGCTTCAGATAGAAGAAAAATTCACTTCTAAGCACCTTCATAGACAAGTTGAATTAACTTTGATTTATCCAAAAATAAAAAATACAAAATTACCGATTCTATTTTTTAACGATGGGCAAGATTTTCATGATTTAAACATGAAACTTCACATCCAGGCTTTATTAGATTCAAATAAAATTATTCCTCTTTTGTGCGTAGGTATCCATGCCAATCATAATAGATTGCAAGAATATGGCACTGCCAGTCAAGCAGATTATAAAAACAGAGGAGCAAAAGCCAAGCAGCACAATGATTTT
Organism: Arcicella sp.; assembly: GCA_034519515.1. Lineage (GTDB taxonomy): Bacteria > Bacteroidota > Bacteroidia > Cytophagales > Spirosomataceae > Arcicella. Next base: position 47,708 of record JAXHOK010000031.1, read on the forward strand.
GTTTTGAAAGAATTATTGCCATACATCAATAAAAAATATTCAACTCAAAATAAGGGTAATGTTATTGCTGGATTGTCATTGGGCGGACTTTCGGCGATGGATATTGGTTGGAATAATCCGAAAGTATTTTCAAAAATTGGTGTTTTTTCGGGTTCATTTTGGTGGCGACAGAAATCAGAAGAAGAGGGTTATAAAGATGAAAATGACCGAATTATACACAACATCGTGCGAGGAGGGATTTTCAAAAAAGGCATGAAATTCTGGTTTGAGGCTGGGACAAATGATGAAACTTCAGACAGAAACAACAACGGAATTATTGATGCCATTGATGATACGTTGGATTTGATGAAAGAATTAGAAAAAAAAGGTTACAAACAGCCACAAGATATTGTTTATGAGGAAGTTAAGGAAGGGGAACATAATGCCAGAACTTGGGCAAAAATATTACCTAATTTCCTAATTTGGGCTTTTGGGAAGGAAGTCGTAAGTCATTAAGTTGTAAGTCATAAGATTGGGGAGTACTTATTTTATTTTCTGTTTTTATAACTTACGACTTAACGACTTATGACTTTAAAAACCTTAATTTATCATATAATTACAATCTCAAACAACTTTACTCATTAATATTGCATCTTATTATTAATCTACCAAAATAAACCCCTTTCTTATGTTAAAAATCAATAACCTCTTTACCGTTCTAATTGCCAGTTTTATCTCATTTTCGGTTTATGCAGGTGGCGTAAAAGGCACTATCAAAAACACCAAAGGAGAACAACTTTCTTTTGCTTCGATTATCGTAAAAGGCACTTCCCGAGGCACAATGGCGAATGAAGATGGGCGGTATGAATTATCGCTCGAAAAGGGTTCTCATACGCTCATTTTTCAGTATTTGGGGCATAAACCATTTGAAAAATCTGTCGAAATAGACTCAGATTTTATCATTTTTGATGCCATCCTTTCCGAACAATCTGTTACACTAAACGAAGTCCGTTTTTCTGCCAAAGCCGAAGATCCTGCCTATACAATAATGCGAAAGACGATTTCAATGGCTAAATTCAAAACCTTAGAGTTGGATGCTTACACGTCTCGCACGTATGTAAAAGGCACTGCCCAGATGAAAGAAGTGAGCAGTTTTATGAAGATGCTGGCGGGGAAAAAAATTGAAAAAGAGTTAGGTCTCAAAATTGGGCAAGTTTATGTGATTGAATCCATCAATGATATTAGTTTCAAGCAGCCTTCGGCAGTAAAAGAAAAGGTGGTTTCTGCCCGCAATAATCTTCCCAAACAACTTCAAGACCAAGGGGCAAATTTTATTACAGTTTCAAGAATTAATTTTTATGCTCCCAAACCTTTTGGTGATATGATTTCACCTTTATCTCCCTCAGCCTTAGCATATTATCGGTTTAAATATGAAGGCGATTTTCAAGAAAATGGGCAGTTAATTAATCGAATTAGAGTTATGCCAAAGTCAAGAGGTGAGAATGTTTTTGAGGGTGTAATTAACATCATCGAAGATACTTGGTATGTGCATAGTCTTGATTTGAAATTTAGTGACGATAACGCCTCCAATCACATCAAAATAGTTTGTTCGCCTTTTAAAGAAGTTTGGCTGCCCGTAAGTTATGCGTTTCGTTCTGATTTTGATGCTTTTGGCTTTAAAGGATTTTTTAATTATGTTACCAATGTCAGAAATTATAACGTTACACTCAATGAAAAATATCATCAAAAACCTGTGGTAATTGATGAGAAAATTGATAAAGCGGAAGCAGTTGCGATTAAAAGTGAAAAAGTTGATGCGAAAACGGCTTTGAAACAAAAGCAAATTACGAGAAAACAATTAGAGAAATTCTTGAAAGAATCTCAAAAAGAGGATAAAAAAGAACGTAAAACCAAGGGTGAAGATGTGGCAATGGTGCGATCATACAGCATTGAAGTTGATACTTTATTCAAAAAAAGAGGTAATGATTTCTGGAATCAAGAACGCCAAGTACCTTTGACAGATTTTGAAATCAAGGGTTATGCCCAAGGTGATAGCATCGCAAAAGCCAGTGAAGGTAATTACAAGAAAGATTCCATCAAAAATTTGCCCATTTTCAAAGTGCCACATATTCTTATGGGGAAAGTTTATAACTATGGCAAACGAGATGATTTATACGGATTTTATCCCCGGAGTTTGACCTATACTTCACCATTTTTTGGCGTTGATCTAAACACAGTTGATGGATATTACGCCCAAGGTAGTTTGAAATACGAAACTCGAGAGAAATTAGTGAAACGAACGTCTCTTTACACAGATTTGCGTTATGCTTTCGGACGAAAGGCTTTTAATTTTGATGTGGGTTATTATCATCTTTTGAATCAGCATACCTACGAAATAAAAGCGGGGAGCATGGTGCAACAATTCAATGAGAATAACCCCATTCAAAATGTTGCTAATTCGATTTATACGATGTTTTTGGAAGAAAACTATTTGAAAATTTTTCAGAAAGATTTTATCAATTTTGAATATCGAAATCGTTTTTCTCAAGCATTTACGGGTGTTTTTAATGTAGAATATGCTCAAAAGAAAGAATTACAAAATTTAGATAATTTCAAACCCTGGATTAACAATAAAGAAAAAGAATTTACCCCAAATCGCCCCGAAGGGCTGGAATTGAAAGATAGTAAATTCGTAAATCCTGAGGTATTGACGGCTGACATAAATCTGATTTTCAGACCATTTGCCAAGAAAAGAGCTTTTAATGGTAGAGAATTTACTGTGAATCAAGGTAATCCCATTTTCAGAATAAAAAGCACGAACGGAATGTTGTCAGATGGCAATTTTTCAAGATTGCAAGGAAGTTATGAGCAGACTTTTGAACTGGAGAAAATTGGCGATTTACATTTCTTAGCTAATTATGGAGGGTATCTGAAAGCACCAACTTATTTCTCAGATTATAGACATTTCAATGGAAATAAAACCATTTTACGTTCATTCAGTTTTGATGCTTTTAGAAATTTAGATTATTACAGACACAGCACAACGGGCAATTATCTGGAAGTTTTTGTGGCTAATGATTTTCAGAAATTTCTTCTTACGCAAATCACGCCACTGAGAATTTACGGCTTGAAAGAATCAATTTTTGCTAATTATCTAAACGTTGCCAAACAGGATTTTAATTATCTGGAAGTGGGCTACGGAATTTCAGGAATTGGTAAATTATTTGGCTTGGAAGTAGTAGGAAATTTTGTAAATGGAACTTACGGTTCAACGGTTTTGAGGGTGAAGTTTAATAGGTGATAAAGGCAACTTCCCGAAAGTTCTTTTTACTTTCGGGAAGTTTAATCAACCAAACTTCCCGAAAGTAAAAAGAACTGTAGGGAAGTTTAAAATTACTTCCCTACAGAAATCAAATTCGCAAACAAACGATATGCCCCTGAAACCCCCGCTGGTAATTGTCTAAAAAAAGCATAACCCGTAAAAATATAGTTTCCTTTTCCGTGTTTTGCGTATAATAAACCACCATCATTCGCCTTTTCATTGGGGTCATTAGATGATAAGATGGCTTCGTATTTAGCATCCCATTCGTTCGGGAAATATAACCCTCTTTCTTGAATCCAACCTTCAAAATCTTTACTGGTAATTTTGTTTGGACTGTTCAAAATAATGCTCTCAGGCTTCAAAAATCGAATTTCTGCTTCTTCAACCGTAACTCTATTTCTGGAAACCCTAAAAGGGAATGGACCCATACCCCCTTCAATTTTTTGTAAATTATTGTTTACCTGATATTGAACAATCATATTTCCACCTTTTTCAACGTACTCCATCAATTTTTTCTGGTAAAATTTCAAACGTTCTTCCGTATTGTAAGCACGAACGCCCACTACAATTGCATCAAACTTTGCCAAATCTTCGCTCAATTCTTTTTCCGTAAGCATCGAAACATTGTAACCAATCTGACGCAAAGCTGATGGCACTTCATCACCTGCCCCTGCAATGTACCCAATGGTTTTTCCTTTCGTTTTAATATCCAATTTTACCACTTTTGCTTCTGCAACAGGGAACAATGTTTGTGGAGGAATGTGGTCATACGCAACCGTCAAGATTCCTCTATCAAAAGTTCCATTCGCAGTTTTGGCAATTGCTTTGATTATTCCCTCCGAATTTTTATCGGTTGGCGTTACTTTAAAAACTACTTTCTGCTCTTGGTATTTATTGGTTAAATTAAAATCAATGCTCGAAGGGCTTGATTTCCAACCATTTGGTAACTCTAAACTTACACTTCCCAATACGCCAGTTTTGGCTGATTTTAAATTTACTTCAACATCTTTGGCTTGATTATCCGCAAAAACATAAACCTTATCGGCAATGTTGACAGTTACTTCTGGACGAATTTCAAAACTACGATACAGTTCGCCTCTTACTTCGTCAGTGTATTTAAAATTTACGGGAACAGTAAAGGTAAGTGGCTGATTTTCAATTATAAAAGTAAATTCCACTTTCAAATCTGAGAATTTTTCGGGCAAACCAATTAATTCCTGATTATCAACTCGATACATTCCTTTTCCTATTTTTTTCTCCGCCAACCAATACGGCTGAGTCAGATTTTGACCTTTCGGAATTTCAACGGGGAAAGTGATTCTCTGTAATTCATTATTCATCAAATCCACTTTCATGGTCGTATCTTTCGACAATCCCACCAATTTAATTCTATTTAAAGTCATCGGAAAATCTGAGCGATTTATGGCTATCGCAGTTATATTCACTTTCTCGCCCGATGCTGCTGAATATTCATTGGGATTTGCCTCAAAATACAATCCTGAACAAGCAATAATAAGATTTTCTAATTCTTTTCTTTTCTGAGTTTTCCAATATTCATCTTCTAAACCATTTACTAAATTTAAGGCTTTTACTAACGTTGGAATGATTGCAGAAGGCTTATCAGTATTAAAATTCTTAATAGCATCGCTCACCAAAACCTCAATCGCTTGTCCACCTTTTACCCGATTCCAGGTAATATCAACGCCATCAAATACATCTTTTTGAGCCTTATCGCCAAATTTATGAACGAAATATTCTGGACGCAAGCCTCTGTTCCGTGGCACGCCAAAACCTTGTGATTTATGCTGTGAGCGACTTTCTGCGGCAATTTCATTGTATGATTTTCCTAACAATGGATTAAAACCACCAATTTCAACTTGAATAAAATCGCCCTCGGCAGGTTTTTGCGAAACTGCTCCAAAATTAAAGGTATTCCAAACCACTCTTTTGGCTTGCCAAGGTTTCACATATTTTAATTGCTCGGGATATTTTGTGGCATCGCCAGATAATTTAAAAGCCTCCTCTGCCAAAACCGCCGAAGCCGAGTGATTGCCATGACCCGCCCGTGCATCAGGAGGAAAACGACAAATAATTACATCAGGGCGGAGGTTTCTAATTCGCCAAACGATGTCGCCCAAAACGGCTTCTTTACCCCAAATTTGGAGTGTTTCTTCGGTATTTTTAGAGAAACCAAAATCATTAGCACGAGTAAAATACTGCTCAGGACCATCAATATTACGAGCCGCCAAGAGTTCCTGAGTACGGATAAGTCCCAGTAAATCAGATAGTTCTGAACCAACTAAATTCTGACCGCCATCACCACGAGTTACTGATAAATAAGCAGTTCTAACTTTTCGTTCTTTGGCAAGCCATGAAAGCATTACAGTGTTTTCATCATCGGGGTGAGCCGCAATGTAAAGAGCAGACCCAATCACATTTAGCTTTTTGAGATTTAATAAAATCTCCCCCGTTGGCATGGGTTTAATAGTCTGAGAATAAGTAGTTTGGAGGAAAAATAAAGCAAAAATAAGGAGTGGGAAAAAGTGGCTTTTGAGCTTGGACATAATAAAATTTGTTGATGTTTATTTTAAAACAGAATATTGGTACAAATCTAATCAATACTATACAATTAGCTGTGGATTATCGGAAACAATTAGACCACAGATTATACAGATTTAATGGATTCTCACGGATTTCTATATTCAATCTGTGCTAATCTGTAAAATCCGTAAAATCTGTGGTCTAATCAAAAATCAATTATCTAATATGCAATCATTGATTTTGCACAAAGCCACTCGGGACGAGTAGTTGTAACTTTTGCTCTCAACTCGTTCAAAATGGAATATAACCCAAAATAAGTTCTGTTCACATACAGACCGTGTTGTGAGCCTCTGGCAACTTTTGAAGTTCTCAATTCTTCTAAATTTTGCAATTTTTCGGCGTATTGATACACACTTTCAAAATAATTATCATCGGCAAAATCAAATTCGTCTACTGAGAATGGTTTTCCTAACAGATAAATCATTTCGGTGAATAATTCGGTAAAGAATACTTCTTCTTTAGGATTGTCAGATTGGGTAATAAATTCTAATTTTTTGAAAATATCAACCGTTCTGTCCTTATCTTCCAAGGTATCAAAATTGATTAAGGCAAAATAATTATCGTAGAAAAATTCTGGAATTACCTTGATACATCCAAAGTCAATAACGCCCATTGTCCCGTCTTCACGCATTAAAAAATTACCTGGATGCGGGTCTGCGTGAACTTGGCGAAGCGTATGAATTTGATAGTCATAAAAATCCCATAATGATTGCCCTATGTGGTTTCTGACTTCCTGAGAAGGGTTTGTTAATAAAAATTCATTCAAATGAAAGCCTTTTAACCAATCCATTGTCAAGATTTTATCACTTGAATACTCTGGATAATATTTTGGAAAAAACAAGCCTTCAATGTGCGAACAGGCCTGTGAAATCTCCACGGAACGCTCTAATTCAAGATTATAATCGGTTTCTTCCAACAACTTCTCACGGACTTCGCCCATGTATCTGTCCACATCTTTTTCATTCAAACCAAACATCGCAATCGCAATCGGGCGAATCATTTTTAAATCACTACCAATACTTTCTGCCACACCAGGATATTGCACTTTGACCGCTAATTCTTTGCCGTCTTTGGTGGCTTTATGCACCTGCCCGATTGAGGCAGCATTGGCGGCATTCATATCAAAAGTATCAAAAATTTCTTGGGGAGATTTACCTAATAATTTCCTAAAAGTCTTCACCACCAACGGACCCGAAAGGGGAGGGGCAGAATATTGCGACATCGCAAATTTCTCCCGATATGCCCGAGGCAACATTCCCTTGTCCATGCTCAACATTTGCGTAACTTTCAAGGCAGAACCTTTCATTTCGCTCAATGAAGCATAAATATCGCCCGCATTGTCTTTGTGTAATTCATCTTTGTTGGTTGTTGGGTCGATGAATTTTTTGGCATTATATTTTAAATAATTTCCACCTATTTTCACACCAGTCTTCACAAACTGCGTAGCACGTGCCACTTTTGAAGTAGGTATTGAGCTTTGTTCTTTCATTATTTTTAGCTGTGGGGGGTGAGGCATGAGATTTGAGCGATGAGGAGTGAAATGTAGGTTGTTTACTACTCATTACTCAAACCTCATTGCTCACGTCTAACGGTTTTGATACATAAATTTTGCAAAATCAAGGACTGAATCGAGGGCAGTTGAACCCATTAAATCAAACGAAGTGTTTACTGATTTTTCAATCATGGCATCGGTTTTCTCAAATCCTTTTGATTTATCTTTTACCCAAAAGTCAAGAATCATCAAAAACTGCAACCAAAAAGCATCTGGATAACGATCATCCAAAAATCTGCGAGGAGTAACTTCCTGACTTTCTTTACCTTCCATCACTAAATCACGAGCATATTCTTTAAAACCGACCTTCAAATCAGTCATAAATACGGGCGTTTTGAGTTTTCTTTTGTCAATCAATCGCCAAGTTTGGGAAGCATAACTTCTATTATTTTTCATGATTTCTATCCAAGTATAATAGAAAGCCAATAGTTTTTCACGAACACTATAATTAGCATAAACCGTGTCACTTTCGATTTTGGTGATGGTTTCTTTCATAAAACCTAACCAAATATCGCTTTCCAATAACTCAAAAGAATTGTAATGGTCGTAAAACTCTGCTTCTTTCATTTTTAATTTCTTGGTAAACGAATAAACCGATGGTGGCTGTGTTCCGTTTTCAAGAAAGAACTCCATATAGGCTTGCTTTATCTTTTCTGCTTTCTCCATGTCTTGTGATAAGGATTTGTTGTATTTAGATAACACGTAGTACAAAAACTTTGTTTCTATTTTGAAAGAATTTATGGTGTAACTTTGTATTCAGCGGTGAGCAATGAGGTGTGAGGCGTGAGCAGTAAGTAGTGAATATTGCTCAAATCTCGTTGTTCAAACCTCATCGCTAAAACCTCATCGCTAAAAATGATTACCAATAGAGAACTTTTTTTAAGAAACGTTGCCCAAACTTCTGATTTCCCTCTGTCTTTGGAAATTGAACGGGCAGAAGGCGTATATATGTACGGCAAAGATGGCAAACAATTCATGGATTTAATATCCGGAATTGGCGTATCAAACGTGGGACATCGACATCCAAAAGTTACGCAAGCTATTCATAATCAAGTAGATAGATATTTACATTTGATGGTATATGGTGAATATGTGCAATCTCCCCAAGTACTTTTGGCAGAGGCTTTGGTAAAAACATTGGATAAAGGATGCCGTAAATATCCAGTTATGGATAATGTTTACTTTACCAATTCGGGTACGGAAGCCGTGGAAGGGGCAAATGAAATTAGCCAAACGTTATACAGGTCGCCAAGATATAATTTCTTGTGTGAATGCCTATCATGGTGCTACTCAGGGTGCTTTGTCACTTTCGGGAAGTGAAAATTTTAAACGAAATTATCGTCCATTGTTACCCCAAATCAAGCAAATTAGACACGGAAATTTTGAGGATATTCAAAAAATCTGTTCTCGAACTGCCGCAGTTTTTATTGAAGTAATTGCTGGCGAAGCGGGTGTGAGAGTTCCAGATTATGAGTATTTTATTGCACTTAGAAAACAGTGCGATTACACGGGAACGCTACTAATTATTGATGAAATCCAAACGGGATTCGGACGAACGGGTACATTTTGGGCTTTTGAACAATTTGGTTTCTATCCTGATGTACTACTGTGTGCTAAAGGAATGGGCGGAGGAATGCCGATTGGTGCTTTCGTTGCCAATCATAAAATTATGGGCGTTTTTAAGAATAATCCAATCCTGGGACACATCACAACCTTTGGCGGACATCCAGTCAGTGCAGCGGCTTCATTAGCAACATTGAATGTTATTTATGAAGAAAAATTATTAGAAAACGTAAATTATAAAGCTCAGATTTTCAGAGACTTATTGATTCATCCAAAAATAAAAGAAGTTAGAAACCAAGGATTAATTATGGCGGTTGAATTTGAAGATTTTGATACGTTAAAACCAATTATTGACCGAGCAATCGAAAAGGGAATCATCACTGATTGGTTTTTATTTTGTGATAATTCCATGCGAATTGCTCCGCCTTTGATTATTACCGATGAAGAAATTAGAAAGGCTTGTGGGGTCATTTTGGAAAGTATAGATTCTTCTGTTTGTTGATTGTCGAACAACTTTTTCGTATAAATCTTAGAAGAACCAATATGGACTCTATCCAAAAAAATCTAAAATCTGACATGGTGCGGTGTTTCGCAATCCAGATTTAGAAATTAGTTGTAAGCGAACTTCCCGAAAGTTATTTCTACTTTCGGGAGGTTTTTTTATGCTCTTAAAATTTTCATACATATTTGATAATCACTATATTTAGTCTTCATTCAAACCCAAAATCATCACCATGAAGAAAACCCTTATACTTGCCACACTTTTTGCATTTTCTTTAAGTATTTATGCCCAAAAGCAACCAGCGAAAGAAACCAAAACTGTTTCAAACCAATTAATAACGGATGCTAAAATTGAAAGTCTCCGAAAAGAAATGTTGGAAGAAATTGATAAAAAAGCACTATTCACGGCTCAACTCAACGACCAACTTTTTAGTTATTCCGAATTGGGTTTTCAAGAAGTGGAGACCTATAAATTATTAACCAATCTTTTGGAAAAAGAAGGATTTACCATCGAAAGAGGTTTATCAGGAATCCCAACAGCTTGGATGGCAAAATGGGGTAGCGGAAAACCCGTTATTGCGGTGGGTTCGGATATTGATTGTATTCCGAAAGCCTCGCAAAAACCTGGCGTTGCCTATCACGACCCAATAGTTGAAGGTGCTCCTGGCCACGGTGAAGGGCATAATTCAGGGCAGGCTTTGAATATCACTGCTGTTTTGACTTTAAAAAAAATCATGGAACGGGAGAAAATTTCGGGTACGCTCATGCTTTGGCCCGGGGTTGCGGAGGAATTGGTTGGGGCGAAGGCGTATTACGTGCGAGACGGACATTTTAAGGATATTGATGCCTGTATTTTTACCCACGTAAACAGTAATCTTTCCGTAAAATGGGGCGATGTGGGCTATAATGGCTTGGTTTCGGTAAAGTTTAACTTTGAGGGAGAAGCCGCCCACGCTGCCATGAATCCGTGGAGAGGAAAATCCGCTTTGGATGCCGTGGAGTTGATGAATGTGGGTTGGAATTTTAAACGGGAACATTTAGGATTGACACAACGCTCGCACTACGTTATCACCAACGGAGGCGACCAGCCCAATGTTGTGCCTTCAAAAGCTCAAGTTTGGTATTATTTCAGAGAAAGAACTTATCCGAAAATTAAGGAATTATTTGAATTTGGGAAGAAGATTGCGGCAGGTGCTGCCATGATGACTGACACCAAAGTTACGCATGAGGTTGTGGGTTGTGCGTGGCCTGGGCATTTCAATAAACCCATGGCTGAAAATGCTTTTGAACACATCAAACGGGTGGGTTTGCCCACTTGGTCGGCAGAAGACCAGCTCTTGGCAACTGCTACCCAAAAGGAACTAAATGCCCCCAGAAAGAACGGATTAGCCATGAAAGTGGATTCTACTACTGAGCCAGGAGCCATAAAAATGGGCGGAGGTTCTGATGATATTGCGGATATTTCTTGGACGATGCCGACCATTGTGTTGGGTTATCCATCAAATATTCCAGGTTTGCCAGGGCATCATTGGGCAAATGCGATTTCGATGGCAACGCCCATTGCTCACAAGGGATGCACTGCGGGGGCAAAAGTGGAGGCTTTAACCTTGTTGGATTTATTCGTAAAACCAGATTTGCTGACCAATGCGTGGAAATATTTCCGTGAAGAGCAAACTCAAACCGAAAAATACGAGCCATTAATCGCCCCAAGCGACAAGCCAGCCATTACGATTAACCGAGAAATTATGGAGAAATTTAAGCCTGAACTTCAAAAATTTTATTTCGACCCAACGAAATATAAGAGTTATATGGAGCAATTGGGAATTAAATATCCTACGGTTAGGGGGAATTAGAGGGGATTTTATTCAGAACGAAGTTTGTGGCTTCGTTCTGAATAAATTTATGACTTAGCTTTTGACAGCTGATTTTGGATATCAAGGACAAAATCAATCGTAACTTGATTATATTCAGCAATTTCTTCAAGAGTCAATTTTCCTTTCTGTAAAGCAATTTTTATACTTTCAGTTTTAACCTTTTCTATTTTTTTATTTTCATTTTTAACAACCAAAGCATTAGCAGAAATCGCCATTTCGTAGCCCAATCTTTGTTCTGGGGTCATGGCTTTTTTATCCAATTCTTGAATGGCAACGTTTAACCATTCTTCATCCCAAAATTGAGGATATTGAATTGGCTTTTTTATTTTATGTAAGTTCTTCATGGTAAAAATCAGTTTGTCCAAATCCGTATGAACGTCTTTTAATTTCTTTTTAAATTTAGCTAATTCTACTGTAATGAACGTCATTTGGTCATCAATAAGTTCACCTTTTATATTTCTTAATACCGCAATATTATGATAATCAGCTATTTGAGGAAAAATATTGGTTGCTAAAATTCCAATACAATAGATTTTAGGTAAGTTATCGAAAGTATATTTTCCCTTCTTTACAAGCGTACTGAAACGATGTAACGAGTAAAACTTCATACGTTGGATAAACTCAGGATATTCACTCAATTGCATTTCAACAATAAAATGATTGTTCTTTTCATCTACACAAGATAAATCATAGATACTCCCTCGACTGTCTATCGTAATTCCCTTTACTTCATTCGTTACAAACGTAACTTCACGAATTGGAATTGGCGAATTAACTAAGGCTTGTAATGCTTTTTTCAAAAATCTTGTGTCAGACTCATTTCCAAAAGTTACCTTAACAATATGTTCGCAAATTAAATGGCCTTTTGGTTAAGGAATTGGGCTTCTGAGTTAAATTGATATTTTTAAAGTTTTCGCCATTTTTGGGTACGAAATACAGTTTTTAGGTCAATATGCCATGTTGGGAGTGAGTTTAGTTTGTATTTTCCAAGACCAGCTTGCCAATACGGTCATTGTAAAGCAATATTGACCGCATTGTACTTGAGTTTCTTTATAATTTTTAAAATAGCGAGTCCATAAAATTGTTTAGTTTAAAATAAATTCTTTGAAATCGAGAGAGTAATATTTGATAACTTTTAGAGCATCCAAGTCAAACATTGTAAATTTGTTTGACTAACTTGTTTGGTTCTTGATGAGTATGAATCATCACCACACATTCAATTTGATGCATTTTGGGTAAGCCTAACTGATATCTTTGTTGAAATATTAGAATTTTTCTTGAATTGATGGATATAAAATTTCTCATCAAGATTATCTAAATTCACTCTTCCCAAAGTTTTAGGTCGTCCAATGCCTGTTGCTCCCCTTGATAGGTAAATTAGATGAGCGTTTCTAAACTTTGGATAATATTCAGCCCATTTTTGGGTAAAGTAGATAGTCTTCGTGACATAGAAGCCGTAAGGACTAAATGAAAACAGTTTCGGCAAAATACCTTAATTGGCTTGAACAAGTCTAATCGTTTTAAGGACTTGATAAGAAGTCTTCTGGTTGGTTTTGATTTTTCTTTGAACCTTTTGGTTGCTTTCGATTTGTTTTCGGTTTGCTTTTGTTTTTTCTTTGATTGATTTGGTTTTTCTTTTTCTTTTGTTAAATTATTACAATCAGTTGTTTGCATCTAAAATATGTTTTTGAGATGGAGTAGCGTTTTGTTTTGCTGATGAATGCGCGCGCTTTTTTTCCGCTTTCTTGCGTTTGGTGAAAAAGATGTTCCTTTTTGTTAGTGTTTGATAAATGGTTCCTTTTCTGTGTTTTGAGTTGTTTGTGGCTATTTGGCTGTAAAGTGGTCTGAATTGAAATGCTGATGATGTGAAATGTTATTTGTGCCTGAATTGTCCGACAGTCGTCCATGTTCGGTATTTTTGCCTTAAAGTTGTTTGGTTGGACCTTTAACAATAGAAGTGCTTTTTTTTTACCAGCCTATTTTGGCGAACATATTGTAAAACCATAATCTGAAATGAGTGGTATAAAACGTGCTTTTTCGTTGTAAATGTTATCCATTGATTAAAATAAGTAGTTAAAATAAAGATTCAAGAATGTTATATTCAAAATTAGAAAGTGAATATCCCCTAATTCAACTTATACTTAACCCCAACCATTTTCTCCAAAGCCTCCAAAAACTCATTACTGGGTGAAATTTTTGCCTTTCTTGATAACATCGTTACTTCTATTTTCTCTTCTGGGTCAAAGACTGAAACTGTCAAATTGCACGTTCCTTTGTTTTTATCAATGACAGCATTTAATTGCTCAATCATCTGACTATTAACCAATTGCAAACCCAAAGTGATTTTTAATTCTTTGGCGTATTGATTTCTAATTTCAGATAAAAGCCTGACCGTCATCGGTTTAAATTCCCATTCGTCTGGTCTTCCCCATTTAGTTTTGATTTGTCCTTTAATGTATAGAAAACGGTCGGGGGCAATATATTTTGCCAAGTTTACAAAGTCTTCACCAAATAAAGCAAATTCGTAACTTCCATTATAATCTTCTAAAGTGAACAGCATAAACGGATTTCCATTTTTAGAAAAACGCTCAATGGCTTTCGTAACGATACCGCCCACAGAAACCTCTTTTCCTCTGAAAACGGGTTCCATCACACGGTCGAGGGTGCATGAACAAAAACTTTCTAATTCCAAACGGTATTCGTCCAAAGGATGCCCAGAAATATAGATTCCTACTACGTCCTTTTCATTTTTGAGTTTTTCCATTCTGCCCCATGGTTCCATAATTGGAATTTTTGGAGTGGCTAAATTTCCTCCGCCCGCATCGCCCAACATTCCAAACAATGACCCTTGACTCGATTGTTCGATTTCAACGGCTTTGTTGGCATATTTAATGATTTTCTCAATAAAATTAGACCCTTCCGAATCCTCAAAATAGATGGCACGGTGCAATCCTTGGGCTTCCTCAAAACAATCAAATCCTCCGCCATACGCCAAACTTTCAATTGTTTTCTTGTTTACCGTTCTGAGATTTACCCTTTTTACGAAATCAAAAATATCTTTATAAGGTCCATTTTTATCCCTTTCTTCAATAATACTATCCACCGCCGCATCACCAGTTCCTTTAATGGCTGCCAATCCAAAACGTATTTCTCCCTTTTTATTCACCGCAAATGAACGGTAAGATTCGTTTATATCGGGACCTAAAACGGGCAAACCCATTCGCCTACATTCCTCCATAAAGAAGGTGATTTTTTCAATTTGTCCCAAGGAATTTGACATCACCGCCGCCATATATTCAGACGGATAATGTGCCTTCAAATAGCCTGTGTGATACGCCACGAAGGCATAACAAGTGGAATGAGATTTGTTGAAGGCATATTGAGCAAATGCCTCCCAGTCCGTCCAAACTTTGTTCAGTTTATCTTCGGGATGCCCCTTTTCTTTTGCCCCCTCCACAAACTTACTTTTCATCTTGTCGAGCGTGTATCTGTCCTTCTTTCCCATCGCCTTTCTGAGTACGTCGGCATCCCCTTTCGAGAAGCCCGCAATCTTTTGAGACAACAACATAACTTGCTCTTGATAAACCGTAATACCATAAGTATCAGCAAGATACTCTTCCATTTCGGGTAAATCGTAAGTGATTTCTTCACGCCCGTGCTTACGAGCAATAAAGTTGGGGATGTAGGCAATTGGACCTGGGCGATAGAGGGCGTTCATCGCAATTAAATCCGAAAATTGGTCAGGTTTTAGGTCTAAAAGGTGCTTCTGCATACCGCCCGATTCAAACTGAAACGTGGCATTGGTTTCTCCTCTTTGATAAAGTTCATAGGTCTTTTTATCATCCAATGGCAATGTATCCAAATCAATCACCACACCATGATTTTGCTTGATTAATCGGATGGCTTCCTTCAAAATTGACAGAGTTTTCAGACCCAAAAAATCCATTTTAATTACCCCAGCATCTTCAATAATATTCCCGCCAAATTGGGTTATCAAAAGGTTTACTTCTTTGGAGGTGTAAACTGGTAAAATCTCCGATAAATCCTTGGGGGCAATAATAATTCCAGCGGCGTGAATACCCGTTCCACGCACCGAACCTTCCAAAATCAGAGCTTCTTCCAACACCTTTGAACGCAAAGAACCTTCCCGCCTAATGTCCCGAAGTTTTTTGATATTATCCAAATCTTCGGTCTGGAAACCCTCCTTCTCTGCCAACGAACTTGCACCCGTCATGGGAGCGTTCATTACCCGATTTAAGTTCGTTCCAGGCTTATCAGGCACTAATTTAGCTAATTCGTTGGATTCATTCAAAGGCAAATCCATCACACGGGAAACGTCTTTTATCGACATTTTTGCCGCCATCGTGCCATACGTTACAATGTGAGCAACTTGCTGTTTTCCGTATTTTTCCACCACATAATCAATCACTTTCTGACGACCATCATCATCAAAATCCGTATCAATATCGGGCATTGATTTACGGTCGGGATTCAAGAAACGCTCAAAAAGTAAATTGTATTTGATGGGGTCAATATTGGTAATTCCGATACAATACGCCACCACCGAACCCGCTGCCGAACCACGCCCAGGACCTACGAAAACACCTAAATCTCGACCCGCTTGAATGAAATCTCCCACAATCAAAAAGTAACCCGCAAACCCCATCGTTTTGATTACGTGAAGCTCAAAATCAATGCGTTCTTTTACCTCCACAGAGTCCCAAGCATCGCCATAACGCTTCCTTGCCCCTTCACGAGTAATATCTTCCAAATAATCATCTTGGGTGGCGAATTGAGTAGGAATTACAAAATTGGGCAGCATTATATCTTGCTTCAATTTCAAGGTATCAATCTTGCCCACAATCTCATTAGTATTATCAATCGCCTCTGGAATATGATTCCAAAGTTGGGTCATTTCAGCGGTATTTTTGAAATAAAATTCATCGTTATAAAAAGCAAAACGCTTGCCTTTTGTCGATGTTCCTGCATCATCATCAATGTCTTTGTAAGTTGGCGTTGCTTGCTTCTCGCCCGTGTTGATGCACAACAAAATATCATGGGCGTTGGCATCTTTTTGGTCGAGGTAATGAGAGTCGTTTGAGGCAATTACTTTGACGTTATACTTCTTGGCAAAACGTAGCAAAACCTCATTACACTTCAACTGGTCGGGAATTTGATGGTTTTGAACCTCCACATAATAATCTTCGCCAAACAAATCCAACCACCATTTGAATTCCTTTTCAGCTTCCTCTTCGCCATTCCTCAAAATCGCTTGCGGAACGGATGCTCCGATACAACAAGTGGTGGCAATTAATCCTTCGTGATACTGCAAAATCAGTTCTTTATCAATCCGAGGATATTTACCATAAAGTCCTTCAATGTAACCCAATGAGCATAATTTCACCAAATTAGCATAGCCTTTGGCATTTTTTGCCAACATCAATTGGTGATAGCGTTTATCTTTTTGCTCTTTCGTAAATGCTCGTTTGTGGCGGTCTTCCACCACATAAAATTCACAGCCGACAATCGGTTTTACGCCCTCATGTTTTTGAGCCTCCGCCACAAACTGAAACGCCCCGAACATATTTCCGTGGTCAGTAATGGCAATGGCAGGCATATTATCAGCTTTGGCTTTGGCAAAAAGAGCAGGAATTTTTGAAGCCCCGTCCAAAAGGGAATATTGGGTATGACAGTGTAAGTGGGAGAATTGCATAATTTCGATGTTGGTTTTTCGATGTTCGGATTCGTACTACAAAGAAAACACAAAAGCGACCGAGTTGGGTCGCTTTTGATGAAAAAAATTACTATCTCGTAATCGTCACCAAATCAGGCAACGGAAACTGTTTATCGCCCAAAATTACCGTCAAAATCCATCGATTTGGCACAACAAAAGTTGGTTCAATTTTATACCGTAATTCTGTTTCGTCTAAATTCAAAGTGGCATTTTTCGTTACAATTGTACCTGCTATTTGTGGTACAAAACGAATCTGTGGCGTGGCGGCTTTCATATTATTTCCTTTGATAATTATTTCATTCCCTCTCACATAAGTCAAAAGTGTCATACGATTTACCACCATTTCTGTCCCCTCACCCGTAACTTTCAAATCCAAAGCTCTGTATTTAAACGTTCTACCATTCACGGTTACACTCACAGAATACAAGCCTACAGGCACATCAAAAGGTATTTGAACTCTCGCTTGCGTAGCGGTTAAAGTTCTAAACACTGTTGTTAAATTATAAACCTTTCCCGTGGTTTTGGAAGTCAGAAAAAAGGTGGGTGTTGCACGAGAAAAATTTTTACCGTAAATAAAAAAAGATTCCGTAGTTTTTGCCAAAATGGTCTCAATACCAATTATCTCGGGGTCAGTGGAAAGGGCAACTATCACCGAAACTCGATACGCTCTTTTGGTACAATCAGAAGCCGTTACAAAATAAGTTACAGGTGCAGTAAAGTTTTGGGCAACTTCCGTATTGGGACTAATACTTGCTTCTGCTGAAACTTTAATGGTCGGTTTCAAGGCAGTTACTTTCGTGGCTACTGGTACTCTGATTAAAACTGTTCTCAACGTAGTATCAATGTCACCCTCAACAGCGGGAGTGAAGTCCATAAACTTGAAGGAAAGTATATCCTTTTTTGCACTTCGAGCAACTTTTAGGGTTGGAATTTCGGAAGCACAGTTCCACAAAATTGCCGAAATAACTCCTAAAAAAATGGCAATTCGTAATTTTTTATTCATTTCATTGAGTTTTATTTATGGTTGGTATAATCAAAATTACAACTTAATTTCTGGTTCTTGATGGTCAAAAAGTACATTGTTCAAGTAGTCAATAAAAGGTTTTAAAGCCCGACAGGTTTCGGTAACATTTATCACAAAATCAGGAGATTTTACTTCTTCCAAAGTAAATCTATGTAAGAAAAACATTTGCTTCTTCCGCAATAAATCAATCTCTGGATGTTCTTTTGAATATCCCTTTGGTGAAGATTTAACTGCTTCGCCTTCGGGTTCACCAAATAGTTTTATAAATTTATCATCGTAAATTATTGATTTCAAAGCGTTTGCGTTATAATCAATTTCTTGTCTAAATGCGGCTAACTGCTCAGGCGTTGGTGCCCACATTCCTCCGCCCACGAAAGATTCAGCTTCTGAAATGTGCAAATAGTAATCAGTTCTGCCCGATTTACGTCCTCCTTCCGAAAAACTGGCAGACAACCATGTTTTATAGGGATTTTTATTAGTAGAAAACCTCACATCACGAGCAATTCTATAATTACAATGCTTTACTTGAACGCCCTCCATGTTTTCAAATTCACCGATAGAATTGATTAATTCTTGGATAGTTTCTTCAAAATCGGCTTTCACTTTGTCGTATCTTTTTTTATTGGCGTGAAACCACTCTCGGGTGTTATTATTTCCTAAATCGTCTAAGTATTTGAAAGTTGTGTCTGTGATTGGCATTTTATATTATTGGTAAAAATTTATAACGGTTTTGAAAGGTTAAACTACTCATTTTCATTGATTCTGGCAAATAAGAATACACAGGGTTTGATGATTTCATTGTTTTTAGTGAATTTTGTAAGGAAAATGGATTCTCCAACAGTTTTGTGGTCACGGAGTTGCACGGAGTTTTACACGGAGTTAAAAGAGTTTTTTTCGTGTAATTCTGCGGCAGGCGTTGGAACTGTGTGACCACAAAAATTGTCAGAAAATTAGAAATTTTTAATTTGTTTATAAATACGGACTGGCAGTCCGTGCTACAATGAGAATACTAACTGGCATACAAGCCTCGGGCAGACCACATTTAGGCAATATTTTAGGGGCAATTCGCCCTGCCATAGAACTTTCAAAAAATCCTGCGAACGATTCTTTTCTTTTTATTGCAGATTTGCACACACTTACCTCCTTAAAAGACGGTAAAATCTTGAAAGAAAATACTTACGCAATCGCCGCCGCTTGGTTGGCTTGCGGTTTTGATGCGGATAAAAATTATTTTTACCGTCAATCGAGATTGGCAGGGTATCACACAGAATTGATGTGGTATCTGAATTGCTTTACGCCCTTTCCGATGTTGGCAAATGCTACCAGTTTTAAGGATAAATCTGAAAAATTATCCGACGTAAACGTGGGACTTTTTACGTATCCAGTGCTTCAAGCGGCGGATATTATGTTGTATGATGCCAATCTTGTTCCCGTAGGTAAAGACCAACGGCAACATTTAGAAATGTCTCGTGATTTGGGCAGTTCATTTAATCGTCAGTATGGAGAAAATACTTTGGTCATTCCCGAAGCCAAAATTGATGAAGCCGTTATGACAATTCCTGGAATTGATGGACTAAAAATGAGTAAATCTCTCAATAATTACATTGATATTTTCTTGAATGAAAAAGATTTATTAAGAGTAGTCAAGAAAGTAGTAACGGATACGAAATCTTTGGAAGACAAAAAAAATCCCGATGAAGATAATGTTTTCAAGTTGTACTCATTAGTAGCAAATCCCGATGAAATTGAAGAAATGAGACAGAATTATTTGGCGGGTGGTTATGGCTACGGACACGCCAAAAATGCCCTCCACGCTGTTTTGGTAAGGGAGTTTGCTGAAGAGCGTGAAAAGTTTGAGTATTACATGAACCACACCAATGAACTCGACCAAAAACTTCAAGAGGGTGAAGCAAAGGCAGAAGTAATAGCAAAAGCTACGATTGAAAGAGTCAGAAACAATATGGGATTATGAGCCTAAACGAACTTGACACTCAGGCTTTTTTGTGGCTTAACTCCCAGCATTCGGATTTTTTTGATAAAATCATGCTCTGGGTTTCTGGTAAAAATGAGTGGTTCCCGATGTATGCCATAATTATTGGCTCAATCGTATGGCGATATAAAAGTCGCTCAGTCGGAATGCTTTTGACCATCATCATGAGTGTAGTGATTTCTGACCGAGTTTGTTCGGGATTTTTCAAGCCTCTGATGCAAAGATTAAGACCCTGCCACGAACCTTCTCTTCAAAAATTAGTTCATACAGTTGGAGACTGTGGAGGACAATTTGGTTTTTGCTCTTCTCATGCCGCTAATACTTTTACATTGGCAACTTGCTTATTTTTACTTTTTGGCAAAGAGTTTTCGAGTATCAAATACTTTTACATTTGGGCAATAATAGTCTCATACAGCCGTATATATGTGGGCGTACATTATCCCTTAGATGTGCTTACGGGGGCAGGAATCGGCGTTTTAGCCGCAAGTTTATGCTTTCAAGTTTACCGTAAATTAACCAACTAGTTTACAACCATTTAGAATAATCCAAAATCAATAACCCGTGAAAAACTTAAAAATTTCAGTACTTACACTCTCACTTTTGTCATTATTTTCTTTTAAAAATACTAATTCAGATGAATCTGAAAAGATAGTTGGCATTTGGTTTACTGAAAATAATTCTTCCAAAATTCAAATCTATAAAGCTGATAATCAGTATTTTGGTAAAATTATATGGCTTGCTCCCAAAAGTGAAAAAGAAGACCTCAAGGTGAAACCTACTTTGGGCTATCAGATTTTCAGAAAATTCACCTACGAAAGCAAAAACTTATGGTCGGGTGGACAGGTCAGCGATCCTCGAAGCGGCATGACGGTTTCGGGCAAAATGAGCTTAAAAGATGATAAGACCCTAAGTGTTCGTGGATTTGTAGGGGCGCCTATGTTTGGCAAAACCGTGATTTTGAAACGGGTGGAGTAGTAATTTATTACTTATTGGTATTCTTGATAACAAAAAGCCCCTTGAACTTACAAATTTCAAAGGGCTTTTATTATTAAAAAACGACATTTATTTTTTCTTTGACAGACTGGTAGTAAACTTAATGTAAGGAAAACCAAATGGTACATCAGAGTTAGAACCATTATTTAATCCAGAAACCAGACCTACATCCAAAAGTGAGCGTGACCATAAAAGCCTAATTCCATAGGTCAATATTCCTACTACCCTACTGGTAGATGATGTAGTTTGTCCGTTAAAAGTTGTTTGATTTTCGGTTGTTAAAAAATTATCCATCGTTAGTGCAACTTTATTGCTCACTCTAACTATTCCGCTTAGTTGAATTATGGGTTTGTCAGTAAATGTTCCACCATTGCCAATTCCCCAAGTCGCTCCAATTGAAATATTTTTATTGTTTTTCCCAAAGGTTGCAACTCCTCCTAACGTTCCCACACCAATACTTACTAATCTTGAAGATGAAGTAATATAGTTCCCATTCAAGGCAAAATTCAAATTTTCAGAAACCTCAAATGATACTTTTCCACTGAATGTAAAAATATTTGCAATTGGAATAAAAGCTAAATTCATCGAAAAATTGTCCGTTATTCCAACCCCAAAAGAATTATAATATAAATAGGTGTTACTGTATCGCCACTCTCCCCTTGGCAGATTAAATCCATTTGAAGACAATAGGTAATCTGTGTTTCTCAATGGTTCAATCCATTCGCCCGTGGAAGCAACTGCAACTTCTGAAACCTGTTCAGTAGCAACAATATTCATTGATGGAATATTTAACGTTCCTAAATTATCCGTCTGAATCAAACAATTCTTACCATCATTTTGAAGAATTTTTCCTTTTAATTTTGTTCCATCCCTAAGTCTAATATTAACTATCGGAACATTTTTTGCTGTTTTAGTAGTATCTGCATAATCTTGTGAAAAGATTTCTTGACTAAATAAGCAAAGTAAGAGTGAAATTAGAGCGAGTTTTAACATTTTCTTGGTATGATTTTATTCATAGACCTCAGTTTTGACAATTAATTCGGTTCTTTCCCCTATTTGCAATTAATTCAATTGCAATAGAAATGCCATCGTATCAACACCGTCGGCATAGTCCCAGAGTTTGGGTTTTTGAGCATCACCAAAATTTTGACTCTTTCCAAACCAGCCATTTTTTGAAACAATACATTGAATTTTATCAGTATTTGCTTCAATTTGCTCTTTTAAATCACTTTCATTTTTATATGCTGAGAAATAAACTACGGAAATCGGCGAAACCAAAGATTCATTTTCTGCCAGTAACAAAAAACCATTATCAAGGTGATGAACCATATTTACTAAATAAATGGATTTGTTGTAATCGTAGTTATTTTTGTATTTATGATGATAAAAAATATCTCCCAAAGGTTCGATGGCATCTAAGAGTTTTGTAAAATCATATCCCTCTGGCACATATAATTTAGAGATATTTCTACAACCCAACCCATAATATTCAGTAATATCTTTTCCTAAATTCAAAAAATCTTCTTCAGTTTCATTTCCATTTAAAATTCCAACTGATGAACGATTCTTACGGATAATATGAGGTTTACTTCTAAAATAATATTCAAAATATTTGGCAGAATTGTCTGACCCCGTGGCAATTAGCACATCCACTTCGTTCAGTTTATCGGCAATTCTGATTTCTAAATTTGGTTCAATCTCCAACAATTTCTCAATCAAACCATTCATAATTGCTGAATCCTGTGAACTCAACTTCGCTACACACGCATGACCCGAAAGCACAATCGTCAACAAATCATGAAAGCCCACCGCTGGAATATTACCCGCCATGATTACACCAATACTCTTTACGATTTTAGGTTTATCAGCTATATCATACAACGACGACCATTGTTCCAAAAGGGTTGTATCCAAATAATAATTAGCAATGGTTTCAAGTGACCGATGAGTATTTTCAACCGTAAACCAATTGTTTTGATTTCTTGCTTTGTATGCCCAAAGTTCAATTTCTTCCCTATTTTTTTCGTCCTTTAAAAAGTCTCCTAATTGCACAAAAGCCTTGATTCTTGCTTGTAAAGTCATATTTTCTTTCAATTTTTATGCAAGTTACTCAAAAAGGCTAAATAATTTTTTTACAATAGTCTTCAAACTTTATAGGCTATTAAAAGTTAAACTATTAAATTTGTAATGTATTTGAATGAAAGGCAAAACAAAATGAGATTCTTTACACAAACTCATGAGCCTTAAACTCATAAACTAAAAAGAATATGGCAATTATAATAACAGAAGAGTGTATAAACTGTGGAGCTTGCGAACCAGAATGTCCAAACACCGCTATTTATGAGGGTGGTATAGAATGGACCTGGGCAGGTGGTACAAAATTGGTCGATGTTGAATTAGAAGACGGTTCAGTAATTGCTGGAAAAGCCCCAATGACTCCTGTTTCCGATGAATTTTATTATATAGTTCCTGATAAGTGTACGGAATGTATGGGTTTTCACGAAGAACCACAATGTGCAGCAGTTTGTCCTGTAGATTGTTGCGTACCAGACCCCGATCAGACAGAAGACGAAGAAACTTTATTGGCAAAAAAGGCTTGGTTACACGCTGAGTAGAATATAAAAATCATAAAAAAATCCCCAATTTGGAAACGAATTGGGGATTTTTTTATGATTTATTTTTGAACCTTGTATGTTTTTATCATCCCAAGGCAGGAGAGAACTGGGTTGACAAAAAGCAATATATTGATACGATTATCCAAATTACAACTCGAATTTATTTTATTAGAATAATTATATTATTTCTTGAAATTTCAATTTCAAGAAATTTGGTTTTTTAATGATTATGCAGAATATGTTAAAAATCACTAATAATTATAAATAAAAAATGAATTAATACCCAAAATAGGTTTCATTTTATACTATAATTGGATTTTTTTTTGAAAAATACTTAAAAATAGGTTAAAAAATTGCATAAATAATTTGGAATAGTAAACTTTACCTATAATCTTTGCACAGTAATCAAGCATTTAATTAAAACATGAAACAAAATTTTATTATGAAAAAGACCTTAACCACAGCATTTTCTTTGCTTTTAGGATTTTCAGCATTTTCTCAAGAAAAGACAGAAGATAAAGGAAAATTTACATTTTCGGGATATGTAGATTCGTATTATATGGCGAATTTTAATAACCCAAGAAACATGAGTAATACTGGTGCTTCCAAAACCGCAAGAGCATTTGACCAAAGAACAGGTTTCTCATTGGGTCTTGTTCAAACCAAAATTGGATATGCAACCAGCAAATCAGATGTAGTTGTTGATTTAGTGTTCGGTCCAAACGCCGATTTGGGTAATTATGGTAACGCCGTGAGCGTATTAGGGAATGGCTCTGCTGGTACTTCTTTGGCAATTAAACAAGCATACTTTAACTGGAAAGCCACTGACAAACTAACATTTACGGCTGGGCAATTTGGTACGCACATCGGCTATGAAGTTATTGACGCTCCTGTAAATTATCACTACTCGCTTTCAAACTTGTTCAATAACGGTCCATTCTACCATGTTGGTGTGAAAGCGGCTTACGCAGTTTCTGATAAATTTGCTTTGATGGGTGGTATAGTGAATGGCGTTGATCAACTTTATAGTAACAATGACAAACCAGGTTTAATTGCTCAGGTATTTGTTCAGCCTGTGAGTGGATGGAATGTTTATGTAAATGGAATCACGGCTAATCGTAATGCCAAAGACCCAGCGACTGGCACTACAAGTGCTGGAACGTACAATTTATTGGATCTGACAACCACTTATCAAATTACTGAGAAATTTTTGTTAGGTTTGAATGCTGCAACTGGTATACAAAATTATGCAACAGGGGATGGCAAAAGCTGGGGTGGTTTCGCAGTATATCCAAAGTATGATTTTTCAAGTACTTTCAGTTTAGGAGCAAGGTATGAGTCATTTTCCAACACAAATGCTGTTACTGCACTTATAGATGCAAATGGAAATGGAGTTTCAGTTAATTCAATTACAATCACGCCATCAATCACTGTTGCTGATAGCCATTTAATCTTGAAGCCAGAATTAAGAATTGATACCTACGATAAAAACTTTTTCGTGGACGGAGACGGTAAAGACCAAAAATCGCAAGCTACTCTTGGTTTAGCCATGATTTATAAATTCTAAAAAGGATACAGATAATCGGCCAATGTGCTGATTATCTGTATTTTCTGTAAACAAATCCATAAATCCTTTAATTAAAAAACCACATGACACAACAAAAACCATCTTGGCTGCCGATTGGCATTTTGCTATTAATAGCAATCGCAGCAGCATTTGTTCCTGCACCAGGTGCAGCAGTAACAGAAGGCATTAATTCGGGCGATACCGCTTGGATGCTTGTTTCTTCGGGGCTTGTTCTTTTAATGACCCCAGGCTTGGCATACTTCTATGGAGGTATGGTAAATCATAAAAATGTGATTTCCACAATGTTGCAATCTTTTATTGCGATGGGCGTAATCACCGTTATTTGGATAGTTTTTGGCTTCAGTTTAGCCTTCGGTGAGTCAATCGGAGGAGTAGTCGGAAATCCAATGACTTATTTGATGTTCAAGGGCGTTTTTGATGGAAAACCTTGGTCGTTAGCTCCCACAATCCCGTTTGCTTTGTTTGCTTTCTTTCAAATGAAATTTGCGGTAATCACTCCCGCTTTGATTTCGGGGGCTTTGGCAGAACGCATCAATTTCCGTGCTTTTGTATTATTCATGGTACTATTTTGTGTAATTGTGTATGCTCCATTGGCACACTGGACATGGCATCCAGAAGGATTTTTATTCAAATATGGCGTGCTTGATTTTGCTGGAGGAACGGTTGTTCACATGAGTGCTGGCTGGGCAGCTTTGGCTGGTGCATTATACTTAAAAAGACGTAAATCACACATTGAAGCCAACGTTTTGCCTCCTGCTAATATTCCTTATGTTTTATTAGGAACGGGTTTATTATGGTTCGGTTGGTTTGGTTTTAATGCTGGTTCAGCGGTTGGTGCAGGTCCTTTGGCGGTTTCGGCTTTCGCTACTACACACGTTGCTGCGGCCTCGGCAGGTTTGTCTTGGGTACTTTTTGATGTAACTCGTGGACGTAAAGTTTCAGCTCTTGGCTTTTGTATTGGTGCAGTCGTAGGTTTGGTTGCTATCACACCAGCTTCGGGTTTTGTTTCCGTAACAGCAGCAATTTCCATCGGAACAGTCGCAGCCATTATTTCAAATATTGCCGCACATTGGAGAGCAAATTCTAAGTTAGATGATACCTTAGACGTGTTCCCTTGTCACGGTGTTGGCGGTATGGTGGGTATGGTTATGACTGCTTTATTTGCTTCAAAAGCTGTTAATTCAGCAGTTGTTGATACGGAGCAGGGTTGGTTTATTACTGGTGACCCAGCTTTGTTTTTTAAGCACATGATGGCATTATTTGCCGTATCAGGTTTTGCTTTCGGAATGTCTTATCTGTTATTATTTATTACTGACAAAATTATTCCATTGCGTGTAACTGAAGAAGAAGAAAGAGTAGGATTAGATATTTCTCAACACGATGAGTCGTTAGTAGAAGCCTAAAAATAGCAAAACATGACCACAAGTAATGGTTCTTGTGGTTTTGTTTCAGAAAGAAAGCCCTCAGATTCTGTCAGAGGGCTTTTTATGTTATGTACCACGGGAATCCTTCCTGTGCTGAAATCCTTAGGGGAAAGATTCCTGTGGTACATAAATTTGAACTAAATTATTCCAACAAAGTGTTCTAACTTTGACAGTAAAATTTTAACAAAAAACAAAAATAAAATGGGAAAATATGTAGTAGCTACTGACGATAATTTTCAGGAGTTAATAAATTCAGACAAGCCAGTGTTGGTAGATTTTTGGGCAGAATGGTGCGGACCTTGTAAAATGATTGGACCAATCGTTGAAGAATTGGCGGGTGATGTGGATGGTCAGGCAATTGTTGCCAAAATGGATGTAGATGCCAATTCAACAGTTCCATCTACCTTAGGAATTCGCTCAATTCCAACCTTAATGATTTTCAAAAATGGTGAATTGAAAGAAAGATTAGTCGGTGGAAATATTCCCAAGGCTGTTTTAGCTCAAACACTTTTAAAGCACGCATAAACTTTTTGGTTTGAGGCTTTATCGTTACAAGGTGAACGATTTTGAGTTCATAAAAAAAGGCAAAATTGAATGATTCAGTTTTGCCTTTTTTTAGTTTTGTAAAGATTTCTACGAATTCCGTATGTTAATATGGTCGGCGAGTTTTACTCCTCAACGCCTCATACAAACCAGTATCTTGTTCATTTTTCAGCAATGCCCCAATGTATGGCGGAATGTCAGTATTAGTTTGAAAATCTTCCAATAAATCGCCTGATACTTTACCTACCAACAATAACTTTATCCAATCAATTAATTCAGAGGTCGAAGGTTTTTTCTTCAAGGCTTTCACTTCTCTGATGCCATAAAATATTGACATTGAATTAGTTATCAGCTTTTCTTCTAATTTTGGATAATGCACATCCACAATCTGCTTCATCGTTTCACGGTCGGGGAAAGAGATGTAATGGAAGAAGCAACGTCTCAAAAAAGCATCGGGTAATTCCTTTTCATTGTTGGAAGTAATGATGATTATTGGGCGTTTTTTGGCTTTTATCGTTCGTTTCAATTCGTAACAATAAAATTCCATTTTGTCCAATTCATTCAATAAATCATTCGGGAATTCAATATCGGCTTTATCAATTTCATCAATTAAAAGCACTACTTGTTCGTCCGACTCAAAAGCCTCCCAAAGTTTTCCTTTTTTGATATAATGCTCAATATCATTAATGTCGCCATCACTCAATTGTGAATCTCGCAGACGTGCCACCGCATCATATTCATACAAACCTTGTTGTGCGGAGGTAGTAGATTTGATATTCCAAGAAAAAATGGTTTTGCCCAACGCCGAAGCAACTTCAAACGCCAAAAGGGTTTTACCCGTGCCAGGTTCGCCCTTTATCAAAAGTGGTTTTTCTAATGTAACGGCAGCGTTTACAGCTACCTGCAATGCTCGAGTTGCAATATAATTTTCTGTTCCTTGGAAAGTCATAATTCGATGTTCGTGGTTCGATGTTCGGTTGTGTAGTATCATATTTTCGATATTCTCTGTAAACTAACATCAAACATCGAAAACCGAGCACCGACTATCAGTCTTAAAATTCTGTTTTAAACGAATACATTGTTGTATCCAATTCGATTGTTCCCGCTAAATATTCATCAACAAACTTAGTTACTACTTTATCATTTACTTCATCAACATTCAAACATACATCCAAGCCGATTCCAAACTCGAAATCTTCGTCAATATCCAGATGTTCTGATAGCTTCACTTCTTCGTTTTCTTCTATTTCTTCAATCAATTCGG
The DNA here is from genome assembly GCA_034519515.1 of Arcicella sp. Classification (GTDB taxonomy): domain Bacteria; phylum Bacteroidota; class Bacteroidia; order Cytophagales; family Spirosomataceae; genus Arcicella. The sequence goes on from JAXHOK010000031.1 coordinate 76,275, forward strand.
TGATATATAATTCAACCTCTTCGTCCATAGCTTCATTGGCTTCGTAAGTTTCATCACGGTTCTCCATCGGAACATACAATGGATAAGTTTTCAAAGCCTTTCTTTCCGCTGATTCATACACAACGCTATTATAATGAAGACGAAGTGAATAAATTACCGCATCAAAAATTGCTTCTTGACCTTTATATTTACCCACAAACTGAATATGGACAAACTCCTCCACATTGTCGGGTTCGTCATTGAGTTCATCTTCAAAATATACAAATTTTCGTCCTTCCTCAGCACATTCTTTTTTCAGTTGTTCAATCTCTTTTGGGTCGAGTCCAGGGTTATCTTTTAATGCCATTTTATTTTTATTTTAAATTATCTAATCAGCAACAACTCACGATACTTTGGAAGAGGCCACTCATCATCATCCACGATAAGTTCCAGTTTATCAACGCAGTAACGAATTTGCTCAAAGAAATCACGAACCTTTGTGCTGTATAGATAGGCTGATTCGTGGGCTTCAACGTTGTTTGCTTCTTTGCGTGCCTCCGTCATTTCATCCACCAAAAGCGTGATTTTGGAAGTGTATTGTGATATTTTCTTAATAATTTCAATCGTTGGAGCAAAATATTGTGGGTCGATACCAATTTCCTTCTGTCCACGAACATTATCAACTAATAAAGTCTGATATTTCAAGGAAGTTGAAACGATATGATTCATGGCTAAATCACCCATTACTCGTGATTCTATTTGAACTTTTTTGATATAGTTTTCAACCTCAATCTCGTAACGTGCGTACAATTCCTCCTTTGTATAAATTCCGTGACGAGTCAATAATTCAATCGAAGAATCACGAGTATAAACTTGAAGTGCCTCGGGCGTTGTTTTCAGATTTGAAAGCCCACGAGCCTCCGCTTCCTTTACCCAATCATCAGAATAGCCATTTCCTTCAAAATAAATCTTCTTTGAATGACGGGCATATTTCTTCAAAACCTCAATAATTGCCAATTCTTTTTTAACACCTTTCTCCAAAATTACATCAACCTCCTGACGGAATTGGAACAATTGATTCGCTACAATTGTATTCAAAATTGTCATTGGTGCGGCAGAATTTGCGGATGAACCAACGGCTCTGAATTCAAATTTATTACCCGTAAAAGCAAAAGGCGAAGTCCTGTTTCTGTCGGTATTATCTAACATTAATGAAGGAATTTTGTTGATTCCTAACTTCAAATAAACATTATCGCCTTTTTCTAAATGGATTTGATTAATATCTGATAGGTTTTCTAATTCATCCAAAAAACGAGTCATTTCTGAACCGATGAAAATTGACATAATAGCAGGGGGGGCTTCATTTGCTCCCAAACGATGCTCATTTCCAGGAGTGGCAATGGTGGCTCTTAATAAATCTGCATTGTCGTGAACGGCTTTGGTTACGTTTAAGAAGAAAACCAAAAAGCGTAAGTTTTCCTTTGGTTTTGACGAAGGTCCTAATAAATTAATTCCTGTATCTGTTGCTAATGACCAGTTATTGTGCTTTCCCGAACCATTGATTCCAGCGAACGGTTTTTCATGAAAAAGAACTCTCAATTTGTGTTTAATCGCCACTTTCGACATCAAATCCATCAAAAGAGCATTGTGGTCGCAAGCTATATTTACTTCTTCAAAAGTTGGGGCAGACTCAAATTGAGCAGGGGCAACTTCATTGTGGCGAGTCCGCACAGGAACGCCCAAACGCAAAGCCTCAAATTCAAAATCAACCATAAAAGCATTAACCCTCGGAGCAATTGACCCAAAATAATGGTCTTCCAACTGCTGACCTTTGGCAGGTGAATGTCCAAAAACGGTACGTCCCGCCATCATTAAATCTGGACGTGCATTGAATAAGGCTTCGTCCACTAAAAAGTATTCTTGTTCCACTCCCAGCGTTGGTACAACCTTGCCAACATCTCGGCTAAAATACTCATTCATAATTTTAGTAGCTGCCTTATCCACCAATTCTATGGATTTCAACAAAGGCGTTTTGTAATCCAGAGCCTCGCCCGTGTATGACACAAAAACCGAAGGAATGCACAATGTGGAACTTCCAGCGGCATTTTCCATGATAAAAGCGGGTGAAGACGGATCCCAACCTGTATATCCTCGAGCCTCGAAAGTGGAACGAATTCCTCCGTTTGGAAACGATGAAGCATCGGGTTCTTGTTGAACCAAAGCTGAACCTTTGAATTTTTCAATAGCCTTTCCCGAAGAAGTTAAATCAAAAAATGAGTCGTGTTTCTCGGCTGTCGTACCCGTAAGTGGTTGAAACCAGTGCGTGTAGTGCGTAGCCCCCCGTGATATTGCCCATGATTTCATCGCTGCTGCTACCTCATCGGCGGCTTCACGGTCGATTTTTTTACCGTCTTGTATGGCATTATTGATTTTCAGGTACGCCTCTGGACTCAAAAGCGACCGCATCACTTCGTCGTTGAAGGTATTAACCCCAAAAAAATCACTTATTTTTTCGGGAGGAATTTTTACGTGAACTGGTTGTCGAGTTTGGGCCAATTCTAATGCCTTAAATCTTGCTATTGCCATGTTTCTGAATTCAGATTATTTGATAATTATCCAAAAATAGAATGAAGTTTTGGAAAATCAAATCATTATTTACGGATAATTAATTAATGATTTTTGAAATTTATCGTAGAATAGGATTTTATTCAAGTGACCTTGTAAATAAAAATCATTTTTTTGTTAAAATTGAATCTGTATATTGGTAAATGTACCTCATTTTTTGCAAAAACTCATGATTCACGTAGTAGGTTGAACTCAAACCATATCAAAAATAACCCTTCAAAGAAAAAATTGTAATTTTTTAAGATATATATAAAATATTTGGGTGATATGTATTTTTGCAAAATTATATATTGTATATTTGACTTTGACAAAATATAATTTGTAATTTTAGAAAATATTAAACTTTTTATCAATGATTATTTCTACCTACACTGTAAAAAGAGATTTGTTAGTGTAAAAATTAAACAAATTTTAAATATTTATTGTATTTTTCTAATAATCTACTTTATATTTGTACCATAAATCAATCAAAAATTAACAAAATCATAAAAATCAGTTCAATTGTCATGGCAAAAGCGAAACTTGAATACATTTGGCTCGATGGTTACAAACCAACTCAAAGCCTTCGTAGCAAAACTAAAATCGAAAATGATTTTAGTGGAAAATTAGAAGACTGCGATATGTGGTCATTTGATGGTTCTTCAACTGAACAAGCTCCTGGTGGTTCTTCGGATTGCCAACTGAAGCCCGTTTATATTTGTAAAGATCCTGAGCGTTCATTGTTAGGAACTCCTGCATATTTGGTAATGTGTGAAGTTTTGGATGCTGCTGGAAATCCACACGAATCAAACGGTCGTGCAACAATTGAAGATGATGATAACGATTTCTGGTTTGGTTTTGAGCAGGAGTATTTCTTGTATGATGTTGAAACAAACCTTCCTTTGGGTTTCCCGACAAACGGTTATCCACGTCCACAAGGACCATATTATTGTTCTGTTGGTGCAAAAAATGCTTACGGGAGACACATCATCGAGGAGCATTTAGAATATTGTTTACAGGCTGGTTTGAACATTGAAGGTATCAACGCCGAAGTTGCTGCTGGTCAGTGGGAATTTCAAGGTTTTGCCAAAGGTGCAAAGCAAGCAGGTGATGAAATGTGGGTTGCAAGATATTTATTAGAGCGTTGTGGTGAAAAATATGGTGTATGGATTAATTATCACTGTAAGCCATTGGGCGATACTGACTGGAACGGTTCAGGAATGCACGCAAACTTCTCGAACACAGTGTTGAGAACTGCTGGAAATAAAGATGTCTATGACGTAATTTGTCAGGCATTTGCTCCAGTTGTGAAGGAACACATCGAAGTTTACGGAGCTGATAACCACCTTCGTTTAACTGGAAAGCACGAAACTCAGTCAATCGACCAATTCTCTTATGGAGTTTCTGACCGTGGTGCTTCAATCCGTATTCCAATTGCGGCGGTTCAAAAAGGATGGAAAGGATGGTTGGAAGATCGTCGTCCAAACTCAGCGGCTGATCCATATAAAGTAGCGGCTCGTATTATTAAGACGGTTAAAACTGCGAAAGTATAAACTTCGGTAAAGGGTTCACGGTTAAAGGTGAACGATTTTCCGATATAGAAAAGGCTTGTCTGGAAAGATAAGCCTTTTTGTTGTGTTATAATCTTCAAAGCCAATAGGCTGATAGCATCGGAGATGCTTAACCTTTGTAGAAAGTAATTGATTATCAAGATTTTAGGCTTCGGAGAAGCCCAACATTAATTTTAAGGTTTGGCTTCTCCGAAGCCTTATAAAATCGCTGACAATCAATTACTACAAAGGTTATGCTTCTCCGAAGCAATCTCTTAATCTGATAGCTATTGTCCTAATCCCTAATTACCCAATCCCTATTTCCCTAAATTTTATTATCTTTGCGCCATGAAAAAGGTAGCATTTTATACATTAGGCTGTAAATTGAACTATTCCGAAACCTCCACCATTTCAAGAATGTTTGAGACCAAGGGGTATCAGAAGGTTGAGTTTAATCAAAATCCAGATATTTTTATTATCAATACTTGTTCCGTTACTGAAAATGCGGATAAGAAATGCAAGAAAATTGTTAAGGAAGCCAATAAAATAAATCCTGATGGTTATGTGGCGATTATTGGGTGTTATGCCCAATTGAAACCAACTGAAATTGCTGAAATTGAGGGAGTTGATGCCGTTTTGGGAGCTGCCGAAAAATTCCAGTTGATTGATTTGTTGGATGGTTTTGTGAAAGAACCAACGCTGAAAGCTGCCAAGGTTTTTAATCAAAATATTGAAGAAGCCATTGAATATCATACTTCATATTCTCTGAATGACCGTACTCGTACATTTTTGAAAGTACAAGATGGTTGCGATTATCCATGTACTTACTGCACAATTCCACTCGCACGTGGGGCAAGTCGCTCTGATACGGTTGAAAATGTAGTGAAAGCTGCCCGTGAAATTGCAGAAAGTGGTGTAAAAGAAATTGTTTTGACGGGCGTAAATATTGGTGATTTTGGTTTAAGAAATGGCAAAAGAGAAGAGACTTTTTTAGATTTGGTAAAGGCTCTTGATAATTTGGAGGGCATTGAAAGATTTAGGATTTCTTCTATTGAACCCAATCTTTTGACAGATGAAATTATTGAATTTGTCGCTCAATCTAAACGTTTTGTACCACATTTTCATATTCCATTACAGAGTGGTTCAAGTAAGGTTTTGGGTTTGATGAAACGGAGATATAAGCGTGAATTATACGTGGAGAGAGTCGCTAAAATCAAAGAATTAATGCCCGATTGTTGTATTGGTGTGGATGTAATTGTGGGGCATCCAGGCGAAACGGAAGAGGCTTTTTTAGAAACCTATAACTTCTTAAATGCATTGAATATCAGTTATTTACACGTATTCACTTATTCAGAAAGAGAAAATACTGATGCCTTGAAAATTACGCCAGTTGTGCCAATGAACAAACGTGCGGAACGTTCAAAAATGTTACATATTCTTTCGGATAAAAAGAGGCGTTTCTTCTATGAACAACAATTAGGCAAAACGTTTGCGGTGTTGTTTGAAGAAGATATTGAAGACGGAAAAATGCAGGGTTTTACTGAAAATTACGTGCGAGTTTGTGCCAAATATGACCCCATGTTGATTAACGAAATAAAAGAAGTTTCTTTGGTTTCGATTAATGAAAAGATGATTGTGGAGGTTGAGGAAGTTGAGGTTTTTGAATGGCATTGATTAGATTTATTATGTCGTTCCGACGATGGAGAAATCTGACTTTATTAGCAGGTAAATTATAACTGTACAAAACCAGTTCCCTTCTTTGTCGGGATGACAAAAAGCCAATAGACAAAATAATATGTTCCTCGATTTTTTCTTATATCTTAAATCCAACAAACTCCCCGTAACCATTACGGAGTATCTGACGCTTTTGCAAGCCTTGGATAATGATGTGGTGGAATACGATACTACGGATTTTTATTATTTGAGTAAAACCGTTTTTGTCAAAAATGAAATTTTCTTAGACCGTTTTGATATTTTGTTTGGGCAGTATTTCAAAGATGTTTCAACCATTGGCGAAGAACTTTTTAAACTTATTCCAGAAGATTGGCTGAAACAACAGGCTCAAAGAGAATTTACTGAGGAAGAAAAAGCCAAAATTGAAGTAATGGGTGGTTTGGAAAAATTATTAGAGCGTTTGAAAGAACTTTTTGAGGAACAAAAGGAAAGACACGAAGGCGGCAACAAGTGGATTGGAACGAACGGAACTTCGCCTTTTGGTAATAATGGATACAATCCCGAAGGCATCAAAATTGGGCAGAATAAATCGGGTGGACAACGGAGTGCGGTGAAGGTTTGGGAAGATAGAGAGTTTCAAAACTACGATGACGACCTTGAATTGAATACTCGAAATATCAAAATGGCTCTCCGTCGTTTGCGAATTCTTACCCGTGAAGGTGTGGAAGATGAACTGGATTTGGAAGGAACAATTCAAGAAACCTCACGCAATGCAGGGCTTTTAGATATTAAAATGCAAGCCACCAAAAAGAATAAAGTAAAGGTTTTGTTATTGTTGGATGTGGGTTGGTTCGATGGATGATTATATCGAATTATGTTCGGAATTATTTTCTGCGGCAAAACATCAATTCAAAAATATTGAGCATCTATATTTTCACAATTGCGTCTATGAAACGCTTTGGAAGGACAACGAAAGGAGGGGAGACCGCATTTCAACGTGGGAAGTTCTGCATAAATATAATCATGATTGGAAAGTGATTCTGGTAGGCGATGCCTCGATGGCGACTTACGAAATCACCTCCGCCCGTGGTAGTATCGAACATTATAATGAAGAATCGGGCTTGACTTGGTTGCAAAAACTAAGTACTCATTTTCCTAATTTGGTGTGGTTGAATCCCACCACGGCGGGTTATTGGCAATATACTCAGAGTATTAAAATTATCAGAGATTGGTCGGAAAATCGGATGTTTCCGTTAACTATTTCGGGTATTACTCAGGCGATGAAGTGTTTGAAGAATAGTAAAATTAGATATGAAGAGAATATCTAATTAAAAATTATAGATTAAAAATTAAAAATTTTGGAAGAGGATTTAATCTTATCTGTGTTTCATTTTTAATTCGTACTTTTTAATTTTTAATTTGAAACCATGAATATTTTTTATGAACTAAATATTAAACAAAACCTTTGCCTCAACGAAGAAGAATCTCGTCATGCGGTGAAGGTTTTGCGGCTTTCGGCAGGAGATTTGCTTTATGTGGTTGATGGTTTGGGAGGATTTTATACTTGTAAAATCAAAAATAATCAGGGCAAAAAATGCGAATTATCAATTGTGGAGGAAAAACAATCATTTGGTATTCGAGATTTTTATATTCATTTAATCATCGCACCCACCAAAAATATGGATAGGATTGAATGGATGCTTGAAAAGTGCGTCGAAATTGGTATTGATGAAATTTCTTTTATCCAAACTCGTTATTCCGAAAGAAAAGAAATCAAAACCCAACGATTGGAAAAAGTTGCGGTTGGGGCAATGAAGCAATCCTTGAAAGCCTATTTGCCGAAAATCAATGAAATGATTTCTTGGAAGGAGTTTTTGAAAAAAGATTATTCAGATTCTCAAAAAATGATAGCTCATTTGGAAGAAGGTGATAGAAAATTGATTCAGCATTCAGCTAAACCAAAAGGGAAGTATGCCATTTTAATTGGTCCAGAAGGTGACTTTTCTATTGAAGAAATTAGACAGGCTCTTGAAAAGGGCTATCAGCCCGTAACTTTGGGAAATAGTAGATTAAGAACAGAAACAGCGGGTTTGGTGGCTTGTCATTCGTTAAATATTACACAGCTTTGAGCGTTGAGCAATGAGCTTTGAAAAATCAAAAATATGTTTAAATTATCAAAGTTAATCCTCTTTACTTTTACGGTTTGCTTATTGCTCATTACTCAAAGCTCAAACCTCACTGCTCAATCCTCCTTCAAAATTGCCAAAATGAAATACGGCGGTGGGGGAGATTGGTATTGTAATAAAACCTCTTTGGGCAATTTGATTAAGTTTTGTAATAGTAATCTGAGAATGAATATTTCGCCCGAGGAGGATATTGTTGAACCTAACAGTCCAGAGTTGTTTACTTACCCTTTCGTGCATTTGACGGGACATGGAAACGTAGTTTTTACGGAAGCTGAAGCCTTAAATATTCGTAAGTATCTCATCAGTGGCGGATTTTTACATATTGATGATAATTATGGAATGGATAAATATATTCGTAGAGAAATGAAAAAAGTTTTTCCAGAACTGAATTTTATTGAGCTGCCTTTTAATCATCCCATTTATTCACAGAAATTCAAATTTACCAGCGGTCTGCCCAAAGTTCACGAACACGATAACAAGCCTCCGCAAGGATTTGGGATAATTCACGAGGGGCGATTGGTTTGTTTTTACAGTTACGAATGTGATTTGGGAAATGGTTGGGAAGATCAGTCTGTGCATAATGATCCTGAGCCATTACGTCAAAAAGCTTTGCAAATGGGAGCAAATTTGTTGTCTTTTGCTTTGACGATTTATTGACTACGTAAAATTTGTCTGGGCGACCCCGTCTGAATTGGGATTCGTCAGATTTAAAGACTCTTGGGATTAAAATCGGACTTAATCCAAAAAATCCACAAATCTGATGAATCCAAATTCAGATGAAAGGCGTTTTATTGTTTGAAGTCTATTTGATTTTTGTTGATTCATAATTCCATTTCCTTGCAAAAGTCAGAATAATTTTTACTTTTAAACCTTTTAATTCATCAAATCGTAGTTTTGTAGAACACTTTAATTTTATTAACAATATGGATA
>JAXHOK010000059.1:0-246116 GCA_034519515.1 Arcicella sp.
GATGTGCTTCGTTCAGTTACGTGCTCATCCGTGAGGGCGACCACCATCGTCGCCGCAGAGTCGCTGCTCAGCCTGTCGCGCGAATCCGATCGGTCGGCCGGGGCCGTCGCGTTCGTCGCGCTGGCGCCTTCGTCGGCTGCCTCTGGCTCATCGACGGGCCTGTTGTCAGAGCTGTCGTCGTGGTACTTCGACACGCGGTGGCCGAACTACTGGGTTCGATCGACGATCAGCTTCGGATCAGTCGGTGGGCGACTGTCTCCGATGTGGTTCGACGTGCGCTGTGGCGGAATCTTTGTCGCGCTGCGCGAGCACAAACGTGACCACGCAGCTCGACACTGCGCCAATCTTCGCGTCCAAGCTGGGGATCCTGACCCTTGGCCCGCTGCGCGTTGGTCGTCGCCGCCCGCGTGGAACTACACCACAATCGGCGTCACCACCGGCGATCCGACGCCTCTGTCCTTCGCGCTCCGATCGGCCGACCGCTGCGCTGGCAACGCGCCAGGTACGTGCCTCCTGTCCGTCGCAATGGATTCGTGGGATGCGGCCCGTGCAACCCTCCAGCGCCGCGTGGACTTGGTGGATGTCGGCGGCGGTGCGTCGGTGGATTCGGTCTCGCAACAATGGAAACCACATCTGGCAGTGGCGACCGGCAACGGCAGGGCCTCGAGACGACCCTGGCAGGGCTTGCTCGAAACATGTCGTTCCGTCTGATGATGACTCACGTCCCGCACACGTGCATCGCCACCACCACAAGTGTTCCTGAGTCGAACCCGTTTCCGCTGCGTCCAGCGTCAGACATGAGCGCGTCCGACGTCGTGCTGCTCGCTCTGATGTTCGACGGCGACGCTCGTCTTTTTGCCGGGCGCTTCGTTGGCGGGCGTCGTCGGACTGGGAGGTTTGCTGAAGCGTCGTTCGCGCTGCCGCCGCCGCGACGTGGCCGTGTTCCTCCGGCCGGTGTTTGGCTCCGAGCTGCCGGAAGCTCGAGCCTCGTTCCAGCACCAGTCCGTCGCGCTGGTGTCGAGATCGTACAATCACCGCCGAGGCCGCTGGCTCGTCGCAGCAGGGCACTGCCGTCGCGTGCGCGGCGCCGCACCTCGTCACTTGTCAAGTCAGCGGCCTCGGCTACAGGGCCGCGTCGTAGATATCCGGGTGGCCCAGGACTCCGTGTCCCTCGTCGACTGTCGCCTCCGGAGTGGTGCCGGCCGCGTCCGTCGCGTACGTGGCCCCTGATCGGCGACAGACTCTCCGTCCGCCAATCTTCGTTGCCGTGGCGGAGGTGGACTTGGTCGCACCGCCGATTCGTTCTCAGCCCCCCGCTGGGTGTCTGTCGGGGAAGGACAGGACGTCCTCAGCGCGTCCGCGGCGACGTCGTCGTCGTCGCTGCTGGGGGCGTGCAGCGTAATCGCTGACTTCTTGACAGCGCAGGTCCCGTTCCACCCAAACCAGCCGTCGCCGACTCGTCGAAAGCGCAACCCATGCTCGCATCCTGGCCATCGCTGCGGGGTTGAATGCGACCACCGCGATGTGGAATTCCGCTGTGATCTGCCGGTCACCTACCCAGCAGACAGCCTTCGCTGTCGGTCACTGCGACCACGGGCCGGACGGTCTGTCGCGGTGCGTCGCTCTCGTGACTGACAGGAATGAACTCGACCTTCTTACGCACCGGCGCCCGTCCTGCCGACGTCGGCCGCACAAGCCAACGGCACTCGCTCCTGTTGGAGCCAAGTAGCAGTCCTTCAGCGGTGTCTTCACAGCCCTCGGTGATTGAAGGCGTCGCGCCTGCGGACCACGCTAGTTCCCTCCGGGTCGATTTCCAGCCGCCTGGATGTGCTCGCTGAGTATCACGCAAGCCCCTCCGCCCCGCTGCTGCTCCTCTGCGCCGCCGCTTTTCTTCGTCTCTTCAACGGGCTCCACCGCCGCCGGTTGCGGTCGCGCGCTGTTCAGCGGCATGCTCCCTGAATCGGCCTGGCCAGTTCCGTCGTGGAGCGCGACTGGTGCGGAGACGCTGCTCGTCTCCGCGGGCGACAGCGCCCGCGTCCTCGTCTCCCAGGAACTCCGTGGTGCTGGATCGCGGCAGTCCATCACCGCCGCTCCGCGCTCGATAACCAGATCCTCGACGGCATCCTCGCCGTCTTGTGGTCGTCAATCGGTCGTTGCCGACATCCGTCGCCCCGACGCCGCTGACGAACGTCGATCTCTCCGCTGCGGAGGCAGTCCTCGCATCGCTCACAGCAAGTCGCGACGCCGAAGTCCCCGTATGCTACGCGACGGCCCCAAGTGCTGCCGCGACCGTCACGGATGGCACCACCGCCACGATTGTCGTCACGGAGCATCATGCGGCGCGCACCAACCGCGAATCGCCGGACGTGGTCAAGAGCAGTTTCGTCCTGGTGAACCGCCCGCCATCGGCAGCGACCGCCGCTGCTGGCACAGACTGGATCACACTCTCGTCGAAGCGGATGGTGCGATTGTAGCCTCCTTCAACGCGGACCTGAACACGACGCTGTTCGTTCTGCAACGCGCCGCAACGGCATCGAACGTCGCCAGCGTCACCGTCGTCGCGGCCCGTCGCCGCTGTGGAATGCGCGTCGCTCGGCGCCGCGTCCGTCCGCTCTGGACTGTCGCCGAGCGCATTCCTGGCATTTGCTCGACGCTCCCCATCGCTGGCGAGCGCCCGTGCATTTCCGCGCTGCGAACGTCCGCCTACGCTGGCGCCCCCTCACCGGGATCGAACGTCACCGGCCAAGTGCTCGTCTACCTACGGAACGGTCGCACCTTCGGCAGCAGCGACGCCAACGATCTGACGTCCGCCGCCGTCATCGCCTACACGCCGAGCACGAACGTCTCGTCCGTCTTCACGTCGTCCGTTGGCCCAATCACGGTCCTCACGGCGCAGGACCGCACCGTGATCCAACGCGAGGTGTTCCTCTCCCGCGGCGGCGCCGGTGACGGCCCGGTGGTTCGAGGTCGCGGTGCTCGTGCCGGCGACTGGCCGGTTCGTGGACCGTGCCATCGACGGCGCCGTAGTCTCCAGACTTCCAGAGCAGCGCTGCTCGAATACGCCAACGGGCGCAACGGCGTCGGCGTCGTGCGGTTGTGGCGGCGCCCGCCGGCCTTCTCAACGCTTCCCAGGGAGGCACGATTCGAACGCCTCCTCGTCGCAGATTTGAGCGACAGCGGCGAGGAACGTGGTACGAGATTCACGGCGCGATCCGCAGCGCGTCCGTAATGCCCACGGGGGCCCACGTGCTGCTGACGTCAACCTTTGCCAACGATACAGCAAGCTCCATTATCAGCGTACGCTTCAACGACACCCGCACCGCCGTCGCGAGCGGCGCGATTCCGGGGTCGCCGACGGCGCCGGTGGTGTTCCGCGACGCGGAGGGCAGCCTCGGGGAAGGCATCGTTTTCAGCGCCACCACCGCCAACGGTGGTCCAAACGGGCGCCCGCAGACGCGACCGCTCGCCTTCAGCGCGACCTACGGTCGGCTTCTTGCGGACGGTGCGGACGACGTCGCAGCAGCAGAAACCCTGTGTGGCGTACCAGTCGGCATTCGCGTCGCGGCTGGGACGCTCGTCGCGAGCTTCGAGCAGGCCTCGACGGGCTGCTCCGCCGTCGCGGTCTTCGGCAGCGGCGACGCCACGTCCGGCGTCGTCGGCTGGAACGCCACCCGTGGCGTCGAGGGCGGTCTCCCTTCGTGCTCGTCGCCCGCCGCAATGGTTTTGTCGATCGCGGGAACCCGGAGCCGGCCGAAGCCAACACTGGCCGGTTGATTGTCATCCGCGAGGCCGCATTGTCACCGTCGCGCCCTGCGTCGGCGCAAGTAAGCAGGTTCCCTACGCCGTCGGCGCTGAAATGGTGACCCCTTCCGTTGCTGCGGGGTTGTCGCTGTCACTTGCCCTCGTGGTCGTCATCGGCGACACGCGCACGCACCTCCTTCCGCTTGTGTGGCCGTCGCTGAGGGATCCGACGCGACGCTTCCAGGGGACGGTCTGATCGTGCTCCCCGGGCGGCCGTGGCCGACGAGTGTGACATCCGTCGCGCGCTCCGCCGTCGCCGTGACGAGCGCCTTCGTCGCCTTCACCACGCAAACAGCGTCCGCTGCCGAGGATCGCTCCGGCGCGGCCGTGTTCGTTATCGCACGGCGGGTGTGGGCCGTGGCGATGCTCTACGGGCTGCACCGGCGTCCTCCACGATCGCATCGTCCGTCACGTCCTCCGAGTCGGCGGCCCCAATCACGCTCGCCGCCGCGTCGCGCCTGAACATCTGGTGCACGACGCCGTCCGACAACAGCAGCTGCGCCATCATCGACGGAACCCTCGGCACATTCGTCAGCGTTCCAGGAGCCCTGACAACGCACGTTGCTGACCTCGGCACGAACCGGCTCGTCTTCTTCACGAGCGCCCTTCGGTTCTCGTACGCAACGATCGTCGACGCGCCCCCGTCCGGGCCCACCGCCGTCGTTGGCACCGCGCGTGTCTTTGACGCGCAGCTGCTCTGGTCGTCCCTCAAGGCATCGACGCACGCCGTCGCCGTCGGGCGCACCACGACGGGCACCTGCGCCCTCGCCGCGGTCGCGCTTTCGAGCGGGATCGCAACGAACACCCTCAGCGTGGCGGGTCCGAATGCGGCCTGCGTCGCTGATGTCGTCCCTCCGATGGTCGCACTTCGCGCAGTCACGGTCGGCACGGAGCAGCAGCCGACCGTCGTCGCTGGCATCGGTGGCAGCGGTACGCGGCTCACCTCGCTCTACAGTGGAACCCTTACCCTGAAGAGCACCGCCGCTCTCACGCCGCTGATCTTGGCGAGCACGCCCTCTGGCCGCCTCGTCAACAGCACGTTCCTCGCCGCGTCCGTGTCGTGGCTAGACCCGGGCAAGTCGCGCGTCCTCGTGTTCCACGTCGGCGAGCCGGCCAGCACGTCCCCGACCGCCCGTGAGCCGACGCTCATCGCGGAGCGGCTGCTTGGGTGCCAACCCGACGGTCTCCAGTTTTCGCTCGACCGCGTTGACGATCGGCTGACGATCGGTGCCGTGGCGTCATCGAGGCCACCTCCGCCAGCGGCGCGGACCGCTCGTTCGGCGGCGTCGCGTCGTATCCGTGGGCTGCGGAGGGGCAGCTCGTGCTCGCGCAAGACCCGAGCCGCGCCCAGCCCGACACGATCAACAGCCTCGCATCGCAGCTCGGACCAAGCGTTCGGGGTCACCCTCGCGCGCACGACGCTCTCAACAGGGGTGGCGGTCGTGCGCGTGATGCCCTTCGAGCCTGTCCCCGGCCCCGGTTTCGCCATCGCGCGCGAGGTGCGGGTCCGCGGCGTTTGTCGTACGTGGACCCGCGGCGTCGCGGGGCTATTCCTCGGCGAGGCTGACGTTGGAATGTACGTTGGCGCCGTCGTCACGTCCGCGCCGTTCCCGCCGAGTGCTACGTCCGCGGCGACGCAAGCTAAGGAGATCCCGACGGCCGCGCCGTCGGACATCGGCTTCGTGAACGGGACGTGCGGGACGCCGCTGATGGCCAACCCGACGCAGCTGCGGGGCGGATCGGTCCTCCTGTTCACGGTGGACCCGGACCCGGCCCGCGCGGGGACGATCGTAAACGCCATCTTTTGGAGCTACGCGACGGCGTCCGACAAGGCGTCCGAGCAAGCCAGCGGTGCGACGCACTTCACCGCAGCGTCGGCGCAGCTCGCGCCGCGGTGGTCGGAGCTCCAGATCGGCGGTGTCGTCGAGTGGTGCTCGCCGGCGGGGACGCCGCACAAGGCGACGCTCGTCACGCGCGCGAACCCTGGCATTGCTACGACGCTGCGAATCCTTTCGGTCGACTTCTCCGCCGCCGCCGTTTCCGCACAAGGCGCAACGCAGCAGATTGTCGCAACGCCCCTTGCAAACGAGACTGACATCGATTCGGTTGTGTTCGTGGATCAGCCTGCCGTCAGCGCCCTGACGCTGATCCTGCGCCGCAGCTCGCTTGTGGCGCCGCCCGAAGGCGAAACCATCGTGCTCGTCATCGACACGAATTTCGCGTCGATTCGATCGCGAGTCGTCATCCCGGGGACGCTGTTCCGTTGGTTCGTTCCCGCCTTCGACCCGGACACAGTGATCGTCGTGAGCTCCACGGTCGTCGCGAACCAGCCCACCAGGACGCGGCTCTTCTCTCTCGCGGCGGTTGATGCGGCGAGGGCGGCGACGACCGCCACTGTTGCGCTCCCTGGTGTTGCCACCACGGCCTTTGCGTCAGACCCGGTCGTCGTTCTCGATGCGGTGGCCGACGACGACGCCGCCTTCGTGCTCTTTGGGTCGTTTCCCGCCGCCACGTTCGTCGCCTACACGCGCCCGGCCCAGGACCGCGCCGCCAGCGTCGCAGGCCGCTTCCACGTCGCCACTTCTTCGCCGCCCCACCAACCTCCAGCCCGGCGCAACACCGTCGTGTCGTCGCCCGCGACGACCGGTGCCACGGCAGCCGCAGCCGCCACGGCAGCAAGCCCCGCCGCCCGCACCGTGGTCTTCACAACGCCGTCCGCAGCCGTTGTGTTCCTCGGGCTCGCCTCGGCGGTGTCTTCTTCCAGTGCGTCGCCGTGGCTAGTGCTTGAAGGGCGCCCGTACGTCTTCACGATCCCCGCCGCAAATCCGCGCCTGCTGCTCGCGACGGCGCAAGTGACGGACACCACCGCGCGCCTTGCTGTCATCGACTGCGCGCCCAAGACAGCCCGCCGGCTCGCCGCGCAGCAGACGGTCCGAGGCGACCTCCACAACGGCCGCGGCATGATCGACACGGAGGTGCGCACAAGTGGCGCTTGGACCGGTGGAACCCACGCGCGATGGTTCGTGGTCCCGACGTACGACGCGGGCCTCCCGCCTCGCGCGACGGCCCTCGTCGTGAACATCTCCGTGGATCCAAGCTCAACAACGCCGGCGGCGGTGGCCATCCGTTCAGCCCCCCCCCCCCCCCCCCCCCCCGCCGCGGACGGGGAACGCATGCACATCGCACCCACCGCTGAAAACGGATTGCTCGTCATGGCGTGGTGGCGTGAATCCTACACGCTCAACCTGTTCGCCTTGCCGCCCACCACAAACCCCACCGCCACGCTTCTCAGCGCCGACGGCAACTTCACGTACGCGCGCCAGTTCATCGCGCTGCTCCCATCCCCGGCGGACGTGCTGACGGACGACGCCGCGTCCCGCCGTCGCACCTTCGTCGTCCAGCAGCAGTTCGGCTCCGCCTTTGTTGCGGTCGATATGCGCCGAGGGCTACTGCAGCCCGTCGCCGCCCCCAGCACCGCAGCGACGAGCGTGGAAGTGCTCGATCGTCTCGGCGGATCCACGCTGACCCTCATCGGCAGCCGAGCGACGCAGTTTTGGGTCTTCGACTCCACCGACACGCAGCTGTGGGCCGGCTTCAATGGCACCGTGCTCGCGACCCTGCGAGCAACGCAGGGTAAACGCATCCTCCTGCTCGTCTTGTCACGGTTGGAGATCGGCCTGGCCCCCGGGCAGCTTGCTGTCGCACTTTCGCATCTCACGATCTTCGACGCAACGACGGGGGCGCTTCTCGCCACGCTTCCCAACGCGTGGCGGTCCGCGAAGCTCGTGGTCGTCCCCGTGCCAGGGTTGCCCGAAAACGGACGCTTCGTACTCCTGTGTGGTGTACCTGTGGCCGCGACGGAGGCCGGCTTCTACGCCCTGCTGGACCGTGACACGGGCATGCTCACCAACGCCACGCGCGCCTACAATGTCTCCGTGCGCCCGTTCCTCGACCGAGTTGGCGATGACGCTGTGCCCCTTTCAGCCACCGCCACCTCCGGGAAGTACCGGCAGCACCATCGAGGCCACGCAGGTCCAGCTGCCCGTGGCCTCGGCAATGCCACCGGCGCCGTCCGCGCGACGCAGCGCGTCCTCCCCGGCATGAAGCTTCCTGTGGGTCCAGGCATCCCCCGCCGCCGACGTGACCATCGTCGCCATCACTGCGGCCTCCGCAACAGCGACCACAAGCGGCGTTCCCGCGTGGCGGCCAATGACGACGGTGCTGGACGCGTCGCAGTCACTCCTGCTTCGCCCCCGGAGCGCGCCGCAGCTTCCGTCCGAGGCAAACACGGTGATCCCTGTGTCGCGCTGCTTCGCGCTTGCCCTCTCGGATGCCGTCCGGCGATGTCATGCGTGCTCGCGTACTCGGGGTCGCCCCGAGTCAGCTCGTCGTGAATCTCTTCGATGGGGTCAACTGGATCGACGCTCGTCGTCCGAACCACGCGTCGTCGTCGTCGGGGACCGTCGCAGACCTCTGCCGACGACCGCTGTACCCCGCCGAGTCCGCCGCGCTTCGCGTGGTCGGGCAGGAACAGGAGCGGACCCGTGGGGCTGCCGTCGTGAGCTGCGGCGCGATCCATGCGGTGGTCGGCCACCGCGTGAGCGCCAGTCCAAGGCCGTGTCCGTCCGATCGCTCCAGGCTGTCGCCGTGCGCGGCGCGTACATGGGGAATGCCAGGTCATGGACGCGAGCGTTCGGTCCAATTGCGACATCCCGACCGCGACGTCAACCAGGTGCCTCGCTAGCCTGCTGCTCTTTGATAGCTCGGCGACCAACACAACCGCCGCCATCCGCGTATTTGGAACTGGGGGGTTCAGCGATGCCGGAGGCACCCTCGCCGGGCGCCTCGGGGTAATGGCGGTCTCGCCTCCGCCGTCGCCCTCGTGCTCATCTCGGTCGATCGCGACTGTGCAGCTGTCGTATCCGCAAACCGTTTCGACTCTTGCATCGCTCCGAACAGCATCTCTCGACCGTGAATGCGGCGGCCGATCATCAGCGCGGGCGCCCCGTGGCGAGCGTGGGCCGACCCGGCCAACGCCGCCGCCGGCCGCTTCCGGCTGTACGCGTGCCGTCAGCGACAAGGGCTGAACCGCCGCCACGTCGCCTTCGTCTCGCCGGTTGACGGTGCTGTCATCGACGCCGCCTTGGTTGACGTCGGAGGAATCGCGACGTGGTCGGAGTACATCGCGACGACGCACGCGCTTTTCATCGCACAGACACCGACGCCGCCGTGGTTGAAATGGGTGTCTTCGCGCCGACCAACGCGACACATGCCACGTTCACTGTGATCCGCGTCGGCGGCCTCTCCGACTGGCGTGCCATCGAAGCGGATTCCGCCGCGGCCCCCGCCGTCTTCGTCATCGCGAAGCTTCCGCGCACCAGCGCGCAGGACCTGTGGCGTATCGACGCCATCGACATCTGCGGCCAGGCCTTCGTCACAGGCACCGTCGCCACGACAACCGATCCCGCCGCGAGCGCCACCGCCGCCGCGCTCAACCGCAAGTACCCGCCGCTGTTCGACTCGCTCCAGCTGCAGCCCTTCGGGGCCAACGCGTCGACGGCGGCTGCTGCTCCCGACTCGATTCTCGTTCTCGTCGGTGCGCGAACAGCAACATCGACCTTCGTCGCCGCGTCGGACTGCGGTGACCGCGCGCGTGTTGCCCGCCTCGGCCGGCACGACGGGTGACGGCCTCGCCGGGACGAGCAACGGCATCCGCGACCCGCTCACGCTCGGCGCCACGACGATGATGGCACGTGTGCCGGGGAAGCTCGTATCGCCACGCGCATCGGTCCGAGCGCGGTCATCGTTATCTACGATCGTCCTGGAGTCACGGAGGCAGCGGTCGCCCTCTGCACATTTGTGAACAACTCCGGCACGAACGCCACCGTCCCTGATCAGGGGTGTGCGGCGCCCTCAGCAGCCGCGCTGCACTGCAACGTCGCAAGCCTTCCGCGCACGGCCAACGGACCTGCCCCCACATTCGTTCACAACCCCAGTGCCGGAATTGTGGCGGCGACGAGCAACAACGGCACCCATGGCATTGTAGCCGCTTGGGCACTTTCGCTGGAGGGTGATGGCGGTGACGCGCCGCCCGCACGTCGGCTAGCATCATCAGTGGTCGACGGCGCGTCCCCAGGCGTCATCGTTGCCGCGGGCTCTCCCGACGTCGGTGCCGCCGGTCTGGCGTCCCCCGGATCTCCCCCGACGGCATGGCTCCCGGTCGGTACGGCAAGTGGCGGCGAATCGGACGTCATGCTGCTCGCCTGGTCCCTCGCCGCGGCCGGTCGCGTCGCCCCCGTCGCCATCACGCGCTGGGGCGTGCACACCGTCCCAGGTGGCACCGTCACTCGCTTCTCCGTCGCTGCAACTCTCGTTCGCGTCGGAGCTGTTGGGTTGACCAACCGCGGCGCACTCGTCGCGCTTGACGTGAAGAGTGTTGTCTCGGCCTGGCGGGCCCACGCTCCGCTCGAAGCCATCGGCGCCCCGACCACCTGCACCGACGCCATTGCCACCACAACAGCAACCCTCGCGGTGACGACCCTTGCGGCGACATGCACCAACACCACGCACCGGGCCCTCGCCGCCGGCGACGCATCTGAATCGCGATGGAGCTCAACGGCAGTCGACGCAGCCGCGCGCGTCTCCGATGTCACCACCTGCGGCGGTCGCGCGTTCTTTATCCTCGTGACTGGGTCTGACGGAGCGCTCGTGGCAACCGTCTCTCCTCGCAGCAGCACTCTTACACCGGCCACCATGGCACGCTTCGCAACCGGCGCTGCGTCGGTTGTCGGATTTGCCAAATCGACCACGCTTGCATCGTCCTCGGCGCCGCATGCCGTGCTCGCCTACAGCCGCGATGCCGAGCACAACCGCCGGTTCGCTGACCGTCGCCACCTTCGGGTTGTGCCGATGGCGCTCCGGTTTCGACCGCGACGCACGACGTCGGAACTGCCTTCCTGTCCAGTCAGTGGCTCCTCGCGCTTCCAGGAGATTTGGCAGCCTACGCCGTCCGGCAAGGCGACGGTGGTGCCGCCGTGTGGTCCGCGCTGTCGGGGCTCATCGCGGCCCGGCTGTCTGCAGCATCCGTGGTGCCGACGTCGTCTTCGTCGTCGTCCTTGTGGCCGACGTTGGAGGTCGCGGAGGGCTTTGCTGGCGTCCATCGCCACGTGACCCTCCGCCTCGACGCGACGATTGTCTTGGCGTGGCGCGGCGCGCGCACACTGACGCCGACGGTTGCCGATGCCGTCCCGCACAGCCCACGTCCCCCCACCGCCGCCGACGGCAACCCGCACGCGGCACCACAAGGTGGTGCGCTCGGGGAAGCATGTCGCTCGGCCGTCTCGCGCGTCTGATGTCCATCACGCAGTCCGCGTCGCTGACTATTACCCACATCCGCGGGAACCGGACCGCGACACCTCCGCGAATCATCGTCCGCACAGCCACGCCCGAGCGCGAGGCGACCCCCGTCCGCGCTGCACCGCGCGATCTGGCGTTCCTGCCCGACGACGGCGCCGAGTCCGCCGTGATGCTGACCGCGCTGGCCGTCGCCGGGTGCGTCGGCGCTTGGTGCGCCGTCCGCCGCGCTCTTCGGCAGCCGCGCGGTGCAGGTCCTTCAGCTCGGCCGATGCCGCGAGCCGCTGACGGAAGATGGCGCGGCCCTCGAGTTCTACGACGCGCTTGTCCCGATCGCGCTCGGCACGGGGAGGCTCGCCGGGCATCTCGGCGCGGCCGTGATCCCGGTGCTGATGGTGCTTGCGCTTGCGACGGTGCATTACGTCGTCGGCGTCGTCCTGGGCCGCGCGTTGGGCCTGCGCACGGTCAACGACGCCCTCGCCCGCGTCCGCCACCCGTCCGCGACGTTGCCGTTCGTCCTCTTCGCCTTCCCCTTCGCCGTCATGAACGCGGCGACGATCGTCGCGCACGGCGAGGCGCCGATTCGCGTCCAAGGAATCGGTGTCCTGCTCGCCGCCCTCCTGTGGTGGGTCTACTGCGGTGCGGTTGTGCTCTCCGACGACCTTCCGCGCCTGTGCGCGTGGATTCCGCCGGCACATTCCTCGTCGACGCCGTGCGTCGACCGCTTCATCACGCAAGGCCGCTGGTACTCCCGCCCGCACCACACGTACGTGCGCCGCTACGGATACCTGTTCCGCGAGGCGCGGCCGGGGCGAACGTTCGTCATCGTCGTGGATCTCTTCTTCACAGCGGCCTGCAGCATTCTCGCCGGGCTGCGGCCTGTCGGCGACCCAGAGGCGTGCGACGCCATCGCGTACAGCTACGTCGCCGTAGCCATTCTTCACGCATCGGGTGGGTATCTGGCTCGCGCCCTTCTCGGGAGCTGCGACGACGCTGCTGATGTTCCTCGCCAGCCTGGCCTTCATGTGCGCCGAGCTCTTCGCCGCCATGGCCATCGGTGGCGGGCCGGCGTGGTCCGGGGACGGCGCCGGGTGGTCGATTGTTGCCGCCGTCGGGGCCCTCGGCCTCAAGGCGCTGCTCGACGTCGTGGTGGCGCTTTCTGACTGCGTCCGCCCTCCGCCCGAGCTGCTGGAGCGCGGCGCGTCGTGTCGTCGCCGTCGCATCGCCCCACGTCACCCGCGTCGCCGGACCCGAAGAACCCTGCCGGAGTCGCGGTCCGCACCCCCCGCCGCCCCTGGCGGAGGTGGTCGCAGCCTGTCGCCGGAAGCTACGCTTCGGCCACCGCCGAGGAAGCTGACACTGCCATCGACCGGCCGCTGCTCAGCGTGCCGAACCTGACGCATTGGACGCACGCCCCGCTGCCCTTCAGCCACGAATTCTCCGCGCGGTACGGGAACCAGCAGCAGCACGAGCGTGATCGCAGCGATGACGCGCACGCTTGGCGGCAGATGCTCGCGTACGAGTCCCAGATGCGGGCCGATGCCGCAGCCAGCGCCGCCGCCACCGGGGCGCTCACCGGTTCCTGGAGCGCGACGCGATTCGCGAACCCGCTTGATGACGATGACTACCGCGGAGGGCATCCTCAGGACTGGGGCCAGCACCCGGGACCCGGGGAAGGGAACTACAGCTGGCAGCTGTAGGAGGACACTTGCTACAACTAGATCCGACGACTGCTCCACCCTTCGAGATTCGTTTCTGGTTGAGCAAATGCGAGAGAAAATTCTCTCAACAATCATGAAACGGATCTCAACGTGATTGTGCGTTTTAGTGTAGGCAGCTTGCAATGTCCACGCAAGCGACGGAGGATCTCGTGCTTGCCGATGCTTTGGCCATGCTGGCCCCACCGGTGAAGCCAGGCAACCGAAACCGTGCTGCGTCGCACTGCCGCGGTGATCCGAGCCGTCGCCGATGGTGCGGCCCCCGCGCATTCACACCCTGGGCTAACGCTCCTCGACCAGCTGAGCTCGCTTCACAACCAGCCATGCCTCCGCTACATCGCGTCCTGCACGCGGCTCATCGCGGCCCCCAAGCCGCGCGGTACGCTCACCTACTACTACGACATCGCCGTCGCCGACAAGGCCAAGATCTGGGCCCGCAGCGACAACAAACGGCGGCGCGAGCTCGCGGCGGAGATGGCGCAGTGCACGTTCCATCCGAGGTGTCTGTTAGCTTCAAAGGCGATGCACCGAAACAAGGTCGGCGACTTCAACCGCCGCGGCCTCGAGTGGCTGGCCCACCGCGAGAAGAAGCTCGAAAAGAAGCGCGCCACCGACGCCGCCGACCGCGCGGAGCTGGAGCAGGAAGAATTCAAGAAGTGGGAGCTGAGCGTCGCGAGCCGCCGGGCCTACGAGGAACGTCAGCGTCGTTTGGAGGCGGTCGCGCGGGGAGGCGACTTCACAGATTCCGCGTCGTCGGTCTCGTCGTCGAACGACAGCGACAGCGATGCGTCGTCAGCAAGCACGGACGCGACGAGGGAGCACCGCAGCCACCGCACGCCGCGCCGCCGCGACCCGAACGTGACGCCCCCGCGCGCCACGTACCGCCGTCAGGCCTACACGGACCCGCGGACGTGGCACCCGCAGACTCAGGCCCACCCGTACCACGAGGAGATGGCCAAGACGCCGCTCATTGAGCGTCTCACGCACCACACGCCGCGCCCGAGCCGCACACTCGAGGCCTTCCGTGCCGAGGAACAGGCGGCGCAGGACCGCATCGATCACGGCCGGATGCGCGAAGCAGATCGTGAAAAGGTCGTTGGGCGGCTGCACGTCCCGCGGCGCCTGCCGAACCACCTCCGACCGGCCTGCGCGGCCATCGCCGGCCGAACGCACCAGTGCGCCGGCGTCGCGCCGTCGGGGACCGCGGAGTGCACCTTCTCCCCGAGATCCGCAAGGCGCCCAGGTCCGTCCTGCCTGAGAGCGACTCGCGGCTCGTGCGGCCGAAGCGGTGGGACCCCGCGGAGGCAGACCTTGCCAAGACCGTCCGGCTGACGCCGCTCCCCGGCCGCTTCACGAAGGCGGAGTCGGATCAGTTCTTCGAACGCACGGACCAATGGAAGCGAGCCGTGCAGCAGCGCCGCGAGCTGCTCCAGCGCGAGCACGACGAGCGCGACTTCTACTCGCACCCGTACTCCCCTCGCATCACGCGGATGGCGCGCGTCTCCGGCCGCTGCTGGGGCCTCGAGGACGTCGATGGCGATGACGGCAACACTGCGGCCGACCGCCACCACCATCAATCCCCGCACCGCCGTCCTCGGCGGCGCAACGGAGCAGCGCAGCGGATGTGCCGAAGGTCGCGCCGTACCGACCGGAGGCCCTCCGCTTGTTGGACGAGCGCTCTCCCGCGCACAGTGGTGGCTTCTCCCACCGCCGATCGAGCCCGGCAGCGGACGAGATTGTCCGCAGCGGGATGCTCAAGGAGATCTTCGACGAACTGGAGCCGTCGCCCGTCGGCTTCGTCCATGCGAGCGCGTGCATCGTCGCGCTGCAGCATCTCTCCACCACCCTTGGCCTCGCACCGCGGAACGTGGACGCCGATGAGCTTCCCACCCGAATCGGCTACGCCGACTTCGCAGCGCTGTTCCACCGCATCGTGCCGCTCTAGACTGTGAGGGAGATGCCTCTTTGTATTTTCCTTTCAAACCGGGCAGTTGGTGAGGGCCGCCAACTCCAACAGAAAAATATTATCGCGCTTCAATTTATGTTTTCATTCTGCCTGGTGGCGGTGTTGGTTTGCGTAGGCACCGAATGGGGGCCAAGTCGCGGGCTAAGTTCGGAGGAGGCCGTCACGGCGGGAACGTGACTTCTTCTCCGCATCCCTCGATGGCGCCGTCCACTTCTTTCGGCCACGTCGACTCGATTCTCACCCACGGGACCGCCACCGCCGATCCGACGCCCGACCGTCCCTTCCCGGCTTTCCGCGAGCAAGATGTGTCGCCTCTCGAAAGCTACTGCCGCAATCGGTACATCGCCATCGCCAACATCCCCGCCAACTCAGCGCCGCTGTCGATGGCGAGCGACGAGCTGTCCGCGGGGGTCCTCTCGTCGCCGTGGCTATGGCCCGAGTTCCACCGTCGCCGCGATACGCCCTACACGCACCTGACGCCGTACAGCCCGCTGCTGCGCGAGGTGCAAAGCGTCATGGCGCGCAAATTCCCCGGCGTGGACAACAACTTCATGACGGGGTACGTGTCGCGTTTCATCACCATCGGAATGCTCAACTACGCGGCGTTTGCAGCGATGATGGTCGACACGTCTGCGGTCGACGTCGCGCTCGCGAACCTCACGCCGATCATCGAGGAGGCCGAGATCTTTGTTGTGCTGCACGTTGGCGTCGGCGCCGCGAAGCGCTGCGGCCTTCCGCCGGCGGCGCAGAAGAAGGTCGCAGACAGCCTGATCGGCACCGTTGGGGGGGGCTCAGCGATCGGCAAGGCGATGGTGGAGACTATGTTCCCTGGCACCGCGGCGCGCGCGCGTCCGAGCGCCCGGAAGCGGCGCATGTTCAAGAACTTGCGTGTGATTGTGTCGCGCGGGAGCGGTGGCGGGGTCGCCAACGCGGTGCGGCAGGGCGTGGCGCCGCCCCTCGGGGGTCTCAGCCGCAACCAAGGCAAACGCGGTAGTAAGAAGCTCAACAAGAAGAACGTCGCTGCGTCGCGTGTCGATGCTTCGAAAGTTGGTAGCGCACCCGTGGTGGTCGCAAACATCGAGGCCGGCGTGGACCGTCGTGATGACTTCGGGGTTGTTTTCGTTTGTTGCAAAGGCGAACCGGCATGCCGTGCGCTGTGCGATCGACTTGCATCATGAGCAACTGAGTGTGTCGTCCCAGTTTTCAGCGGTTGCGCAACCCACTTAATAGATATCTCATCTTTTCACGCCTTGACTTTTTGTTGCGTAGGCGTTGCGCTCTTTTTGCGCACCGCTCATCGTGGGGGGCACTGACTCAACGACGACGTCTCGGGACGCCCCGATTCTCGAGCTTCCGCCCCATCAACCACTCACAGCACCATTTCGTGTGTTTGGGTTTATCCCTAGTGCCCCTCTCCAACCAGCACCATTTTTCTTCGGTGCGTCTGCCACGGCTCAGAAAGCCTTCGCCACTGCCTTCACCTCAGCGTTCACCTCCCGGGCTGGAGCACGCAAATGGTCAGCATGGGCGAGTTCGGCATGGGCAAAATCTCTGACAAGCCGGTCGCTGAACCGCAGAGTGCGCAGCAAGAGGACGATCAAGTCGCTGCGACCATTCCCGCGGAGCCGATTCGGGACGAGGAGGCGTTCCCAGTGTTCATGGAGTGGGACGTGTCACCGCTCGAGCGCTACTGCCGGACCCGCTTCGTGCAAACCACCGACATTCCGAAGAACTCGCCGCTGCAGCCGTTCCCAGGCAGTGGTGGGGACGAAGAGTTGTCGGTGATGTTTCTGACCTCCGCGTGGCTCTGGCCCGAGTTCCACCGCCGGCGTGCCACGCCGTTCGCGAGCCTCGTCCCGGCCAGCCCGCTGATGCGCTCGGTGCAGGAGGCGTTCCTGATGGCGTTTGATGTGGACAACGAATTCATGACGGGGTACGTCTCGCACTTCATCACCGTTGCTGTGACTTCACTACGCGGCGGCGTCCGCGTCGATGGCGGCAGCGGCAGAAGACGATGCGTCGACGGACGCCGCGGACGCGGCGTTGCTGCGTCCTCACGCCAATCATCGAGGAGGCCGAGGCCTTCATCGCGCACGGACTTCGCCGTTCCGACGTCGCTGCTACTGGTGCAATGGAGGCGAAGTTGGAGGAGGCGGTGCCGATTTCGTCAAAGTATGGCAACCTACAATGCAAACAAAATATTTGGAGAACTCTATTTCGATTAGGCTCAGAGGACACTTTCGAGAATCCAACTTAAAATATTAGTTCAAACCTTAGATACATTATCCAATTAGGAATTCAAGATAGTATTAATTCACGAGAAAGAAGAATATGCTTAAATTAAAATGCCTTCTGATTTGATTCAGAAGGCATTTTTTGTAAATGTAATGGTATTATCAAACTAACTAAGCTTAATTCTACCCTCCTAAATCTTCCGAAAAAAGATATTCAATAACTTCGTATATTCGTTAATACGCTTTACTTCCGATTGACTAACGAAGGCTATGGAAATACCCCTCTTTCCCGCACGGGCAGTTCTGCCGCTTCGATGGGTGTAATATTCGGGTTGGTCGGGGAGTTGGTAGTGGATTACATACGCTAAATCGTCCACATCAATTCCTCTCGCTGAAATATCGGTGGCGACCAATATTTTCAATTTATGGCTTTTGAAAGCCCGCATCACTTTGTCTCGCTCTTTTTGTTGTAAATCCCCATGAATAGCATCTACGGCAATATTTTTACTGATTAATTGCTTGGTAAGGGTTTGGACTGCGGCTTTGGTTCTGCAAAAAATAATCCCAGTCGAACTGCCCATCGTTTTTACAAATTGCATCACATAATCAAATTTATCACGCTCTTCGCAGATGAAATATTGATGTTCAATCAGGTTATTAACCACCTCATTTTTACTCACTTGCACCGTGCGGGTGTCTTTGGACATATAGGTATCAATCAGTTTTTGTAAAGACGGAGGAAGCGTTGCCGAAAACAACCATTTTGTGCCACCATTGGGTATTCCACGCAATATTTTGGTTAATTCATCCTTGAAACCCATACTCAACATTTCATCGGCTTCGTCTAAGATTACGGTTTTTACAGATTTTAGACTGATTGCTTTTCTTTCCAATAAATCTACCAATCGCCCAGGAGTTGCCACGATAATTTGCGTAGGTCGGGATAATGCCCGTAACTGAAACTCAATTTTCTCACCACCATAAACGGCTTCCACGAAAACTTTATCGGTCGAGAATTTAGTCAGTTTAAATAAATGCTTAGCAATCTGCTGGACAAGCTCACGGGTGGGAGCAAGGATAAGTGCTTGAACATCAGTAGATTTTGGATTAATTTTCATTAATAATGGCAAACCGAAAGCGGCAGTTTTGCCCGTTCCAGTTTGTGCTTGACCAATAAAATCGTTTTGACTTTTGAGTAAAAAAGGAATTGCTTTTTCCTGTATTTCGGTGGGCTGGGTGATTTTCATCTCGGCGAGTGCCTGAACGAAATGTGCCGATATGCCTAATTCTTTAAATGTTGCCAATGTCTTATTTTTTTGACAAAGGTACGGATTTTTTTAGCGATGAGCATTGAGCTATGAGAGTGTAAGGAGCAACCGATTGAGAAGCTATCTTTTCATCTATGCGACCCAATCTGAATTTGGATTCGTCAGATTTAGGGATTTTTTGGATTAAAATTTGGGCTCAATTCAAAAAATCTGATGAATCCAAATTTAGAAATAATGGGTTTGTAACGTGTAAACAATAAGATGGTGTTTTTCTCTAATCCTTTTGCGGTAATACTTCACCTCTTTTTCGTTTAACAGCGATGCTACGTAACGTGTAAATAATAA
The DNA here is from genome assembly GCA_034519515.1 of Arcicella sp. Lineage (GTDB taxonomy): Bacteria > Bacteroidota > Bacteroidia > Cytophagales > Spirosomataceae > Arcicella. The sequence continues at coordinate 18,686 of JAXHOK010000059.1, forward strand.
GTTGGCGTTTTTCAGTTAGTTCCTTAAACATAAGTCATTTTGTCTAATCACTCCCATCACTCAATGCTCATTTAGGGCAACCGCACCAAATGATGAATATTCTGCAAAATAATATTTGGTTAGATTACAAACCCTCAAATTGATAAACTGAGAGTGTTTAATTTTCTATAAAAAGAAGACTAACAAATATTATTTTGTAAAAAGACTCAAATTTAGATAGTTTATCTGCCGTGCGGTTGCCCTGATGCTCATTTCAACTCATCACCTACATAAGCTAAACATTGCATCGCCGCCAAACCCCATTGGGCGGTGCTATTGGTGGAAATGGAAGTAGATTCGTCCATAGGATTTAATACCTCTGAACCTTCCAGATGTTTGGTTGTTTGAGATATGCGTTTTATGCCGCCTTCGCCTGCATAAAATTCTGCCCAAGCACGAGCCGCCAAAGCGGGGTTTTTAGTCCGTTTTGCCGCAAAAGCGGTCAATTTTGAATGTCCTTGTTGCAAATTTATCCCACCTAATTTTTTGCCTAATACCGCCATTTGTTCTTCGCCAGTAGCGTTATAAAGCGTACAGTATTGTAACCAAGCCTTTTCAAAAACGGGCATATCTACTAATTCAATGAGTTCGGCACAAATTTCAGCCAAACCAAAGGCAGCACTCAGATGCGATACTGATATTTTATCGTTTGGTCCTTTTTGGTATTTGCCCGTAGAAAGTTCCATAACTGCCCCGCCCGTAAAAAATCCGTGGGGTTGTTCGGCGATGGTTCGCATACTATTTAAGAGTTTATCTCGCATTTTTGGATTTTCGGTACGCTCCCATTCTGTGAGCCACGCCGAAGCCAATGCTCCCCAATCTGTGCCAAATGAGATATTGGCAAAATCGCCTTTGGGGTCTAACTGAGTTACATTTTGCCCTACTTTTCGTCCTGGAATAATGGTGCGGAGGGTTTTATCGGCATTCACTTGTTCACGCATCAAATCGCCCACTCTTTCGTCAGCGGTGAGGTAATAATAAAATCTGCGATTGGCGGCTGTGCTGATGCGGAGTTGTTTGGCACTACAACCCCAGTGCATCACATTATGCCGAGAACCCAAGGGGCTGAACGGACCAACGTGATGCACATCAACCTCGCCCGTGTGTCTGGTCATGGCCTCTGCCATTCTGAAAACGTCCTTTCTACCCGTCCGTAGGAAGTAATACCAAAGCCAAAGGTCTGTGGAAAGTTCTGAATTATCCCAAGCCGAACCGCCAATATCGTACCGCCAAACGTGGCGATTTTTATCGTAAGAGTGCATAACATCGCCATAATTCCAGAAGCCGTACCAGTGCTGTTGCTCTATTTGTTTTTGGTAAAAGTCAAAATAGAAATCTAATTGTTTTTCGATGGCAACCTTTCTATCAGAACTTAAATCAGGTATTGAAAAAGCACTCCCAAAAATGTTCGTTTTTGCTAAATAATCGGGCTTAGGATTCAGTACGGGTGGATTTTGGATTTGCTCGGCAATGTCTGCTAATGCCTCGTGCGAGGGTGTGCTTGCCAACGCCCATACCTGCATTTCACTGGTGCGAGCCACGCCTACGGGTCTGCCAAATTCGGGTTCGTAATCTTCGTAAGTAATATCCAAACCGTCCAATTGTTTGGCGTGAGTGTCTTGTCCCATGCCGTCATGGTAAAAACGTAAGTCCATTGCTGGGGCTTTGGGCGACCATAACCAGAGGGTTACTTCGCCCGTTTCGGTATGGGCTTTGCGAATGTCAATTTGGGCAGGATGACTTTGCCAAAAGTTGCGAATTCCGAAAGCTAAACCGCCCGAAGGTGTGCCTAAATATGCCGTTCCGTCGGAGCGTTTTCCGTAAGCCGACTGAATCCAGCCGTGTCCTGCTTTTGTCCGTTTCTGAATATCAAAGGCATCGGGAAGGGGTTGATAAAGTGTATAATCTCCCCAAGCGGGAACGTATGGGAGATTGGCTTGTTTAAATTTTGGGTCGAAAGTGGTAGATAAAATCTCTTTTCCTTCTATCTGAGCATCAAGGGCTTTTTGTCCTGCATCTCTTCGTAAACCTGACAATCCTTGAATGGCCTCACCAAAAACGCCTCTATTTTCACCCACAAAACGTACATGACGGTTATAAATGGCATCTTTCAGCGGTACACTAAACCGAATGCCCAAGCCATTGATGAAGTCTTTTTGTTCATCTCCATCAAAAATAATGGTGTGCATAATACGGATAGATTCTGAACCTGCATAAAAATATAGACGTATCACAAAAGGCAACCAAGCACGGTCTTTGGTGTTTTGATGTTTGCCTTCAATTTTTATCACCGTTCTGATTGCCCCATTTTGTTCGATGGTCAGGTTTTCTATTTTTCCTTCAAAACCTTCGGTAAGGAGGGTTTCGCCGACTTCGTTTTCGGTTTTATCTTGTACTTGCAAGACTAATTTACCATCGCTTGCCGTAATTTTTCCATCCCGAATAATACTTTTTATGAGCGTAGAGCCTGTTTTGTTGATTTCGCAAGTGATTATTCCAGTATTCACAACTACTGAATCTTTATAGTCCTGAACCTGAATCGTTTGTTTTGGGGTAGCGTTTTTGCCCACAGAAACTTGCAGATTTTCTGATAAATTTTCATTGGAAGCAATGGCATGAGCCGTCCATTTCAAACTGCCATCGTTCCAGTATGCCAAAGCCCAATGTTGCGAAGGAATAGTATTTGAACCATCTTGTACCACCAAATCCGTTCCTTTTTTAATCATTCCCTTCGCCCAAGGCACGCCCCAAGTGAGCCCTTTCAAGGTTTTGGGGGCTTTATTGTCAAGCCAATTTAAGAGAATGGGTGCGGGATTCAGTGTATTTTGAGGTTCATTATTTTGTAATGAAAAATGGGAAGTAATAGGCAACGATGCCGCAAAAATCGCCGAGTTTTTTACAAAATCTCGGCGAGTGGAAATGGTTTTTGAATAGCTCATAAAAATGCTGAAATATTTTTTAAACCGCAGATCGAACGGATTTAGTCTGGGACATACAGTTAGTTTTATACTGAAAAGCACAGCCTGATTACTTATTTACTCATGTGAGCAAAAGGAAACAATTAATTCTAATGTTCTCATGGTTTTGAATATGGTAAGTACCTGTTGGAAATTAGTCCACGGTTGAATGCCCTGTAACTCGCTAATTGACAGTAAGTTATGACAATGACGCATAGCCCCTAAAACCTAACCCAAACTTATTTTGGAATATTCATAATTTCTCTATGTCAAAATCCCAGATTTCTTGTCGTGAAAAAGTAGAGCGAAATCCAAAATAGCCAGATTGGGGCAATTTGTGGTCAGAATATATAAAATACCGCTCATTATCTACCCAGAATGAGGTTTCACCATGTTTTATGATGATGGTAATTTGATAGGTTTGATTGGCTCTGAGTAGATATTCTTTTTCATTTTTTTCATGTAAAATTATTTTTTGACCATTGCCGTCATATTTTCTAAAACGGGTTGTGGAGTTGTAGTTTCCTCCCATACCCACATAAAATAAGCGTAACGAATCATACTCTTCAAATTTACCATTTCGGGTAAATAATTTTCTGTCATTAGGGTCTTCGGCTAACCAAAATTGATTGAGGTCTGAAAGGCGGTCATTTTGCCCATCGTCAACAATGACTTTTCGTTTATAGCTTATTTTTATATCGCCTGACAGTTTTTTATTTAACCAGACGGTTACACCACCTTTTGTGTCTAACACGATCTTTTTATCTTTTACGAATACGGATGAATTTGGTAACGAATCTAATTCAACTGTCCAATTTTTAGGGTCTAATTTTTCTTTAAAATCATCCGTAAAAATAACTTTGCTATTTACGGTTTCTTTGGACGATTGCCCAAAAGTCGAGAAATGACTCAACCCCATTAAGATAATTATTAATTGTTTTTTCATTTCAATTTTCTGGCAAGTAGTTACCACAAAAAAAAAACCCCCGGGCACCGCGGGCCGCAAAAAAACAACTCCCCCTAAACAACGTTTTTTATTGGGGTAAATATTTGATTGTCAATTAGTTATCTTTTGAGTGTCGAGCATCGAATTACGAACAACAACAACTCTTAGTCCCTCAAATATAATGCTCGTTTAATTTTTCAAAAACGCTGGGGTTGTGTAATAAGTCTCAAGCGACCGTCGATCGGTTGTATATCGTAAGTTTTTAACTCAAAATAAAATACTGTAAAATAATTTATCGAATTTATAATATTTTGATATTATGTTCCAAAAAGTTATTATTCAGAATAAAATTCGGCAACTTTTTCTTACGACTTATAACCGAGCGACGGTCGCTTACGACTTTTTACACAACCCCAGCGTCAATCCAGTCGAATTCTAAAAGCATTATATTTGATACAATACCCAATATTGATTAGATACCAGTGTTTGCAATTAAATAGTCGTTCCTCCGTCAGCCGTATAAACGCCCCCTGTGCAATATCCAGAGGCATCCGAAGCCAAGAAAAGAGCCATTCCTGCAATTTCTTCAACCGTTCCCATACGGGCAATGGGCAGTTTTTTCACAAAGTGATTCAAGATATTTTCATTCTGCCAAAGGGCTTCCGAAAACTTGGTTTTGATTAAGCCTGGGCAAATAGAATTTACTCTAATTCCATCAACACCCCATTCTTTTGCAGTAACTTTTGTCAGCATATTCAAAGCTGCTTTTGAGACTGAATATAAGCCTAAACCTGGGTCTGGGGTGATTCCAGCAATGGAACTGACATTAATTACTGAACCGCCGCCCCGCTGTTTCATAATGGGATAAACCATTTTGCTCAACTCAAACGGGGCTTTTACGTTGATGTTCATAATTTTATCAAAAGCCCATTCCTCAGCATTCAGAACGGGTCCATAAACGGGATTGGTGGCGGCATTATTGACCAAAATATCAATTCCTCCGTAAATCTCAACGGTTTTTTCGATGAGCATTTTACAACCTGCAATATCTCCTGCATTGGCGGCTATGCCAGTACATTCTCCTCCTTGCGAACGGATGTCTTCGGCTACTTTGTCCAATTCTTCTTGCTTACGTGAATTAATGACCACTTTTGCCCCACAGGCGGCATAAAACCGTGCAATGGCTTCGCCGATGCCTTTGGATGCTCCCGTGATGAGGGCTACTTTGTTTTCGAGACTGAATATTTGGTTTGCGTTCATAGCGGTTGTGTTAAAATTTATAAATATTAAACGTACTGCCTGATAATGGATTTAGTGTTCCTAATAAAAATAAAAATTTGAGCGTTGCGTTCACACCACTGGGAATACTAACGGTGTGTCCTGCATTTATGGTAATGTCATCCGTTACAAGGGGCGTTCGTCCGCAAGACCATGTGGTTGGAGCGTTCCAATTGCCAGAATTGATGGAATACATATCAGTGCAGTATAACAATTTTATTTCATCGAAATAAAGACTTTGAGATTGAGTTTCTAATAATTTAATCACAATTCTTCCCACTTTTGGAGGATTGCCAAAGAAATTCCAACCAAATTGAAGATATGTCCATTTGTTAGCATCTACTAAAACATTAATACTACCATTCGGATTTTCAATACCCGTATTATTAGCAAAAGTCTGAATTTGAATCGGATAGCTTGTATTTCCTTGATTATAAACCCAAAATCCGATTCCATCAACATAGCCAACCACATCAAGAGGGGCAGGATTATAGCGTAAATCTAAGTTTTCATTGAAAGTAGGATTCGTAACTTTAATAGATGTTGTGTTGATGAACGGTTGGGTAGTATTGAATAAATACAAAGACCCAATAGTGGAAGATGAACTATTCCAATCTGTGTCCAAAGCATCACCAAAAATAAAGAGGTCTTGGGTAATGGGAAGCGTTGTTACAACCTTGGCAACGCTTGGATTAGAAACATTCCCTGCCGCATCTTTGGCGGTAATGGTATAGGTATATTGAGTATTTGGGCTCAAACCCGTAACGGTGTACGAAGTTGTTAGAGACTCATCTATTTTTACGCCATTTTGGAAAATTTCATACATCGCAACACCTACATTATCCGTAGAGGCACCCCACGATAAAGGAATTTCCGTTTTGGTGATATTATTATCCAATATATTATCGGGTATTGAAGGGGCTTGTGTATCAGCATTGCCACAATTGGGAGCAATATCTTTTGTGAATATCGTAAAAAGCCCTTGTGGGTCGGTTACGGTCAGTTTTACTCGGTAAAAATATACTTCATTATCGCAAGGAACAGGGGCTAAGTTAACGTTACTAATTGGCTGATAAACAACGGGGTCAGGATGAAAGTGCGTGTTGTGATGCAAGGCAGTTTCCCATTTGTAAATCAATTGTGAATTATTGTTGGTTTCATTATCAGTAACATTTGCAGTTAAATTAATGAGAAGGCTTCCTGTATTTGGAAAAGTGTTCATGGCACTTACACTGGTTGAATTAATGACGGGAGGCGTATTATTAAGAGAAACAATCAAAGTAATTGATTTTTGTGAATTATCATCTGCAACGGTCAGTACAACATTATACTGAATAGGATTGCTGTCTGGGGCTACAAAAATGTGGCTTGGATTGGCACTACTGGTGGATGGAGCTGTGCCATCACCAAAATCCCAAGAATAAGTTAATGCAGAGCCTTCTGGGTCGGAAGAAGTAGTGCCGTCAAATTGAACTGTTAAAGGGCTAAGTCCATACAAAACGCTTTGAGTTGCTCTTGCAACAGGTGGTTGATTGCCCGTTGGATCATATTTTACTTCTCGGATATTAGCACCGTAAGAAGTATAATATAAATAACCATTTGCTGGATTAACCGCCATTCCCGTTACGCCCAAGGCAAAAGGGATAAAACTGTGCGACTCGGTTAATTCATCCTGATTATTCATTGAAAACCCGTTAATCCAGCTTTTATCAGGGTCTCCACTATTATTAAAATTACCGTGTAGATAACGCCCATGATACTCTTCGGGGAAATTTGTGCCTTCATAAAAAACACCTGCAATCGTGCATCCTCCCAAGAAACTGATGCCAGGTATTGAACCAGAATTACCCGTACCAATTTCCTGAACTTGCCCGTTTACATACGCCTTTGGGGGGTATTCTCTGAAATCTATGGCAGGGCGTTTGTGCGTAAAAGGCACTGAAAATTGATTGTAACGGTCATAAGGATATTGAACCACGGGATCGAACTCTTGTTCAACAATTCCTTCAAAACGGGGCCAACCAAAATTTTGACCTCCGTCAGTTATTACATTGATTTCTTCTCGCTGAAAACTTCCCACATCGCCCACGTAAATAGTACCAGGTTTCCCTTCGGAAGGTAAATGTTCGCCCGTATTGGGTTTGAGGGTCATTCTGAAAGGACTACGAAAACCCATCGCCCAAACTCTTGATTTGGCAGCACGGGGTTGCGAAGCATCATAAAAAGGATTACTGGGCAAACCGTCGCCTGTGGCAGGGTCAATTCTGATAATCTTACCGCTTAAACAGTTCACCATCTGAGCCCGCCATGAACCTACATTTTCATTTTCATTTTCGGCGGTATTAGGGTCGTTGGATTTTAATATACCGTCAGACAAGGCTTGATCATAATAAGTATTTTCATCATAGCCTGAGTCAGCAGTCGTAGCAGAAGCGTCTCCGCACGAAGCCAGAAGTGTTCCGTCTGTACCAAAAAGTAAAGTACCCACCGTGTGCGAATCATGAATAAAGGGGAAACCATCAGTCGGAATTGTTCCTAATAAAATAAAACGACTGTTGGGGATAATAGATGAAAAATTGGAAATATCGACCGTATATCGGGTAATTCTACCAATGGAAGCAGCTAAATGTTGGTCTGTGGCAGGGTTATAATTGGATGTTCCAAAGTTCATTAAGTGATGTCTGTCCACATCATACATCAGATAAATATAACCATTGGTCAAAAAATTAGGGTCTAATGCAAATCCTTTTAATCCAGAATCGGTAGCTACATTTACCTCATCGCTGATGTCTAATAATAAAACTGAGGCAGAAGTGCCGTTTTTGACAAAAAGTTTACCCTGTTTTTCCCAAGTAAACATTCTCCCCGAAGCATCGAAGGCGACACCGTTTACTTGGTCGAATCCTCCTTCGTAGATATTATCACGAAAACCTGTTGCGGGCTGTTGTCCCAAGAGTGCATAATGTATGGATAACAGTGAAAAAAGGAGTGATATAGATTTTTGCATCGATAAAGTATCTATAAAAATTAAGGGCTAATTTGTAACAATACAAAATTACTTAAATAAGCTAAATGGCTATTGATTTTCATGGTTAATAATCTGATAGTATTAGAATTATTAATTGAAACAGCATGCCCTGATTCAATGATTACTTCATCAGTAACCAGTGGCAATCGTCCACAACTCCAAGTTTGGCTGTTTGACCAATTGCCCGAACGTACAGTTGTATTGATGCCCAATGAATTATTAATCAGTGTTTTGGGCAATAATGTTATCACACAATTTCTCTGCCCCGTCAGAGTGGTTTTCAACTCGTAAGTGCTGGCATTGGGGGCTAAATAATTTTTAGTATTTGCTTGTCCGTTTACACCGTTTCTAATCCAATTATACTGATTTGCCCTGCCCGACAGACCCGCCAAAAGTACGGGCGTAGAAGTACATAATTGCGTAGTGCCTTGGGTATGTATATAATGCCCCAAGCCGTCGACATTGTTATCAATCCACGTTAAACGGTGATTAATCCATAGTTTTAGAGAATCAATTTCTGAGGCATAAGTGCCTCCATTGTAAAGAAGAATGCCATTATTAATATTCAGAATATCCCATTTTGTAAAATTTCTTGCCTGCGATTCTGCTAATAACGTGGCAGTTGAATCAATAAAGTTATTGATGACGGGCAGGCTCAAAGCTCCTTGCCGCAACACCAGCCATCTATCTTTCACCCCATTCACAAAATTGGGGTCTTTCATCAATTCATTCCACCAAAAAGGCATTGGTTTAGCCCAATTCACGGGGTCGCAAGTGAAATTATCTTGGTATGCCCAACCAGCAGGGTTTTGACCATTGCAAGCGGGAGTAGGGGAATTGCCAACGGCAAAATTATAATCCCAAAGTGGACCCATAGTGAGTTTGCCCCCTTTGCTATCTCGGTCTTTATGAAAGTAAGTGCTAAGACGATACCCATCAGGATTTTTGACAAATTCGGTCATTAAAAAATGGTCAATAAATGAATTGAGATTTACGTATTTTCGATAGCCCGTTGTTGTGGAAAAATCATTATTGTGTAAAGCCGTTTCAAAGTCAGTTACGTATTGTTGAATATAGTTACGTTGTGCAATTTGTAGATTTGAGCTTTTGGGATATTCAATCTCAATGGTGTTGCCATGTCCAGACGCACTACCCGAGGGGTCTGTACAAATGCTATTTCGGCTGATATTCCAAAAATATCCTACACTTCCCCCTTGCGAATCAATTTTTAATAAATACCCGCCCGTCAAGCTATTACCAGAAATATCAGTCGAATTCATTTTAGAAATATTCACTCTGCTCGAACCTCTTTTCACTTGTTCTTCCATGGCATACACGCCTAAATATTCTCCATTCACGACCAGTTCACAAAACCGAGTTCGTGAAGCATATTGCCCAACTTGGTTGGCTAAATAATAAACCAGCGGGTCACGCATTAAACTTTTGTCATTGTAAGAAGCATACAAAACCCAATCTTCCTCTTCGGGCATTCCCAAAATGGTAGCAGAAGTATCGCCACCCGCAGCGGTTTTTAAGGTAACTTTATAAGATTTTTTGGGGAAATTGGTGGAGGAGTTCCCTCTGACTCGGGTGGTAATTCTACCGTTGTAATTGTTGAAAGGATTAGTCAGATAATTCCGCCCTGTGCTGTTTGAGACGATTCCCATATTGGCAGGCGTTTCTGATAAATTAGTAGAAATCGGAACGCTTCCATCGGTGTTGATTACAACAATCGGAAGGTTTGAATCAGTGAATGTTTGACTAAAAGATACTTGTAATAGTAAACTCAGGATGACTGTAAAATAAGTTTTCATGATGCTGTTGTTTTAAAATTAGAAAGAGAATATGTTTAAGAATAAAGAACTTACGGAATGAAACGATTTACCAGAAATAAATTAGTCTGTGAATTGTTACGTTCAGTATTAATAAGTGGTTGTGCAAAATTATTCTAAAAAAGAATCAATGATATTAGAAATTTAGTGAACGGTATATTCACTTAGTATAAAAAAGTTGTAGTCAAAACCGTAAAATCAATAATTAGATGTAAAATTTCAAGCAGAAAACCAAAAAGATGAAAAATGAACCGCTCATAAAATAAATTCAACCTAATGAACTAAATTTGTACCTAATTCTTTTTTAAAGACGAGTGAACTAACCAAATTGGTTGCATGACATTTAATTTTCGATGTTCGTTTCTTGATTTTCGATGTTCGGAAAATAAATATCAAGTATCGAATAACAAACATCGAACAACAAACATCGAACCGAGCGACGGTCGCATCGAATAACAAAACCCAGTATAATGATAAATTTTATTACCAAAGCCGTAACGGGGCTTTTCGGAACAAAATCTTCCCGAGATGTTAAGGAATTATCTCCTTATGTCGAAAAAACGAATATAGAATTTGCCAAACTCCGTAATCTTTCGGATGAATTATTACGGGAACAAACGGCTGAATTAAAGGCAATTATTCAAAAAAACTTGGCAAAAATTGATGCCGATATTGCGGATTATAAAATGGAAATCGAAGCCAATCCAGAGATGTCGGTGGATGCTAAGGAAGTCATTTTTAATAAAATTGATGCTGCCGAACTCGACCGTAACAAGCAATTAGAGGTTGTTTTGTTGGAAATTCTGCCCCGTGCTTTTGCCATTGTGAAAGAAACGGCAAGACGTTTTACGGAAAATAAAAAGTTAGAAGTAACCGCCACCGTTCACGATAAATTCATCGCTTCCAAAAAGAAAAACGTTGAAATTGTGGGAGAAACCGCCATTTGGCATAACAAATGGAACGCAGCGGGCAACGAAATTGAGTGGAATATGATTCACTACGACGTTCAGTTAATCGGTGGCGTGGTGTTGCACCAAGGTAAAATTGCCGAAATGGCAACGGGTGAAGGAAAGACCTTGGTTTCAACTTTGCCTTCATATTTGAATGCCCTCGGTGGGAGAGGGGTTCACTTGGTTACGGTCAATGATTATTTGGCAAAACGTGACTCTGAATGGAATGCTCCTTTGTTTGAATTTCATGGATTGACCGTTGATTGTATCGACAAACACGAACCCAATACTGACGAACGCCGCCAAGCCTATTTAGCGGATATTACCTACGGAACGAACAATGAATTTGGTTTCGATTACCTCCGTGATAACATGGCTCGTACACCCGAAGAGCAAGTGCAACGCAAACACCATTTTGCGATGGTCGATGAGGTGGATTCGGTTTTGATTGACGATGCCCGTACTCCCTTGATTATCTCTGGACCGATGGCTCGTGGTGATGAACAAGAATATGATGCTTTTGACCCCTTAGTGTCTAAAATGGTGGAGCAACAGAAGAAATTAGTCCAAGACTTTTTGGTTGAAGCCAAGAAATTAATTGCCGCTGGAAATAAAAAAGATGGTGGTTTGGCGTTGTTTCGTGCGTACAGAGGTTTGCCCAAAGCTCGCCCCGTGATTAAGTTTCTTTCTGAAACGGGTATCAAGCAAATCATGCAGGAAACGGAGAATATCTATTTGGCTGAAAATCAGAAATTGATGCCCGAAGCTGATGCTCCGTTGATGTTTACGATTGAGGAGAAAAATAATCAGGTAGAAATGACCGAAAAAGGTTTGACGTTTATGACCCGCATGGTCGAAAATCCAGACTTCTTCGTGATTCCCGATTTATCGGTTGATTTGAATGAAATTGAGAAAAAACTGGCAATTACCGAACAAGAAAGAATCATTGAAAAAGAGGCTCTTATCCGTGATTATTCTGCCAAAACGCAGCGTATTCATACGGTAAGTCAGTTATTGAAGGCTTATACGCTATTCGAGAAAAACGTTGAATATATTGTGGATGATAATGATGGTAAAGTCAAAATCGTCGATGAATCAACGGGTCGTATCATGGAAGGTCGCCGATATTCAGACGGTCTGCACCAAGCCATCGAAGCCAAAGAAAACGTTAATATTGAGGATGCTACGCAAACGTATGCGACCATCACGCTCCAAAATTATTTCAGAATGTACCACAAATTGTGTGGTATGACGGGTACTGCCGAAACCGAAGCGGGAGAATTTTGGACGATTTATAAATTGGACGTAGTTACGATTCCAACCAACCGTAATATTTCAAGAACTGACCACGAGGATAAAGTTTACAAAACGGTTCGTGAAAAATATAATGCCGTTGCCGATGAAATTCAAGAATTAGTAGAAGCAGGTCGCCCAATTTTGGTGGGTACAACCTCGGTAGATAACTCAGAATTACTGAGCCGTATGCTTTCGATTCGTAAAATTCAACACAATGTTCTCAACGCCAAACAACACGCTCGTGAGGCAGATATTGTGGCAGAGGCTGGGCAGTCTGGCAAGGTAACGATTGCTACCAACATGGCGGGTCGTGGAACGGATATTAAACTCTCGCCAACCTCTCGTGATGCGGGCGGATTAGCCATTGTGGGTACGGAAAGACACGAATCTCGCCGTGTGGACAGACAGTTGCGTGGGCGTTCGGGTCGTCAGGGTGATGTGGGTTCTTCGCAGTTTTTCCTTTCGTTGGAAGATGATTTGATGCGTAAATTTGGTTCAGACCGTATCGCCAAAGTAATGGACAGAATGGGGATGGATGAAGGTGAGGTAATTCAACATTCAATGATTACTTCATCGGTAGAAAGAGCTCAAAAGAAAGTAGAAGAAAACAACTTTGGCATTCGTAAACGTCTCTTGGAATATGATGACGTAATGAATTATCAACGTAATGCCATCTATAAACGCCGTCAGAATGCCCTTTTTGGTGAACGTTTAGCCTTGGATATTGCCAATAATACCTATGATGTTTGTTCGGAATTGGTACAGAATAATCCAAATTATGACGAATTAGAATTGCGTTGTTTGGAGATTTTGGGAATCGTTCCACCGTTTAGTCGTGAGGAAATTACGAAACTGAATACCCAACAAAGAACTACTCGTTTGTACGATGCTACCGAAAAACACTACCAAACCAAAAACAAAGGTTTGATGGATAAGGTAGTCAACTTTGCAAAGGAAGCCATTTCTCACGGATATACGGGTATGCAAGTGCCGATTGTGAGTGGAAATATGATGTCGCAGATGTTTGCCGATGCCCGTGAAACAATTGATACCAACGGACGTAAATTGATTCAGGAAATGGAGAAATCTATTGCCCTAAATTTGATTGACCAAGAGTGGAAAGAGCATTTGCGAGATATGGACGATTTGAAACAATCCGTTCAGAACGCTTCCTACGAACAAAAAGACCCATTGTTAGTCTATAAATTTGAGGCGGTGAAGTTGTTTGAAAGATTTTTGAGCAGAATCAATATTGATACAGTAAGTTTCTTGATGAAAGCCGATATGCCCGAAATTCAAGAAGCCCAAGCCCCAAAACCACAAATCCGCAGACCTGAACCTAAGCAAAAATTGCAAGTTCAGAAAGACGATGCTATTTCCTCATTATTGGGCGGTTTGGCAGGTGGCAGAGGCGATGAAAACGATTATCACGACCCAAGTGCAGGACGTGTACCCGAAAAAGTTGCTCCAAGACAAGCCATAAAAATTGCTGACAGAAACCAGCGAGTAACGGTTCAGTACCGTGATGGTTCTGTAAAAGAAGGCGTAAAATATAAAACCGTTGAGCAAGATGTGGAGAAAGGCGTTGCGGTGGTGATTGCGTGATGGATATTTATTCAATCGGTAAAATTTACAAAAAATGCTGACCCATGAGTCAGCATTTTTTGTGTTATCCTGTTTTGGTATAAATTATTCTCGAGACTATTTTCAAAACAAGTCCTAAGTAATTGTGCTAATTAAAACGATGCTCTATTATGAGATAATTAATTGAATATCAGAATATTAATACTTCGATACCTAAATCCTAATCCCTGCTTATTCATCCTTCAATTTAATTTTTTCATCATTCGGTTTTGTGTAAGATATGAGTCCAAACATCATCGCCAACGCTGATATAATAATAATCTGTGTAACCAAAGATTTGTCAATCAGCGGTGTTTGTTGTTTCGTTGGAATGGATAAGAACAATAAGATGGTTATCAAGCCACGGGGTGCAATATATACCAATGGATTTACTGGAATTTTGAAGACAGATAAAATGATAAACCTTACCAAAAATATGGATATGATGATTCCAAAAGCTAAAAATATAGTATGCGTATTGATTACATCCGTTGCTTCAATCAAAAATCCAAACAAGATAAAAAATAAAGCCCTGATGAGGAACGCCAGTTCAGAGGTTATTTCTCTAAACTTGTGTACATCTTTACTAAAATTGATTGGGTGAAATTTTTGGATGAATTTATAATTTCGTAATTCATCAATGTTGCCAATAAAAAGCCCAAAAATCAAGATAAATATCAATCCAGGCAAATGAAATATTTTTGAAATAGCATAAATCAAGACCACCAAAATAATCATCGGAATAAATTTTATGGGGTGTTTGATTTTGTTTAAAAATCCCGCTAATAATATCGTTGCCACAAAAGAAATGGTAAACATAATCATCATTTCAAGGGTGAAATTTCCAAATGTTTGTGACCCAATATTATCATTTAGGGTTATGAAATTGAAAAAAATAACTCCAAAAATATCGGATAAACTACTCTCATAAGTAACAAATTCCTTTTCTTGGGCAAGTAAATTTTTGGCACTTGGTATGGCAATGGCACTACTAATAATGCCCAAAGGAATGGCGTTTGCCAAAGCTAATTTGAGGGGTACTTGTTGAAAATAATTGAGATAATAAGCCACTCCAAAACTTATTACCAACAGTGGAACGAACGCTATCAAGGAAGATTTGAAAATCAATGGTAATTTTTCTTTATTGATTTCCAATTCCAAAGAACCTTCCAGCACAATAAGAATTAACCCTACCGTTCCCAAAATAGGTAAGATAGGATTGAGATTAGGCATGTGTAAATCAAACGAAATGGTTATCATTTTTACTAAGAAACCTAAAATCAATAATAAAATTATCGTTGGAATTTTTGTTTTTGAAGCCGTTATGTCAAATACATAAGCTATCAATACTAAAATACAGAGCGTTATTATAATGGATATGGTCATGTTTTAGATAGAAAAATAGGGTAACAAAATATCTTCAAAATTATATAAGTTAGTTCCCTATCAAATTGAGTTCTTATTTGTTACCATGTAAAATAGTTTCACAGAATTCAGTTGTAAATTTTGTATGTTTTTGAAAATCAATCAACTAATTGATTCTTCAATGAGATTTTCAAAGATAAAAACCCTAACATTCCCGCTATCAATGATGAAATCAAGATGACTAATTTTGAGTTATTAATTATCGTTTCGTTATCAAATGCCAACAAGGTTATAAAGATAGACATCGTAAAACCTATTCCACCCAATAAAGCAACGCCAAAAATAGACTTCCAATTTAGGTCTGTCGGAAGTTTACAAAGCCCCATTGTTACCGCCAAAAAGGTCAAAACAAAAATGCCCAACGGTTTGCCAACAATTAGCCCAAGTGCAATACCAATACTGTAATTTTCGGTAAGTGTTTCTGAGATATTACCACTGAATACAATAGCGGTGTTGGCTAAGGCAAAAATGGGTAAAATGATGAAAGCCACTGGTCTATGCAGGAAATGTTGTAGAATAAAAGATGTAGATTTTTCATCTCCATTGCCAAACGGAACGGCAAATGCCAATAAAACGCCCGTAATAGTGGCATGAACACCCGAATGAAGCATAAAATACCACATTGCCACCCCGCCAATTAGATAAGGAATTAGGTTTCTAACTTTCATTCTGTTAAAAACTAAAAGCAATGCAAAAATTCCCAAAGCAATGAATAAATTGGTCAGCAGAAGGGTTTTGGTATAAAAAATAGCGATAATAATGATGGCACATAAGTCATCAATTACGGCTAAGGCAGTCAAAAACACTTTCAGCGAAGTGGGTACTTTGTTGCCTAATAAAGATAAAATTCCAAGGGCAAAAGCAATGTCAGTAGCCATTGGAATGCCTGCCCCTGACTGTGTCACTGTTCCGTAATTAAATATTAAATATATTCCTGCGGGTATAAAAATACCCCCCAGTGCTGCAAAAATGGGTAACAGAGCATCCTTTATTTTGGAAAGTTCTCCAATGTAAACCTCTCTTTCCAATTCCAAACCAACGAGCAAAAAGAAAATCGTCATTAGTCCATCATTCACCCAATGTTCCAAACTATGTTCCGCCAATTGCGTTTGCCAAAAATGATGGTAGCTATCTCCCAGTGTTGAATTGGCAATAATTAAAGAAACAGCCGTACAAACAATTAAAATAAGCCCGCCCGCCTTTTCACTTTCAAAAAAATCTTTAAATAATTTGGTTGCCTTCATAGGTTCATTATTCGTGTTAAATGTCAAAAAAAATGTTGTTATTCTTGTGTTTTAGCCAACGTTTTATTTAGTAAAACTGGCTATCTCTCGCTTTTCTGTGGGTGCAATTTATACAATTTTGTTTGACCACTCATAAAAAAATGTTAATTTTGTACTCCAAATGAAAACATTTTATATTCCATTTTCCCAAATTACTCCACCCTGATTCTTCGGTCAAGGTAATCCCTGTCTCTCAGTTCATCTATTGGTTAGCATCAAATGTTTGGTAATTCATTTTACCAAACCAGATATTTATTTTTAAAAAGTATATATGAAACAGTATCTTAATTTATTTAATTTTCAACAAAAAGTTGATTACAAAACTGAAATTTTATCGGGTCTCACGGTTGCTTTGGCATTAGTTCCCGAAGCCATTGCTTTTGCGTTTATTGCGGGTTTATCGCCTTTGGTGGGTTTATATGCCGCTTTTTCGATGGGTTTGATTACCTCAGTTTTTGGGGGTCGCCCTGGCATGATTTCGGGAGCAACAGGTGCAATAGCCGTGGTTATTGTGGCTTTGGCAAAAACGCACGGGGTCGAATATATTTTTGCAACCGTTATTTTGGCAGGAATCATACAAATGATTTTCGGCTTTTTACGTCTGGGCAAATTCATCCGCCTTGTTCCACACCCTGTAATGTTTGGTTTTGTGAATGGTTTGGCAATCGTGATTTTTATGTCGCAAATCCCGCAATTTAAAGCAGTTGGTACAGATAATTGGTTACAAGGTTCGGCACTTTGGATAATGATTGGTTTAGTTGCTTTGACTATGCTCATTATTTGGGGGCTGCCCAAACTTACAAAAGCCTTTCCAGCATCGTTAGCTGCCATTTTGGTAGTTTTTGGAGTAGTTACTTTATTCGGAATTGAAACCACAACCGTAGGTGATATTGCCTCTATCAAAGGTGGTTTTCCTCCTTTTCATATTCCAAACGTAGATTTTAGTTTAGACACCTTGCAAATTATTCTTCCTTATGCCTTGATAGTGGCTGGTGTTGGTTTAATCGAAAGTTTACTGACTCTAAATTTGGTAGATGAACTCACCGAAAGCAAAGGCATTAGCAACAAAGAAGCTGTAGCACAAGGATTAGCAAATTTTTTTACGGGTTTCTTCTCGGGCATGGGTGGCTGTGCAATGATTGGGCAAAGTTTAATCAATATTTCAAACGGTGCCAGAGCCAGATTATCAGGCATTGTAGCCTCTGTAATGTTGTTAGTTTTCGTGATGTTCGGAAGTGGTTTAATCGAAAAAATGCCGATGGCTGCCCTCACAGGATTAATGATTATGGTGTCAATCGGTACTTTTGAATGGATAAGTATTCGTATCATCAACAAAATGCCCAAGCATGATATTTTTGTGGGTATGTTAGTAGCCTTAGTGACGGTAATATTTCATAATTTAGCTTTGGCAGTCTTGATTGGAGTGATAATTTCGGCTTTGGTTTTTGCTTGGGAAAGTGCCAAACGTATTCGTGCAAGAAAATTCATTGATGAAAAAGGCGTAAAACACTACGAAATTTATGGTCCACTTTTCTTCGGTTCTACCACGGCATTTACCGAAAAGTTTGATGTTTTAAATGACCCAAATGAAGTGATTATTGATTTTAAAGAAAGTAAAATCACTGATATGAGTGCCATTGAAGCCGTCAATAAATTAACAGAACGTTATTTAAAAATTGATAAAGTGCTTCACCTTCGTCATTTAAGCGACGATTGTCGTAAGCTGTTGCAAAATGCCGACAAAGTTATTGAAGTTAATGTTATGGAAGACCCAACGTATAAAGTTGCCATTGATTGATAATGTTTTATTGTAAATAGCATTGTCCTACGAATGGGCTTGTTTTTGCAGTCAGCATAATTCTAATTTTATCACTTATTTTATTAACCGTATGTTAATAAAATAAAGAAAATGCAAAGGACGTTTCAATAAAATCTTAAAAAAAGCTATCTTTGTTATTTCAAATTGAACTCTATTTTAATACCTCATGGCAAAATTTATACAATTAGATACCTTTGAATCTGACGCAGGCGATTTAACCGTTTTTGAGAAAATCCTCCCAGGTGAAATCAAGCGAGTTTTTTATATCCGTGGGCAAGCAGGACACGAACGAGGCGGACACCGACACGTTAATACATGGCAAGCTCTGATTTGTATATCGGGCAGTTGTCGAGTGTTGGTTGATAATAATAAAAATCAAGAACATTACCTTCTCAATTCTCCCGAAAAATGTTTGCTATTAGCCCCCGAAGACTGGCACGTGATGGATCAGTTTGAAGACGGAGCAATTTTACTGGTTTTGGCAAATACAGTGTATGACAAAGATGATTATATTTTTGAGCCGTATGAACAAGTAGTGTTGGCAAACAATCTATAAAATGAAAATTCCATTTCTTAGCCTAAAAGCAACTAACCAAGTTTATGAAGAGCAAATCACCCAAGCCGTTACCGCAGTAGTTGCTTCGGGATGGTATATTTTGGGCGAACGATTGAAGCAATTTGAAGAGGATTTTGCAAAATATTGCGATGTAAAGCACTGTATCGGAGTTGCTAATGGTTTGGATGCCTTAACAATATTGTTAAAAGCCTCTGATTTTCCTGCTGATTCAGAGATTATTGTTCCCGCCAATTCTTATATTGCCACGATGCTGGCGGTTTCAAATGCTAATCTTACACCAGTTCCCGTTGAGCCGTGTTTAGATACCTATTTAATTGATTATCAGTTGATTGAAAAATCAATAACTATTAAAACAAAAGCAATTTTAGTAACCCATCTCTACGGCAAATGCTGTGATATGGATGAAATAAATGCGATTGCTCAAAAGCATAATCTAAAAGTTTTTGAAGACGCTGCCCAAGCTCACAGAGCAACGTATAATGGTAAGAAAGCAGGGAACTTATCCGATGGAGCAAGTTTTAGTTTTTATCCTTCCAAAAACTTGGGAGCAATGGGTGATGCAGGGGCAATCACCACTAACGATGATACTCTGGCAGAACGAATAAAAGCCCTGCGAAATTATGGTTCTTTTCAAAAGTATGTATTTGATTATCAAGGATATAACAGTAGATTGTCCGAAATGCAAGCGGCTATTTTATCCGTAAAACTTCCTTATTTAGCCTCAGAAAATACCATTCGTCAAAATATTGCTAAACGTTATTTAGTTGAAATACAGAACCCTAAAATAATTCTCCCACCCGCTGAAACAGTAGATAATGACGTTTGGCACCTTTTTGTGGTTAGGGTTGATGAAAGAGATAATTTTAGAAAATATTTATCTGAAAATGGAATTGGGACAGATGTTCATTATCCCATTGCCCCTCATAAACAATTAGCTTATCTTGATTGGGCTAATCTACAATTACCGAAAACTGAAAAAATACACGAAACTGTTGTCAGTTTGCCTCTCAATGCAACACTTACCCCCGAAGAAGTCAGCTACATCATCAAGATTGTAAATGAATATTAACTATGTATTGTAAAAAATATCACTCCTTAATACCAGTATGCTTCTTTCCGTTTTAATTCCAGTTTATCATGGAGCCATTACGATTACTCGGCTTGTTGAGACCGTTCAGGAACAACTACGGGCGTATGATTTTGAAATAATTTTGATTAATGACGGTAGCAAAGACGATTCCGAAAAGGTGTGTTTGGGCTTGTCGGAGCAATTTCAAAATATCACTTTTTTATCTCTTCGTAAAAACTTTGGTGAATTCAATGCCGTGATGTGTGGACTCAATCACGCCAAAGGATACTATTCCGTAATCATTGATGATGATTTTCAGAATCCCCCCTCCGAAATCATAAAACTCTTAGAAACCGCTCAAAAAGGCGATTTTGATGTTGTTTATAGCCGTTATGATGAAAAAAAACATACGGTCTTCCGTAATTTTGGCAGTTGGATGGTCAATCAAGTAACCACTGCATTGTTCAACAAACCCCCAGATTTATACTTATCAAGTTTTAAGATTATCAAGAAAGAAGTCGTTGAAGAAATTTGTAAATATGAAGGAGCATACCCTTATATTGATGGATTGATTTTTAATGTTACTGATAATGTTGGAAAAGTTACAGTTCTGCACAACGATAGGTCTCACGGGGAATCTAACTATACTTTCAAAAAATTAACAAGTTTATTCCTCAATATTCTCTTTGGATATTCACTTTTGCCCGTCCGTTTGGCTTTGGTTTTGGGTTTCTTTTGTACTTTCACAGCCTTAATTTTATCCGTATTTCAGTTTTTAGAGATTGTCGATTATCCCATCAGATTAGTGATACTTTTCATAGGTGGAATTCAATTAATTTCCATCGGAATTGTGGGTGAATATGTGGGTAAAACCTTCTTGACTCAAAGCAAAATGCCTCAATATTCTCTTAAAATCAAAAAAATAAATAATGCTAAATAGTAGTGAAGAAGAGTTCAAGATGATGTATGAAGCCGAAGAAAAACTTTGGTGGTATAGAATTCTTCACGAAAAAGTAGTGGTGGAAATTCAGTTAAAATTTGGTAGTAAAAAAGATATTTCTATCTTAGATTTAGGTTGCGGAACGGGCGGATTATTACACTATTTACGCAACAATAAATTTACAAATCTTCAAGGAATTGACTATTCTGATGCTTCCATTCACTTCTCGAAACTTCGTAAATTAAACGTACAAAAAGCCAGTATTGATGATATTCTGACTTTGTTTGAAGGACAAAAATTTGACGCAATTATCTGTAATGATGTTTTTTATTGTTTAGATAAGATTCAGATAATCAGTGCTTTACAAGATATTTCTATTTTGCTGAAACCTCAGAGTATTTTTATTTCTAATAATAACTCCTTCGATATTTTTTACGGCACGCACGATATTGCAGTAGGAGGGAAGTGGCGTTTTACGGTCAGAGATTTTCAAGGATTCTTACAAAATACTCCTCTCCAAATTCAACATCATTCTTATTGGACTTGGGTGCTTTCACCGCTGGTTTTATCCATCCGAATTTTCCAACAAATTCAGTTAAAATTGAGGCTTATTGATACTACCAAATTAGTCTCCGACGTGAGTGTACCACCAGCTTGGTTGAATGAATTATTTTACAGAATAGTGAAAATGGAAGAGAAGATTTTGAAGAGAGGTTTCTATGGCAGTTCACTGTTTTTGAGGATAGAAAAATGCTAAGAAGCCGTTTTAAAATATCTTACGACAAATTCTGATTGTCTTATTGTGACTATCGAAACCATATTTTTTACACAAGATACGCTGTATATTCCTTAAAAAAATATGATTCCGCTACTCAAAAAATACAATCAGACTTTATTCAGAATATATTTTAAAACGGCTTCTAAGGTTTCTCTAAAAAGTAACGTTCAAAAACCGAATCCTTCCTCAAGGAATACTCCAAAATTGCCTCTTCATCTCCGTAAGCAACTCGCTGAAATTCAAGCATATTCTGGGCTTTAAAAATAAACGGTTTTTCAATCGTGGTAAGAATATTTGCTGGAAAAATTCCTTTGTATAATTGGTTGATATTGGTACTGGAATTTATCACAATGATTACCAAAATTATGATACTAAAAATGGGCTTTATTTTTACTTTTTCGAGTAACAAAATTCCTACCAAAATTGATAAAATAAAGAACGATGGAAAGGCTACTCTGATATTGAAATCGTTATAAATTCCAATTCTGTAAAAAGCTATCAAACAAGGAAATATTATCGCAATAATCCAGATATTTGGAGTTGATTTTTGATAGAAATATATTATTATTCCCCATATTCCAAAATTAAATAAAGCGTAAATTAGATATAATATCCACCATTTATCTACGCCCGTTTGCCAAATGAATTCCGTGTTTTTAGCATGAATCCCCTCCGTACTCACGAAGTACAACATCAGAGGTGAAAATGCTAAAATAAGCATTAACATTAGCTTTAAATCTATCCATTTTGGTCGTGAGAGTAATCTTTGAGCATTTTTCAAAAACAGAAATCCTACAAAGGGAAATAACCCAATCGTAGTTAATGGGCTCCAAAACATCGTGGAAAGTAGAATAATTAAAGCATATTTTAAGTCTTTGAAAGTATCTTTTTCTTGAAAAATACGAATTATCACACACGCTCCCAAACAGGCAGGTAAGGTATGTTGGGTAGCCCAAGCGTAATTTTTGATAAAGGTTTCGTTGATGAGTTTGAATTGATTGATTTGAAAATAATATGGCTGTAAATATTCTTGGAATAATCTAAAATTTATCATCAGTTTTATGACTATCCAAGCATTGGAAAAGAGGATAACGATACCTACTAATAATAGAGGTTTTTTTCGTTGGAAACTTGCCACCCAAACCAACACCAACCAACATCCCAAAACACTCCAAACGAAAGAGAAATATTTAGCTGATGCTAACCCAAAAACTTTGGCTAAAAGAGCAGTGGGCAGATAATATCCCGTATAGTAACAGAGGTAGGTTTTTTGTTGGGCGTAATAGACGGGTAAATCATGCGTAATGAGGTCGTAATATTTGTAGTTATTTGCCTGAAAATCATAAGTTTGTGGGCGAAATTCGCCGATGCCTAACAAGAAATTTATGATGATGGAAATGCCCAAACAAGTCCATGAAACAGAAGAAGAAACAATGTTTTCTGAACTATTTTGAGGCATTTTTTGAACATAAAAAAGAATCATCAACACACACGGAATCCCAATCCAGAGGTGAATCCAAGTAAGTAAAAACAAGACTGAGGGAAGCAGTAAATAAAATAATGTGATTATTTTGAGCGTTTGGACAGATTTCATATCCGAATTTACACTAAATCAACGCTTTGGCAAAAGTTGTTTATGTTTTATTTTTGTACCTTTGTCATAAACTCAAAACGTATTACAGATTATGAGTAGCCTTCCACAAATTCAAAGAGACATATTAGCATCCCCTCATGCCTTCATTGTTTTACAACGTTTGCAGGATGCCTTAGAAAAGGAAAAAGAATTGCGTAAACATTTTTACGAAATCGTTGAAGAGAACCGCAAAATGGAATTCATCAATGGGGAAATTTATTTTCATTCACCCGTAAAATTGAAGCATAATGAAGCCAATGGACGTATTTATCGTTTGTTAGCTGGTTTTGTAGATGAAAATGATTTAGGATTAGTAGGCATTGAAAAACTATTAATCTCCCTAACTCGTAATGATTATGAACCTGATGTTTGCTTTTGGAAGCAATCAAGAGCAAAGGATTTCACCGAAGACCAAATGCAATTTCCTGCCCCTGATTTGGTAGTTGAAGTTCTTTCAAAATCGACAGAAAATACAGATAGAACTACAAAATACGAAGACTATGAAGCTCATGGTGTAAAAGAATATTGGATTATCGACCCCAGTAAACAAACGATTGAACAATACATTTTGAGCCATAAAAAATATGAATTAGTCTTCAAAGGAAAAGATGGAAATATTGAAAGTGTAGCCGTGAAAAACTTTAAAATTCCCGTGAAATCTATTTTTGATAAACGACTGACGAACAAGGTTTTGAATGATATTTTGAAGTAAAATTTACGATTGAAAAATAAATAAAAATGTTTGAAAATTTAAGCAGTAAAATCACTACCGCCATGCGTACCCTCAAAGGGAAGGGACGTATCACGGACGTAAACGTAGCCAGCACCATCAAAGAAATCCGTAAGGCTTTGATGGATGCCGATGTAAACTATAAAGTTGCCAAAGAAATCACCGACCGCATCAAAGATGAGGCAATGGGGCAAAAAATCATGATTGCCGTTGATCCTGGGCAGATGTTGGTGAAAATCGTTCACGAAGAACTGGTGAAATTGATGGGTTCGGAGGTGCAAACCATCAACCTCAAACCAGACCCTGCCGTGATTTTGATTGCAGGTTTGCAGGGTTCTGGCAAGACTACGTTTTCTGGAAAATTGGCTCAATATCTCAAAAAAGGTGGTCGCAACGTACTTTTGGTGGCTTGTGATATTTATCGTCCAGCGGCAATCGACCAGTTGAAAGTGTTAGGCGAGCAAGTGGGTGTGGATGTTTATGCCGAACCCGAAAATAAAAATGCCGTTGAAATTGCCCAAAACGCTTTGGCGTATGGGCGAAAAATGGGCAAGCGTGTCATTATCGTGGATACTGCGGGACGTTTGGCAGTGGATGAAATGATGATGAATGAAATTGCGGCTGTAAAAGATGCCATCAAACCTTCGGAAATCCTTTTTGTAGTGGATTCGATGACGGGACAAGATGCCGTAAACACTGCCAAAACGTTCAACGACCGCTTGAATTTTGATGGTGTCGTACTGACAAAATTAGACGGTGATTCACGAGGTGGGGCAGCTCTTTCAATTCGTCATATTGTGGATAAACCCATCAAGTTTATCTCGACGGGGGAAAAAATGGAAGCTCTTGACCAGTTCTATCCAGACCGTATGGCGAGCCGTATTTTGGGAATGGGCGATGTGTTGAGTTTGGTAGAAAGAGCCCAAATGGCGTTTGACGATGAAGAATCGGAGCGTATCAACAAGAAAATCCGTCAAAACCAATTTACGTTTGAAGAATTCTATTCGCAGTTGCAACAAATCAAAAAAATGGGACCGCTGAAAGATATTATGGGCATGGTGCCTGGAATGTCGCAAGCTGTGAAAGACGTTGATATTCCAGACGATGCTTTTAAATCTATCGAAGCCATCATTCAATCCATGACTTTGAAAGAACGCCAAAAGCCAGATTTGTTGGATATGTCTCGTAAGAAACGAATTGCGGCAGGTTCAGGCACAACCGTTCCCGAAATCAATAACCTCTTGAAACAATTTGACGGAATGCGTAAAATGATGAAAATGATGAACAACGTGCAGGACGGCAAAATGAAAATGCCGAATATGGCACAGATGATGAAGCGATAGGTAAGCGTTGATTTTATAAATAATTTCAAATAAAATGAAAGCAAAATATGTAAACCCTTTTACGGATTTTGGATTTAAAAAAATCTTTGGTGAAGAAGCCAGTAAACCTATGCTGATAGATTTCTTGACCAATCTTTTGCCTGAAAGTAATATCGTGGATTTGACTTTTAAAGATAAAGACCAAAATGGAAATACCGAAGATGATAGGAAAGCTGTTTATGATATATATTGCGAAAATAGTTTTGGAGAAAGAATAATTGTAGAATTACAGAAGGTCAAACAGAATTACTTTAAAGATAGAACGGTTTATTATGCTACTTTCCCAATCCAAAATCAAGCAGAAAAAGGTAACTGGAATTATCAGTTAAAATTTGTGTATTGTGTTGGCATTCTGGACTTTAAGTTTGAGGAAAAAGTAAAGTCGGGGGAAGGTGAGGTTATCCATACGGTTCAGTTGAAAGATCAGAATAACCAAATATTTTATGAAAAATTGAAGTTTGTGTATCTGGAAATGCCTCATTTTGTGAAGGAGGAACACGAACTTAATACACGTTTGGACAAATGGCTGTATTTCATCAAACATTTAGAGGATTTTCAAAATATTCCAGAAATGTTTAATGATGCTATTTTTATACAAGCCTTTGAAAAAGCAGAAATAGCGAAATATAACGCTGACGAAATGGATGATTATCAACAAAGTTTAAAGGTTTTTAGAGATAATAAAAATACTTTTGACTATGCCAAAGAAACAGCTTTTGAGGAAGGTTTAACGCAGGGGAGAATGGAAGTAGCAAAAGCCCTAAAACAAAATGGCGTGCCAACTGACATTATCATAAAAACAACGGGGCTTTCGGAAAGTGAAATCGATGGGTTGTAGCAATGCACCATTTTTTGAATTTAACCAAAAAATCCCCTCTCCATCAAGGTAAATCCAAGACAGAGAGGGGATTTTTATTTCTTCCAAAATTCACTACGGCGTTGAACGCACCGTTACCGTTCGACGAGCTGAAACCAAATCATTTGAACCAATGGCATCAATAAAATAGGTGATTGCCGTGTTGCGAGTTGTGGATGCTACCAACGAAGTATTCAAAACCAATTGGCGTGCCTGTTGGTCAAATTGTCCCGTTGAGCCTGGCAAGGTATTTACCAGCGTAATAGGATTGGTCGTAGCTCCCAAACGTTGATAAATTTTGATTTCCTTCACCGTGATTCCTTCGGGGGCAAAATATTGTAAATATAAATTAGCATTTGCTCCTGGGGCAACCGTAACCGAGGTAGTGGTGGTGTAGCCCTGTGCTGCCCCAACGCCCCAAACGCTAATGTTGGGCACTTTACCTACACTTTGCCAAAGGTCATTCACTACGTCATTTTCTTTGTAACAACTTGTCAATGAGCCTATTAGTAAGGTCATTAGCAATAATATTTTTACATTTTTCATGTTTGAAATTTTAATTTAATGATAAATATTTAATTAGAAAACATCCACATTGCCACGTTGGGAAGTTTGGTGTTCGTCCGTGCTACGTCTGTATTACGTGAAGTTTCCGAACTTGGATATGATATTCGCTGAATCCAACGACCTTGCAAATCGGGACTAAGATTTTCGGGAAGGGTTAATCCACGATACACATCAGGATTGTATCCATAACGACGCATATCCGTCCACACTTCTGGATTCAAGAAAAGGCCTTCATATTTATCAAGCATAATGTTGGATAATCCCAAATTTGCTGCTCCAACGTTTATCAAAGCATTACCCAAGTAAGCTGCAACGTTGGCGGGAGCTAATCCAATTTTGAGCATATTCGCCCGAGTGCCTTCTTGCCAAGCCGCATACGCCTGAGTAGTTGTTCCTCTGGAAGTAGTTGTGCCACCGTTAGCCAAAAAACGGGCTTCGGCTTCAATAAATTTGGCTTCCGAGTAAGTACAGATTTGGATGGGAGCCGTCTGGGTTGATTGCCAAGTGGTGGTATTGAAACTCACATTCGAGCCACTACCCGTGCCACGTCCAGCCGTTACGCCTATCCACGTAGTAGCAGTTGCAGGGCGAGCCGCCAACAAAGGCAAACGAGGGTCAATCGGTAAGCCGCCAGTGCCGTTCATTTGATTGATAAAAAATGCTCCGTGCGTGATGGTGAGGTTACCTGTATTGTTCGCCAACGCCACATTACCATGCCACGGGTTAAAATTACGGGCATTATAAGCCACCTGGAAATCATCCGCATTACTTTGAAAACCATTCGCCAGAGCCGTTAGAGCATTATTTGCCGCTGCGGTTGAACCCTTGCGAATCAGTTGGAGAGCATAACGAGCCTTCAAAGTCCAAGCCAAACGAACCCAACGAGATACGTTACCGTTATATGCCAAATCATCCGCCCGTGTAGTTACCTGCGTGGCGATGGGTTGGAGTGCAGCAATACCTTCATCCAAAAGCGTTTGAATGCCTTTCAAAACCTGCTCTTGACTGTCGTAAGTGGGTCTGAATGTTCCTGTTGAACCTTGGTCTGCTTGACTGAAAGGTACATTTTCCCACAAATTAGTAGCTAATCCTAAATTAACCGCCATCAATATTTTGGCAGTTCCCACATAAAAAGGTTGATTTGCCGCCACTGCCTTGCGAGACATTACATTAAGGTTTGGAATTGTATTCAAGTAAATATTCGTCCAAACGCCACTTAATTGTTGTTCACGTTGGGTATCCACACCGTCGGCAGCTACATCGGCTATCTGTTGAGTATAACGATTAACGATTGAAGCCGCACCGTAATGGGATTCCGAAGTATAAAATTGAACGGTGGACATCAAACCTTGAAGCGAGATATTGTCCTCCGTGGTGCGGCTTGGATCGATGTTGGTGTCGCCCCCCAAGTATTTATCGCAACCCGATGCTGCCCAAAATACGGACAACAATAGTATATATTTTTTAATATGTTTTTTCATGAAATTTATGTTTTTTACAATTATCTAATTCTACTTTGATACTCTTAAATTTAATCACTATTCAAATCTTTGAGACATCCCCCTACCCCCTTCAAAGGGGGATTTAGAACAATCCTATTCATTATTTAGAAGCATAAATAGGGATTATTGTGGGGTATGCTTTCAAAGTGCCAAAGTAAAATTGAGTCAGTATGATTATTCAAAAAAATGCTTTATTATATGGTAAGATACTGATTTTCAGATGGTTGAACTCCGAATATCGAACATCTATTTAAACGTAACATTTACCCCCACCATGAAACTACGGGTGCTGGGTGTATTACGACCCACAAAACCGATACGGTTATCGCCCGAACCAAAAGTTAGATTCTCGGGGTCATAGCCACGGAAAGGTGTGCTTAGGAAAAGATTATTACCCGTAACGTTCAAACGCACATTCGAGAATGGTAATTTGTTCAACATTTTTTGGGGTAAACGATAGCTCAAAGAAGCATTACGAACCCTGAACCATGAACCATCCTGCATTACAGTCGCCTGATAATCAGGAAATTGAGAGGCTGTTCTGTAAAAGTTTTGGTCAATTATCACGGGGGTCGTGTTCACTGAACCATCTGCTCTTACACCATTGAAAACTACTTGCTCGTAACGAGTCTGGGTAAGGCGTGAAATACCGTTACGGATGGTGTTGGTTTCTGCCATATCCACCACTGTTCCGCCCGAACGCCAATCCATTAACACGCTCAACGACAAACCGCTGTAAGAAATAGTGTTGGTCATACCAGCTTGAAAGTCGGGAAGAGCGTTACCAAATTTTTTGTACTGTGTGTAATCAATTGAAGGGAAACCGTTAGTGCCTATCAACACTTCTCCGTTGGCATTGCGGTTATAATCACGACCGTATAAATCACCCATCGAACCACCTTCCACAATTCGTAAGGCTGCTCGTCTGAAGGCTTCAAAATAAGTGATTTCGGATAAATTAGGTGGCATAGACTTCACCGTATTTCTCAAACGAGACCAGTTAATCGACGTTTCCCATTTCAAGTTTTTCGAATCAATAATTTTGCCCGTTACCAACAATTCAATACCATTGTTGCGAATCAAACCTGCATTAGTGGTGTAAGTGGCAAAACCCGATGAGTTTGGCACTTGCACCGCAAAAATCTGGCGGTCGCTATCCATCGTAAAATAAGAAGCATCCACGGTTATACGGTTTTTGAGGAATGCTAAATCAAGACCAAATTCCATCGTAGTGGTGCGTTCTGGTTGTAGATTGATGTCGCCCACGCCCGAAGAACGGCGAAAACCTGGCACTGCTCCGAACGGAAAACCTGGCGTTTGTCCAAAATACGTTCCAGACTGATAAGCATCGGCTGATTTACCCACCTGAGCCCAAGACCCTCTCAATTTTCCATAATTCAAGAAAGTGGGGCTGTTTTTGAAGGTTTCGGTAAATACCCAACCCAAGTTTACGGATGGATAGAAAAATGAACGATTTTCAACGGGCAAAGAAGATGCCCAGTCATTACGCCCCGTGATTGTCAAGTATAATTGGTCTTTGTAATCCAATTTTGCTTCGCCAAAAACACCAATTTGACGGTAACTATTTGGGCGAGTTTTTGACGTAAAAAAGTTTGTAGCATTCGTTAAATCAACAAAGCCTGGCAAAACAAAATTTTCGCCACGTACCGAAAGATTTGTGCCGACAATGTCTGTAATCTGGTTTCCGACCATGAAAGAACCTTTTAAATCGGGCGTAAAATTATGAACAGCATTCAAGAAAAAGAATGAGTTTAATTCACGGAATGTACGGGTTTCTTCCGATAAATAACCGTTTACTTGTGTGCCCGCATCAAGTGTATTTGGCACATAACGACTACGGTTTTCGCCCAAATAATCCATTGTGGCTTGGTATTTTGCTGAAAGCCAAGAATTGAAAGAATAGTTTAAAGAAACATCGCCAATTACTCGATTGACTGAACTTTTCAAGCTACTCATTTCTGCCATAAAACGGGGATTATCAATAACTCCGTTAGTAAAATCATTTTCAGTGCCATCAGCATTTAAGTAATTATTAACATCAAAAGAGGGTGAGTAAAATGACAAAGCACTAAAAATTGATTTGTCTCCCTGCGTTTGGAAAGTACCGTCTGAATTGATAAAATTAACCGAACTGGTAATATTCAATTTTTCCGATGCCCGCAGGCTTCCGTTTAATCTAACAGAAGTACGGCGGAAATCTGAATTAGGTACGATACCGTTTTGATTCAAATTACTCAGCGAAGTATAAAATTGAGCTTTTTCAGTTCCGCCCGAAAAACTAAGGTCGTGGCTGGTGCGTACACCCGTTTTGAAAAATGTACGGAAGTTATCAAACGAAGGGTCATAACTTTGCTTTTGTGGTCCCCATTCCCAGAAAACCGTACGGTTTCGGAAATTGGCAGGGTTACGCCATTCGCCCGTAAAGCCCTGACCATAAGCCGTTTGAATGGCAGGAGTTTTCAAGACATTATCCCAACCCGTTTGAAAACTGTAATTGATTTGACTCTTACCGCTTTTTCCTTTTTTGGTAGTAATGATGATAACACCGTTCGATGCCCGCTGACCATACAAAGCAGTTGCACCTGCACCTTTCAGCACGTTTACCGACTCAATATCATCGGGATTAATATCTGCCGCACGGTTGGTATTCGAGAATTGTTCCGAATTTCCAGGTGAATTTGACCCTGCACTTGGCAACGAATTTCCCGCAAAAGTAGAGTTACTGATGATGATGCCATCTACCACAAAAAGTGGCTGATTGTCAGCACCCGAACCCAAAGAAGTGATACCACGCAAAATGATGTTCGTTCCTCCACCAGGTTGTCCACCCGCACTGTTGATGATTGCCCCTGCAATGCGTCCTTGCAAGGCATTCACAATATTGGGCTCACCAGATTCTTTGAGGACACTTGACTTAATGGTTTGTACGGAATAACCCAAACTTCGTTTTTCAGTTTCACGTCCAAAAGCCGTTACTGTTATTTCATCAAGTTCGTTCAAACTTTCCTTGAGCATAATATCAACGACTGATTGTGAGCCAATAACAGACTCTTTACGGTCGTAGCCCACCGTTGAAAACACAAGCGTACCATTGTTGGGAACTGTAATTTTGTACGTTCCATCGGCACTCGTTACGGTGCCACGGGTTGTGCCTTTTACGGATACGTTCACACCGGGCAGTGTGCCTTTTTCGTCCGACACCTTACCGCTAATTTGTCGGTCTTGTGCCATCAAATTACTCGTCCAGATTACGCAAATAATCAGATAGAGCATTCGTAGAAGTTTTTGATTCATGGTAAAAAATGGGGTTTTTAATTTGAAAATAAAGTCGAAAATTACTTATATTCAAGAGATTCTGAAAGTGGTTTATCCGAAAACTAAAATTAATATTTTCGACTCGTTTATTTATTTTAACCTTCAAATAACGGCTTTTTTTACCTAATTTGCAAATTAGAATTGACGTATTTTTTTTAGACCTACACTTTTATAAGGTCGAAAATTTTGAATATATCTGGTACTGGTAAGTCGTTCTCAATCAGATATTTATAGAGTCTTTTTCCATGTGTAAAAAGGTTTAATGTATCTTTTTGGACTTTGTAAACTCTTTTCAACTATGATTTTTTAGTAAAAATAGCTACGCCCATGCCAATTAACCATAAATAAGCCAATGCACAAATAATGATTAGTCGGTTTAATCTTTCTGGGTCAGTCATTTTAGATTTATGAAGATTAAAACCCTCACTTTTGAAATCTTTAAATAACGTTTCTATTTTGAACCGTTTTCGGTAATAGCCAATAGCCATTTGCCCTATTTCTTGACGGTTCGCCACTGCGATTTGTTAACAGACAAACTGGGTCTTTAAAAGACCTTTCATGCCATAGAACAAAATGAGTTTTTACTTGGCTACTTAATTGACAGTCAGGGATATACAAACGAGAGCTATCGCCTAGATCTAATTTTTTAGGTTGAAAGATTTCTTGGTCTTGGTTCATTAATAAAGTATCTTTTGCCGTTCGTAAGACATATTCAAAACTCATATTCTGGAGTTGTTGAATCCATTGAGAACCATCGTATTCGCCATCACCCAGCATTACACAACGCACGTTGGGGAGTGGTTTCAAAATACCTTCTAAGAGTTTTAGCAATAGTAAATGGTCTGACTCTGGGAAGTGTCCTTTGGGGGCTTGAATGGTTTTCCAAACCACGGGAATAGCCTTTTTTCCCAAAGTACACTTAGCATCAAGGTTTGACAACCTTTGCCAACCACTGAGCCATCAATAACAAATATCAGTTCTTTCTCTTGAAGAATTATACCGTGTATTATCTTGATAATCAGTGGTGTAAAGAAAGTTTCAGCGTTAATTAAACCATTATCAAGCCAACGTTCATTTTTCTTAACTTGACTTAATGAATAGATTTTACCTGGTTGATGGTCAGCAATTTTACCTAACGAAACGCCTTTGTGATTCCAAAAGGTTATTTGGGAATTATTTGGCAGCCGTTCAACCAACTTTCGTATCAAACCATAATTTGGATGTAGTTTACAAAGGAACGGGAAAATAATAAGTGGATGAATTTTTAAATGTTATTTTTTGTGCCAATCAAGGCGATAAAACCGTGCGACGGTCGCCGCAGTTTAGCATCGCTAAATGAGGATTTTATCTGGGCGGCATTCCGCAACGTAGAGTGGTGCAAAAAAGGGCATTTAAAAAACGTCTACTTATTGTTTTTCAGTTCCTTATTGAAAATCAGCATATTAATAATTTGAAAAATTCATTTTGTGGTAGCTATTTTATTTGTAACTCATTGATTATCAGAGTACCTTGTTATACCCGCCACAAAATCCGTTAGAATGAGTAAAAGTAATCTTTCGATGAGTGCGAAGAATTTATCGACCACGCCTACGCCTGTCCATGAGACCACAGGAGGGCTTTGGCTGCCATATAATCTTATATTTGTCAAATAATTTGTTGCATTATTACAATAGAAATTAATGAGATTTGGTTCGATTCTTTTAATTACTATCCTTTTAATATTAACGAGTCTTGATTCTTTTTCGCAAAACGAAACTTCATTCAAGTTCGATTTTGGTTCGGGTAGAACTGAAAAAGGTTATATCACTGTTTCTGCCGAAAGTGTTTATTCTAAAGAAAAAGGCTTTGGTTTTATGCCAAATTCTAAGGTAAAAAGTTTGAATCGCAAGACTAAAAACGCTCTTACTTCCGATTTCTGCACAAGTAAAGAATCTTTCTTTTTTACGGTTGATATTCCCGAAGGAAATTATGACGTTAAACTCATTTTGGGAGATGCTGATGGTGAATCTATAACGACTATAAAAGTGGAAAATCGCAGATTGATGCTTGAAAAAGTCTCGACAAAAAAAGGAGAATTTATCACAAAAAACTTTACGGTAAATGTCAAAAAGCCACAAATAAACGCTACCGAAAAAGTAAAACTTAAACCTCGTGAATTGAATTATTTACATTGGGATAATCAACTGACTTTTGAGTTTAGCGATGCTTTACCCAAAGTCTGTGGACTCGAAATTACGAAAGCTGTTGATGATATTACGACCATTTTTTTAGCAGGAAATTCAACCGTTGTTGACCAAGCACAAGAACCTTACGCCGCATGGGGGCAGATGATTCCAAGATTTTTCAAGGCCGAAAAAGTAGTTTTTGCCAATCATGCCGAATCAGGCGAAACCATCAGAAGTTTTGTTTCTGAAAAACGTCTCGATAAAATAATGAGTCAAATCAAAGCAAATGATTATCTTTTTATCGAATTTGCCCATAACGACCAAAAATCCAATAGCGGCGTAGAGGCAAATACGACCTATAAAGAATATCTAAGAAATTACATTCAGAAAGTAAGAGAAAAAGGTGCAACGCCAGTGCTGGTAACTTCGATGTACCGTAGAAATTTTGATGCTGATGGAAAATTAATCAATACACTCGGAGATTTTCCCGAAGCTATGCGACAAACTGCCAAAGATGAAAACGTAGTATTGATAGATTTAAATGCCATGAGTAAAACACTTTTTGAAACTTTGGGCGTTGAAAATTCAAAAAAGGCATTTGTGCATTATGTGGCAAATACTTTCCCAAACCAAGATAAAGAAATTCATGATGATACACATTTCAGCAATTATGGGGCTTATCAACTGGCTAAATGTATCGTTGAAGGTATCCGAAACTCAAAACTAAGTTTGGCAAATTATATACTTAACGAACTACCAACTTTTGACCCAGCCAAGCCCGACTCGTTCACAACTTGGAGTTTTCCTCATAGTCCGTTGGTCAGTGTGATAAAACCAGATGGAAATTGAATGAATTTTCGACAATGATTTTACCCATATTTTTCATATTTAAAACATAATTTCAATTTACAATGAACAAAAATATACTACAAAAACTGCTGTTTGGCTGTTTTGCGTTTCTTTTTTCTCAGGCTATTTATGCCCAAGAAGTAAAAGGAACGGTTACATCGGCCGATGAAAATGAAGTTTTACCAGGCGTAAGTGTGGTAATCAAAGGCACAACTACTGGTACAGTAACCAATGCAAATGGAACTTTTTCTATCAAAGTTCCAAACTCAAAGGCAATATTAGTACTATCTTCAGTTGGTTTTACGAAACAAGAAGTAGCCATTAATGGGCAAAGCCAAATTTCAGTAAAAATGCAGATAGATGAGCAATCACTATCGGAAGTTGTAGTGGTTGGTTATGGCGAGGTAAAACGCAATAACTTGACTGGTGCGGCATCAAGTATTTCATCAAAAGAAATTGAAGAACGACCAATTTCTCGTCTGGAAGGTGCATTAGCAGGGCAACTGCCTGGTGTTGATGTACGTACAAATTCGGGCGAACCCGGCGGTGCAATCCAGATTCGAGTGCGTGGCACTGGCTCAATCAACTCATCAAACGATCCGCTTTATGTTGTTGATGGTGTACCTGTTGATGATATTAACGGCTTAAATCCAAGCGATGTTAAGTCAATAGACGTACTTAAAGATGCTGCTTCGGCAGCAATTTACGGTTCTCGTGGCTCAAATGGTGTCGTAATTATTACCACAAAAAGAGGCAACAAAGGCAAGTTGAATATTCAGTTTAATACCTCAAAAAGTTTTCAGAGAAAAGAAGGTGAAATAGACATGATGAGTCCTGAGCAATGGATTCAGCAACGTAAAGAAGGTGTTGATGCAGCGTGGGTAGCTCGTGGTGTTGCATTGAAGAAAAACTACAAAGCGGATGATTCACAAGAGTTTAGAGCCGCAGAGTTGAAAATTCCTGTTACTAAACCTAATACTACTTTAATGTACGACCCAAAATGGGCGTATGGCACTGACAGTCTCGATTATGTAGATTGGAATGAGGCGTTTTTTGGCAATACTGGTCAACTTGATAATTATTCATTGGCGGTTTCGGGTGGTTCCGAGAACATGAATTTTAGTATTTCGGGTAGTTTTGTTGACCAAAAAGGTATCGTAAGAAATACTGGTTATCAAAGAGGAACACTACGTGCAAACTTCGATGCAAAAATTAACAAATTTCTTCGTTTTGGTTTAACTCTTGCCCCTTCTGTTGAATGGCTCACGGGAGCAGGTTCGGTAGATGGAAAAGACAATACAGGTATGCAGGCAATTCAGGAGCCGCCGATTAGTCCTTTGGGAGTTGGTTATTATGCAGGTGCTCAACCTTTTCCAACATACCCGTGGTCAGGACGATATTGGAGTCCGATTGCTCAGTTGGAGCGTATTGAAGCGAATGGAACTAGAAACCGTCTCAATGCCAATAGTTTTATAAATATTAATTTCACAAAATCACTAAGCCTCAAACTTTTGGGCGGTGTAGATAACAACTCTTCTATTAATGACCGTTGGCAACCAAGCAATGCCATAAGAGACTGGTCAACACTACCTTATCCAGGTTATGGGTCGGTTTCTGACAGAAGAGAAACCTTTGGTTTCCGTTATTTAGGACAAGCAACGCTTAATTATTCCAAAAAAATCAAGAGCCACAATATTATAGGTCTTTTAGGTTATTCAATCGAAGCTACCGAAGGATCGAGCAGTCGTCAAAACAATTCACGTTTCCCGAATGACTGGTCAAATTTATTCGACCAAACTACCTCAACGGTTAGTATATCGAGTATTTCGGCAGACAAAACTGCTTTACTTTCTTACTTTGGGCGTATGATGTATGACTACAAAGATAAGTATCTATTGTCGGCGAGTTTACGTAGAGATGGTTCATCTAAATTCGGAGCAGATAATCAATGGGGTATTTTTCCTGCGGCATCAGTTGCATGGAAAGTTTCTCAGGAGAACTTCATGCAAAACTTGACCTTTATTGACGACCTAAAACTCCGTGCCAGTTATGGTGTATCGGGCAATAATCGTATCCCCTCAAATGCCCAATTTGCGTTGTTGAGTACAACCAATTATCCTCTAAACGGAGCAATTTTATCTGGCTATGCACCTGGTTCTTTTGAAAATCGTGACTTAGGTTGGGAAAAAAACACCAGTTATAATGCAGGAATTGATTTCAGTATTTTGAAAGGACGTATCCAAACATCAATCGATTATTACTCACGTACTACCACTGATTTATTATTGAGAGCTCCAGTTTCGTCATTAACGGGCTTTACTACGAGCTGGCAAAATGTGGGTGATATTCTTAACAAAGGTTTGGAAATTAGTATCACTGCTAAAAATAATTTTGGTGGTTTGGGTTGGGTAAGCGTACTAAATGCTTCGTATAACACCAATGAAGTGCTACGAATTGGCTACGATAATACGCCAATTGCCTCTGGATTTTCAGGACTCACTTCCATTATCGAAGTTGGACAACCTCTTTATTCATTCAAATTATACGACGCTATTGGTGTTTACAAAGACCAAGCAGATGTTGATGCAGGCCCCAAAATGGCACAAACAAAACCTGGTGATTCAAAATACCGTGATGTAGATGGTAATGGAGTTATAAACGACAAGGATCGTACAATAGTAGGAAACCCACAGGCACCTTATGTTTTTGGATTTAGAAACGATTTTACTTACAAAAGATTCACTTTATCTACCTTACTGAATGCTCAGGTAGGTGGCAAAATTTATTCAATGATTGGTCGCTCGATTGACCGTCCAGGCATGGGATACTTGTATAACAAATTGGCAAAATGGGAAAACCGTTGGAAATCTGCTGATAACCCAGGCGACGGCATGACTCCAAGCATTACGGCTACCACGGGGTCATTCTATGATACTCGTTGGTTGTACAGTTCAGATTACTTGAGAATAAAAAACATCAATCTTGGCTATAATATTCCAAAACAAAAATGGTTCAATAGTGCTCGTGTGTTTATTTCGATAGAAAATGCTTTTATCTGGCATAAATATTCGGGCGGATATACCCCAGAAGCTGCCAATAATGAAGGTGGTGATTATGGCGGATACCCACAATCGAAATCTTATTCTCTTGGTCTAAACTTGAACTTATAATCTTGAATATTGAAAGAAATGAAAAAAATAATATTAATAATATCAGCACTTTGCTTTGGAATGTCTGGTTGTAAAGAAGATATAATTCAAATTACGCCACTTACCAACAATACCGCCAATGATTTCTATGTAGATGAGTATCAACTCAACCAAGCTACATTGGCTATCTATAATGCCTATAATACTATACCTGTGAGTTCGAACTGGTATTTGTCAGAAGTACGCTCTGATAATACTCATGAAATCAACGGTGGTGGAGCCTCAACGTGATTGGGCAGATATTGGCTTTTTTCAAGCATCTTCTCAAACAAGGACATTGCAAACGGCTTGGACAAACTTGTATTCGGTAATTTATCGTTCTAATATTTTATTGGAAAAAAGTACAACACTAAATTCGACTTTGGTTAGTCAAATGCAGGCCGAAGCTCGCTATTTTAGAAGCACTGGCTTATTTTGACTTAGTACGTTTTTGGGGAGATGTGCCCTTGGTAACAACAATTCTTTCTATCGAAGATGCCAAAATAACCCCTCGAGCATCTCGTGAAGAAATTTACAAACAAATCGTTGATGACCTTACACAAGCCAGCAGTGTGCTACCCGAAACGTATGCAACAGCCAATAAAGGACGTGCAACAAAGTATGCGGCCAAAGCAGTTTTGGGTAGAGTTTACTTGACAATGGCGGGTTTCCCGTTGAAGCAAACAGATAAATTGGCATTGGCTAAAAAAGAATTAGGCGATATCATTGCCCAAGAAGCAAAGTATTTTGCTTTTCCTGCTTCATACAAAGACTTATTTACGATAGCTGGCAAAAACAAATCGAACCCGTTTGAAGTACAGTACATTTCGGGCGGAGCTGGCTTGGGCAGTCAAGTACCTGCTGTCCAGGCATTTCAGTACCCTTCGCAATGGTCAGCATTTCAGCCAATTGATGGTTTCGATGGCCAGCCAGACCCACTATTAGTTGCTGCATTCGGTAAAGTTGATACTCGAAAAGCAGCGACTTTAGATTCGGGCTACGTTGATGCTAAATCTAAAGCTGTATCGGGTAGAGTTCAATTTACCAAATTCTTAGAAAAAGGTTCAACTTTACCACTAAACAACCGTGATTATTCAACTAATTTCCCCGTTGTTCGTTATGCCGATGTGTTATTGATGTATGCTGAAATTTTGAACGAACAAGGGCAATTATTGGAAGCAAATACGATTTTAAATCGCATCCGTAAATTTGCAAAAGCACCAGTAATTACGCCTGCAAATCAAGCCGAATTTAGATTAGCAATCGAAAACGAACGTCGCTTAGAATTTGCAGCAGAGGGGCTTCGTTGGCACGATTTGGTACGAACAGGTAGAGCCATCGCAGTAATGAATGAATTTGCCAAAACGTATTCATTTAAATTGGCTCGTCCGATAGCAGAAACCGACCTTGTTTATCCGATTCCGGCAAACGAAATGAATATTAATCCAGGTTTTTGGACACAAAACCCAGGTTATAATTGATACCATTGTGCAAAAAATTTCCTTTGGCAAAGACTTCAAACTCATCCCTTGCTATGCCAATAGTAAGAGATGAGGTTTTACCACAGTTTTTTGCACAGTAAGCTTTTTTGAAAAATTATGGAAGTTTTCCTTAATCAAGGAAAACTTCTATAATTTTCTACTAATAAACTGTAATGCTCCCTCAAAAAACACTTCAATGCTCCACTTACGCTACTTGATAATATTTTTTTTGATTACTTCGTTTTGCCAAGCCCAACGTTTCGTAGAAACCCTCAATCGTGGCGTAGTAGCAGTCAGAACAAGCTCTAACCAAGTATATATTGGTTGGCGTTTATTTGGCACAGAATCTTCTTCAACATCTTTCAATGTTTATCGAGATGGCACAAAACTTACTGCAACTCCCATAGCCGCTTCGACCAATTATATAGATAATACCAACATAAATTCCACTTATAGCGTGCGTGCAGTGGTCAATAATATTGAACAACGAGAATCTGAGCAAATAAAAGTATGGCAACAGCAATACCTTGATATTCCGATAAAAGCTCCCTCAGGAGGCACAACGCCCGATGCCGTAGTTTATACTTATGTAGCCAACGATTGTAGTGTGGGTGATGTTGATGGCGATGGCGAATATGAAATTATCTTGAAATGGGACCCAAGCAATGCCAAAGATAACTCGCAAAGTGGCTACACAGGAAACGTCTATCTTGATGCTTACAAAATGAATGGCACGCAACTTTGGCGAATAGATTTAGGCCGAAATATTCGTGCTGGTGCCCACTATACGCAGTTTATGGTCTATGATTTAGACTCCGATGGTAAAGCAGAAATTGCGGTAAAAACTGCCGATGGTACAACCGATAGCAAAGGAAAAGTAATCGGCGATGCCAAAGCCGATTATAGAAATAAAAATGGTTATATACTTGCAGGCCCTGAATTTCTGACAATTTTTAATGGCGAAACTGGCGAAGCAATGGCAACAACCGATTATCTACCAGCCCGAGGAACGGTAGAAAGTTGGGGAGATGATTACGGAAATCGGGTCGATAGATACATTGCAGCGGTGGCATATTTAGACGGTCAAAAACCAAGTTTGGTGATGGGGCGAGGCTATTATACTCGTTTGGTAAGAGCCGCTTGGGACTGGCGTGATGGAAAATTGACATCAAGATGGGTTTTTGATAGCGATAATAACAACAAAGACTATGAATATCAAGGAAATCACCAAATGACGGTGGGCGACGTTGATGGCGATGGAAAAGATGAAGTTTTTAACGGAAGCAGTGCCATTGATGATGATGGAAAAGGTTTGTTTCAAAATGCACTCGGCCACGGCGATGCTCTGCACATGACCGATATGGACCCCGACCGTGAAGGACAAGAGATTTGGCAACCACACGAAAGTCCATCAAAATATGGTGCTTACGGTTTGGCCTTAAAAGATGCAAAAACTGGCAAACCACTTTGGGGCGTTGATGGTGAAAACAAAGATGTTGGCCGTGGATTGGCCATTGATATTGACCCACGCTACAAAGGCTACGAATGTTGGGGTTCGGTCGGAAATTTATACGATTGTAAAGGAAATCAGATTGGTACAGCAAAACCTTCAATGAATTTTGCTGTTTGGTGGGATGCTGACCTTTCTCGTGAATTATTAGACGGAAACCGCATTGATAAATGGGATTATCTGAATGCAAAAACAAATAGAATTCTGACCGCAAACGACTGTTCATCAAATAATGGTACAAAAGCCACGCCCGCTCTAAGTGCCGATATTTTAGGCGACTGGCGAGAAGAAGTAATTTTAAGAAAAACCGACAATACTGCACTCCGAATCTTTACGACAACGATTCCCGCAAACAACCGTATTTATACGCTCATGCACGACCCACAATATCGAGTGGCTATTGCGTGGCAAAACTCAGGATACAATCAACCACCACACCCAAGTTTTTATTTGGGCAATGGCATGAAAGAGCTACAAAGACCTAATATTCAATTAGTTAAAAATAAAATATCAGAAATCATCAACAGTACAGAAGAAAATTCATCGGGCAAAGCAATAATATATCCAAATCCTTCGGGACATTCGTTTCAACTAAAATTAGCAGGAAAGTTTAGCTATACAATCATTGATATGAATGGCAAAAAACTCGAAAACGATTCTTGCACTGACGTAGGTGAAGTTGGAGCAAAATTACCAGTAGGTCTTTATATTGTAAACGTAAAAACAGAATTTAGCACAGAATCTTTAAAAATCGTAAAAGAGTAGTTTTAAATTATTTAATATTTAGTCGTCGGGGCATATCACTGATATAATTATGCACACACCCTCACAGACATCATAACCGCATATTTTAATCATTATGAAAAAACACCTTTTTTTAAGTATCGCACTGATAATCATAACATTAAGCAATATCAATGCACAAAAAACACCGAAGAGTTGTATTCCTAAAAAGACCGAACTGTTAAAATCACTCACCGCAGCCAATGATTATTTTATGAACGAATGGCCTGATGTAAGCAAGCCTATTTGGGCATCTGACCGCACTCGCCCAAGCAATATCTGGACCCGTGGTGTTTATTATGAAGGACTCATGGCTTTGTATAAAGTTGATAAACAAAAACGTTACTACGACTATGCGGTCTCGTGGGGAGAAGCCCACAAATGGGGACTAAGAAATGGTATAAAAACCCGCAATGGCGACGACCAATGTTGCGGTCAAACCTACATGGATTTATATTTGATTGACCCAAAACCTGAGCGAATCAAAGACATAAAGGCCTGCATGGATAACATGGTAAACAGCGAAAAAAAGGACGATTGGACTTGGATAGATGCCTTGCAAATGGCAATGCCGGTTTTTGCTCAACTCGGTGTAATTTATAAAGATGACCGCTACTACGAAAAAATGTACGAAATGTATATGCACACCAAAAACGTAGAAGGCGATAAAGGCATGTATAATCCAACCGAAAAATTATGGTACAGAGATAAAGATTTCGACCCACCTTATACAACCCCAGCGGGCAAAAGCTGCTATTGGTCTCGTGGCGATGGTTGGGTAGTAGCTGCTTTGGTCCGAGTATTGGACATTATGCCCAAAAATGCACCACACCGTGCCGAATACGAAAAAACTTATTTAGAAATGATGCAAGTATTACCCGATTATCAACGAACAGATGGTTTTTGGAACGTAAGCATCACCGACGAAACTGATTTCGGCGGAAAAGAACTCACAGGAACTGCACTTTTTACCTACGGAATGGCTTGGGGCGTAAACAATGGTTTATTGAAAAAGAAAAAATATAAGCCAATCATAGCCAAAGCCATGAATGCAATGATGAAAGACTGCGTGCATCCAAACGGATTTTTGGGATACGTACAAGGCACAGGCAAAGAGCCAAAAGACGGTCAGCCACTCAGCTATGACAAAGTACCAAATTTTACCGATTTTGGAGTAGGCTGTTATTTATTGGCTGGTGCTGAGGTTTATAAAATGA
This sequence comes from Arcicella sp., assembly GCA_034519515.1. Taxonomy (GTDB): domain Bacteria; phylum Bacteroidota; class Bacteroidia; order Cytophagales; family Spirosomataceae; genus Arcicella. The sequence goes on from JAXHOK010000059.1 coordinate 61,725, forward strand.
AATGATATAGATGATAAATTATATGAAATGTTTTTTAGAGATACGCCGTGTCGAGTTTGTAACTCGACACAAACTATCAAGTAAAGTTTATAAACTTTACACAACTCGCTGGTCAAAGTTGCAAACTTTGACCAGCATCCTTTTTCTTGTTTCTACCATTGCCGCTGCCCAACCAAAATGGAAACCTATCACACAACAATCAAAACCGTGGTCAAGGTGGTGGTGGGAAGGCAATGCCGTAAACCGTAAAGACCTCACCTACAACATGGAAGCCTACAAAAAAGTAGGTTTAGGAGGCTTAGAAATTACGCCCATTTATGGCGTAAAAGGCTATGAATCGCAGTTTATTGATTTTCTTTCGCCCAAATGGGTCGATATGTTTAAGCATACCCTCAAAGAAGGTACTCGCCTCGGAATGGGCATCGACTTAGCAAATGCTTCGGGTTGGCCTTTTGGTGGTAGTTGGGTTACGCCCGAAGATGCCTGTAAAGCAGTTTTTCATAAAACTTATACGCTCAAAGAAGGGGAAAATTTGAATGAAAATATTGTTTTTATACAAACGCCTTTATTGCGTTATGTTTTGCCTAAAAAGACCACAATCAGCGAACTGAAATACCCAATTTCGGCAAACAAAGACTTACAAGAACTCGCCATTGACCAAGTACGTTTCGAGCAAAACTTGCCTTTACAAACATTAATGGCATATTCAGATAAGGGAGAAGTCATTCACTTAACCGAAAAAGTAAACAAAGACGGAAAACTAAACTGGCAAGCTCCCGCAGGAAACTGGACACTTTATGCAGTTTTTCAAGGTTTTCACGGCAAAATGGTTGAGCGTGCAGGCCCAGGCGGCGAAGGCGATGTAATTGACCATTTTTCGGCAAAAGCTATAAAAAATTACCTTTCAGCTTTCGACAAAGCATTTTCAAAAAGTGATGTTTCAAGCATGAGAGCATTTTTCAATGACTCTTACGAAGTTGATGATGCCCGTGGGCAATCTGACTGGACAGAGGCATTGTTCGATGAGTTTAAGGCTCGTCGTGGTTATGATTTACGCAATCATTTACCCAATCTTTTTAGCAAAGAAAATACCGACCTCAACCACCGAGTTTTGTTTGATTATAGAACAACAATCGGTGATTTGATTCTCGAAAAATATACTTCTGAATGGGCAAAATGGGCTCACGCAAGAGGTAAAGTTGTAAGAAATCAAGCCCACGGTTCGCCAGCCAATACACTTGATTTATACTCGGTTGTTGATATTCCTGAAATCGAAGGAACGGATTTGCTGAGAATAAAATTTGCATCATCTGCCTCCAATGTGATGGGTAAAAAACTCACTTCGTCGGAGTCGGCTACTTGGGAAAACGAGCATTTTCTATCAAATTTGGGCGATGTGAAGCGTGCCTTAGACCTTTTTATGGTCGGTGGTGTGAATCATATTTTCTATCATGGCACCAATTATTCGCCAAAAGAAGCGGCTTTCCCAGGTTGGTTGTTTTATGCAGCGGTGCATTTCACACCTCATAATCCTTTTTGGAAAGATTTCGGCAAATTGAATAATTACGTAACTCGCTGCCAAACTTTCTTGCAAGATAGCAAAGGCAATAACGATGTGCTGTTTTATTTTCCAATTACTGACCGCCTGACCGAGCCTTCGCCAAAAGGTTTGCTCGAACATTTCGATGGCGTAACACCCGAATTTAACGGCACAGATTTCAAAGAATTAGGTCAAAAACTCCTTGACCGTGGTTATGGTTTTGATTTTATTTCGGACAAACAAATCGGAAATTTAAGCACAAAAAATAAACTAATCTTGACGGGCGGAATCAGCTACAAAACCATCTTATTGGCTGAAAGTGAGCAAATTCCACTCGAAACGCTCGAAAAATTGATTACTTTGGCAAAACAAGGAGCAAATATCATTTTCCATAAAAAACTCCCTACCGATGTGCCAGGTTTAGGAAATTTAGATACTCGACGAGCAAAGTTTAAGGCAATTTTGGGTGAGTTAAATTTTGTACAAAAAAACTCGCTGGGAGGGGGCAGGAGTGAGGTTGGTTTCAGTCAAGCAAAAATCGGACAAGGTTCATTTTTTGTTGGCGAAAGTTTAGACGAAATGATGAATGTTGCCAAAATTTACCGAGAAACAATGATTGATAATGGCTTGCAATTTGTTAGAAAATCGCACGCAAAAGGCAATTATTACTTCGTGAATAACAAAACAACAAAAGCCTTTGATGGTTGGGTAAAACTATCGGTTTCAGCAAAATCAGCGGCTTTGTATAACCCAATGACCGAGACGCTGGGCATGGCAAAATACAAAGCCAAAACCAACGAAATTTATCTGCAACTCGAAGCGGGCGAATCGTGTATCATCGAAACCTACAAAACACCTGTGTCGGGAGTAAAGTATGCCTATTTCCGACCAAAATCCGAACCACAAGAATTGACTGGAACTTGGAAAATTAGTTTCTTGGAGGGTGGCCCAACTTTACCAAAAACCGTTGAAACCAAAACATTAGATTCGTGGACAAAACTGGAAGGTGATGATTACAAAAATTTCTCTGGAACGGCTTCTTATTCTCTTAATTTTTCAAAACCAAATACCTCAGCAACGGGATATTGGCTCGATTTGGGCAAAGTAGCCGAGAGTGCAACGGTTACAATCAACGGGCGATTTCTCGGAACTTTACTGGGCCCAACTTACAAAGTTTTTGTGCCAAATTCTTTGTTAAAAGCACAAAATTCGTTGGTCATAAAGGTATCAAACTCAATGGCAAATCGTGTGATTGCACTTGAAAAGCAAGGCGAAGTTTGGCAAAAATTTTATAATATCAATGTTTCGGCAAGGCTGAAACCAAATTTGGGTAAAGATGGATATTTCACGACTCTAAACTGGCAACCAAGAGATTCTGGTTTGCTCGAAAAGGTAACTTTGACAGCGGTAGAAGCCCACTAAATCTCCTATATGGGGGAGTTCATTACTCAAATAATAAATTTCAATTTTTATGAAAAAAGTCTTTGTATTATCTTTTATTGTTATCCTTTCTTTGGCTTTCACCCAAAAACCAAAACCTACACTTTATATCATCGGCGATTCGACGGTAAAAAATGGTGCAGGAAAAGGTTCAGATGGTCAATTTGGCTGGGGAACACTCATCCACGAACATTTTGATACGACCAAAATTCATATCGAAAATCACGCCATTGGTGGGCGAAGCAGCCGTACGTTTCTGACGGAAGGACGCTGGGAGAAAATTTTAAAAACCCTCAAAAAAGGCGATTTCGTGATGATGCAATTTGGGCATAATGATGGCGGAGCAATCAACGATACCACTCGTGCCAGAGGAACTATAAAAGGTGTAGGCGAAGAAACCCAAGAAATTGACAATTTGCTTACCAAAAAGCACGAAATCGTACATTCTTACGGCTGGTATATGCGAAAATATATTACTGAAACCCAAGAAAAAGGTGCAACTGCCATTGTGTTTTCGCCAGTGCCCCGCAATGTCTGGAAAGACGGAAAAATACCGAGAGATGGTTACACCAAATGGGCAGCGGAATCAGCTCAAACAAAAGGTGCGTTTTTCGTAGATTTAAACGAATTGGTTTCAGCAAAATACGAACTTTCAAACGAAGCAAAACTCAAAGCTGATTTCTTTCCGATTGACCACACCCACACCAATTATGCAGGTGCAAAACTCAATGCAGCTACCGTGGTAGAAGGTGTAAGAACTTTGAGAAAATGTAAAATAAACAAATTTTTATTCTCTGAAAAACAAATCAAAAAACGAGCAAAGGAAATTCAGTCTCTTGAAACTGGTTCGTTTTCTCCAATGCCCAACTCTTGGATTGACAAAGATACCGGCCATAAAATAGTGCGTTTGTCGAATATAGAAGGCAATAATTCAAGTTTTTACTTTCATAATAATCCTTTTATGGCAAGCAAAGATGGCGACCTAATGGCATTTTATAATAGTACGCCCGCAGGTAATCAACTTTACTCAGTCAATCTGAAAACTTTGGAAAACAAACCCCTCACCAACCGTAGCAGAATTGGTGGCGAAATATTTGCTCCAAAGCGTGGCGAATTATTTTTCCAACGAAAAGACAGTGTTTTTGCCACCTCAATCATTACTCAGCAAACCCGTCTGGTTTATGTTTTTCCTGCCAATTTTAAAGGAAAAATTTCTACCATTAATGCCGATGAAAACATCCTGGCGGGTGTTCACAAAGAAGGAGAAACCGAAAAAGAAATTTTGAAAAATTTTCCTGAAAAGAAAGATTATTTTGATAAAATCTTTGAAGCAAAAATAAAGAATACGCTCTTTTCAATCAATATCAAAACTGGTGAATTAAAGCAAATTCACCAAGAAAACACATGGCTCGGACATATTCAATTTGTGCCCAAAAACCCAAATATGCTGATGTTTTGCCATGAAGGCCCGTGGCACAAAGTGGATAGAATCTGGACGATTGACATCAGAACCTCAGCCGTAAAATTGATGCACAAACGCAGCGTCGATATGGAAATTGCGGGACATGAGTTTCCGAGTTGGGATGGAAAAACTATCTGGTTCGACTTACAAATTCCGAAAGGCGAGACTTTCTATTTGGCAGGAACAAACATTGAAACTGGCGAACAGAAACGCTACCAAATGGAACGCAATGAATGGTCGATTCATTTTAATATTTCGCCCGACCAAACAATTTTTGCGGGTGATGGCGGCGATGTTGGGCAAGTTGCGAAGGCAAAAGATGGTCAGTGGATTTATTTATTTCGTCCTAATGGCGATAGATTAAAGTCTGAAAAACTTGTAAATATGAAAAACCACGGCTATAAATTTGAGCCAAATGTGCATTTTTCTCCCGATGGTAAATGGATAATTTTTAGAGCAAATTTTGAAGGTAAAAATCAAGTTTATGCGGTAGAAATTGCGAAAAACATCTAATTTTCAACTAAACGGAGGAAACCCGCCATAACCACTGCATAGATAGTAAATGCCAAGAATCTACGCATTCTCTGTAAAAAAAGCTACGTTGTAATGTACAAGTATTTATGAAGAAGGGGGATTTGGAACACGTCAGCCCGTAACTGATGCTGGGTTTTGTTCCAATGTTGAGTAACTTTCAAAGCTTCATAGTATTCCGTTCGCTGGTACAAATGTTGATTAATTTACTGATGTTCAATTACTTCCGTCCGACTCTTTTTCATAAATACTATGTTGTGGGCAGTCGCTTTTTTGTCCACACGCTGAATTGTCCATTTTTCATGTCCGATGAAAAATAATTAAATTATCCACGAAGCAAAGAATAGTCGCATTAAAAATAGCAAAATATATCAATATTCTTAGAAAGATTATAAATTTGCAAAATTATTTATAATCTTTCTAAATAAACCCTTATTTTTATTTTTATCGTGTTTATATTTGTGCCATTATTTATAATAAGTCCAAATAAAAATAAAATTATTAGCACTAACTCTTCGAGTTGGTCAAATTTTAAAACAATCATTCATGAAAAAATTATACACAATTATTTTATTTTTTAGTTCAATTTCATTTCAATTATTGGCTCAAACTGGCTTAATAAAAGGAAAATTAACTTCTGAAAATGGTTCTGATGTTCCATTTGCTACAATAATGCTTAAAGGTCTAAAATTAGGTACAGTTTCAAACGAAAAAGGCGAATTTTTGATTGATAAAGCACCGATTGGTAAGCAATTTATAGTTGTTTCTTCGGTTGGTTATGAATCAATTAACCAAGAAATTAACGTAAAAGAAGGTAGCAACGAAATCAATTTATCAATTAAAGAATCAATTAATTCATTGTCAGAGGTGAGCGTTGTGGGCAATATCGGCATAACCCAAGTGAAACCGCAATCAATCCAGTATAATTCCAAAGACCTCATTTCGCAAAATGGCGGTACAGCGGGCGATATTTTAAAAGCAATGCCAAGTGTAGCTATGGGTGGAAGTCCAAATCATAACCGTGATATTCGTTTCAGGGGTTTGGGCAATGGTTATACACAGGTACTCATTAACGGACAACCAGTAGGAGTAAGCGGAAATAATAGAGAAAGTGTGCTCGACCTTATTCCTGCTAATCAGATAGAAAGCATTGAAATTCTGTCAAATCCTACGGCTGACATGGTGTCAACGGGTGTAAATGGAGTAGTGAATATCATTTTAAAGAAAGGTGTTCCATCAACCAAATTGTATGATACAAGAGGCAGAGCCTCCTTTACTGCCGACCAGCTGGGTGGATACAATGGTAGCTTAGGATTGAGTGGTAGAGCAAAAAACTTTACTTATGGAGCAAGTATCGACCGGTTGGCACGAATAGTAGATAATAATAGCGATGGTGATACCAAAAAATATTCGAATACGGGTACGCTGACTGAAAATGTTTTGACACTAAAAAATGAAACGAAAGACTTTACAAATAATACTGCAAAGGCATTTTTAGGTTTTAATTCAAAAGGCTGGGATATTTACACTGATTATACTTATGGCGACCAAACGGAAGACAAAACCAAGTTGGATGTGCAAAGAACATTTGATGCCAGCAATAAATTTAAAAGTGGCAAATACGTTAATTCCCCAGAAATCAAATCTGTATTTTTTCACAACCCATCATTGAAAGTAAGTAAAAATTGGAAAAATCAAGAATTTCAGTTTTTATATAATTTTAATGGCTCGGGCGAAGACAAAACCACCGACCAAAACGAATATGGCTCAACAGACACTGGCGAACCGATATTGAATAAAACACCAAAAATTACTCGTAACGATGACCAAATTAGGTTACAAACGCATTTGCCAAGTTTTAGTTGGTCAACAAATATATTTAAAAAATCATTATTGAAAGCTGGATATCAAGGATTTTTGACCGAAAGAAATATCACAAGAAATAGTAATACCTACAACGCCACTAGCAATAAATTTGATACAAAAGTTGATGCCAAAAATAATTTTGAAGCCAATGAAGACGTAAATGCTTTTTTTACTACTTTTCAATGGAATATTGAAAAATTAAAATTGAACCTTGGCTATCGTCATGAGTTTGCAACAATTCAAACAAAATTGAATTCTAGTACCGATACTAAACTTGGAGATTATTCTACACCTTTGCCATCGCTACATGCCCAATATTTTATCAGCAAAGAAACCTATATTTCTACCTCATTAGGTCGTAGAATTCGTCGCCCTGGTTTTAATGACCTCAATCCTTTCCTTGAAATTAAAAGCCCTACCGAACATAAAATCGGAAATCCTGACCTTCAACCCGAATTGGCTTGGGCTTATGAGGCTGGTATTTTTAAGCAAACTAAAAATTTTAATATTGGCGTAAATTATTTTTTAAGAAATATTAATAATTTAATTCAGAAGGATATCACTAACGAAAACGGAATTTTTGTAGAAAAACCAATCAATATTCGTGCGGCTCAAACTACGGGTTTAGAGTTTATTGCTGCCGCCAAAGTGGGAAAATGGTTGAATTTTAACGGTAATTACTCGAAATTTTGGTCAAAAATTCTTACTAACGATGAATACAATGGCGACCAGTTGAAGGATCAGTTTGCATGGACTGCAAAACTTTTGACCGATATTAAATTACCCGCAAAAATTAATCTACAAGTAATCTCAAATTGGGTTGGTCCTAAAAACACAATTCAATCAGGAGAAGGAAAGGTGCAGTTTGTAGATTTTGGCATTCAAAAAGAATTTGGAAAAGGAAACCTACTTTTTGTGAGAGGTACTGATATTTTCGATACATTAAAAAAATGGAAGTATACCAATACAGCTACTCAAGTTGCCAATACTTATGAGCAAACACAGGGGCGTGTATTTAGCGTAGGTGCGAGTGTTAATTTTTAAATCGAAAAAACATATACCGATGAAGACTAAATTTTTATTGCCAATATTAATATTTTTTGTACAAATATCATTTGCTCATCGTACTGAGAAAGATATTATGGAAACTAAGGCTGGCAAATTGATTGCTCTGTCTAAAATTGGAGGAGAAATTGGTAAGTTCAAAGATAAAAATGAGGGAATTGTAATTTTAAACAGGGCATTAAGTCAGGCTAAAAAACTAAAAAATAAATGGTATAAAGAGGTTACTTTGGCAGAAATAGCTATTGAGTATTCGGGTTTAGGCGAACACGACATGGCCCTTGATATCACCAATAACATAAAGGATAAACATCTTTTCAGTACTAATTTGGGGAAAATAGCCAATAAACTGGCTAAAACTAATCCCGAAAAGGCTAAAGGTTTATTAGAAAGTGCTGTAAATAAAATAAGAGTTAGTGAACATAAAAATGAAATACCAGCTGTTTTAGCTGAGCTGTCAGGTAGGTACGAAAAATTAAATCAAATTGACCTAGCCAATAATTTATTGGAAGAAGCCTTGCAAATTATTGAAAGTCAGAGTAACATTCCGTTGTATGAAAAATTAAGTACTTATGCTGAAATAGCCGCAAATTTGGTGGCTGTAGGTAATAAAGAGAAAGCCTTTGCCCTGTTCGATAAAGCATATGTGCTTTCCAATAATTTGAATAACCCTTTTGAAAAAGCCGCTATCTTAGCGATGCTTGGTGGCGAATTAGCAGAGAAAGGACAGCCACAAAAAGCACTCGTAATGCTTGAAAAAGCACAGCAAGCGGCAAGTATGATTGAAGATAAAAATAAAAAAAATGATATTTTAAGCGAAATTACAAGAAATCTAAGTCAAGCAAAAGAAAATGCAAAAGCAGAAATATTATCGAAAAGTATTGATGATTATTATTTTTTGACAGAGGGGCTTATCCGTATTGCAAAAAATTATTCAAAAATACAACAGCAAGAAAAAGCACTTGGCTTATTGAATGATTCGATAATAGCAGCAAAAAAAATAAACTCAAATTCTAAAAAAGCATTAACTTTTGCAAAAATCGCATCTGAACTTGCCAATATCGAGCAGAATACAAAAGCTTTGCAATTATTATCGGAGGCGATGAGTTCTATTTCTTAATTTTTTATAATTTTGTTCCTAATCTGAAACAATCAAAATGGCAAAGAAAGATACCAAACTAACGCTCAAAAAAATTTGGGGATATATTCATCTCTGGGGTGGTTTAGCAAGTGGAATTGTAGTGCTAATTGTTAGCATTACAGGCTGTATTTTTGTTTTTGAGGAAGAAATCAGAAATATAACGCAAAAAGAATTTCGATTTGTAGAACCCCAAAAGCAAGCTAAAATTTCTTTGGCAGAAGCTACAAATACAATAAATACCCAATATCCAAAAATGAAAATTGAGCAAATACGCTTGTTTTCAGACCCAAATCGCACCATAATTGCCAAATTGATAGAAAACAAAAACGAAAATCCGAAAGCCAAAAGTGAAGTTCAAAAAGGCAAAAAAGAAAACGAAATGGCAGGTAAAAAAGTCACGATTTCGCTCAACCCATACACAGGGGTAATCATTGGCACTTGGAATATGGACAAGGATTTTCTACATTTTGTTGAAGAAATGCACGTAAATTTATTGTTGGGTGATGTTGGAAAATGGCTCATTAAAATCAATATCGTTGTGTTTTTGGTGATGTTAATCTCGGGTTTCGTTTTGTGGTTTCCACGCAAGAAAAACCAAATGCGAACCGCTTTTAAGATGAAATTCAATACAAAATTTCAATTATTGAACTATAATTTTCATAACGTATTTGGTTTTTATTTTCTTTTGCCCTTGTTTTTGGTAACATTTACAGGTATGTGGTGGGCTATAAAACCAGTTCAGAAAGGAGTTTATGCTGTTTTGGGTGAAAAAATGAAAGAACCTAAAAAGTCAATTTCTGTACCACAAGAAGGAAAATTATTTACGCCAAATCAAGCATTTGAAACTGTGAAAAATCAATATGCAGGGTGGAATGAAGCACATATTAACTTTGCAAAAAATGAAAAAGAATGTGTCAAGGTTAATTTGCGTTATCCTTATGAAATTGTAAAAAAGCAAAATGTTTTTGAGTTTGACCAATATTCAGGCGAAATGTTAAAAACTGAATTATTCGCCAATTACTCGGCAGGCGACAAAGTAAAACACGCCAATCGAGATTTACATACGGGGAAAGCCTTCGGTTTATTTGGTAAAATATTAATGTTTTTAGCGAGTTTATTCTCAGCAACTTTACCCATTACAGGAATGTTGATTTGGTATAATCGCAAATATAAAAAGTCGGCAAAGAAAGTTGTCAGACCGCAACAAGCTGTAAAACCACAATTTGCTACTGTTTAGAAGTGTCTAACATAATATAAAAATGAGTTATCCGTTTAAAACTGGGTAACTCATTTTTTTATTGGGGTGGGTGGGGTTTTTAGGCTTGTCGGCACTTACCAAATGTCCCCTAACGATAAATTGTCCACCGAAAAGATTTTGAGATTTTGTTGAATATTAGTGGTTAGGTGTGTACCTCTGCGATTGCCTACAACAATTAAATCTCTGAAATTAACTAATTTCGTAGGGTGAAATGTCAGAACCTGATTTTTAGTTAGTTAAAAAATGTATTTTTAGAACTCGGATTGATTAGTAGATGATTAAATCTTTATAACTATCTGATTATCAAAATCTTAATAATATTAAACTTTCTACCCCCTACCAAATTTTTGGTCTTAGAGTAAACTTTATCTTGAAATATTATAAAAACTCAAAAAAGCCAATAATCCAAATGCCGAAGCCGTAAGAGCCAAATTACTGGTGAGCAGCAACTGGTATTTGCCTATTAAATTGAAATAGACTGTTGTTGAATAGTAAACACAAGAAGCGAAGAATGATATTTCTTCGCTTTTTGTGTTTATGGTGTATTCCGTAAATATTCCTCAATATTATTCATTTCTCTCTAAAATTACCTAATTTTGGCACACAAGCGAACAAAAACACTATGAAAATACTCGTAATAGAAGATGAAGCCAAAACCGTACAACTCACCAAACAGGGTCTCGAAGAACAACTCTGGGAAGTTGATGTAGCTTACGATGGGTTAATCGGATTACAATTAGCTACCCGAAATACTTACGCTATTATTATTTCAGATATTATTTTGCCAGGAATGAGCGGTTTAGAACTTTGCCGACAGCCCCCGCAGTCACTCGGCTCTTGCCGAGTGACGCTTATCAGTAAGCCCTCTGGGCGTAGTTAGAATTGGAAATAAATTAAGACTAAAACAAAAACGTCAGAATTTATTGATAATCAACAAATTATACAAAAATTTGTTTGGGACGTTGCTTTCGCACGATGGCTGGTTAGGAGACACAGTCAGGGAATTACTAATCAGAGTCCAATTCTCCCCTCTCCACGGGAGAGGGGTCGGGGGCGACCGACGCTTCGGTGAGGTCTAAAACAACCCCAACTCCACCACCGAAACCGTATTCACAATCACCTTTATTTTCTTACCTTTCACGGTCTTGATTAAACTCTTGCCCGTTTTGGCGTACAATTGTAGGCTGGTTTGCTTGAAAAACTTGGCATCGTCCATGGCATCTTTTACGGCTGCACTGCTGAATGTGAGCGACATTTTATCGGTACTCACATTCCCTTCACCGTCCAAACTGCCATAACTAAAAAACTTATTGTTCGATACCTGCACGTAATCCGCTTTGTTGGCACTGATGTCGAGGTCAAACTTCCATTCTTTGCCCGATACTGGTTTTGGAATCGCTGACAGATTCAAAACTTTCGGGAATTGACTCGTACAAATCTCAATTGCTGTGCCATCGGGTAGCGTAAAACGCCAATTGGCTGTTTTGTTTTCTTCCGAATCGGTCAGTTGAAATTGCCCATTGGCGGCGACTTGGAAGGGCTTATTGTTGAAATAGGCACTCTTCAAATCAAGACCCGTATAGGCTTTGGGGTCATACATCAACACCGCATAACGAGTTTCCTTAAACTTGCCATCTGCCGAATAGAAGCGGTTTACTTCCACAAAACCATCGGTATCTAAGACCGACTGATTTTTATAAGCCACCTCCGAAGTTTCGGTGAGGCATTCGGTTTTCAACAGTACGTTATTGCCAACCGCAGGGTCTTCAACGCTACTTTTATCACAACTCAACAAGGCAAACAAAATGCCTGTAATTAATAGGGGGTGTTTCACGGGGTTTGTTTTTATGGTTTAATAACCTCTCAAAAAGAAATCTTTGCTCAACATTACATCATCTAAATAATAGTCAATATCCTCTTTTTCATCCAAGTAACCATTGGGCGGAATGCGTATTACTATCTTATTCCAAGGTTTCCAAACGTCTTTTAAGATTCCGTTGTGGGTTACTTCGTAGTGTTTTAATAATAAGTTTTTCAATTAACAGATATTTCCATTGTATACCTTTTCTTCAAGTTCGACGGGTAATTTTTGATTTTTTTTATTTACCGAATATATATCATAATGAGAGCCTCACCATTTTTTACCCAAAAAGTCCAATCAACCATGTCTCGAATTTTCTTTTGAATTTTATTGTCAAATAAGATAATGATTGACTAAAAATGATTGCCGCTGCATGGGGAAATCTTTGTTTCCAATGCTCCAATAAACTCTTCTTTATACAATCTTTCTTCATCAAACCAATAATGTGATGTATAACTTCCATCTGGATTTATTTCAAATTCTACATCACTGTATATTTTTTGTTTGGAATAATCAGAAGATATTTTTGAATTATTATCTACTAATAAATCGTATTCAATGGAATCATCTAAAACTTCTTTTGCTGTAAAAAATAATGATAGGAAACATGCGGCAAATGTCTTCTGTATAGAGCGTAGAAAATCATTTGAAAGATGTTGTCAATAAATTATGTTAATAAATTTAACTATTTTTTTCTTTTTCTATCATCTAAAGATACTGGTTATACGGATTATGTTATCTAATTTAAATTTATCTTAAGAATCATTTACATTTCCATTAAAAACGAATTGGAAATCTTTCAGGTCTTCCGTTTAACAAAGTCTTTCCTGTGTAAACTACCTAAAGTAGGGTTGGGTCAGCACTTTAAGATTAACCCTAATATATCTTCCATTCTTTCTTTGTTAAGGTCATTTTGGTTGATTGACACTCATTTATTGCCCAATAATTTATTTGCTCACTCGGTCCAATACCTTCCTTAGAACCAATGTGTCCTGCGTTATCACCTGTCTTAAATCCTTTATTTGGGTATTTCTGAATAGCCTGTTGTTGTCCATCGCTCCTAACACGCCCAGCTCCGTATTGAACATCAAGGTCAGTCATTTCTTTCACATTCCCACTCTCATCAGTTTTATAAATAAAGCGGTCATCAACACGGTACTCTGCATCCTTCAACAAAGGATAAATATTGAGGACTTGGTTAAGGTCGTTCGGTCCACTTCCTGTTATTGCACCCGCCGAGGCTTTAACATTTGTTTCGTTAATGGTTGCCCAAACTTTACTTCCAGCTTTTATATCAATATGTCCGTCAGCATTTTTTACAAAATTATAGGCAGGATTTAAGGTAATAACATTCAACCGCATCGTTGCCATGTGTTCCAACACTTCCACACGATTCTTCCAAGTTTTAGAAGCTGCCCAAACATCCAAGGAGCCTTTATCTGCATATTTGGCAAGAAACTGTTTAGTTTGGTACTAACACTTGTGCCTGACAATTCTGTAATTAATCTATCAAAATCCGCTTTATCTAAATCTAATTCAATGATTTTATTAAACAAATTAGCTCTTTGTGTTAGACTAACATTAGAGCCTTTAAATGAGTTTTTGAGAGCAATAATTTTTTGTTTTGCAATTAAGGGATCTACACGCTCTGCAACTAACCTTGCTTCTAAATCACTTAGAGCTTGACAAAGGGTTGCATTAACAACGCACGTATTATGCACCAACACCTGCTGCGTACCCACATAATAATTATGGAGGTTTTCCACCTCAAAATTATAAACCGTCAGGGTAGTATCGGGTTTTACCACCAAGCTATCCAAGCGTAAAATTGCCCCTTTGCCATCCAAGAAAGTATCACCCACTTTCAGGTCTTGGGCAGCCACGTAGTCATGGTGGTTTTCCGTCCAAACGGGGTGTTCCAGCGTAGGTTGAGCAATTAACGTACCAGCCGCAAACAACGCCACCAAACCCCGTTTAGGAATGAGTTAAAAATAAGTTATAACGAAATATAAATTGTAATTTGGCAGTTTCAAAAACACTTAATAATGACAGAGACCGAATTATTCTTTTTCAATCAACTTAATGAGAAACAGCAGCGACTTTATGCTGGACTAAAATCCTCAAATATAGGTTATCATGGTGTTAGTCAAGTTTCCAAAGAATTAGGGCTTCACCCTCATACAATCCGACTTGGGCAAAAAGAATTACAAAACCAAATCTCATTACCTAATAATGGCATAAGACAAGGAGGTGGTGGTCGTAAAAAAAAATCGAAAACGTTCCTGCAATAAGTGATTTATTTGAAGAAATAGTCAAAGATAATACCGCAGGAAGCCCAATGGATACAAATCTTCGCTGGACTAATCTTACGCCAAATAATTTTGTTAAATCTTATGCTGAAAAAGGCGTTAAAACAAGCAGTTTTATCATCAAACAATTACTAAAAAAGAAAGGGTTTGGTAAACGGAAATTGTCCAAAAAAGGAACAATTAAAGATGTTTGTAATCGAGATTCACAATTCAAATACATCACAGCTAAAAAAGAAGAATTTAAAGAAAAAAAACTTCCCATATTAAGCATAGACACTAAAAAGAAAGAATTTATCGGAAATTTTTACAGAGATGGAAAATGTTATTGCCAAGCACCACTGATTGTTTATGACCATGATTTCCCGAGTTTAGCCGATGGAGTTTTGATTCCTCATGGTATTTTTGACCTGACTCAAAACAAAGGATATATCAGTATTGGACAGAGTAAAGATACATCGGAATTTTTAGTGGATAATATCAAATATCATTGGCAAAATAACATTCAAAAGGACTATCAAAATGCCCGAGAAATGTTATTATTGATGGATGGAGGGGGTAGCAATTCTTGCTTACATTATATCGTTAAAGAGGATTTGCAAAAATTAGCCAATGAGTTGAAAATGACTATAAATATTGCTCATTATCCTGCGTATTGTTCCAAATATAATCCAATAGAACATCTATTATTCCCTCATATCCAAAGAGCTTGGAAAGGAGTCGTTTTTAAAAACTACCAAATTGTCAAAGAACTAATTGAGAAAACGACCACTAAAACAGGACTAAAGGTCGTAGCATGGATAAATGAAAAAGTTTATAAAACTGGGCGAAAGTATGCTGAAAATTTTAAAGAAAATATGACCATCACTTTTGATGAAATAATCCCAAAATGGAACTATGTAATAAAACCGTTATAACTTATTTTTAAACCATTCCTTAGCATCAAGGTTTGACAACCTTTACCAACCACTGAGCCATCAATAACAAATATCAGTTCTTTTTCTTGAAGAATTATACCGTGTATTATCTTGATAATCAGTGGTGTAAAGAAAGTTTCAGCGTTAATTAAACCATTATCAAGCCAACGTTCATTTTTCTTAACTTGACTTAATGAATAGATTTTACCTGGTTGATGGTCAGCAATTTTACCTAACGAAACGTGATGACTGGCAATTAAGCCACTAACCATACTGACCAATGTGTTGAATCTTCCCAAAGGATTGCCTTGCAATTTTCAGGGATATAGGTTTTTCAACCCCGATTCTATTATTTTTGCGGATATTAGATGTTTTCAATAGCCGCTATGGTACTGTCTGGCGGCTATTTTGTCAAGTAATTGACCATAAAAATATTCAAAATACAACTAATCCGTTATTTCAGCACTTAAAAAGTGTCTGTCTAAAAAACGTAAATTATTAAAAGTGAAGTAATTGATAACCGTTTACTAATTCTGGCATACTTTTCGTTTATCTACACAGCATAAGGGCTAAATTTGTGTTAATAGACAAACGATAGCCACTGTTTTTGACAACCGCCAACGAGTTTTTAACTCCTTAAACAGCTAAGATTATGACAAAGTACCTTATGCAATTTGCTCTCCTTACAGCATTTATTTTTATCTCATCATCCGTATCTGCTCAGTATCTTTCTATGCGTGAAGAACGCCCTAAGATTGACAAAATTTCCAAAAATCTATTTCAAGTATCTGTAAAGCAGGATAATAGTAATTTGTTAAAGTTTAATGTTACCGTCAACAATCCTGGTCAAGAATTGTTGAACGTTACTTTGAAAGACCAAAACGGCAAACTTTTCCAAGATGATATCTTTTATCGTCGCCCCAACTATGCTATGATTTTGGATTTGGAACGCTTGGAAGACGGTGCTTACACGCTTTCAATCGTTACTAATTACGAGTCTTTTACGAAAACTTTTTCTATCTCTACCGAAGAATTAGGTACTCGTAATGGTCAAATGTTTTTGGATAAAAAAGTGGAGGTTCTTTCAGAGTATAGATAATCTTGCAGAGTATAGTTATTAGAGAAAAGATGATAGATATTGATGTCGATATTTAGTTTTTCTTTACAGATATAGTATATTTGGTTACAATTTTTTATTTCACATTTTGGGGAAGTTTATATGTTGGAGGATTAATTATTCTCTAATCTCTGTTCTCTGACCTCTACCAACAAATCCGCCATGCCAAAATCAACCGCCATGATTTTGAAGGGTGTCGCCATTGCTACATTCTTCCTGTGTGCGTCCGTAGCACATACCAAAGCTCAGTTTATCTCGATGAACGAACCAAAGCGAAAAGAACTCAAAGCCTCTGCAAATATCTTCAAAGTGGCTATTTCGGAAGAGGAAAAAAAGCCTTTAAGTTTTCAAGTAAAAGTAAATAATCCTGATAAAGAGACAGTCAGAGCGTATTTGCGTAATAGAAATGGCTACAATTTTTTAGGAGAAAAAGTAATGAGTAGAGATGCTAATTTTACGATGAAATTAAACCTTGCACCTTTGGACGACGGTGAATATACCTTTGTGGTGAAAAGTGAAAACGGTTTTTTTATCAAACATTTTAACTTGCAATCGGGGGATTTGATGACCGCCAAAATAAACGGGAAAGAGACCATGACCATCAATAGAACAGTGATGTTGGTGGATGAATAAAATTTTGAATTATCTTTGTAATAAATAAAATTGAGGTTGAGCATTTCTGAATGTCTCAACCTTTTTAATTCATAATTTAATCAAAATATGTCTATTGAAAATTTAGTTGAAAAACTGCAAAATAATCCACAAAGTATTGAATTTCAGGAAGTTATTGCTACTATTGAAAAGTATTGCGATTTCATTCCGACGGCTTTCCAAAATGGGGAAACCCATAATGCCGCAGGACAAAATTCGGGTTCTTGCAAAGTATTTTCTTTTGCTCAATTACAAGGTTTTGACGAAGCCCAAACCTTAGCGTGTTTCGGAGCATTTTATAGAAATGATGTATTGGAAAACCCAACGGGCGATAATCATCAAAATATTCGTAATTTCATGAAATTTGGTTGGAGTGGCATTCAGTTTGACGGAGTAGCTCTGACTTTAAAATAACTATTGCCCATGCTCATCATCAGACCACCCCAAACAGCCCAAGAATGGGAACATTATTATCAGCTTCGTTTTACGATATTGCGTGAACCTTGGGGGCAGCTCAAAGGCAGCGAAGTCCTACAAGATGAAGACCAAGCCGACCACGTAATGGTGATAGATTCAGAAACAAAGCAGGTGGTGGGAGTGGCTCGTATGCAAACCAATACACCTACGCAAGGACAAGTACGTTGTGTGGCGGTAGCTTCACAAATGCAGGGTAGGGGAGTGGGTAAATTATTGATGAATTATTTAGAAGAACTTGCCCAACAAAAGGGCATCCAAGAAATTATTTTGGATGCCCGTGAAAATGCCGTAAAGTTTTATATATCAATTGGTTATGAAATATTTGATGACTCGTATTTGCTCTTTGGGCAAATCCAACATTGGAAAATGCGAAAGCAAATTAACGCTGCATCTTAACATCTATATTTATCAATCCCCAAGTTAAAGTTGCTCCCGAGGAAGTGTAGGTCGGGTTGAGACTGTTTACTTCCAAGACCCCTTTTCTTACCACCGTTTTACCATCTTTTGTCGTTCTGGAATGTTGAAAAACATAGAATTTTCCTACCTCAACCGCTATCTCCTGAGCAGTGCCTGAAATTACTAAGTTCGATAATACAAAATCGTTTACATTAGTAAAATCAAGGATAGAATTCAGTGGAGCAAAGTAGGTCGTGGTACCTCCTGTTGCCACCACACTGGCACAATTTTTATCACTCGCAACATTCCCCAAACCCAAAGCCGCCCTTCGTGGATTAGACAAAATCGTGGGTTTAATGGACGGAGAACCAATAGTTGCGTAAGTAATATCCACAAAGTTGATGTTGGAATCTAAATCGCAAGCTGTATATAAATCGCCTGTGGTGGATGAAAATCTGGACGATACACCACTCCCCTGCACGCCCAATGTAACATTTGACCAAGCACTAATTTGTTTTGTTCCTGATGGGGTAATTTCCAGGGCTTTGCGAGTTATTTTGTCCTTTGAATCAGTAATTTCAATATAAAATACACGAGTAATCGTGATGCCTGCTTCGGGTAGAATAACCTCCAAACTTTGCGTTTGCTCATCCTTATTTTTTAGGCGAATATTATCTAAAAGCAAAATTCCTTTTTTTTCGGAATTATCAGTAATGTAAGCAGATAATTTTACGGGTAAACTACCATCAACCGCTTTTTTAATGTTGAAAGAAAGAGCCAAAATTTCATTTTTAGCCGCTGACGTTGTATTCTTCGCCTCTAATTTGGGGTCGGTAAATTTGATAATTAATTTCCCCTCTGCTAAGTTCAAAGGTTCGTCGCCAGGTTCGGGTGTTGGACCTGCACATGAAAAGATAAAAATGCTTAATATGGTAAGAATGAAGTAATTTTTCATAAAATTTAAAACGGAATTTTTAAATCTAAAATTACGAATTTTTACGGTTTCCCCACCATTTTTTTAGTAAATAAATCATCCCTCCCAATACTAAAAAGTACGGAATTAAGTAGAACAGCCCAATAATCATGGCAAAAAAGGAATTCCAGCCTTCTACAAAATTTTTCCATATTTTTACGTAAAAAGGCTGCTCTGGGGCGGATGAAGATTCTGTTTCTTGATAAAAACTTAAAGTAATCGTTGAGTAAGAAACTTGGTCGTTCAGATACTTTTGTCGTCCTTCTTTGGCTTCAATTTCTTCACGAATTACTCTTATTTGCTCCTCAACCGCCATAATATCTTGCACATTTTTGGCTTGTTTCAGCAGTTCTAAATACCGCTCAAAAACTTTTTGTTTCGACTTGATTCTTAATTCATTATCCACATATTCAGCCGTTACATCTTCGGCAGAAACATTCTTAGAATCTGTATAAACTGACTCTTTCTCTACCTCTCCCAAAAAGGCTTCAAACTTCTCCGCAGGAATTCTAACTGTCCAAGAGTTTTCCAGATTTCCACTCTGACGATTTTGATTAGTGTTTGAAATATACCCTCCCAGTGCTTGTACACGGGCTTTTATGCTTGATTCAGCCTTTTGTAAATTATCAACTTTGAAACGGATATCTGCTGTGTGGATGATTTTTTTAGGGGTATTAGGGGCGGGCGGGGGAGGAGAAATAACGTTTTCTTCATCTTTCACAATTTCGGGAGGTGAAAATTTGGTAGTCGCTACCTGTTCTTCCTTTATTATCGATGCTCCAGCGGCAATAGCTGCCTCCGCATCTATATAACTCTCCGAATTCTTTGAAGAACACCCAAACATCAAAATTATTAGGGTAAAAATTGTGATTAGTTTTTTCATGGTTTTGGATAGTTTTATGAAATCAAATATAACTAAAAAAATAGTTGTTAATAGGTTTATGATTATTTTAATTTTGCAAACACAGTAGAGGAGGAAATACTTCCCGAAAGTTTTTTCTACTTTCGGGAAGTTCTATACAATTTAACTTCCCGAAAGTAAAAAGAACTTTCGGGAAGTGCCAAACGAAAAAGCCCCATATCGTAAAATAAAGGGCTTTTCCATAAAATATTTCGAGTATAAAATTCAAAGATTCGGTTTTTGCCGCCTTTGTTGGTGAAACACCAACAAAGGCGAAAACTCTAAACTCTAAACTTACCTCACCAACTCAATCCACCCCTTCAAATTCAGAGTAGGCGAAGCAGGGTCAAGCGTTAAGAATTTTACTTCGGAAGTATAAAAATATGAACCAGCTGGCAAAGGATTTCCTGATGAATTATTACCATTCCATTCCAATTTCGGACCATTATATTCATACACTTTCTGCCCGTTTCTATTGTACACCACAAACATCACATTTTGCACAAATCGTGGGCATTTCATGGCTTGGAAAATATCATTTTTGCCGTCTCCGTTGGGCGTAAAAATATTCGGCAAATCAAACGATGTACAATTGTCCTTACAAACCACATTACTTCTGGCACTTTCTGTTCCAAAACGATTGGTTGCCGTAACGTAATAACAACCAATATATGAATCTGATTTTGTGTGGGTAAACGTGGTAGCGGGTGGTCTTGGTGAGGTTATTTCTCCAATTTTCGTAAATTCTGCTCCCACGGCTGGTGCATAATAAATCGAATATTTTACAATATCTTTATCACAATCCGCCCCCGAAGCAGACTTATCGGGATACGTCCAAGTTAGTTTATTATCAAAAGATGTCAGATTACAATTGGATTCATCTTTGTTATATGTGTTACAATCCAAAGCATCAACCAACACCACAGGCGGACAAATGACAAGGTCAGTTTTGGGTGTGGCACAAATGACTTGCGAGAAATTAAACAATAAAGCAGGTCTGATTTTTGGGTCACCATACGTTCCTACGGTTTCCACTTTATAGCAATAGGATGAATCAGGCAGCATTCTGGCAATTGCTAAACCATCAGCCGCAAAAGTATCAGTTCCTCTATCCGTAAAAGTAAACGAACCCGTATTCGTTACGGGAACATCCGCAATACGATTAAAAACGCCCGAACCTTGTCTGGTTTCACGATAAACTCTGTGCGTCTGATTTTGATTATTCCACGGAACCGTCGCTTGCCACGAAACCGTTACCGCACGAACATCACCCGTGGCGGCTGCCCGCACACTACTGGCATTATCAGTTGTGTCCAAAGCGGTTAAAGCGTTGTTGTCGGTATAATAAAAAACCAAACGATAACGATAGGCATTGTCAATCGTATTCAAGTTTGTGTCTTTAAAAAGCGTATCTAATCTGCCCGCTGTCAAATCAGTATCAATATTGGGTGAAACTTGGGTAAAACCCGCTGCACCCGTCTGCCCAGTGGCTCTGAACAAACGATATTGATATGGACCTCTATATTGTGTTCTATCCAAATTTACTGGGCGAGTCCAACGAACCGTGATTTCACCCGTTGTGTTGTTAGTCCTGTCAACGGTTACATTCGTAATTACTGACCCCTGAAAAGGTAAATTGGCACAGGCTTGGTCAGACGTAACGCTCATGGTTGAATTAGTACCGTTGGTAAATAAAACTAACGTGCGATAACTATAATCAGTATTTCGTTTGAGATTTCTGTCCGTAAAAGTGGTTGAATTTACGGGTACACGTCCCACTTCAACATACCCCTCAGAGGCTGGTAATCCGACCGTACAAACATCGGGTTTATATGTGCTACAACCTTCTTTGCGGTAAATAATAATTACTGCTCCCACGTTTTGACAAGCATAAGAATCCCATCTCAACGTAATTAATCGGCTTCCTGCATTGGGGGTTAATGTCAAATTTTTGATTCTTGGAGCAATGATTTTTATTTTCCAAATCTTGCTGTCCACTAAACTTGGAATGGTGGCACTTCTTGGCAAATCCTGTACTTTAAACAACACATCATAAGGTTCTTGCCTCACGTGGTTGCAATTAGTCTGCCACCTAAACCGTCCCGATGCTGGTGACGCAGTATTGGCTGTATTGGTAAAATTGGCAAAATCAACTGGAATTAAAGCAGTTCCATCGGGTAATCGGTAAACTTGTCCCGTTGAAAGAATCGTCAAATTATCTAATCTACCCGTTCGTGAAGGCGAGTCAGTGGCGGTAATGGTTTGGTCAATAATTGTCCCCGCCTCCACACAGATATCCTCAGGAACTTTTATTTCAGGGGCGGCATTGTCGGCATCCCTTACCTCAATTTGCATATCTCGAACCGTTACTGAAATCAAAACGCCATTCCGCCATTCTTCCACAGTGAAAGCCGTATTATATCGACCAGGTTCTTGGGGAACATCCCAAATTAAATCGCCCGTTCGAGGGTCAATCGTGAATGAACTGGGTGCCGTTGCCACTTCATTAGGTTGGCGAAAACCAGCAATTGCACCCCCACGATTTGTACAAACATCACGGTCTCCTTGTCTGCAAGCAATTAATTTGTAAGATAAACTATCGCCTTCAACATCCACAGCGTTGGGATTATGGATGAATTTTTGCCCTACAACGGCTGTTAAATCCACCGCAGCATTTAATAATAGTGGCGTTGAATTTTGACCCAAACCTGGATTTACTTTCAAAATAGTTTCCACATAAAAAGCAAGTCGGTCGGAGGGTTGAGACATATTTCGGACATCAGCATTTCTGTTGGGAATCGCTACCGAAATCCTGTAATCAGACGGAGCGGCAAAGGTGTAAATTACCTTATATACTCCTTTTGCTACACCTGGAGCAATAACTTCACCATCACCATTTCCATTACTTCTTGGACCTCTCAAAATAATGTTTAATCCATCCCCAAAACAGAAATAGGCTTCTCTTTCATCTCGCCATGCGGTTAAGCCCGTAATCAAATCACAATAAATCGTTAAGGTGAATTCATAAGTAAGCGAAGTAGAAGAAATCCGTTTTACAGAAATTTCTCCGCCCCTCATGTGAGTAGCATAAGATTGATTAGTGGAAAAAATGCTTAGGAACAAACCCAAGAGTATAACGTACAATAATTTTATTTTCATCTTTATATCTTAGTAAAAGAAAGGTGAACAGTTTTACGGTAATCTGTGAAAGCAAAGCGATTCACAGAAAATACACGTTATCAAGTAAATATTTTTATATTAAAAAGTAAACAAAATTTTCAAACAGTAAGTTGGAAAATACAAACAACAAATAAATAATATTAACACAGTGACAGTTTTTCGGGTAAAATAGTTGTCTAACAAACACATTCACCCTTCACCTTTTACTATTCACCCAAAAGCCGTTCTTCAAATCTATTATCAAACATTCGTTTTATTGTAAAAAAACGTAAAAAGATTATAATTAATTGCTAAAAAGCAATAGATAATTTGAAAGACAAATGTTTCAATAGTAGTTTTGGGGTATAACTAAAACAAACAATTATGTCTTGGGTAACAAAAACATTAACAAGTTCGCTCGGTCGAAAACTTATCATGGGAGTAACAGGTCTCTCGCTGATTGCTTTTTTATTGGTACACTGCGGTATTAACTCTTGTATTTTCTTGAATGACGGAGGTCATACATTCAACGAAGCTGCTGAGTTTATGTCTAACAACTTTTTTATCCGAGTAGCAGAAGTTGGACTAATGGCTGGTTTCATTATACACATTGCCGATGGTCTTATTCTTTGGAAATCAAACAGTGAAAAACGCCCTGTGAAATATGCCATCGTGAAAGGAGAAGCTAATTCAACTTGGTATTCACGTTCAATGGGTCTTTTGGGGTCATTATTATTGATTTTCTTGGTAATTCATCTTCGTCATTTCTGGGTAGTTAGTCGTTTTACGGATGAAATTACGAGTGGGCAACACACTCTTTTTGGTGAAATGAAAGAAGTATTTGCCAACCCAGTTCCAGTAGTGATTTATGTATTGGGCTGTTTATCATTGGCTTACCATTTGTTGCACGGTTTTCAGAGTGCTTTCCAAACAATGGGCTGGAATCACCCAAAATATACGCCATTCGTGAAGCAAGTAGGAGCAGCATTTTCAATTGTTGTGCCTTTGGTTTTCGCAGCAATGCCTATTGCGATGTACTTTGGCTGGATTCAGTAAAAAGAATTTTGAATGATAGAATGGGTGGATGTTTACTACTCAGTCTATCGAATGATTAATAAATTTAATTTCATAAATAATAAAATTTATGTCGGCTATATTAGATGCTAAAATCCCCAATGGGGCAATTGGAGAAAAATGGACAAAGTTCAAAAACTCTGTGCCATTGGTAAATCCCGCCAATAAGCGGAATATCGAAGTAATCGTGGTGGGTACTGGCTTGGCTGGTGCCTCTGCGGCGGCTTCACTGGCAGAATTGGGTTACAAAGTGAAAGCATTTTGTTTCCAAGATTCACCCCGTAGAGCCCACTCAATTGCGGCACAAGGTGGAATCAATGCTGCAAAAAATTACCAAAATGATGGTGATTCAATTTACCGTTTATTTTACGATACCATCAAAGGTGGTGATTACCGTGCAAGAGAAGCAAACGTTCACCGTTTGGCCGAAGTTTCGGGAAGTATCATTGACCAGTGCGTAGCTCAAGGCGTTCCTTTTGCTCGTGAATATGGTGGATTTTTGTCAAACCGTTCGTTTGGTGGTACACAAGTACAACGTACTTTCTATGCCGCAGGACAAACTGGACAACAATTATTATTGGGAGCATATTCAGCTTTGGAACGTCAAGTGGTCATCGGTAACGTAACCATGTACACTCGCCACGAAATGCTTGATGTAGTAACAATTGACGGAAAAGCCCGTGGAATTATTGCTCGTGATTTGATTAACGGGTAAATTAGAACGTCATTTCGGACATTCAGTATTGTTGTGTACAGGTGGCTACGGAAACGTATTTTATCTTTCAACCAATGCGATGGGTAGTAATGTAACTGCC
The DNA here is from genome assembly GCA_034519515.1 of Arcicella sp. Classification (GTDB taxonomy): domain Bacteria; phylum Bacteroidota; class Bacteroidia; order Cytophagales; family Spirosomataceae; genus Arcicella. The sequence goes on from JAXHOK010000059.1 coordinate 86,672, forward strand.
GCTTGGAAAGCCCATAAAAAAGGAGCAAATTTTGCTAATCCTTGTTACACACAAATTCACCCGACTTGTATTCCAGTATCGGGCGACCACCAATCGAAACTTGACTTTGATGTCAGAGTCATTGCGTAACGATGGTAGAATTTGGGTGCCAAAAAAGCAAAATGATACTCGTCCCGGCAATGATATTCCAGAAGAAGAAAGAGATTATTACTTAGAGCGTCGTTATCCTGCCTTCGGAAACTTAGTTCCTCGTGATATTGCCTCACGTGCCGCCAAAGAGCGTTGCGATGCAGGTTATGGTGTAGGTGCATCAAAAATGGCAGTTTTTCTTGATTATGCCTACGCCATTGAGCGTTATGGCAAAATCGAAGCCAACAAAAAGAATATGCACAATGCTTCGAAAGAAGAATTGCAGTGCAATGGGTAAGGAAGTTGTAAAAGAAAAATACGGTAACTTGTTTGATATGTACAAGCAAATTACTGGCGAAGACCCTTACGAAGTACCAATGCGTATTTATCCAGCGGTTCATTATACAATGGGTGGTCTTTGGGTTGACTATAACTTGATGACAAACGTACCAGGGCTTTATGCTTTGGGCGAAGCTAACTTCTCTGACCACGGTGCAAACCGTCTGGGTGCAAGTGCTTTGATGCAAGGTTTGGCCGATGGTTATTTCGTATTGCCTTACACAATTGGTGCATATTTAGCGAGTGAAATTCGTACAAAAGCAATTCCAACTGATGCCCCAGAATTTGTGGCAGCCGAGAAAGCCGTTCAAGAGCGAATTGATAAATTGATGTCGATAAAAGGCTCAAAATCAGTTGATTATTTCCACAAGAAATTAGGAAAAATCATGTGGGATAAATGTGGAATGGCTCGTAATGAAGAAGGTTTGAAAGAAGCAATTGCTGAAATTCAAGGTTTGATAAAAGAATTTTGGTCAGATGTACGTATCCCTGGGTGATGCTGATGAATTTAACCCAGAATTAGAAAAAGCTGGTCGTGTTGCTGACTTTCTTGGAATTAGGAGAATTGATGTGCGTTGATGCCTTGGATCGTAATGAATCTTGCGGAGGACACTTCCGTGAAGAGTTCCAAACCGAAGACGGTGAAGCATTGCGAGATGACGAAAACTTTGCTTTCGTGTCGGCATGGGAATACAAAGCCCAATCATCGTTTGAATTACACAAAGAGGAATTAGTTTACGAGAACGTTAAAATCGCTCAAAGATCTTACAAATAATGGAAGGAAATATGAACTTGTCTCTGAAAATTTGGAGACAGAAAAATGCAAATTCGGAAGGTAACTTCCAACAATATGACGTTCAAGGTATTTCCGAAGATATGTCATTCTTAGAGATGTTCGACGTTTTGAACGAACGTCTCATCAACGAAGGCGAATCACCAGTTGCATTCGACCACGATTGCCGTGAAGGAATTTGCGGGATGTGTTCAATGTATATCAACGGCGAACCCCACGGACCCAATAAAGGCGTAACAACCTGTCAATTGCACATGAGGTCGTTCAAAAGTGGTGATACCATCACGGTTGAGCCTTGGAGAGCCAAAGCCTTCCCGATTGTGAAAGACTTAGCGGTAAATCGTTCAGCCTTTGACCGTATCATAGCATCGGGTGGATATATTTCTGTAAATACAGGTAACGCCCAAGATGCCAACTCATTACCAATCCCGAAAGATGATGCCGACAGTGCCTTCATGGCGGCGGCTTGTATTGGTTGTGGAGCGTGTGTAGCTGCTTGTAAAAATGCCTCGGCAATGTTGTTTACTTCGGCAAAAATTTCTCAATTGTCATTGCTTCCACAAGGGCAAGCCGAGCGAATGATGCGTGCCGAGAAAATGGTTGCCCAAATGGATGTTGAAGGTTTCGGAGCGTGTACCAACACAGGAGCGTGTGAGGCAGAATGTCCCAAAGGAATTTCCTTGGAAAACATCGCCCGCATGAACCGTGAGTATTACGGAGCCGTGCTTTCATCGAAATAAAAGATTAAATTATTGTAAAAAAAGCCCCATCAGATTGTCTGGTGGGGCTTTTTTGGATTATAGAATATGAAGTTATCATTGCGAGATACGAAGTAATCTTTTGGATTGATGCAACAGGCTTTGAAAATTTCATCTGTCTTTTATAATCTCAACTTAATGAATTATCTGAATTTGGATTCGCCAGACTTTAGGATTTTTTGGATTGAGTCCACTTTTAATCCCAAGAATCCCTAAGAAGCCGTTTTAAAATATCTTACGACAAATTCTGATTGTCTTATTGTGACTATCGAAACCATATTTTTTACACAAGATACGCTGTATATTCCTTAAAAAAATATGATTCCGCTACTCAAAAAATACAATCAGACTTTATTCAGAATATATTTTAAAACGGCTTCTAAATCTGACGAATCCAAATTCAGAAATAAAAGGCTGTCGAATCGTTGAACCGCCGTGTTACAGATTCTCTTTAATAATCAATCATTTATTGCCAACTAAAAAAATATTTTTACCTTTACTAAACCATTTTCCGCCAAAATAATCTAAAAATAATACAATATTACTTTTTTTGCTATTCCTACCTTTCTTTAAGTTATTCCTGTTGTTCCATCCGCAAGAAAATTATTCTCAATTAAACTCATGAAAAACTCTTATGGCACTGATTGACGCTTATACGCAAAATCTCACAACTCGCCAGTTGAACCGCTTACTTCGTCGGGCTACATTTGGAGCTACTCCCGCCCAAATGAAAGCCTATACAGGAAAAAAAGCCGATGCAGTAGTTCAACAATTGTTGGCTCCTCAACCCGTTCCTCTGCATCCCACTGATGCCGAACAGAAAACTTCCCATGATTTGGTGTGGGGAGGAGGTGCTGCGGATAATACTGCCAGAAACCAATTTGATGGTGCAAGACGCACAAGGCTTAAGTATTGGTGGATTGGTTTGATGGTAAATCAGCCCGTTTCTTTACTGGAAAAAACAACTTTATTTTGGCAAAATCACTTCGTTTCCACTTCTACGATTGTTTCGGATGTACGGTTTTTGTATCGTCAGAATCAGTTGATTCGTAAATATGCTATGGGTAATTTTCGTGATTTTGTGATTGAAATTACTAAAGACCCCGCCATGCTGATCTACTTAGATGGAGGAGGAAATACAGCCACAAGACCTAACGAAAATTACGCCCGTGAATTGATGGAATTATTCACCATTGGGCGGGGAAACTATACAGAAGACGATGTGAAAGCAGCCGCAAGAGTACTTACGGGTTGGCGTGCCTTGAATTACAGAAGTACAACCGTTGCTACGCCAAATTTTGAATTTCGTTCAGCTCAGCACGATACTGCGGATAAAATTTTTTCTGACTTTTATCAAAAAAAGGTCATCAAAGGGCGTGCAGGCACAACAGCGGGCGATGATGAATTGAAGGAATTGGTGGATATGATTTTGGCACAACCCGAAACAGCACGATTTATTGTTCGTAAATTTTATCGTTGGTTTATTCAAGCGGATATTTCTGTGACGGTTGAAAAAGAGTTTATTGAACCTTTGGCAGCCGTTTTTAGAAAAAATTATGAAATTAAACCAATGTTGGAAACGATGTTCAAGAGCCAACATTTTTACGATGAGGCACTCTATGGTTCACAAATCAAATCGCCAATGGATTTGATTGTGGGAACGTTACGAAACTTTAATTATACCCTGCCCGACCCCGTAAAAGACCGTGCTAAGTATGATGCCGCAACTACCTATTTCTACCAAAGGTCTCGTGAGCAACAAATGGATATTCTCGACCAGCCTTCGGTTTTTGGGTGGAGACCTTATTACGATACAGATTTTTATATACTTTGGATAAACTCAACTACGCTTGCTCTGCGTGGTGCTTGGACGGATTATGTAGTGAAAGGGGCAACAGGTACTGCCCTAAATATCAATACCTTAGATTTGCCCACGATGGTTTCTGATCCGACTGACCCATATAAAATGGTGAAGGAAATGACTGACCCACTTTTTGAAATGCCTCTAACAGATGACCAAATCAAATACATGGTAGAACAACCACTGATGGCTGGTGCCCCTTATTACGAATGGGTAACCATCTGGAATGCCTACGTCAAGGCTCCCACCAGTGCGATGGCAAAAAGTGATGTCAAAACTCGTTTAGACCGATTGTTTACTTATATTCTAAGAATGGCGGAATATCAAATGGGATAATTTTCGGGAAACGGTAAATTTTCGGTGAACGGTACACGGGAAACGGTGAACGGTTTATTCCAAAATTAGTTTTTCCCATTCTTCTCAAATTAATTAGCCGTTTACTGTGAACCTTTCACCGTGAACCGATATAGTTTTTATTTCTTCTCAAATTAACCGTTTACCGTGAACTTTTCACCGTGAACCGATATAGATTATGAAACGTAGAGATTTTATACAATATGCTTCTTCGTCGTTCTTTTTGCCATTCATGTTGGATGGTTTCACGGCGAAAGCTCATACCCAAGCAACCACGCCATTCATGCAAGCCATGATGGAAGTTGCCGATACTACCGACAATATTCTGGTGGTTATTCAACTGGCAGGAGGAAACGACGGTTTGAATATGGTTGTACCGCTTGATCAATACGCCACTTATTCGGCTTCAACTTTCAGAGGTAATATCGCCCTGACCGAGAGTAAAATTTTGAAGTTGAAAAATACACCTGAAACGGGATTACATCCATCCATGACGGGTTTGCAAACACTTTTTGAGGAAGGGAAATTGTCAATTGTTCATTCGGCTGGCTATCCAGCACCCAGTTTTTCACACTTCCGAGCCAGTGATATTTGGTTTACTGGCGTTGATTCTAATCAGCTTTCTACGTCGGGCTGGTTGGGTAGATATATGTCTGACCGGCATCCTAATTATCCTGATAATTATCCCAGTACAACAAATCCTGACCCTTTGGCGATTCAGATTTCGTCTATTTCGGCAACGGTTTTCAATACTTCTTCCATCACCTCTGCCATTGCCATTCAAGACCCCGATGCTTTTGCCAGAATCGTGGGCGACAAACCAAACATAACCCCAGGGGTACTTCCAGACACGGCGGGGGGAAAATATACCGCTTTTATTCGCCAGCAACAGACCTCCTCTTTTGCTTATGCAGGGCAGTTGAAAAATGCCGCCGCAAAGGGGAAGAATTTAGTAACTTATCCCACTAATAATTCGTTGGCAGACCAATTGAAAATCGTTTCGAGATTAATTCATGGGGGTTTACAAACGAAGGTTTATTATGTTACGCTGGGTGGATTTGATACCCACGCCGCCCAAGTGAGTACTACAGATAATAACGTAGGAAATCACGCCACTTTGATGCAGAGACTCTCGCAAGGAATTACCGCATTTATGGATGATTTAAAAGCACAAGGCACTCAGGATAAGGTAGTTGGGATGACTTTTTCAGAGTTTGGTAGAAGACCTTTCTCAAACGGAACAAAGGGAACAGACCACGGTTGGGCATCGCCCTTGTTTGTGTTTGGAAATGCCGTAAAAACACAAATTATTGGTAAAAATCCTGATTTAAAATCTTTGAAATCTGCCGATAATATTCCGCTTCAAAATGATTTCAGAACAGTATATGCCGCCATTCTGAAAGACTGGATGGGAGCGAGCGAATCATCCGTTAAGAGTATTTTATTGGATAAAACCTTCGAGCCTGTTCCTATTTTCAAGAATACAAAAGTACTGGCAAATGAAATTGAGAATCCATTATCAGACTTAAACATTTTTCCAAATCCAGCTCAAATTGAGACGACAATCCAGTCGGAAGCCTTTGCAAAGAATAATGTAGAATTCTCTGTTACAGATGTTTATGGTAGGGAATTCAATACAAATCCAACCCGTAAATCTCGTACAGAAATGTTGTTGAACGTTACAAATATGCCTTCGGGAAAATATTTTGTAAAAATAGACACAGGGGCAGCACCAATGGTAAAAGCATTGATGGTGGCGAGATAGGTTTCGGCAGACACCTTTCTGCTTATCAGTAAATAGCTATCAAAAAAGGCTCAAACCAATTGGTTTGAGCCTTTTTTGATTGTATTCGTGTTTGAAAGAAATGAAATCATAATCAGCAATTGGAGTTTTGCCGTAAGTTTTCTAAATTGTGATATAAATACAAAAATATGGTTGCTGAGCTAAAACAAATATCTATTCATGAATTTCGCCAAATGGAATTTGACGAAAATGATGACGCATATTACGAATTAATTAATGGTTATCTTATGAAAAAATCTGCACCAAGACCGCAGCATCAAAGAATTTCAATGAAACTTAGTCGAGCAATAGCCAACTATTTATTTGAAAACAGGAAAGGTGAGATATTCGCTTCACCAATTGATGTGTTTTTGGATAGTATGAATGCCGTACAACCAGATTTAGTTTTTATACCTACTGAAAAGCAATCCATGATAACCGATGATGGAATTATAGGAATCCCGGATTTAATGATTGAAATTATTTCTCCCTCTTCGGTGCTTAGAGATAGAGTTGATAAAAAGAATTTGTATGAAAGATTGAACGTAAAAGAATACTGGATTATTGATCCTCAATATCAGGACATTGAAGTTTATACTATTCAGAATGGACGTTATGAATTACACAGTGGCGTAACCATGTTTGAAGGAGAATTGAAATCAACCATTTTTGAAGGAATTATGATTAATTTGAACGAGTTATTTGGATAAAACCGTATTCTAAAAAAATAAAAAAGGTCTTGGATTTTCAGAAAATCCAAGACCTTTTTTGTTATGAAAACCATATTTTAAGTAATAAACCCAATTTTTACATTACGCTCAAATCCTATCTCCGATTAAACCAAACCTTCTTCTTCGCATCGGGAGATTTTGGTTTATTCGTAGTTTGTGCTTGCTTAGGCACTTCCACAGGAGCAACGCTTGCCGTAACGTAAGGATGGTCGGTAATAACTGGGATTTGCTTGCCAATCAGTTTTTGAATGTCTCTCAAATAAGGTCTTTCTTCGGCATCACAAAATGAAAATGATGTTCCATTGGCTCCTGCACGCCCCGTACGACCGATTCTGTGGACGTAGGTTTCAGGAATATTTGGAATTTCAAAGTTGATAACATAAGCCAATTCGTCCACATCAATTCCCCGTGAAGCAATATCCGTAGCGACCAAAACTCGTGTGGTCTTTGCCTTGAAATTCTCCAAAGCCCGCTGACGAGCATTCTGAGCCTTATTGCCATGAATTGCTTCTGCTCTGATTCCGTTCTTAACTAATACTTTCACTACTTTATCCGCCCCGTGTTTAGTACGAGTAAATACCAAAGCTGTTTCAATGGTTTTGTCTTTCAAAATATCCATCAACAAAGCGTTTTTATCATTCTTATCCAAGAAATAAACCGCTTGTTTGATGGTATCAGCTGTGGACGAAACGGGCGTAACTTCCACTTTCTGAGGTTGATATAAAATGGTGTCCGCTAATTTCTGAATATCGGGAGGCATCGTAGCCGAGAAAAACAACGATTGTCTTTTCTTCGGTAAAAGCACCAATAGCTTTTTTATATCATGAATAAAACCCATATCTAACATTCTATCGGCTTCGTCCAAAACGAACATTTCGATATGGTTCAACGTAATAAAGCGTTGGTTAATGAGGTCTAACAAACGCCCTGGGGTTGCCACCAAAATATCCACGCCGTCACGCAGAGCATCGGTCTGTTTACCTTGTTTCACACCTCCAAATATCACAGTATGAGTGAGTTGCGTATATTTTCCGTAAGCAGCCAAACTTTCATCAATTTGAATCGCCAGCTCACGAGTGGGCGTAACGATGAGTGCTTTAATGTTACGTTTGCCTTTCTGAAAAGGGTATGAAGTATGCAATAATTGAAGAATCGGAATGGAAAATGCCGCTGTTTTACCCGTTCCCGTTTGAGCCACGCCCAAAAGGTCAATACCTTGCAGAATAATTGGAATGGCTTGTGCCTGAATGGGAGTGGGGGTTGTGTATCCCTCGTTGGCTACTGCCTTTTGCAAAGGCTCAATGAGATTTAACTCTGAAAAATTTATCATTAAATGTGAGATGGGTGAGTAACAAGGAGTGAGCTGTGAGGACAAAAAAGCGATTTCTTTTCTCAAAGCTCATGGCTCAAAACTCGAAGCTCTGTATGCTTAAAATATATTGTCCGCCGCTGTTGGTAGTGTATTTCACCGACAACTATAAATAGGTAAAGATTGAGATTTTATGATGGAAATTGAGCAGTGAATATGTAGTCAAATTCTGGGTAAATATTTTCCTAATAACTAATAACCAATTCCTAATCTCCAATCTCATGGGCGAATCTTTTTCCCCAATAAATAAATATTGAACTGCAAAGATACCAAATTAGATTTGGATATGGGCTATTCAGGGAATTGTATCAGAATATGTTTTCAAAACAATTATTAATTTTTTCATCAATCCGTTTGCAATTAAAGAATGGTCTTCCTAATTTTGCACTCCCAAAAGGGACAAACGCCAGTACAAGCGGGTATGGTGGAATTGGTAGACATACCAGACTTAGGATCTGGCGCCGAGAGGCATGGGGGTTCGAGTCCCTCTACCCGTACTTATTTTCAAAGCCCTCCCAACCGAATCGGTTTTGAGGGCTTTTTTAGTTTTAAAAATCAAAAAAATGAACATTTCTTTCGAAAAAAGTACCAATGTAAACGCCCGTTTGGTGGTGTCAGTATCAGAAGCAGATTACAAGCCCCAAGTTGATAAAATCCTCAAAGATTATCGTAAAAAAGCCAATTTCAAGGGTTTCCGCCCAGGAATGGTACCTATGGGTATGGTTCAAAAAATGTACGGTAAAGCAATTTTGGTGGATGAAATCAACAAGGTTTTGGGTAATTCAGTGTCTGAGTACCTTCGTGAGAATAATATCAAAACCGTAGGCGACCCAATGCCCGCCCGTGAAGAACAAGACCGTATTGATTGGGACACTCAAAAAGATTTTGATTTTGCTTACAATATTGGTTTGGCAGGAGATTTTACGGTAGATTTTTTAAAAATTCCAGCCATCAAAACTTACGAAATCCAAGCTACTGAGAAAGAGGTGGACGAAACTTTGGAAAACTTGATAAAAAATTCAGGCGAGCAAATTCATCCTGAAACTATTGAAGACGGTGATATGGTTTTCGGAGTATTTACCCAAGGAGAATGGACTGAAAAATCAGCAATTCCAATGAAAGCCATCAAGGACGAAGCAAAATCGACTTTTGTGGGCGTGGCGAATGGAACAACCGTCTCTTTTGATGTTCAGGCTACTTTTGTGGATGAAAAATCAATTGAATTGGCGACTGGAAATAAGACTGGTTTGACGGGTGAAGTAACTTTTGCTATCGAAGATATTACTCGTGATGCTCCCGCAGAATTGAATCAGGCATTTTTTGATAAGATTTTGGGTGAAGGGAAAGTTTCTTCGGAAGAAGAATTCAGAGCTGAGGTTTTAGAAATCATCAAAGGAAATTACAAGCGTGAGGCTGAATATTTATTGAGAATTGACTCTGAAAAAGCTCTATTAGAAAATATCAATATCGAATTGCCAGAAGAGTTTTTGAGAGAATGGTTAATCGAAATTAATACAGGAAAATTCACACCTGAGCAAATTGACGCAGATTTTGAGAACGTGAAGAAAGACATTCGTTGGACTTTAATCAAAAATGAAATCGCCACACAAACGGACATTAGAGTTGAATATCCAGAGGTTTTGGAATATACCAAAAATATGATTCGTGGACAATTCGGTATGATGGGTGGCATGGGCGGAAACGACCAAATGGACGAAATGATCGACCGTATCGCTCAAGGATATTTGACCGATAAAGATAAACAAGATAATTTTATGAAATCATTTAATGAAGTTTACGGAGCAAAAATCTCTGATGTGATTTTGGAAAATATCAAAACTGAATCAAAAACGATTGAAGTAGCAGAGTTTAAGCAAATTGCGGATTCGTTGGCTCAGTAATAAATAGAAATAAGAAAATAGTGAAGCCGTGGAAATGTAAATTTTCACGGCTTTGTGTTTTTACGCATAGTAAATTTGTTTTTTTTGAGTAAATCTTTTATTTTAGAGTAAAAATAGAAATAATATGATACTTACAAATGAGCGTTTATTGACGGTTGAAGAATATTTTGAGATAGAAAAAACCTCAGAAACTCGTCATGAATTTTATTTTGGAAAATTAATTGATATGCCAGGAGAATCTAAGAACGCTAATAGAATTGCCAAGAAAGTTGAAAGTGCTTTTGATGCTATTATCGACCACAAATTGTTTGAAACATTCAGAGGAGAAGTTCGCCTAAATATCAATCAAACTGCCATTTATCGTTATCCAGATGTAATGATTGCGTTAATTTCGGATGATGAAGATGATTATGCCGTAACACAGCCGATTGTAGTTGTAGAAGTGCTTTCAGACAGTACTGCAAAGGTTGATACGGGCAAAAAATTGAGAGAATATACCTCTTTGGCTTCGCTACAATACTATTTAGTTATTTCGCAAGATGAAATTTTAGTGCAAGTAAATCAGCGAAAAGGCAGTTTTTGGGAGTTTGGTTTCTATGATAAATTAACGGATAAAATTCAATTACCGATTTTTAATAATCATATTTTACTAAAAGATATTTACAGCGGAATTGTGTTTTAGACCGACGTGAATCCTGATTTCTACTCACTGCTTATTGCTTACAGCTCATTACTTTCAAAACCCAATCTTCTCCCGCTGAGATTGCCTCTGCAAGGTTCTACACGTCTCGATAAGCATTTGTTGCTCATATTTCTCTCGCCAATAATTCGCTTCTGACCTTAAATTATTCGCTTCCTTTTTCAATTTCTCCAATTCATTATTTTCTGATTCTTCCAATACTTTTGGCGTATGGATTTCTTCGCCAATAAGTGCCAACACACTTATTTTCAAAATATTGGATAATTTCTTGGCTCGGCTGAGGGTTAGTTCAGTTTTATTGCGTTCAATATCTCCATAAGCGGTGGTTGAAATGCCCAAGAAATCAGCTATGTTTTCCTGATAATAGCCTTTTGTGAGGCGTGTGTAGCGTATTTTCTCTCCAATTTCCACGATTTCTAATTGTTGAATTGTTCAGTTGTTGAGAAGGGACTAATTTTAGCCTTTGTCGTTATTTCTGATAAATTCTCTGTAAAACTGATACGGATTACTTAAGAGTTTTTGCATCTTTGTTGTCAGGAAAGATAACTATTTTGTACAATCAACACATTTGTTCTTAAAAATAGTTTCAAGACCTTTTACTCGAACTATTTACCATTTCAATAAGTTATTAATAAAACAGTAAAACCAATTTCGATTCAAAAAATCACAATAATAAATCTAATTATAAAATATGTTTCACAAAGATTTAAGTTCAGAAGAATTCAGAAAATATGCCGTACACCATAAAGGTTTGAACGGCTTGGCAGTGGACCAGTACATGAACCAGATGGGAGGAACGAGCCGCCCATTTATTGAGGATATGACTCAATACATCATCGAAGAACGTCCGATGCGTTTTGCTCAGATTGATGTATTCTCACGTTTGATTATGGACAGGATTATCTTCATGGGTGTTCCCGTGGACGATTATATGGCAAACATCATCGTAGCTCAATTGCTTTTTATGGAATCAACCGATTCTAAAAAGGACATTATGATGTACATCAACTCGCCTGGTGGGTCGGTGTATGCAGGTTTGGGTATTTATGATACTATGCACTTGATTCGCCCTGATGTTTGTACGATTTGTACCTCTTTGGCGGCTTCGATGGGTGCGGTTTTGTTGGCAGGTGGACAGGCTGGTAAGCGTTCTGCTTTGCCTCATGCCAGAATAATGATTCACCAACCTTCGGGCGGAGCTCAGGGGCAGTCTCGTGATATTGAAATTACGGCTCGTGAGATTGTAAAAATTCGTCAAGAATTGTACGAAATTTTGGCAAAACATTCAGGAAAAACTTTTGAAGAAATAGAAAAAGATTCTGACCGTGACCACTGGATGCGTGCTGCAGAAGCCAAAGAATATGGTTTGATTGATGAGGTTTTAACGAGAATGTAAGTTTAGTAAAAATTTACGATTTACGAATGATTCGATTTACGATTATAATTATAGAGGTTTTTAAAATGAGTTGTTATTTGATTATTTCAAGAAAATCGTAAATCGAATAAATCGTAAATCTAAAACACGACAAAACGCCTACTTCTTTCCCGCAAGGAGGTAGGCATTTTTCGTTTAAAATTCAGTAATTTTGCAAACTTAAAAATATCAGAGACTCATGGCTCAAAGCTCACGGCTCAAAGCTAAAATAATATGAAACAACAACAACCTCATTGCGTCCTGTGTGGGCGTGCGCAACGTGAAGTGCCTCTTTTGATGGAGGGAATGGACGGGCATATATGTAGCGATTGCGTGTCGCAAGCCTATCAAGTGGTGCAGACGGAATTGCATTCAGAAGAGCATAAACGTAAGAAAGCCCCTAAGTTTCAGGTGATTAAGCCGATGGAAATGAAGGCGTATATCGACCAATATGTTATTGGTCAGGACGAAGCCAAACGTCATTTGTGCGTAGCGGTTTATAATCATTACAAAAGATTGATGCAGCCCAAAGTGAAAGACGATGATGTCCAGATTGAAAAATCGAACATTATCATGGTGGGCGAAACGGGAACGGGTAAAACTTACATGGCAAGAACTATTGCCAAGATGCTTCAAGTGCCGTTTTGTATTGCCGATGCCACCGTGATTACGGAAGCGGGTTATGTGGGCGAAGACGTGGAAAGTATCTTGACTCGTTTGCTCCAATCGGCTGATTATGACGTATCTAAGGCTGAAATGGGTATCGTTTTTATTGATGAAATTGATAAAATTGCTCGTAAATCTGATAATCCATCCATTACCCGTGACGTATCAGGCGAGGGTGTGCAACAGGCACTTTTGAAATTGTTGGAAGGGGCAACGGTGAACTGTCCGCCACAAGGAGGACGTAAGCATCCCGACCAAAAAATGATTCCGATTAATACCGAAAATATCCTTTTTATTTGTGGAGGAGCATTTGATGGAATTCAAAGGCACGTGGCTAAACGATTGAATACCAAGCCAATAGGTTTTAGTTCGGATGACAAATTCTTTGAAGAATTTGATGACAATCAGTTGATGAAGTACGTTACTTCACCCGATTTGAAATCATTTGGTTTGATTCCAGAATTGTTGGGTCGCTTGCCCGTAGTAACGTATTTGAATCCGTTGAATCGTGATACATTATTGACGATTTTGACTGACCCAAAAAATGCCATCACGAAGCAATATCGCAAGTTATTTAAGATGGAAAGTATAGATTTATCCTTTGAAAAAGCTGCTTTGGAATACATCGTGGATCAAGCAATGGAATATAAATTGGGAGCAAGAGGTTTGCGTTCAATCTGTGAAGCTATCATTACGGATGCTATGTTTGAATTGCCTTCACAAACAGAGATAAAAGAATTAAAGATTACACTGCCTTATGCCCGTGAGAAGTTTGAAAGAACAGCTTTCCATGTGATGAAAAAGGCGGCGTAGGGTCGATTTTCGATGTACGATTTTCGATATTCGGTTTTAAAAAAGAGCCTGTGATTAAATTTACAGGCTCTTTTTGTGCAATTTATAGATATATTTTACCGTTCTGAAACCAAATATTAAACCCATTTTCATCATGAACTCAACTAAGCTAATTATTACTATTCTTACAATTTTCATCCTCAGCGAGTCTTGTACCTCACACAAAGGGTATTTTTCGGTATCTCATCATAATCAGGCAATTAAGCCCAAATTAGCGGTAAAACAACAAACTATTTTACCAGAAGAATTGCCAATAATTTCAAAAGAAACGCCTGTAAATGAGCCAGTTTTGACGGCTTCAAATGCGGTAGTTATGACAGTCGAAAATGCTGTTAAAGCTAATAAATACGAAGAAAAAATAAAGACTGCTTTACGCAAAGTAGAACAACCAAATACTGAAATCAAGGCTAATGAAAAGGTGGTAAAAATGAATTTTGTTCAGAAAATTATTGTGAAGAAAATTCAGAAAAAGATGGCAAAAAATAATACTCTTGTGGGCTTTAATGACTGGAATTCTTTTCTGAAAATTGGGGCTATTTTGTTGGGCATTGGTATCGTTTTGGCAATTTTTGGCTTAGGAGCTATCGGTGGATTATCGGCTTTGATTGGGCTGATTTTCGCTATTTTGGGCTTACTTGAACAAGTTTAAAATAGAGAATAGATGACAGAGAATAGAGGTCAAATAGTAATCATTTACTAACCCATTTTCTCTAAACTCTATCATCTGTTCTCTTTACTCTGAAATAAAGCCGTTCTTCATATTTACTTTGGTTGATTCAATTATTTTCCTCAATTTCGATAATATAAATTATTATCTCCACTTTTGTCATGTTGAACAGAGCGAAACATCTGATTTTATAATTTAAGCCAGACGTTTCACTCCGTTCAACATGACAGTACCACATATTAATTTGCCCAAGCATGAGTTTTCTTGATAAAATAAAATCCATATTTCGTAAAAAAAATGTGATTGGTGAGGACACCAACCACGGGGCTAAGACGGAAGATACTGACAACAGTATTGAAAGCATCAATTATTACGAAGAACATCCTGTATTACTTGAACCAACCTACACCCGCACCAACGAACCCGATTGGCTCATCAATGAGGATATTCTGCGGGATGAAGGCGTGATTTTTGGGTTGTCGGGTTCAAATCCTGATGAAAAAATTTCCATCATCAAGCATTATTTTGCTCAACAAACGGCTGAAACTGACCGTATTATTGAGCAAAAAGAAGAAAAAATTGGCGAGTTGAATTATTGGGTAAATGAAAAAGAAAGTGCCGTCAAAGAATTAGAACAAAAGATTCAAGACCTTAAAAATCAAGAACTTACCGAACAACATCATTTGCCCAGAACCGTGGTTGGTTTGTTATTAGCTTGTGGGATTGCGGTGGGGAATTATTTTTTGATTGAAGAATCTTTGCGAGGTCAATTTGAACAAAGTAAATTGATTGCAGCAGGGGTTTTCATGGCTGGTATGTTTAGTCTTTTCGGGCGAATTTCTTTCTTGCATGATGAAGCAAAGGGAAGTAATTGGAAACGACTTTTGGAAGAAATTGGAATGCCTTTGGCTTCGGCGTTTTTTGTGTTTGCTCAGATTTACGCCACGCAAGCCCCCATGAAATCGTGGGCTTTGTTTGGGTTTATTTTCTTTTTATTTATGTTTTCGGGAAAATTATTGTTAGGAAATCTGACCGTTTTGAAGGACGATTTAACCATTTTTCAGAAAAGAAATCAACTTCAAAAAGACAAAATTAAGAAAGTAGCTGATTGGGAAACGGAGATTTCAACACACAAAACTGAAATTGAAAAGCACCGTCAAGAAAAGCAAGACGTTCTGCCCGAATTGACGAAATTGAGTACGCAAAACTCCAAAATCAAAGCCCAAAGAGATATGTTAATAAAGGTTTTTGAAAGTGAATATCATTTGGCTTCGCAGTATCGTAATCGTTTGAGTGTGAAGCAGATGAAGGGGATTTTGGGTGGGGATATTGAATGATTATGGGTAGATGGATTTTATAAGTATATTTGACAAAAAAACATTAATAAAATGGCAACATTAAGTAAACTCAACCCTGTACAGGTTCATCTGCTACGTTTTTTTAATGAAAAAAATATTAGCGAGCAGGAGACCACCGAAATACAACAACTTATTGCTCATCATTACGCCCAAAAAGCAGATTTGTTGATGGAAAAAATATGGATAGAAAAACGATTGGATAGTTCAAAAATGGAAGAATTATTGAACAAAGATTTGACCAAGAAATAATCATGTAAAGAATTGTTTTGGACACAAATTGTTTGCTGGTTATCGTTCCAAAGAAATCCCAATTTCGTTGGTTGTACGATAAAATTCTGTATTCAGAAATTCAAGTTGTGGTAACTACCGAAATATTATTAGAATATGAGGAGCAATTGGCTCTTTTTTATTCAGAAGACTATGCCGAAGCCATTTTGAAAGTGTTGCTGAATCTTCCTAACATTATTAAAGTCAGCCCAATTTCATTCAATTGGCTATTAATCAATCAAGACCCCGATGATGATAAATTTGTAGATGCTTATGTCGCCTCAAATGCAGATTACGTTATCACGAATGATAAGCATTATAATATCTTGAAGAAGATTAAATTTCCTTTGGTTGAATGTGTGAAATTGAAGGATTTTAAAGGGTAAATTTGAAGTAATATGTTTTCAATTTACCCATAGTTCAATTATTCAAAAACCCCAAATCATGGAAGTTTTAGAAAAAATATATTTAACAGACCAGCAAATCGAACAAATCGAGGCTGGGATTTCTGTAACCATTCCTGCCACCGAAGACGAATTCTTGGAATTTGCCTTCGAGACACCTTACCGAGTTGAATACCACGACAATCACCTTATAATTATGGGTTTAGCCAAAATATTTCACGAGTTATTAGTCGGTTTCTTCATTACCCTATTAACCAATTACTACCGCAACAACAGAACGAATTTTTATGTCGGAGGGAGTAATAGTGGCGTAAAGTTAATCGGTTCAAAAAAATATTACAATCCAGATGTGCTGGTTTTCAATGGATTACCTGAATTTTACAGAGATTCAGATTCCATTATCACAAATCCTTATTTGGTTGTAGAAGTTCTTTCTCCTTCTACTCGCAGTTATGATTTGGACGTAAAACTTAACCAATATCTTAAAATTGAGAGTTTGAGATATTTAGTTTTTGCGGATATTGATGATAAGGTCGTAATGGTTTATGAAAGAAGTCGGGATACTAAATCTTGGATATATACGCACTATGATGTACCCGAAGAAACTGTAAATATTGATAGATGTAAATTTGTCCTTCGTGATGTTTTTGATAGCTTGCCAAAAATATAATCCGACCTTTTAGCTTAGAAAATAAAATGGAAAACAACGAACAATCCCATACCGAAAGCTACGATTTTCAACACGGCTACCACAGCGGTTTGGAATCAGTTGATAAAAATACTTACGAAGGTTATTTGTCTTCGCAGGTCAATTTTGAGTGGCTTAGCCGGCAATTAGTTGAAAAAAAACAAGAGGTTCTTGACTTGGATAAAGTAATTGACCACGTAAAAATCCGTTTCAAAGAGGCTTACGATGCTCTCCAAGACCGTATTTTAAAGGTAAGTTTAGCAGGAAAAAATAAAGAGCGAGTTGAAAGTCAATTATCTGAAAATCAGAAATTTATTGATATTTTTTCGGTAAAAAGAAATTCCGTTGCTCATAAATATTCACTCTTTGCAGGACTGATTTATTTATTGGCAGGTGTATCTTTCGTGGCTGGTGATTTGATTATTTCGCACGAAATTGTGGCTTATGCCCTCAATATCCGTAATAATTTTGAGGCTTGGGCTTTTGCCGTGGGTTTGGCAATGGTTTCGGTCTTGTTGAAACCTGCTTATGAACGATTGATTGAAACTCCGTATTCAGAAAATCCTTCGCCTCGTTCCAAGCGAGTTTATGCATGGTTCAAGGGCGTAACGGTCGTTTTTGCGGTGGCTACTTTGTTCATTTTAGGTTGGTTCAGATACGAAGCCTACAAGACCGATAAGATGAAGGAATCGGTTAATAAATCCATCAAACAACTTCAAAATCAGATAGTTGACCCATTGAATCCGTCGGCAGCATTACCGCCAGAAGTTTTGCAACAAATTGAATCGAAAATGAAAGTTTTTGATGCTTTGAATGAAAAATTGGTAAATAGTCCTTGGGCATTGGCATCGTTTGTATTGTCGGGAATTTTGTTTGCTTTGGCAGGGGCAATTTGTTTGGGAATTGCTTTTCCAGTTTTACAATGTTACTGGCAAAGATGGCTACAAATTGACCCTAAATTGAAACGTTTACGAAAAGAACAAAAACACTTAACGGCTGATTTACAGGCTTTTGAAGTGGAACTGTCAGAGCAAATTGTTCAGAAAAATATTTTGGAAAATGACTTAAAATTATTACCCAATTTAGAAAATTTACAAACCCAAAAACAGGATTTGCAGGAAGAAATAAAAGGAATCGAAAACGAAACTCGTTTGGCAGAAACCGATGCCAGAATTGGGGCTTATAACGACGGATTTGGCAAAGGTTCGATGGTCAGAGAAGTAATAAATGATGATGAAGTAAATCAATTTGTGAGAGATAACTATTTCGACACCAGCACGTTGGCGAGTAAAGCGAAAGCTTCTTCTGGCGGAAGTGCCATGTTCTCGAAACGTCCAAATCTTCGTCCGCATCAGCAATTGAGGAAATTGATTTCAGAGGATTTTGCAGAGGAGTAAATGGGAGTCAAGAAGGAAGGCTTCGCCCAAAGCGAAGCCTTCCTTAAAGTACGTATTAATAATCATAAACATGAGTATACAATTGGCAAAAACAGCCTCCGAAATACAAAAATGTTGGCAGGTTTTTCATCTTTTACGCCCTCATTTACAGGAAAATAGTTTCGTGAAAAAAGTAACAAAAATGATTTCGGAAGGCTATCAAATAGCCTATATCTAAGAAGAGGGCGAAGTTGTTTCAGCGATTGGTTTTCGTTATTTGCAAATGCTTTTCAATGGCAAGCAAATTTATATTGACGACCTTACAACGTCCGAAGATGGCAGAGGAAAAGGCTATGGAAGTGCTTTGTTGGATTTTGTGATTGACTTGGCTATTTCAAAAGGATATGATTGTGTGTCGCTTGATTCTGGACCTTCTCGACACACAGCACATCGTTTGTATTTGAACAAAGGATTTCAGATCAATAGTCTTCATTTTGTAAAGGATTTATAAGCATAAAAGCCCCTCAAAATCGAATTTTGAGGGGCTTTTCTAAATTTAGGAAAATAATTTTCAAAGCAAACCCGCTTTGATTTTATAAATTGTCTCTTCAACTTTCGGCACAGATTCATCAACAAGAATGGCAATTGTTTCAGTATTCAAACCTAATTGTAAGCCTTTTTTAATGGTCATAATTGCTTTTATTTCCATCCCTTGATTAATTCCTTGGCTAATTCCCTGATTAATTCCTTGATTAATCCCTTGATTAATCCCTTGATTTATAAGTTGTTGTGCTGTTGTCATCACTATCTTATTTAAGTTAACTGAAACTTTTGTAAAAATACTAACAATCTCCGTGATTGTCAATCCATCGGTACTCTGAATATATAAAATAACGGCTACTGAAAATGGATTATTCTCTTGATTATCAATGAGTTTAAAGAGATTTATTAGTTCATTCTCAATTCTTTTTACATATTTTTTGTAACGATTATATTTAAACAAAAGTGCTGAAATTGATAGAAACTTATTCTTGAAATTGATAATTTGTTGGTCTGGTACTTTACCTAAATCTATCAAATAATACTCGAATTCTGGAATAAATTTCAATAGATTTTCATCTAAATTATCGAAGTACGACCTCATTGGCTGATAATCCCATTTACCTTTCCCATGATAAATTACAATCGGAATTACCACAAGAGGCTTTTCTTTGTTTTGCTTTACGCCACTTTGCCATACATTTATCATGTATTGATTAAGTTGCCAATGAGGATAATCCTCCTTGTAACTCTTATGTTCGTACAAAAAAGCGAGTTTGACTTTGCCAGCTTCTCCATAATGGCAAGTGTAAACAATATCGGCAAAGCGTTCTTTTAAATTCTCATCTACAAAAGAATTATTGTCAATCGTTAATGATGATAATTCTAATTTTTGAATAAAATCAGCGGGTAAAAATTCTTCCAAAAAATTAGTGGCAACGTCTATTCTAGAAAAGGACTCCTTGAAGAACTTGTCATGTACGTTTTTTATTTCCATTAGTGGTTTGTTATAATTGATTTGATTCGTTGTAGCTTTACCCCTCCGCCCGATAATACATCGTAGAACAATTCTCTTTCCGCAAAATTCCTCTTGCTTGATTCATCAAACTATCAGTTGTAACTGCTTGAATCTTAGCGGATTCCTGATTGGCGTATTCTACATTTCCAGCATTGGCGGCAAAAGCAAGGTTCATGGCACGGTTCAAAAGCTCCACTTCTGAAAATACCAAAGTTGATTCTGCTTGATTTTTTACTTTTGAGAGTTCTTCTTCTGAGATTGGATTTTTCAAGAAATCATCCAATACATCTTGAATGGCAGCATCGCCCTCCTCAATGCTCACACCAGCGTTCAGATTACCTTGAATCATCAACAAACCAGGGTCGAGCGAAGCCGTTACGTAAGCGTTTAGAGAATTAAAAATTGGGTTATCTTTTACCAATTTTGTGTATAATCTGGACGATTTACTTCTGCCCAAAATATCACTGGTTAAATCAACGGAATTAAAATCCGCATCGTGTCGCCCTTGGGTGTGATATGCTTTATAAATGGCATTCAGAGGCACTTTTGCGGAGGTTTCTAAAAATCTGGCAGCGGTTTGGATGGGTTCTTTCGGTAAGTTTTTCAGCACTACATTACCCGCAGGGATTGGCTCAAACCACTTTTTAGAAAGTTGTTTTACTTGTTCCAAAGTAACATTTCCAGCTACAACCAAAATGGCATTATTCGGTAAATAATGCTTATAGAAAAATCCTCTCACATCGTCCATTACGGCATCTTCAATGTGTGCAATTTCTTTCCCAATAGTTGCCCATTTATACGGATGGTTTTGATAAGCCAATGGGCGTAATTTCAGCCAAACGTCTCCATAGGGCTGATTTAAGTAGCGTTGTTTGAACTCCTCAACGACTACTTTTTGTTGTACGTCCAAAACCTTTTGGTCGAAAGAAAGCGACATCATGCGGTCAGATTCCAACCAGAAAGCCGTTTCCACATTCACGGATGGCAAAGTGATGTAATAGTTTGTAATATCGGGCGAGGTAAAAGCGTTATTCTCTCCGCCGACCTTTTGCAGGGGCGTGTCGTAAGAAGGAATATTTTTTGAACCCCCAAACATGAGGTGTTCAAACAAATGGGCGAAACCCGTTTTGTGTTCTTCTTCGTCCCGTGAACCCACATTATAGATGATATTGACAGCCGCAAAAGCTGTGGTATGGTCTTGGTGGACATAGACTTTTAGTCCGTTATCTAATACAAAATGTTCGTAAGTTATCATGTTTTGGCTATTGGCTTTCGGCTATTGGCTTTCGGCTTGTTTTAAAATATATTATTTCGTAATTTTTAATCAACAAATATACATTAGGAACGGGAAAATAATAAGTGGATGAATTTTTCAGTGTCATTTTTGTGCCAATCAAGGCGATAAAACCGTGCGACGGTCGCCGCAGTTTAGCATCGCTAAATGAGGATTTAATTTGGGCGGCATTCCGCAACGCAGAGTGGTGCAAAAAAGGGCATTGAAAAAACATCTACTTATTGTTTTTCAGTTCCTTAAGGGAGCATATAAATTTAAACATACCCACTTCTGGTATGAACTTTCGGGAAGTTTAATGGAAGTCATGGGTACTTTATTAATTGGATGCTCCTTAACTAAGCTGTTTCTTTGAAGTAAACAATTCCAATATGAGTAAAATAAATTTTGATTACAGTACAAAAACATCCCCCTACCCCTTTCAAAGGGGGATTCTCCACCCATGCAAGTCCTTATTTGAAGGGAGTAACATACACATTAGAAAAAAGTCAGTTTATTCATATTTCTTCTTCAACCCGTGGTTGGTATTCACTGGGACGCATAGTCCAACCACTCCTGCTAAAGCAATATTATTACTACTGATTTTTACTTATTGCTCATTGCTCACACCTCAAAGCTCACAAGCCCAAATCTTGAATGATGCCGCCACTCGCCAGCAAATTTCGCAGGGTTTGGATAATATGTATTCTTACGATTTTAAGGAATCTGCCGAGATTTTTCAGAAAATAAAAGCTAAATATCCACAGCACCCCGTGTTTTATACCTTGATGGCGATTCAGACCGAATTGATGTATTTCCCGTTGAAAGACTACCCCGCTCAACAGAAAACTTATTTGGCATATCTCAATCAAAGCAGAGCATTGTCGGAAGCCATGTTGGATAAAAATGAAGAAGATGTTGAAGCCACATTTTTTGAGTTGGCAACGTTAGGCTATTTAGCAGCTTATGATGCTGACAATCAAGAATTTATGAAGGCAGTGGGCGTAGCAAAAAAAGCCTATTCATACCTCAAAAAAGGCTTGGTTTTAACAGATAAACAACCTGAGTTTCTGTATTCTTCGGGGATTTATAATTATTATCGTGTAGAATATCCAGAAACGCATCCGATGATAAAATCAGTCATTTGGATGTTTGCGGATGGTAATAAAAAATTGGGTTTACAGCAATTAGATTTAGCGACTCGCAAAACTGTTTTCGTAAAAAATGAAGCTACTTTTTACGCAGGTTATGTCTATACAAAATACGAATCAAATTTTGCTAAGGCTCTAACTTACAACAATATACTAATTGAAAAACACCCCAATAATCTTCTTTACCAAATGCAAAGAACTGAGTTTCTGTATGCCATGGGGCGTTATGATGATGCCGAATATTTTGCAGATAAAATCTTGAAACAGAGAGGAATAATGTTCCAATGTGCAGGGATAATCTTTAAAGGTTTGATTGCTGAGAAAAGTAAGAAAGATGATAAAAATGCTGAAATTTTACTGCTGAAAGGTATAAAGATGCCTTTTGATGAGCGTTTTACCAAGGATTATCACGCCCTTGCGTATGTGGGTTTAGCACGCATTGCAAAACGAGCAGGAGAGACCAATAAAATGAAAGAATACGCCAAAAAAGCCAGCAAAATGGCAGAATATAAATCAACACTGGCAGAAGCTAAGGCAATTTTGAAGTGAGTTTTTTGGCATCGCAACGGCGAACCGTGCAGATAACGCAGATGCTTCGCAACGCAGATTTTCGCAGATTTTTAAAAGGATTTGCGATTTAATCAATGGAGCTGTTTCAACTTTTCGTTTTGATTGGAAATTGAATTCATCTTTAATCTACCAGGTTAGAGATGAAACTTTTTTACAACGAAAGGAATAAGTTTAAACAGCTTCAATGTTTAGGTTCAAAAGATTTCATACCAAATGAATATATATTTTCATAAATAACGTAAAAATCTGAAAGAAAAATCTGCGAAAATCTGCGTTACCGTAGGTATCTGTGTAATCTGCGTGCCATACATACTATCCACGGACTTCCTGCAATAATTTATTCGCAAAAATAAACTCGTGCATTTCTGGCACACTTGAGGTTCGGATATTGGAATTATCACCTTCCCAAAGTTTTTTGCCTTGATACAGGAACATGATTTTTTCACCCATCCCAATTACAGTATTCATATCGTGTGTGATAACGATGGTGGTTATATTAAATTCATCGGTAATTTCTTTAATTAACTCATCAATTTTTACGGAAGTCAGTGGATCAAGTCCTGAATTGGGTTCGTCACAAAAAAGATATTTCGGATTCATCACAATGGCTCTGGCAATGCCCACACGCTTCTTCATCCCGCCAGAAATCTCGGAAGGCATCCGTAGTCCAGCGTTTTCTAATTGTACCCTTTGTAAGCAGATATTTACTCGATCTAATTTCTCTTCTTCCGACATATTCGTGAGCATATCCAAAGGGAATTTTACGTTTTCCAGAACCGTTTTAGAGTCAAACAATGCCCCTCCTTGAAAGAGAACGCCCATTTCTCGGCGAATTTCTTTACGAATTTCTTCGTCTGAATTATGAAAATCTCGCCCGTCATACAGCACTTGCCCCGATTCTGGTTTCACAATCCCAATCATACATTTGAGCAATACACTTTTTCCCGTCCCGCTTCCCCCAATAATCAAGGTAGTATCACCAGGATTGAAAGAACCATTAATGCCCATCAAAACATCACGCCCATTGAAGGATTTATTTATATTTTTTATCTCAATCATGTAATTTTTAGGTATTAGGGGTTAGGGGTTGGGGACATAGTTCTCAAACCCTATTGGAGTATCATCAAAATCATCTGTCATCATACTGAAAATGCCTTTTCCCCAACCAGCTTGGCGAACTATCTTTTTAGTATTTTCAATTCCTTGATTTTTATTTGGTATTTGTAATTCCTTGTTGCCAGCCATCTTTTTTGATTTTTAACAAATTTAAAGAATCTTACAGATTTTCAATGTCATTCAGATAAATTTCCGCTTGTTGCAAGATTTCTGCTTTTTGTTCAGGTTGCATTTTATCCCAGGTTACATACGCCATGCCGATTCGTGGATTTTTGGCTAATTTCTCCCGATTACGGTCATAAAAGTTCCAATAAAAGCTGTTGAATGGACAAGGCTTCTCCCCCACTTTCTTGGATTTATCATAGAAACACGTTTCGCAATAATGCCCCATTTTGTCGATATAATTGGCGGAAGCAGCATAAGGCTTCGAGCCAATAATTCCTCCATCTGCATACTGACTCATGCCCCGAGTGTTGGTAATTTCGACCCACTGAATAGCATCAATATAGATACCTAAATACCACATATCAACCTCATATGGATGAATGCCTGCGATTAAAGTAAAGTTGCCCGTAACCATCAAACGTTGAATATGATGAGCGTAGGCATAGTCCAAACTTTGTCCAACGGCGTGCTTCATACAGTTCATTTTGGTTTGCCCCGTCCAGAACCACGAGGGTAATTTGCGTTCGTTTTCAAAATAGTTAAGTTGTTCAAATTCAGGCATTTTAGCCCAATAAATTCCCCGCATATATTCCCGCCATCCTACTATTTGCCGAACAAAACCTTCAATTTGGGCAATCGAAATTCGTTCCTGATTTTCATGCCAATGACTCACGGCTTTTTGCACAACTTCCAAAGGTGAAAGTAACTTTATATTCATCGCAAATGAAATCCTTGAATGATAAATTGACCAATACGAAGGGTGCATGGTGTCTTCATAAGTGCCAAAAAGTTCGAGGCAATTTTCGACAAAAAAATCTAATAATTGTAACCCTTCTGCCCTTGAAGTTGTCCAAATAAAAGCCTTTGGGTTTACCCGTCCGATGGTCTTTATTTCTTGGTTTTGTACTAAATCGTAAATCTCCGAAACGTCTTTGTCAAAAGTCAGAGGTTCGATGGGACGATGATTTTTGGGTAATTTCTTCCGATTGTCGGCATCATAATTCCATTGACCCGTCAAAGGTTCTTTTCCATCCATCAAAATATCGTATTTTTTCCGCATCATACGGTAGAAATTTTCCATCAAAAAAGTCTTTTTCCCTTTAAAGAAATCCGCCAATTCATGACGTTCACTCAGGAAATGTTCAGAGTCGAAAGTTTGGGTTTGGACACCTTTTTGGGTTAATAATAGAGTAAATTCTTTCAGTTGTTCATCCAAACGATATTCATCGGGAAATTGATATTCAAATTGCTGAATATCAATTTCTTGCATGATATTTGAAAGGTTTTTAGTAAGCGATTGAGTGTTATTTTTATCATCTAATTTCAGATAAATTACTTGATGTCCTTTTGTCCGTAAATCGTCCGTGAAGGTTCGCATGGCGGTAAAAAAGGCAATAATTTTTTGGATATGGTGCTGAACATAATCAGTTTCCTGACGCATTTCCATCATCACGTAATACACGTTTGAATCAGTCTGATTAAACCAAGAATGTTGATGATTGAGTTGGTCGCCGAGGATGAGGCGTAGGGTTTTGGACATTGAGTAAAGGAGTTTGAGTTTGTATTGATAACTGGATTTTGGGTCAGTTTGTTAATTGTAAAAATGCATATTATCCATGAAAAAGGGAATAATATTGGCAATTTCGTAACCGCAAAAATGATATTCATTACTATTAACCAAACCATATTAACTTTGCATTAACAAGTCTTTTAAGAATCCGTCATTACTTTTGTTTTTATTTTAAATTAAATCATTAATCAGATGAAATTTATTGCTCATTTTTCCAGAATTTTTGTTGGCGTAATCTTTATTTTTTCGGGGCTAATCAAGCTCAACGACCCCGTAGGAACGGAAATTAAATTGGAAGAATATTTCGATGTCTTCGCTACTGATTTCCCCGCAATGGCAGGTTTTTGGCACTTTTGGGTGCCTTATGCCCTATATCTCTCCATATTTTTGTGTGCTTTGGAACTGGTTTTAGGCGTTTGTCTTTTGGTGCAATACAAACTCAAAACGTCTTCGTGGATATTGCTGGCAACGGTTATTTTCTTTGGATTTTTGACGTTTTATTCAGCATATTACAATAAAGTAACTGATTGTGGATGTTTTGGCGAAACCATCAAATTGAAGCCTTGGACATCTTTTTGGAAAGATATGGTTCTGTTATTTTTCATTTTAATTATCCTCTGGCAACGTAATATTTTTGCCGATAAAAAAACGGGAATGTTGGTTGGAATGTCGGTTATTTTCTGTGCTTTTTTAGCGATTTATGCCGTAAAATTCAATCCTCCATACGATGGACTTCCGTATGCAGTTGGGCAGGATATTCCAAAAAACATGAAGCCATCTGAGCCTTTGCAGTTTATGTATAAATACGAAAAAGACGGTAAAATCCTTGATTTGAAGGAAATGCCAACTGATACTACTTATAAATTCAAAGAAATGATAACTTTGAACGCAGACGAAGCCAAGGCGAAAATCACGGATTACAACGTCTGGAAAGATGGCGACTCAACTGATTATAAGGCAGAAAGTTTTACGGGTAAAAAATTGATGATTATTGTTCCCGTAGTGGAGAAAGCCAGTACCGATGATATGGATAAAATCCGCAGTTTGGCAAAAAGTTTGGAAGGTTCAGACATCAAAGTATGGCTCGTGAGTGGTTCAACCGAAGAAGCCGTCAATAATTTCAGACATGAACATCAATTAGCATTTCCTTCGTTAAGTGCCGACACAAAGGTTTTGAAAACCATTGGGCGGTCAAATCCTTCTATTTGGTTATTGCAGGATGGCATCGTGAAAGGCAAATGGGCTCATGCAGATACACCTGAGAAGGAGGAGGTTTTAGGAAAATTTTAAGTTAAAAAGTTTAAAAGAATTTTCAATATCCAATGTTCAACTTTCAATGTTCAAGTGCCGGATTTCATTCTTACTTGAATATTGAACATTGATTATTGTTAATTGAAAATTCTTTTATTTTGTAACACTTAATTTTTAAAAAACAAATGAAAAATATATATCTAATCGGTATGCCCTCCTCAGGCAAAAGCACTTTGGGCAGACAACTTGCCAAACGCCTTGATTATCAGTTTGTTGATATGGATGAACTGATTGTAAATCAAGAATTATCGACCATTGCTGAGATTTTTAAATATAAAGGAGAAGATTATTTTCGGCAAGTGGAAAGTAAGGTTTTGAAGGGAATCAAACCCAATCAGAAAATGATTATTGCCACGGGCGGTGGAGTACCTTGTTTTTTTGATAACATGGATTTTATCAGAGCCAACGGGACAAGTATTTTTCTGAATGTGCAGCCCGAAGATTTATTGAAAAGAATTCAAAAATCAGATGGAAATAATCGTCCTTTGATTGATAAAAAGAAAGCAAATGAAGTATTGTTGAATGAATTAAAAGAAAGATACGAAAAACGTTTAAAATTCTATGAACAAGCTGATATTCAGATAGATGGAAGTATTGAGGTGGAGCAGATTCTGTGGCTTTTGGAGGAAATTGGGTAATGTTTTTTATACATTCATCTTCTGTATCACAAATTTATTAAACCATCTTGGTACTAAATCAGAGGTTAGCTCTATTTCCTTTCCGTGAAAAACAGTGGCAAAACAAGGTAGTTCTTCGTTTTGTCCATCTGACGAATTATCAAAAAGATAAGCCAAATCAACTAATTTAAGAGCATCATACAGCAAATCCGAAGAGCGATTATAACGGCTTACTATTTTTTCTTCCTCCACAAAGTGCCCTCCTTGTGCATATCTATTCTTCACACGATTCACATTTATCAGAGGACTTTCAGTTGTTACAAAATATAAAATCACTTCAAAACCTTGGTTCTTAGCATTTTGCATAATTTCCAGTTTTGACGAATGAGACATCACAGTTTCAAAACAAAATGATGTTTCATTTTTTAGGTAGTAATGTCTTAAATAATCAACAATTATCATCGACAAATATGAACTGATTTTATATTGACTCCCAAATCGGACTATATTATTTTTAACAACAATAGTGCTAATAAATTCTTCTTCAAAACAGTTATAATACTGACAAATGGTTTGAAGTATAGTATTATTTCTCACAAAATTTCGGAGGTCTTTCTCTTGAACTTTTACCTGATAGTTTTCACAATCGAAAACATTATTTTTATGTAAATGCTGTTCAATATCATCAGCATTTAGGTAAATTCCGATATCAATATCTCTTTGAATTTTACGGGTTATAGTGCTTTTTCCCGAACCGTTTGGTCCAGCAAAAATAATTAATCGACTCAATTTTTATGACAGGGTTAGTTTGAGAGATAATACTTGGGGTTTGGGAGTAAGATTTTCAAGAACAGTAATACTTCCATCTGAGTGTTCTTCTATAATTTGATTATTTCTTACTACTCTGATTGAAAGTCCTTGTTTTTTGACTTCTTGATATGACTCTTGGAGGGCTTTATTGGCTAAATTAGTGGTATGCTTCATTTCTTGGTCTAATTGCGTAGAATCTATTTTTTTATGATTTAATTCTATAAAACTAATTAATTCGTTGTATTTATCTTGGTTTTTTACTTCTATTTTTACAAAGTTTTCAAGTGGAGTTGGGATAACAATTTTTTCAAAAACGCCACGTATTGATTTACGTTTATTAACACTTGCAGAGGGATTATGCACTGCTAAATCTCCTGTAAAAAATGTTGCTTCTCGAAAATTGGGGGATTTAGTAATTGCCAATTTCTCAAAAATGGTCAAACTCTTGGTTGTGTAGTGTGTTCCTGCGGTTACTATCGGTTTAATTTTCTCAAAACTATTGAGATTGATAAAAATAGCAAATGATTTACGATTTGCAGATTTATTCATTACTAAGTTACTCATAATCATATAGTTATTTAAGATAATACAAAAGTGAAATTACAAAATAAATCGCAAAATAATATCAA
Source organism: Arcicella sp. (assembly GCA_034519515.1). GTDB lineage: Bacteria > Bacteroidota > Bacteroidia > Cytophagales > Spirosomataceae > Arcicella. Next base: position 115,849 of record JAXHOK010000059.1, read on the forward strand.
TTTTTGTCTTAAATCTATTCCTTAATGATAAATCTGTTTAAAATACAAAATGCTCAATATCAAAACTTTTTTTAGACATTGAGCATTTTTATTTTAAATCATATTTTAGAAAAATACCCCAAAACTAACCACTCCTCTGGTGAAGCTATTATCAATTTTGGTAGAAGCAAAATCTCTACTATCAGTTAATCGGTATGGCGTATATGATTGTTGTGTTGTGCCATACATTCCCGTTACATCCACATAAAACTGGTTGGTTCTGTAACCAACGCCCGCCGAGAAAATCATTTGTGAACGATTGATAGCATTAGAATTATCAAAAGTTGTGCTGAACGGATTTTGTTGATAATTAACTCCTCCACGCAAACTGACATGATTCATTCTGTATTCCCCACCCACTTTTAGATTCAAAGTATTATTGTAAAATACTTTTACATTATCTGCTGAATTCAAGAAAGAATCATCAAAACTCAACTCCTCTGATGGGTTTCTTAATTTCATACTATTATAAGTTACGTATTCTACATCAGCCGAAATAAACCCTTTCTTTTTAAAGAAAACGGCAGCACCACCGCTAATTCTCCATGGCGTTGTTAAACTGTAACTATCTTCGTAAGTGATGGTTGATAATTGAGGAATTCGAGTAACATAGCTGATGTTATTTCTTCTTGTAACCTGGTAACCTCTTGCCGTTAAAGTGCTTGCGTTTGCTCCATTGCCAATATTTACGCCTTTATTAGGGTCAATATCAACATCCAATGTTCTTGAACTGTTTTCAGAAACATCATACCAAGTCGGGGTAGCAACACTAAATCCGAAGCGAACCATATCGTTGGGTTTATAAATTGTGCCAATCGTTAAATTCAAACCGCTACCACTTGATGCCACAAACCGAGATTCTCTTATCCCATTGATTTCTACGGGATTACTGTATGTTTCGTTGAACTGCCAAACACTCTCGTATCTGAAACTGGGGATTCCTATGGTGCCACCAATATAGAATTTTTCGTTGGCAGTGCCCCCATAAGAAAGTGACCACTGGCTCGAACGTCCTGTTGATTGAAAGTCAAAACTTTGATTGGTTCTCGAGTTACCTTCTGCTCCTTCGAAAGGCGGATTTGTAACCCCCGTAGGATTAATAACATATCCCCAATAATACAAACCAGCACTACCCGTGAAATTATTAGGAGCATTATTGAAAGTATTATCAAGGCTGGAAGGAGTAATTGCACCCGAAGCAATTTGATTATTGACCGCTTCTGCATAGCTATCAGTAATTGACCCCCCGTATCCCGAACCTGTGCCTGAGAACTTTACGTTATTAAAAAACGAATTCTGACGAGAATAAGTTATCCCGAAAGACCCCCGCCAGCCTTCACGGTAAGATGGTTCAGCTCCCGCAAAGACCACACCGAGGTTGGCAATATTAAAGTTATTGACATCTGATTTTATTGTGGGGCTACCCTCACGAGCGTATAATGAACTGTTGCTAAGGTTTTGGAAAGAGGGCGTAAAACTAAACTCTGAGCGAGTATAAAACCCTAATCCTGCTGGATTACCCGTTGCCGAGCTGACATCCGCCCCCAAAGCGGAATGACTCCCACCGAGAGCCTGAAAACGTGCTGAGCCTGTGGGTGTCACGGTGGAAAACATCTTCGCCAATGCATCATAGTTGTTATCCTGCGCAACAACTTGCAGAGTTGTGAGTGTAAAGATTATTACAAAAAAACCGAATGAAATTTTCATATTATCTAATGGATTAAAAATTTAGAAGGGTTACGATTTTCTATTGATAAGACAATTAAAATTATCGTTCCCCCTATACTTTAAACGAAAAAATCCCCTCAAAGGTGCTATTTGAGGGGATTTTACTTGTTAATGTTTTGTTAATCTTATCGTGGACCTCTACCACCACCGCCACCACCAGACGATGAACCACCGCCAGATGAAGAACCTCCGCCTGACGAGCCTCCCCATGAAGAAGACGTGCTATTGGTGGATGGTGTGTAACTTGAAGATGATGAGTTTCGACTATTTCCCCAAGAAGTAGTTTGCTGAGACGATGAACCCGAATTACCACTTGAATAAGTGCTTGTTCGAGAACCCGAATTACGGTTACCATTTCCACGACTTGGACGAGAATAATATTCCCCATTCGAGTTAGAATAACTGCTATTATCGTTTCTATTTCCACGAGTTGTGGTATTTCCACTGCGACCAGAGTTGTAACCAGAATTATAAGCGGAAGACGAATATGTATCTCTTGTGCGAGCTACCCTCGTAGTATTTGGATTGCTATAATTTCCATTGGCTCCAACAACACCTGTACCATAATTATTTACGATAACCGTGTTGCGACGACCGCCCCAGCCTCCCCAAGAGTCATAGAAACTATTGCCCCAACCTCCCCACGGATTATAAGCAAAGGAATTGAAGCCCCAAGGTGAACCCCAGCCCATGTTGAATTGGTTTCCCCAACCCCAACGGCTTCCTCCCCAACCCCAAGGGTCATTGAAGCCATTACCCCAGCCACCGCCAAACGAGTTCCAAGGGTTATTCCATGAATTACCCCAACCGCCGCCGTAGCCAAAACCGATTGAAATGCCAGGGTTCATATTCCAACTGTTCATCCCAAAAGGTGAATTCCAGCCATTATTCATACCAAACTGATTAAAACCGTTGTTACCAAATTGATTGAAACCGTTGTTAGCGAAATAGGGACTTTGGTTTTGGTAATACTGACGTGAGTTTATCCAATTTTGTGAATAGTACTCATCCGTTCCTTGTGCATTGTTGTTATTTTGCCCTCTGTATTCAGGATTGCGAGTGGTGTAATCCTCTTCGTTCTGAGAACCAAAGTATCTATCACGGCTCGTCAAAGTAGCAGGACGGGTTTCATCCGCAGAGGCATACATATCATCATATACTTCCGAAGAAGAAGATTTGGCAACTTGTTTTGAGGAACTACATCCTACCGCAAGACTCATCAACGCTGCGGCTGAAAAGAATTTTATGGATTGTTGAATGTTCATGGCATTTATTGAATTTGAAAATTTGAAGATTTGAAAATTTGAAACTTCTTCCAAAAGCAAATCAAAAAGAATTATTTTTATTGTATTAATTTCCAAATTATATAATTTTCAAATTCGGAAACTTGTATCAAACTTACCACAAAAACTTATCTTTGCAAGATATTTAACACATCATTAACAAAATAAATGGGTGTAAAGTTTTTTTAGAGAGTAGAGAATAATTGATAGAGAATAGATTAATAACTAAGCCGTTGATAATTAGATAGTTGTAATCTATTTTTTGATTATATATTCAAGACAATTAATACATTGCGTTACCCCTATTTATTAAACGAAATTATCCTGATAAAATGTACTATCCTAAAATATTGACTTAGAATGTAATTAGAGTTTACGAAACAAAAATTAAGCAAATGAAAAATCTTCTCGTAATGCTGTTGTTCATTATTTCGTTTTCATCTTATTCCCAAAAAAATGATGCCAACGATATTTGGGGAAATTCACCACCATCTTTTCATACTTTTCGTAACGAAGAAAAAGGTGGAAAACTTGAATACTCAAAAGAGCCATTGATTAATTTTGAAACCTACGTCTTTGCTGATACGCTTTTTGTTAGAAAAATGCCCAATCTGAACAGTGCAGTTCAAGATACAATTTTTGTGGGTGATGATGTAAAAATCATTGATGGTAGCAAAGTGTTGAAAATTGGGAATAGAGCATTTCCATGGTTTAAAATCAGTTATATCAACAATAAAAACATTAAACAAACGGGTTACGCTTGGGGCGGATTATTATCTTTCAAAGCACTGCGAAGAGGCAATACAAAATTTGTTTACAGCATTCCCAAAATCATCTTTAAGGGAAACCCTGCGGATGATGTTTCTGAATCAATCGTGCAAGTAAAAGCGGTTGAAAGTAAGAAAACGATTGCTAAAATGGATATGACTATTAATTCAGAATCAACCCGTTTGTCTAATGCTAATATGCTGAATAGTAATGGATTAATTAATATTTCAAGTATTATATCGGTAAGTTTTTCGGGAGAAGCCTGTGCAATCCCATCCTATTATTTTTATTTATTGTGGGATGGGAAAAAGTTTTATCAAGCTCCAAAGTCAGAATCAATCTCTGATGCAGGCGTATATAATGAAGACTATTCTTTGATATTTCCTTTCAATAAAGGTGGAATCAAAAATAAAGTGATTCAGAATTATACGCTTGAACAAATCGTTGATGAAGAAAAAGATAAGTGGAAAAGTAAAAATCATAAAACCATTTACAGTTGGACAGGGAGTGGGTTTGTGAAAGATTGATTTTAGAGAGGGGTTAGGGGTTGGTTTTTAGTATTTAACTTTCTGATAACCAATTATTTAGAGTAAATATTTATTGCAAAAAATAACAAAAATTATTTATACATAGTGATTTAAGAGTTAGCAAACTACTAACACCTAAAACTTAATCACTGAAACCTTAGTACAATGAGCAAAAGCCTACCAAAACGTAGCGAAAATTATTCTGAGTGGTACAACGAACTCGTGAAACGAGCTGATTTAGCTGAAAATTCTGCCGTGCGTGGTTGCATGGTTATCAAGCCCTATGGATATTCTATTTGGGAAAAAATGCAACGTGCCTTAGACGATATGTTTAAGGAAACGGGGCATGAGAACGCCTATTTCCCACTCTTTGTGCCTAAAAGTCTTTTTGAAGCCGAAGAAAAAAATGCCGAAGGATTCGCCAAAGAATGTGCCGTCGTAACGCATTATCGCCTCAAAAACAATCCTGATAAACCTGGTAAATTGATGGTGGACCCCGAAGCCAAATTGGAAGAAGAACTCATCGTTCGCCCCACTTCGGAAGCCATTATTTGGAGTACCTACAAAAACTGGATTCAGTCATATCGTGATTTGCCTCTGTTGATAAATCAGTGGGCAAACGTGGTGCGTTGGGAGATGCGGACTCGCTTATTTTTACGCACTGCCGAATTCCTTTGGCAAGAGGGACACACCGCCCACGCAAGCCGTGAGGAAGCTGTTTTTGAAACTGAACAAATGCTGGAAGTTTACGCCACTTTTGCCGAACAATTCATGGCTGTACCCGTGTTGAGAGGTAAAAAAACCGCCAATGAACGCTTTGCAGGGGCAGAAGAGACTTATTGTATCGAAGCTCTGATGCAAGACGGGCGGGCATTACAGGCAGGAACATCGCACTTTTTGGGACAAAATTTTGCCAAAGCGTTTGATGTAAAATTCATGACCAAAGAAAACAAACAGGATTTCGTTTGGGGAACATCTTGGGGTGTTTCAACCCGTTTGATGGGGGCATTAATTATGGCTCATTCGGATGATGAAGGTTTGGTTTTACCGCCAAAATTAGCTCCAATTCAAGTGGTAATTGTGCCAATTTTCAAGGGAGAAGAGCAATTAGAGCAGATTTCAGAAGTGATTAATCCGATTGTGAAGGAACTGAAAAAGCAGGGAATTTCGGTAAAATTTGATGTTTCTGATAAGCAATCACCAGGGTTTAAATTTGCTCAATATGAATTGAAAGGCGTACCCGTGCGTTTGGCGATTGGGGCAAGGGATTTGGCAAATGGCACGGTGGAAATTGCCCGCAGAGATACCAAAGAAAAAGCCACTTATGCCATTACGGACGTGGTGGAAACGGTAGCGAATCTTTTGGAAGAAATCCAGATAAATATTTACCAAAGAGCCTTAGATTTCAGAGCCAGCCATTTCAATAAAGTCGATACGTGGGAAGAATTTACGAAAATCATTGAAAGTGATGAATTGGGCTTCATTTCTGCCCACTGGGACGGCACTCCCGAAACCGAAGACAAAATCAAAGAACTCACCAAAGCAACCATTCGTTGCATCACCTTGGATGCCGTGGAGGAGGAAGGAAAATGTGTTTTGACGGGGAAGCCTTCGAGTAGGAGAGTGGTTTTTGCTAAGGCTTATTGATGGTTGCTAAATTTTATTTGCTCCGATTCGGATGAATTGGAGCAAATTTCTAAAAATTAAAACTAATAATTTGTACATAGTCAAATGAAAAAAATATGTTTGATTTACACTATTTAACGTTTTGGGGAATAATCATAATTGCAATAGGAACAATTATAGGAACAATACTTATACTATCGCTCTGATGGCAAATCAGCGTATGCGATGAAATTTTACAACTAATGTAAGTATTTTGTACAGTATTTTTCCGTACATTTACGCAAATAAAATAATCAAATCATGACAAAAGTAATTAATGATAGAATTGATGTTCGGATTAGCAAAGAACAAAAAGAGTTTATCAAATATGCCTCTGAAGTTAGGGGATTTAAGAATTTGTCGGAGTTCATTATCTTTTGTGTAAACAAAGAAGCTAATGATATTATTTTGGAGAATAATCTCATTCTCAAATCATTAGCGGATAAAAGGGTATTTGTAGATGCGGTATTGAATCCTGCCGAACCTAATGAAAAACTCAAAAGAGCGAAAGCTAATCACACCAAATTTACAGACGCTCAATGACCATTCAGAAATTAGAGAATATTCATATCAAAAATGATTTCAGTTGTGGTTATGATTTATTGGATAATTACCTCAAAAGACAAGCTAATCAAGATATAAAGCGTAAATTATCTTCTTGCAACGTTTTGGTTGATGAGCAAAACATCGTGAAAGGTTATCATACGCTTTCTGCCAATTCAATCAGGAAAGAAGATCTACCAGAAGATTTGAGTAAAAAACTCCCCCAGAGTTACGCCGATTTACCAGTGGTACTTATAGGAAGAATTGCTATTGATAAAAGTATGCAAGGCAAAGGTTTTGGGGAAATTTTACTTTTTGATGCTCTCAAAAAATGCCTTGATTTATCTATCGAAATGGGCATTTTAGCTGTAATTGTTGATCCAATTGATGATAAAGCAGTAGGTTTTTATAAATCTTACGGTTTTATTGAGTTACCTACTTCGGATAAAATGTTTTTGCCCATAAAAACTATTCAACAACTATAACCACAACATGAACAAACGCTTACTCTCACTCGATACCTTCCGAGGACTCACAGTTGCTATGATGATTTTGGTTAATAATCCTGGCGATTGGGGACACCTTTACGCCCCGCTCGAACACGCTGAATGGAACGGATGTACGCCAACAGATTTAGTTTTCCCTTTCTTTCTGTTCATCGTGGGAGTGTCAATTTCTTTTGCTTTTCAAGGTAAAATAGCTGATAAAGAAACACTTACGAAATTGACAACTCGTTCGTTGAAACTTTTTGGCTTGGGTTTATTTCTTTCGCTTTTTCCAAAATTGAATCTTTCCGTAGTTCGTATTCCAGGAGTTTTGCAACGGATTTCCTTGGTATTTTTTATCTGTTCCTTGATATTTCTTTTTACTAAAAATAGAACGCAACAAATCACTTTTGGATTGATTTTGATAACGTACTGGGTATTAATGACCTTCGTCCCCGTGCCAGATTTTGGCGTAGCAAACCTTGACCCCGAGCATAATTTGGGGGCATATCTCGACCGTATGATTATCGGAATTCCACATCTCTACAAAGCTGCCAAAACATGGGATCCCGAAGGGCTTTTGAGTACCCTTCCAGCCATTGCTACGGGGCTTTCGGGCGTGCTGACGGGGACTTGGTTACAAAGGAAAGACAAAGAAGTGGGCGAAAAATTGACCTACATTTACCTCTTCGGATGTGTTTATATAGTATTGGGTTGGGCTTGGGATGCGGCAGGATTTCCTATCAACAAAGCTCTTTGGACGAGTTCTTATGTGCTTTGGACTTCTGGCTTGGCGATGTGCTTTTTGGCAAGTTTTTATTGGCTTATTGATGTGAAAGGTTCGCAGTGGTGGACGAAACCATTTGTGGTTTACGGAGTAAACGCTATTACGGTTTTCTTTCTTACGGGTCTGATTCCCAGAATATTAGGTATGATAAAAATTGACAAACCAGACGGTGGAACGATTAATTTACAGAATTGGCTTTATAAAAACGGTATCGCTCCGATTTTCGAGAGTCCTTATAATGCATCATTAGCGGGAGCTTTGACGGTAGTAATTATTTGGCTCGGAATCCTTTGGGTGATGTATGAGAAGAGGATGATTGTGAAGGTATAAATTTCGGTGAACGGTAAAACGGTGAAAGGAGAACGGTAAGCAATGAACCTTTTGCCGTTCACCCTTCACCGTTTTACCGTTCACCGAATAATCGTGTACCGAAATTTAAAGCACAACCACTGAATTCTCCTCAGCCGATACCCCACTTGGCACATATTTATCAGCCGCTTCGTCATTAATCCAGTTATTATCTACCAAATAGCGGAACGCAAATTCCTTTCCTTTTTCCAATTCTACGGACGCTTTGTACAAACCATCTTTTTGTTTTTTCAAGGGTGTCAAAGTCCACTCGTTGAAATCGCCTAATACGTTTACAGATTTTGCTCCGTTTACGGTTTCTGCAGCCAAAGCAAAAGTTACTTTGCACACAGGCTTACTTTTAGAATACGTTTTTGTAATTGCCATAATTCGTTTTGAATTTTAAGGTTAATGTTTAGTTGTGAGGAGTTGAGCGATGAGGTATGAGCAATTAAGAATTTGTAAAAATACTCACTATTCATTCCTCATCACTTGATACTGCAAATATTCAAAAAAAAAATCCATAATTACCTAATAATCAGATAATTAATTTATGGTAAAGTAAAAATAATTATATTTTTTAAAATAATATTAAAATTGAATACGTAAAATTGAACGTTTAAAATATTGTGCCAACTTATTTTAAATAATGGTTATGGAACTGAAAAACAATAAGTAGACGTTTTTTAAATGCCCTTTTTTGCACCACTCTACGTTGCGGAATGCCGCCCAGATTAAATCCTCATTTAGCGATGCTAAACTGCGGCGACCGTCGCACGGTTTTATCGCCTTGATTGGCACAAAAAATAACATTTAAAAATTCATCCACTTATTATTTTCCCGTTCCTTATTCAAAAAGTTTGAAAAAACTTAGAGGTATTGAAACAGAGGTGATTACGGACGTAAAAGAGGTAAGGGAGCATACAAATTTAAACATACCCACTTCTGGTATGAACTTCCCGAAAGTAAAAATAACTTTCGGGAAGTAAATCTCTCGGTAACTTCCCGAAAGTTATTTCTACTTTCGGGAAGTTTAATGGAAGTCATGGGTACTTTATTAATTAGATGCTCCCTAATGACAATGACTGAGAGAACAAATTTACGCAAAACTTTTGTTCTCAATCGTGGGGCGTATGATGCTCTGGGTGAGGAAGTTAGCTACGGGGTTATCAACAAAATTTTACCTTTTAGTAATAAGTTTCCCCGCAATCGTCAAGGCTTGGCTCAATGGCTTTTGGATGAAGATAATTCACTTTTTGCCCGAGTTACGGTCAATCGTTTTTGGCAAACTTATTTCGGATATGGACTCTCAAAATCTTCGGATGATTTTGGTAATCAAGGTGAAATGCCCATGCATCCAGAACTTTTGGATTGGCTTGCTACTCAATTTAGAGAGTCAGGTTGGGATGTAAAAGCCATGCAAAAACTCATTGTGATGTCGGCAACGTACCAGCAATCATCCGAAAAACGGAAAGATTTGATGGAAATAGATGCTGAAAATCGTTTGTTGGCTCGTGGGGCAAGTTATCGTTATGCCCACGAACAAATCCGTGATGCGGTTTTGGCAGGAAGTGGTTTATTGACCAAAACCATTGGTGGACCCAGTGTATATCCATATCAACCCGCTGGCATTTGGGAGGCTCTGGCAACTCGAAATGCCACTTCTTACAAACAAAATCACGGAGATTCGTTATATCGCAGAGGAATGTACACCATCTGGAAACGTTCTTCGCCACCGCCTTCCGCCATTACTTTTGATGCTCCCGAGCGGTATTTTTGCGTAATAAAACGTCAAAAAACCTCAACACCTTTGCAGTCTTTGGTCATGATGAACGACCCACAATATAACGAAGCAGCACGAAAATTAGCCGAGCGAATGATGCGAGAAGGTGGAACGTCTGAGGAGGCACGCATTACGTTGGCATACAAGGCAATGGTTTCACGTTATCCCCGTCCGCAAGAGATTTCTATTTTGAAACAGATGTATCAAGAAGAACTTTTGGACATTCAAAAAAGACCGAATCGAACCAAAGAATTATTAAGTGTGGGTGAAGCCCCCATTGATAAAACCCTTAATCAGAACGAGTTAGCGGCAAATACTGTATTGGCAATGACCTTGATAAATTTTGACGGAACGGTCATCAAAAGATAAATAAAATGAATCACATTCAAGAAGTAGAACATCAGTTGAGCCGTCGTGAATTTTTATTCAAGTCGGGTTTGACGCTTGGAGCAGCCGCTTTGGGGTCGATGCTGAATCCTTTGGAAGCCCTTGCAGGAGACGGTTTCAAAGGACCACATTTTGCCCCCAAAGCCAAACGAGTTATCTACCTTTTCCAGTCGGGAGCACCGTCGCAATTGGAATTGTTTGATTATAAACCCAAACTGAAACAAATGTTTGGGCAACAACTTCCTGCTTCTGTGCGGGGTGACCAACGACTGACGGGAATGTCGGCTTTTCAGAAGTCGTTTCCTTTGGCGATGGGTGATTTTAAATTTGCTCAATATGGAAAATCAAGAGCTTGGATGAGTGATTTGTTGCCTTATCACCACCAAATTGCGGACGAATTGACTTTCATCAAAACGATGAATACCGAAGCCATCAACCACGACCCAGCCGTTACGTTTTTCCAAACGGGAAACCAACAGGCAGGTCGCCCGAGTATTGGCTCTTGGATTTCGTATGGTTTGGGTTCGGATAATAATAATTTACCAACTTTTTCGGTGTTGCTTTCACGTTCCAACAATGGCGACCAACCGCTTTATGCCAAATTGTGGGCTAATGGTTTTCTGCCTTCTGAGCATCAGGGCGTAATGTTTCGTTCGGGTATAGACCCCGTTTTGTACTTGAATGACCCCAACGGCATGGACAGAACCGACCGCCGCAGAATGCTGGATTATTTAGGGAAATTACAACACGAACAGTTCAATCATGTCAAAGATGTAGAGATAAATTCAAGGGTGAATCAATACGAGATGGCGTATCGGATGCAGACCTCCGTTCCCGAAACCTTGGATATTTCAAAAGAACCCGATTATATCTTTGATATGTATGGTGAAGATTCACGTAAGCCTGGTACATTTGCTGCTAACTGTCTGTTAGCCAGAAAATTAGCTGAAAAAGATGTTAAATTTATTCAGTTATACCACCAAGGTTGGGATCATCACGGAGGACTTCCAAATGCCATCAAAAAATTGGCAAAAGACACCGACCAAGCCTCAGTAGCCTTAATAAAAGACTTGAAACAAAGAGGAATGTTGGATGATACGCTCGTTATTTGGGGCGGAGAATTTGGCAGAACCAATTACTCACAAGGCAAATTAACCGTTGGAGATTATGGCAGAGACCATCACCCAAGATGCTTCACCGTTTGGATGGCGGGTGCTGGTGTAAAGAAAGGATTTACCTTCGGAGAAACCGATGATTTTGGATATAACGTCCAGAAAGATCCCGTACACGTACACGATTTTCAAGCCACTATTATGCACCTCATGGGAATTGACCACGAACGAATGACCTTCAAACATCAAGGTCGTCGTTATCGTTTAACCGATGTGGCAGGGAGGGTTGTGAAACCGATTTTGGTGTAGGGTTATTCATCAAAAAGGTCGCTGAAATTGATTGTCAGCAACCTTTTTTGGGTTTTGTACCAGAATTCGTGAATAATCATTAGAGGGCAAAACCCTCAATTTTATAGCAAACGTATATTAAACTGAGTTTAATACTAAATCTTTACATATTTGTGAAATAATCAAAACTTTCCGCATCACCATTCCGTTTACAAGCACGAAATACCATTTTTAAAACACATTCAAAATAATTCTTATGTTTAAACGCTATTGGCTATCTCTGTTAGCCCTCATTCTGTTAGCCAATTTTTCCGTATTTGCTGCCCCACCAACCGTGTCATGGCTTTGTCCCGATGATAATACCACTTTTACGCAGGGCGAAATTATTACCATACAAACCACCATCGCAGAACCTTTAACCAGTATTCAAAAGGCAGAATTTTTTGATGGAAGTACCAAAATCGGAGAATCCTCCATTGCTCCCTTTCGTTTTGCTTGGCGGGGGGCTTCGGTCGGAACGCACGTTGTTACTGTCAAAGTAACCAATTTTACTAACGAAAACACCATAACTTCTCCCCGAAATTTCATTGTAAATGCCTTTGTATCAGGGAGTAATGATATTATTTCATGGAATTTCAATGGAACAGTATCAACCACAGCCAAACAAGGATGGATTGATACTGACCTTGATGGAAACGATTGGAGATGGCAATCTTCCAACGGCGTTGGAGGAACGGGTGGTTGGTTTCATTCGCTGGTCAGACCAGGTAATTACATTGCTTCGCCTGCCGTTGCCATGAAAGCGGGTGTTACTTACACGGTCAGTTTTGCCGCTCGCCAACCCAATAGTGCCCAAACTCGCCAAATTAGATGTGCGATAGGAACGAGCCAAAATCGGAATAATATTACCGATATTGGTATAATCGAACTGCCAGGTGGTGGTTATAGCGTGCCGCCCTTCGTAACGTACAATCCAACGTTTACGCCCACCGTTTCGGGAAATTATCACGTAGTTTTTTACGTCGATGAAGCCTTTGGCGGTTATCGTGATTCTTTTATTGATGATGTGGCGGTGGAAAGAACCATTTTTCCGTCGGTAAGTATTATCAGCCCGCTCAATAATGCGGTTTCTGTGGAAAATGATTTAACAGGAACGGATTATATTTTCGATTTCACCACCCAAGATTCGGATGGAGAGGTGAAGAATTTAGAGCTTTTTCAAAACGGCAAAAGCATTTTGAACCTAACTAAATCCTTTAATGATACGCTTTGGGTTTTGAAAAGAGTTTTGCCAGGTAATTATAACTACGTAGCAAGCGTTACGGACAATCAAGGAAATATCACCGTTTCGGACACGGTTAAAACCACGATGAATTTCTCTGACGGGACACTCGGAAAATATATTCATTGGAATTTTAATGGAGCTAACCAAGCCGCAGTTTTCAATGAATGGAAGTTTAATAATCCAGGTCAGGGCGATTGGCGTTGGCGGGGAAACGATGGCTGGCAAACAACGCCTCATGCGGAGGCTTTTCAGTCGGGAGCAAACAGTTTTATGGCTTCGCAGGGGATGTATCTCACGGCAGGGCAGACTTATAAACTCGCTTTCAAGGCAAATCCTTTGAATCCCAACACCCGATTAAGGTTCTCCTATAATACGTTTCCAGCCTTGGGAGGTACATTAATTCGAGAAATTAACTTATCAAACACCAGCGGACGAGATTTATTTCAAACGCCTTTCACCCAAACTTTTCAGGTGAACACCAGCGGAGTTTATTACTTGATTATTTCAACGCCAACCACATCCACGTCGGTTCGTCAGAATCAAATCAAGTTTGATGAAGTTCGGATTAGTGGCAATTTAAACATTGCTCCATTAACCAGATTTATCTTCCCAACCTCCACCATTGCTGCTGCTGAAAATTCAACGATTTTATTGCAAGGAACAGCAATTGATTCGGACGGTTCAGTCAGTAAAGTAGCGTTTTTTGATGGCGTTACTAAATTGGGAGAAGATACTTTATCGCCCTACGAATACCGTTGGAATAACCTGCCTTTGGGTTCCCGAACGGTTCAATTAAGAGGTGTGGATAATGAAAATGTGGGCGATTCAACCGTAAAAATGACCATCAACGTTTTACCAAGTCAGTTTTCAGTATCTTCATTTTTGGGTGGAACGGGTAATGATGATATTCGTGGCATGGTCATCCAACCAGATGGAACTGTGGCGGTGGCAGCAAATTTGAGCAATAGTTTCACATCGGGGCTTCTACCTCCAACCTTATTGGGAACAGCCACTGCGGCTTCTGAGGGCTGTATTGTACGGATTGTTAAAGATGGCAGCAGGGTTTTGTCAGTAACCCGTTTGGCAACAAAAGTAGTAGATTTATCTTCCGATGGCAACGGAAATTTATTTGTGGCAGCGGGGATTAATGGAGCGTTTAAACTGAATGCATTAGCCAATAAAATCCTTTGGCAACAACCTTCAACGCCACTATATACCCAAAAAATTGATGCAGGGCATACTGGTTTCTCAGTAATTTTGAACACGGGCGAAAGCAATCCCGATGATGAAACGTGGGGCAGTAATTTGGGTATAAAAATCTTTAATCCTTCGGGTATTCTGTTGGGTTCGGCGGGAGGTGCTTCACAGTATGGTTCGGATGTTGCCATCGACGAAGCCTCTCAGACGGTCATTAGTCTAGGCTTCAAAAACGTGCAAGCCCAAACCACAGCGGGCAGACTACCCGTGTATATCAGCGTGGTGCGGGGACATAATTATGACGGAACGCTAAAATATAAGGCTTATGATTGGGAGGCGGACTCAAATATGGTGGTGAATGATGTGGCAGTCCAAAATCCCCGATTTCTTAATCGAACCACCAATAATATGGCAGACGCTCGGGCGTACAGAGCTGAAATGGGACAAGACGGAAAACTCTATATCATCCACGAAGTATCGGGCGGAAACCATGCGTTTAGATTTGCTCCGTTCAATATTTCACAGTCCGTCCCCATTGTTGGAGGGGATAATTATTTCAATTTTTCTAACACAGGCACGGAGGTAAAATTGGTTTTAACGAAACATAATCCAGCCGATTTTTCTTATATTCAAGCACAACAATTAACCAACCGACTATCAACGGGCAAAGGGAATACCATTTTTGCCCGACTTGGTGCTTTGGCGGCAGATTCATCAGGGCGAGTTTATATGACGGGCGAATCAGCCTCGGGATTGCCCATTTCATTGGATTATCAACCTGGGGAATATTCGGGCGGAGCGTATGTCTATGTGCTGAGTCCCGATTTTACGACCCGTGAAATCTGTACTCGTTTAGCCAGTAACGGAAAAGGAAGAGCTTTGGCAGTAAGAAGCAGAAACAATTGGGGATATGCAGGAAGCACCGAACAGCAATCTATGTATCGCCAAAAAGCCTTTCAAAATACTTTGGGAGGGCTTAATGATGGATTTTTTATCTTAAAATCACCCTTCACTTGTGGTTCAATTGAAAGCGTAAAATCTGGAAACTGGAACGACCCAACCGTTTGGTCATGCAACAGAGTTCCCGTTTTTGACGACCACGTGGTGATTTCGGCAACGCATACGGTGGTGGTGCCAGCCAACATTGATGCCAATGGATTCAACATTATCATTAGAGGAACGATTCAAAAAATGGAGGCGAGTGGGTTGAATATTAATCAAGAATAGATTTTTATTTGGAGTAGTGCAACTATTGTACGGAATCACGGGAGTCCTCGGCAAAAACCGAAGGCTTCCGTGAACTACGAAATTAAAGTCCATATAAATAATAGTGGAAACACAACTTCATAAGTTGACACTGAAAAATGCCCATTTTTGCAATTTTATCATCATCTTCAAAGCCTTTCAACACAATATTTTCTCCTTCAATACTAATTTATGGTACAATTTTTGCTGCGAGGTTAGCCATACACAGAGAACGACATAACGTATTGGAGTAGTAACTTCCCAGCGGTTTGACCCCTAACGGAGTTGTTTCGGGAGGTTGAGCCGAATGGTTAAATTCTTTTCTGATAAGTACACTGTTTAATAAGTTATTTCAACTTCCCGAAAGTAGAAGTAACTTTCGGGAAGTGAATTCCTAAGCTACTTCCCGAAAGTTGTTTCTACTTTCGGGAAGTTCTCCAATCGAAGATTTTAGGGTAAAAATCATCCAGAAAACTTATTAAACAGGGTAATAAGCTATGTCGCAATCTATAAACAACCCACAATAATCCATTCAAAACAGTATCTGAGTAATTACCCAATACTGTTTTAGTAGTCATTAATTTATGCCCAGTTTTCCTTTTTTCAAGCAATTCGATACCATGGATTGCGGACCCACCTGTTTGCGAATGATTGCCAAGCATTTTGGTAAAAATTATTCGTTACAAACTCTGCGTGAAAAAAGTGGAATCAACAAAGAGGGCGTATCAATGGCGGGCATCGGAACGGCTGCCGAACACATCGGTTTCCGCACCTTAGTTGCCAAAGTTACTTTTGAAAAAATCGTTTCAGACGCTCCATTACCTTTTATTGCTCACTGGAAACAAAATCATTTTGTGGTGGTTCATGCCATCAAAAAAGACAAAGTTTATGTGGCAGATCCTGCCGTTGGCTTGGTGGAATATTCGATAAAAGACTTCAAAACCGATTGGGTGAGCGGTCAGAACAATGCCAATGAACAAACGGGAATTGTGATGTTGTTTGAAACCACGCCCAAGTTTTTTCTCAACGACGAAGACAAACAAGACGGCGGGCTTTCTTTCAGATACGTTTTTAATTACCTTTTTACTTATAAAAAACTTCTAATCCAGATTGCTTGGGGATTGTTGATGGGTGGGGCTTTGCAATTAATTTTGCCTTTTCTTACGCAATCCATCATTGATATTGGTATCAATACCCGCAATCTCAGTTTCATTAATCTCATTCTTGTCGGGCAGTTTGTGCTTTATTTTGGGCGGTCGGTTGTGGAATTTATTCGGGGTTGGATTTTCCTGCATATCGGTTCCAGAATCAATATTTCCATCCTTTCCGATTTCTTTATCAAACTCCTTCGTTTGCCAATTTCATATTTCGATACCAAATTTCAAGGGGATTTGTTGCAACGCATCGGTGACCACGAAAAAATCGAAAGTTTCCTGACCGACACCGTCATTAGCACCATTTACGGGCTTTTTAATTTCATCATTTTCAGCATTGTGCTGAGTATTTTCAGTGCCAAAATATTTTTGATGTTTTTAGCGGGAAGTATTCTTTATGTGCTTTGGATTTGGCTTTTTCTGAACCAAAGAAAAATTCTCAATAGTCGAAGTTTTGAAATTGCCGCCAAAAGTCAAACTGCCACTTTACAGATTATTGACGGCATCCAAGAAATAAAATTGACCAACAGCGAACAACAAAAACGTTGGGATTGGGAAAATATCCAAGCCTCACTGTTCAGGCTGAATATGAAGAGTTTGGGGCTTTCGCAAATTCAGAGTGCAGGGGCTTTGTTTATCAACGAAGGCAAAAATATTTTCATCACCTACCTCACGGCTCGGGCGGTGATTGAGGGCGAAATGACCCTCGGAATGATGCTTTCGGTGGGGTATATTTTGGGTATGTTGAATGGACCAATCGAACAATTTATTCATTTTATCCAAGATTATCAAGACGCTAAATTGAGCCTCGAACGCCTCAATGACATTCATAAAGTGGAAGACGAAGAACCCGTTGGCAAACAGCGGTCGGTGCAACTTTCTGCCAATAAAATGCTGGCATTTACCAGTGTATCGTTCAAATATCCAGGCACAAGCCGCAATATTTTGGATAACATTGATTTCGTGATTCCGCAGGGTAAAACGACCGCCATTGTGGGGTCGAGTGGGAGTGGCAAAACGACTATTTTGAAGTTATTACTCAAATTTTATCAACCCAGCCAAGGGCAAATTATTGCGGGAAATACCTTTTTGAGTGGTATTAATCACAATTTTTGGCGAAGCCGATGCGGTGCGGTACTGCAAGATGGCTTTGTTTTTTCGGATACCATCGCCCGAAATATTGCCGTCGGAGAGGATTTTGTGGAATTAAATCGCCTCAATCACGCCGCCCACGTTGCCAATATTGCGGAGTTTGTGGAAAGTTTACCTCTGGGCTACAACACAAAAATCGGTGCAGAAGGTAACGGGCTAAGTCAGGGACAAAAACAGCGTTTACTGATTGCCAGAGCCGTTTATAAAGACCCCGACTACATCTTTTTTGATGAAGCCACCAACGCTTTGGATGCCAACAATGAGAAAGTAATTATGGCAAATCTGACGGAATTTTTTAAAGGCAGAACTGTCATCGTGGTAGCTCATAGATTAAGTACCGTCAAAAATGCCGACCAAATTGTAGTCTTGGAACAAGGGCGAATCGTGGAAAGAGGAACGCACGAACAACTCACCAATCTGCGAGGACATTATTACGCTTTGGTAAAAAATCAGTTAGAATTAGGGAATTGAATAGATGTTAGATTTTGGGTGAACCTCCCGAAAGTTTAAAACTTTCGGGAGGTTGTAACAGTACATTAAGAAACTAATGAATCAAAAAATATACAAAGAACTTCGCAGTGATTCCGTTCAAGAAATCATGAATTACCAACCCACTTGGCTGATTCGTCATGGCACTGCTATGTTCAGTATTTTCTTTCTGTTGCTGTTTGGAGGGACATTTTTGATTAGTTATCCCGACATCGTGAAGGGAACGCTGAAACTTACGTCCTATAACATACCCAAGGCGGTTGTGGCAAAAACATCGGGGAAAGTGGTTAAACTATTTGTCAAAGAAAACACTTTCGTAGAGCCAAATGATGTGCTGGCGTATTTGGAATCTACCGCCAATCACGAAGAGGTTTTAGAACTTTCCGCTCAACTATCAGTCATCGAAAAAGAAGTTTCAGAAGGGCGTTATGCCAAATTAAATGCTTTACAAAAAGGGAATTTTATGAATCTCGGGGAACTTCAACCCGACTTTCAACAGTTTCAATCTTCCTTAATCCAACTCCAAACGATGCTTTCTTCGGATTTTGGAAACCAAAAAAAGGCTATTATCGTCAATGAATTGGAAAATTCTAAATACTCAGCCTCCAAACTCAACGAACAGCGTCAAATCTACCAAAGGGATTTTATGCTTGCCGAAAAAGACTTTGCCACTCAGCAACGCTTGGCTCGTCAGGGGGTAATTTCCGCTAATGAATTATCCAAAGAAGAAAGCCGAATGTTGGGTAAACAGCTGGCTTTGAAGCAGATAGAATCCCAAATTCTCAGTAATCAAGCCGAGCAAAGCAGTAAATCAAAGGAATTATTAGAGTTGGATAAAAATCTTTTTGAACAAAAAAAATATTCCTTTGAAGGGTTAAAAACACTCATTAGTGCCGTTGATAAATGGAAAAACACCTACGTCCTCACGGCTCCGTCGGCGGGATTTATTTTATTCCAGACCAATATTCAAGAAAATCAAGTGGTGGCGGCTAATCAGGAAATATTTTATGTGGGCAATCAACAAAATAACTTACCGATTGGGCAAATTCAGATTGCACAAGACAATTTAGGGAAAGTGAAAGCAGGACAAAAAGTTATCATTAGGTTCAACAGTTATCCGTCGGAAGAGTTTGGAACGGTGGAAGGACTGGTAGAATTTATTTCCCAAATTCCCGAAAAAGATAATAGCTATTTGGTAACGGTAAAGTTACCCAACGGATTAACCACAACCTATCACAAAAAATTGAGTTTTAGAAACGGAATGGTGGCAACTGCCGACGTCATCACCGAAGATAAATCATTGGCAGACAAAATTTTATACCAATTCAGAAAAGCCCTTCAAAGATAAAAACATGAACCATTCACTCGATATCCTTAAAGAATATTATTCATTGAGTCGGTGTATTCAGCAACGAATATTGTCGAGTCTTGAAGTTTTAGAATTTACCAAATGCGACTATATATTGAAGAAGGGAGATGTCTGTACTGGGAATTTTTCTGATTGAAAAAGGATGTTGCCGTACTTATCTTGAAAGTGGAGGAAGAGAAATTACCACCAGTTTTGGCATTGATTTGAATATTGTTTGTAGTCCTTACAGTTATCTGTCCCAAACACCTTCAACTGAATCTATCCAAACCTTGGAAGATACAAAATGTTATTTTTTCTCCTATGCAAACATTCAAATATTATTGGCAGAATATGTAGAATTTAATGTCTTGGTGAGAAAAGTGTATGAATCGTTTTTACTCAATGAAATCAATTTGCTCAACTCCATTAGGTCGATGAGTGCCTTTGAACGTTATGAGCATTTTATGGAAAAAACCCCTCAAGTATTACAAAGAGTTCCACTGCGACATTTGGCATCTTTTCTGGGAATGAGTCAGGAAACCCTCAGCCGTATGAGAGGAGCTGGGTGTAAATACAAAAAGCCTTGAAATTCAAGGCTTTTTGTATATTTAGGATAGGTAATTTTGGGGGGAAATTAGCATCTTGGCTTTGGAACACAACAGTTATTAACAGGGGCATTGTATCCGCCTGTGTGATGTGATGGCTTTGGAGCAACATAATGTGGTGCTGGAGCGGGTGCTGGAGCGGGTGCTGAATACTTTTTCTTGAATCCGAAAAGGAATGATAAAAGTTTGAAAGTTCCACCTTTTACTTCTTCTGCACTGGTGATTTCAAGTGCGGCAAAATTGTCTAATGATTTCATGGTATTGTTTTTATGGGTTGAAATTAAGTTACCTTGTGTCGTGTCTTCCACTACTACAAAACAAACTTAGCAGTTTATTTTTACAATAAATACACCCTTTGACGCTTTTTGATAAAAATCAAAAAAGGGGAAAAAGCCCTTAAATGGTACGATTTTTGCAACAGATGTAGAAAGAATTAACCCATTTAATATTACAGATTACTATACACTTTATGTTCAGAATATCGGTGTTCATTTTATTGTGTACCATCCAAGGTTTTTCGCAAACGATGAAGCCATTAACCTTGCAAGAGTGCATCAATAAAGCCCTTGCGAATAATCTTCAAACAAAGCAGGTTCAGTATCAAATCCAAGAGGGCGAAAGTCGGGTAGCTTCTTCCAGGTTCAATCAATATCCCAACGTAAACGGTTCATTATCCCAAAACTTTGCTTCGGGCAGAATCATCGACCCTTTCACCAACGTTATCGTTAATCAGAATACCAACTACCAAAATCTGGGCGTAAATTCATCCATCGTCGTTTTTGAAGGTGGAACTTTGCGTAATAATATCCGTTTGAATGAGCTGGAAGTAAAATCAAGTCAGCAAGAATTGAACGCTACCAAAGAAAGCATCAAACTGAAAGTTATTGAGGCATTTTTTCAAGTATTGAACGCCCAAGAACAATTGACGATTACCAAGAAGTTTTTTGAAAGTTCAACCATTCAACTCAACCGTATCGAAACTTTATTGAGAGAAGGCATGGCTTCAAAAGCGGTATTGTTGGACATTCAAGCCCAAATTGCAGGAGAAGAATTAGGCATAGCAAATGCCGAAAGTACTTTGGATTATTCAAAAACGGTGCTTTTGCAGGCAATGAACGAAAATAAACTAACCACCATAGACATCAATACCAAGGATATGGTTCAAGCCAAAACTGAACCTTATAATTTCCCTATCAATGCCATCATGCAAAGTGCCGTGGGTACGCAGTCGATTGTGGATGTGGCAAAAACTAAGGTCGAAATATCAACATTGGGTATTGATTTGGCAGCTGCAAGCAACAAACCAAGGGTTACGGCTAATTTGAACATTGGAACAAATTATTCGAGTGCCGCCCCCGACCAGCAATTTATTGCCGATGGAAAACCGTCAAAATTTATCGAATCAAAGTCAAGTGATTATGTGTTGGCTAACGGGCAGAAGCAGAATATTTTTAGGCAAATTGAAATTCCCAGTGGCGATTTTCAAAAATTGGACTATGTCAATCAGTTAGGTTTTAATTTCAGTACCATCGCTGGTTTCAACGTCAGTGTACCGATTTTTAATGCTTATGATGCCAAAATAAAAATGCAGCAAGCCAACTTAGCCAAACTCAAAGCCGACAATGAACTAAATATTACGCAAATCCAGGTAAAAAATACGGTGGCATTAGCGTACAGAAATATGCAGGCGGCTTATTTGAAATTGGGTTTAATCAATAAACAATTGGCAGCGTTGGAACTGGCTTTTGACCTAACTAAAAAAAGATTTGAAGAGGGAAATTTGAGTTCTTTGGAATATACCCTTGCCAAAAATAATATTGACAAAGTGCGAGTAAGTATAGTACAAGCCAAATATGAGTATATTTTCAGAACGAAGGTGCTGGATTTTTATGCGGATAGGATTTGAGATGTTCGAGGTTCGTTTTTCGATGTTTGATGTTAGGGGGCATATAAATTTAAATAAACCCACTTCTGGTATGAACTTGTCGAAAGTAGAAATAACTTTCGGCAAGTTGCCGAGAAATTTACTTCCCGAAAGTTATTTCTACTTTCGACAAGTTTAATGGAAGTCATGTCTATTTATTTATTGGATGCTCTCTTAGTCTTCTATTTTCCTTTTAAAACCGCACCAACCATCATCAATAATTGCGTAGAGAAACTGCTAATTTCCAGCATTATACAAATACTTTCTACCAAAGTTTGAAAAGAATTTTCCTGTAAAAAACCCTCCGAAATGGCTAACCAATCCAGAACCCACGTTTCAATTTCTTCCTCATTTTCAATTTGTTGAACTTCTCGATAAAAATTACTGAGTGGCAAATTCTCCTCCACAGGCTCGTGATTATTTCCCAATAAATCATCCAGATTTTGCGTAATTTTTGTTTTATCTACCCTCACCAAAGCCATGAAAATCAACTGAATAGCAAAATTCATTCGATTTTTTTCTCGGATAAAAAAATCGTTATATTCCAACGCATCAATCATCACGTTGCTTAGTTGGCACAAAAAAAGTTTCATTTTTTCATCCGAAATAGGCTCTTCGTAGAAAATATCGTATCCTCTCGGAATCCGTTGAATACGATGAACGGTATTTTCGGGAACGTTTTTGAATAAAACATCTTCGGTTTGTGGCTCAGTTTGGGTCAGCGATAAGGTACTAAGAAACACCTCAATTTGATGTATTTCTGTTTTGCTCAAAATGGGCAGAAAAGACCTTTAAATGTGCAAACCTCTTTCCGAATCAAAGAAAAAGAAAAACGGATGGATATTGCTTAATTTTCTGACGGTCAGTAGCGTATTTTTCCAATTTTCCTTGGCAACAAAAATCATCAAACCTTCTAACTGATGATGTTGGAACAGACTTTTCATAACAAAACGATTGGGTTGGCATTGTCGAAATTTTTGAAAACCGTTCCACCGCCAAAACCCGCTTCATTTACGGCAATTCGGTGATTGTGAAGGTTATCCATAAATCGTCGTTTATTGGTGAGTTGCGAATAAAAATTGACGAGTGAAAAAATGGATTCTTTCTCTATTATTTGATGGGCATTCTGTAATAAATCTGTCCTGAAATTGCCTTTCTCAACGCTTTGGTCAATAATAAAATAGCGGTTCAACACTTCAAGCGGTTGGATAAAATTATCGGGCTTTTCAAGAGCATTGAAAACACTATCCGCAATGTGGGCGGATTCGTAGGTATCGTCTTGATAAACAAACAATAACTTTGCCCTTTGGTGGTTCATTTTTTCCACGAAAACCTTTTGTAAATGCTGATAGATAAATTCGTTTTTGATGCGTTCTTCTTCGGTGTGGGTGATGGCTTGCAGAAATTCAGGTTGTGAATATTCAAGGTTTTTTCTGCCCAAATTTTGCAAGCGATTTTCAGGGAAAAAAGGAAACGGGGGGGAAAAGGGAGAAGGGGGGAAGGGGGAAACCGAGGAAAAAAAAAAAGATAACAAAAAGAACAAAAAGGAAAAATAAAAAGAGAAAAAGGAGGGGGGTGAGAAAAAGAATGAAATTTGGATTTAAGGTAGGATTTTTTTCGGGTTTGTTTTGATGGGGGTTGGGGGAGGGGGATCAATGATTATTTCGGATTCAGAACCAATTTTTTCTTTAAAGTCCGCTAAATTTGTAAAGTTACGAACGGGCATAACGTGCTGTCTTTCAAGGGTTAAGTGTAAAATATGGAGATGAAATTCAAAATTCCGTTGAGCATTTGAACCATCACTACCAATCAAAAGACCTAAGTTATCGTAGCATAGACCATTTTTTAATTGAAACAGAACAAAAAATAAACAGTCTTCGTATGATTTTAAAAGTAATTCGGTATCTAATCGCTCAGCTTTTACGGTTAAAGAAACGCCATGAAAAAACTCATAAGTTTCTCCGAAGTATTTGCTTAGTTGATGAAACTGTTTTTCACTTAAACCCGTTGAAGATTTCCATTGACGCTCATTGCGAATAATTTGATAATTTAGCATCCTCTTTTTGAAGCAAAATTAACACTTTTTTCTTAACTGGCTGATTATCAACTTACATAATATCATTATCCTCAAAACCGTAGCCTTTGATAACTTCATCATAACCCCTGATGGTCAAAAAATCATCTTTGGTCATGCTAATTTTCCCAAAGGTATCGCTTAAACTTTGAGCGTGAGGAGCAATAAAAACGGATTGATTTTGTTTAAAAACCTCCTTAATATATTCCCCAAAGCCTTTCCCTACATAATTATCCGCATCCAAATTAATGACGATATCGCCCGTGGCTAATCTAAAAGCCATGTTTCAGGAATGACTACGGTTATAAAATTGGGGTTCAGTAGTTTTAAAATATACTACTTTTGAAGCAAATGAATGGAGGTTGTTTTTCATCCAAAACTCCAAGCCATCGGTTGAACTATAATCCAAAATTACAAACTCAACGCTGTCATTATCGCCACAGTTAAGCACATTTATCGGCAAGGTTTCTTGCAAATGATGGAGGCGATTCATAACTGTGGTTACGAAGGATATTTTCAAAGTGTTGCTATGTTTATATTATTTTTTACTTCTAAAACCGCCATCGTACGAACGCCTCCATTGCCTGATATTCGGCAAGTCCGAGTGCATTATAAAGATTGGCAGTATTACTATTTCTATCCTCGGCACGTTGCCAAAACTCACGGGCATCCGTTCCTTGAAATGGCACACCGTCTTTCTGAGATTGGTGCTTGAATATTCCGTAACGTTTCTTCAAAACTTGATCAGGCGACATCGGTACTGCCATTTCTATCTGGTCAATATCCCACTCTTGCCATGCTCCTTTATATAACCAAACCCAACAATTATTCAAATATTCACGGTGTTTTAACTTGTGAACTGCCTCAAAAATAGCATCCAAACAGACCTTATGAGTTCCGTGAGGGTCGGCTAAATCTCCCGCTGCGTATATCTGATGTGGTTGGATTTTCTCAATCAAATTCATTACTATTTGTGTGTCAGCTTCTCCCAATGGGCTTTTTTGAATTGTTCCCGTTTCGTAAAAAGGCATATCCAGAAAGTGAATATTCTCCTTTTTGATGCCTACATAACGGCACGTATTTTTGGCTTCTCCTCTTCTAATCAAACCTTTGATATACCGAACTTCATCAGTATCAATTTCTGAATCTTTTTTGGCTTTCAAAAATTTGGTGGCTTCACGATATATCTTATTTGCCTTTGGATTATTTGCTTCAAATTTTTCGTTAAAATCAACCACAAATTCTGCAAAACGGAGGGCTTCATCATCGGCAACGGCAATGTTTCCCGAAGTCTGATACGCCACGTGGACATCGTGTCCTTGATCAACCAAACGTTGGAAAGTTCCACCCATTGAAATAATATCATCATCAGGATGCGGACTGAAAACGATTACTTTCTTCTTGGCAGGATAAGCCCGTTCTGGACGGTTAGAATCATCGGCATTTGGCTTGCCACCAGGCCAACCCGTGATGGTGTGTTGTAGATAGTTAAAGACCTCAATATTAATATCATACGCTTGTCCGTAAAGTGCCAAAAGGTCTGAAAGTCCGTTTTCGTTATAGTCGGAATTGGTTAATTTCAATACGGGTTTTTTGACGGTTAAAGCCAGATGAGTGACCGCTTTTTTTATCATCGGACGGTCCCACGTAACGCTGTCCACCATCCACGGAGTACGCATACGAGTAAGGTCGGCGGCGGCGGCGGTGTCAATAATAAAAGAGGCGTTTTGGTGTAATTGCAAATAAGAAGCGGGTACATCCGATAATACTGGACCTTCCACGGCACGGGCAACATTCTTGGATTTATGTTCTCCCCACGCCAACAGAACTACTCTTTTGGCTTCCATAATTTTGCCAACACCCATCGTGATTGCCTTTTTAGAGACCTTCGCTAAACCGCCAAAATCTGCCGCAGCATCAATCTGAGTGGTCAAATCAAGGGTCATTAGGCGAGTCCGTGAGTTGATAAGCGAACCAGGTTCGTTGAAACCAATGTGTCCATTCCGACCAATTCCCAACAACTGAAAATCTAAACCTCCATAACGCTCAATTTGGGTTTCGTAATCTTTACAAAATTCCGCTAATCTATCCAGCGGCAAAGTTCCATCGGGCAAATGCCAGTTTCCTGCGGGGATGTCCACATGGTCAAAAAGCTGTTCACGCATGAAGCGGACGTAGCTCTGCACGGCATCGGGTTCCATCGGATAATATTCATCCAGATTATATGTGACCACATTCTGAAAGCTCAAGCCTTCCTCACGGTGCATTCTGATGAGTTCGTTGTAAACCTTTTTGGGTGAAGAACCTGTGGCTAAACCCAGAATGGCGGGTTGTCCCTCGCTGGCTTTGTGGCGAATAATTGCCGCAATTTCGTGGGCAACTGCTCGTGAAGCCGCATCCGAATCGGCATAAATATTAGTCGGAATTCTTTCGTAGGAAATGGCTTGTTCCATGTTTTCGATGTTCGATGTTCGATGTTCGAGGTTCAATGCAGGGTAAAACCGAGCATCAAACATCGAAAAACGAACATCGAATTTATTTGTTCACTACAATTATCTGTAAGTTTAAATTATCCAAAATCTTTGCCAAAGTATTGACGGAAGGGTTTGCTTTGCCCAATTCAATAGAATGAATCGTTTTGATAGCAACATTACTCATATCGCTAAGCGTTTCTTGACTCAACGATAGTTCATTACGTCTTTCACGAATAATATTACCTAACTGTTCAAGATTCATGTCAAATAGAATTATGTTGCTGATTATTTGACAAAGGTAATGGTATATTTTTAAATAAAAAATATGATTCGGTAATATAATACCGATTCAATGAATTTTATTTCAATTTTCTTGTATTCAATGAGAAATGTAATTACATACAATTCCAAATTAAGCCTACATACTATCGTGTTATTAGTAGTCTCGCAAATAGTTAGAATCATCAAAGACCAAATCTTCACATTTGTCCGTCTTAAATCCAAATTGTCCATCACAGCGTATTGTTGACCTGATTTTTACTTGTTTTACAATAATTTTGTTCAAAAATAAATTTTCTCACAATAGGGGGAGTAACAACATCAATTGTCAACAAATCGAAATAATTTAACCATTCATCAAATAAGTATAAAACTAATTTTACGACTCCTTAAATTTGTACTATTCAAATGTGAATGTTAATTAGTTGTTCTTTATAATATAATAATTAAAGTGGAGATAGTTATATTATATAAAAAATTAATTATTTGATAATCAAAGAAGTACCTTTATTTTTGGAGTGAATCGTCCGAAAATAGGAGTTAAAAAGTAACTATTTTATCTTTAAATACGTTTTAATAAAAAACCGTTGTTATTTATTATTTTAAACTTTTCCAATATTCCATTATGTTAAAATTTATTCAAAAACCTTTATTATTTCTCTGTTTTTTGCCACTGGGTTTGTTTGCCCAGTCAGAGAAATTGACGGTTAGTGGTTATGTAAAAGACAATAAAAACGGTGAAGGACTTATTGGTGCTTCGGTTTTTGTGAAAGAATTACTTACAGGAACAACCACTAATACTTACGGTTTTTATTCACTCACTTTGCCCAAAGGAAATTATACCTTAGTGATTTCGTCAGTTGGTTACAGAAAATCAATCAAAGACATCAAATTGACCGAAACCAATCAAACCTTTAATGTAGAAGTTCAAGAAGACGGTCAAGAATTGGCGGAGGTTGTGGTTAGTGGTAAGCGTGAGGACGACAACATTAAGGCAATCGAAATGTCGGTTAATAAGGTCGATATGAAAACCATTAAAAAGATTCCTGCATTATTGGGCGAGGTTGATTTGGTTCGTGCCATTCAGTTATTGCCGGGCGTTTCCACAGTAGGAGAGGGGGCAACGGGTTTCAATGTGCGGGGCGGTTCGATTGACCAAAATTTGGTGCTTTTGGACGATGCACCCGTCTATAATTCTTCGCACCTTTTTGGTTTTTTCTCCATATTTAACCCTGATGCCGTGAAGGATGTTAAGTTGATAAAAGGTGGAATTCCTGCTCAATACGGTGGTCGTGCTTCTTCAATTTTGGATGTGAGAATGAAAGAAGGAAATGCCAAGCAGTTAGAGATAAATGGAGGTATTGGCTTTATTTTCAGTAGGTTATCTATCGAAGCCCCCATTATCAAAGACAAAGCATCATTTATTGTGGCGGCTCGTCGTTCGTATGCAGACGTATTGGCTGGTCCTTTTTTGACGGGCAACAATGCCGATACACAATTCAATTTTTATGATTTAACGGCAAAAGTAAACTATAATATCGACCAAAATAATACCGTTTTTTTATCAGGATATTTTGGGCGTGATGTCTTCGGAAATCAGTTTGGTTTCAATTGGGGAAACAGCACATTATCAGCCCGTTGGAATCACGTTTTTAGTTCAAAATTATTCTTGAACACTACGGCTTTTTACAGTAATTATGACTATCTACTGGATTCTGACTTGAAAGGGCAAAGACCAAACAACGCATTCAGATGGAAATCGAACATTAAGAATTTGAGTTTCAAGCCTGACTTTACTTACTACATTTCTCCCGAAAATACTCTTACTTTTGGCGGACAAATTTTAACGTATGATTTTGCCCCTGGCGAGGCTTCGGCAAGTTCAAACGGGAATCGGGTTGATTTTGGTTCACCTGCCAAAAACGCTGTTGAGTATTCGGCATACATTGGAGACGAGTGGCGGGTTTCTCCGAAATTATCTTTGCAATATGGCGTTCGATATTCACGATATGATTATACCAGTAAGGATAATTTATATTACACAAGACGTTTCGTGGGTATATCGGATGCCTTCACATCGGGCTATGATTTGGACACTGCACCCAACGATACCGAAAAGCCTTTAACAACTTATCAAAACTTTGAACCACGCTTCAATTTAAAGTTTGAGTTGGGTGCAAATAGCTCAATTAAAGCCAGTTACAACCGTCTGACACAGTATGTACACTTGATGTCTAATACGGCAGCCTCCACGCCTTTGGACGTTTGGACATCATCTACTAATAATATAAAACCTCAACTTTCTGACCAAATTGCGTTGGGATATTTCAAAAATTTTGGTGATAATGAATACGAAACGTCTCTGGAAATTTACGGAAAAGACCTCCAAAACCAGATTGATTATGCCGACCGTGCTTTGCTTTTTTTGAATCCAAGATTTGAAAAAGATTTACTTTTTGGTAGAGGACGAGCTTATGGTTTGGAATTGTACATCAAGAAAAACAAAGGAAAATTAACGGGTTGGATGAGCTACACCTTGGCTCGGACGGAACGCCAAGTGGTGGGTTTGAACAATGGTAATTGGTTTCCTACTCGCTATGACCGCACGCATACATTAAACGTGGTTGGGCAGTATGAACTTAGTAAAAAATGGAGTTTTGGGGCAAATTTAGCCTTGATTTCGGGCGTGCCATATTCCTTGGCAGAACGCCAAGGAACGTATGAGAATTTTACCTTTGGTATTACAAATGCGGGAGTACGGGGAAATATCAGACTTCCACTGTATAATCGTTTGGATATTTCTGCAACCAAGAAAAACAAAAAAGCCTTGTTTGGCAAGGGAGAATCTGAATGGGTATTTTCGGTCTATAACATTACAAATCGTAGAAATCCATTTGCCATTTATACTCAACCCAAAACAACAACTACTGATGCTGAAACGATTAATGTGGAGGCGTATAATCAGCAAATTGCTGAAATTGAGGCAATTAGATTATCAATCATTGGTTCATTAATTCCATCGGTTTCTTATAATTTTAAGTTTTAAAAAATCGGTGAGCAATGAGCGATAGGTTTTTAAATATACTTACCGCTCATATCTCATTGCTCACAGCTAATAAAAATATGCAAACATTCATTCAAAAAATATTAAAAAAGATGAGCTATAAATTCAGAGTTACTTATTACTCATTACTCATTACACTTTTCGCATTAACACTGACCTCTTGCGAAGACGTTTTTCAACTGGATATTCCCAAAACTGAGCCTTTTTTAGTGGTGGAAGGAACTATTACAAATGTGGCGGGTGACCAGGTGATTAAACTCACAAAATCCAAGACTTTGACCCAGGAAGGAATAGCCGAGGGAGTCAAAAATGCTACCGTTGTGGTTACAGATAATGCAGGTAAAACTTATGAGTTCAAGGATTTGACCAACACAGGAAAGTACGTTTGGAAACCAGCTGTTAGTAGTGAAATCATGGGAGCAGTCGGAAAGACTTATTCCTTAGAAATCAAGGCCGAAGGTGAAACATACAGGGCTGTATCTGAGCTTAAAAGAGTTCCGTTGATAGATTCGATAAGGTTTAGTTTTGATGATGCAAATCTTCGCCAAAGTGGCGATGGCAAGCCTAATGAAGGCTATGATGGACGTTTCTATGCCACTGATTTAAAGGGAGTTGGCGATTGTTACAGGATAAAAGTATATAAAAATGATAGGCTTTATACGGGTGCAGACAGAATCGTTATTGCTTATGATGCCATTGGAAATAAAAGCCCGTTTGGAGATGGTTTACCCTTCATCAGACCGTTGAGAATTATATCAACTACTGAATTATTCAAGGAAAATGATAAAGTCCGAGTAGAACTTTTATCTATCACCGAAGCCCATTTTGACTTCTGGATTCAGCTTCGTACTGAGCTGAATAATACGGGACTTTTTGCCACACCTGCGGCTCGTATTCCTTCTAATATTAACAATATTAATGCCACTTCAACCAAACAAGCAGCGGGTTGGTTTGGCACTTCGGCAGTGAGTTCGATGGAGATAGTGGTTGATAAAACTAAGGCAGTGAAGGAATTTGCACAGGAATAATTTTGGGAGAAAAATAAAGCAGAAAGGGAGACAGGAGAAAAGTATTTGGCTTTTCCTGTCTCCCTTTCTGCTTTTATCTTGTCTTCTTCTAAAACGCAAACCCCAGTTCTATTCCAATACTTGGGGCTTGAAGTTTGGAGGAAATTTTTTCTAATTTATTCAGAAAAAGTGGTCTGAAAATATCCAACCCGACTTGTTCAACCGAAGTGAAATCTTGAGTAATTAAGTCATTTTCCTTTGAAACTAATAACCAGTAAGATACTTTCCCTCTGATAAAAATAGTTTCTTGAGCATTCAGCCACAGCGTTTTTTCCAGTACTGGTCCACCCATGACTGCATTCATATAAGCATCTACAATCTTGTTATTATAGGCGTTTTTGGCTTCGAGTGAAGCATTATTTTCTAAATAACTATTGACGAAAATAATATTTTCGGGTAATATCCCCTCAAAAACATTTTTGGGTGTATCAGTAAGCGTTGCGTTGAATGTTTGGACTGTTCCCCCGATCGACCAGCCTTTGCCAATGTCCAGTTTAAGTTCCCCACCAAATTGGATTTTGGGCTTGGCAACACCTCTCAAATAAGCGATTTCACGAGTATATTCTGGTTTTATTCTTTCTAAAACTTCAAAAACTAAACTTTGAAATTTTTGAGGATTGAAACCCACAAAGCCCCCAATTTGCAAGCGTTTATATTGAAATTCATAGCCCAAATCCAATCGTAACGGAAAAACTGCACCTACGTAAAAGCGATGTTTAACGTCTGACGGTTGCGTATAAACCGTTAAGGTATTTTTCTGAGAAAAAGCGGAAAAATAAAAGAAAAGTAGAGCAACAAATAGGATTTTTTTCATCTGAGTTCGAGATAAGAAAATGTATCGGAGTGTTGATGTTGATTACAAAATTAACGTTTAGGATTTGGAAAGTATTGCCAATAGATAGATTTCGTGGAAATTATTGATTCGTTGATTTCCGAACCATTCGTATAATAGACTCACTATCATTCAATTTTGATACTTCTGACAATGCTACCCAAGCTAAACCTGTTGATTCCGAAGAAACCGTGAGAGGTTCGTTTATGTCTGCTTCAAACAAAAATCTCACGTCATAATGCAGGTGTGTGGGTATGCCTTTGCGTTCGGGAATTTCGTGAATATCAATATCAAAAATATTTGGGTTAATTGCTTGAATATCAGATAATCCCGTTTCTTCTTGGGCTTCTTTCAAGGCAACATTCATCACATCAGAATCACCATCACAATGTCCACCCGTTTGAAACCATTTGTCTAATTTTCGATGATGAGTTAGGAGTGTAAATTGATGAGATTTATCCACAATCCAAGCTGAACCCGTAACGTGTCCAATCAAAAGTGAACGCTCAAAACAATCAGGATTTTCTTTGACAAAAGATATAGTTTGTTGGGTGAATTGAACTTCTTGTGGGGCTGTGGGATTGTGATTTTCTAAAAGCGTAAGGAGTTTATTTCTGTGCATGAGTTTATGTAAAGATTGGGCATGGTAATAGGTTGAATTCTTCTCTTAAATTATCAGCTTCTTCGTGTGATAAAATACGAATAATTTTATGGTCTTTTTGATTTTCTGAAAAAAATGAAGTGGCAATATCTCCATTTGGATATTCATAGTAAAATTGTTTACCTTCAAGGGCAAGTTCACCCAGCATAAAAGGCAAACCTTTCTCAAAATGTTTTTCCCGTAAGGGGCGTCTAAGAAGCCGTTTTAAAATATCTTACGACAAATTCTGATTGTCTTATTCTGACTATCGAAACCATATTTTTTACACAAGATACGCTGTATATTCCTTAAAAAATATGATTCCGCTACTCAAAAAATACAATCAGACTTTATTCAGAATATATTTTAAAACGGCTTCTAAGAAATAATATACCTTTTAAAAGTCCCTCTCTACGGGAGAGGGATTTAGGGTGAGGCTTTTAGTGGGTATGCTATTTTTTAGATGCTCCCTAACTGCTCCACTACCAAGCCAGCTCGTTTTTCTAATTCGATGATATATTCAGGTTTCTGCACAATTCTGTTCTTTGATTGTTAAAACAAAAATACAAATTTGTCTCGAATAATTGGTCATTTGTTATATTTTGGAGATATACTGTTAAATTTGTTGTATTGCTTTTGCCACGAAGACACTAAGATTCAAAGTTTTGAAAGAATAGTGCCTTCGTGTCTTAGTGGCAACCTTGTTATCTTTCACAATCTAACAAACAAAAACCAATGAAAAAATTATTCCTTGCCCTTGTAATGGGTGTTTCTCTTTCTGCGACTGCCCAAATCCGTTTGCCACAACCAAGCCCAGGAGCATCGGTTTCGCAGGTGGTTGGTACTACTGACATTTCGGTAAAATATTCTCGCCCATTGCTTCGTGGTCGTGATGTATTCGGTAGCGTGGTGGCGTATGATAAAGTTTGGAGAACGGGAGCTAACGGTACAAACCAAATGACCATTTCAAACGATATTATGGTAGGTGGTCAGAAATTGACTGCTGGTAGTTATTCAATTTTCTCAATCCCAACATCGGGCGATTGGACGTTGATTTTCAACAAAGACCTTTCTGCCCAAGAGTATAGTTATGCTCAGGATAAAGATGCGTTGAGAATAACAGTGAAACCGGTTTCGATTGCAAAAACAGAAGCGTTTACGATTGACTTTACGGACTTGTCAGACAGTACCGCCAACATGAATATCTATTGGTCGGACAAAAAAATCGTTGCTCCAATCATGGTTGAAACCACCAAAATGATTGATGCAGCCATCACCAAAGCATCTAATGATTATAACACAACGATGCGTACTATGGCAGATTATATGTCTGGAAAAGGGAAATTAGACCAAGCCGCAATATTGGTAAATACATCGGTTGCGGGAGGAGAGAATTTTAGAAACTTATGGTCTAAGGCTCAGATTATGAGTAAATTAGGTAATTATGCGGAGGCTTTGCCATTGGCTCAAAAGGCTCTTGCTTTGGGTGGAACAAACCCTGGATTTGCTAATATCAAACCAGCTATCGAAAAAGCAATTACGGAATACACTGCCAAGATTCCAGTAGCCGCTCCTGCGGTTTTGAAGAAAAAGAAGTAATATTTGAAAGGTAGTAAAAAAGAGGAAGGGAGAAAGGACTAAAGGCAAATGCTTTTTCCTTCTCCCTTTCTCCTTTTTACTACCTCCCGAAATTAATTTGCTGAAAGCAAAACCTCAATATTCCCACGGGTTGCCTTTGAATATGGACAAGCCTGATGAGCATCTTCCATCAATTGGTGAGCTTCTTCTTGTGATAAATTCGGGAAATTTCCGTGCAGTTCTACCGTCAAAGCAAAACCTCCCGCTGGGTCGTTTCCAATGCC
Source organism: Arcicella sp. (assembly GCA_034519515.1). Taxonomy (GTDB): domain Bacteria; phylum Bacteroidota; class Bacteroidia; order Cytophagales; family Spirosomataceae; genus Arcicella. Next base: position 150,283 of record JAXHOK010000059.1, read on the forward strand.
TACTTTTGCGGTCAATTCTGCGTCAGCGATGTTTCTGCCCTTTGCAACTGCCCCAACTGCCCCGTTGAAACAAGCGGCATAACCTGCGGCAAATAATTGTTCTGGATTGGTTTTGTCACCGTGTCCACCCATAGCGGCGGGCATCGATACATCAAAATCCAAGATTCCGTCTGATGATTTTACGTGTCCTTTACGTCCGCCAGTATTCGTTACTTCGGCGGTGTACATTGCTGTGATTTTTTCCATTATTGATGAATTTTAGCTTCCTAATTTAGAGAAAAGCTGTGAATTAGTACCCTTGGTATTGAGGGTTATGATTTTAACAAAAGACGGTTAAGGATAGTTTTAACAGCGATAGAAAAAGAAAGCCACTCCAAATATCGGAGTGGCTTTGCTGTGAAACCTCTTTAAACTTCTCAATTAAATTCTTTTAGTATTTTGATGAAATGTAATCGTTATACCTATACAAACGTATTTTTTTGCTTCTATGGTTTCAAAATTAGGACTTGAAAATGATAATTTCCAAAGAATGAGACGAAACCCAAGAATGATAAGACTATATAACCATTTTTTGCCATCCTAATTCTTACTCGCTTGGCTTTGTTGGAGAGAACTTAAACAAAGACGATAATTTCAAAACAGTTTTCAGTAAACATACTTATTTTGTATTTTCACGTTCATTTATGTATAATTTTTCATTAACATTAAAAAGTATGGTTTTTAAAATTCGCTTTTACCTGTTTGTGTTTACAACAATAAATTTATTTTCTTGCCAAAGAGATATGAGATTGTTTGAGCAAGACTCTACAATATTTTTAACTCAATACGGAAAAGAAAACCCTGAAAATGAAGTAGTTATTAAAACCGTTGGCGGTGATATTACGATAAAATTATACGAAAAAACTCCCCTTCATCGAGCTAATTTTGTTCGCTTGGTGAAGGGGAATTATTATATTCACCGTACTTTCTACCGTATCATTGACCAAACAGGAATTCAAGGTGGAGGAGAATATTACGACCAATTAGATTTCCTTGTACCGCCCGAATATTTTCCAGAAATTAAGCATAAACGTGGAGCAATTGCGATGGCTCACCATGATGAAGGTAATCCCGAAAAAGCATCTTCCCCCACGGAATTTTATATTATTACCAACGAAAAAGAAGCCCAAAAACTCAATGGTAATTATGTAGTTTTTGGCGAAGTTATCAAAGGGATGGACGTTGTGGATAAAATCCAGCAAGCGAAGGAATATTACGAAAAGCCTGCTATTCCTGTATTTTTCGGATCGAATTACCGTGAAAGTAATTATTGAATTTTGATTTGTTGTAATTTTCTGATATTCAATTTTTTACGCTTTCTAAATCACACCAAAAATACTTCTCCTAATTTCATGATTTTTAAAGTCTGATTCACTTTTTTATCTGTAACCAACCGATTTAGAATCTTCTCGGGTTCAGAAAGAGGTTCGTCGGCTTGGTCGAAAGTGCCGTAGTGAAAGGGAATCATTGTTTTTGCTTTGGTATCATTGAATGCTTGTACGGCGTGTTCGGGATCTTGATGGTTGGGTGACATAAACCAACGTGGCGAATATGCACCCGCACCGATGAGTGCCACATCAATATAGGGGAATAATTCGCCTACTTCTTTGAAATGGCTTCCATAGCCCGAATCACCCCCGAAATAAATGGTTTTGTCTTTGCTTTTCAAAACAAACCCTCCCCAAAGCCTTTCATTTGCATCGCCCAAAGAACGATTTGACCAGTGGCGTGAAGGTAAAAAATAGATTTCTACATCTTTTTCAGTAATATATTGCTGATACCAGCCTGCTTCTTGAATTTCATTATTGCCGGTCCATTTTTCCAATAACGGTTTCATTCTCAGACCGGTCAGAAATTTTGCTTTTGGATTTTGTTTTTGAAGGATTTTCAAACTATCCTTATCGCAATGGTCATAATGAGCGTGCGAAACCAAAATGTAATCAAGATTAGTAAGTTTCTCGGGATTAATAGGAAACTCAGTATGACGCTTTGTGGCAGGAATTTTCCCGATAACGGGGTCAATCAAAATCTGTTTACCATTCAATCGAATAAAGAAAGTTGCATGACCGAAAGGCACAATTATATCTTCTTTTGAACTCAGAAATGAATCATCTTTCACCACGGGCATCGTCCAATCATCTTCTTTTTTGAGTTGCTTTTGAGGATTTTTCTGAGTCATCCACTTAAAAACCGTTCCAAATTTATGAATCAAGGGAAATTCATGATTCATAAAACGCCCCTCTTGGTCGAGGGGAGTGCCTTGCCAAGATGATAAAATCGTCTTTAATTTAGGGTTATTTGTTCTGGAAGTAAGTGTTTGCATTTGTTCTTTTTGGGCAAAAGCCATCGCCCCACCCGTAACACTTACGGTGGCGAGAGCAATAGAGGTTTTGATAAATTTTCGTCTTTGCATAGTTTTATAAAAAAAGCCCAAACAAATTTGGGCTATCAAGGTGAATATTTTGGATAATTACTTTATTGCATTTTTTACAAAATCAAGCTGGATTTCTAACATTTCTGAAATAGATTCAACAGCGAATCCTTTTCTGTAAAGTTTCTGAATATTATCAATCAGATTTTGTTCAACTCCTTCTTGTCTTCCTTCTTGTCTTCCTTCTTGTCTTCCTTCTTGTCTTCCTTCTTGTCTTCCTTCTTGTCTTCCTTCCTTTCTTCCCACTCTACGACCTTCTGCCAAGCCCTGTTTTGTAGCTTGTTTTCTGGTTTCTTGCTCTATGAGTTCTAAAATTCCCATTGGTTTTGCTGGTTTATTAATGTCATCAATTTCTGACTCTAATTTAGGCAATAATTTTGAATTTCCAAATGATACATAGTCTCTAATAAAACCGCACATTCGTGAAAAAGTTCCTTGTGGAAAACCTTTGGCATATAACCTGCGGGCTAAGTCAAGTTTTAGGGAAAATAGATTTTCATCAGATAGTTTATTTGCTTTTAATCCATACCAAGCTGTCTCTAAAACAATGGCAAAGGGATTATCACTTTTCTGAAAATCTTCGGGAGTATAATCCGACAATTTAAAAACTCCATAAGTATAATTTACAGAAGTGTTCAGAAATGATGCACTGTAACTACTTGGGCGATAATTTGGCGTATCATCGGTAAACAACACAAATGCTTCAATAGGCTTTTTGTATTTGTCAAAAATGCGATAATAATACGTAAACATTCGCTCATCAAATGAATAATCAACGTAGCCTTGAACTTCTATATGAATCAGAATCCACTGTTCTTTACCACTTTTGGTATAAGTTTTTACTAATTTATCCGCTACCCGATTTTTAGTATTCGATGGTCTGGTTAGCTTTTGAAGTTCCTTGTCTAAGAACTCAAACCCCTTTGAAAAGTCGAATATTTTTTCTGCATTGGGGTAAAAGTATTTGAGAAAATCCTCGAAAAAATCTTCAATAATTGCCTTCCAGAGAAGGTCTTTACTAATTTTTGTCATTATTTGTGGTTAGGTTTTTTGCAAGAAATTGGAATGTTAATAATCATAATCCAGCCCCAATACATTCCGCAAATCGTGCAAAGCAGGATTTTTATCAGCCATAAATTTGAACTTATCGGCTTGTGTATAAATCATAGTTTTGGCTTCTTCTTTTGAGACAACTACTTCTAAATGAATCGTAGAATTTTGTAATTCTTTTCGTAAAAAGGTTAAAATCTCAGTTCTGAGTGAGATTGTCAATAAATCGACTTGAATTTCGTTATCAACTTCAAGATGAATGGTTGTTTCTTCCAAACTGAATTTACGGTTCAGAATTACGTACTCACTCATCCGATTTCTACCGTGCAAATTCTTGATTAATTGATTCCAAATCACTTGTAACTCGTCAATCGTAAAAGATTTATCCGCTTGATTTGCAGGCTCTTGCACGATTGATACTTTCGCAGATTCCGTTTGAATAATTGGTTTGCCAATCATTGCCGTACTCCGCAATTTCCCTATTGGCATTTGAGAAATTGAGGAATTAGTAGATTGAAGATTTGGGGAGGATAATAAATTATTTGGAACATTGGAAGATTGTGGATTTGGTAAGATATTCACTGTTTCTTCCGTTCTCCGTTCTCCGTTTTCCCTTCCTCCCTCAATTACTTTCCCCCGCCATCGCCCTCCGTGGCGGGTAATGTGGCTAAATTCAAAACATTACTAATATTGGCTAATTTCAACAGACAAATCTCAACGTGCAATTTCTGATTTTTGGCGGCTTTATAATTCATATCACAAGTTGCCCCTACGCTTAATCCAGACATCAAAAACGAGTACGGAGCTTCGGCAGATTGGGCTAAATATTTCTGCTGAACCGAGTTTGAAACCTGTAATAATCGCACAGTTACGGGGTCTTTACAAACCATCAGATTGCGTAAATGTTCCAATAATCCAACAATGAACTGATGTCCATCAAAGCCTTTCTTCAAGATTTCATCAAACAGTAAAAACGTATCTGAAATATTGGATTTCAAAAGGGCTTCGGTCATTCTAAAATAATAATCATAATCCAGAATGTGCAGATTATCAAGGACTTCTGCGTATTTCAGTACGTTATCTTTGGAAAAAGTAACGTTCAAATCAAACATCGAAAGGGCATCTCGTAGCCCACCATCCGCCTTTTGAGCAATCAATTCCAAGGCTTCCAATTCGGCAATAATTCCCTCTTTAGTAGCAATATTTGCCAAATGTTCAGTCATATCAGCAATCTGAATTCTATTGAAATCAAATATCTGACAACGGGATAAAATTGTGGGAAGAATTTTGTGCTTTTCAGTAGTTGCCAAAATGAAAATGGCATAGCTGGGCGGTTCTTCCAAAGTCTTCAAAAAAGCATTGAAGGCACTCGTGGAAAGCATATGAACCTCATCAATAATATAAATACTGTATTTGCCCGAAGAAGGTGGATAGCGAACTTGGTCAATCAAATTCCGAATATCATCGACTGAGTTATTAGAAGCCGCATCCAATTCATGAATGTTGAAGGAAGCATTATTCTGAAACGACACGCAAGACTCACATTTTCCACAGGCTTCTGCCTCGTCTGTAAGGTTTTGGCAGTTGATGGTTTTTGCCAGAATCCTTGCACAGGTGGTTTTACCCACACCCCGAGGACCACAAAACAAGAAGGCTTGAGCTAAGTGATTGGTACGAATAGCATTTTTGAGCGTCGTGGTAATGTGCGATTGCCCGACCACAGAATCAAATAATTGTGGGCGATATTTACGGGCTGAAACTACGAAGTTTTCCATACAACAAAAGTAGGGAAATTTTGAAGAGTTTAAAAAAATAGGGCAGTTTTAGATATTTCATCACGATAAAATCTCATTAATTTCATCGTTTGATTTATTTAGCATTTTCGCAATTTGAGCTAAATCCATGCCAAAAGATTGTAGTTGAATGATGGTTTGTTTAAGTGTATTTTTTAGTTCTAATTTTTGTTTACGTTCTTCTTCTTCTCGTGCTTTAGCTTGTTCAATCAATGGCAAGAGTTCCTTTTTAGCTTCATCTTTTCCACCTTCCCAAGCGGTATCAATTTCACCTAATCTAATCCGTCTTACCTTTATGAAATTTTCATAATCTTCTTTTTCTGAGGGATTTAGATTATCAATCCGCATGGCTTCCTTAGCCTTTTGTAAACCTTTGGCTTTGAAGCCATCTTCAATCTGCGAACGTTTTAAAAAATAAATCCATTCATCAAGTGTATTTTCTGGCTTATCGTCAAAATTGTTTAGTCTCAATAAATAATAAGTGGCAAAAATATCACTTGGCTTTTCTAAGCTGTAAATTTCTTGTTGCTTTGCCGATAATGCGAGTTCATCATGGTCGTGCATTCCTTTGAAAACCGTCTCTCCAATATAGATGTAATCTGACCCTTGCCCCAAATCAAAGTAAACAATATTAATTGAATAAACTTTTTTGATTTCTGAATATTTATTTCCTGCAAAAATGTTTTCAGAAATTAATTTAGCTTGCCCATAATTCATTCTATGAAAATAATCATATTCGTTTTCATTCTGGATTTCAATAAGCATCAATTCACCTCTATGATTTTTTACTAAAATATCTACACGATTCGACTTATCATAAGGATTATCTTTATTAGACTCACTTTCAAGAATCTCTTGCACAAAAATATCTTCCATCAAAAGTTCAGAAAGAAAACCCTCCAAAATCTCGAAATTAGCTTTGTTTCTGAGCAACTTTTTAATTGCCCAGTCAAAACGAATATGTTTTTGTACCATGACTTATCTTTAATTTTCACAAAAATAATAAATTTCGAATGAAAAACGGAATCTCTTACTTCCGCCCATAATCCGCTGGATTTTCACCCCAATATTCAGTTTCCCATTTTAAGATTTTATTGGAATATTTGTTGTCTTTTAGCCATTGTTCTCCACGGTCTAAGAGTTGGAAAAGCTCTTCATTCTTTTTATTTCTTTCCAATTTGGTCTTAACGGCTTTATTTTTTACCCAAGCAATGGCAGTTTTTGAATCTGAATAAATAGGTAAATCAGAATTGTGTTTTTTCAAGAAAGCCAAGCCGTGAACAATTGCCAAAAACTCGCCAATATTTACTGTTCCTTCGGGGAAGGGACCCATTGAAAAAAGTACTCTTTTCGTACCCGTTTCTACGCCCTGATATTCCAATTTTCCAGGGTTGCCCGCACAGGCAGCATCTACTGAAATACTTTCTACATTAGGTTTGCCGACTAATATAGAAGACTTCATTTGCTTACCAGTTTCTGCCATTGGCGTTTTTTGAACTGATTGCCAGTAATTTCCTTTGAAAGCATCTTCGGCTTCTTTCAAACTTTCAAACGATTTGTATTGAGCTTTCTCGAAGCCTTTTATTTGCTCTTCGGCTTCTGCCCAGTTATCAAAAACGCCAGTTTGCCGTCCTTTCCAGATGGTATAATATTTTTGTTTTTTTGCCAATGTTGTTTGATAAATTAATAGTGTTTTTACAAGAATCTTCCATTTGGATTTAATATAATCCTTACCAATTTAACCTGTTCTTTGGGAATAACCGTTGCCTCACGTTTGATGGTATCAAATAGAAAATAATGAGCGGAATTATCCCCCACATAAACCAAACTGTCAAGGTTTTTTACTAAATCTTTGTCAATTGATAGTTTATAGTGGTTAATATTTTTGTCGTGAGATGTTTTGCTTGAACGATATAAACCATATACTTCTGCTGCAAACAGTAAATATATGACACCAGCAAACGCAAAGTATAATGGAGATTTCATCATTTTACTTATTTTCTTCTTATCAGCCTTTCTGCCCAACATCATCACTCGATAAAATACTTGATAACTTTTGAAGTGTTTTTTCATCCAAAAAAAACTGAATTGGTATAATAAAACAAATAAGCCAATACTGAGTAATGCTAATACAACAACCAAAGGATTTGCCAATGGAGCCATCAAGAAGTCATTGATTTCTGAAAAGAGAAAAATATTAATCTTGAACGTCATAAAATAGAAAAAGCTGTAGCTAATTCCTAAAAACATAAGCAATAAATAACCGCCAACACTTAATGAAATGCCCCATTCAAATTTAGTGAAGATAGATTTAAAATTGTCAAATGGGTTTTTGTCTTGTTCTTCTTCTTGATTCAATAGTTCTTCGTTCATGTTATAAAAATGATTATGGTTTTAAAATATTGTTAACAAAATCAGTGAAAATCTGTACAATCCCAATTCCATTGCGGGTACAATCTGCGGTTAAATATCTATCCCAATCGAGTCTTCAAAATCTTAATAGAAATTGCCAATAAAATCACGCCAAAAACCTTCCGCAGAACGTTTGCTCCCACAGTTCCCAATTTTTTTTCAATCCAAACCGAGGCCTTCAAAACGCCATAGATGAAGACCAAATTTAACAGAATTCCTACCAAGATATTCAGTTCTGCAAATTGAGATTTCAAGGATAAAATGGTTGTCATCGTACCCGCACCCGCAATCACGGGGAAAGCCAAAGGAACAATGGATGCCGCTTTTCCAGCAGACGGGTCTTCTGCTTTGAAGATATTTCTGCCCAAAGTCATTTCCAAACCAATCAGGAAAATAATCAACGCCCCCGCAATCGCAAATGAATTAATATCTACTCCCAAAAGAGCAAGAATTGATTTTCCAATATACAAAAATGCAATCATAATTCCCCCTGCAACCAAAGTAGCTTGTTCGGCATGAATATGTCCCGTTTTTTTGCGGAGGTCAATAATTACGGGAATTGACCCTAAAATGTCGATTACTGAAAAAAGAATGAGCGAAACAGAAATGATTTCTTTAAAATTTAGTTGCATAATTTGTTAGTAAAATGTGTTGTAATTTCTCAATCTCAAAGCCTTCAATGGCAGGAAAATTTGCAATTCGATAACTTGTGTTTTTCCAAGAACCATAACCATTCCCAATCGTAATATTTTGGGCTTTCGTTAATGCTTTCGCAGCAATAATTTGCTCTTCTGTTCCTTCAATTGCAATCACGGTATCTGACCGAACCAACGGATTTTGAACTAAAATTGCCCCACAAGATTTATTATCAGTGTTTTCAAAGAAATTATACCAATTATTAGCTTGGTGTTTTATTCTTTCAGAAATAATTGAAACATTAGAAATATCAGAAATAATTTTATTTATCAGATATATAGATAAAACATTTGGGGTATAATGGGTCTGAGATTTCTGGAAATTTTCGTGAATGAATAAGAGACTATTATAATATTTACGGTCATTAATTTCTTCGGCACGTTTTATGGCTTTGGGCGAACAAATCATTAAACCCATCCCCGCAGGGAGTCCCAAACACTTCTGAACGGAGGCAAACCAAACGTCTCCTTGAAGATAATCCAGTTCAATGCCTCCCAAAGAAGAAGTAACATCAACGGCAATAATGGCTTCGGGAAATGCGGTTCGGAAAGGGCTTAAATCACGAATTTGCGTACCGTTTGAGGTTTCATTTTGGGTAATGCAAACGACATCATCGAAGGCTTTGTTTTTATCAATAATCGGTAACTCATTGATACCAAAAGAGATTTCTTCAATACTAAAAACCAGCTTCTGTACGTATTCAGCCCATTTTTTGCCGAACGCTCCGTTGTAATAATGAACGCTTTGCTTTCGGGTCAATGATTGGGCGATAATCTCCCAAGCCTCCGTGGCGGAAGAGATAAAATAGATAAAATAGTCTTGAGGAATGTTGAGTTTTTCGTGCAAACCTTCAATAGCTTGATGAGTAATTTGCATACATTCGGGACTGCGGTGATTGGCACTCAGAATCCCCTCGGCAAAAGCATCTTGCAGATATTGACCGACTTGCGAGTAAACTTTGGATGGTCCTGGGTAAAAAGTCATTTTTGATTTACGATTTTTGATTTACGATTTTGGACTTTTATGAATGATGCGAAAATCCGAAATCCAAAATCGTAAATCCGCAATCATTCTACCCCTTCATCAACCTCACCAACAAAATTTCAATCGCCAAGAATACCAATGCCGCAATGATAAAATATTTCCAAAGGGCAATGCCGAAGTTTTGGTCTTTGAAGGTTTTTACGAAATCAGCATCGTCTATTTTGTCTAAGATTTGTACGTTTTTCTTGCCGTTAAAAATACTCTTCAATTCATCAGGACTATAAAAATCCATCATTGATTCCTTATTATCGTGGTTGAAAGCGACTAATCTTTCTACTTTATTATTCAAAACCAATTCATAATATCCCGATTCAATCGTTTGATTATCAGCTAATTGATTGGCTTTTGGCAGTTCGATGGTTAATTGTTTTCCATTCAAATTTTGTACGGGAATTATCTCTAATTTTCCTCTTCGTAATTTAAACGAAGCATTTTTCGGTACATCATTCACTTCAACCGTAAACGTATTTTGCTCAAAAGAATATGCCGTGGGTTCTTGACGTACACTCAACGCTGCCACCTTGTACATAATAGGTACGAAAAGGGCGTTGCGGGCAAAATCCCCAAAGTCGGCATCCAACGGAGAAGCCAATAAATAAATCTTACCAACGCCCACATTTGAAACCGTCAAGAAAGGTTGACTATTTCTGAAATTCAAGAGTCTATCGCCCATCGCTTGCCACGTCAAAACGCCCCTTTGATTGGGCATTTGGAGTAATTCTTTTTGGGTAGAATTATCAAAAATATCTATAAAAAATGGCGAAGTTTTCACGGGTTCAGCCAAAGGCGTAAAATCTGCCTGCGGGGTAGTTTTAGCTTGGATATTACGAATATTAAAACCATTCAAAAATCCATTATAGCTCTGTAAATCAGGAGATTGGCTCGGAATAACAAACACACTCCCACCCGCTTGTATGAATGATTGCAAAGCAGATTTTATCGCTCCATCAATATTCTGTACACCTTCCAAAACCACCAAATTAGAAGTTTTGAATTGTCCAATGTCCACGTTAGAAGCCGAGAAACTTTTGAAGGCAAAAACACTATCATTCGCAAAAACCGTAGGCACATATCGCCCAGAAGAAGCCTGTCCGAAAAGGTGTAGCACCTTGATGGTTGGGGCAGCATTCAGTACGAAATAATAGTCATTATCGAACGTAATGGGCGTGTCGTCAAAGGAAATTCGGGCTTTTTTGAAGCCTTTATTTTTTACATTAAACGTAAAACTTGCCGTTGCCGAAGACTTCGCATTTACGCTTGTGATGGTGGATGAAACTTGGGTTTCGTCAATAAAAAGTTTTACCTGTAAATTTTCTACGGAACGTTCTCCCGTATTGAAAAGCCTGACAGTCAATTGATTAGAAGCCAGTTCACGCACAAAAGGCGTATTTAACCAAACCGAATCCACAAAGACATTTTGCAGTGCCTTCGCCTGTACGGGAATTACAAAAAGGCGTGAGGTCGAATCCATTTTCAATTTAGATAAATCGCCCGATGTGGATTTTTGAAAATCCGAAAACCAAAGATATTGATTGCCTCCTTGCGTATTATGTTTAGAAGCCAAATTCGCTTGTCGTTTTACCACATTATCAAAACTACGGGGCGTATGCGTAAACTTTATCGAAGTGGTGCGGTCTTTGATTTGCTGAGCATTGGCAACGCTGTGTTCATCGGAAGAAAAATCGTTGGTAACTAACTGTAATTGAGAACCTTGCGGAAAAGCCGTCAATAATTCTTCCACCTTTCCGATGGCTTTATCAAGATAAGATTTTTTATCCAATTCATTTTGCATCGACAACGAATTATCAATATAAATACTCGCCACACCGCCCGCATTGACTCCTTTGCCCGACTTGGAAGGTAAAAAAGGTTGAGCAAAAGCCAAAACTAAACAGGTGATAAAGGCGATTCGTGCCGCCATGATGAGCAAATGTTTCAGTCGGCGGAAAGAGGATGTAGTGGTATTGACCGCCCGCAGAAATGCCACATTCGTAAACAAGATTTTCTTGGTTCTACGGAAGTTGAACAGGTGAATAATAACGGGAATGGCAGCCGCCAAAAGTCCCCAAAGGAAGGTTGGAAATAGGAATTGCATATTTTATTGTTAGGCTATCGGCTGTCGGCTATTGGCTGTCGGCTAATGGCATCAATGTTTTTTATTTTATTAGAATGCTATGACGAACCTACTTTATTAAGTGTAATATTCATAGCTGACTGCTGACAGCCGATAGCCAAAAGCTATTCACTCATAAAACTACAAAAAAGCCATGATTGATTCATCCCTTTCATAAACTATTCAAAATTTATTCCAGTTTCTCTTTTCCACACAAGATTTCATGGCTTTGTCAAGATTTGATTGATAATGGTTGTTTTTGGCGGTATTTTTGTTTCTCTGAAAAATCAATCCACTAAAAATCACAACCCACCATGAGAAAATCATTCTTGTTTGGCTGTTTGATGACAGCTTTATTTTTTTCCTGTAAAACCAGTCAAAATACGACTCAAAAACTTTCACCTAACGAAGTTCAGATTGCTATTCTCCACGTAAATGATGTTTATGAAATTTCGCCTTTGGAAGGTGGAAAAGTAGGTGGAATGGCTCGTTTGGCTACTTTGAAAAAAGAAATAGCTCAAAAAAATCCCAATACCATTACGATTTTGGCGGGAGATTTTTTGAATCCTGCCCTCATCAGTACCTTCAAACACGAAGGCAAAAGTATCAAAGGCAAGCAAATGGTTGAAGCCATGAACGCAGTGGGTTTTGATTGGGTTGGTTTGGGTAATCATGAGTTTGATTTGGATGAAGAAGACTTGCAAAAACGTATCAATGAATCTAATTTTAACTGGTTGGCTTCCAATGTTTTACAGAATAAAAAAGGAAATCTTGAACCCTTTGGAAAGACACTTTCGGGAGTGAAAATTCCTTTCCAGAAAACCACGATTCTAACTTTCAAAAATGAGTCTGGGAAATTGGTAAAAATGGGCATATTTTCGGTTGTTTTGCCTTCTAATAAAAAAGAATATGTTTGGTACAGTGATTTTTTTGATGCTGCTCAGAAGAATTATGAGATACTAAAACCGCAATGTGATTTTGTGATTGCCATTACGCATTTGAACAAAGCTGACGATGCAAAGTTGGCAGAGCTATTACCTGATGTAAAACTTTTGATGGGCGGACACGACCACGATAATATGATTGAGAAAGTGGGAAACGCAGTAATTGCCAAAGCCGATGCCAATGCCAAGACGGCTTATGTTCACAATATTGTTTTTAATACGGAAACGAAAAGTGTACTGATTAATAGTGATTTACGAAAAATTGATGAGTCGATTCCTATGGATTCTACGGTGTTTGCGGTCGTAAAAAAATGGGATAATATTATGGATGTAGCTCTTCAAAAATTGGGTATGGATAGAAATGATGTAGTGGCTCAATTGACAGAAAAATTGGATGGAAGAGAAACTCCTATGCGAAATTCTCACACTAATTTGGGTGATTTAATTGCCAAATCCATGACCACATTTGCTTCAAAACCAGTAGATTGTGCGGTTTTCAATAGTGGTTCAGTCAGAATTGATGACCAACTTTCAGGTAAAATCACGCAGTTAGATATTATGCGAGTATTGCCTTTTGGAGGGAAAATTGTAGAGGTTTCTTTGAAAGGAAGATTATTGGAGAGAATCTTGGAAACTGGTTTGAAAAATAGAGGTAACGGCGGATTTTTGCAGTGGGATAAAATTACGCACGATGAAGCAAAAAATGAGTGGTTTGTCAATGGGAAATTATTAGATGTAAATCAAGATTATTACATAGCAATCCCCAAGTTTATGATGGAAGGAAAAGAAACTAATTTTGGGTATTTGACCGCTCAAAATCCTGATGTTCTTAAAATTACGGAATCAGATGAGAAGGATGTGATTGATGTGAGAAACGATGTGAGGAAGGTTTTGATTGCTTATTTGAAAAGTAGGTAATAATTTTTGAAGATTTTTTTAGTAATTTTATCAACGTAAAATTACAAAATTATGGGAGCTGCATTAATAGATAAAAAGTATTTTACTGTTGAGGAATACCTTGAACATGAGGAACATAGCGAATTTCGTCATGAGTATTATCAAGGAGAACTTTTTGCTATGGCGGGCGGTACAACAAATCATAATCGTTTGGTTAATCGTGGGCGTTCTATTGCAGAACGTACATTTTTACCCCGTGGGTGTGATGTTTTCGCAGAGACGGTTAAATTGGAAGTAATTAAGAATGAATATTATCCTTATCCAGACGTAATGATTACTTGCAATAAAATGGATTTAGTAGCCAAGTATATCATTAAGTTTCCAAGTTTAATTATTGAGGTACTTTCAAAATCAACAGAATCAAGAGATAGGGGTTGGAAATTTGCGAGATACAAGAAAATTCTAACCCTGAAATATTATGTATTAGTCTCGCAGACAAGCGTTTATGTAGAAGTTTTTACTCGGATAGAAGGCATTGATATTTGGAAATATCAGAGTTATGATACGATGGAAGCCATTATTGATTTTGATGAAATAGAGTTTAAATTACCCATTTCAGAAATGTACCAGAATATTATTTTTGAAGAAGAAAAAATAGAAAATCCCTCGCTTGAAGAATAATTCAGCGAGGGATTTTTTATAGAATTGTAGGTAGTAAAATTTACAAATCCCCCAACTGTGGACGCAAGAGAATTTCCTCCAAAACCGTTGTAGAGGGCAAATGATAAGCCGTCCAAATCACCTGAGCCACATCATTGGCAGCCATAAATCTTTCGGCAGGAATTTCCACACCCGCCCACGAATCCGTAAAGGTTGCTCCTGGCAAAATACTCGTTACCCGCACATGATGCGGCTTCATTTCTTCTCGAAGTACTTTGCTCATGCCCAACATTGCAAATTTGGAGATACAATATGACCCTCCGTTGGTGTAAGCCGTAATACTGGCGGTGGAACAAATATTGAAAATATGCCCCTCTTTGCGTTCCATCATATCGCCCACCAATCTACGTGTGAGGTGATAAGCACTGTATAAATTGGTCTCAATCATGGCTTCCAAAGTGCCGTCTGGTTCATTATTAATTTGTCCAGGTAAGAAAAATCCTGTATTATTTACCAAAATATCTACATGATTTACTGTATTTTTGACAAACTCAGCAAAAGCCAAAACTTCTTGCTTTTTGGATAAATCAGCCTTGAAAAAATGAACGTTTTTGGGAAATGAATCGTCATTAGTTCGTGCCGAAGTGATTACTGTGAAACCTTCTTTGGCAAATTTTTCAACGATGGCTCTGCCAATACCCTTTGTGCCACCTGTTACTACTATCGTTTTGTTCATTATCTTTGCTTTTATCAAAAGTTAAAAAGCTATAAAGTTAAAGAGTTAAAGAGTTGAAATATTACGAATTCAAGTAAAATATTTTCAAATTCAAAACTATTTAACCTTTTAGGAACGGGAAAATAATAAGTGGATGAATTTTTAAATGTTCTTTTTTGTGCCAATCAAGGCGATAAAACCGTGCGACGGTCGCCGCAGTTTAGCATCGCTAAATGAGGATTTAATCTGGGCGGCATTCCGCAACGTAGAGTGGTGCAAAAAAGGGCATTTAAAAAACGTCTACTTATTGTTTTTCAGTTCCTTAACTCTTCAACTTCTATAACTCATTCAAAAATGTCAATAATAGGTAAATATTTCATTTTTTTAGGAAAACTTTTCACCAATCGAGAGAAATTTAAAGTCTATTTTTCTTTAATTTTCGACGAAGCTGTGCTGATTGGCATTGGCTCTTTGTTGATTGTATCCATCGTATCTTTCTTCCTTGGGGCGGTTACGTGCGTGCAGACTGCCGCCAATTTGGATAACCCCTTCGTCCCACATTATATTATTAGTCTGATTGTCCGAGATTCTACTATTCTGGAATTTGCCCCTACCATTACGGGTATCGTTTTGGCGGGGAAAGTGGGGTCAAATATTGCGGGAGAATTAGGCACCATGCGAATTACCGAGCAAATTGATGCTTTGGAAGTGATGGGTATAAATTCGACTTCTTATTTGGTTTTGCCCAAAATCATTGCGGCAGTCATCGTGTTTCCGATGTTGGTAACCTTAGCAGCGTTTCTGGCTATTTGGGGAGGTTATTTGGCGGGGTGGCTCACGGGGGCAATTGCTCCGCAAGAGTATATTCAAGGAATTCAATATGAGTTTAAGCCTTTCAACGTACCTTTTGCTTTAATAAAAGCCGTTGTTTTTGCTTTTTTAATTGTAACAATTTCTTCTTTTCAAGGATATTTCACCAGTGGTGGAGCTTTGGAAGTGGGTCAGTCGAGCACAAAAGCAGTAACCAATAGTTGCATTGCAGTACTGATTGCGGATTATCTGTTGGCTCAATTGCTCATTACAACGTAGAGTTAAAGAAGTTACAGGGTTAAAGAGTTAGAAAATTATTTACTTGCCTCAACTTTTAACTCTCTAACTTTGTAACTTCTTTAACTAAAAACACCGCCTCAACGGCCTCCTGCACATCATGCACTCGCAAGATATTTGCCCCTTTCATTAATGCTACGGTATTCAAAACCGTAGTACCATTTAAGGAATCATTAACTGAAATATTAAGTTTTCGCCAAATCATTGACTTTCTGGAAACGCCCACCAACACCGGGCAATCTAAAAATTTGAAGTCTTCCAAATGCTTCAATAATACATAATTTTGGTCGGCAGTTTTTGCAAAACCAAAACCTAAATCTATGATAATATCTTTTTGTCCTAATTGCCGTAAACGATAAATTTTTTGTTGCAATTCATCCATTACATCCGTTACCAAATCCTGATAATCAGTCAATTGTGTCATCGTTTCGGGCGTTCCTCGGCTGTGCATCAACACGTAGGGAACGTTCAAACTGATCACGGTTTCAAACATTTTATCGTCATAATCTCCGCCCGAAACGTCATTAACCATTACTGCCCCTGCCTTCACACACGCCGAAGCAACCGAAGCCCGAAAAGTATCAATCGAAATCAAGGCTTCGGGAAAATTATGGATAATTGCTTCCACAACGGGTAGGACTCTTTTGAGTTCCTCTTCTTCACTCACAGGCGAAGCACCTGGACGAGTGGAATGTCCGCCAATATCCAAAAAAGTAGCCCCCGCTGAAAGCATTTTTTCAGCTTGCTCCAATACTTCTGATAAATCGGTAAAGCGACTTCCTTCATAAAAAGAATCGGGCGTAATGTTCAAAATCCCCATGATGCGAGGTTTTGTGAGGTCGAAGAGGGTTTGGTTTAGGTTGATTAGCATTCTACGAAGATAATTTATTTATTGACAAACCATGTTGAATAGCAATGTACGATAAGTGCCGCCTCACTCTTCGAAGTCAGTTCAATATCGCAAAGAGGAATCATTAACAAGTTGCCCTCATGCTTACAATCAGCAAAAAGACCGTAGTCATATTCTATATGCTCATTGATGTCTAAAACCTTGATTTTATCTCCTTCTCTGGCTACGCTTCCTCTTTCAGCATCTGTTACTATTCCGTTTTGAGGAAATTTAAAATCTGATGTAAAATAGTCGTACCAAGCATCCAACATCTCTTCATCGTCCATTATATCTGCTCCATCAAGCAAATTAAAAATAGATCTGGCACTATCCTCAAAATGAAGAGTGTAGGTAGAAAAGATGTGGTATTTCTCTAATGCCTTTTCTACATCTTTCGCTGTGTCTCGGGGTGTTGTTATTTCAATATCTTCAAATTCAACGAAATATTCCTCCATATCATAACCTCCGCTGACTAATCCTAAAATATAATCATCACTGAAGCTATCCAAAGTTATGCTGTCCCATTCTACAGAAATCTGACCATCTACTATTGCTAATATTCTGCCCTGCCAATTACTCGTATCTATGTCTGGAAATGCGGGGTCTTCATATCCTTTTTTGAGTTTGAAAGAAGTGCCTTTTTTTAAGTCTGTCATTACTATTGATTAGTTTTATTTCACAAAACTAATCATTTTAAGTAAACAAAAAGCGTTCTCTCCAATTTTTAGATGAACAATCAAAAGCACCTAAATTAAGCACATTCTATATTAATTCTTTGAAAAAACCTCCCTTGTCATTCTGTAAGAATCTCTATTGTCAAACTTAAAAATCTCTGATTATAGCCCAAAATTCACATTACGAAGCCCCCAAAAGATTCTCACAGAATGACAGGCAAGGGAATATTTTATCAAAAATCGGATATTAACTCATCTTACATCATCATATTATACCTCACTAAATTGTGTCGATAGCATCGACACAATTTTTATATCACCAATTCACAAACCTCAAAATTGCAAATCCCAAACCACAGCCGTATTTTTACAAAACTATTCAACATTCACACACAACCTCATGGGACTTTTAAACGCATTAATGGGAAACTCATCGGAAGTTTCTTCTGAATCAGTCGCTAACGAATTTGCTCCAATTTTGATTGAAGGCGAAACCATCGTTAAGTCATTCAAATTGATTCGAGATATGTTCGTTTTCACGAATAAACGATTGATACTCGTTGATAAACAAGGACTTACAGGCTCGAAGGTTGATTTTATGACCATCCCCTACAAGTCAATTAATTATTTTTCAAAACGCTCTGCCTCAATTCTTGACCTCGATGCCGAGATTTTGATTTGGATAAAAGGTTCAGAACACCCCATCCAAAAAGACTTCCGCAAAGGCGAAAATATTAACGATGTCTATAAAACATTGAGTGCGTTTGTTTTAAATTAGGAGTGAGGTATGAGTATTTGAAAGAGCTGTCGATAATGTTCGTTTCAAATCTTTTACCTCATACCTCATACCTCACAGCTAAAAATGACCAAAACAGAAACTGAATATCGACAAATAATTTCCATTTGTAGAAATTTATTTATCAAGAAAAACAAGGATTATGGTACATCTTGGCGGATTTTACGCTTGCCAAGTTTGACCGACCAGATATTTATTAAAGCCCAACGCATTCGTTCTATTCAAGAAAAGGGCGTTCAGAGAATTGAGGATGGCATCGAAGGTGAATTTATCGGAATTATCAATTATTGTGTAATTGCCTTGATTCAAAAGAAATTGGAAGGTTCAACGCAAAATGAATTTTCTGAACAAGAATTGAGTGATTTATACGATGAACAAATCGAAGAAACCCTTGCGTTACAAAAAGATAAGAACCACGATTACGGCGAAGCCTGGCGTGATATGCGGGTGAGTTCGATGACGGATTTAATCTTGATGAAGATTTTTAGAACCAAGCAAATCGAAGACAATCAAGGAGTTACGTTGGTTTCGGAGGGTGTAGAAGCCAATTATCAAGATATGCTCAATTATGCGGTTTTCTGTATGATTCAGATGAAATTGTAATTGGAAATAACGTTGAGGAGCAGTTCCACTGTGGGTTAAATCTCCTCGACGTTAGTATTTATCAGATGAAAAATCATAACCTAAATATTTTTTTGCTCCGCCACTTCAAAAGATGTTGCCACCACAATCGCCATGATTTCAGCCAATTCCGTAGTAAAAAGATGCTGAGTCATTCTGATAATTTCTTTGGTAAAATGCTCTGAATGGCTGGGTTCAAGCGTAATGTTGCATACCTTTTCGCAAATAATTAAATGAAACTGAGAATTTCGTACATCATAAACCATGACAGGAAGTTGTGGTAGGTTTTTATAATTATCTGAATATTGCAAAAAAACGGGAAAATCAAAGGTGTGTAAACCGTTGAAGTTAGGAATTAAGTCAGCATCAAAGAACTCGTAATTATAGAAAACAGTCTCCACATCCCTTTCTCTTAAAAAATCCTGTAATTGCCTCAATTTCAAACGCATAATATCAATCGGAATCGTTGTTGTAGAAAATTCTTGTATGGGTTTCCACTTATGCGAAGCCAATTCAAAATACTCCGTAAAGGGTTTTGCCAAGTTTAATTTATAATCAAAAATAGGATAATTGGGTGAAAAATAACCAGGGTAAAAATGGGTCATTTCTTGATTTTTGGCGTGTTGCATTTTCAAGAACATTAAATATTTTCCGAGGCTATATTTCTGATAATCAGGATCATAGAAACACGTAATACCCATTATAGTCTTTTCACCCGCATCAAAAAGCCCAACCGCAATCAGTTTTTCTTCGTCATAGATACAGATTGCTTGCGTATTATACACATCACATAGCCCATCGTGGAAAAGTAAATCCTGCAAAGATGAAGCTGCATCGAAAGCGATTCCCGTTTTGTATTTTGCAAAAAGGTTTTCGTGGATTTCATCCAGCAGAAATGCTCTGAATTCTACTCTAAATTTGACATTGAGTTTCTGTAATTTTTGATGCGTTTTTGTGGGGGAAAATGCCAATAAATCAATTCGCAACCAAATAGCAGAGTAATGTAATCCTCTGAATTTTAAGAAGTTAGTCGTAAAAATGGTTCGTCCCATTCTGAACCAAGCATTTTCCAGAAACAGGTCAATTTCTTGGGGTTGAAGTTCAGTGGGGGAATACGATTGAGAGAGGAACATTTATTATTGATTTCAGTCTGTAAAGATACTTATCTTTGTGAAAAATTATGCCTTCAAATACTCATTTCTCCTTCAAAAAATTCACGATTCATCAAGACCAAACAGCGATGAAAGTAACAACCGATGCCTGCATTTTGGGGGCATATACGGACGTGAAAAATGCGAAACGAATCTTGGATATTGGCACTGGCACGGGGCTTTTAACCTTAATGTTGGCCCAGCGTTCGGAAGCACAAATTGAGGGCGTAGAAATTGAGAAAGTGTCTTATAATCAAGCAGTTGAAAATGTAAAGAATAGTATTTTTAAAGATAAAATAGAGTTGTATCATTCTGGTATTCAATCTTTTACCTCGAAAAAATGTTACGATTTAATTATCAGTAATCCCCCATTTTTTCAGAATCATCTCAAAGCTGAAAATCAAAATCGTAATAATGCACTACATACCGACACGCTTTCGTTTGAAGACTTGTTGAATTCCGTAATTAAACTACTTTCGTCTAATGGCACATTTGTTGTTTTATTGCCAACTTATGAAAGTACAGTTTTGGAACAAATAGCAAATAATTTAGGGCTTTTTGCCAATAAAAAACTCTACATTCATCACCGAGAAGGCAGTAAAATATTAAGAATTATTACGACCTTTGGTTTTGTAAAAACCGAAACTGTTTTTGAGAATTTAATTATTAAAAGTTCAGATGAAAATTACACAAGTGATTTTCAAAAACTCTTGCAAGATTACTACTTGATATTTTGAGTTGAATATTGAAAATTGAGTGTTGAACATTGAACATTAATTACTGAATATTTAAAATAATCATGTTAGACATATCCGTCATAGTACCACTTTATAACGAAGAAGAATCTCTGCCCGAGCTTTGTGCTTGGATAGAAAGAGTGATGATTGCCCATAATTTTAGCTACGAAGTCATTTTTGTGAATGACGGTAGCCGTGATAAATCGTGGTCAGTTATCAAAACTATTTCTCAGAATAATACAAATATCAAAGGTATTTCTTTCAGTAGAAATTATGGTAAATCTGCCGCCCTTCATGTGGGTTTCAAAGAGGCAAAAGGTAACGTAGTTATTACGATGGATGCCGACTTGCAGGACAGTCCCGATGAGATTCCAGAATTATATAAAATGATTGTGGAAGATAATTTCGACTTAGTGTCGGGTTGGAAACAAAAGCGTTTTGACCCTTTAACCAAGACTATTCCCACTAAACTCTATAATGCTGCAACTCGCTCAATGTCAGGTGTTTATTTACACGATTTCAATTGTGGATTAAAGGCTTATAAAAATGAAGTTGTGAAAACCATTACGCTTTATGGCGAAATGCACAGATACATCCCCGTGATGGCAAAATGGAATGGCTTTGATAAAATTGGAGAGAAAGTTGTTCAACATCAAGCCCGAAAATATGGCACAACTAAATTCGGAATTGAGCGTTTTTTATACGGCTTTTTAGATTTATTGTCTATTACTTTTATCCAAAAATTCGGCAAACGTCCGATGCACCTTTTTGGCGGTTTTGGCATACTTTCTTTCCTCATCGGAAGTATCATCACGCTCTATTTGATTGGAGAAAAAATTTACGCCATTACCAAGCATTTGAAGTTCAGAAACGTAACCGATAATCCGCTTTTTTTCTTAGCATTAGTAGCCATAATCATTGGGGTTCAACTCTTTGTAGCAGGCTTCATTGGCGAATTAATGACCCAAAATTCGGATAAAACTACGGATTATCAGATAAAGGAAACGGTTTAAGATTCAGTAACACGGACAGCCTTGTCCGTAATGTTCTAAAAAATAGTTCGGACAGGGCTGTCCGTGTTACATTCATTGAAAATAAACATCAATAAAATGGTAGAAATTCAAGAAAATAATATGATTCAAGTCCCTAAAACTCTCGAAGAGTTTATGGAATGGGAACAGCCAGATGATGGCTTTAAATATGAGTGGAATGATGGAGAAATAATAAAGTTTCAAGGAATGAACAAAAAACAAATATTTATTTTTGACGTACTAAATTTACTTTTTATTGAGAAAGGGCTTTACAAAAAAGGTTCTTTAATACCTGAATCTGATGTGCAACTGTCTGGAATTCAAATGAGACGACCAGATATTGCTTATTTTACTCGTGAGCAATCTTATCAAGGAAGAGAAGGTATAGATGTTATTCCAGATTTTGCTATTGAAGTTATTTCAAGTGGAGATAAATTGGTTGATGTTGAAAATAAATTGATTGAATATTTCAAAGCGGGTGCGGGCGGCGTTCCGCTAAAAGTGGTCTGGCACATTATTCCAGAACAAGAAGTGGTTTATGTTTACACATCCCGAAGTGAAGTAAAAATATGTTTTGACAAAGATATTTGTTCCGCAAAACCCGTTTTAGAAGATTTTGAAATTAGTGTAGAAGATATTTTTAAAGATTATAAAAAATAATTGTTGAGTTATTGGGTTGTTGAATTGTTGAGATATTTTTGCTCATATCAACAATTCAACAATTTGACAATTCAACAATTAAGTAAATGAGTGATTTAGCTTGGCTTGGAAGAACCAAATTATTAGTCGGAGAGGAGCGTCTCCAGAAACTTCAAAATGCTCACGTGTTAGTGGTGGGCTTGGGTGGCGTAGGTTCATTCGCTGCCGAATTTATTGTACGTGCGGGGGTAGGAACAATGACCATTGTGGATGGTGACGTAGTAGATCCATCCAACCGCAACCGCCAATTACCCGCCCTTGCTACTACCCACGGACAACCCAAAGCCGATTTGATGGCAGAAAGATTATTAGCCATCAACCCTGAACTGAAACTCACTTCTATCCGTGAATTTCTTTCCCCAGAAGCCTCAGAAGCCATTTTGAGTGATGTAAAGTTTGATTACGTCATGGATTGTATTGATTCCATTACTCCCAAATTAACTTTATTAACAACGGCTTATGGCAAAAAACTTCGCATCGTTTCTTCGATGGGAGCAGGTGGAAAAATTGACCCCACCAAAATCTGTGTTGCCGATTTATTTGATACTCGTGAATGTTATTTGGCTTCGTTGATGCGAAAGCGTTTGCGGAAATTGGGAATCACCTCGGGTATAAAAGCCGTTTATTCAACCGAAGAAATGATGGCGGAATCATTGATGCTGACGGATGGAACGAATTTCAAGAAATCAGCTTATGGCACAATTTCGTATATGCCCGCAGCTTTCGGGGGCGTGTGTGCCTCTGTGGTTTTGCGGGATTTGTTGGAATATCCCGTCGAAATGGAGAAGAAGTTAAAAGCCTTAGCGAATCGAGAGAAGAAGCAGAAAGAAGTGGAGGCGAAGAGGAAACTTGGTAAAAGGTGAACGGTTCACGGTAAACGGATTTACTCTATGAAATATCATGTAATTTTAAACAAAAAGAGAGACGAAACTAAATTCGCCTCTCTTTCTGATTTTCTGCTAAACCGTTCACCGTGAACCGTTTACCCTTCACCGAAAATTTACGCAAGCGGTGGAATACGCAATACTTGCCCAGGATAAATCTTATCAGGGTGAGAAAGCATTGGCTTATTTGCTTCAAAAATTACGGGGTATTTCATCATATCACCATAGTATTCTTTAGCAATTTTTGATAAAGTATCACCCGACACTACTTCGTGATATTTTGCTTCTTCGGCTGGTTCATCCACGCTCAAACGATTATCAACCACATTAACGCCCTCAACGTTACCAACTGCCAATGCCAATTTTTCGGCATCTTCTTGTTTGGCAACTTCACCTTCCAAAATAACGGTATCGCCCGCAGTTTTCACGGTCAATGAATTGTAGGGTAAGCCCAGAGTTTTTACGTGAGCCAACAAAGCACTGGCTCTCAATGGTTCTACTTCCGCTGCTTTAGCTGGTTCTACCTCTTTGTTTCCACCGAAGATTTTTTCTCCGACTCCTTTAAAAAATGACATTAAGCCCATAATTGTACGACGGTTTTGTTTTTAAAATTGAATGAAAAATTAATCAGTATTAAGTCTCAATATGGGAGATTTTATATTTGATTAACAAACTAAATCTAATCCCTAACATCTAACCCCTAATCCCTAATGCCAAAAGTATATTTTTTATTGACCTTCACAAAATTTAAACCATAATTTTTTCAGATGTCTTTTCATGTTCCATAAAAAGCTCTTGGAGTTTTTGGGTGATTTTTCCTACTTTCCCATCGCTAAATACTTGATTATCAGTCTGGGTAATGGCTACAATCCGTTTGGTACTGCCCGTTGTGAAAACTTCATCAGCCTCCCAATATTCCTGAGTTGAAACGTCTCTTTCTTCAACAGGAAAATGATTTTTGGCAAAATTTAGGATATGTTTTCTCGTAACACCAAATAATGCACCATCTACGGGCGTGATAATTTTTTCATCTTTCACAATAAAAATATTACTTCTTGACGATTCCGAAATCTTACCGTTTTGATGGTACAGCACATCATCCGCCCCCGCAGCCTTCATTTGTTGTAAAGCCCGAATCGGAACGATATAATTCAAAGTTTTGATTTCGGGAATCTCTCTTCGATATTCCACCGACATTAATTTCATGCCCACATCGGCAGGTTTGAAAGTAAAGGGTTTGCCCGTTACGATAAGATTTGAATGTTCGGCAGGTGTATAACCATCCGAAGAATATCCACCCGTCAGAATCATTTTTACACCCAATAATTTATGGGGATGAAGCCTGATAATTTCATGGATAATTTCCCGCAAACGTTCACGAGATTCGGGTATGGGAAGCCCCATCATTTGGGCAGAATTATGAAAACGGTCGAGGTGGTCTTCAATGAAAACAGGTTGCCCATCGATTGCCCGAAAGAAATCAAAGATGCCATAACCACGCACCAAACCAAGGTCAGACACATGAATTTGAGCTTTTTCAGCAGGGAGGATTTCTCCGTTTAGATATATTTGTTCTTGCATTGGTTTATGTTCTTTGCTTCAAAATTAGTAAAAAAAAAAAAAAAAAAAAAAAAAAAAAAAAAAAAAAAAAAAAAAAAAAAAAAAAAAAAAAAAAAAAAAAAAAAAAAAAAAAAAAAAAAAAAAAAAAAAGAAAAAAAAAAAAAAAAAAAAAAAAAAAAAAAAAAAAAAAAAAAAAAAAAAAAAAAAGAAAAAAAAAAAAAAAAAAAAAAAAAAAAAAAAAAAAAAAAAAAAAAAAAAAAAAAAAAAAAAAAAAAAAAAAAAAAAAAAAAAAAAAAAAAAAAAAAAAAAAAAAAAAAAAAAAAAAAAAAAACAAAAAAAAAAAAAAAAAAAAAAAAAAAAAAAAAAAAAAAAAAAAAAAAAAAAAAAAAAAAAAAAAAAAAAAAAAAAAAAAAAAAAAAAAAAAAAAAAAAAAAAAAAAAAAAAAAAAAAAAAAAAAAAAAAAAAAAAAAAAAAAAAAAAAAAAAAAAAAAAAAAAAAAAAAAAAAAAAAAATGTCATAATTAAATTTCCTAAAAATAAAATAAATAAAATATAATAATAAAATAAAATAATAAAAAAAAAAAAAAATATAAAAAAAAAAAAGAATAAATATCTTAAATAAATATATATAATATTTATATATTATAAATTAATTATATTAAAATTTTAATAATAAATTAATTAATTTTTATATAAATAAATTATTTAATTTTTTTTGTATATTTGAAAACAAAATAAAAAAATAATATTAATAATTAAAAAGATAAAAAAAAAAAAAAAAAGAGAAAATAAAGAAATAGAAAAAAGAAAAAAAAGAAAAAAGGAAAAAAAAAAAAAAAAAGAAGAGAAAAAAAATAAAAAAAAAAAAAAAAAAAAGAAAAAAAAAAAAAAAAAAAAAAAAAAAAAAAAAGAGAAAAGAAAAGAAAAATAAAAAAAAAAAAAAAAAAAAAAAAAAAAAAAAAGAAAAAAAAAAAAAAAAAAAAAAAAAAAAAAAAAAAAAAAAAGAAAAAAGAAAAAAAAAAAAAAAAAAAAAAAAAAAAAAGAAAAAAAAAAAAAAAAAAAAAAAAAAAAAAAAAAAAAAAAAAAAAAAAAAAAAAAAAAAAAAAAAAAAAAAAAAAAAAAAAAAAAAAAAAAAAAAAAAAAAAAAAAAAAAAAAAAAAAAAAACGATGAGTAATAGACTTATTTCTGAAATATTAAAAGAGCCAGACGCTTATTTCCTTCTTCAAGAAGCACACGTTGCTCTTGACAACGAAAAAGCCCGCAGAATAGCTTTTTACAACGACATTACCGAACAAGAAAAAGTAGAATTTATCAATGGTGAAATCATTATGCATTCGCCCGTGATGAAACGCCATAATTCGGCAACTGTATTGTTGTCTCGGTTAATGAGTATTTATTCAGATATTCATAAATTAGGCTTCGTCGGTATCGAAAAAATCATGATTACGCTTACTCGTAATGATTATGAGCCAGATATTTGTTTTTTCAGAAAGGAAAAATCGGATAGTTTTATTGAAAATCAAACGCTGTTTCCCGCTCCTGATTTTATTGTTGAAATTCTTTCGGAAGGTACAAAAAAGCGGGATCGTGGCGTAAAATTTCAGGATTATCAATCTCACAGTATCGAAGAATATTGGATTATTGACCCCGACCACCAAACCATTGAACAGTATCACCTTGAAGAAGATGGCTATGAATTAATCTTGAAATCTTCGGAAGGCAATATCAAAAGTTTTACGATGACCGATTTTCAGATACCCATTCAATCAGTTTTTGATGAAACAATCAATATGGAAGTTTTGAAGAAATTTATGTAGGGATAATTTTTACTTTCGCCTCAAATACACTCACCGCACTCCCCCTAAAAGTTCCCTTGATGGGCGTTACCATTTGTGGAATTGCCGATGCTCCCACGGGTACGTGATTGCCCGATACCAAGCAATTTTGGGTAGGGTCGAAACCCCGCCACCCGCCCCCAGGCAGATATACTTCCACCCATGCGTGCAGATGCTGAACTGAATTAAGATTTTCAGTTTCGACGTAATGATAGCCACTCACAAAACGAGCCGCAACGCCCAACACACGGCACATTGCCATATACAAAACGGAATAATCACGGCAAGAACCTTGTTTGCTCAGTAATGTGGTTTCGGGCGTGTTAGGTAAACCGTCTTCTCTAATTTCATACGAAAATTGGTTGATATATGAGTTTAGCGTTGTGAGAAAGGCAGTAGTATTCCAATTCACGCTGGCGGCAATTTGCCTTGCAGTTTGGTCAATCAGGGTTGTGATGCCATCTTTTACCAAATAAGGACTCAATACTTTTTCTAAATCATCGGAATATTTAATGGGTAAGCTACTACTTTCAAAAGGATGATAGAGAAACGAAAGTGGATTAAATTCAGTAGTTTCTACCAATGAGTTTACCTTAATATTGAGTGATGAAGTAGTATCCTTAAAGAAAAGAATATACTGAATATTATCAGAAGAATCAAGGTTTTTGGCGATGGTGCTGGGCGGTGGCGTAATCTCAATTTCGTGCGAGAGCAAGGTTAATAAGGAACTCCTTTTGGGATGAAGATATAGGTAATGAGGTTCCAGAAAAACCGCATTAGTATATTGATAATCGAGTTCGTGTTCAATGTTTAGTTTCATAGTTTTTGGCTTTCGGCAATCAGCTTTCGGCATTTGGCGATCAGCTTTCTTGTTAGAAGCCGTTTTAAAATATCTTACGACAAATTCTGATTGTCTTATTCTGACTATCGAAACCATATTTTTCACACAAGATACGCTGTATATTCCTTAAAAAAATATGATTCCGCTACTCAAAAAATACAATCAGACTTTATTCAGAATATATTTTAAAACGGCTTCTTAGTAAACCAAGAGCCGAAAGCCGACCGCCACACGCTAATTTTTAAGTATTTCTTTCACCCAATCGTCCGAAAGGTTATCTACGGAAGTTTTCAAAAGGGCGTTCCATTGATTGGTAATGCCGTTCATTTGTCCTTGTCCGAGGCGGTGTTCGATGATATGGAAACTATTTTTATGATATACAATCACATCAATTGGGTAATCCACATCGCTGGCACTCACTTGTGTGGCATCAAAAGAGAGAAATCCTAACTTTAAAGCATCTTCAATGGAGGTCTCATAAGATAATGCTCTGTTTAGCAGGGGTTTACCATAATTTGAATTGCCAATTATTTGATATTTTAGCCCTTCATTTATTTCAATCCAATTGCCTTCTGGAAAAACCAAAAACAGTTTATGTTCATCATCCTTAGACATTTGTCCACCAATGATGGCGTGCAAATTAAATGAATAGCCTTCAGCTTTGAGTATGGCACGGTCTTCATCGGCAACTCGTCTAATCATCGCCCCGAAAGCATTGACGGATTCGTACATATAATCAAAAGTAAAACCCTCTTCCTCCGTCATTCGGTTGAAATAAATGATGGATTTATCTCTGACCGAACGCAATCCTGCCGTCATAATAAACAGGGAATTTTTGCCAATTTCGTGGATTGATACTTTTTTGTTGGAGTATGCCTCTGTGCCTGCGGTGATACGAGTGTCGGCAATGGCAACTAACCCGCTTTTAATTTTTATTCCTAAACAGTAAGTCATGTGGTTGGGATTGGATAATTTCACAAAAATAACCACTTCCTTATTGATTCACCACAACATTTTGTATTTCTTCTTGAATAACTGGTTTTAAATCAAAATAAGTTTTAAAAATTGCTTTGCCCACTTTGTTATTTTTTTCTTGAAAAGCATCCAAAAACTCGTGTAGTCCTTGGTCAAAAATATCTTTTACTTCTGTAAATTCTATTTCTGAACGCAATTTGCTTAGTGCCTTTTCGGCAGGATTGGAATAAGAATTGGTGATGGCTGTTCCTGAAATTTCATACAAAGAAAGTTCTGCCTGACGGATGACGTGCATCACCGAGCGAGGGAATTTTTTATCTAATAACAAAAAATTTACAATCGCCGTAGAATTCACAATGTGATATTGCTGACGGAACATATTATAGGCACTCACCGATTTCAATACCGCCGACCAGAGCAATAAATCCAAAGGCGAACCCACAGCGTCAATTTCGGGCAGAAGGGTAAAATATTTTACGTCCAAAAAACGGGTCGTTTTGTCGGCACGTTCCAAAAGCCTTCCCATTCGCCCAAAATGCCAGGCTTCGCCTCGTGTAATGGTGGAATCAACGATGCCATAAAACAATTGACTACCCGATTTGATATTATCCAGAAAACCTTGATAACGAGCCAATTCCCACGATTTACTTTCAGTAGCAGCGTTTTTTACTGTCCAATATATCTGATTGATGTATTCCCACATTTCTTTGGAGATACTCTCACGGATGGTTCGGGCGTTTTCACGGGCTTCGAGCAAACACGATAAAATTGAGTTTGGATTTCTGACATCGAAGGTCATAAAATACAGAACATTCTCACGAGTGGGGGCATCATAACATTGCTCGAAAGTAAAGTTATCCGCCGTAGCAATCAAGAGAGGTTGCCATTGTTCGGGAACATTGGGGGGCAAATCAAGGGCTAAATTGAAATTTACCGAAATAAAACGGGCATAATTATCGGCACGTTCAATGTACCGATTCATCCAATAAACAGAGTTTGCAACACGACTGAGCATAGGTTTTAGATTTTGGGTTTTATTAGCAGTGAGCAATAAGCAGTTAGCATTCAGCTATCAGTTTGTTTTACAGATAATTACATTCAAAATATCATAAAATATTTTCAAATAAATATTTAGGAACGGGAAAATAATAAGTGGATGAATTTTTAAATGTTATTTTTTGTGCCAATCAAGGCGATAAAACCGTGCGACGGTCGCCGCAGTTTAGCATCGCTAAATGAGGATTTCATCTGGGCGGCATTCCGCAACGTAGAGTGGTGCAAAAAAGGGCATTTAAAAAACGTTTACTTATTGTTTTTCAGTTCCTAAATATAAATGACTTTCTTTAAAATTAACAGAAAATCTCATTTATTCCACAAAAAGCCAGATTTTTATCTGAAATCTCACTGCTCAAAGCTACTCAAAGATACGTCTGAATGGCAAAATCATACCCTCTCAATCCAAAACCAATGATGATACCGATGGAATTTTTACTCAGATAACTATGATGGCGAAACTCCTCACGGGCATATACATTAGAGATATGTACTTCCACAACGGGTGTTTTCACGGCAGCAACGGCATCGGCAATGGCGATAGATGTGTGTGTAAATGCCCCTGCATTCATCACGATTCCTTCGTAGGAGAAACCAATTTCGTGGATTTTGTCGATTAATGCTCCTTCGTGGTTGGACTGGAAATACTCCAAATCAGCCACGTCAGAATATTTATCTTTTAATACTTCAAAATACTGCTCGAAGGTCTGGTGACCATAAATTTCGGGTTCACGTTTGCCCAACAAGTTTAAATTGGGGCCGTTGATGATGATAATTTTCTTTTTGGACATTTTGTTAATTTGTTAATTTGAAAATTAGTGAATTTGAAAATGAAGTTGTAGTTTAGAAACATTTTCAAATTACCAAATTGATAATTAATGAATTGGCAAATCTATCTAAAAAATTTCAAAAGCTACCTTACTTTGGAACGTTCTCTTTCGGAAAATTCTATTGAGGCGTATTTGCGGGACGTTCAGAAACTCTGGGAATATCTCGAAATTGCGGGTGAGCCAGATATTCAGCCCGAAACCGTGGCGGATAAGCACATTTTCAATTTCTTTTATTACATCGGTGAATTGGGTTTGGAGACCACCTCACAAGCCCGAATACTGTCGGGTTTGAAGGCTTTTTTTAAGTATCTTTTATTGGAAGATATTATTAAAAACGACCCCATGGCGTTGATTGTTTCACCCAGAATTGGGCGAAAATTACCGCCAACTCTGACCTTTCCAGAAATTGAAAAAATATTGGAAAATATCGACCTTTCCACCAACGAAGGTACACGCAATCGGGCAATTTTGGAAGTGTTGTATAGTTCGGGTTTGCGGGTTTCGGAATTGGTAGAAATGAAATTGACGGAGTGCTTTTTTGATATTGGTTTTATCCGAATCATCGGAAAAGGCGACAAAGTGAGGCTCGTTCCCATCGGGAGAGATGCTTTGCATTATGTGAAAATATATTTGGAATCAATCAGAAGCCAACAAGACAATATCAAACCCGAAGCCGAGAATCATGTTTTCTTGAACCGCAGAGGAAATAAATTGACCAGAGTGATGATATTCCTGATTATCAAAGACTTAGCGGCAAAATGTGGCATTCAAAAGAACATTAGTCCGCATACTTTTAGACATTCTTTTGCTACACATTTGATTGAAGGCGGGGCGGATTTAAGAGCCGTGCAGGAAATGTTGGGGCATGAATCTATTACCACAACAGAGATTTATACGCACTTGGATAGAGAATATTTACAGCAGACGATTGTGGATTTTCATCCGAGGAGTCAGAAAAGTAAGCTGTCTGTTAAAATAATATAAGGGGAGAAAAAATCCACGGGAAAATTCGATAATCACTATAAGTATTCGGTAATGAGAATAGTTATACGTACAAAAGTGATTTACTTTTATAGTGCCAATTACCGCATAGATTTTTAACTAAAACAAATTGTAAAAATTGTGAAAAATTTATTCAAAATTATCAGCCCATTATTTTTTTTAGTATTTGGTTTGTTTGTTACCACTTCGTGCAAAAAAAGTTATGTAAATCCAGAAAATGATGCCATTGATTTAGCATTATCAGATAGCCGTTTCACTACATTTACGAAACTCTTGACAGATAATGGTTTGGTTGATGGAATTAAATCATCTGAATCTTACACTATTTTCGCTCCCACCAATGAGGCTTTCTCAAAGGTTGATGTTAGTAAACTGACAAAAGCTGAATTATTAAAATTGCTTAATACGCACATCGTTAGGCAAAGACGACTCTTAACGAACGAGATGAAATCGGGGGTTGTTCAAAGCCCGAATGTTGCATTGTATTTGTCCAAAAATTCATCTGGTATCTTTATTAATGGAAGTGCCAAGGTTATTTCTGCGGATATTTTTGCATCAAACGGAGTGATTCAAGTGATTGACCAAGTGGTTTTTCCTCCAAATAATAGTTTGATGACAGTTATGAGAAATAATCCTAATTTGTCGGAATTAGTGTTTTGGATTTCAGTTGCCGAAAACAATTTAGAAACAAATTTATCTTACTCTGCTCCAACGGTTCTTGGTATAACCATTTTTGCACCCACCAATGCGGCGTTTGAGGAATTATATAAAACCATCCCGAAAGCCACACTATTGTCAGATAAAAAAATAATGAATGAGGTTTTGCGTTTTCACAGGATTAACGGGAAGGTATTTTCCCAGGACTTTCAAAATATAAACCAGCCAATAAATACCGCCAATACACCCGTAATGGGTGGAGCTCCCCTCGCAAATGGTTCGGATTTATTCCCCACTACTTTTGACTTTCAGTATCAATTAGTTTTTGATTTGAATAATGGAATTAAAGTGAAGGGAATTTCAAGTGGTTCTGCCAATGTTACGGGTGTAAATTTATTCGCTACAAACGGAGTTGTTCATACCATAGATAAAGTATTATTTCCATAACAGGCTAAATAGGCAGTTTTTAGTATCAACCCTTTATCGAATTCCGAATCCGACTCAATGAATCTGGATGAATTCCCAGATACGAAGCCAAATCTTTTATCGGTATCAAACGCAAAGCATCTGGTTGATTTTCAAGGAGATGCAAATAGCGTTCTTCGGCAGATTTTGAGATTAAGGTATAAGTTCGGCGGGTTTCACGGATGTATAATTGTTCGGCAATCATTCGGTGGAAACGCTCTGCATTTCTAGAGGTTTCTAATAAGTCAAAAACGGGCAAATACTTCAATCTAAAAGCCTTAATATTTGCAACGGCTTGAATAGAAATTGCAGAGGGGCGTTGTGCCAAACATGAGGAAAATGAACTCACTAAATTGCCCTGAAAACCCAAATCTACGCATATTTCTTTGCCGTCTTCGGTGGAGGCTTCGTATTTTACGGCTCCTTCCAAGATGAAATAGGCGTATTTTTCTATCTCTCCCCGCTTAGTCAAATATTCCTTTTTTTTGAAGGAAACTTCATCAATAATGTTTTGGTAAAAATCCCATTCTTCGGACGTGAAATTGGCTAACTTAAAAATGGATTCTTTGACAAGATAAATTTTACTACTGTTAGATAAGGACATTTGCCAGGGTTTTGGGGTAATAAAAGAGTAATTTTTGGCGGTTTTCCTGACAAATATAAGTTTTTTTGATTAAAATAGGTGTACCATTCAATAAAATGTAATGTAGCATGGCAATCTTTGCCGTGCATCTTCGTCCGATGTACGGCAAAGATTGCCGTGCTACATTTATTCCAACTGAAAATTAATTGGCAATGTAAATCTTACCGAGACTGCCCTGCCCGACTGTTTGCCTGCCGACCAGCGGGGCATCAATTTAATCACTCGTTGGGCTTCTTCATCACAACCAAAACCCATGCCTTTCAGAATATCGACCTTCGAGATTGCTCCATCTTGCCCAACCACAAACTGAACGAACACTTTTCCACTTACGCCAGCACTTGCCGCAGGGTTTGGATAACGAAGGTTTTTCTGTAAAAATTTAGATAAAGCCGCCACACCACCTGCATATTCGGGCATTTGTTCTACAACAATGTGTACTTCATCTTTTTCATCCACTTTCACCTCCACAGGCTGGGCGGGTTCTGTGCCTTTGCCCACGTCTGGGTCGTCCACGGGAATGGGGTCTTCTGAACCTTCTTGTGTTTTGTTACTAATTTGAGCGGTCGTATTATTCAATAAATCTTGGTCTGGAATTGGTTCATCTTCTACCTTTTCATCCTCCACAATTTCGGGAGCAAGAAAAGTAATCGTTTTTCTTGGTTGCTCAACTTGTGATGGGGGAGGAGTCTCTGGCTTTGTGGGTGGTACGATTTCATCTTTTGGCGGAGGAGGAAAATCTACGTCTGTTACTTCGTAAACTTTATCCATTTTTTCCTTGTAATTAACCTTCGCCCAAATCATAGGCGTGAGGATTGCCAAGCCAAATACGCCAATGCCAATGACTAAGGCACGGTTAATAACTTTCTGATAATCAGTCCTTAACGAATAAGCTCCGTAAGACTTGTTGCGATTTCGGAAGATAATATCCTCCAAAGTCTCGGGGTTTTCTAAGTGATTTTGCATGATTATTTGTTATTTAATTAAAACTAATTTTTTAGTTGATTGAGTTTTAAAAAATCCCCACTACGGGGTGGGGGATTTTTTATTGATTTTGGATTTACGATTTTGTATTTGTCTGAGTAACCCTGTCTGAATTTGGATTCACCAGATTATAGGATTGATAGGATTCTGAATGATGAATATTTTACCTAATGCTAAAAATCCATAAATCGGACACGGTGCGACATTTCGCAATCCAAGTTCAGGCATTATTTCTTTTTACTCGTAATCAAAATAACACCATTTTTACCTTTTTCACCGTAAATTAAAGTGGCTTTTTCACCTTTAACTATATCTATTGATTGAATATCATTAGGGTTAAGGTTTTTTAATATATCTGACTGACTTTCAACACCATCAACAATACATAAAGGCGGAGGACAGTCTTTACATTTATTATTCATCACAACATTTGTTGAAAATATTTCCCCTTTATTACCTTTAAATTCTATCACCGCAGGTAGTTTTGGAAATTCGTTTTTCTCTTTTTCGTCAATTTTTACTTTTGTCTCTTTCTCTAATTGAAAACTAATCGGAATAGTAAAACGACTTCTTACTTTTCTACCACTTTGTTCACCTGCAACCCACTTTGGAATAGTTTTTAATACCCTCAGAGCCTCTTCACTACAACCATATTCAGCAGATTTCAAAACCTCAAAATCATTGGCAGAGCCATCTGTATTTACAATAAATTGAATGTAAACTTTTCCTGAATAATTCGCTTTTTGGGCTGCTTCTGGATATTTTAGATTTTCTTGTAAATATTTTCCAAATGCTGCCATACCACCAGGATATTCGGCATTTTGTTCTACGGTATTGAATACTACTGTGGTATCTTTTTTACCATAATTCCGAACCTCATCCACCAACGCAGGGCTAATCACATAAGCCTTTGATAAATCTAAATTTGGGTCAGCAGGGTTATTTTCTGTAACTGCCTCAACCACAGTCTTGTCGTTAATAATTGGAGCATCTTTGGCAGAAACTTCCTTCACAATTTCTTCTATCTTCTGAATCGGTTTGGTTGCCAAAGTAGCAGATGAAACCACAATCATCAACATAAAAAGTGGGGCGATGAGTCCGTATTTCATCAAAGCAGTTTCCGTAGAGCGACTTTTGTGTAACATTTTTATACGTAGTTTAAGTAATGATTGATTGAAAAAATTATTAGTCAATGGAATTGCCTGTACGCCAAATTGTTCTTGGAAAAGTAACATGGCGTACTCCGCTTTTGAGGCTTCGTTGCGGCTCGCTACTTCATCGGCAATAAACTCGTGAATGTGCTTGATGGAGCTTTTATAAAGATACACCACGGGGTTGAACCAGTTGAAAATCGCAATCAGTTCAAACAACATCACATCGGCAGAATGTAGTTGGCGAATATGCACAAATTCATGCTTCATGATGGTTGAACGGTTCTTTAATTCCTTACTCACAAACAAGACATTAAAGAACGAAAATGCCCTTTTTGAGCTTTCTCCTTGCGTTTTTTGCTTCATCATCTGTCCCAAGAAAACCAAATTTCCTCCGAAACGAGCAATACCCAGCATGATGCCGATGATGTAGCAAAACGCCATGATTTCGCCCATCGTCATGGTGTGTACTTGGCTTGCACTCGCTTGTATATACATAATTTGCGGGTCGTAAAGGGTAGAAATAGTCTGCGAAACTTGTTCTGTTACAAACCACGAACGCACCCAATCCGACTGCATCAGCGGTATAAAAAATGCTAACGCCGCCGATGCCACCAAGTAGCCCCGATTGAGGTTAAAGAAGGTTTCCGACCGCAACAGCAGGCGATAAAAACCGTAGAAAAGAACCAAATACAGGTTCACTTGGAGGAGGTAATTGAGCCAGTTCATGTCTTTTTTGATGTTTGGGGTAAAATTGTTAGTTCTCACAATTCATGGCATGACTCAAAGTCTTGCCATGAATGTTTTGTTTAGTAACTTGGGGTAGAACCATTTAGATTTTGTATGATGTACTCAGTAATTTTTATAAAGGTGTGGACTAATGACAATGAAGATTTATTTTACCCTCATATCCGAACCGAAGCGACGGTTGCATCGAAAATCAATCTTCCTTCTCCTTCAATTCATTAATCATTTTTAAAATCTCATCGGCATCTTTTACGTCTATTTTTCCCTTTTTTGAGAAAAACGAAAATAGGCTTGAAAAGGAGTTTTCAAAATAGCCTTCCACTAATTTTTCGGTGGCAAAAGTGCTGTAATTTTCTTTGCTCACAATCGGGAAATATTCATGTGATTTTCCGTAAGAATTATGACTCACAAACCCTTTTTCTTGCAAAATCCTAATAATGGTCGAAACCGTATTGTAGGCAGGTTTGGGTTCGGGCAGTTCTTCTAAAACGTCTTTCACAAATCCTTTTTCTATTTGCCAAAGTACCTGCATAATCTGCTCTTCGGCTTTAGTTAATTCTCTTTCTGGTTGCATGATTTTTTAGTTGTGAGCTATGAGCTATGAGCTATGAGTTATAGCAAAGTTTTTTCTTGCTCATTACTCAAACCTCATTACTCACAGCTAATTGTTTATCAAAGATAAAACTAATATTTTAGTTTACAAACTATTTTCTTAGTTTTTTGAGAAATAATTTTTAGAGCATAAAAAAAGCGGTAGGAGAGACCGCTTTTTTGGAAATACTATTATAGAATTTTATTTGTCTGAATTACTTCTTCCTCGCAGGCAACAAAGCCGTTACCGTAATTTCAATATTAGCTCCACCCGCCAAACTATTTACGCCTACGGTGCTACGGGTGGGATAGTTACCTGTAAAATATTTTCCATAAATCTCATTCATTTTTGGGAAATCATCCATGTTTTTCAGATAAACAACCGTACTGACGATGTCTTCCATTTTTGCTCCGCCCGCTGCCAATACTGCCCGAATATTTTCCATAATTTGTACAGCTTCGGCTTCTGTGCCACCTTCCACTAATTTTCGGGTACTTGGATTTAGCCCAATCTGCCCCGACACAAACAAAAAACCATTGGCTTTTATACCTTGACTATACGGAGCAATCGGTACAGGAGCCTTGTCGGTTTTAATGATTTCTTTGCTTTGAGCAAATAGCCCGAACGAGGTTATCAAGAAGATGGTAGTGAAAATAGATTTTTTCATTTCGTTACAATTTAAGTTAGGGAGCATCAATTAATAAAGTACCCATGCCTTCCATTAAACTTCCCGAAAGTTATTTCTACTTTCGGGAAGTTCATACCAGAAGCGGGTATGTTTAAATTTAGATGCTTCCTTAATCAAACTAAAAGTTTTATACGATATTGATATTCTCAGAAAGTAAGGAAGGCTTCGCTTGAAGGGGGACGCCCAGTCCGAAGCCTTCCTTAAAAAATTAATCTTCTGGAAAAGGAATATAAATAAAACTGGCAAAGTCTCTATCCAATACAAAAAGGCAACAAAATTCGTCGGGGTCTTTATAGCTGGATTTGAAAACCTCTACGTTTTCTTCATCAATAATTCCTCTGGAAACGTACTCCTCCATCACCGAGGCGTGATAATTCCATTTATTTTCGTTCATTTCCATCATCCCGATGAGGCGTTCGCCTATTTGTGCAGGATTCTGCGATACGCCAAAAATAGGATATTTGGAAAACCCACGAGTGCGGATTTGATAAGAGGCTTCTTTCAAAAAATCAGCAACCAACGCAAAGTCAGTGGAAATAATGCCTAACCGTTTCCCATCTAAATCATGAGAATTGGCGGCATTGGATATGGCTTGGTAATCTTCTAACATAATCTCGAT
Organism: Arcicella sp.; assembly: GCA_034519515.1. Taxonomy (GTDB): domain Bacteria; phylum Bacteroidota; class Bacteroidia; order Cytophagales; family Spirosomataceae; genus Arcicella. Next base: position 188,305 of record JAXHOK010000059.1, read on the forward strand.
GTTCGATGTTCGGTTTTCGATTTTTGTTGTTCAAGCATCGTGATACGAACATCAATCATCTAATAACGAGCATCAAAAAATTAAAATCTCGCTGCACTGAGCAGACTTAAATCTTTATAATTCATGCCAAATTTTTTGGCGATGTTGGCGTTTGTTAGGTTGCCTTTGAAGCAATAAACCCCTTTCATAAAGGATTTGTTCGCAAAGATAGCTTCTTCTATTCCCCCTGTTTTACCCGTTTTTAGTAGAAATGGCGTAAAAATATTGCTCAACGCCAAGCTGGCAGTATGAGCGACTCGTGAAGGAATATTGGGTACGCAATAGTGAATAACATCGTGTTTGCGATAAATGGGTCGGTCAAGCGTAGTCATTTCCGAAGTCTCAAAACACCCTCCTTGGTCGATACAAACGTCAATAATTACGGAATCTGGTTTCATCATCGAAACCATTTCTTCGGTAACAATACAAGGCGTGAAACCATCCGCCGCACGCAATGCCCCAATCACCACATCTGCCTCTACAATAGCTTGCGTAAGTGTGTTGGAGTCGATAATGCAAGTATAAATATTTTGTCCTACGGAGTATTTTAACCTTTGTAATTTATAAATATCTTTATCAAAAACCTTCAAATCTGCTCCCAATCCAATGGCAATTCGGGCGGTGTATTCTGATACTGTACCCGCTCCCAAAATTACGATTTTCGTAGGAGGTACGCCCGTAATGCCACCCACAATTACGCCCATGCCGCCGTTGGTACTGCTCAAACATTCAGCCGCAATTAGCATGACGGTGCTGCCCGCAATTTCAGACATGGCTCTAATAATGGGCATTCCACCAACGTTGTCTTCGATGTACTCATAACAAAGTCCAGTAACTTTTTTGCGGTTCAGTTTCTCAAAATATTCCTTCGTCATACGGGGCATATTCAAGGCTGAAATTACCGTAGAGCCATTATTTAGGTATTCTATTTCTGCATCAGACAGCGGTTGAACTTTCAGAATGACATCCGATTTAAAGACTTCTTCGGTGCTGTAAGATATTTGTCCGCCCGCATCTGAATATTGATTATCGGTAAATTTTGCCCCCATTCCTGCCCCCGTTTCAATCAATACTCGATGCCCATTACGCACCAAAAGCCCCACGGCATCGGGCGTGAGCGAAATGCGATGTTCCTGCATCGACACTTCCTTCGGAATACCGATGAATAGGCTTTTGGCATTTTGTTTTGTCCAGACTAATGCTTCCTGTGTCATCAATCCACTTTGAGCGAGGACTTCTTTAAAACCAGTTGGTTGGGGCATATTTTTGAGTTTCGAGTTTTGGATGAAAATATTATTTTGGAATCCCCTTCATCTTCATTTGGGTAAAATAGGGATGGTCAGGATTCACGATAAGTTCTTGACGCAAAGGGTGAATTAAAACGTCCATATCTTCCAAAGTAATTGCTCCTAATAAACATTCATTATCACCAGGTAAAACCATAGCACGACAAGTAGTTTGACGGTTTTTGAACCTTAATTCTACTGGACCAACCACATCGTATTCCTCAATCGTGCCATTGGCTAATTGGGCTTTTCGTTTTTCTAAAACAGGTAGTTGTAATTGTTCTTGTATAGATTCGTTGATGGCAAGCATATACGAACCAGTATCAACTAACATCGTTACATACATTCGTTTTACTTCATCTTGGTCGATGAGATGTCTTCGAACCATTTCGAGGTCTCCACCATTAATTATTTCAACTTCTGCATAAACTAAGCCCATGATATTTTTGATTTTAATTTTTCACAAAGACAAATTTACAATTCTTTCCCCATCTTCTTGCACTTGAATTTCGATTTTCAGGTATTTAGTAGGCAGTAAATTTTCTATCTTAGAAGCCCATTCAATGAAACATCTTTCGCCCGAAAATAGATAATCCTCCACGCCAATATCCATCGCTTCGTCTTCGTTTTTGATTCTATAAAAATCAAAATGATAGATGTTTTCGCCACGTTTGGTAGCGTACTCATTTACCAAAGAATAAGTAGGACTTTGCACGTGGCTTATCACTACCAAGTTCTCACAAATTGCTTTGATGAGCGTAGTTTTGCCCGCTCCCATTTGTCCTTCAAAAATCCAGACGGGCGTTTTTTGTCCAAATTCAAAAATTTCTTTGGCGACTTTTTTTATTTCTGATAATGAGTTGTATTTGATTGATTTTGAGGGCATTGTGTATGTTTTTTGGCTTTTAGCTATTATTTTGATTGTAATTTTTTTTTCTAAAAATATATTTTAAAGTGATAAAACTATTCTTCATACCATCTTTTTCTCAAAGCAACGTTCGTTAAATGCCTTATGGTATTATTCTTTAAGTCAAATTCATGGTTTGTTTTTTTAGAAAATATAGATTTTAGTATACTAAATATGTCTATATTTTCGGGAGATATATACTTATTACTATCAAAATCTTGTGGATTATCAATTTGAAACTCAGTGAAGAATTCTTCATAAAATTCTATTGTATCTAATCCAACTAAACCAACATCATCTTCAATTTTAGTATTTTCATTTAATTTTGATTCTTCAATTCCCGTTTGGGCAGAAACTAATGCAATAACTTTTTCTAATGTTACAGAATAGTCGTTTTTCATATTTCTGAATCAATTACTGAGCTTAATTTGGGTGGAAAAGAGCACTTTATTTAAAAGCTAACAGCCGATTGCCAACAGCCAAAAGCTATGATAAAAACTGCTTCAAATAATTCCTCGCCGTCAAAATAGCCGTTTCAACATCCGCTTCTGAACCTTCGTAAGCCTTGTCTTCTACCTCAATTACGACTGGTCCACGATAGCGGACATCCGTGAGGGCGGCAAAGAATTTCCCCCAATTTATGTCTCCCAAACCTGGCAATTTGGGCGAATGATACTCCAAAGGGTTCGCCATGATGCCCACTCGGTTGAGTTTTTCGGGATAAACTTTGGCATCTTTTAAATGAATGTGATGTAATCGTTCGGGATAATCATAAATCGGGCGACAATAATCCATCATTTGCCAAACCAAATGCGAAGGGTCGTAATTTAAACCGAGTGTTTGGGAAGGAATCATCTCGAATATTTTATCCCATATCGCAGGGGTAGTGGCAAGGTTTTTACCGCCAGGCCATTCGTCATTCGTAAAAAACATGGGGCAATTTTCAATCCCAATTTTTACATTTTCTTGCTCTGCCAGTTTTATAATATCAGTCCAAACCTCTTTGAATATATCCAAATTATACGCCACATTTTTCTGCGGGTCTCTGCCCACAAAAGTGTTCACTACGGGAATTTTCAATTTGGCTGCTCCTTTGATAATCTTCTTGATATGGTCGATATAAACGTTTGACTTTTCAGTATCGGGGTCGAGTGGATTAGGGTAATAGCCTAATCCTGAAATAGTTATGTTGCGGTCGGTGGTGTATTTTTGGATATGAGTAACTTGTGCATCATCAAGTGCATCTACGTCAATGTGACTCACGCCCGCATATCTACGAGCGTCGGCATTATTAGCGGGCCAACACATAATTTCGACACATTTAAAGTCTTTTTCTGAAACAAAGTCAATGACTTGTTCAAAAGTACGGTCGGCTAAGATAGCACTTACGAGTCCGAGTTGAAGCATATTTGTTATTTAGTGATAATGGAATCCGCCAATTATGTTACATCAAAAAAGCCCAATGGTCGTTGGGCTTTTTAACTTCATTAGATTGACTTTATTTGATAGCATTTTTAACTGTTTTCAAAGGAATCTCTAACATTTCGGCGATGGCTTCAACAGGAAAACCTTTACGGTAAAGTTTGTTAATATTATCATTTTGAATTTGTTTGGTAACCTTTTGCGTTACTTCTTTTGTTACTTCTTTTGTTACTTCCAAGGCAGTTTGTTCTCTGGTTTGCCTTTTTATTTCTTCTTGGATGGCTTCTAAAATTCCCATGGTTCTAACATTTTTGTCAATAAAATCAATTTCATTATCTAATTTAGAAATTAATTCTGGTTTTTCAAATGAAACATACATTTTTATAAAAGAACATATTTTACTGAATGCTTCTTTCGGAAAACCTTTTTTCGATAGTCTTCTTGCCAAATCTAATTTTAGAGAAAACAGATTTTCATCAGATAATTTATTCTTTGCTAAGCCATACCAAGCCGTTTCCATAACGATGGCAAAAATGCTATCACTCTTTTGAAAATCTTCGGGCTTATAATCTGATAATTTGATTGTTTTATATGAAAAATGTAAAGAAGTATCCAGAAATTTCATTTCAAACTTGTTAGGTCTAAATTTTTTCACATCATCTGTAAATAAAGTCAAAGCAGCAATTTTCTGTCTATATTTATCCCAAATTCGATAATAATAAGTGAACATCCTTTCTGCAAATATATCATCTTCGTACCCTTGCACTTCAAGGTGAATCAACACCCATTTTTCTTCTCTTTTCTTGGTATATACTTTTACTAATTTATCAGCAATTCTACGCTTTGATGAGGATGGAAACATCATTTGTTCTAATTCCTTATCCAAAAATTCAAACCCTTTTGCGAAGTCAAATAATTGATAATCATTTGGATAAAAATACATGAGAAATTCTGGAAAGAAGTCTTCGATAATTCCTTTCCATAAAATGTCTTTACTTACTGTGGTCATGATTTATAGTAGTAGTGGTTAGAAATCCCTTTTACAAATTCTTCTTCTTCATTTCACTCACCGCATGATTCACTGCCCGTGCCGTCAAAGCCATAAAAGTAAGCGATGGGTTTTGATTCCCTACCGAGGTCATACACGAACCATCGGTTACAAAAACATTTTTGCAAGTATGGAGCTGATTAAAACCATTCAACAAAGAAGTTTTAGGGTCTTTACCCATCCTGATACCACCCATTTCGTGGATGTCGAGACCTGGATTTTGATGGCTGTCGGACATACTAATATTCTTACAACCTGCCTTTTCCAACATTTCAGAAGCCTGTTGATGAAAGTCTTTTATCATTTTGCCATCATTCTCTTCATCATAACCGATTGACGTAACCAATTGTGGCACACCCCAAGCATCTTTTATATCTTTACTCAATTTTACATGATTTTCATAACGTGGCACGGTTTCGCCCTGCATCATAATAAACACACCCCATTCGCCTGGTTGGGTGATTTTATTTTTATATTCGGTGCCAAAAGTGGGTTTGTCCATGTCTTGATTATACCCCGCACGGGCAGCAGCGAAAGCAACCATATATCCCCGAAGGAAGTCCGTTTCTTGTTTTTGAACGTTACGGAACGAAGGCATAAAAGCCGTGGTGGGTCGTCTGCCTGAATAATATTGGTCTTCAAAACCCTCAAAAGTTGCCCCGCCCGAACCTCGGTAATTGTGGAAAGCCACATATCTGCCCAAAAGCCCGTTATCATTACCCAAACCGTTCGGGAAACGGTTGGAAGTTGAGTTCATTAAAATCAAATTGGAGTTTAAGGTTGCGGCATTTACAAAGATAATTTTGGCGTAATATTCAGTAACTTCTTTGGTTTCAGAATCCACCACTCGCACGCCTTTGGCACGTCCGTTGGCGGTATCCCCTTTTTGTTCGTCATAAATAATAGAATGTACTACTGAATGTGGTCTGAGGGTCAATTTCCCCGTTTTTGCTGCCCACGGAAGCGTGGAGGAATTGGAACTGAAATATCCGCCATAAGGACAACCCCGATAACACAAGTGCCGAGCCTGACATTGCCCCCGACCTTGGGCTGAATGGATGGGATTGGGCTTGGTTAAATGCGCACATCTTCCGATAATCACCTGACGGTCAGTATATTGTTCTTTGACGGATTTCTGAATGTGTTTTTCTAAACAATTCAATTCCCAAGCGGGCAGAAATTCGCCATCGGGCAGGCTTTTGATGCCGTCTTTATTACCACTGATACCCACAAATTTCTCCACTTTGCTATACCACGGAGCAATGTCTTTATAACGAATCGCCCAATCAACCGCAAAGCCATCACGGGCTGGGGCTTCAAATTCGTAATCACTCCAACGCTGGGTTTGTCTTGCCCAAGTCAAAGATTTTCCCCCCACTTGATAGCCCCGAATCCAGTCATAGGGTTTTTCTTGAACGTAAGGATGTTCTTTGTCTTTTACGAAAAAATGCTGCGTGGCTTCGTCATAAGCATAACATTTCTTTACGATAGGATTTTCGGTAATATCCGCCAAAGGAATTCGCCCACGGTGAGCTAAATCCCAAGGGTCGTTCATGGCGGTTGGGTAGTCTTGAACGTGTTTTACGTCACGTCCCCGTTCTAACACGAGCGTGCGAAGTCCTGCCTCACAAAGTTCTTTGGCAGCCCAGCCGCCACTAATTCCAGAGCCAATCACGATGGCATCGTAGGTATTTGCTTTCATAATCTTGCCAGCACAGAATCATGTAATTGTAATACAAAATCTACTTGTTCGTCCAATGTCATAAACGAAGTATCCATCAGAACGGCATCTTTTGCTTGGGTCAGTGGGCCTTCCTCACGGGATGAATCAATGATGTCTCTTTTGCGGAGATTTGCCAGAATCGTCTCATAATCAACCAGTTCGCCTTTGTTTAGAAACTCAATTTGGCGGCGTTCTGCTCTGATGGTTGGGTCGGCGGTCATGAAAACTTTTACTTCGGCATCGGGAAAAACCATTGTGCCAATATCTCGCCCATCCATGACTACGCCCCGATGTTTTGCCATTTTTTGCTGTTGAGCTACCATCGCCCTGCGGACTTCCTTAATGACGCTCACTTCCGAAACCATTTGCGAAATATACATCTTACGGATTTCTTCTTCCACGTTCAAACCATTCAAATACACATCACTCGCTCCACGTTGTTCATTGAAATGAAAGGTAATATGAATCTCCAAAAGTGCCTTTTCGATTTCCTTCGGGTTAGTCAATGAAATATGATTATCGTGAAAATAAAGGCTCACGGCACGGTACATTGCCCCCGTGTCGATGAAGGCATAGCCTAATTTCTTAGCAACCCGTTTAGCCGTGGTACTTTTCCCACAACTCGAATGACCATCCAGAGCAATAATCGTTTTTTTCATCTTGATTAGTTTTGTTTGCAAATATAGGAGAAAGGTAGGAAAATGTAGCACGAAAGTCCGTTCCGTGCATTGGACAACTCTTCACGGAACGGACTTCCGTGCTACATGAAAAACAGCCAAATCTTGATGGATTTGGCTGTTTTGGAATACGGGAAGATGTTGAAAGATTAAATCAGGAAAAAGAAGTTAATTGGTTTCTTTAATGAATCAGCGATTTTTTCGAGTTCTGATACCTTTATATCAGATTTGTTGTTTTCAACTTTGGATAAATAACCTTGGGAAATTCCATTCAAACAGGCAAAATTCCATTGGGTGTAACCATTTTCCTTACGAGTTTTTTAATAATTGAACCGTCAAATTTCATAGTGTTGAATTGTTTAAAATGTTTTAGATAGCATAAGGTTAGAAATTAGCGGTTGAAATTACCTAAAATCCATTCCATTCCGTTTTTGGTTGAGGTTTGCGGAGTTGCGGTAAAAACTTGTTAGTTGCGGTAAATGTATGTGTTTAGTTTTTAAGAAGCAATAGAAATGGAGGAAAATTATTTATTTTCTTGAATATTCTGTATGGAATAGTTTTTTTGATTTTTTATTAGGTTTTGTTGAGCAAACCCTAAATATTTGCAAAACGTAAGCCCCGCTAATGTTTGGACGACAGGCGAGGCTTACAGGTAAAATCATTTTCCAACAATTTAAACCCAATGTAAAGGTAATGAAAAAAACATTACAACGTTTGGGCATGGTGACGGTGGGACTGTCGCTTTGCCTGTGGTCTTGTAAAGAGTAAGACACAAGTTTAGTACCTCAAGAGGTTCAAGCACCTCAAATTATTAGTAAAGGAGTTGTGTCTGAAAAAGGTAGGCTTTCTTTTGAATCTATTGATGCTTTCAAAGAAACAATTGAAAAACTGAAAGTAATGACCGAAAAGGAAAGGGAGAACTGGGACAAGAAAATTGGGTTTGAATCCATGCAAGAATTTTATAATTCCCATAAAGAGGGAATTATTTTTAAAGAGGAAAACCCGATTTTTAAAACTAAAACGGGAGACAAGACTTATATTCCCGACATCAGTTTCTCCCATATACTGAATAGTGATGCAGTGGTAAAAATTGGGAGTGAAGTGTTTAAATTTACCCCTGATGGAAATCGTCTTACTGTTAAAAGTGATAATGAGAATTTGCTGAATGGAGATTTAAAAGATTTACGGATTAAATCTGAAAAAGTAATTGTAAGAACAAGAGGAGAGTTGAATCGGGAACAAAATAAGAATGCTAGACCTGCTTTTGATTGGCCAGTTTCTGCCCAACCATTTGACAGTGATCATGCTGTTTTAGTTGTCTGGTCAGAAAATAGTTGGTTTTTGTTTTATACATCGTGGTACATGAAACTTCAAATGAGAGAATATTCAGGATGGTGGATTTTTAAATCGTGGGGGTCTGGTACTGCTCAACGTTTAGAACTTAAAAATGCGTCAATGTATATCTCGAATTGGGCAGCGGGTAATTTCGGAAACGTTCCTGCAAGTAATTCTTGTGATGATTGCTCTGAAACATCAGTTTTCCTTAATTCAGCATGGGGACCAGTTATTTTTTCCGATGCCGTAATCTTACACGCCGATTACTCTGGAAAATGGAATAATCAAGTAGTAAATGGTAGCTTCTAAATTCAACTTAAAAAAGCAGGTATCTATGCAAATACCTGCTTTTTTAGTTTAAATTTTAATATTTTTAACCTTTTTATAAAATTATTTAAAATGCGACTCATTATTGGTTTTTTACTAATAACATTTTTATTTACAAGGTGTTCTCGTACCTCAGTGGTAGAAGGAATAATATTCCCAATCCCTAATCAAACACTATCAGTTTTTTGTTTTCTAACACCTTCTGATTCTATTCACGCAGCAATTAAAGAAATTCGAAGTGTATCTAATACTAACAAAGAGTTTGGTATTGAAAATGCTGAAATTACGATTGAAGACTTAAATACAAAAGAAACTATACAATTAAAACATCTTTCGAATGGGGGCTACTTTGGAAATTCTCAAACAACTTTTAAAGTAAAACCTAATCATACTTATGTATTAACAGTCCATTCCCCCGATAAGATAACTTTAAGGTCGAGTTGTACCGTTCCCAATCAGGGGGCTGTAATTGAAAATTTTACTTTTGGAGACCCATTTGATGATGGATTCATCTCTAAAAGGAGAAGAATAGAAGCAAGTTGGCAAGATGTTTCAACAGAAACTCAAAAGTTAAATTATTTAATTAGTTCAGGAGGGAAGTTTAAAGACTCTTTTACTGGTAAAACTGTAGAGGCTCAACCTTCTTTAAAATCGTTTAAAAATATTTCTCAGTCTGGAACTTCCTTGTTTTACAATTCAGACACGACTGACGATACTTTCCCAAAATTTTATTATCTCCATACTTTAGAGTACAATCTTTATCAGTTTGAGAAAATGGCTCAGCTGATGGATGAAATTTCTAAAAAGTCAACAAGTAGTTTTTTAGGTGCTTACCAAGGAATAATTCCTGAATTTACAAATATCCAAAATGGTTATGGCATTTTTGGAGCATATCTAACTACCTCACTGACGGTGACCATAAAATAAAGTTTTATCTATGAAAATTTATGTAACCCTTCTTATTTTACTATGCTGCTCTTTTTGGGGTAATTGCCAGATGATTCGATTCTCAGGTAAAGTATTAGATAAATCAAATCAAAAACTATTAGAAGGAGCATCAATACAGTTATCGTCAATAAAAATGGTCAAATATTCGGATAAAACGGGTGAATTCATGTTTCCAAAATTCAAAACTGGTAAATATTCGCTTACTATAAAGTATCTCGGTTTTCTTAACTATAAAAAAATACTTGATATTCAAAAAGATACTCTGATTGAAGTGGAACTAACTCCTTTCGTTACTGAACTTGAAGAAGTAATAGTTTCCAGTAAAGTTGAGAGTTCAGTAAATAAGTTAAATATTGGAATAAACTCATTATCAAAAGAGCAAATACTAAATGTTCCTTCCATTGCTGGTGAGCATGACTTAACCAGAATATTCATGCTCACACCTGGAGTAAAAAGTGATAATGAAGGCTCTGCTGGCTTATATGTACGAGGAGGAACAAGTGACCAAAATTTATTTCTCATTAATTCAGCACCTTTGTATAAAAACAGTCATTTATTCGGATTCCTGTCTCCATTCAATAGTGATATAATTGAAAAGGCAGATTTATATAAAGGTGGATTTCCTGCCCGATTTGGAGGGCGTTTATCTTCAATTCTTGATGTCAGGTTAAAATCTGCAAGCATGAATAAGTTTAAAATTGGAGGTTCAATAGGCTTTATTTCCTCAAAATTATACGCAGAAATCCCCATTGTTAAAGAAAAGGTATCACTATTATTAGCAGGAAGAAGGAGTTATTTCGATATTTTTACAGCCTTTTTTAATGGTTCAGGCACAACATCTGGACCATATTATAAATTCTATGATTTTAATGGAATATTGACTTTAAAATTGGATAAGAAGAATATAATTCAACTCTTCACTTATCACGACAAAGATAGACTAACAGGTGCTTTTGATGGAGAAACTGAAACCCAAAAATACGACCAATCATGGAATAGCCAGATTTGGGGTGTTTCTTTCACGAGTCATTTAAGTCCAATAATTAATAATTACATTGACTTTACCTTGTCAGATTATAATATGGATTTGGAAGTTTTTAGAGATCAACAAGGAGAGGCATTTATAAACAAATTTAATTCTCAAATAAATACTTTTGGGGTTAAAAATACTACGGAAATTGAGATTACTGATAATTATGCTGTCAAATTTGGAGGGATTTATAACACCTATACATTTCGCCCAGGACAATTAAGGTATCAAGGTAAAAATATTAATTTTATTGAGTCAAAATTAGATTCTATTCAATCAAAAGAAGTTAGTCTCTTTATTGAAAATGAGTTTAAGTTTAACAAATGGATAGCAAATTTAGGGTTTAGATATAGCTCGTATCAAGTACCAAATCAAACATACCAATTTAAAGAACCACGTTTAACGCTTGGATATATTTTCAACGAAAAATCTTCTCTAAAAATGGCTCTTTCTCAAATGAATCAGCCTCTGCAATTACTAACCAATCCAGGATTGGGCTTTCCTGTGGATTTATGGGTTTCTTCAACTGATAAAATAATACCTCAGAAATCTAATCAAATTTCATTGAGTTATAATCATGATATATCCCAAGAAAAAAACAATTTCCTTTCTTTAAGTATAGAAGCATATTACAAAGAAATGAACAATATTATTTCGTATCGAGATGGATATAGTTCAACTGATTTTACAGAATTTTCTCAAAATAATCAGAGAGAATGGGATAAAATTGTAACGCAAGGGAAAGGTAAATCTTATGGAATTGAAGCACTGTTAGAAAAAAAATATGGTAAATTACAAGGTTGGATAGGTTACACTCTTTCATGGACAACTAATCAATTTGAAAACTTAAATCTTGGTAAAGAATTTTACGCTCGTCAAGACCGTAGACATGATCTTTCAGTTGTAGCTATGTATAAGTTAAATAAGCGGTGGAGTTTAAATGCTTCTTGGATATTTCAGACTGGACAGGCTATTACATTACCAAAAGCAGTATATTCGATTCCTGCTTACGGATTCGTAAAAGATAAATTTTTAGGCTATCCTAACTTAGCTTATATAAATGGAGAAAGGAATTCATATCGAATGATTCCAACGCACAGATTAGACATAGGTGTTCAACGGAAAACAACTCATAAATGGGGTATTGGTCAATGGGAGTTAAGTTTGTACAATGCTTATAATCGTCAGAATCCATACTATTACTACATTGATTCTGGACAGCGTGTAAAATCTGTATCGCTTTTTGGTATTATTCCATCTTTCTCATATATGTTTAAAATTTACTCCTCAAAATAACTGATAAACCCTAATTATTTAAAAATTGATGGTTTGATTAGGGGAACACAGTTGTCTATAAAACAGCAAAGTTTATTACCCATTCTTCCATACTTCTCATACCAAGTAAAATTTTAAGTATATTAAAAAAAGCCAAGATTTTTGGTCTTGGCTTTTTTTAATTAGGGTATTTTACTTCTGCACCTTAATATCAAAACTAATCTTCCCATCCGCTCCTTGAACGATTGAGTTTACTTTAATCAATCCTTTCTTCTTTCTACCATTCACAAAAGAATAGGTTTTTCCTGCCTCTACCAAAATATTTTGGGCAGTTTCAGCAATGGTTAATCCGCCTAAAATGGCATCGGTTGCGGTGGCAAAATCAACTGTTGCGGGCGTTACTGCAAAATAAGTTGCCGTTCCACCAGCCGTGCTTCCTCCGCCACAGATGGGGTTTGTAGTGGCAATAGTAGTGGAATAATTTAATCTCGCACGCTCAGGGTTTGATAATAAAATCGGTTTTGCATCCACTCTGCCAATGGCATAAGTAATATCCACATATCTGATGTTTGAATCCAAGTCACAAACGGTATAAATATCACCCGTTGCGGAGGCAAGCCTTGAACCGAGTACGCTGGTTTGGGCTCCCAAAGTAATAGCTTTCCAAGAAGCAATTTGAGCATCGGCTGAAACATTAACAATCAATGTTTTACGGGTTACGGCATCTTTGTTATCATACACGTCAAAATGGACGTAAACTTTTCCTGATGCTGGCGAAACTGTGTAATTAATAGTTTGGGTTTGCTCATCAATATTTTTCAATTTGATTTCAAACAAAGCAGCGTCCAACTTACCTCTGTAATTAGGTTTGTCAGTAACAAAAACCCGCATAATACGGGGTTTTTCGCCCGTTGGGGTTTTTTTAATAATCAGAGAAACGTTCACATCATCACCACTGGCGGCTGTTACTGTGCCGCTCTTGTTGGTAGTAGAATCTGAAAAAGCGATGTCTAATTTACCAATTGCCGCAGGTAACGATAAATCATCGAGGACGGTTGTACTTCGGGCGTTACACCGCAAGAAGTGATAAAAAATACGATTAAAGCAAGAAACAAATACGATAATTTTTTCATGATGAATAAAAAATTAAGTGAATAAATATTGAAATTAAAAATTAAAAAATACGAAATTAAGCCTTCATGATTTTACTCATAAGGAGCTAATTATCAATAAATTAGGGAAATACCAATCAAGTATTAGCGATTGTATTGGAGTGTTTAGCTTGGGAATGTGGTTAAATTTACGAAAATATCCCAAAGAAATAAATCGTTCGAGTATTGAATTATTGAACGGTAAGGTCTAAATTGATTCAATAATTGAAACATTAATCAACAAACTATTGAAAATCTCAGGCAATATCATCAACATTCTTGAAAAGAAAATTCAGTACGGAACAATCGAAATTGAAGACGGATTTATAAAGCAAATTACTATCCAATCCCCAATCCCCAATCCTAAATCCCAAATCCTATTGCCTGGTTTCGTTGATGCCCACGTACACGTGGAAAGCTCTATGCTCACGCCCGTGCAGTTTGCTCGTTTGGCGGTGGTGCATGGCACAGTTGCTACGGTGTCTGACCCACATGAAATTGGTAATGTTTTGGGGAAATCGGGCGTGGAATACATGATTGAAAATGCCCGACAAACGCCCTTTAAGTTCTGTTTTGGAGTTCCCTCGTGCGTACCAGCTACCATTTTTGAAACCGCAGGGGCAATCATCACGCCTGGTGATATTGAAGACTTATTCCAAAAATATCCCGAAGTTGGTTATTTGGCGGAGGTGATGAATTTTCCAGGCGTTTTGAACCAAGACCCCGACATGATGGCGAAAATTGCGTTGGCAAAACGCTATCAAAAACCCGTGGACGGACACGCCCCAGGCTTGCGAGGTGACGATGCCCGCAGATATATCGAAGCAGGTTGTGAAACCGACCACGAATGTTTCACGGCAGAAGAGGCTTTGGATAAATTGAAATACGGCATGAAAATCCTCATTCGGGAAGGCTCAGCCGCTAAGAATTTTGAAGCATTAATTGACTTATTACCACAGCATTACCAGAATATGATGTTCTGTTCGGATGATAAACATCCTGATAATTTGGTGGAAAGTCATATTAATCAATTAGTAAAAAGAGCCATGCAAAAACATCCCAATCATTTGTTTGAGATTTTGCAAATGGCTTGTGTGAATCCAGTTTTACATTATCAATTACCCGTTGGATTATTAAGAGAAAACGACCCTGCCGATTTTATTGTAATTGATAATCTGGAAGATTTTAATGTTTTACAAACCTATCTCAACGGTGAAATTGTGGCTGAAAACGGAATTTCAAATATCCCTAATTTACCAAGTAAAGTTGTTAATAATTTTAACTGTAATATCAAGAAAAAAGAAGATTTTGCGGTAAAAACTCCCCTCTCAATGGGAGAGGGACTTCGGGTGAGGTTAAAAGTTATTGAAGTGCTTGATGGACAACTGATTACCTTGAAATCTGAATATGAACCCAAAGTTTTAGGCGGTGTATGTATCTCCGATGTAGAAAATGACATTCTGAAAATCACCGTAGTCAATCGTTATTCAGAGGCAAAACCAGCAGTTGCTTTTATTAAAAATTTTGGATTAAAACAAGGAGCTATTGCCTCATCCGTAGCCCACGATTCGCACAATATCATTGCCGTCGGGGTGGATGATGAATCAATCTGTGAAGCCGTCAATCTTATCATCGAAGCCCAAGGTGGTGTATCAGCAAGTAATGGAAAAGGACAAAATAATGTTTTAAAATTACCAATTGGGGGAATAATGTCAGATAAAGATGGTTATCAGGTTGCCAAAGAATATTCTGAAATTGATAAATTTGCCAAACAATTAGGATGCGCACTGAATTCCCCCTTTATGAGTCTTTCGTTTATGGCACTTTTAGTTATTCCTAACCTAAAATTGTCAGACTTAGGATTATTTGATGGAGAAAAATTTTCATTAACTAATTTGTTTTTGGAAAAATTTAACTAATTTTAACTATTGGTTATAAAATTATAATCAAAGCTAACATCCATATTAATCATCAACCAAACTCAAATATAAATTTTCACAATACAAAGTCGGCTTCCATAGCAATCTAGATTACCTTTCTTAAAACCTTGTTGAATTACCCTTTCGTCTCATGTCATTTTATGTGGTGATTGAGAGAGTATCTATTTCATTGATTACAGATTAACTCGTAATATATTTTATTCAATTAACTAAAACCAAAATACAAACAAAATGAGAAAACTCTTACTCATTATTACTGTACTATTTTTGGGGCTTGGCGTTCAGTCGTTTGCCCAAGATAGACAAATCTCAGGGAAGGTAACTTCTTCGGAAGACGGCTCCCCACTGCCAGGTGTGAGTATTGCCGTGAAAGGTACTTCAAAAGGTACAACGACTGGTGCAGATGGTACTTACAAAATCGAGGTGTTGGGAAAAGTGCTTCCAATTAATTTTTCTTTCCATTGGCTTTGATACAAAGACGGTTGTTGTTGATAATCAATCTGCGATTGATGTAAAGTTAATTTCTAATACTTCACAACTACGAGAAATAGTAGTTACGGGTCTTGGAATTGCTCGTGATAAGAAATCTTTGGCTTATTCAGCTCAAGAAATTAAGGGTGAGAAACTAACTGCTGCCAGAGATGCAAACGTTGGAAATGCCTTGGCTGGTAAAATTGCGGGTGTACAAGTATTGGGTCAATCAGGTTCAAAATTTGGTTCTCCAAATATTCGGGTTCGTGGTTGTGAATTCTTTGCAGGGAGGAAGCCCACTTTATGTGGTTGATATGGCTCTGCCCGATTGGATGCTATTGCCGGATGTAAACATGGATGACGTTGATAATCTTTCTGTTTTTGAAAGTGGCTTAGTCGCAACTGCTTTGTATGTGCGTCAAGAGCATCGTCGGAGCGATTAATGCAGCCACGACCAAAAGAGCAAAATCTGGCGAAACAACTTTTAACATTAACCATAGCTCAACGGTTGATATGGTAGCTTTATTACCTAAATATCAAAACGAATATGGTGGTGGTTATTCACAAGATTGGGATACATTTTCTTTCAACCCTAGCCATTGATCCAATAGCATGGAAAGCTTTTGATGGTCAAAAAATCTTAGATTATTCGGCTGATGAAAGCTGGGGACCAAAAATAGATGGTACATTGCACCGTTCGGCAGCATCTTGGCAGCAAGGCCCAGGAGAGCAGTTTGGCCAATTAACTCCCTACGTTGCTAATCCAAATAACGTAAAAGATTTCTTTGATAAGCCTATCAGTAATAATACAAACTTTTCATTCTCGAAAGGTGGTGATAATTATCAATCACGTATTTCTTACACGCACATTGATACAAAGGGTATTATTCCGAATAGTAGCCAAATGAGAGATTTTGTGAGTGCAAAAAATACTTATAATTTCACAAGTAAGTTTTCTTCTACTTTAGATATTACTTATTCGGCTACACGTTCAAAAAATGTACCAGCTGATAACTATGGTTCGTCGGGTGGTACAAACAGTCTTGTGGGTGAATTACTGGTGTTGCACTTTCGGGATATAACCAAACGATTGGGTCTCTCAACCAGTGGTTTCAACGTCAGTTGAGTCTTGATGATTTAAAAGATTACAAAAATCCAGATGGTACATACCGTAGCTGGAATATTGGTGGACCCCGTGACCCAAAACCTAAATATTGGGATAGTCCTTACACACAAATGTATGCGCAATACAAACCTTAATAATAATGACCGTATCTACGGAAGCTTAGGTTTGGCTTATAAAATTACTGACTACTTAACTGCTTCCGTAACTTCTCGTAGAGATTGGAGAACTTACTATGGTGAAGGACGTATTGCTTACGGAACATTGAATGCTGGTGGATTAGGTGCTTATGCAAATTATGGCTCAACAGGCTACGAAAATAACCACGAAGCATTATTGGCTTTCAATAAGACCTTTAATAAAATATCGGTACTTGCCAATGCAGGTGGTAATATTCGTTATTCAAAAGCAACTGTTTCGGCACAATCTACCGTTGGTGGTCTTACTACACCAGGTTTTTATAATATTGCAGCATCAAAAGACCGTGGTGTTTTATCTCAGTTGTATGAAAGACAAGTAAATAGTTTGTATGGAAACGTAAGTGTTGGCTATAACAATATAGCTTTCGTTGAAGGAACACTTCGTAATGACTGGTCTTCGACTCTTCCTAAAGCAAATAATTCTTACTTGTATCCATCAATTGGTGCGAGTTTTGTTTTGTCAGAGGTTTTGCCTAAAAATAATATCTTGACTTACGCAAAAATCAGAGGTAGTTATGCTCAAACTGGTACTGATGTTGGTCCGTATGCTATTGGTCTTACTTATGGAACTGGAAATCCTTTTGGTTCAAATCCAACACAATTCTTACCAACACAGTTGCCTAACCAAGATTCCTTAGTACGGTCTTTCGTCTGCTTACGAAGCTGGCGTTGATTTGAAATTCTTCAATAATCGTGTCAGTATGGAATTTAGTGCTTATAAAAACAATAATAAAGACCAAATCATTGGCTTATCAGTTCCTTCAACGAGTGGGTACTCTTCAGCTTTAATTAATGCTGGATTGATTCAAACACAAGGTATTGAGATTCATATTGGAGCTACTCCAGTCGAAATTAGCTAATGGCTTTACTTGGGATTTAGATTTGAATTTAGACCGTAACACTTCTCAAAGGTGGTTTGAGATTAGTGGCCGTGGCTTAACAAACTATCGATTGGGTGGACCAACTTGGAGAACCTTGACCGTAAATGCACGTGTAGGCGAGCAATGGGGACTTTTGGAAGGTAGAGGTTTTAAATTAAATGATAAAGGTGAAAGGCTTATCGGAGCTGACGGACATTATATTGGACAAAACAATAAAGTTTTAGGTTCGGCATTACCGAAATTTAAAGGTGGCTTGTTGAATACTATTACGTTCAAAAACTTCTCGTTCCGTGCAAACATGGACTTTATCTATGGAGGAAAATTCTTCTCTACAACCAAAATGTTTAATGCTTATGCAGGTTTAGCAGCCGAAACGGCAGGTTTAAATGAGCTTGGCAATCCTAAACGTGATGCTGTTGCAGATGGTGGTGGAATTATCTTGCCAGGTGTAACCGAAGATGGAAAACCAAATACTATACGTGTAGAAACGCAAGAGTTTTATGAAGATAAAATGTTTGCTTTTAACGAAAAATGGCTTTATGACCAAACTTACGTAAAACTAAGAGAAGTATCATTAGGCTATAATATTCCTAAGACTTTTATGGGTGGAAAATTATTCAAAACTGCCAAAGTTGCTTTCATCGTTCGTAACCCAGTTTTAATTTACAGTGCTGCTGGTGGTGGAATTGATTTCTCAGAGTCGGAGTTATATTGGACAGAAGGCGGACAACTTCCCCCAGTACGTTCGTTTGGTTTAAACCTAAACTTAGGTTTCTAATTAATGGTAAATGTTGAATGGTTAATGTACAATTAATCGTCCTTTATTCTTTCATTAAATTCATTAAAAATAATTTTCAGAATGAAAAAAATATCAATATACAAATCGGTAGCACTAGCCAGTCTGACTATTGTCACTATTGCGTGTACTCATGGTGATTTTGGGACATGAATGTCAATCAAACAGCCCATCAATCCAAATACTGCGGGGTTTTCTTGCAGGAGCATTGCGTAATGTTGGGGTAATGACAACCGATATAACTCCTGCTCTTTACACTCAGCAGTTTGGTGATGTTACCTACATTGAGGAATCTCGTTATAAAACCATCAATTTTAATTACAATGGTTTTTATGCAGGCCCATTAAATGCGTATCAGAATATTATTGACCTCAATACTAACCCTGATACCAAAACTGCCGCAGCGGCCAATGGCTCAAATAATAATCAAATAGCACTTGCTCGTATTGCAAAAGCTTATACTTATTTGTGGATAACTGACCGTTGGGGTGATGTACCTTATTCAGAGGCTCTAAAGGGAAGACTGATTTCGCCACCTTTTGATTCTCAACAAGCAATCTATACAGATTTGTTTAAAGAATTAAAAGAAGCACAGGCTCAATTTGATGGCGGAAAAGCAGTAGTAGGCGATATTTTACTATCAACGGAAATGCTACTCGTTGGAAAAAATTTGCTAATTCTTTGCGTATGGTTATGGCTCTTCGTTTGTCGAAAGTTGACCCTACCAAGGGTAAAGCAGAGTTTTTGGCTGCAATGGCTGATGGTGGCATAACATCAAATGCTGATAACGTAACTTATAAATACTTAGCCGAAGCTAATAACGAGCATCCTTTGTATAGTAATTATATCACAAATAACCGTAAGGATTTTGCGGTGAGCGATGTAATGATAAATTATTTAGTCAAAACAAACGACCCACGTATTTCGGCGATTGCGGATAAAAATCAAAACCTGAAATATGCAGGTATTCCTTATGGTGTTTTTCCTGGAGCTTCAAAAGCACAAGATGTATCTTTGGCCGCAACTTCAATGCGTTTACAAAACTCAGCTGCTAATGTACTGACCTACGCTCAAGTATTGTTTTCGCAAGCTGAGGCAGCTAAATTAGGCTGGATTACTGGTAATGCTAAATCACTTTATGAGGCAGCTATTACAGCGTCAATGCAACAGTGGTTGGGAGCGGCAGCAACGCCTACTGCAATTGCTGATTTCTTGAAGCAAGATGTGGCTTATACAGAGGCGAAAGCGTTAGAATTAATTGCAACTCAAAAATGGGTTGCGTTGTTTTATCAAGGAAACGAAGCTTGGGCAGAATGGCGTAGAACAGGCTTCCCTGCTTTAACTCCAGCTGCAAAGCCTTTAAATGAAAGTGGTCAAATCCCTCGTCGTATGGCTTATGTAGTTACCGAGAAAACCTTGAATAAAGTAAACTACGATGCAGTAGTAGCCAAGCAAGGTGCTGACACGCAAGACACTCGTATGTGGTGGGATAAGAAATAATCCAACAAAAAAAGGCTCACCGAAAGGCGAGCCTTTTTTTGTTTTGAAAATAAACCCTAAATTCGTCAAATTAATCCCCATACTTTGATAAATATTATGAAACGAATTACCCTAAAAATCGCTTTGTTTGGTGTACTAATTACTGGATTGTATGCTTGTTCGACAGATAGTGAAAATAATCCTTTAGCTTCGGATGCCACCGTGAGTATGGCAGGAACAGATGCGGGAACACTTGTCTTGAAAACGTATAAATTGGATGTAGCTCGGATTGATTCATTTACCGTAAGTATCACCTCTGCTGATTTATTGAAAACCGATTTGCCCATTACTTTGGACATCAGTCAGGCAGGTTTAGATTTACAGAATACTAAAAGAAAAGCACTTGGAGAGGTTAATTATACAGTTTTACCAGTAAATACTTACACTATTTCACCTAATCCCGTTATTATCAAAGCGGGGACTCGCACGGCTAAGTTTTTCGTAAAAGTAAATATTCCTGCTTCCATTGATTTCTCTAATGACTATCTTTTGCCCGTGGGAATAAGTAAGGCAGGTGAGGCAAAAATCAACAGTACGCTGAGTTTTGTAAATATTGCGGTGGAAGGTTTGCCTAATGCTTACGATGGTATATATCGCTCTACGGGCAGTTTCATAATTTTAGGTTCTTTACGGGCAATTAATCGTGATAAAATTTTGAAAACGATTGATAAAACTACCTCAGAAACTGAATTTGCTGATTCCAGTTTTCCGATGTGGTTGAAAGTCAATAAGGATAATTCTGTTACGATTATTCCGAAAGAAGCCGCTGCTGCGTTTCCAGGACCTTTTGAACAAACCGGTATAAATAAATACGACCCTTTGACCAAAACCTTTACCCTAAATTATCAGTATAATGTGGGTAGTAGAGTAATTTCGGAGATGATTAAGAAAAAATAAATGAAAAAATATACCATCATTGGGCAGGGGCTGGCGGGATCAATCTTGGCGTATATGCTCATGCAGGAAGGACAAGAGGTTCAAATTATTGATTCAGAAACGATACCTTCTTCTTCCAAAGTTGCGGCGGGGTTGTATAATCCCGTTACGGGCAGGAAATTAGTGAAAACTTGGTTGGCGGACGATATCTTTCCTTTTTTGGAAGATTTCTATCCAAAATTAGAAAAAGAATTAAACGCCAAATTCTTTCACCCCATCCCCATCTATCGCCCTTTTGTGAATGAAGATTCTCAAAAATACTTCAAAAGTGACCACGTTCCCGATGATTTTTCAGATTTTGCAACGCTCGAATTTGAAAATATCAATCATCAAAACATCGTCAATAGTCAGTTGGGAGGTGTAACGACTAAACATTCTGGCTGGGTGGATTTGAAAGCAATGCTGGAGGCTTTTCGGGGGTATTTTTTAAGTAAAGGTATCCTTCAAGGTACGGAACCGCAAGGACGCTATGACACTAAAATGTCATGGGAAATAGCATTGCGTCATAGCGACCTTGCGGTTGAAAAAATCATCTACTGCGAAGGCTTTAACGCCATCAATAATCCTTATTTCAGTTATCTGCCTTTCAGCCCCGTGAAAGGAGAATTACTGGATGTCGAGATACAAAATACTGATATCCAAGAAGTTATTAATCAAGGAGCATTCGTGATTCCTCTGGGTGGTAATACGTATAGACTCGGAGCAACGT
The DNA here is from genome assembly GCA_034519515.1 of Arcicella sp. Lineage (GTDB taxonomy): Bacteria > Bacteroidota > Bacteroidia > Cytophagales > Spirosomataceae > Arcicella. The sequence continues at coordinate 210,068 of JAXHOK010000059.1, forward strand.
ATAGCTGGCACGAATTAGATTTTCTTCCCACCGAACAGGGCAAGGCAGATTTAGTTGAAAAATATCAAAAACTGATGAAGCCCAAGATGAAGATATTGTCGCATCGAGCGGGGGTTCGCCCTGCCACCAAAGACCGAAGACCGTTTATTGGAATGCACCCAGAGCTTGAAAATATCGGTATTTTTAATGGTTTGGGGTCGAAGGGTGTTTCGCTGGCACCATTTTTTGCCAAACAATTTGTTGATTTTTTGGTCAATGATAAAGAACTTTATCCCGAAGTCAATATTAATCGTTTTGCTTCGTTATATTTAGGCTGTAAATAGGGATTAAGGATTGGATAATTAGCGATTGGGAATTAGGAACTTTAAATGGAATAAAAGTTTTATTTTACGCTCCCGAATTACCTAATCCCGAATTACCTAATCCCAAATTACCTAACACCAGTAACCTAATACTCCCGATGAAAAAAAGTTTACTTTTCATATCCCTATTTTTGAATACCTGTTTTATTCAGGCTCAAAATTTTTTTCCTACCCAAGAGCCTTTTGGGAAAAACAGAATCCAGTATCGCCCTTTTCAGTGGCAGGTGCTTACTTCACAAAATTTTGAGGTTTATTTCTATGAAGGTGGACAACAATCTGCCACCTTGGCAACTCAATTGGCTGAATCAGATTTTGACCGTATCACCGAAATTTTGGGGTATTCGCCTTTTAGCCGAACCAAAATCTTTGTTTATACCTCAACCCAAGACCTCAATCAGAGCAACGTGGGCTTGAATTTATCTTCGGAGAGGGAAATCAAAGAAGAAAATTTAGCCAAATCACGCATCGAGATTGCTTATTCGGGCAGTGCCACTTCATTTCGGAAAGACTTGGTGAAGGAAATTTCTCAGATTTTTATTCATGATATGTTATACGGAGGAAGCATCAAAGAATCCCTCCAAAATTCCCTACTTTTGAGTGTGCCAGATTGGTTTATGAATGGTATAACTTCTTATATATCAGAAGGTTGGAGTACGGAAATGGACTCGTATATGCGTGATGCCATTTTGAATAAATATCTGAAAAGACCTTCCTTGACTTCGGGCAGAGAATCGGCTTTGGTTGGGCAATCTATCTGGAATTTTGTGGCTGAAAAATATGGGAAAGATAATATTTCAAACATTTTGAACCTTACTCGAATCATCCGTAATGAACAAACTTCCATTTCCAGCACTATCGGAATGCCATACAGCAAATTTTTGAAAGAATGGCGTGAATATTATACTGTGATGGCAGAGAATACCAGTGCTTCTTATATGGCTTCAAACTATGATTCAAGGATTGCGGAGGTGAGATTTAATAGTGCCGAAAGGGTCAATAAGTTCAAAATTAGCCCAGATGGAGCATTTTTAGCCATTTCCAAGAATAATTTAGGAAAAGCAAGCGTGGAGGTGATGGACTTGAAAACGAAGCGTTCAGTAACCATTTTATCTTCGGGATATAAAACGCTTAATCAATCTATTGACTATAATACCCCACTTTTATCTTGGACAAAGGGTGGAACTTTGGCGGTTATTTATGAAAATCAAGGCGAAGTAATTTTGAATGTTTACACTGATATTACGGAAAAAGATTTATCGGGTAAATTCGCTTCCAAAAAGGTTTTAAAGGATTTTGACCAAGTTGAGAATTTTGATATTTCTGATAACGGAACGTCAATCGTATTGAGTGCCACGAGCAAAGGACAGAACGATTTATTTACGTATGATATGGCTCGTAGGCGAGTGAATGCCCTCACGAATGACGTATATGACGACCTCGACCCGCAGTTTGTGGGGTCGGCGGGTAAGGTGATTTTTACCTCAAATCGTTTGAAAGATTCTTTGGATGTTGATAAAGGTTCGTATAAAACATTGAATAATAAATTCAACCTTTTCTTGCATGAAGGCAAAGGAAAACAAGAAGTAATCAGAAGATTGGTGGACAATTTGGGGTCAGTCTCAAAGCCCATCGTGGCCGACGGAAATACGGTTTATTTTCTGAGCGATGAAAAAGGAATTCGTAATATTTATCGCCTCACTGCTGTGGATTCTGTCATTGTGCAGGTCAGTAATTATCGGAATGATATAGAAGAATTTGATTTTTCTTTAAATTCTAATATTCTGATAACCAAGACTGTAGAAGATAATCAGGAAGTAATTGGGTTAAAACAAAAGGCTGATTTTACCGTAAAAAGCAATACGCTTTATACAGGACGGAATGTGAGACTCTTTGGCATTGTTCAAAATGCGAATACATCTACGGATAAATCTAAAACTGTGGATAATCAAAATCCTGTTATCTCTACCGAGATACCCGTAACTAAGCCCAAAATTACCTTAGAACCTGGTGAAATTGATACTGATAATTATCAATTTGAAGCGGGTGCTGTGGCTCGCAAACCAACAGAACCATCAATCTTTACGCCCAAAAATGATAAGAAAAATAAGGTAGAAAAAATCATTTTAGCAAAACAAAATCGCAAAGAAAATATAAAAATCAGAGGTCCCGTTGAGTATAATAATCCATTTGTGGTGAACAATACTGACCTTGATTTTGTGATTGATCCACTTCCACAAAGAGGATTCGGCTTGAAGGGAACTATCAATATGAATGATTTATTGGAAAATCATCATTTGCAAGGAGGTATTTTTATTACGCCAAATCTTAAAAATACCGACTTATGGGGGCAGTATTCTTACTTGGCGAAACGCATTGATTATAGCGTGCGTTTTGACCGCCGTTCTATTTCGGAGGATAACGAAAATACCCTAAAAAAATACCGTTTTAACAAATTGATACTCTCGGCTTCGTACCCCATCAATACGAATATGCGAGTTACCTTTTCGCCTTCATACACCTCAAATCGCTTTCTGGATTTGAATAACTTATCCTCGCCCGATGGCTTTGCTGATTTTGTGGGAGCAAGGGCTGAATTTGTCTATGACAACACCATTAGTCACGGCGTAAATCAACTGGAAGGCACTCGTTTTAGAGCCAGATTTGATAATTATACTGGTCTGAATAGCTCACAAGATGGTTTCAACCGTATGTTTATTGATTTGCGTCATTATATCAGATTTGGGAAGGGAATTATTTTGGCGGGTCGCCTTTCGGGAGGGTATTCCTTCGGAAATTCGCCTAAACAGACCGTTATGGGCGGTATGGATAATTGGTTGGAGTGTAATTATGAAACCAGGACGGACAATAATAACCCTTTCAGAAGTTCAAATTATGATAACAAAGATGTTTTCTTTCTGGATTACGCAACGCCCATGCGAGGATTTAATATCAATAAACTATCGGGTACGAGCCATGTGGCGATGAATCTTGAAGTTAGATTTCCAGTAGCTAAATACATCACCGATGCACCCGTGAATAGCAATTTCTTCAAGAATTTACAACTTACCACTTTTACAGATATTGGTTCGGCGTGGACGGGCGTAGGTCCTTTTTCTCGTAAAAATGGATTTAATACCAGCGTATTGGGTGGTGGAAATTTACCTTTCATAGCCACCGTTACCGATTTCCGAAATCCATTTTTAGTAGGTTATGGCGTTGGAGCAAGAACTATGCTTTTGGGTTATTTTGTAAAATATGACATTGGTTGGGGCTTGGAAAATAAAGAGATAAAAACACCAATTTCTTATATTACGGTTGGGTATGATTTTTAAGAACCTCGCTTTGGGTTTATCTTTCAGGGAAGGCTTCGGATTGGGTATCCCCTTCAACCGAAGCCTTCCCTATTTCACAACTTATTTCTAATACGATGAAAAGTCAAGATCGGTGGCACGGCTCGAAGCCGTGCCACCGATAATAATAAATTAATAGGAAGAAAAAAAAAAAAAAAAAAAAAAAAAAAAAAAAAAAAAAAAAAAAAAAAAAAAAAAAATATGAAAAAGATATTACTCCTTCTTATTCTAATATTAAATGCTTCATTATTAAATATTTACGGTCAAAATGTTAATTTTTCAGAGTCAGTTTTGCCTATCATAAAGGTCAATACAAAAGGAAAAACTATTGTGAATGAACCTAAAATAGTAGCCGATTTAGAGATTATTGATAATGGGATTGGTAAAACCAACAAAATTTCCGACAAAGCCAATGTATATCTGGGTAAAACGGGAATTGAATTTAGGGGTTCAACTTCGCAAACATTCTTTCCAAAAAAACCTTACGGATTTGAACTTTGGGTAGATTCAACGGAGGTCTCCCGAAAAGTGGCTCTCTTAGGAATGCCCTCTGAATCTGATTGGGTTTTGAATACCTCTTATAATGACAAAACTTTCATGCGAGACGTTCTGGCGTATGATTTGGCGAATCGGATGGGGCGTTATGCCACTCGGACTCGTTATTGCGAAATGGTGGTGAATGGCAATTATGAAGGCATTTATATTTTGATGGAAAAAGTCAAAAGAGATAAAAATCGAGTAGATGTTTCTTCTTTGAAAACAACCGATAATACAGGCGATGATGTTACGGGTGGTTATATTTTGAAAATTGATAAAACCGAAGGTTCAAAATCTCGGCTTTGGAATACGCAATTGAACGTTAATGGTAGAAATTATACCATCCCCATTCAAATTGAATACCCCAAAATTACGGATATAACAGATGCTCAATTTAATTATATCAAAAATTATATAACAGAGTTTGAAACAAGTTTGTCATCCCCTGATTTTCTAAATCCAAACGCAAAATGGCGTTCAATGAGCGATATGGATAGTTTCGTGGATTATCTTATCTTGACTGAAGTATCTAAAAATGTGGATGGATATCGTCTCAGTACCTATTTCTCCAAGGATAAAGACAGTAAAGGCGGTAAACTGAAAATGGGGCCTGCCTGGGATTATAATTTGGCTTTCGGTAATGCTGATTATGCCAATGGCTACATAACTTCGGGGTTTCAGTATAATGCGAATGACGTATTAATCCCTGCCAATGATATTGCTTTTTTAACGCCCATTTGGTGGCAAAGATTAGCGACTGATACCACTTTTCAAAGTAAGATTGGTAAGCGATGGAGAGTACTAAAACAATCCGTTTTGAGTCCTGACCGTATTGATAAATGGATGGATTCAACCGCAACGGTTCTGCAACCCATTACGGTCAGAAATTTCAACCGTTGGCAAGGGGTTTTAGGCAAAAAAGTATGGCCCAATTATTACGTAGGCGTAACGTATAATGATGAAGTAAACTGGATGAAAAACTGGATTCGTCAAAGAATATCTTGGTTGGATAGTCAGTTTTCGAGCTACGGATTACTTTTGGCAAGTGAACAAGATGCACCTAAACAATCGCCACTAAGAATCTTTCCAAATCCAACCGAAAATCAGAGTATGATTGAGTATGATGTTTTGCGAAAAGCAAGGGTTTCAATTCAGGTATATGACCTTACGGGAAGGCTCATCAAAACGCTTGTCGATGATGATAAATCCGCTCAAACCTACAAGATTCCTTTCAATGGTGGAAATTTGCAATCTGGGGTATATATTGTTGATTATCAGGCTAATGGAGTGTTAGTGGAGCGGGTTAAGATGGTGAAAAGATAGTCTCAATACGCTTCAAACCAGTGAAAATGTTGTTGGATAATATGCTCTTTTTCTTGTTTTAAATATTCCAAAAACGCTGAGGCAACAGGCGAAAGACTTTTATGCTGTAACCAAATCAAATTCCAAACTGATTTTATCGGAAAACCCTTCACAGGAATTATTTGGAGTTCTTGGTTATTGAGTTCATTTTTTATGCCAATCAGTGGCATAATAGAATAACCCAACCCTGCGATGACGGCTTGTTTTACGGCTTCGTTGGTAGTCAATTCCATCTTCTTTCTTACGGGCAAATTGTTGGCTTTGATAAATTTTTCCATTACATAACGTGTCCCAGAACCTTGCTCACGATAAATAAGCGGTATTTTTTCAAAAATTGAATTATCATAAGATTTCTTTTTTCGATATTTTTCTTCCATATTTCCCACCACAAATAGCTTGTTTTGAATAAGTTCCAAATTGTTCAGACTCAGGTTTTCGGGGATTACTGAAACCAGCGAAAAATCGACCTCATTCTTCTCCAAACTTTTAATCACTTTGGCTTTGTTGGTTACGTCCAATGATAATTCTATGCCTGGATTTTTCTTTAAAAATGTTGATAGAAAATACGGAATCACATATTTACCCGTAGAAACTGCCGAAATCTTCAATTTTCCTGCCAATTGTCCCTTAAAAGCCGACATCTTGTAGTTCATGGCATATATTTCTGTCAAAATATTCTCGGCTGCCGAGGCAATTTCTTTACCAAAATCAGTAATATAAATTCGTTGATTGATGATTTCCGTGAGGGGAATATCAAACTGCTGTTGGAAGTTTTTTAACTGAATTGAAACCGCTGGTTGGGTTAAATGGAGTTCTTCCGAAGCCTTGGTGATGCTTCGAGTTTGAGCAATTTTTAGAAAAATATTAAGCTGGCTGAGCGTGAAGTTCATAAATATATTTTATAGTTAATATATTAAAGTTAAATAAAAATTTATGAACTTGGTGTAAGAACTTTGTGGTGTTAAAATTTTACCATAAAAAACAGCAATGGACTTTCAAATACTGATTTCAAATTTAACTAATCCTACTTTACTATTTTTCTTGCTCGGCATCATTGCCACCACCGTAAAAAGTGACTTAAAAATTCCCGAATCTTCCAGTAAGTTTATTTCACTGTATCTGCTTTTTGCGATTGGTTTCAAAGGTGGTCAGGAATTATCTCATAGCCAATTCAACAGCGAAATCGTTTACTCAATCTTGATGGGGCTTTTGATTTCTGCCATCATTCCGCTTTACACATTTTTTATCCTGAAACGAAGAGTCAGCATCAGCGATGCGGGGGCAGTGGCGGCAACTTATGGTTCGGTGAGTGCCGTAACGTTTGTTTCGGCGGTGTCATTTCTGGAACTTCAACAAATTTCTTTTTCTGGACACATGGTGGCAGTAATGGCATTGATGGAATCCCCTGCCATCATTGTGGGCGTGATTTTGATGATGCAATATGACAAAGAAGCCAAAGCAAATGGAAGCATGAAAAGTATTCTTCAACATTCATTTACAAACGGAAGTGTACTATTAATTTTTGGAAGTTTGATTATTGGCTTAATTGCCGACTCTAAACAAGCCGAGGGTATCAAGCCTTTTACGACCGATATTTTCAAAGGATTCCTGGCTCTTTTCCTTTTGGAGATGGGAATGGTTACGGCAAAAAGGTTCTCTTCTTTCCGTCAATACGGACTTTTCTTATCAGTTTTTGCCATCGTGATTCCTGCTTTCAATGGCTGTGTGGTGGCTTTTTTGAGTGGTTTCGTTACTGACAGCATCGGTAATAGATTTATTTTTGCCATCCTTGCCGCCAGTGCTTCCTACATTGCCGTGCCAGCCGCCATGCGATTAGCCGCCCCAAAATCAGACCCAGGACTTTTTATTCCTATGGCTTTGGGCGTAACTTTTCCCTTCAATATTACCGTGGGAATGCCTATTTATTTTATGATTGTGAATCATTATTGATTCGATGTTCGTCATTTGATGTTCGATTTTCGTATTTTCGATTTGTTGGTAAAAACACCAAAGGCGGTAAAATCAAACATTGAGATACGAACATCGAACATCAAGATACGAAAATCGAACATCGAAATACGAACATCGAACAAATCAATGCTTTGCCATCACTTCCACCAAATCCCCTTTTTCTTCGGGATTATCAAAATTGAATCGATAAATTTTATCAATTTTATCGGTTTCGCCAGGCTCAATTTCGATAATGGTCTTAATCAGACCCGTATGTAAATCCAATACCCAACCGTGCAAATGCGGAATATCACCCGTTGCCCATGCCTTCTGAACAATGGTAGTTTTGGCTAAATTTGCTACTTGCTCTATTACATTGAGTTCCACCATTCTATCAAACTTTTGGTCTTCGTCAGTGATGTCATCCAATTCGGGTTGGTGTTTTACGTAAACATCTTTTATGTTGCGTAACCACTTGTTAATCAGACCGTAATCTTTATTAGTCATGGCAGCTTTCACCCCTCCACAATTATAGTGTCCCACTACTAAGATGTGTTTTACCTTCAAAACCTCTACGGCATATTGCAAAACCGAGAGCATATTTAGGTCAGTATTTACCACTAAATTTGCCACGTTGCGATGCACAAAAAGGTCTCCTGGCTGTGTTCCTGTAACTTGGTCGGCGGGTACACGGCTATCGGCACAGCCAATCCAGAGAAATTCGGGCGTTTGGGTTTCTGATAATCTATCGAAATATTCAGGATTGACCTGTAATTTTTGGGCTGCCCAATTTTTATTGGCTAACAGCAGTTTTTGATATGATTGCATGAGATTTACGATAATTTAGTTTTCTATGAGTTATTCCAGTTAATTCTACGTTAATATTTTTGCTTTTCGCTGTTTTAGCAAAGTCTTCGATGATATTGAAAATGTCAAAATCAATGAAGTCAACGGAAGTTCCATCAATATAGACCGTATCATTTTCTTTGATGGTAGTAAATAATTGTACCAACGCCGCTCGATTATAAAAAAACACATCTTTATTAAATTTTATCAAAATAGTGTTGCCTTCTCGATAAGACGAAATGGAAGTTTTGAAATTATTATAAACCACATAACCCAGTCCAATAGCTAATCCGATGCCTATTCCTTTCAATAAATCGGTAAAAACAATGGCAACGACTGTAATCAAAAAAGGAATGAACTGGTCTTGTCCATCTTTGTAGATGCTTTTGAAAACCTCGGGTTTTGCCAATTTATACCCCACCATAATCAACACCGCAGCCAGAGCCGCCAGCGGGATTTTATTGAGCATATTCGGAATAAAAATCACACAAATCAGCAGGAATATACCGTGAAAAATGGCGGATATTTTGGTTTGTCCACCAGCTTCCACGTTGGCAGATGTTCGCACAACCACTTGCGTTATGGGGATTCCCCCAACCAATCCCGACACAATATTACCCACGCCCTGAGCCAATAATTCACGATTAGTGGGCGTGATTCTCTTTTGGGGATCAAGTTTGTCGGCAGCGTCCACGCACAAAAGCGTTTCCAAGCTGGCAATTACTGCCAAAATCATTGCCGTTTTCCAGACAATCGGATTAGAAAGTCCTTTCCAGTCGGGAAAGGTGAAAAAACCAAAAAAATCGCTTGGTGAGGCAGTTACGGGCAGTCTAACTAAATGTTCTGCTTGTAATTTTACATCAGCGGGTAGCAATTCGTTGATAATGATACCCAATATCACGCAAATCAACGAGCCAGGAATTTGGTTGATTATGTTAATTTTTTTGATGAATTTTTGATCCCAAAGTATCAAAACTGCCAAACAAACTGTACCAATCAAAAAGGCACTATAATTAATAAAATCAAAGACTTTTAGTAGTTCTGTGAAGGTATTTTCACCATCGGATTGGAAAAAACTAAGATCACCTTCATAGTCTTTATCAATGCCAAAAGCGTGGGAAAACTGTTTCAGAATGATAATAATTCCAATGGCTGCCAACATTCCTTTGATAACGGAAGACGGAAAATAAAAGGCAATTTTACCCGCCCCGATATACGATAAAATGATTTGGAAAATCCCCGCCAAAACCACCGAAACCAAGAATAAATCAAAACTTTGTAGGTCTTGGATAGCCACCAAAACGATAACCGTCAGCCCCGCCGCTGGTCCACTCACGCCCAAAGACGAACCACTAATACTTCCCACCACAATTCCGCCCACAATTCCCGCAATAATTCCCGCAAATAATGGTGCTCCTGAAGCCAAAGAAATACCCAAACAGAGCGGCAGAGCCACTAAAAACACAACTAAACCCGCCATGAGGTCGTTGCTGAGGTAATTTTCAGATTTGTTTTTCATAAATAAAATATTGTTAACAGAAAGGATAGGCAAATTTGATGGATATGAAATATTGGTCAGATGGTTTAGAAGCCGTTTTAAAATATATTCTGAATAAAGTCAGATTGTATTTTTTGAGTAGCGGAATCATATTTTTTTAAGGAATATACAGCGTATCTTGTGTAAAAAATATGGTTTCGATAGTCAGAATAAGACAATCAGGATTTGCCGTAAGATATTTTAAAACGGCTTCTTAATAGTCTTTCTGCCAATTTTTCATGGTAAATCTTAAAAAAAGCGCCCTTATTGGTGTTTTCACCAACAAGTCAGACTCCATTTTGTCATAGAAATCAAAGGCAGTAAATCTTAAAAAAATCTGGAAAAATTAGACCTCGGGAGGGGGGCAATTAATGGAGACAATGACCTGTTTGTAAGGTCTATGGGTATATTTTGAAGAAAAAGAAGAATTTTGAGGAGATAAAATAGATTGAAAAATAATGGATTTGTGAGTCTGCAAAATTTTATCTACTTCTATTTTCTCATCCAAATCATCGGATTCATTATCGTCAACTAATTTGATATTTTCTAATAATTCGATTTTCTCGAAACACAGTTTTACTAACTCCTCAAATGTTGAGCAAGTAAAACAGAAGAAAACGGACAGTATGATAAGCTGACGTATCAAAGATTTGTTTTGTGATGGTTATAAAATTATAATCATCACAAAACTATGAAAAAAGAACTTAAGTCAATATTTTATCTTATATTATCACCATTTTTTTTATTCTTGCGGCAGCTTTATGATTTGAAAAAGCCGTATGACCTTCATATCCGATGATATTAACAGTTCCTCCGTTATTCGCATATTCCTGAGAAAAACGATGCAAATTTTCCATGACAGAATGATCAATCAAATCTGTATTTTTTAAATCAATCGTAACTTTTAGTCCCGACGGAATGGCATCTAATTTATTTTTAATACCTAAATAATTACTAAAAACGGCTGATTTACTGATTTCCACTAAATATTCGTCATCTGTAAATGATACCTCAGTTGGGGCTTTGAAAATAGAGGAAAACGAACGACCTGTTGCCAAGTTGATAATAATATTCAGTACAATTCCTGCAGCAATTCCTACTAATAAATCTTTGTAGAGAGTAAAGAAGATTGTAACCAAGAAAATCATCAGTTGATCCGTCCCGATTTTGAAAATACGGATAAATTCTCGAGGATGTGCCAATTTGATACCTACTGAAATCAACATAGCTGCCAAAGCAGTGTTAGGAATCAACTCTATTAGATGAGAAGCAAACAAAACAAATACTAAAATAAAAAGTCCATGAAAGAAATTTGCCCATCGGGTCTTGGCTCCGTTACTTACATTGGAAGAACTGCGAGCTACTTCCGAAATCATAGGAAGCCCTCCGAAAATAGAAGCCACAATATTACCAAAACCCAAAGCCATCAAATCTTTATTAGTATCTGATTTACGTCGAAAAGGGTCTAACATATCAATCGCCTTCACGGTCAATAAAGATTCCAATGACCCCACCAGAGCAAACATAATGACATATTTGATGAAAACGCTCGTTTGTGCTACACCCCCGAAGTCGATATTTATTTTTATACTTTCCAATAAATTTCCGATATGCACCAGTGCGTAGGCGGGTTCAGTAGTCTGGAATTCAAGCATCAGTTCGGCAGGAATCGCAAACATCAATACTGCCAAAGCAGCAGGTATTTTTCGGATAGGATGATTGATAAAGGGCCAAACGAGCATGATAGTCAAACAAACCAGTCCAACTAATGTAGCTTGTGGGGCGGCATGAGTAATAAAAGTAGGAATTGCTGATAATAATTGTAGGGGAGATTTTCCTTTCGCCAAAGATGGTACTACTTGCAACAAAACAGGAATTTGTTTAGCAATGATAATGATTCCGATAGCTGCCAACATTCCATGAATGGCTGAAAGTGGAAAGAAGTCAGCTAATTTACCTAATTTGAAAACCCCAAAAAGGATTTGAATAACACCAGCCACGGCAACAGCACCCAAAGTATAATGCCAGCCTATTTCGCCTCCGCCAAAATCTGCCACTGCTCCCGCCACAATAACGATAAGCCCTGCGGCAGGTCCTTTAATAGTAAGCCGAGAACCCATCATCAAACTTACCACAATACCTCCAATAATTGCTGTAATGAGTCCCATGATAGGGGGGAAATCGGATGCTTTAGCGATTCCTAAACTCAGAGGGAGAGCTAACAGAAAAACAATAAACCCAGAGATAGCATCGGAAGCAAAGTTTTCTTTCAGACCAGTAATCCCATCTTTTGGTATTGACGATTTAGACATACAGAATGATTAATAAAGTTTGAATGTGAAAAGGGCTTCCAGATTTCAACAAATTATTAAATTATTATAACCTGATAACATGGAGATTTAATAAATGTTAAAAGTTCGACAAAGATAACGCTACTACCTTGGATTACAGGTATTAAAATTATAACCAAGACACATTATTCAAAAATTTTGGTTTTTTGCGGAGTGAAAATTGATGCAGTAAATTTTCTGGGAAAGGAATATTTTTTGCCTTTGTTGGTTGAAAACCACAACAAAGGCAGTGATTATCTGATTATCAACTACTCAAACACCTTTTTTATCAAAATATCAAACACTTCAATCAAAATCAAAATAATTACAATCCATTCGAGGCGAGTTGATTCTCGGTTTTGTAACAAATCTGTGAAAAGTGTTAGGTTATCTTGAACAATTTTTAGTTTATAATCAATGTCTTGATAACGCATTTTGAGGTCAAGGTTTTTCTTTAAACCCTTGTCAATTCGCTCCAAATGCTCATTGTCCCAGACAATATCGGGAGCATCAAAAATGTATAAATTATCAATAATACTGTTTTTGATGTTCAGGGTTCTGCCGATAAATTTCAGCAAATCCCTCTTGGCGTACTTAAAAGTACCCGTTTTTTCCAGTTCGTCGGTGATGACTTTGGTGTCTTTAAAAATCTCGAAGGTCAGGTTTTCATAATGGTCTAAGGCGACGGATTGACCAATATTCAACATCACAATTCGGATAGAATCGTCCGTAATTTCCGAAACCGTAATGGAATTATATTTCAACACCACCGAAACCGAAGGGTCTGTTTGTAAATCAAAATTATCTTCAAAATTGCCCTCTACTTCGTCTTCTGCATAGCTTTTTACAAAACGGAGAAATTCGCTTTTTTCTAAATCTGTAAAATCAGCAAAAACCACTACGCCATAACTCAGGATATAGCAATAAGATTCGTTTTCACGTTTGTAAAGCAATTCAGAACTGTTGAACAGCAAGGCTTGGCTGGCATATTCGTTCCGAAGTTTTTTCAGATTGATAACCTCGGATATTTGGTAAGCTTCTATTTTCATATTCAGCTTTGCGTTGTGAGCTTTGAGCCGTGAGTTTTAAGAGTGGATAATTATATTGACAAGTACTTGTTAGTCAGTTATTTATTATTCATAAGATGATAAGGTCAGGAATTGGCGGAGATTTTGCTAAAATGAAGACGAACAGCGGCAAAAAACATAATGCTATGATGGTCGATGGTTACTTTTGAACATATTTCATTCCCCATTGTGCCATAGCGGCTAAAATGGGCTCTATTTCTTTACCACTTTCGCTCAAACTATATTCGACATAAGGCGGTATTACGGGCAACGCCTTGCGAATAATCAGATTATCTTGTTCCAATTCTTTCAAATGTTGAATCAACATTTTTTCGGAAATAGCGGGAATAGAACGTTTGATTTCGCTGTATCGCATTTTATCGGCATTACTTAACTCCCACAGAATTAAGGGTTTCCATCGTCCTCCGATTTTACCGAGTGTGTGTGAAACGGGACATTTATCAATGACCGTCTGTTTATTGAGTTGATTGGTTGAATTTTCTTTGATCATTTCGGTACATACTTTTAGGTAGGTACTATTTTATTTGATAGTACAAATATACCTTTGCATTATCAAAAAACAAATAAACTATCCAACAAAATGAAATATGTATTAACTGGTTCAATTGGCCATATTAGCAAACCAATCGCCCAACAATTAATTGAAGCAGGACACGAGGTCGCCATCATTACTTCTAATGAAAAAAATACCGAAGAAATTAAAAAATTGGGAGCTACTGCTTTGGTGGGTTCGATTGAAGATATAGATTTTCTGTCATCATCTTTTGCAGGAGCAGATGCGGTCTATTTGATGATTCCTCCGAAATGGTCGGTTACGGATTGGTATGCTTATCAGCAAGAAGTGGCAAATAATTATGTGGCAGCAATTCAGAAAAATCAGGTACAAAAAGTGGCGGTTTTGAGTAGTATTGGCACTCACATGGGCAAAGGTGCGGGACCGATTGATGGCTTGGCTTATTTGGAATTAAAATTGAATGAAGTGTCTGATATTCAAGCAGTTTACTTACGTCCAAGTTACTTTTTTTACAATTTTTTCAGTATGATTCCATTGATTCAAAATGCTGGATTTATGGGTAGTAATATGCCCGCTGACCATACACTTGTATTGACGCATACTGCTGATATTGCGGATGTAGCGAGTCAGTATTTATTGGAAGACAAATTCAACGGAAAAGAGGTTGTTTACATTTCAAGCGACGTAAAATTGATTTCTGAAATAACTGCTACGCTGGGCGAAAGTATTGGCAAATCAGATTTGGCATGGGTACAATTCACGGACGAACAATCTTTGGGCGGAATGTTGCAAGCAGGATTGCCCGAAACCATTGCCAATGGCTATACAACAATGGGTTCAGCGATTTCGAGCAAAGAATTGGAAGCAGATTATTGGAAAAACGAAGATAAAGTTGCCAAAGGTAAAGTCAGTTTAGCAGATTTTGCGAAGGAGTTTGCAGGGGCTTTTGGGAATAGTTAGTTTTTAGAATGGACTCTCCGTGCCGTTGTTCGGTCTTTTGAATAACAACCCGTGCGATAGCAACGCACCAATTATGAAAATAGGATGATAATTTTTATGAGTAAGGTGTTGATTATCAAAAAGATAATATAGTTGGTGGGTTGCTTTCGCTCGTGTTGTGGGCTTGGGCAGCCCCGTAAAAACACGCCACAACGGCACGGAGAGATTTTTACCGAAAATGAAGACTAATAACGGCTCAATGTAATACTATTTGCAATCAAGTTTTGCATTACTATTAATCATAAATATTGATTGAGATTCTATTAATATGGATTTGCAAACTGCCGTGTTACTGTTTGCTGGAATAAAAACGGGCTGAAAGTGTTTTCTAATAATAACATCATTGATGAAGCTGGGTACTTGGTACGTGTCCCAAATGGTATTGTCAAACCAATTGCCTCCTTCTAATGAGGTGGTTTTATTCAACAATGCAAACCCATATTTTTTAGTAGAAGTATTTATCCATAATTGTCCAAGGTTTGTTTTTCTGTAATTGTAGAATTTATCTAATGACCGTGCAATAGGGGCTGTAAAATTAGTACCCACGTTAGTTAATTGTGGTCTGTTACGAAAAGGAGAAACATTGTTCGCACCAAAATATAGTTCACCCCACCCAGTAGCGATATGATTATTTAGTGCTGCTCCAAACCATGAAAAAAAGAATTTATTTTCGTTATAAGTTGTATTATCAACACCAACTGTCGTAGTTGAAAGAATTTGAATTTCCTGTCGGCTACCATTTAATCTATTCAGATAAATGTTGGGACTTTTTGTTTGAAACCAATAGTCGAATTCAGACAAGGTATGATAATTATTAAGCATTACGAGGAAACTTTCATACAGATAAAAATCAGTTGGTAAAAAGGGTGAATTTTGTTGAGGGGTTTCTTTACTCGGGTGCAGTATTTCAATTGGATCGCCTGTATTTCCAATAACACTTAGTCCAATACTATGGGCAAAATTTACAGCAGTTCTAAGCCTCTGAGCAGTACAACCATCGGAAGTACCACATAAATCAAAAAGTACTCCATCAAAACCATAATTTTTAATGCTTTGTATCCTACTCAATAAATTTGCATCAGGTACTTCTGTGAGGGTGGGATTACCTAAACCTATATAAAGATACCCGAACATTTTAATTGAATTATTATTGCTTTTAATCAAATCGAAAACTTGTTTGGACTGCAAATAATTTTGGTGAGAAGCTATATCAATTAAATTACCCCAAACTACATAGTCATATTGTGAAAAGTGAGATGCGGCTTGGCTTGTTGTTGTAGCACCGTTTATTCCAGAAGGAATGCCGTAGTAGATTAGAAGTTTTTTCGGTAAAATTTGTGCATACGAAATGCTAACCGATAGTAATATAAAAATTAGAGTTTTCATGATTATTATATGATGAAATTTATTTTTTCAACCATTATGATTAGCAATAATTGATTGCCATTCTTTACTGATTTTTAGCAAATTACCCCCAAAAATATTACTACTACTTTACCAGCCTTAAATACGTTGGACCATAGATAAAAACTCACACAAATGTAATCAAAAACATAAATAAAAAAACTTCCCGAAAGTAAAAATAACCCTCGGGAAGCCCATAACTCAGCACTCCGCACTCAAAACTCCAAAATCACTTCCCCCGTGCCTCCACAACCGCAATCGCTACCATGTTCACAATCTCACGGACGGACGAACCTAACTGCAATACGTGTACGGGCTTGCGAAGACCCAATAATATCGGTCCAATATATTCAATATCGGAGGTTTCTTTCAGTAAATTATAGGCGATATTAGCCGCAGATAAGTTTGGGAAGATGAGCGTATTTGCTCCTTCTTCTGCCAATTTCGAGAAGGGATAATTTTCCTTAATCAGCTCATTATCAAAGGCTAAGTGGGCTTGCATTTCACCTTCCACAACCATTTCAGGATGTTTTTCCTGTAAAATTGCCGTTGCTTCACGCATCTTCACGGCATCATCGCCATTGGCTGTTCCGAAGTTGGAATACGTCAAAAGGGCAATTCTTGGTTTGATGTTGAACTGTTCAACGGCTTTGGCGGTAAGTTCCGTAATTTCTACAATATCTTCTACCGTTGGGTTAAAATTCACTGTGGTATCTGAGAAAAATACGGGTCCTTTTTTCGTCAAAAGAATATACATTCCTGATACTTTTTTCACGCCATCTTCACGACCAATAATCTGCAAAGCGGGGCGAATGGCATCGGGATAATTACGAGTCAAACCCGAAATCACACAATCTGCATCGCCCGTTTCCACCATCATTGAGGCAAAATGACTACGAACTTGCATCTGTTTGTGGGCTTCGTATTGATTGTAGCCTCGACGTTTTCTTTTCTCGAAAAACAAATCTCCGTATTGTTTCAAACGCTCTGCGGTTTCATTGGCACGGGTATCAATAATTTCTACATCGTTGATTTCCAGATTATTAGTAGCAATGATTCCTTTTATTTTTTCAGCATTTCCCAATAAAATCGGAATACAAATTCCTTCATCTTTCGACTGTTGAACGGCTTTCAAAACCTTCAAATTTTCGGCATCGGCAAAAACTACTCGCTTCGGATTTCGCTTTGCACGGTTGATAATATATTTGGTTAATTGATTATCCAAGCCCAAACGTTTGCTCAATTCCAATTCGTAAGCATCCCAATCCAAAATCGGTTTTTGAGCCAATCCTGATTCCATAGCAGCACGGGCAACGGCTGGGGCAACGGTCGTAATCAAACGTGGATCAACGGGTTTTGGAATGATATATGTTCTGCCAAAAGATAGATTTTTTTCATTATATGCCAAATTTACAATGTCGGGAACGGGCTTTTTGGCTAATTCCGCCAAGGCTTTGGCGGCTGCCATTTTCATGTTTTCATCAATCTCGGTGGCTCGTACATCCAACGCCCCTCTGAATATATACGGGAAGCCCAAAACGTTATTCACCTGATTGGGATAATCTGAACGACCCGTTGCCATAATAATGTCCTCACGGGCAGCTATGGCATCTTCGTAGGAGATTTCAGGCGTTGGATTTGCCATCGCAAAAACGATTGCATCCGCTGCCATTACCTTAACCATATCCTGCGAAACTATATTCCCTACGGATAATCCCAAGAATACATCTGCTCCAACCATCGCATCGCTAAGGCTTTGAATATCAGTGCGTTGTGTGGCAAAAGGCTGAACGTATTTGTTCAAATCTGTCCGTTGAGTTGAGATTAATCCGTCCTTATCGAACATCAAAATATTCTCGGTTTTTGCCCCCAATAATTGATATAATTTTATGCAAGAAAGAGCCGCAGCACCTGCTCCCGAAATGACAAAACGGCAAGTAGTAATGTCCTTATTGACAATCTCCAAAGCATTCAACAAAGCCGCCCCCGAAATGATGGCGGTACCGTGTTGGTCGTCGTGCATGATGGGAATATTGAGGTCTTTTCTGAGGCGTTCCTCAATCTCAAAACATTCGGGAGATTTAATATCTTCCAAATTGACACCCCCAAAAGTAGGTTCAAGAATCTTGACCGTTCGGATGATTTCTTCGGGGTCTTCGGTGTTGAGTTCAATATCGAAAACGTCAATATCAGCAAAGATTTTGAATAAAACGCCCTTCCCTTCCATCACGGGCTTGGAGGCGGCTGCCCCAATATTTCCCAAGCCCAAAACGGCTGTTCCGTTGGAAATAACTGCCACTAAATTACCCTTGGCGGTATATTTATAGACATCATCGGGGTTGGCGGCGATTTCCAAACAAGGCTCGGCAACGCCTGGTGAATAAGCAAGCGAAAGGTCTCTTTGGGTTTCGGTTTCTTTGGTGGGGACAACGGCAATTTTGCCAGAGCGACCTTTGGAATGATAGTCCAAAGCATCTTGTTTTCGGATTGGTTTTTGACTCATAAGTAAGCCTCTCTGTTTTAGAGGGTCAATTTGATAATGAAACGTGTGGTCAAATATACTACAATATCGGGTATTTTGTTGCTCAAAAGACCAATAAAGGCGGTGAAAATAGTGATTAATATTTCAAATGATTGGTTCTCCGACAGTTTTGTGTACACAAAGAAACACAGAATTAAAAGAGTATTTTCTTTGTGTAACTTCGTGAAAACTCTGTGTTCACAAAATTATCAAACAACCAATTGATTTTTTATTTTTGAAATAAAAACTTCTTATGAATAACATAGAAATAGAAACTTTTTGCCCAACCAGTAAACAGGAGTAGCGACAGTAGTTGGCAGAAAATCATATCTCAAAACAGTCTATTTGGCTTGTTTATCATAAAAAGAAAACCCAAAAACCCTCAATTTCTTGGAGTGAAGCCGTTGATGAAGCCCTTTGTTTTGGTTGTTGGATAGACAGCAAAATAAAACCCATAGACGACCATACTTATTGGCAGATTTTTAGAAGCCGTTTTAAAATATCTTACGACAAATTCTGATTGTCTTATTGTGACTATCGAAACCATATTTTTTACACAAGATACACTGTATATTCCTTAAAAAAATATGATTCCGCTACTCAAAAAATACAATTAGGAACGCAAATTAAATAACCTCACCCATTACTACTAATTCTTTTTGCCCCGTTCTTCGTTGGTAAAACCGAATCGTCGGAGCGCCTCATTTAGCGATGCTAAACTGCGGTTTTACCGCCTCGAAAGGAACAAAAATAATCGGGCGGCGTTCCGCTTCGTATTAATGGATGATATTATTTAATTCCCGTTACTTAGACTTTATTCAGAATATATTTTAAAACGGCTTCTTAGCAAACGAAACCCCAAAAGCGTGTGGTCGAAAGTAAACAAAGATAAAATTGAGCAATTATCAAAGGCGGGACTTATTGCCGAAGCGGGTTACAAGAGTATTGAAATTGCTAAATAAAATGGCTCATGGACAATTTTAGACGATGTGGAAGCATTAATAATTCCTGATGATTTGGAAATAGAATTCGTGAAAAATTTGAGTTTGAAAGAACTGTTTTTAAGTTTGAGCAAATCGGTCTTGAAAAATTACTTGTATAAACTTGTTCTGGCTAAAAGAACAGAAACAAGGCAACAAAGAATCAAGGAGATTATTGAAAGTATTAGCCCCAAAATACAGCCTTAAATTATGATTAAAGAATTCCAAAAATTATCCCACAAAAGCCGTTCCCACGTGCGAACCATCACAGTAAGGCTTATTTTGAAACTGTCCACAACGACAAAAAGCAGTGGTTTGAGATTTTAAAGATTCTTTTCCATCCTTGTCTTTTACCTTCAAATTACCGTAAATCAACAGTGGTCTATTTTCCAAAACCTCCACTACCGTACTGACCGTTGTTTGGCTTTCTTGATTGTCTTCATCATTCATAAAATAACTCAAAGCTCCTGATGGACAGGCTTTTACTTATTCCAAAATCTCTTGAGTTTGTCCTCCTGCCAGCGTTACCCACGGGCGTTTGCGGAGGTCAAACACGTGAGGAAGCCCTCTGAAGCAGATGGCAGAATGAATACATTTTGACGGTTGCCAAACTACGGTTACTTCTTCATTTGTGTATTTTTTGATAATTTCCATTCTGTTTCGATGTTTGTTCGGGCGGCGTCCCGCTTTCGATGTTCGATTTTGACCTATAATTTTATGAGAAATCGAAAACTATTAATTATCAACTCATTTTCCCGACCTTTCCCTTGAAATTACAAAAAGAATACAAAAAATGGAAATCAAAACCTTATTACGAACCGTTTGCGTGGTATAATTCTTCAAAATATACTTTCAGAGGCTTTTTTATTCCCCAAATGCCCGTTCCATTTTCTCTCTATCAAATTCTCCTTCGTTATTTGCCAGCCAAATAGTGGCTACTCCATTACCAATAAAATTTGTGATGGCTCTGGCTTCCGACATGAATCTGTCCACGCCCAAAAGCAAGGCTAAACCTTCAATCGGGATTACTTTTATTGCCGTCATAGTGGATGCTAACACGATAAAACCGCTACCAGTTACGCCTGCTGCCCCTTTTGACGTTACCATCAAAATACCGATGATGGTCAATATTTGTTGTAAATCTAAGTGAACATTAAAGACTTGTGCCAAGAAAATAATTGCCATCGAAAGGTAAATCGTAGTACCGTCTAAGTTGAAAGAATACCCTGCTGGCACAACCAAACCCACTACCGATTTGGAACAACCCATTTTTTCCAATTTCTCCATCAGCGAAGGCAAAGCAGCTTCCGAAGATGACGTTCCCAAGACGATTAATAATTCTTCTCTGATGTATCTTAGGAAAGATAATAAGTTGATTTTGTAGGTTCTTAGTATGAAATAAAGTACCACAAAAACGAAAACCGCCATCGTGCAGTAAACCGTTACCATTAATTTTCCCAAAGGTAAAAGTGTTTTAACGCCGTATTTTGCAATTGTGAACGCCATGCCTCCAAATGCTCCAATAGGGGCGAGGTACATGACTTTATGCAACGCCCAAAATATTTTTTTTGAAATGGGCGAAAGAAAATCAATCACTTTTTGTCTGCCCGAATAATTACTCAAAACCACACCCATTACAATTGCCAGCAATAAAACCTGCAAGGTGGCATTATCCAAAAAGAATTTTATCCAACTAAACGCCTCGGCAGATTTAGTGTATTTTGAAATGTCTCCCCCTTTGATTTCGGAAGTTACCACGCCATCGCCTGGACGAATGACATTGGCGATGATTACACCGATGAAAAGAGCAACCGTTGTTACGACCTCAAAGTAAATCAAAGCCTTTGCCCCAACCTTACCCACTTTTTTTAAATCACCCATTGAAATAATGCCCAAAGTGATGGTGAGAAAGATGATTGGGCAGATAAATAATTTTACTACACTGATAAAAATACTGCTCAAAAACTCACTGAGGGTGGTTTTTATTTCAAATTCAGAAAAATAGAGACTAAATTTTATCGATTTTTCTAAGATGGGTTGTAAGGCAATGGCAGGATAAAAATGCCCTAATAATACCCCAAAAGTTATGGCGGTAAGTACCCAAAAGGTTAGGTTTTTAAATATTTTCATGAGTGATTTTGTGGGGTTGATTTTAATTTATAATCCAATACCAAATTGCCACATTTAAAAAAGATAGTGGAATACTGATACTGACCATTTGGGTCGCTAATTTTGGGTTTAATCCGTAATTTATTGCAATGATGGTGGCGGTATTCATTGAACCCAAGGCAGCACCAACTACGGATATTTTTCCCAAGAAAGTATCCTCCCCAAGGATGAGGAGATACAAAATAAATATGAGTGATGGAGCAAGTAATAATTTATAGAGAAGACCGTATAAAAGTGGTTTTACTTGTAAATTTTCTTTTTTGAAACTGATTTGTAAACCAATCGAAATCAAGGCTAAAACGGTAAATGGACTGCCAATTTTCTGCAAAATATCGGCTGGAATTTCTGAAAAATGAAAGTCTAAAACGTTCAAGATAACGGCAATACAAAAAGCCACAAAGGGAGGAAATTGAAAAATGTCTATGATGATTTTTTTTGTCGAAACTTCCGAAGCGGAGTAATAAGAAACCGTAAAAATTCCTAACGTTCCACACACTACGAACGAACCCGCCTGGCTCATCATTATGCCCATTTGCAAACCTTCTTTACCGAATAACAACTCAAAAATAGGGAATCCAACGAATGAAATACTACTAATTCCTGCCGTAAGCGTTAATGCACCCGTTGTTGAACGGTCGAATTGAGCGATTGGGGCTATTATTTTAAAGAAAACAAAGGCAAACCCAAACAGAATATACGGCATCAGGATTGGTAATATCTGACTACGCTCGAAATGAATTTCTGTGGTATAAAGCAAAGTCAAGGCAGGCAAACAGACATGAATAATGATGGCATTCAAGACTAAATGAGCATCTTTCGGAAAGCCTTTTATCCGTTGGAGAATTATCCCTAACAGTAAACAGACAAAAAGAAGGATAAGATTAGTCAAGGTTATAAATTTAATTGTACTCAGTAATATTTTTGTGGAAAACGGAACAGATTAGACGGGGCTATCCTTCGTACATTGTATTAATATTTAATAAAATTTGTGCGAAGGGTAGCCTGGTCTAATCCATAAAATCCGTGTGCCGTTATTCTATTAAAACTTAATCATCAAATTCCCGTAATAATATGCCCCATTGAAACCAAACTGATTGGCGTTTCGAGTGAATGGTACTTGCCCGTTGCTATATGAGGCATAATTAGTGAAAACTCGGTCTGGATATACGTCCGTAATATTGTTACCCCCCATGGTCAAAGTTAGGAACTTATTGATACTATACACCACTGAGGCATCAAAAAGGTTTTTGCCGCCAAAGGTTTGGCTACGGTGTTTTATGCCCGCTGGTTTTTCCCAAGCCGTTACTGCCCCAAAGTATGAACTTCTTAGATTTACACTGAATTTACCAATCTGATAACCCACCGAAACTAAGACCTTTGAATTTGGCTGACTGGTTTCAATCAAAGATCTACTGACGGTGTCAATCAATAAAACTGGGGTTTTGGTGTCTAATTGTAAAGCTGCTGGTGTTGCTTTTACGCCCGTGATTTCGGTTTTGTTTACTGTCAATGCCACGCTTGCAGTGAGTTTACCTTTGGCTCCAACATTGTGTTTGTAAGAAGCTACCAAATCAACCCCACGTGTGCCTGTGTTGATGGCGTTGGTGAAAAATGTAATCTCTTGAAAGCCAGGGAAAAGGTTTTTCAATGCTGTGATATTAGCCACTGCCAAGTTTTCGGTAACGATAATTCTGTCAGTAATATCAATCTGGTAAGCATCTACTGTTAATAAAAAGTTTCTCCCCACTTGTGCCGTTACGCCCAAGTTGTAGTTCCATGATGTTTCGGGTTTTGGGTCTTCGATACCAAGTTTTGCCAAACGAGGATCGTCAGAAGGTAATTGTTTCGTACTTCTTATAATTCCGTTTTGAACGGTTGAAGTGGTGGCGGCATTAGCAATCTGTTGTAATAAAGGAGCTCTGAAACCCTTATTGATTGACCCTCTGATTGATAGTCCGTCAGTCAATTTTAAGCGTGAAGCCAATTTTCCAGAAATATTACTGCCAAAATCACTATAATTTTCGTAACGTAGAGCTCCTGCCAACAAGAAACGGTTTGAAATATCAGATTCTATATCGGCATAAATACCAATGTTTGAACGGCTTTTATCGGTAGCATCCGCCTTGTCGATACCCACTCGTCCCTGCGAACCTGGCACTTTGTTTCTGGTTGCTGCCAATGGACCAATTGCCGAAGCCGCATCGTCTCCCGCAGTGAGCGTAAAATTATCTACTCTATACTGCGTTCCGAAGGCAAAACTCATTGATTTTGTTCCCCACATTCCAAGGATGGTTTTGGCAAGGTTTACTTCCGTTAGACTCTGTCCAAAACCGATTCTACCAATATAAAAATTCTTGGGTGAAGCTGCTCCAAGTGATGCATTCGAAGAATTATTGGAAAACTGGTCTAAATAATTTTTACCATAACCCGTACTTAAATCCCAATTCCAACCCGACGAAGTTTTGCGTTTCACGCCCACAAAAGAAGAATAATCTACTGATGTTCCAGGCAGTTCAGGTGCATAACCATCAGGGTATAAATCTGGGTTTGTGGTGCCGCCTGTGGGTAATGCCGTGCGTAAAAATGCTTTGGCAAACACGTCTTTTTGTGAAAATGCACCAAAAGAATAAAGTGTCCATTCGTCAGAAAGAGGTAGATCTAAGTTGTAAAATACCTGTCCCGTTTTCATGGCGTTACTTCCATAAATGGTTGGGCGGAACGATCCATAAGTACCATCACCCCAAAAACCTCTTGATTTCAACAATGCTTGGTCAGTTGCGGCTACGTTGGTGTATATACCTGTATATCGCCCACCCGCCACTGGTTGAGGGTTGTATGGGTCTGAACGGTCAGTGGCGTTTACGTCTTGATAACTTCCTGTGATGTTCAAAGAACCTTTTTTACCCAATGCAAAACCATAATTTAATCCAACGGTGTAACCACCACCATCACCAGCAGAGGTTGCTCCATACTGAATTTGGGCAGATCCGTTATTGACTGATTTTTTCAGAACTAAATTAGCAATTCCCGCAATCGCATCCGAACCATATTGAGCCGCCGCACCATCACGCAGGATTTCCATTCTTTCCAAAGCCAAAGTCGGTACTGAGTTCAAATCCGTTACCACCGTTCCTTTTCCAACGGTTACGTTACTGTTTAGTGCTGCAAATTGATGGTGTCTTTTTCCTTCAATCAAAACCAGCATTTGGTCGGGCGAAAGCCCTTTCAACGAAGCAGGATCGGCATAATTGGCAACGCCATTAATTCCGTTTTTTGCCGAATTAAACGAAGGTGAAGTAAACTGCAATTGTTGTCCTAATTCAGTTTGCCCAGAAGTTTGTAATTCTTTTGCCGAAATAACATCCACTGGTACTGGGCGTTCAACGTTGGTACGAGCCACCGTTGAGCGTGAACCAATCACTACAACTTCGCCCAACTGCGAAACGTCTTCTTTCATGGTAACTTTTAGAGGTTGGTTGGCATCTATGATGCTTACTTCTTGCTTTTCAAAACCCACAAAAGAAAAAATTAGTACATCGCCAACTTTGGCAACAATACTAAACTCTCCGTCGTTGTTGGTAACTGTTCCTTTTGAGGAGCCTTTTACCAGAACGCTCACACCTGGCAAAACTTCTCCTTTTTCTGCGGTAACTTTTCCTGATACTTTTTCGTCAGCAACACCCGCAAGATTTTCTCTGTCGGAAGTTATTATGGAAGTTTGCTCTTTATTTTTCTTCAAAATAATTTGCTCTTCAATCACTTCAAAACGAATTTTATTAGGAAATAATAATTTCGGCAAAAATTCGGCGAGAGGCTCTTTTGTGGCATTTATACTCACCATTTTGTCTGCTTCAACGGCATTATTGCTATACACAAAACGTACATTAGTTTGTTTTTCAATTTCTTGTAAAACATTTTTTAAACTAACATTGGATAATTTGACCGAAACCTCACGGCTCAGAATTTGTTGGGCTTTGGCAGGATGAGCAGAAGCCATTACCGAGCAAATGATTGCCAAGATACTTTGGAGAATTACAATTCGCATGAGCTTTTGTAATGAAAATGAGGAAGAATAAAGTAGTTGCATTGTGATTAAATTTAAGGGTTTTATTTTTGGAAATGGTAATATTGTTAATGGTTAAGTATTTGATGTTCGTATTTCGATGTTGGATGTTCGGTTCGGAGGTCGAATTTTCCGAACATCGAGCATCGAAAAATCAACATCGAATCAAAGACATCCTTCGCCCCGCAAAGTGACTTTGTCGCCGTCAATCACGTATTCAGCTTCAATAGAGCGACAAACGATTTCCAGAATAGTTGCCAAGTGTTGATTTGTAAAATTTCCACTCAATCGGCAGCCTCTTAATTTTGGAGAAAGTTCAATCGTTACATTATAATTTTGTTCGATGCTACTAATTACGCTTTCCATTGGGGAATTATCAAAGGAAAGTGAAGCCAATTCCCAGTAATAAGTTTTGTCTTTCGGGATTTCGTTAATGGTCAAATTATCGGTTTTCGTTTCCAAAATCACTTGCTGTTTTGGCGTGATAAAAACTTCCTTTTCCGCTTCGTTTGTAACTGATACTTTTCCTGTTACGACTGAAACTTCAAATTTTTCGGTTTCGGGATATGCCTTCACGTTGAAACTTGTGCCTAAGACTTTGGTCGTCATTTTTCCAGAATAAATCAAAAACGGACGGTTTTCATCACGTTTTACATCAAAAAAGGCTTCACCCCGCAAATTCACTTGGCGATACACTCTGTCTGACTGATTATAAGATAGTTGCGTTTTAGGTTGAAGCCAGACCGTGCTACCATCGGGCAGTGAAATCTTTAATACTTTTGCGGACGAATTTTCATATTTTGCCCAATCCGACAAAGGAATATCCGATTGAATATGACTTGATTTTGTGGTTTTTTCCGTATTAAAATAAAAAGATAAGCCCACGACAATCAATAATATAGCTGCCAAACTTGATGCGTACCAAACCCAACGTGGAGGCGTGTATATTTGTATCGGTTTAATCTTCCTTTCGATATTTTCACGAACCTGATTTATCAATTCATTTTGCTCAGTAGTGGACAAATGACTAATACCATCGGAGTTATGTTCAAAGGAATTATACCACGCTTCCACCAACATTTGTTCAGCTTCTGAACATTGATGGGCTAAATATTTTTCAATTATTTCCTTGTTTAATGTCATTTTTGAAGGGCTTGTATAGACTAAGTGAAACGGCTAAGTGTTTTCCCCTATGCGATGAGGAAATATTTTTTTCAAATGACCAATTTATACTTTTGGAGTCAATGATGTTTTGCTGTGGAGCGAGCTACGATAAGTAAGGAATCAACAATACAGAAATGGCTGTATAATCACTGAGGGCATCACGAAGCATTCTGAGGGCTTTGGTCATTTGATTTTCAACGGTTTTTTCAGAAATATCTAACTTTTCAGAAATTTCTCTTTGCGACAAACCAGTTCTTTTCAAGACAAAAACCTCTCGACAACGCTCTGGAAGGGTTTGAAGGGCTTTTTGATATGCTTCATTCAATTCATCAAAAGCCACCATTTCTTCGGTAAAATTGAGGTCGTTATCTTCGGGAATAATAGTGGATGAATACTGCTCAAAAAGATTATTTTTCTTGAACTGAGCAATGGTTAGGTATTTTATAGAAGAAAAAAGATAGTTGTCTAACGTTCCCGAAATATTCAATTCAGCACGTCTTTCCCACAGAGAAATAAATAATTCTTGGATAACTTCTTCGGTCAATTCACGGTTTTGAAGGCGTTTATAAGCCGCTCCGTAGAGTTTTTGAAAATATTTCTGATAAATAAAATCAAAAGCCCGAGCATCACTTTTGGCAAGATGTTCGAGGATTTGTTGGTCGGTATCAAAAGAAATATTTGTCATTTTTGTGCAAAGTAAAGGTTTTTTAGGCAAAACAGAAGAATCTTTACCCCGTAGTTATCGAAGCTTTCCAAAGGATAAAAATTTTCAACTCCGAATAATGGTAAATTAATTAATCCAAAACTATTCCCAATTCTCTATTAACTATTAAATCATAATTCCGACCTTTACCTTGAAATTACAAAGAGAATCAAATGGAAATCGAAATATCAAATAGTCCAAAAACAATTATACCGCTTTTAGCAAAAACCCATGCCGTCTCTGCCGAAGTAAGGCGTTTATCTGATGCCCAAAAGAAAGAAATTCTTAATCGTTTGGCGGTGATTTTAGTAGAAAATACGGAGCGAATTTTGATAGAAAATCAGAAAGATTTACTCAGAATGGACATTCAAGACCCCAAGTATGACCGCCTAAAACTGACTGAAAATCGTATCAAAGATTTGGCAGAAAGTATGCGGGAAGTTGCAGAATTAACCGACCCTTCTGGGCAAATTTTATTAGAAAGAGAATTAGACAATGGGTTGAAAATCAAAAAGATATCCGTTCCAATGGGTGTGATTGGTGTAATTTTTGAAGCCCGTCCTAATGTTACGGTTGATGTTACGGCTTTGTGCTTGCGTTCGGGAAATGCGGTGGTTTTGCGAGGAGGTTCAGACGCTTTTGATAGTAATACTTATTTGGTTTCGCTGGTGCATAAAGTACTAACAGAATTTGGCGTAAATACCGATTGTATCACACTGTTACCTCCCGACCGTGAACTGGTCAAAGAACTTTTAACCGCCACTCGTTACGTTGATTTAATCATTCCCAGAGGTTCAGAATCTTTGATAAATTTTGTTCGTAAACATTCACTTGTGCCAACCATTGAGACGGGGGCGGGCGTGTGTCATACTTACGTGGAAACTTCGGCAGACCTCCGAAAAGCAACCAATATTGTGGTAAATGCCAAAGTTACCAGACCATCGGTTTGTAATTCTTTGGACACCGTTATCGTTGATAGAGCCATTGCCGAAGTATTTTTACCGATGCTCAATGAAGGATTCAAGCAATGGAATGTAGAAGTTTTTGCGGATGAAATTGCCTATCCGATTTTATCAGAAATGGCTTATCCCTATCTCCAAAAAGCCTCTCCCGACGATTTTGGCAGAGAATTTTTAGATTATAAATGTTCCGTGAAAGTGGTTTCAGGCATTGCAGAAGCCATCGAACATATCGGTAAATATTCCTCTCGACATTCGGAGGCAATCGTTTCTCAAAACCAAGCGTATTGCGACCAGTTTATTCGGGAAGTGGATGCCGCAGCGGTTTATACCAATGCTTCAACCCGTTTTACGGATGGGGGACAATTTGGATTGGGGGCAGAAATCGGCATCTCAACTCAAAAACTTCACGCCCGAGGCCCATTTGCCTTAGAAAAATTAGTTACCGAAAAATGGATCATCACGGGCGACGGGCAGGTGAGATAAAAAACAGAAAATGCTCCTAATCAACAACTTAAATTCTTTCAATCCCGCATTTGCTGAAAGTAAATTTACCTTCAATTTTCGACAATATTTTTTTAATAATATCGAACATTTACAAAATCAAGGTGGAGAAAATACATTGATTTTTTACTGGCAAAATATTGATAATCAAACGATTGAAGCACGACTATCTGTCATCGTCCAAAACAAAATAGCGTGTAGCCCATTGCGGGCAACTTTTGGAGGAATTGAATTCAGCGAAGATATTACAGAAGAAAATTTATTTCAATTCTTACAAGAAAGTGTACTGAAAATTGGATTAAAAACGATAAAAATAAACTCATATCCAGAAGGTTATTTACGTGGTTTCCAAATCCAAAAACTGGAAAACTGCCTTTTCAAGTTAGGCTTTGGCATAAGTATTACCGAACAAAACTATGAGATTCCGATTACGGAAAAGTCTTTTTATGAAACCATAAACTCCATCCGTGCAAGGCAATTATTAAGAAAATCCATCAAAAAAGAGTTTTCATTTCAAGAGATTATTAACCCAAATTTCACAGAAATTCATGCCTTCATTACTCATTCACGGGAGCGAAAAAATCGCCCAATGACGATGAATTTGGAACAATTTGAAAATCATTTCAGATTATTTCCGAAAAATTTTCAAGTTTTTTCTGTTACTGAATTTCAGCAAACAATTGCAGTGGCAGTTACCATAAAAATCAATAGCCAAATTGTCTATACTTTCTATCTGGCGGATAATGAATTTCATTTAAAATATAGCCCCACAGTATTCTTATTATCAGGAATTTATGATTATTTCAAAAGCCAAAACTATACAATTTTAGACTTAGGAATTGCCACAAACAAGGGCATTTTAAACGAAGGGTTAGCCCGTTTTAAGCGTAGTTTGGGTGCAAATTCATCCTTAAAAAAGACCTATTTGAAAATAGTTTAGACTGCTTAAAATGATGTTTTTTTAAAAAGTTGTCCAAAAATAAAACTCTCTGTGACTTCTTGAGTCTTTACTCGTTCACTAATTAAGAAATACATTTTATGGTTTTAATCGAAACATAAAATTATATTTTGGTGTGTTAGTGATATTTTTAGGCGAACCTTCATAAGGCTCGCCTATTTTTTTGTTATAATTTAACAGTTTTAACAAAAAACAGCAATATTTTAACATTTGGATTAACTTTGCGATGTTTTAATTTGAAAATTTGAAAATGTGTAATCGGGCGGCGAACCGCTTGAAAATAATTGCACTTGAATCTAAACCCTGATTTCGGAGTTTGGTGAGTTTTCAAATTTTCAAATTGCCAAATTTTCAAATTAAAAATATGCAACACTTTTTATCTGTCAAAGATGCCATTGATGTTCAGGCTTTGGTGAAAGAAGCCTTATTATTTAAAAAAACGCCTTATGCCGACAAACACCTCGGCAAAAACCGCACGATGGGGCTTTTGTTCTTCAATTCGAGCCTTCGGACACGGTTGAGTACGCAACGAGCGGCTCAGAATTTGGGTTTGGAATTGATGGTAATGAACGTCGGACAGGATGGTTGGGGATTGGAATTTGAAGACGGAGCTATCATGGACGGCACAAAAGCAGAACACATTAAAGAAGCCGCCCCCGTGATTGGGCAATATTGCGATATTGTGGGCATCAGAAGTTTCCCGACTTTGGAGAATCGTGAGGAGGATTATTCGGAAAAAGTGTTGAATCAATTTGTAAAACATACGGGTCGCCCGATTGTCAGTTTGGAGTCAGCAACTCGCCATCCTTTGCAATCATTGGCGGATTTAATCACGATTGAAGAACTCAAAACCAAGCCCCGCCCGAAGGTTGTACTGTCGTGGGCACCGCACGTAAAAGCTCTTCCACAAGCTGTTCCTAACTCCTTTGCGGAGTGGATGAACGCCGCTGATGTCGATTTTGTCATTACCCACCCCGAAGGCTACGAACTCGCCCCAGAGTTTGCTGGTAAGGCACAAGTGACTAATAATCAGGCAGAAGCATTTAAAGATGCAGATTTTATTTATGCCAAAAACTGGTCATCTTATACGGATTATGGCAAGATTTTGAGCCAAGACCCATCTTGGAAAATCACGGCAGAAAAAATGGCTTTGACCAATAACGCCAAGTTTATGCACTGTTTGCCCGTGCGAAGAAACGTGGTGGTGGATGATGCCGTGTTGGACTCGCCCAATTCGGTAGTGATGCAACAGGCAGGCAACAGAATCTGGTCGGCACAAGTGGTTTTGAAGCATATTTTAATGAAAATAATAAGAGAAGAAAGCCCATATTTATTTTAGGCTACAACGATGGCACGCAGATTACGCAGATACCTTCGGTAACGCAGATTTTCGCAGATTTTTTATAGGGTTTTGCTGACTATTTTCAATACTATTTTGACAAATCAAACTACTTTTTTGCTTTGAGTTAGATAATTATAAATCTTAAAAATCTGCGAAAATCTGCGTTGCGAAGCATCTGCGAAATCTGCGTGCCAATTCAATCGCACACATGAAATTAACTGTTATAAAAATAGGTGGGAATGTGGTGGATAATCCTACCCTCCGTGAGAATTTTTTGAATGATTTTGCCCAAATCCCTTCACCCAAAATATTGGTGCATGGTGGCGGTAAAATCGCTACGCAAGTTGCTGTAAAATTGGACGTTGAAACCGTCATGGTGGAAGGCAGAAGAGTTACTGACAAAGCCATGCTGGACGTAGTTACAATGGTTTATGGCGGTTTGGTCAATAAAACCTTGGTGGCTCAATTGCAAAGTAGAGGCGTTAATACCATCGGTCTCACGGGGGTAGATGCGGGTGTGATTCTCTCGCACAAACGCCCCGTGAAAACCATTGATTACGGCTTTGTGGGCGATATTGAAAAAGTTAATAACCAATTCGTTCATAGCCTTTTACAACAAAACCTGACCCCCATTTTTGCTCCACTGACTTTTGACAAAGAAGGTAATATACTCAACACCAATGCCGATACGATTGCTCAGGCATTAGCAATTGCAATGTCGAAAAACTACGAAGTAAACTTGGTTTATTGTTTCGAGAAAAAAGGAGTTTTGACCGATGTGGACGATGATAATTCGGTGATTCCAGTACTAAAAAAAGAATATTACGACCAATTAAAAACAGACGGGGCAATTCACACAGGTATGATTCCTAAATTGGATAATGCTTTCAAAGCCATTGCCGAAGGGGTTCTGCAAGTAACGATTTGCCATGCGGCGGAGGTGAAACAGGCGGTGAATGAAGGGGTTGCGGGAACGAGGGTTGTTTAGGTATTACCAAGTAAAAACACAATTAAAATAGCTATGAAAGCAAAAATAACCCTTGAAAATATAGCAAATTTGGACGATAAAGACATTGATGAACTTATTTTTGAGAAAGGTTCTGAGAAGAATTATAGAACAATTAAAGATTATCTTGATGATAATGAGAAAAATAAAGCCATGTATGAAATGTATTCAATGAGAATGTTTGAAGGAGACGTTTGTAATGGTGGATTCGACCAATTCTTTTTAAATTATGAAGAATTATTTTTTCCAGCAATAAATGGATTACAAAAAATTAATGCCCCCAAACATCTTAGCCTTCTTCAACGTGCGTATGATATACATGAAAGTCAGAAAAAAGAATTTACAGATAAAAGAAATGTAAATCTTGATGAATTAGACGATGAATTCTATGAACTTGAAGATTTAGCACCTTTTAGACAAAAGTTCATTAAAGAGAATATTAACTTGTTTCTGGATTAAATTCAATCGTTTTTTGTTCTTCATAAATCATAGGTAGTTTAACTAAAACCTAAAACAATTTGTATATTTGTACATAAACTAAACTTCAATTTTAATGATAGTAAGAAAATCAAATATCATTTCTGCAAGTGAAATTTTACAGGCAGGAGGAATAGATAAATGGGCAAAAAAGACCAAATACGAAAGTAAAAACATCAAAATGTCAGGAATTATTACATTGACTGATGAAGAGTTTGAAAAAGCTTTGAAATCATTAGAGAATTAGTATGGCTATTCTTTACGATACTAATATTCTTTTGCATATAGTTCGAGATAATAGTACGGACGAAAAAGTTAGGAATTTTGTAAATCCCAATAAGCAACTGCTCGAATTTACGACCATTGTGAACAAGGGTGAAGCTGTTTCAATAGCGTTACAAAATGGGTGGGGCGAAACAAAAGTTCAAAAACTGACAGATTTGTTGAGTGAAATAGCCATCATTGATATTTCTGATGATAAAATTGTGGAAGCATACGCAATTATTGACGCATTCAGTCAGAATAAATATCCTTTACTCAAACTGGGAGATTCTGCCAGAAATATGGGAAAGAATGATTTATGGATTGCCGCAATTTCTAAGGTTTTCAAATTTTGATTGATTACAACTGATGGAGATTTTGACCACTTAGATGATATAATGATTGACCTTGTAAAATACCTCCCCCAAGAACTGAAACTATAAGCTCCTTCCCCAAAATGCACACCAAAGGCTTACTTTTTGGCATAGCCATCGGCGACGCACTCGGCGTTCCAGTGGAATTTATGAGCCGCAAACA
Organism: Arcicella sp.; assembly: GCA_034519515.1. GTDB lineage: Bacteria > Bacteroidota > Bacteroidia > Cytophagales > Spirosomataceae > Arcicella. The sequence goes on from JAXHOK010000059.1 coordinate 243,991, forward strand.
TTTACTGGCAAATCCCGTAACGTGTATGCGAGCGTATGGTACGCACCACCAACCCGCTGGCACGTGGTCGGATGATACTTCGATGTCGATGCTCTTGGTCGAACAATTGGTTGAGGGATATGATATTGAAGGATTAGGTAAGAAATTTTGCCAATGGTATCAGTATAATGAATGGACTCCGCACGGTGAAATCTTCGACATGGGCGTAGCTACCCGTAACGCTATGGATAAACTTTGCAAAGGTGTATCTGCCTTACAATCAGGGGAATATGATGACTATTCCAACGGAAATGGCTCGCTAATGCGGATTTTACCTCTGGCGATTTACCTCCAAAATAAACCCATCGACCAGCGTTTTTACATCACCAAAGAAGTTTCGGGCGTAACGCATTCACACATCCGTTCGGTGATAGGGTGTTTCTTTGCAGTGGAGTTTATGATTCAATTATTAAAGGAAAAAGATAAATGCGATGCCTATTACGAAGCCCAAAATATTGTTCGTGACTATTTGCATTTGATTGACGTAAAATCCTCAGAAATAGAACTTTATAACCGAGTCTTGTTTGATGATATTTCTTGCATTCCCGAACAAGATATATATTCATCGGGTTATGTTTTGCATACGTTGGAAGCCAGTTTGTGGGTATTTCTGACAACCGATAATTTCAAAGATGCCGTGCTGAAAGCCGTAAATTTGGGCGACGATGCTGATACCGTTGGAGCAATAACGGGCGGCATGGCAGGACTTTTCTACGGCTTCGAGCAAATACCAGAAGAGTGGGTGGAGGTGCTGGCAAAACGTGAAAAAATAGAAAAATTAAGTAAAAGGTTTCAGGGGTTGGGGCTTTAGGTTTTAGAATCTCATTAAACTAACCACTAAAACCAAACCCCTAAACCCTACAAAACAATGACCTTACAACAACAAATCACCCAAGATGCTATCATTCTGTTAAAGCAACTTATTGGTACACAGTCATTTAGTCGTGAAGAAAATTTAACGGGCGGTATTCTTGAAGAATTTTTCAGAGAAAGAAATATGCCTTTCCGAAGAAAAATCAATAACCTTTGGGCAAGAAATAAACACTTCAATAAAGACCTGCCAACGGTGCTGTTAAATTCGCACCACGACACCGTTAAACCAAATCCTTCTTGGACTTTAAACCCTTTTGAGCCATTGGTGAAAGAAGGAAAACTATACGGTTTGGGCAGTAATGATGCGGGCGGGTGTTTGGTGAGCTTACTGGCAACTTTTTGTTATTTCTACCACCGTTCCGACCTCAGTTTCAACGTCTTGTTCGTAGCTTCGGCGGAGGAAGAAATCTCTGGAAAAAATGGTTTAGAGTTACTTTTATTGGACAATGATTTGCCCGAAATTTCTTTCGCCATCGTGGGCGAACCAACCGAGATGCACTTAGCCATTGCCGAAAAAGGCTTGATGGTGGTTGATTGTACTGCTCATGGCGTGGCTGGTCACGCTGCTCGTGAAGAAGGTGAAAATGCGATTTACAAAGCCATCAAAGATATTAATTGGATTCAGAATTATGAGTTCCCGAAGGTTTCACCAGTTTTGGGAAAAATGAAAATGTCAGTAACAATTATCAATGCGGGAAAACAGCATAACGTGGTGCCTGATACTTGTAATTTCACGATTGACTGCCGAGTAACGGAGCAATATACGTTGGAAGAAACCTTAGAAACTATCCGTCAAAACATTGATTCTCAAGCAGATGCCCGTTCAATTCGTTTAAAACCATCGTCAATTCCGATGGAACATCCAATTGTAAAAGCAGGAATTGAAATGGGCAGAAAAACGTATGGTTCACCCACCACCTCCGACCAAGCGGTTTTGGATTGCCAGTCGTTAAAGAAATTGGCCACTGGACATTCAGAACGCTCCCATACGGCTGATGAATTTATTTATCTTTCAGAAATTGAAGAAGGGATTGATTTGTATATTAAGATGTTGGGGAAAGTGATAATTAGTGGGCAGTTATCATTGAACAGTTAGCAGATTTAATCCGCCTTTCTACATTTTAAATAATATTTTCAAAGTTCAATAGGGGGATTCTACGATACTGTTTATTCTATTTTTGAACGTATTTAAAACTTTCTCAGCAATACGTAAC